>JBLXGF010000001.1:0-456603 GCA_048261205.1 Hoeflea sp.
CGCGATTTTCGCTTTACAGGCGCGATCAATATGCTATCCGCATCCCCGCTGCCCTTGTAGCTCAGTTGGTAGAGCACCTGATTTGTAATCAGGGGGTCGCGGGTTCGAATCCTGCCGGGGGCACCACTTTTTTCAGATCCATTCTTGAGACACGGTTTGCATTTGATACCGGAGAGACAGTTTACACTTTCTCCGGAGTGAATGGGTTATTTGCCGGTTCGAGGCGGTTCTCTTTCTCGTCGTAGAAACAAAGCCGAACCGGCGGACTGGCCCGCCAAGATCAGATCACAAGCCGGTCAGAAGCGGCCGCCCAGAAGCCGGTCTATGGGGGCATAATCGTCGGTCAGGAGTGCGGGAGAACTTCTTGCGATCAGCCGGTCGGTGAAGCTCTGAGCCATGGCCGCAAAGCGCGTCGGATCGGGCGCTGCGGCAGTGACAACGGAAAACGGTGTCAGCTTGTTCGCCGCGACCAGTACAAAAACCCGCTGTTCGCCGGGAGCTGGAAGGCTCTCTTCTGTCCAGATTTCGACACTCTCAAAGACCGCCTGCAGTGTCGCGGCGATGGCGCTCAAGGCCGCCATGCGCCCGGGAAAATCGATCACATTCATCAGGAAGATCCCGTCTGGCGACAGCCGCGAGCGGACCAGCTGAAAAAACTCCCGTGTGATCAGGTGCGGTGGAACGGCAATGTCGCCAAACGCATCGCCGACGATAACGTCATAGCGGTCACCAGGTCTCTTGCGCAGCGCAACGCGGGCATCCTCGTCAAGGATTGTCATGCGGTCCGGTTCAAGCCAGAAATCGCGCACCGCGGTGGCAGTCACCTGCGGATCGATCTCGGCCACGGTTATCGGTCCGGTGTTGCGATCCGCCCAGGCGCGGGGCACGGAATAGGTGCCGCCGCCGATGAAAAACGCGCTGAAAGGCCCCGGCTCCAGCCGGCCTCTTGCGATCGCGTCGAACATTGCGGTGAAGTCTGAAAACATGGTCCTGGGCAGATCCCTGGCACTGGTTCCGTGCGACAGGTGATCGAGAACCAGCCGATTGACCTGGGAATCCGGCTCCCCTGATACATCCAGAACCCGAATACAGAAATACTGGCTTTCGGTGGTGCATGCCGGCGGACGGGTGAGTGAAAGCGCGCCAAGTGCAAGGGCAAGCGCCGAGGCAACCAGGGCGCCTGCCGGAGGCCTCGCCGGCCGGGCAAGCCACAACACCAGCGCCGCCGCGGCCAGGTAAATCGCGGTGACGATGGCCAGCGTCAGTGTTGTGCCCAGCCAGGGGATGAAGACAAATCCGGCAAGCAGCGTGCCGGCAATCGCGCCGACTGCCCCGGCGGCAAACATGGCGCCAAGCGAGCGGCCGGTTTGCACATTTTCCTGCATCACCGCAATTTGCGCCAGCACCGGCGCCGGCACCCCGGCAAACAGCGACGGCAGGAAAAACACGCCGGATGTCAGAAGCACGATGCTCCAGACCGGGTGCTCGACTGCAGACAGGATCGGCCCACCGATCAGGCGCAGCAGCAACAGAGCACCGGCTGTGGAGATCGCAGCGGCGATCAGGACCCAGCCGGTGGTGACGAGCGCCTTGCCGGCCGGGCGTTCGGCGATGTGGCCACCCCACCAGTGCCCGACAGAGAATCCTGCCAGCACCACCGCGATAATGGATGTCCAGGTGTAAAGCGACATGCCGACATACGGCGCCAGCATCCGCCCGGCAACGATTTCAACCACCAGACTGACGCCCGAGACTGCAGCTTGAACAACAACAAGCAGCCAGAGCGGCACGTGTGATTGGGGTGTCGGCATCGATGCTGCTCCCGGAAAAACAAGGTTTGCATCTTTAGCCGCTGCCGGTCTCAACACAAGCGACGGCAGCGGCTATCAAGCAATTGATCTGCAACAATGCACATTCGATCAGGTCGATATATATGTGGCACGTAAGCCGGCGCCATCAACGGAGATGCGCGGCGTCCAGGCCAGCATTTTTTGTATCGTGTGGCCACATCCAACCTGCAAAGGACGGCGGATTTCGTGAGTGACTTTTTGCAGGACCGTTTGAAAGTTGGCCTGCTGGTGATTTCCCTCGCGGGCCTGATTGCCGGGCTTGTTCTCAGCGTTGCCGGTTTTACCGACGCTGCCGGCCTTGTCTGGATTGCGGGCGTTGTCCCGGTTTTAACCGGCCTCGTTGCCGAAATCGTCAAAAGTCTGAAAGCCGGAGATGTGGGCCTCGATATCGTCGCCGCGTTGTCGATGTCGGCGGCGCTGGCTTTCGATGAAACCCTGGCTGCCGCGGTTGTTGCCGTGATGTATTCAGGCGGGACCTTCCTTGAAAGTTACGCGGAAGGCCGGGCCAGACACGAGATGAGCAGCCTGCTGTCGCGTGTCCCGCGCACCGCATCGCGGCATCGCAATGGTGCGCTTGAGGAGGTGCCGCTGGATGACATTGAACCCGGCGACCTGCTGCTGGTCCGTCAAGGCGATGTGGCGCCGGTCGATGGCACAGTCGAAGCCGATCAGGCGATACTGGATCAATCCGCACTGACCGGTGAATCGCTGCCGGTCCGCCTTGCCCGGGGGGCGGAGGTGATGAGCGGGTCCACCAATGCCGGCGAAGCCTTTAACCTCAGAGCCACACGCCCGGCCGCGGACAGCACGTTTGCCGGTATTGTCAGGCTGGTTGAAGCGGCGCAGCAATCAAAGGCGCCGATGGCGCGCCTGGCAGACCGCTATTCACTCGTGTTCATGATCCTGACGCTGGCGATTGCCTTTGCGGCCTGGTGGTTTACCGGCGACCCTATCCGGGCCGTTGCGGTTCTGGTTGTCGCCACGCCCTGCCCTCTGATCCTTGCCGTGCCGGTGGCGCTGGTGGCGGGTCTTTCGCGGGCTGCGCATTTCGGTGTGCTGATCAAGGGCGCCAAACCGCTGGAAGCACTGGCGCGGATCCGGACGCTGATCCTCGACAAGACCGGAACGCTGACCGACGGCAGGCCGATGATCGTGGGAATCGAGAGCTATGGCGAATTGTCGGAATCCGAGGTGCTTCACTTCGCGGCCGCGCTGGATCAGGCGTCGAAACACCCGATTGCCCAAGCCCTGGTGGCAGAGGCTGAGGCACGTGGAGAAACCCTGCCCTTTCCCGAACACCTTGATGAAACGGCGGGCGAAGGCATCACCGGCACCATCAGCGGCAGGAAAGTGGCCGTCGGCGGCACCGCATTTGTCGCAGCACAGCTCGGGCTGCCTCTGTCCGCCTCGAAGACCGGAGAGATGGGCGAGGTCATTGTTGCGCTGGCGGTCGATGGCGCGGCGGCAGGTCATGTCGTCATGGCCGACACCTTGCGTTCAGGCACGGCAGAGCTGTTGGCCGGACTTCGCAGCCGCGGCATTGGGCGTATCCTGCTTGCAACCGGCGACCGCCGAGCGGTAGCCGATGCGGTGACCGAGGGCCTCGGACTTGATGCGGTGCGGGCGGAACTGACGCCGGATCAGAAGGTCCTGCTGGTTTTGACCGAACGCAAGAATGGTCCGGTGATGATGGTCGGCGACGGGGTCAACGATGCCCCGGCACTTGCCGCTGCCGACATTGGCGTCGCCATGGGCGCGCGCGGAGCGGCGGCCTCGGCGGAAGCCGCAGATGTGGTGCTGCTGGTCGATCAGCTTGACCGGCTTCTGACCGGGCTGGAAGTGGCGCAACGCGCACAACGGATCGCACTGCAAAGTGTCGCTGTCGGGATCAGCCTGTCAGTGGCCGGGATGGCTGCGGCGGCACTGGGTTACCTGACGCCGGTTCAAGGCGCCTTGCTGCAGGAGCTGATCGATGTTGCGGCCATCCTGAACGCACTCAGAGCACTGAGAATCAGGCCGGCCGTTCCGGAGAGCACCGCTGCCTCACAACCGGCTACCCGGACCGCCTGACGCGCGGTTCGACTGGCGTCTTCAATACCCCGTGCCAGCGGTCCGGTTTTCTCCAGCGACGGACGTGCCGTGCCCTTGCATCCTGTCCTGCCAATCGCCATTGTCACCTGGAGAGTGGGAGTAAGCTCAGCGCATGACTTGGAAATTCAGTTTCATTGCCTCAACGGCGCCTGACGCGCAGGCGGCCGCGCAACACCTCGCAGCGCTCTACGGTAACACGCGCCAGCAGGATGCTGACGTGATTGTGGCGCTTGGCGGTGACGGGTTCATGCTGCAGACGCTGCACGAGCAAATGAACAGCGGCCGCGCGGTCTACGGCATGAACCGGGGATCGATCGGATTTCTGATGAACGATTACTCGGATGAAGATCTGCCAAGCCGGATCGACGCGGCGGTGGAAAACATCATCCGGCCGCTCGAGATGATAGCCAAGGACACCCATGGAGCGACCCACAGGGCGCTTGCCATCAACGAAGTCTCGCTGCTCCGGCAGAGCTATCAGGCAGCCAAGCTGAAACTGTCGATTGATGGCGAGATGCGGATGGAAGAACTGATCTGCGATGGGTTGATGGTGGCAACGCCTGCCGGATCAACCGCTTACAACCTGTCGGCTCATGGTCCGATTCTGCCGCTGGACGCCCAGCTGTTGGCGTTGACACCCGTCAGCCCGTTCAGGCCAAGGCGCTGGCGCGGGGCGCTGCTGCCCAGCAAGGTCAAGGTCACGATCGATGTGCTGGAATGCGAAAAGCGGCCGGTCAACGCTGTAGCGGACCATATCGAGGTCAAATCCGTGACCCAGGTCCAGGTTGCGGAATCGGCCGAATCCACCACCCGGATCCTCACCGATTCCAGCCATTCATGGAATGACCGCATATTGGCCGAACAATTCCTTTATTAGAGAACAAACGGGAGGTTGAGCTGATGAATCGTACCACACCGAAAATGCTGCTGATGCTGGCCTGTCTGTTGCCAGCAATGCCAGGCCAGGGGATGACACAGGACATTCCGGCGTTGGCTGACACCGTGTCCCCGCGCATTCTGTTCCTTACCAGCGGCGGCCACTGGGAGAAACAAGACGAAGCTTCAGAGGCCGGCAGCGACAACGCGGAAGGTGGCGAATCGGACACCGGGTCCCAGCGGGGCTACTACCGGCTGATCGCCATTCGCGGCGAAGACAACCGCTCCCGGCTGCAACTCCAGCAAATCGCCCTGACGCCGGATGGCCCGGAAATCGCAAGCTCCGCCGGAATTGACGAGATCAACAGTCTCGGCGGCTACATAACCGACATCCGGCCCGAGGATTCGACCGGTGCAGCAACCCAGCAGGGATTTGGAGCCTATATTTATCTGAAGACAGACCCCGCGATAGCCGAGCCGGAAACCTGGACGCTTTACATCGATGAATTCGGCGAGATGCTTGTGGAACGGTCAAGCAATTAAGGCCGCAAAGCACCGGCAGACCGTTTAGGTGACGGCGTTGATGAAACAAGACCGGCATTTGCCACCCGTTCCAGAGCAGCAAGACTGGAGTCAGACATGGAACATTTCGATAGTTATCTGACCATTGCAGCCGCTTTTTTCATTGTCACGGTATCCCCCGGACCGGCAAACCTCGCCCTTGCGACCGTCGCAATGCAATCGGGTCGTCTGGCCGGATTGTCGTTCGGTCTCGGTCTCTCAGTCGGGCTGGCATTCTGGGGTTTGATTGCCGCAACGGGACTTGGCGTCGTGGTCCAAGGCACCACCACCTTGTTGACGCTTCTCAAGCTGTGCGGCGGCGCCTATCTGATCTGGCTGGCAGTTCAATCGGGCCGATCCGCGGCACGCAAGACGCAACAGACTATGGCCGCAGGGAACAAAGGCGGATGGTTCTGGCGGGGAATGTTGCTCAACCTGTCAAACCCGAAGGCCGTTGTGGCCTGGATGGCTGCCCTGTCCATGGGCCTGGGACAGGAAACCGGCGCCCACGCGGTGGCCGCCGCCACGATAATTTGCGCCGCACTCGGGTTTGCGAATTATTCAGGCTATGCGCTGATGTTCTCACTTCCCGGTTTCATGGCAGGTTATCGAAAATCGCGACGATGGATTGAAGGCGTTGCGGCAGGACTGTTCGCCCTGGCCGGTTTCAGCCTGATCCGTTCGGCCTTGACCCGGTAGAACCGCATTCCCGCGGACCACCGGAACCCCCTGCCTGCCGGCACGATCAGTCGATATCAGTGACGTCTTCACCACCGCCGTAAACGCGCTGGGCAAGAGCCGCTTCCATGAACTCGTCGAGGTCACCATCAAGCACACCTTGCGGGTTGGTGCTCTCCGTCCCGGTGCGCAGGTCCTTGACCAGCTGATAGGGCTGCAGAACGTAGGAGCGGATCTGATGACCCCAGCCGATTTCGGTCTTTGAGGCGGCTTCCTCGTTGGCCGCTTCCTCGCGCTTTTTCAGCTCCGCCTCGTAGATCCTCGCCCGCAGCATGTCCCATGCCTTGGCGCGGTTCTTGTGCTGTGAACGCTCCTGCTGGCACTGCACCACAATGCCGGTCGGATTGTGGGTGATGCGGACAGCCGAATCGGTGGTATTGACGTGCTGACCACCGGCGCCGGACGCACGGTAGGTATCAATGCGGCAGTCGCTCTCATTGATGTCGACATCAATCGAATCGTCGATCACCGGATAGGTCCAGATGCTGGAGAACGAGGTGTGGCGGCGCGCCTGGCTGTCGTAGGGCGAAATCCGTACCAGGCGGTGGACGCCGGATTCGGTCTTCAGCCAGCCATAGGCGTTGTGGCCCTTGATCAGCAGGGTTGCCGATTTGATGCCGGCTTCTTCACCGTCATGGATTTCCATCAGCTCCACCTTCATGCGGTGTTTCTCGGCCCAGCGGGTGTACATGCGCAACAGCATGTTGGCCCAGTCCTGACTCTCGGTGCCGCCAGCGCCTGAATGAACTTCCAGATAGGTGTCATTGCTGTCGGCCTCGCCGGACAGCAGTGATTCTATCTGTTGACGGGTAACTTCGGTGCGAAGCTCCTTGAGCGCGGCTTCCGCCTCGGTGACGATAGCTGTATCGCCCTCTTCCTCACCCATCTCGATCAGCTCGAGATTTTCGGAAAGCTGCGATTCGAGACGCTTCAGACCATTGATCGAATCGTCCAGATGCTGGCGCTCGCGCATCAGCGTCTGAGCTTCCTGCGCGTCATCCCAGATCGATGGGTCTTCAGCCTTGGCGTTCAGCCATTCCAGGCGTTTTTGAGCAGGTTCCCAGTCAAAGATGCCTCCTCAGCAGGCTTATGGCCTGCTTGATTTCGTCGACAACGACCTGGGTTTCTGCACGCATGGATCTCTGGTTCCGTCTGGTTATCAGGCAAGTCTTCTTGCCAAAGCGGGCGGACCATAAGGTCCGCCCCGCGGGATGTAAAGGCGTCAGGGCCGCCGATTTGTGAGGCGATCAGTAGAGGCCGCCGACACCATTGTTCACGGCCTGGTTGGCCTGTGGCGAAATGGTGGTGATGGCCTCGCCGGTGGCAAAGTCCTCAAGGCCGATGACCGAATAGATGTCGGACGGTCCGGTGCCGGGCTTGAAGGCTTCCATGATCACATCACCCTCGCCTTCAAAGGCCTGCATGCCGGTCTTGCGGTTGATCGCAATCAGCTTCATGCCCTGCGGCACGCGGAAATCGGCCGGTCGGGTGCCTTCGAGCGCGCCCAGCATGAACTCGTTGAACACGGGAGCGGCAAGCGCGCCGCCTGTCGACCCACGGCCCATCGGGGTCGGGTTGTCAAAACCGATGAACACGCCGGCCACAAGGTCAGCCGTGTAGCCCATGAACCAGGCGTCCTTTTCCTCATTGGTGGTGCCGGTTTTGCCCGCAGTCGGGCGGTCGAGATTGACCTTGCTGGCCGCGGTGCCACGAGTCACGACGCCTTCCATCATCGAGGTGATCTGGTAGGCCGTCATCGGATCGAGCACCTGTTCGCGGGTGTCGACCACTTCCGGCTCTTCCTGCGACAGCCATGCGGTGGCGATACAGGCATCGCAGGTGCGCTCTTCATGCTTGAAGATGGTCTTGCCGTAGCGGTCCTGAATACGGTCGATCAGCGACGGCTTGATCTGCTTGCCGCCATTGGCAAGCACCGAATAGGCCGACGCCATGCGCATGACCGTTGTCTCGCCAGACCCCAGCGACATCGCCAATACCGGCAACATGTCATCATAGACGCCGAACCGTTCGGCATATTCGGCCACCAGGTTCATACCCATGTCCTTGGCGAGACGCACAGTCATGAGGTTGCGCGAGCGTTCGATACCAAGCCGCAGCGTTGACGGGCCGGCGGAACCGCCACCATAGTTCTTCGGCCTCCAGATTTCGCCGCCGGAAACAATCTCGATAGGAGCATCAAGCACCACCGAAGCCGGGGTGTAACCATTGTCGAGGGCAGCAGCATAGACGAATGGCTTGAAAGCGGATCCCGGCTGACGTTTGGCCTGGGTGGCGCGATTGAACTCCGACTGAGCGAAGGAAAACCCGCCGACCATGGCAAGCACACGTCCGGTATGCGGATCCATTGCCACCAGCGCACCCTGGATCTTCGGCGGCTGTCTGAGCCGAAGGTGCTGCACGCCGTCCTTGTCGTAGGGCTCGACGTAAACCACATCACCCGGATTGAGCACGTCCGAGGCCGTTTTGACGTTCCGCGCCTTTTCGCCGGGAAGATTGAGGCGATAAGCCCACTTCATGTCCTCAGCCAGAATTGTGCCGGTCAGACGTTCGTCCGCCACCGCGCCGGATACTTCCTGTCCCGGACGCAAGCCAACCTCCACTGCGTCGTCGGAAGCCGACAGAACAACGGCCAGTTCCCATTCGGGAACATCACGCAGGCCTTCCACTTCGCTCAATGGAACGCCCCAGTCGCCCGATATGCTGATACTGGCGATGGGGCCGCGGAAGCCGCGGCGTTCGTCATAGTTTATCAGGCCCTTTTGCAGTGCCTTGCGCGCAATCGCCTGAAGCCTCGGATCCAGCGTGGTGCGAACCGACAGTCCGCCTTCGTAGAGAGCGTCATTGCCGTAGCGATCGATCAACTCGCGGCGGACTTCTTCAGAAAAATACTCTGATGCGAACAGGTAAGACCCGGTCTTGCGCGGTGTCACGCCCAGCGGCTGCGCCTTCGCGTCAACCCCGTCAGCAGGCCGGACATAGCCGTTTTCCACCATGCGATCGATCACCCAGTTGCGCCGCTCGGCGGCCCGTTCCGGGTGACGGAAAGGATGGTAGTTCGATGGCGCCTTGGGCAGCGCTGCCAGATAGGCGGTTTCGGCAATGGTCAGCTCGTTGACCGACTTGTTGAAATAGGTGAGCGCCGCGCCGGCGATGCCATAGGCGTTCATCCCGAAGAAAATCTCGTTGAGATAGAGCTCGAGAATGCGATCCTTCGAATAGGCTTGCTCGATGCGGAATGAGAGGATCGCTTCCTTGATCTTGCGCTCATAGGTCTGGTCGGAGGTCAGAAGGAAGTTCTTGGCGACCTGCTGGGTGATCGTCGATGCACCCTGCCGGGCGCCTGTGCGGATGTTGTTGACGACAGCGCGGGCCAGGCCGACCGGATCAACCCCGGGATGGGAATAGAAATTCTTGTCTTCGGCGGACAGGAATGCCGCCTTCACCCGGTCCGGAATGGCCTGGATAGGGAGAAACAGCCGCCGTTGGCGGGCATATTCAGCCATCAGCTCTCCGGATGCGGAATGCACGCGGGTGGTGACCGGCGGCTCGTAGCTGTTGAGCACCTCATAATCCGGCAGATCCTTCGACACATCACCGATGTACCAGGCGACACCAGCCGCAACCATCAGAAACAGCACTGTCCCGATTCCGAAGAAATATCCAATCAGTCGTATCATCAGCCAGCTACCGTTTGCTTGTCTTGTTGACCGGTCTGGCGAATGCCAGGACAACGGCCGATCATGTCTCGTGCCCGGTTAGCCCGGACAATGTGAATAAAATAGGGCGCAGTCACATTTACCAGATCACGAACGCGTCCTGCAAAGCGATGAAACCGCTTAAATTCCAGCGCTATAAACGCTTCGAAGAGATTCAGGTCCGAATGCTTGCGACTTGCCTCTTGATTTGCCACGTGGCATCCAACTGCCGGCCGACGAAGTGCCGGTGTGTTGCACCGCACGTATAGCCCGGAATCAATAGTTGTCTTATCGGCCATCATTGCCTGCCCGCCAAGATTGTCTGGCGATAATTTTGCACAGACTGAGCCAGCAATTGCGCGGTGTTGTTTCGCCACTCTTCGTCATTGAGCAGTTTTTCATCCTCGCGATTGGACAAGTAGCCCATCTCCACAAGGACAGATGGCACATCGGGGGCCTGTAGCACACGGAAGCCTGCGTGACGAAGCGGATTGTTGATCAGTTTGACCTGTCCTTCGAAGGAACTGATGACCTCCTGTGCAAGCCCGGTGGAATAGACCCTGGTTTCGGTGCGGGCCAGATCGACAAGGATCGCGGCGATGTCATCCGGCGCATTTTCCAGGCTTGCTCCAACGATGGCGTCCTCACGGTTTTCCTGATCGGCCAGCGATTGGGCAACCGCGTCCGATGCCTTGTCGGAAAGTGTGTAGACAGTCGCGCCGCGCAGAGACCTCACGGAGATCGAATCAGCGTGCAGCGATATCAGAAGGTCGGCGGCCTCGTCTCGGGCCCGCCGGACACGCGCCGACAAGGACAGAAAACTGTCATCTGTCCGCGTCATTGCGACTTTGACGCCGTCAAGATCTTCCAGGGCTTCTTTCATGGCCTCCGCGAAAGCCAGAGTGACATTTTTCTCCATTGAGCCCGCAGGTCCTTCAGCACCGCCATCAATGCCGCCATGACCGGCATCGATCACGATGGTCAAGATGTCATCCGAAGCGGTTGAGGATTGTCCGTTGACTTCCTCGTCATCGAGTTCGGGCCACTCTGAATCAGCAACTTCGGTGGCGAAAGCCTGCGGATCAACAACGGTGATGTCGAATACCATGCGGTGAATGGCGCCTTCAGCTTCCTCGCTTGATTCAACAAGTTCCATCTTTGCGGGCCCTGCGAATTCAAAGACCATGCGCGCCCTTCCATTGCCGGAATTGCCATAGCGGACGGAGGAAACAAGTCCACGCTGCTGCAGCGAATCGTCGGGGAATGCGAACACAGTCTCCGGCAGGTCAATCACCGCCCGATAGGGATTGTCGAGATAATGCAGCTTGAACTCCGGCGCGCGCTCGAAATCCAGCACCAGCCGGACACGGCTGTCATCGCCTGCCAAGCGCGCAGCAATGGCGACATAGCGCGAGCCAACCGCATCATCCGGCTTTGCAGCCACGTCTGACACCGCAAATACAAGAAAACCGGTTACGGTCGCGAAAAACACGGCACAGGCACGTGCAAGGCTGTGCCCCCCGCGCCCGTCAAACCGCCATTTTTTCACACCTTGTCGCATTCGTCTGCATCCAGCGTTTCAGCCAAGGCGTCGCCAACACCCGTTCAGCCCCAGTCGATATCGGCAAACGGCGTCAATAGAATGGCACGATTCGGCTTGCGAGCACCGCACAAGCATCTCGCATTCAGGTTAACCATCCGTTCACCATAAAGCTGCAGCAGGCTTCTTACCTAAATCTGAGCTGGGTCAACTCACTTAGTTGATCAACCGGATGCTCAGATGTTTTCAGTTGCCAGATTGCCAATCAGCCCATAAAAGCTTCCATTGGGTAAGTATATTGACGGGATAGAACTGTCACCCTTCCGGCCGCCGCCTGAAACAGGCCCAGGGCGCCAGGAGTGCGGATCGTCCGTCGTCTATTAAAATCCTTCCCCGGAGCGGCCAGCTCATAGTTTCCAAGTCGGGAACCCAATCTGACTGCTCCTGCCAGGCAATATGGCCGAAGATGCGGAGAGGCTAGTCAGTCTTCCACAGCACCAAGGCCAGGACAGTGATTAAACCCGGTGGGCGAGGACTCCTGCCACAACCTTCGCGGCCTTCGGTGCCGCACGCCTCTTCAGGGGCTTTCATCGGTCCGCAAGGACTATACGCAAATGAATTTTCGGCCGGCTTTTATGGTGCAAATGCGGATCTCCCAAAGTGTGAACAGGCCCCGGGCGGCAAACGCCCCGGTTTTAGCCCTGACCACTGCTCCATGCCGAGTACCGGAATATCTATCATCCGGCGCACTCTCACCTGACCATCCCCTGCCCCGACTTTCGGCGCGGCGGAGTCACATGTCGAGGGCGCGCCGAGGAGCTTACATTCAATGGCAGAAAAAATGCTTATCGACGCCTCCCATCCCGAGGAGACTCGCGTCGTTGTCGTTCGTGGAAACCGCATAGAGGAATTCGATTTCGAATCTGAGCACAAGAAGCAGATTCGCGGAAATATCTATCTGGCAAAGGTGACGCGAGTAGAGCCGTCACTCCAGGCGGCCTTTGTGGATTACGGCGGCAACCGTCACGGTTTCCTGGCGTTCTCGGAAATTCATCCCGACTACTATCAAATTCCGCTGGCCGACCGGCAGGCGCTGCTTCAGGCTGAAGCCGAGGATGCAGAAAACGACCCTGACTTCGAAAGCGCCGACGAAGCTGACAACGGTTCGAGCAAGCCCAAGTCACGCCCCAAGGCAAAAGCCGCCGAAGATGATGACGGCAGCGAAGACGGAAAGTCTACGAAGTCCCGTCCGCGCCGCAGCCGCCGCGGCAAGAAGTCCGGCGATACAGCCAAAACTGAAGATGCTGATGCAGACGTTGCGGCTGGTGGCGAGGCAACTGAAGCTGGCAATGAAGCGGCCGATGCAACAGGCGAAGCTCCCGCTGAGGAGGTTGCTGCTGCAGCGGACACGACAGAATCCGATGCGAGTGCGTCTTCCGGTTCCAGCGATGATGACGACGATGACAGCAAGCCGACCGAAATGGCAGCTGACGTCGAAGCCGACGAAATCTCAGAGCCAGTAGCCCCGCGCAAGCGCAAATCCAGAAATGATGATGATGACGCTTCCTCGGAAGACGAATCCGTCGAATCGGTCGGATCCGAAGACGCAATGGAAGAAGTTCCAACGCGTTCGCAGCGCAAGCCGCGCAAGCAGTACCGCATCCAGGAGGTCATCAAGCGCCGCCAGATTCTGCTGGTTCAGGTGGTCAAGGAAGAACGCGGCAACAAGGGCGCGGCTCTGACAACCTACCTGTCGCTGGCGGGCCGCTATTCGGTGCTGATGCCGAACACCGCCCGTGGCGGCGGCATTTCGCGCAAGATCACCAATCTGCCGGATCGCAAGCGTCTCAAGGAGATCGCCCGCGAGCTCGAAGTGCCCAAGGGCATGGGCGTTATCCTGCGCACCGCCGGCGCCAACCGCACCAAGGTCGAAGTCAAGCGTGACTTCGAATATCTGATGCGGCTGTGGGAGAATGTCCGGAACCTGACGCTGAAGTCGACAGCGCCGAGCCTCGTCTACGAGGAAGGCAGCCTGATCAAGCGGTCGATCCGTGATCTTTACAACAAGGACATCTTGGAGATCGTCGTTTCCGGCGAGGAAGGCTATCGCGAAGCCAAGGACTTCATGAAGATGCTGATGCCGAGCCACGCCAAGGTGGTTCAGCCTTACCGTGACCTGCATCCGATTTTCGCGCGTTCGGGCATCGAAGCCCAGCTCGACCGGATGCTGCAGCCGCAGGTGACGCTGAAATCCGGTGGCTACATCATCATCAACCAAACCGAAGCGCTGGTCGCCATCGACGTCAACTCGGGCCGTTCGACCCGCGAGCACTCGATTGAAGACACCGCGCTGCAGACCAACCTGGAAGCCGCGGATGAAGTTGCGCGCCAGCTCCGGCTGCGCGACCTGGCCGGTCTGATCGTCATCGACTTCATCGACATGGAAGAAAACCGCAACAACCGTGCGGTTGAGAAGCGGATGAAGGACTGCCTGAAAAACGACCGCGCCCGTATCCAGGTCGGCCGGATCTCGCATTTCGGCCTTCTGGAAATGTCGCGCCAGCGGATCAGGGCTTCTGTGCTCGAAAGCACCATGCAGATCTGCCCGACCTGTGGCGGCAACGGCCACATCCGGTCGCAGTCATCTGTGGCGCTGCACGTTCTGCGCGGCGTTGAGGAGCATCTGCTCAAGAACACGACCCACGACATCATCGTGCGGACCACCGGTGAGACGGCACTTTACATGCTCAATCACAAGCGGGACACGGTTGTCGATCTGGAGAAACGCTTCGGCGTGTCGATCAGCTTCTCGGCTGACGAAACGGTCGGCGCGAACCATTTCGCAATCGATCGCGGCGCGGCTGTTGAATCGCCGGTCAATATCGAGCACATCACCGTCAACACCCCGGTCTATCCGGAAGATGACGACGATCCGGAGATCGTTGAGGAAATCGACGACGAGAGCACGGAAACCGAGGAGACCTCGGAAGCCCAGACCGACGACCGTCCCGAACGCGAGGATGGCCAGGGCAAGAAGCGGCGCAGACGCCGCCGCCGCGGTGGCCGCAAGTCAGATGGCGACAGCGGCAATGGCGATGACCAGGCGGCTTCCGCCGACAATGGCTCCGACCAGGACGAGGATGGCGACGACTCGGACACATCCTCCGATGACGACGCGGCAGATGCATCTTCCGAGGGTGACGAACAGCGCCGTGGCAAGCGCCGCCGTCGCGGCAAACGGGGTGGCCGCCGCAATCGCGAAGAAGATGCGAATGGCTCAACCGATCAGTCTGAAGAGTCCGCTCAGTCCGATAGCGTAGCCGCCGCCTCCGAGGATGCCTCGGGCCAGGCTGAGGCTGCCGCGCAACCCGCTCAGGCAGCACCTGAAGCGCAAGCAGCTGCTGCCCCGGCAGAAGCTGCACCGGCAGCTGAAGACGAGACACCGGCCAAGCCTGCCCGGAAGAAGCGCCGGACCAAGGCGCAGATCGCAGCCGACAAGGCAGCCGAAGAAGCAGCCGCCGCTGGCCCTGATGCAGATGCCGCGGCTGAAACCGGCGCTGACGCACAAGCCGGCAGCAGCTCTGAACCAGCGGTTGAAACCGCCGTACCGGAAGCGGCTGCAGCAGAGGACAAGAGCGAAGACAAGGCTGCCGACAACAATGCGTCGCGCACCGATCTCGCTGCGGCTGCCACAGCGCCGGTGGTTACCTCATCGACCGCACCAGATGAGGCGAAGAAACCCAAGAAAGCCGGCTGGTGGCAGAAGCGCGGCTTCTTTTAAGCACCGCTCACATTAAAAAACACATCAGGAAAACCGGCGGGAGACCGCCGGTTTTTCTGTTTCTGCCAACACCGATGCCGGTTCACCTGGGTCAAACTTCCTCCGTTGCCTGACCCGTCCCTTCTCGGCCAGACGAACCGCTCAATGTGGCGGTCACAGTCTCTCCGGCGGGATCGGCGGTTGGAAATCAATTTCACTATTTTTCAAGCACATAGGTGATCATCTGGCGCGGCATCTGCAATGTATCAAAGCCGATCGCGATGACCCCGCCTTGCTGTTTGAGGATGAGATCGGCCTCTGCCAAAGCTGCTTCGCTGTCATCCAGAGCAGGGTCGACAGGATCATTCGTCTCAAGTCTCGCCATCAGCGATTCTCTTGAAGCCCAATTGCCCATTGATTGGGATGTCTGATGGATCCAGCGGTTGAGGCTGACAGCCAGATCCAACGTATCGGGCACATCTGTTGGCTTTGGATAGTGAACGGACAAGGCCCCGGAAACATACCCATCTGCGTCTGGAACCACTCGATAGAAGCGAATTGAGTTCACGTCCGGCAACTGATCAAAAGGCAGGAGTTGCTGTTGCGAAATCTCTGTAACGGCCAGTGTCTGCGTCTGGTGGAGTGTTGCTTCAGGTTCTCCCCACAATTTCAGCCGGCGCTGAGTAGAGAAAAAACCGACGACCTGCAGAAAACCCACATAGGTCTGCGTCCCGTCAAGATCGGCGTTTGCCGCATCAGCATACAGATTGAATGCTCCTTCGGACGGCACATAGAATCGAGAAAAAACGGTGTCGAGGATGTCTATGGTTTGCTGACGGGCCGCCAGTCTTTGCGCACCTGAGAGATCCGGCCATAACCTGTCAAACAGCATCCTGGCTGTCAGATTCTGATTTATTGACCATTTGTGCTGCTCAGAACGATTTGGCGAAACCTCCGGGCTCATCGTGGACAGGGTCTTGTCTATCAGCTTGTCGGTGAAACGCAGGGGAAATTCGTCATACCTATTGTCGCCGTTCTCGTCGCGAAGCTCCTTGATGTGCTTGTAGGTGACATTGATGTCGCCGCCTTCGGCAAGTTCGCCAGTCCGTCTCAGCCTGACGCCCCAAAAACCGGTTTGCGGATCCTGGCTTTCCCAAATTGACCTGGCGAGCGCCTTCTTCCACTCGGCGGAAAACGAAAAAAGATCCAACTCCTCAAGTTCGCTGTAGGAATCCAGACTCGACAGAATGTAGGGGGTTTCCGGCAACCTGGAAACAAGCGACCCAACGGTGGACAAATCATCCAGATAGGCCCGCAACTCCTCAGGCTCGTCCAGTTGCTCGAGGAATTTGAGCGGATGTCTGAGCAATAGCCGTTGACCGGTGCTTTCGGCCAGTTTTTGCAGATGCTCGATCACGTTCAGGGTCGGTCCGAAATATGTCGGCAACGGATAGGTGGAATCCATGAATGCCCCGGTTTCCGGGTCCTGGAGGCCAAGATAGAACTCCATTTCATCAGTTGCATTGGCAAATCGAGGAATTCTGACCAATCCCGAAGTGGTCTTAAACTGGTTGTAGAGGTCATTGAATTTTCTGTAAGATTCCAGATAGTGACCGTGATCGAACAGGTACAGGATCCCAAGTATTTTGAATTCGAATTCCGCTGTATAATATCCCTCGCTCTTCCTCTGGCTGCTTAGAGAAAATGCTTCATCGGCCATGCTCTTGAACCGGTTGGCACGCTCAAACAGAAACAATCCGAGCGCAAGCGGAACCGCGATGCACAGGATTACCGAGATGGTGAGGATCTTCCGGCGGGTCATTGAGTGCCTGTTGATTGCTGATTCACGTAATTGAATTGCTCATCCAAGTCCCAAGGCCGACGATATCCGCCCTTCCAAGTCACTCACGCCACGTTCGCCAATCCTGTTCAGGAGTTTTTTTTCAAAATCTGGCGCGATTGATTGTGTGACGGCAGATCGCCAGCAGCTTCATGTTAAGTGGAGCCACCTTGCCAATCCATGATCCATATCAATGACCATCAAGATTCACGGCCGGGTTCAAACACCGGCTTGGCGCTTTGTTCGGCCTCAATATGCGACCGCGGGCCCTGCTGCTCGCGCGGGCTTTATCCCGGTTCGCTCAGCGTTCGCCAAACCAGCCTTCGATGCGATCAAGTGCGGTGACCATCTCCGAGTGATCCCCGGCGTAAGAAAACCGCATGAACCGCGCACCGTCGACCGGATCGAAGTCCCTGCCCGGTGTGGCTGCCACATGGATTTCCGACAGCATCTGACGGGCAAAGGCCATCGAATCATTGGTGTGCGCCGAGACGTCGACCCAAGCGTAGAAGGCGCCATCCATCGGCGCGGCGAAGGGCAAATCCAGCGACGGCAGCCGTTTCGCCAGCAACGCCCGGTTCTTCTGATACCCGGCACGCACCGCCTCCATCTCGGCGGTGCCGCCGAGGGCCGCTTCCGCAGCGATCTGCGACAGTTCCGGGGCGCTGATATAGAGGCTTTGGGCGAGGCACTCGACAGGCCGCACCAGATCTTCGGGCAGAACCATCCAGCCAATGCGCCAGCCAGTCATGCAGAAGTACTTGGAGAAGGAATTGATCACGATGGCGTTGTCAGACACCTTCAGCGCCGTGCTCTCTTCGCCGCTCCATGTCAGTCCGTGATAGATCTCGTCAGAAATGAAGGCCACACCGCGGTCCGCACACCAGGCGTCCAGTTCGGAAATAGCCTGTCCGGAATGAACCGCGCCGGTGGGATTGGCCGGGCTCGCAATCAGCACTCCGGCGACACGTACACCTTTTTCGCGCTCCACCGCCTCGATGGCCTCGGGCGTCAAGGCATGACCGGTGTCGGCACCGACTGCGATCTCCACCACATTGAGGCCAAGTGCAGCGAGAATATTGCGGTAGGCCGGGTATCCCGGCCTGGTGATGACGACCAGATCGCCGGGATTGAAGAGCTGCAGGAAGGCAAGATTGAAGCCTGCCGACGATCCTGTTGTCACAGCCACACGCGCAGGGTCCAGGTCAACGCCATATTCGCTCTTGTAGCGCGTTGCGATCCCCTTGCGCAGGCTCTTGATGCCGAGCGCATCGGTGTAACCAAGCTTGCCGGATACAAGCGCACGCGCAGCGGCTGAGCGTGCTGCGGAAGGCGCGGGATGGGCCGGCTGCCCCACCGCCATGGAGATGACCGGATGCCCCTCCCGCTTCAGCCGTGTGGCTTCGGCCAGAACATCCATGGCGTGGAACGGCTCAACCGATGGTTTGCGTAGAATGGTCAATACAGGCTCTCCCTACCCATGAACCGGTGTGCCGGCTCGGGCGCGATTTTCAATGGTGCCGCCATGCCCGCATAGTTGCGGCAATCTCCCGCCAGGATGGGCGGGGGCAGATACGGTTGGCCGCACAAATGCCCGATTGTCGTGCCCTTCACAAGTGCGAGAGCATATAGACTTGTTCCCATTGGGTGATTGCTTTTCCAGCCTTAGCCATTACCTTTCAGGTCAAAGACGAGGACACAGCGGATCATGGCAAATATCACCTGGGCAACGGCAGCCGGCACACAAAACGCAAGAGCGCTACGCCGGGCTTTGGCATCGGTAATGGCTGCGGTGCTTTCTCTTTCGCTTGCATTGCCTGCTTACGCGCAGGGGCGCGTCGCGGTGGTTCGCGATGCCGAAATCGAAACCCTTGTTAAGGAGTATGCGGCTCCGGTGCTCAATGCTGCGGGTCTGAAAGCGAGCCGGGTGCAAATCGTTCTGGTCAACGATCCCGGTTTCAATGCTTTTGTCGACGGGCAGAGAATTTTTATCAATACCGGCGCGCTTTCAGAATCGGCCGTACCGAACGAAATCATTGGCGTGATTGCCCATGAAGCCGGACATCTGGCCGGTGGGCACCAGACGAGATTGCGCGAACAGATAGCCCTGGCCAAAACGCTGGCGATCGTCGGCGGACTGCTGGGAGCCGGCGCCGTGGCAGCTGGAAGCATCTCGGGCAATGACGGAGGCGCGCAAGGTGGCGCGGCACTGATGGCGGCGACACCGTCGCTGGTTCAGCGTAATCTGCTGAGCTACCGCCGGTCCGAGGAAATGAACGCTGACCAGGCCGCTGCCCGCTATCTCAATGCCACCGGGCAATCGATGCAGGGCATGCTGACAACATTCCAGCGGTTTTCTCAGGGCCTGTCTTTGTCAGGGGTCCAGGTAGACCCGTATCAGGTCAGCCACCCTCTGCCACGTGAACGCATCGCGCTTCTGGAAGAACTGGCGCGCAAGAGCAAGTTCTTCGATACCAAGGATCCAAAATCGCTTAACAACAGACATCAGCTGATGCGTGCCAAGATCGCCGCCTATTCGGGCGGTGCGGCGGCTGTGGCCCGGATGTTTTCCAATGACCGCGGCTCGCTGGCGGCCCGGTATGGCGACGCGATTGCCACTGACTTGTCAGGAAACTCAAGCGCGGCACTAAAGAAGCTCGATGCGCTGATCCGCGAACAGCCCAAAAATCCTTATTTCCACGAGTTTCGCGGAGAGGTCCTAATCAAGCTTCGCAAGACTGACGAGGCAATCAAGGCTTTTGCGCAGGCGATCAAACTCGATCGCAGCAAATCACCGCTGATCCGGGCACGCCACGGCTTTGCCCTTGTTGCGTCGGGCAAGCAGGGCAACATGAAACGCGCCATTGAGGAATTGCGGGTCGCCATTCAAGCTGAGCCCGACAACTTCTCGGCTTACAGGCACCTTTCTCAGGCCTACGGGCAAAGCGGCGACATCGCCAATGCGGAACTGGTCATGGCGGAAGGCAATTTCCGCGCCGGAAACACCCGGGACGCCAAGGTCTTTGCCGCCCGAGCGCTGCAGAAACTGCCGAAGGGCTCGCCCGGCGCAATCCGCGCCAACGACATTTTAACAATCGGAAAATAGAAAGCTTGTGCAGCACGCAAGCCGTTTTCTGCATAGACAGTTACAAGGATCGATCGACATGGCACTTCAAAACCGCACGGGCCTGCTGGCCGCTCTACTCATTGGCATGTCGACCGCGATGCCTCTGCCTGCTTTGGCATTGGACGACGCCGAGAAGCAGGAATTCGGGGCCTTCATTCGTGAATACCTGTTGGCAAACCCGGAAATCATCGAGGAAATGCAGCAGGCGCTCGAGATCAAGAAGGAAGCTGAAACCAAGCTGCTGGCGCAGGCGGCTATTTCCAGCAACAAGGATGCCATCTTCCACGCACCGGAAGACATCGTGCTCGGCAATCCGGACGGCGACGTTACAGTGGTGGAATTCTATGACTACAATTGCGGCTTCTGCAAACGTGCGATGTCAGACATGATCACCCTTCTCGACAAGGATCCGAATGTCCGCTTCGTTCTCAAGGAATTCCCCATTCTCGGACCTGACTCACTTGCAGCGCACCGGGTTGCCATGTCGTTTCGCGCCCTGGCGCCGGAGCAATATGGTGAATTCCATATCAAGCTTCTGAGCAGCGATGTCCGCGCCACCGAGGCTCATGCCATTGAGGTCGCCAAGGGGTTCGGCGTAGACGAAACTGCCTTGAAGGCAGGAATGGACGACCCGGCGATCGACCAGTCAATCCGTCAGACCTATGAACTGGCGAACGCGCTGGGAATTTCAGGCACCCCCTCGTTCGTCATTGGCGACGAAGCGGTATTTGGCGCGGTTGGTGAAGAGGTCCTGCTTGGCAAGATCGCAAATATGCGCCAGTGCGAAAGCACCATTTGCTGAAATCCGCACCCTGCTGCCAATGATACCTGCACAATCTGGGCAATCGCTTGTGGAAAATGCAGCACGTCTGCGAATGGTGGCTCTTTGGCCTTGCCAGACAGTGTATGGGTAAAGGCAGATGGCTTGGACCGGCTTTGCCGGTTTCAAGGTCAATAAACGGCTCCTTGATACGTGCGGGCTTGTCACCAGGCAGTTCGGGGCTGTAAAGGACAGACAACCTGCGCGACGGCTGAATCCGCCGACCGCCACAACAAAAACAAAGGCAATAGTCCGATGGCAACACGAAAACCGTCGATCGACCAGGATCTGATCCGGGATCTGGCCAATATTCTCAACGAAACCGACCTTACCGAGATCGAAATCGAACAGGATGATCTGCGCGTGCGGGTGAGTCGTGCCGGGACGCCCCAGCTGGTGCATGCGCCCGTTGCGCAAGCCCAGGCGCCCGCAGCACAGCCTGTTGCAGCCCAGCCGGCAGAAGCCGCTGCTGGAACAGCAGCACCATCGGCCAATGCAGTGCCCGCTCCCATGGTCGGCACGGTCTACATGTCGCCTGCGCCCGGTGCGAAACCATTTGTCGAAATCGGTCAATCGGTCAAGGAAGGCCAAACCATCCTGATCATCGAAGCGATGAAGACCATGAACCAGATCCCGGCACCGCGCTCCGGCAAGGTCGTCGACATCATGGTCTCCGATGGCGATCCGGTCGAATTCGCCGAACCGATGATTGTGATCGAATAAGTGAGCGAGGCTATGTTCTCTAAGGTCCTTATTGCAAACCGCGGAGAGATTGCGCTTCGGGTGCTGCGCGCCTGCAAGGAGCTCGGCATCCAGACCGTTGCGGTACATTCCACCGCAGATCAGGACGCCATGCATGTACGGCTGGCTGACGAGAGCGTTTGCATCGGCCCTCCGCCATCCCGTGACAGCTATCTCAACATTCACCAGATCGTCGCTGCCTGCGAGATCACCGGCGCTGACGCGGTACATCCCGGCTACGGCTTTTTGTCGGAGAACGCCAAGTTCGCCGACATTCTGGATGCCCACGGCATCACCTTCATTGGACCGACCGCAGATCACATCCGCCTCATGGGCGACAAGATCACGGCGAAGAAAACCGCTGTGTCGCTTGGTATCCCCTGCGTGCCGGGCTCTGATGGAGAAGTCACCGACGTAGAGCAGGCGATCAAGGTTGCCCGGGAAACCGGTTACCCGGTGCTGATCAAGGCAACGGCTGGCGGCGGCGGCAAGGGCATGAAAGTGGCCCAGAATGCCGAGGAATTGTCGGAAGCCCTGTCGACGGCACGGTCGGAAGCGCTGGCAAACTTCGGCAATGACGCCGTCTACATGGAAAAATACCTCGGGCGGCCGCGTCACATTGAAATTCAGGTGCTCGGCGATGGCGAAGGCAACGCGATTCACCTCGGGGAGCGCGACTGTTCACTGCAGCGGCGGCACCAGAAAGTGTGGGAAGAAGCCAATTCGCCTTCGCTGAACGAAGACCAGCGCATGGAGATCGGTGAAATCTGCGCGGTTGCCATGCGCAAGCTGAAATATCGCGGCGCTGGCACGATCGAGTTCCTTTACGAGAATGGCGAGTTCTATTTCATCGAAATGAACACGCGTCTGCAGGTGGAACACACCATTACCGAGGCGATCACCGGCATCGATCTGGTCAATGAACAGATCCGGATCGCTTCTGGCGGCGGGCTTTCGGTGACCCAGGAAGACATCCGTTTCCAGGGCCATGCTATCGAGTGCCGTATCAACGCCGAGGATCCGAATACATTTGTTCCCTCGCCCGGCACGATCACCCATTACCACCCGCCGGGCGGACTCGGCGTGCGGGTCGATTCCGGTGTGTATCAGGGCTACAAGATCCCGCCCTATTATGACAGCCTGATCGGCAAACTGATCGTCCACGGACGGACGCGGGTCGAATGCATGATGCGGCTGAGGCGGGCGCTCGATGAGTTTGTTGTTGATGGCATCAACACCACCATCCCGCTGTTTCGCGATCTGCTCGCCAATCCGGACATCGCGAATGGAGATTACGACATCCACTGGCTGGAAAAATTTCTTGCGGCAAAAGCTGGCAAATAGGCGTCAGCTGACACCGGCTCGGAGAAGCTGAGGTGCATCGCGGCGCCCAGCCCCAGATCACGCCTGATTTGCTGCTGCGCGCCTATGCGTCAGGCCTGTTTCCAATGGCCGATTCCGCCGACGATCCGGATCTCTTCTGGGTCGAACCGGAGATAAGGGGCGTGCTGCCGCTGGATGCGTTTCACATCTCCAAGCGGCTTGCACGCACAGTGCGGCAGGAACCGTTCGAAATCCGAATCAATACGGCCTTCAGCGAAGTTGTCTCGGCCTGTGCCGAAAGTGTGGCGACCCGCCCCTCCACCTGGATAAATTCGACCATCAGCCAGCTCTATACCGAGCTGCACCGGCTCAACCACGCCCATAGTGTTGAAGCCTGGCAGGGTGGAGAGCTGGTTGGCGGCCTGTATGGGGTTTCCCTGCGCCGGGCTTTCTTCGGAGAAAGCATGTTCAGCCGCGTCACCGATGCATCCAAGGTCTGCCTGGTGCACCTGGTCAACAGGTTGCGTGCACGCGGATTTGTGCTGCTTGATACCCAGTTCACCACTGAACACCTGAAACGCTTCGGAGCGATTGATGTTCCGCGCGATCAGTATGCCGACATGCTGGAAGAGGCGCTCGAAGGACCGGATCTGGCCTTTTCGGACGCATCCTGACGCTAGACACCACCTCCCCTCAAATAGCCACAGTGCCGCGTCATCAAGATGACGCCTTCAGCATGTTCCGGCCAGTTTTCCGCTTTCCACCCTCACCGCGCAGAGCCCCGGCTGCTCGCTGTGGGTGTCCATGATGGCGGAAAGAGGCTGCCGGATGGAACATAGCTGGCGCGGAAGCGTTGAGGGGTTGAAGGAACGTTTACCCTACAGGAGTTGCCCTCGTGACATTGACACGTACATTACTCGCCTCCACTGCCATAAGCCTTTCCAGCCTTGGCTTTTCCTATGCTGCCCCTCTGGGCAAGCTCCATATTCCGGCCATCAGCCATACGAGCAACGCACCTTACCTTGTGCAGGTTCAGCTGAGTGTCAGCGACGCGGAAATTGCCCTTGAGGCAGCACTGAAGCGCAAGGCAGAAGCTGAAGCTACGGGTGGCGATGTCGAAGCTGCTCAGGCCGAGGTCGAAGCAGCCCAGGCAGGTTTGCAGGAAGCTCAGGCTGCAGCAACACAGCCCTCGGAGCCTGAACCGAAAACTCTGCCCGTGCCGGAACAGCCTGAAGCTGAAGCGCCAGAAGCAGCGGCGCCGCAACCGGCTGAGGAAGCGCCCGTGGAACCCGAAGCACCTGCTGCCGAAGCACCTGCAGAACCAGAGGTAGCGCCTGAAGTTGAGCTGCCGTCCGCAGAGCCAGCGCCGGAGGCTGTCGAAGAACCAACCGAGCCAGAACCAGCCGCTCCCGAAGCGCCGGCTGCCACCGAGCCAGCAGCAGACACACCGGTAACCGAGCAAAATGAAGCTCCGGATGCGAAGCCGGCCGAAACAGCTCCTGCTGAAGCTGCGGGTGAGGTGGAAACTCAGACCGAGACGCCTGCCGAAGCTGAACCGAAGGCGGAGGAACCTGCCGCGTCAGGCGATGCCGCCCCAAAGGTTGAGGCACCGGCAGAGGAAGAAGCAAGCCCTGCGGTTCCTGCGGACAGCACCGATGTTGCGCCGCAGAGCGAGGCACCAGAAGCATCCACGCCTGAGCCGAATCCTGACGCCGCCGCAACGAGTGATGGTGAAGCGAAAGCGGAAGCGCCGGTTGACAGCACCACGCCGACCGAAACGGAAGAGGTTCTTACCCTGCCCGTCGAGGATGGTGCACCGGTGCTTGACAGCGCCAAGGAAGAGCCTGCTGATCCGGCCCAGACCGATGGCCAAGCCGCTCCGGCAGCAGCTGCTGCGAGCGAACCAGCTGCCCCTCCTCCGACATCGGATGCGGAAGCACAGGCTCCCGCTTCTCAAGGCGCTGTAGAGCCAGAAGCCGCGATGTTGGAGCAAGGCTCGCGATTGATGGAAGAACCGGCGCGGGAAGCTCAGACCAATGTGACCATTATCAACCAGATCGACAACCGGACCATTATCGAGGTCAACAACCGCACCGTCATCGAACATGACGAGCGGGACCGGTTGAGAGCCGGCAGTGAGGAAGTCTATTACGAGCAGCTGCGCGGCGGCCGGACTCGTGAGGTCATCGTGCGGCCAAATGGCGTGCAGCTGGTGACCATCAGCAACCGCTGGGGTGATGTGATCCAGCGCAGCAGGATCATGCCTGATGGCCGTGAGTATGTTCTGTTTTACGCCGAAGCCAACAGTGATGGTTCACGCCAGGCTTTTGTCGATCCAGGCCGCAACCTGCCGCCTTTGCGTCTCGGCATTCCGATCTCCGACTATATTCTCGATGCGACTGACGCCGAGCCATCTGCCTATCTCGAGTTTCTGCTCGAGCCGCCGGTCGAACAGGTGGAGCGTCTGTATTCAGTGGAAGAAGTGCGCCGTTCAGCCCGAATTAGGGACAAGGTACGCCGCGTGGACATGGATTCGCTGACCTTCGAATTTGGCAAGGCGACGATTGCCGAAGACCAGATCCAGAGGCTCTCCGACGTTGCTGACGCGATGACCAGGATCCTGGACAAAAATCCCGCGGAGACCTTCCTGATCGAAGGTCACACTGATGCCGTCGGCCGTGACGAAGCCAATCTCTTGCTCTCGGACAAGCGTGCCGAAACCATTGCTGTAGCCCTGAGTGACGTGTTTGGCATTCCGCCGGAAAACCTGGTGACCCAGGGATATGGCGAACGCTACCTGAAGGTCCGGACCGAAGCGCCGGAACGCCTCAACCGCAGGGTTACTATCCGCCGCATCACGCCGCTGGTGACCCCGGTCGCGTCCCGCTGATCCCGGACGGTATGTCTACAAACTCCAGCGCCGCGCATCCTGATGGATGCGCGGCGCTTCGCCGTTCGCTCAGGCATAATATGGCCAAGATTATCCGGACTGTCACAGGCATTGCCTTGCGGATCCATTTGCATGCCTTCTCACTCGATCACACCATGCTGGAGTTTTGGCCGGAGCCTGGCCGCGGCATCCGGTGTCCATGCGGTCCTGATCGTACTGCTGCTGCTCATGCCCGCGGCACGCAAATTGACACCCGAACAGATTGACAGCGTCTCTGTCGAGGTTGTTGTGCAAACAGCACTAGCTCCTGCCGCGCCGGTCCGCGCAGCGGTCGAAACACGGCCCCGGGACGCCCTGAATTATCCGGCGATTCCGGCCATTCCTGACCTGCCCCAGCGTTCCGGTGCGCTGCCTTTCCCATCGCGAGATGAGATCGGCGGCAAGACCGAAATGGTGACAGTTCTGCAGTTCTTCTCAGCTGCGGCCCTGGCTGACCCGCGGAACGCTCAGGCAGGCCAGGCGATGGGTCAGCTCGCAGGTGACGAGAAAGCTGTCCAGGTCTGTAATCTCGAGGCAATGGAGCAAGCTGCGCGGCACCGGACTAGCCTCCACCCGGACTTCGTCGTCGCCTATGCGACGGCCGATATTCTTATTGAGAATGATCTGGTTATCGCAGAAGGCGCTGCACTTCGCAGCCGGCCGGACTGGCACGCTTTGCGGTATCGATGCAGGGTCGCAGCTGACCGCACAGCTGTGGTCGCCTTTTCGTTTGCGGTCGACGGCGCGATCCCCCGCACACGCTGGCAGGAAATCAGCCTGCCCTCAGGCAGCGACTGAAGCTGAAAATGCAGATCAGTTGCCGGTGCCGGGAGCCGGAATGTCGGACTGCTGTTTGCAATCCTTGAGCCAGACATCATAAACGGCATGGTCGACCGCGTTCAGCCCGGGAGAATCAGCAAACATCCAGCCTGTAAAAAGGCGCCGGATCTTGCGGTCGAGAGTGATTTCATCAACTTCGACAAAGGTCGTTGTTTTCGGTGCTTCAGTCTCGTCGCGGCTGTAGCAAACCCGCGGGGTCACCTGCAGCGCCCCAAACTGAACGGTCTCTCCGACATAAACATCGAAGGTGGTGATTCGCCCGGTGATCTTGTCGATACCGGAAAACACGGCAACCGGATTTTCAATCCGCGCAGCGTGCGATGGAACCACATGGGCAACAAGGCCAGTCGCGGCAACGAGCAGCGCGCCTGCGCTTCTTGCAAGTTTGTTCAGATGGAATTTCATTCGCTTCACTCGTCACAGGGCTCGTGGAAGGCCGTTTCCCGGCAGGTCTCCGGCGGCGAGCTTAAGCCGCCGCCGTCAATGAAGCGTTAAGCATGAATTGTGGCATGGCTGCGCCAAAGACATGACAGACCGTCAGGATTTCGGTGTCCAGGCGTCATAATCGCCGGTTACATGCGGACGTGCGCCCTGATTGAGGATCGACCCCTTGGGCCGATACGCGAGGCCTGTGCCGGTCATGTTGGCCAGATGCTCTTTTTCCCAAGGCTTTGCCACATAAGTCTCGGCTGCAGGCGAGACATCGGTGCGGTGATGCATCCAGCCGTGCCAGCCGGGAGGAATCGCAGAGGCTTCAGAATAGCCGTTGTAGATCACCCAGCGGCGCGTGCGGCCTTCGGAATCGGTGCCGCCTTCATAGTAAATATTGCCGGCAGCATCTTCACCAACCCGGTTGCCATGGCGCCAGGTGTGAAACCTGGTCCCCCAGGTCTGTCCGTTCCACCAGGTGAACATCTGAAGAAGTAGTGCCTTCATGAAAGCCTCTCGTGTGTGGACCTGACGGCCAGTTTGCAGCCGCGTCATGTTCCGCCTTATGGCCCGCTCAACCGGCATTGTCCAGTGCCGGTTAAGCGCGAACCACGCCCAATTGGTTCATATCAGCTATATATAGCCCATGGTCATTGGCCCGTCTCACCGCCGGCTGAGACCATCGCCGACGCTCGGCAGTCGTCTCAACGCAATTTCATCTTGAAACCGAGATGGCTCTGGCTGAAGCCAAGGCGGGTGTAAAACCGGTGCGCGTCGGTCCGTGTGGCATTTGACATCAACTGAACCAGACGCGCACCGGTTTGTCTGCCCTGCTCGATTGCGTGGGTGATCATCGCATGCCCGATCCCGTTTCCGCGCATGTCACCACGGGTATGCACAGCCTCAATGGTCAGGTTTGAGCTGCCTTTTCCGGTGAGCGACGTGACCAATGTGGTCTGGAACGTCCCGACCACCTCCCCATCCAGAACAGCCACAAAGAGCTGGTCATTGGGGCTCGCGGAAATCCGGTCAAATGCTGCGAGATAGGCGGGCAGATCGGCCGGGTCGGCGCTGTCGCCATGCCCGCCAAGCAGATCCTGTGCAAACATCGCCGCGATGGCTGCAATATCTGACCGGTCTGCCGCCCGGATTTCGACACCTGTCGACATTGCCTAGATCTTCGCCTGCGACAATGTGGCGACGGAAAACAGGACGCTGAACTGCTCGCACCAGATAACAACGGATCCCCACTCCAATGTATCGGTTCCTTCCGGGATGACGTAGGTCTGGTCACCCTTGTTGCCGCGAAGCGGGCCAAGCGAAATCCATCGGCTGGCGCTCACATCAGCGGATTTCCTCGGATCAGGATTCTCGACCAGCCAGACTTCAAGGTCCGGACCGTTGGTGACATCGAAATCCGTGAACCTGAGCAGTGCGGCCCCTGCCTCGGAGACAAGAACCTGCGCCTTGCCGGAACCACGATGAGCTCCGTCTACATCGCGAAAATCGCCGCTGCGCAGTTCACTGAGTTCAAATCCGGCAGGAAGCTCTTCGCTGACCACCCGGTCCAGGAAAGCCGGAGAAAACAGATACCAGAAGGCGGCGCCAGCAAGAAAGCCAACGATAAACACTGGTAATGCGATCTTGTAACTTTTTGCCATGCGGCGTGCCCCATCGTCTAGATTACGTAGACTTCCTCTTCGTCACCTAGACGGGAGCCTTTGTGGCGCGTCAATTCCACTCCGGGCTGTTCACACAGATAATTTGGCCGCATGATCCTTTTGATTGAGCACGAGGGGGAAAGAACGTGATTTACAGCATCATCTGCGCGGGTGCGATAGCACTGATGGGGATTTCCATCGCCCAGGCCCAGGACGGACCGATCGGCATCGCCTTTGCCGAAGCACCTGAACAGTCCTCGGGCGTGTGCACCGGACAGAGCACCGACAAGACCCTTGCATGCGCACGGGCGAAATGCGTCGAGGGCGGAGCGATGGCCGAGGACTGCCTGCGGGTGAAATGGTGTTATCCGGCCGGCTGGTCGGCCGATCTGTTCGTCCAGCACAAGGAAGGCATCCATTGGCACGAATATCTGTGTGGCTGGGACAGCAAGGAAGCCGTGATGGCAGCAATCGGAGTTGCCTGCAACCGCCAGCGCAGATCATTCATCATCGAATGCTCAGCCGTGCGATTGTGGGACGACAAAGGCCGTGAGCTCGAAGCGAACTGACGGGCGGCATCAGCCGGAGAGGGTCTTGGACATGATCAACGCCGGGATGCCGGATTCGTCCTTGCCGCAATTTTCGGTTCGGCCGGTCTGGGCCATGCCGTGTGACTGGTAGAACCCGATCGCCGGCTCATTGCCGGGATCGACTTCCAGCGACAGGGTTTGCGCACCGGGGAAACAGGTCTCTATTTCCGCGAACAGATCCCGGCCAATCCCCAGCCCCTGGCATTCCGGCCGGACGTAGAGCTGATGCAAAGACACGGTTTTGGTCTCTGCCGAGTGGCTGGCGAATGCCACACCGCCGATCTGCTTGCCGTCATCGGCGACAAGGAATTCACCATCGGGCCGCTCCATGGAGGCCTTGATCGCCTTCTCGGAATGCCAGTCGGCGATGATTTCCTCAACCTTGGCCGCCCCGTAGAACGGCGCATAGGTCGTCCGCCAGGTTTCAGCCAGCACGTCGCGGATGGCCGGAATGTCGCGTGCGGAAGCGGAGCGGACAAAGAACATGTGCTGTTTTCCCTGAGTGAACGGCTATGAGCCGTACAATTGCATTCATGTGGCCGGAGGAACGAGCAGTTTCATCCCGTTCCGGCTCAACGGTCAAGCAGCGAGCGCACAGTTGCCGGCAAATGACCGGTAAAGCCATTGGCGACCAGTGCATCAAACGCCTCCTCGATATCGCTTCCCATTGGCTGAAGTGACTGGAACCCCTTGCCGGGGTAAGCCGCCACACGCCAGGTGTCGCCTACCATTTCAGCAATCACTGCGTCGAGTGAATGATCTTCGACAGGCTGTGCCGCCAAAGCATGCTGTGGAGCGGTGATCATCGACTTGATGCCGGGCCAGGTCATTTGCAGCGTCGCAGTCAGCCGTCGCCTTGTCTGTGGCTTTGTCACCCAGACAACCCGCTGCGCATCGGGCAATTCAGCGCGGACAAGTGCGATGTTTTCGCCGATATTGGTGGCCTTTTCCTCAAGCCGGATCATCTCTGGCGGGACGCCTTTGGCAATGGCGCGCTCTGCAAAGGCCCGAGCTTCGGAACCGGCAAAACGGTTCCTGGTCCAGTTGCCCGAAGCGCCGGTGAACATGACCAGCGGCGCCAGGCCAGCGGCATGAAGCTCGGCACAACGGTCAGCCACACGAAGGTCATAGCTGCCGAGGCCAACGATGATGTCGGCGTTCTCCAGCGTCGTTTCGGTGTTGTGGTAATCCCAGAGAACCTGGGCAGACTCCATCACCAAGGCATCGCCGGATGACACGGCTGGACTACTCCTCGATGCCGAGCTTGGCCTTGACCAGATCCTGCACGGCCTTCGGATTGGCCTTGCCGCCGGTGGCCTTCATCACCTGGCCAACGAACCAGCCGGCCAGCGCCGGCTTGGCGGCAACCTTGGCCACCTGGTCCGGATTGGCGGCAATGATTTCATCGACCGCCTTCTCGATGGCACCGGTGTCGGTGACCTGCTTCATGCCCCTGGCTTCGACGATCTCGGCCGGGTTGCCGCCCTCTGTGAAGACGATTTCGAACAGGTCCTTGGCGATCTTGCCGGAAATGGTGCCGTCCTTGATCAGATCGAGAATGCTGCCTAGCTGGGCGGGCGAAACCGGAGTCTCTTCAATGCCTTTGCCGGCTTTGTTCAAGCCGCCCAGCAGGTCATTGATGACCCAGTTGGCCGCGATCTTGCCGTCACGACCGGAGGCGAGCTCCTCATAATAATCGGCAATCGCCTTTTCAGAAACCAGGATCGAGGCATCATAGACGCTCAGGCCCATGTCGCGCACCAGCCGCGCCTTCTTGTCGTCGGGCAGCTCCGGCAGGGCCGCCTTCAGCGCATCAACGAAAGCCTGATCAAATTCAAGTGGCAACAGATCCGGATCGGGGAAATAGCGGTAGTCGTGCGCGTCTTCCTTGGAGCGCATCGATCGGGTCTCGCCCTTGGCCGGATCGAACAGGCGGGTTTCCTGATCGATGCTGCCGCCATCCTCGATGATGGCGATCTGGCGGCGGGCTTCGGATTCGATGGCCTGACCGACAAAGCGGATCGAGTTCACATTCTTGATTTCGCAGCGGGTGCCGAACTCGCCGCCGGGTTTGCGCACGGAGACATTGACGTCGGCACGCATCGAGCCCTCGTCCATGTTGCCGTCACAGGTGCCGAGATAGCGCAGGATCGAGCGCAGCTTGGTGACATAGGCCTTGGCCTCGTCCGCCGAGCGCATGTCGGGCTTGGAGACGATCTCCATCAACGCCACGCCGGAGCGGTTGAGATCGACATAGGACATCGACGGATGCTGGTCATGCATCGATTTGCCGGCGTCCTGCTCGAGATGCAGGCGCTCGATGCCAATCTCGATATCCTCGAAATTGCCCTGACGGTCAGGACCGACAGAGATGATGATTGTGCCTTCGCCGACAATCGGATCCTTGAACTGGGAAATCTGATAGCCCTGCGGCAAGTCGGGATAGAAATAATTCTTGCGGTCAAACACCGAGCGGTTGTTGATCTTAGCCTTGAGACCAAGACCGGTGCGCACGGCCTGGGCCACGCATTCCTCGTTGATGACTGGCAGCATGCCGGGCATGGCCGCATCGACGAGACTGACGTTTGAGTTCGGCGCCTTGCCGAAATGGGTCGATGCGCCCGAGAACAGCTTCGAGTTGCTGGTTACCTGCGCATGGACTTCCAGACCGATGATGATCTCCCAATCGCCGGTGGCGCCGGGAATCAGCCGTTTCGGTTCAGGGGTGCGGGTGTCGACGAGGGTCATGGCAGGCTCATTGTCTGTGAAGGATCAGCTCCCTGTCGGGTAGAACAAAGCCGGCCCGACTGCAAGGCTTTCCGGGCATTGAGGCCTCTAACCGGTGCGAAACCAAGTGCAAAAAGCTTGACCGAGATCAATGCAGGCGTGCGGCGCTGATGGGATTCTCTCGACAACAGCAAAGAGGAGAAGATCATGAGCGTACTCGATATATTCAGCCGTTTGACAAAACAGGCAGACCTGATGGACGCCATGATGACCAAGCTTGGTGTGGCAGATGAAATCTGGAAACTGCCCGACCATGCCGGCGTGCTGCGCCGCGCCGCCAATCGTTGCCTGACCTGCGACCGGCCTGACGCTTGCCAGGAATGGCTGTCGCACGAAGCCGAGCCGGACGAAGCCCCCTCTTTCTGCCGCAATCACGACCTTTTTGCCCGGGTGCTCCGCAATACCGATGCAGACACGCAACCTGCGGCCTGATTTCACAGTTCCCTCTAGGCGGAAACTATATCTCCGCCCAATTCAGAAACCCGGATTGCACCATCGCATCCGGGTCTTTTTTGTTTTCCGAACAATCCAGTGACGAATTTCAGTTGTCGTAAAGGCTGTAATCGTCGGTCCCCGGATCAACCGGATCACTGCCGCTTTCGAATTCCTTGATCATCTCGACCTTGTCGATGTCTTCATCCAAGGGTTCGGAATAAGTGACAAAATAGGTCGTCACCCGGTAACCCATGCGCTTGAAGAGCCGGATGGCGCCAAGATTTCGGGCATGGGTGTCGAGCCGGGCCGCCGGGAAGCCACGCTCGATGATGCCGGCTTCTATTTGCTCGAGTAGTGCAGTACCGATGCCTCTGCCCTGATATTCCGGCAAAACCCAGAGGTCGGTGATGAAGTCGTCCGCCTTTTCGCACGAGCCCCAGCCGGCGAGTTCGCCATCCCATTCGGCGACCAGAATATCGGGCCAGCAGCGGGTGCAGAAATCATAATAGGCTTCTTTGGCATTTTCGCGCAGCCGGTCGGCATCCTCGCCCCAGACGCGTATAGCCTTTTCCCAGGCCGCCAGACCGATCGCAGCGAGATCCTGGGCTTCGGCAGAACTGGCAGGCCGGATAGCTATCATTGAGACCGCTCCGCGGGTTCATGGCCCCAAATACGCGAGCCAATTGAACCGACTTTCGCCGGAAACTGTCAAATCATCAAGCCCTGCAATGTTTTGCCAGGCAATAGGGCAACAGTGGTGGAGTTTTGCGACAGCAATCGAGGCCCGTTTTATTGAACTGGCGACGCGCTTCACCTATTGTAAAGAGGTCCATTGCCGGAGCCTTTATGTTCTTACTGTCCGAGTCCCGATAAGGGGCCTGCCCGCGTTCAACACGCCGCGCATGGCCCGACGAAAACATGAAACTGCCGATGTCGCTGGCATTGGCTTATGTTTTTGCGCGCTCGAACGAGCGTTATCCCGGACACAGAGACAATGGATATATCCCGCGCTGAACAGCGCATTTTGCACCTGCTGGCTCAAGGCGGCAGGATCGAACCTATCCGCGACGACCGCAGGAAGATCACCGATCTGAAACTCATCACCCGCGAAGGCTGGCTGTTTGCCGGTCTCGATCTCGAGACCTTTCGCAAACTCAAGCGCAGGCGGGCCATAAGTTCGCGCAAGGGCCAGCCCTATGGCGTCACACGGCGCGGGCTGGAGCTGGTCAGGTCACAACTCAACAACCGGTAAAAGCAAAACGGCGCCTCCGGGCGCCGTTTTGTCATCGGTCAAACTGGACGATCCTACCACCAGGGCTTGGCTTCGAACCGGCCGGCGGCCTGTTCGATCACGTGAGCAGTCTTGAACAGGGTTTCTTCCTCGAACGGGCGGCCGATCAGCTGCAGGCCAAGCGGCAGGCCCTTCGGGTCAAGACCGGCGGGCACCGAAATGCCCGGAAGACCTGCCATGTTGACGGTGACGGTGAAGACATCCTGCATGTACATCTTGACCGGATCGCTGGCCAGGCTCTCGTCACCGATGGCAAAGGCCGAGGACGGGGTCGCGGGCGTCAGGATGGCGTCGACGCCAGCCTCGAAGGCCAGTTCGAAATCGCGCTTGATCAAGGTGCGAACCTTCTGGGCGCGCAGGTAATAGGCGTCGTAATAGCCGGCCGACAGCACATAGGTGCCGATCATGATGCGGCGCTTGACCTCCTGGCCGAAGCCGCTCGCGCGGGTCTTCTCGTACATGTCGGCAATGTCCTTGCCGGGCACGCGCAGTCCGTAGCGGACGCCGTCATAACGCGCCAGGTTGGACGAGGCTTCAGCAGGCGCCACGATGTAATAGGCAGGCAGCGCGTATTTGGTATGCGGCAGCTCGATGTCGACGATTTCAGCGCCTGCATCCTTGAGCCAGGCAATGCCCTTCTGCCACAGCGCTTCGATTTCCTCGGGCATGCCGTCGATGCGGTATTCGCGCGGAATGCCGATCTTCAGGCCCTTCACCGAACCGCCAAGAGCAGCTTCGTAGTCTGGAACCGGCATGTCGACCGAGGTGGTGTCCTTGGCGTCAACCGAGGCCATGGATTTCAGCAGGATCGCGGTATCGCGCACATCGCGGGCAATCGGGCCGGCCTGATCGAGCGAGGAGGCAAAGGCGGCGATGCCCCAGCGTGAGCAACGGCCATAGGTGGGCTTGATGCCGACGGTGCCGGTAAAGGCCGCAGGCTGACGGATTGAACCGCCGGTATCGGTTGCCGTGGCGCCGGCGCACATCAATGCGGCAACTGCGGCTGCCGAACCGCCAGACGAACCGCCGGGCACCAGATTGGCGTTCGTGCCTTCGGCGCGCCAGGGATTGATCACCGGGCCGTAGTAGGATGTCTCGTTGGACGAACCCATGGCGAACTCGTCCATGTTGAGCTTGCCCAGCATCACGGCACCGTCGGCCCAGAGATTGGCCGTTACGGTCGACTCATAGCGCGGCTCGAAGCCGTCAAGTACGTGGGAACAGGCCTGGGTGTGGACGCCTTCCGTGGCGTAAAGATCCTTGACGCCGAGCGGGATGCCCTCAAGCGCGCCGGCGTTGCCCCCGGCACGGCGGGCGTCGGAGGCTTTTGCCATCTCGCGCGCCTTGTCGGAAGTGACCTTCACATAGGCGTTGATCATCGGGTTGGCCGCGTCGATGGCAGCCAGATAGGCGTCGGTCAGCTCGACACTTGAGAATGCGCCCTTGCCCATCTGGTCACGGGCTTCGGCAATGGTCAGACGGATCAGGTCGGTCATGCGGACAACTTCTTTTCAAAGAACCGGGAATAGCCGGAATCAGGGTAATCGAGGACGGCGCCACATTCAGTGAAGCCATAATTTTCATAAAGCCGGATGGCGGCGGCAAGCCCCTCGCCTATACCGGTTTCGAGCACCAGACGCTCGATGCCGAGCGACAGGGCACGGGTTTGGATGGCATCGAGCAAGGCCGAACCAATGCGCTGGCCACGCACGGCGGGGTCGGTGTACATGCGCTTGATCTCGCCCAGATGCACACCGTCATAGGGGCCGATATGCTTGAGCGCGCCAATTCCCACAGCCTTGCCGTCGGCATTGCGGGCAACAAAGACGGTGGTGTCGCTGTCAGCCATCTCGTCCACGTCAAGCCCGAAATTGAAATCGGCCGGAGCGAGTGGCGCAAGATGCGCATCAAGCGCGGTGACAAGCGCCTTCACCTCGTCCTGAAGCGGCGTTTCAATGGCGATCGACACAGCCATGGGCTTACTCGACGACTTTCGGGACGACGAAGAAATTGTCGGTGGATTCGGGCGCATTGGCTACGACGTCTTCTGCCTTGGAGCCGTCGGTGACCACATCTTCACGCTTCTTCATCGCCATCGGCGTGACCGAGGTCATCGGCTCGACGCCGTCGACGTCGACTTCCGACAGGTGCTCGACAAATCCCAGGATGGTGTTGAGTTCGCCTTCCATGCGGGCGGCTTCCTCATCGGTGACCGCAATGCGGGCCAGGTGCGCAACGCGTTTGACGGTGGCAAGATCTACGGACATTGGGTCCTCATCGGGTGGTGTAAACAGGTGGCAACGCTATAGCGGCGGGCGGCGAAGCACGCAACCGCGTGGCAAGGAATTGTCATTGTAAAGGCCACAAAGGCGGCTTGAAAGCCAACCCTATCTGATTGCAACAACATGCAGCCAATCGGTTGGCCTTCCGTCATACCCTCCGCCCCTTTCGGCTGTGACTGTCACATCGGCCCAGTCTGATGCAGCATACCACGCCCGCAAAGTGCTCTCGGAGGGATAATTATAATACCGATCGAATTGGTCGCGGCCTTCTGCTTCTCCGGCTTTGAAGCTGGCGTAAAAGACTCCGCCGGTCTTCAACGCGGCATGAATTTTGGCAAGGATTCCCGGCAGATCTTCTCTGGGAACATGCAACAGGCAGGCATTCGCCCATATTCCGTCACACGTTTCTGACTCGTCCAGATCCGCGAACAACAGCGTGGCAACCGGAATCCCCAGGCGCTGTTCCGCCGCTTGCGCCAGTTCGGGGGTCCCATCCGTCGGGCGCACCGAAAATCCCCTGCCGATCATGAATTCACTGTCGCGCCCGGCACCGCATCCCAGTTCGAGAATCGCAGCGTCGGCTGGCAACAAAGCCAGAAAAGCCTCGATGTGTTTAAAATTCAGATAGTCCCCGCGCGAGGCATAGGCGGAGGCTTCCTGCGTATAAAAGCCGAGCGTCCGGTCATCCTTTGTCATTTTCTGTCCGTGTTCCGCTCCGCGGGCAACCAATGGGCAGACCTTCGATTGTGCCGCGTCTTGCCAGGATTAGACCGCTCAGTGCGTCAGACGGTCACGCTTTCGCCGGACCTGGGCACAGCGACATTCCCGGCATCATCTTCCATGCCTTCCAGGAACGCATCTGCAGTCTGGTCGAGGATCGGGAAAGTGCCGTAGTGACACGGCAAGACCTTGGCAAAGGAGAAATAGCGGCGGCAGGCAAGAGCTGCGACCGCTCCGCCCATAGTGAACCGGTCACCAATCGGCACGATGCCGATTTCCGGCCGGTGCAGTTCGTTGATCAGCGCCATATCGGAGAAGATATCGGTGTCGCCCATGTGCAATAGCCCCGGCTCGTCGTCGAAATGCAGCATCAGGCCATTGGCGCTGCCAAGCGAATGCGACACGCCGTCCTCGGTAATATGCGCCGAGGAATGGAATGCATTGACGAAGGTGGCGGAGAAATCGCCAAGCGAGATGGTGCCTCCGGTGTTGCCGGTCTCCAGCTTTTCCACACCCTGATGATGGCCCAGCCACATGCCGAGATCATAATTGCACAGCACGACCGCACCGGTTTCCTTGGCGATGGCCGCCGTGTCGCCGATATGGTCGCCATGGCCATGCGTGAGCAGGATATGGGTGATACCCTTGACCGCGTCCTTGCGGTCATTGCCTTCAAAGCCCGGATTGCCGGTGAAAAACGGATCGATCAGGATGGTCGACTTCGCAGTTTCCAACCGGAAGGCGGAATGACCCAGCCAGGTAATCTTCATGGATTGCTCTCCCTCGCACTTCAGAAGCCCTCACATTTGAAGGGCCTCGCATTTCAAGACCTTGTTCGCTAAACCCACCATCTAGCGCGGCTGTAGCCGTGGCGCAAAGGCGGAGAGCGAAAAATGGCGGCCATTACCATCGAAGAGCTGGTCGAACAGATCAAGCCAGGCCAAACCGTCGCCGGCATTGATCTGGGAACAGAAACCATCGGCCTGGCCGTTTCCGACCTGTCCCTGCGGCTTGCCTCGCCGCGCCCGATGATCAAGCGCAAGAAGTTCACCCTCGATGCGATTGCGCTGCTTGCGGCGCTGGAAAAGGACAAGGTCGGGGCGGCGGTGATCGGGTTGCCGGTCAACATGGATGGCAGCGAGGGCCCCCGCGTGCAGGCAACCCGCGCTTTCGTGCGCAACATGGCGCAAAAATGCGACCTGCCGTTCGTATTCTGGGATGAGCGGCTGTCGACAGTCGCCGCAGAGCGTGCCCTTATCGAAATGGATGTGTCACGCAAGAAACGAAAAGAGCGGATCGATTCGGCAGCCGCCAGCTTCATCCTGCAGGGCGCGCTTGACCGGTTGACCGGCCTGCGCAGTCAGCAACCGGGCTCAGGAGCCCCGGGAGAACTCTGAGTCTGCCGGACCGGATGCCTGCAGTGTCTCCTGGCCGCCCTCGGTCCAGCCGAGCATTTTGCGGATGGCCGCCCAGATCTGTTTGCGCCGGCGTTTGATCACGATAAATCCAACAACGAGGAACGTGTCCAGGACAATTGCCTTGAGCACCAACGCCGGAATGGTTTCAGGCGGGATACCAAGGATATTTCCGTAGATCCTGAACACCAGATCATGCAGGTCACGGGTCAGGATCCGGTAGCCGAAATTGATGTCGTAGTAAGACAGGCCATACCAGCTGCCCAACAAAATGATTGGCATGATCCAGAGGATGAGAAACACTTTCATGACCGCGATCCGTGTCTGGAGAGAGACGCCAGCTGAGCGCTGAAGGCTGCATGATTGGCGGCGTGATCGGCAATGACCTGATCGAGCGAATCGGCTGCCTCTCTGCTCACCGCATCAGGCTCGACGCCCGATTGCGTAAGTGCCATGACCGTCAGGAACAGACCACCAAGAGCGCCCAATTCAAGCGCCAGCAGCGCACCCGCCTGCCCGCCGGCAAAGAACACGAGTGTTGTCAGAACTGCAGCGGCTGCCGTGCACGCCACTGCCCCATGCGCCAAAGGCCGCGCCTCGCGCTGCTCCCGCTCTTCGCCAAATATGAAAAACAGTCCTGAAAACAACAACAAACCGGCCGATCCTGCACTTAATCCGCCAAGAATTCCGAATACGATACTTTGCGAAAGCGGCGAAAGTCCGATGGAGTTCATGGCGGTAACCGCCGATTCCACCAGCCCGGTATCATTGAACAGCGTCAACCCGGATACGATGATTCCACCCTGCGGTGCATAGGCCACGACCATCACAAGCAGCAGCAGGTAGCAAACCCAGAACAGCATCATTGAAGCGTAGTAGAGGCGGCTGGATATCATTACGGGTCCGTCGGAGCTCGTGGGGTTTTGGTTAATCTGCCCGGCCACCATGACGGTCGTGGCCCGCCCACGCAATGTAAACCATTTGTTAAGGTTAACAGCCGCCATTGCCCAACGGACCCGGGCTGCTTAAGACAGAGTTCCCTCCATCCGGCGACCCCCATGATCCCTATATTCGAAAGCATCCTGCCGATTTTTCTGATCGTGCTCCTCGGCATTGTCCTGCGCCGCACTCCGTTCATCGACCAAAGTGTCTGGCCGGGACTGGAGACGCTGGGATACTATCTGTTCTTTCCGGCGCTGCTGTTTCTTACCCTCGCCAAGGCTGATTTTTCCGGGCTTGAGCTGGGGACTGTCGCGCTGGTTTCGTTCACCGCGGTTGCCGTGATGACCGTGCTGCTGATCGTGCTTCACCCACTGGCCCGCGCCGTTGGAATGTCAGATTCCAGCTATACATCGTTGTTTCAGACGTCATCGCGCTGGAATGCCTTCATTGCCCTGGCAATTGCCGAAAAAATCTCGGGTTCCAGCGGATTGGCGCTGGTTGCCCTGGTGATGGCGCTTATCATCATTCCCCTTAATTTCATCAACGTGATCATGCTGGTCTGGTACGGCACCGGCGCACGCAGCATGGCCACTCTGCTCAAGAGAATCGCCGGCAATCCGCTCATTCTGGGCTGCGTGGCAGGCATCACCGTCAATGCCCTGCCGTTTGGCATCTATCCGCCGGTTGAGCAGGCAGTCGATCTGATCGCCCGGTCCTCGCTGGGGCTGGGACTGCTGCTGGTCGGGGCCGGCCTGAAGCTCAACGACGCACTGCGGCCGGGCCCTGCCGTGCTCACACCCGTCGCGCTCAAGCTGATCGTGTTCCCGGTGATCATGCTGTCACTGGCAATCGGGTTCGGGCTCAGAGGTGAAACCGTGCTCATACTGGCGCTATGCGCTGCCGTGCCGACAGCGATGAACGGCTACCTGCTGGCACGCCAGATGGGTGGCGACGCACCGCTTTACGCCGCCATCACCACCGTTCAGACCGTCGCCTCGTTCCTGACCATTCCCGCGGTCATGTGGGCCGCAGCACTTGTCACCGGCGCTCAGAGTGCGGGCGGATAGAGCAGATCAACGATCTGGCGCGCGTCAAAACGCGCGTCCAGCATGCCGTAGGTCGAGCGCCAGGCGCCTCCGAGACGGGTTTCGACGAAAGCTTCGGCGACATGGCCTGCACCCAGACGGGTAAGTTCCGCAGCAGCAGAGGCCAGCGCCAATTGCTCGGTCAGAAGCCTTGCGGCCCCCTCGTCGCTCTCGGCAACGGCCATGCAGGCGCGCAGCACATCAATGGTGCGCGGTCCTGCAGCACCCAGATCACGGTTGATGCTTTCCAGCGCCACTTCACACAGATCGCGGCCACGGGTGAGAACCCGCAGGACATCCAGCGACATGACATTGCCCGATCCTTCCCAGATCGCGTTGACCGGGGCTTCGCGGTAATGCCGGGCGACAGCGCGCTCCTCGACATAGCCATTGCCGCCCATGCACTCCATCACCTCATAGATGACCGAGGGCGCAATCTTGCAGACCCAGTATTTGACCACCGGGGTGAGCAACCGGGCAATGGCAGCTTCGCTAGGATTGTCGCGGGCGTTGTCAAATGCACGTGCCAGCCGCATCGACAGCGCTGTCGCGGCAGCGGTGTCCAGTGCCAGATCGGCCAGCACCCGCGCCATAAGCGGCTGATCAATCAGCAATTCGCCAAACACCCGGCGATGGCGGCAATGATGCACGGCCTCGGCCAGACTGGCGCGCATCATGCCGGCCGAGGCCAGCGCGCAATCAAGCCGCGTCAAGGTCACCATATCGAGAATGGTACGGATGCCCTCGCCTTCGCCACCGAGCAGAAAACCGAACGTATCGCTGAATTCCACCTCTGACGAGGCGTTGGAGCGGTTGCCAATCTTGTCTTTCAGGCGCTGCAGGCGCAGGCCGTTGAGGCTGCCGTCCTCGAGAATGCGCGGCACCAGAAAGCAGCTCACCTGCTCGTCAGCTCCCTTGCCGGTCTGGGCCAGCATCACAAAAGCGTCCGACATCGGCGCTGACATGAACCATTTGTGGCCCGACAACCGGAAAACCCCCTCGCCCGCACGCGTCGCAACACTCTGGTTGGCGCGCACATCTGTGCCGCCCTGCTTCTCGGTCATGCCCATGCCGATAGTCACGCCGGACTTCTGCATGGCGGGGCGATGGCTCGAATCGTAACGGCGGGAGACCACCTGCGGCGCCCAGGCCTTCTCGATGCGCGGTGAGGCCATGATGGCGGCGATCGAGGCATTGGTCATGGTCAACGGGCACAAATGGCCGCATTCCAGGCCGGCTGTGAGAAAGAAGCGGATGGCGCGTGCCTGATGGGCAAAGCCCGCCTCTTCGCGTTTGCCTTCCCAGACCGAGCCTTGCAGGCCAGAGGCCACACCGCGGCGCATCAGAGCATGCCAGCTGGGATGGAAATCAACTTGGTCGATACGGTTGCCGGAGCCGTCATGGGTCCTGAGTTCGGGCACCGACCGATTGGCAATGCGGGCCAGATCCTGGGCTTCCGCCGAGGCCACGAATTTGCCCACCGTTTCAAAATCAATGCGAAGCGCACGCGGCATGTCAGCCGCGATGTCCTTCAGCAAAGGATCGGAACGAAAGGCGTTGTGCCCGGAAAAGGGCGGGCTTTGATTGTCGGCCTGCGGGCCAAAGGCTTGGATTGGGCTCATTGAACCTCGCTTACATGGATTCGTATGGTTTTGCATGGGGACATCGCGGATTTCCGGCCCAGACATGCTTGCCCCTGCCCCAGAACCTTTCTATAGACCGGCAAAGACCTCAACCCGATGGGACGCATGATGTCATTTCCGCACCGCCACCTGCTCGGAATCAAGGGGCTTTCGGAGCAAGACATACATTATTTGCTCGATCAGGCGGATGAGGCGGTCAAAATCTCCCGCCAGCGCGAAAAAAAGACCACCACCCTGCGCGGTCTGACCCAGATCAACCTGTTTTTCGAATCCTCGACCCGGACCCAGGCCTCGTTCGAACTGGCCGGCAAGCGGCTCGGCGCTGATGTGATGAACATGTCGGTAGCCAATTCCAGTGTCAAAAAGGGCGAGACCCTGGTCGACACGGCGATGACGCTCAACGCCATGCGGCCAGACGTGCTGGTGGTGCGGCATTCCTCCGCCGGGGCTGTGGCGCTGTTGTCGCAGAAGGTCGGATGCCCGGTGATCAATGCCGGTGACGGCGCGCATGAACACCCGACCCAGGCGCTGCTTGACGCACTGACCATCCGCCGCGCCAAGGGCAAAGTCGGACGTCTGATCGTGACTATCTGCGGCGACGTGCTGCATTCGCGCGTGGCCCGCTCCAACATCCTGCTGCTCAATGCGCTGGGGGCACGCGTGCGGGTGGTCGCCCCGTCAACGCTGCTGCCATCAGGTATTGAAGACATGGGCGTGGAAGTGTTCCGGCGCATGGAGGACGGGCTCAAGGACGCCGATGTGGTGATGATGCTCAGGCTGCAGCGCGAGCGCATGGCCGGTTCGTTCGTCCCCTCGGTGCGCGAGTATTTCCGCTATTTCGGTCTCGACGCGGACAAATTGAGATTGGCCAAGGACGACGCCCTGGTGATGCATCCGGGCCCGATGAACCGTGGCGTCGAGATCGCCTCCGACATTGCCGACGGCCCGCAAAGCGTGATCGAGCAGCAGGTCGAGATGGGAGTGGCTGTGCGAATGGCCGTGATGGAGACGCTGATGCTGCATGGGGAGCTTGCCCGATGAGCTCGAGAGTTCTGCAGAATGTCCGGATTGTCGATCCCTCGACCCAGATGGACGAAACCGGCGATATCATCATTATCGACGGCAAGATTGCCGCTTGCGGTGCGGGCGCTGACGGTTTCAAAGTTCCGGCGGATGCCGAGATTGAGGATTGCTCCGGGCTGATTGCCGTTCCCGGGCTGGTTGACGCCTGTGTGCATATTGGCGAGCCGGGTGCGGAGCACCGCGAGACCATCGCCTCTGCCAGCCGGGCGGCTGCGCGGGGTGGTGTCACTTCAATTATCATGATGCCTGACACCGATCCGGTGATTGACGATGTGGCGCTGGTCGATTTCGTGCAGCGGCTGGCGCGCGACGAGGCTGTTGTCCGTGTCTACCCGGCTGCAGCATTGACCAAGGGGCTGGACGGCGAAGAAATGACCGAGTTCGGGCTGCTGCTCGACGCCGGAGCCGTCATGCTGAGCAACGGGCGGCACACGGTCGACAATCCGGCGGTGATGCGCCGCGCAATGACCTATGCGCGCGACTTCGGCGCGGTCATCGCGGTGGCGACGCAGGACCGGCAACTGGGCGGCGTGGGCGTGATGAACGAAGGCCTGTTTGCCAGCTGGCTGGGATTGCCGGGGATTCCGCGCGAAGCGGAAATCATTCCGCTTGAACGCGATCTGCGGCTCGCAGCCCTCACCCGCGCCCGGTATCACGCAATGAGCATCTCGGTGCCTGAATCGGCAGGCATCATCCGCGCCGCCAAGGCCCGGGGACTTGATGTGACCGCCGGAATCTCGATCAATCACCTGACCCTGAATGAAACCGATATCGGCGAATACCGGACGTTTTTCCGGTTGTCGCCACCTCTGCGCACCGAGGACGACCGCAGCGCCATGGTCGCGGCCCTGGCCGAGGGCGCTATCGACATCATCGTCTCCGCGCATGATCCGCAGGATGTGGATACCAAACGGCTGCCCTTTGCCGACGCCGAGAACGGCGCTATCGGGCTTGAGACACTGCTCGCGGCCGCATTGAGGCTCTACCATTCGGGCGATGTTCCGCTGATGCGCCTGATTGATGCGCTGTCCACACGGCCTGCGCAGATCCTGGGGCTGGATGCCGGGACACTGAAGCCGGGAGCGCGCGCTGATATCGCGTTGATCGACGCCGAATATCCTTGGGTTCTGTCCAAGGATGACATTGTCTCAAAGTCAAAAAACAGTGCTTTCGAGGATGCCAGGTTCAGCGGCAAAGTGTTGCAAACACTGGTTGCAGGTGTCACAGTTCATCGTGCCTGACCTTGATTTTTGCGCACTGTCCAGCAGTTTTCTCGGGAGGAAGAATGCACCGTGCCTGATCTGATCAACTGGACCCTGTCCGCGCCCGTGATGCTCGGGGCATTGCTGTTTGGCTATCTGTGCGGCTCGATCCCGTTCGGCCTGATTCTGACCCGGATGGCCGGGCTCGGAGATGTGCGGAGCATCGGTTCGGGCAATATCGGTGCAACAAATGTGCTGCGCACCGGTAACAAGAAGCTGGCCGCAGCAACATTGCTTGCCGATGCGCTGAAGGGCACGGTGGCGGTTATTGCTGCCCGCGAATTCATAGGCATGGAAGCGGCGCTGATTGCCGGGCTGGGCGCATTTCTCGGACATCTCTACCCGGTTTGGCTGAAATTCAAGGGCGGCAAGGGTGTGGCGACCTATCTCGGCGTCTTGCTGGGTCTGGCACCGTTGATCGTGCTGGTCTTTGCCGCCGTGTGGCTCGGAATGGCGAAGCTGTTCCGCTATTCGTCGCTGGCCGCACTCGCCGCAGCTGTGGCGGTGCCGATCGCGCTTTACCTGTACGGGCGGCCTGAGGTGGCATCGCTGTTTGTGGTTCTGTCATTGATCACCATTCTCAAACACCATCAGAACATTCGGCGTTTGCTGGCAGGAACCGAGAGCCGCATCGGGGACAAGGGCTGATGTCTGCCGGCGACGAAGGGAGACGCGGTGTCCCCCTTACCGATCGCCAGAGACTTTCATGGCTACGGCTGATCCGCTCGGACAATGTCGGTCCCGCCACATTTCGCGATCTGATCAATCATTTCGGCTCCGCTGAGACCGCAATCGAGCAACTGCCGGAACTCTCCCGGCGTGGCGGGTCGGCGCGCGCCATCCGGGTGGCCAGCATCGATGAGGCGGAAAGAGAACTGGAAGCCGCGCACCAATTCGGTGCAGTGTTCATCGGAATTGGCGAGCCTGACTATCCACCAGCGCTCAGGCGTATTGATGGCGCACCGCCGCTGATTGCGGCAATCGGCGATCTGGCGCTGGCAACGCGGACCTCGGTGGGAATCGTCGGAGCGCGCAACGCGTCGATCTCGGGCGCAAAGATGGCTGCAAGGATGGCCCGTGATCTGGGGGCTGCCGGCTATGTCACTGTGTCGGGCTTCGCACGGGGCATCGACATTGCCGCGCACCGCGCAAGCATGGACAGTGGCACCATCGCAGCCATGGCGGGCGGACTGGATCAGCCTTACCCTCCGGAGAACATTGAACTCTACACCGAGATCTGCGCCGGCAACGGTCTGGCGGTCAGTGAAATGCCGATGGGCTGGGAGCCCCGCGCACGGGATTTTCCCAGACGCAACCGGCTGATCGCCGGCATCGGGCTCGGGCTGGTGGTGATTGAAGCGGCACAGCGCTCCGGGTCCTTGATCACAGCGCGGCGCGCCGCCGATTTCGGCAGGCTGGTCTTCGCAGTTCCCGGATCACCACTGGATCCGCGAGCTGCCGGTACCAACGGCCTGCTCAAGGACGGCGCAATCCTGACCACTGAAAGCCGAGATGTGATTGAGGCGCTGGCGCCCTCAAGCCGGTTGTTCCCCGATGACGAACCTTTGTTCGAGGAACCGAATAACGGTGGAGATGAACCCTTCGTGGAGCCGCCGGAGGATGACCGGAACCGGGTGATAGAGGCCCTTGGCCCCTCACCTGCCGAAATCGACGACATCATCCGGCACACCGGCGTCGCGGCACAAACTGTCTATCTGGTGCTCATCGAACTTGATCTCGCCGGGCGGTTGCACCGTCATCCCGGCGGCATGGTGTCGCTGGCGTTCGACGGGGAATAGACTACCTCGCGCTCTTGACCACGTTCATTTTGACCACGTTCAGCGGCCTGGTTCCCGCCAATACATCACCCGCCTCGAGATAGGCCATTTCGATGAGATAGCACAACATATCGGCTTTCTCATTTCGAGCGACGGCACCCAATTCCCCCAGCATCTGCCTGATATAGGCAATGTTCTGCTCGGTTTGAGCTTTCTCCAAATTGCCTCGAGAGGAGTGGCCCGGCATCGTTGTTCCCTTGCTTGTAATCGCGCAGCCATCGATCGCTGGCGCTTCATGCATCATGAAAACACGATAATCTGATTATCTTAAATTGCAATACGGTTGCAATCGCGCAATGGTTGTATTCGGGTTGCGAAATGGCCGTAAATGGGAAGATGGACTTGACCGCGCCGCATTCGATGTACATTTCGTGGGCCAAATCGGTACGGCGCGAATTCGCGCGGCATGCCGGATCTCATGGCCGAATGCGAGCAACCTTATGAATGTAGTGGTAGTGGAATCGCCTGCGAAGGCAAAAACGATCAATAAATACCTCGGAAGCGGTTACAAGGTTCTGGCCTCGTTCGGCCATGTTCGGGACTTGCCGGCCAAGGATGGATCGGTGCTTCCAGATGAAGACTTCGCGATGTCATGGGAAGTCGACACAGCTTCCAACAAGCGGCTGAAGGACATCACCGAAGCGCTCAAGGGTGCTGATTCCCTCATTCTGGCAACTGACCCGGATCGCGAAGGCGAGGCCATTTCCTGGCACGTGCTTGAGGTTCTCAACAAGAAAAAGGCGCTCAAGGACAAGAAAGTCTCGCGCGTGGTGTTCAACGCGATCACCAAAAAGTCGGTTCTTGACGCCATGGCCAACCCGCGCGAGATCGACACGCCGCTGGTCGACGCCTATCTGGCGCGCCGGGCGCTCGACTATCTGGTCGGCTTCAATCTCTCACCCGTGCTGTGGCGCAAATTGCCCGGCGCCCGTTCGGCCGGACGCGTTCAATCGGTTGCGCTGCGGCTGGTTTGCGACCGGGAAAGCGAGATCGAACGCTTCATCTCGGAAGAATACTGGCAGATTGCAGCGGATCTGAAGACGCCGCGCGGCGAAGGGTTCACCGCCCGCCTGACGGCGCATGACGGTGAGAAGATCACCAAGATGTCGGTCACCAACGGCGATCTTGCCGGACAGATCAGGGACATGCTCGAAGGTGCGTCGTTTGTCGCCGACAGCGTCGAAGCCAAACCGACCCGGCGCAATCCATCGCCGCCGTTCACCACCTCGACATTGCAACAGGCCGCCTCTTCCAAGCTCGGCTTCAACGCCTCGCGCACCATGCAGGTGGCGCAGAAGCTCTATGAGGGCATCGACATCGGTGGCGAGACCGTCGGTCTGATCACCTATATGCGTACTGACGGCGTGCAAATGGCGCCGGAAGCTATCGAAGAGGCCCGCGCCGCCATCGGAACGCGATTTGGCGACCGGTATGTGCCTGAAAAGGCCCGCATCTACTCGACCAAGGCAAAGAATGCGCAGGAAGCCCATGAGGCCATCCGCCCGACCGGTTTCGAGCGGGCGCCGGACGAGCTGAAGAAATATCTCGATGCCGACCAGCTCAAGCTCTACGACCTGATCTGGAAGCGCGCCACTGCGAGCCAGATGGCGTCGGCCGAAATCGAACGGACCACAGTCGACATCACCGCCTCCAAAGACGGCAAGACAGCCGGCCTGCGCGCCACCGGATCCGTTGTCCGCTTCGACGGCTTCATTGCGGCTTACACCGACGCCAAGGAAGACGGCGAGCAATCGGACGGCGACGGTGACGATGACGCGCGGCTGCCCCAGATCAATGCGCAGGAAGCACTGGCCAAGGACAAGATCAACGCAACGCAGCATTTCACCGAACCGCCACCACGTTTTTCCGAAGCCTCGCTGATCAAGAAAATGGAAGAGCTCGGCATCGGCCGTCCGTCAACCTATGCCTCGACGCTGGCGACGCTGCGGGACCGGGACTATGTGACGATCGAGAATCGCAGGCTGACACCTGAGCCCAAGGGACGCCTGGTCATCGCGTTCCTGGAAAATTTCTTCAACCGCTATGTCGAGTTCGGCTTCACCGCCGATCTGGAAGAAAAACTCGACCGGATCTCCGCAGGCGAACTGGCCTGGAAGGATGTCTTGCGCGAGTTCTGGACGGAGTTCCATGCGCATATCGACGACACCAAGGAACTGCGCGTCACGCAGGTGCTCGATGCCCTGAACGAGGCACTTGCACCGCTGGTTTTCCCGGAGCGCGAGGATGGCTCCAATCCGCGCATCTGTCCGACCTGCGGCACCGGCAACCTGTCGCTCAAACTGGGCAAGTACGGCGCCTTTGTCGGGTGTTCGAACTATCCCGACTGCAATTTCACCCGTCAGCTGTCGTCCGATGGCGCAAATGCTGACGCAGCGCTCTCCAACGAGCCACAGGAACTGGGTCTGGACCCGGCCACCAGCGAACCGGTGACCCTGCGCACCGGCCGTTTCGGTCCTTACGTCCAGCGCGGCGACGGCAAGGAAGCCAAACGCTCGAGCCTGCCCAAGGGCTGGGAAGTGGCAAGCATCGATTTCGAAAAGGCGCTGTCGCTGCTGGCGCTGCCCCGTGAGGTCGGCGAGCACCCTGAAACGAACAAGATGATCACCGCCGGACTTGGCCGCTATGGTCCGTTCGTGCTGCATGATGGCACCTATGCCAACCTCGAAAGCGTCGAAGACGTTTTCACCATTGGCCTCAATCACGCCGTCACCGTCATCGCCGAGAAGAAAGCCAAGGGGCCTGGGCGCGGACGCGGTACACCGACAGCATTGAAGGCACTGGGCGACCACCCCGATGGCGGCCCAATCACAGTGCGTGACGGCAAATACGGACCCTACGTCAACTGGGGCAAGGTCAACGCGACCCTGCCCAAGGACAAGGTGCCTGCCGAGGTAACGGTCGAGGAAGCGCTCGAAATGATCGCCGCCAAGGCTGCCACCTCCGGCAAGAAGACCAAGGCGCCGGCCAAGAAGGCCACCAAGGCCAAGCCGAAAGCAGCGGCCAAGAAGCCGGCTGCAGCGAAGAAGCCAGCAGCCAAAAAACCGGCAGCCGCCAAGGCAAAGAAGGACTGACATTGGGACACCCTCCGCGCAAGCCAGGGACCGGCAAACCGTCGGCCCGAAAGAGTGACGGAGCGGCGGCTGATGCGCGCCCGGCTTTCCGCCGCGGCGACATGCCCGACAAGGAGACCATCCTGCGTTTCCTCAGTGAAAACCCGGACCGCGCCTCCAAGCGTGATATCGCCAAGACCTTCGGCATCAAGGGCGACACAAGGGCCGAACTGAAGGATGTGCTCAGGGAGCTGGAAGAGGAAGGCCTGATCGAGCGGGACAAGAAGATGCTCAGGCGTCCCGGTACGCTGCCGGCGGTTGCAGTGCTTGAGATTACCATGCGCAACAGCGATGGCGATCTCATCGCCCGGCCGGCGGAATGGCTTGAGGATCATGGCGCAGCGCCTGCGGTAACGGTGCGTCAGTCCAATGCCGGGCGTGAGCGCGGCAAGAGCCGCACGCCATCCACTGCGGCCAGTATCGGCGACCGGGTGCTGGCGCGGATCTTCCCGGCCCAGCACGGCAAGAGCACCAGTTACACAGCCCGGATCATGAAAATCCTCGACCGGCGCGACGGGGTGATCCTCGGCGTATTCCGGTCCGCGCCCGGTGGCGGTGGCCGGCTGATGCCAATCGAACGGCGCGGCGAAGAATTTACCATCGACCCCGATTTCACCGGAGACGCCAAGGATGGCGACCTGGTTGAGGCGGAACCCGCGCGTCTGGGCCGGATGGGACTTCCCCGCGCCAAGGTTCACGCCGTTCTGGGCTCGGTCGACGGCGAGAAGGCGATCTCGATGATCGCAATCCATTCCCACGGCATCCCGCATGTGTTCCCGACCGAAGTGATCGAGGCCGCGGAAAACGCCAAGCCCGCGCCGCTTCAGGGCCGCGAAGACTGGCGCCACATCCCGCTGATCACCATCGACCCGCATGATGCCAAGGATCATGACGACGCGGTCTATGCCGAAGATGACCCCTCGCCCGACAATCCCGGCGGCATTATCGCCACCGTGGCGATCGCCGATGTGTCCTGGTATGTGCGCCCCGGATCGGCGCTCGACCGCGAAGCGCTGAAGCGCGGCAATTCGGCCTATTTTCCGGACCGGGTCGTGCCGATGCTTCCCGAGCGGATTTCCAATGACCTGTGTTCGTTGCGCGAAGGCGAGGACCGTCCGGCGCTGGCGCTGCGGATGGTATTTTCAGCCGACGGCCGCAAGATCAGCCACCGCTTCCACCGGGTGATGATGAAGAGCGCGGTGAAACTGTCCTATCAGCAGGCTCAGGCAGCGATTGACGGCAATCCGGATGACAAGTCCGGGCCAGTGCTGGACAGCGTCCTGAAGCCGCTCTGGAAAGCCTATGCCGTTCTCAAGCGCGAGCGCGACCGGCGCCAGCCGCTCGATCTCGACATGCCGGAACGCAAGATCCTGCTGACACCGGACGGCAAGGTCGACAAGGTGATCGTGCCGGAACGGCTCGACGCGCACCGGCTGATCGAAGAGTTCATGATCCAGTCCAACGTCGCGGCTGCGGAAACGCTGGAAAGGCGCAAACAGGCGCTGATCTACCGGGTCCACGACCAGCCGTCGCTGGCAAAGCAGGAAGTGTTGCGCGAGTTTCTCGGCACGCTGGGGCTGTCGCTGGCGCGCGGGTCAGCGATCCGGGCCAATGCCTTCAACGGGATTCTGTCCAAGGCCGCCGGCCAGCCTTATCAGGGCATGGTCAACGAAATGGTGTTGCGCAGCCAGAGCCAGGCAGTCTATTCGCCTGAGAATCTCGGGCATTTTGGCCTCAACCTGATGAAATATGCACATTTCACTTCACCGATCCGCCGCTATGCGGATTTGATCGTGCACCGGGCGCTGGTCGGGTCGCTGGGCCTGGGCGAAGGCGGCATCACGCCAGCCGAGGAAGCGGCGCTTGAGAACATCGCGGCGGAAATCTCCGTCACCGAGCGGCGCGCCATGGCGGCCGAACGTGACACGGTTGACCGGCTGGTTGCACACCATCTGGCCGGCCGCCTGAATGAAGCATTCGAGGGCCGGATCTCCGGTGTGACGAAATCGGGGCTTTTTGTCAGCCTGCCTCAATTTGGCGCAGACGGGTTTATTCCGGTTTCCACATTGGGATTGGACTATTATCACTATGATGAGGCGCATCAGGCGTTAACGGGAGAGAAAACCGGTCTCGGATATCGTCTGGGCGACGCGGTGGAGGTCAAACTGGTCGAAGTGATCCCGCTTGCGGGTTCGATGCGGTTCGAGATGCTCAGCGACGGACAGAAAATGCCTACCGGCACCCGCTCGTTTCACAAATCCGGCCGCGCCCGGCGCGGCGGACCAAAAAAACCGGGCACGCGGCCACCTCGTGGACGGCGCTGAGCGAAATACCGGCAGCGTGCCAAGCGCTGGCTCAAGTTCAGGAGAACCAAGATGCTCGAATTCGGCGGCAATAAAACTCACAACGAAGACGCCCCCCGGGACACCTGGCGGGCGGTCAAGCGTGGCCTGCTCTGCCGCTGCCCGAACTGCGGTGAAGGCAAACTGTTCAGGGCCTTTCTGAAGCCCGTGGACGCCTGCGCGGCCTGTGGCGAAGACATGACGCATCAACGCGCCGATGATTTTCCGGCCTATCTGGCAATCTTCATCGTCGGTCACATTGTTGTTGCAGGATTCATGGCAACAGACACCTGGCTGGTGCTTGAAAGCTGGCAACATCTGATGATCTGGATCCCGATCACGATCATTCTGACTCTGGCGATATTGCCGTCCATCAAGGGCGGCGTCATCGGGCTGCAATGGGGATTGCGCATGCACGGGTTCAGCGGCGAGGCAGAAGAACCAATGCTTGCTGAACCTGCCCATGAGGATGCGCGATGAGTAACAGCGATGCCGCGCGAACCGCACTCCTGACCGAGGATCACCTGGCCAGGACAAGCGAAAAGCGGCATCCGCCGCGGACTCCAAGGGATGCCGCATCATTGATTCTCCTGGACCGGAGCGGAAAGGTACCGCGCGCTTTGCTGGGAAAGCGTGGCAAAGCCCACGCTTTTATGCCCGATCTCTATGTATTTCCCGGCGGCCGGCGCGATCCGGGCGACAACAGGGCGCCGCTTGCCCGTCCTTTGCGGGATGAAGTCCTGGACAAGCTTCTGGCCAAGACAAAAGCCCGGTTTCGTGACCATGCTGCACGTGGCCTGGCCGTGGCGGCGGCCCGTGAAATGATGGAGGAGGCACATCTTTCGCTTACCCCGTCCGAATATGCCAACGCATTGCGCCCGGACGTCTCGCATTTCCGCTTTCTCGCCCGGGCAATCACGCCACCGGGCCAGTCCCGCAGGTTTGACACCCGCTTCTTCGCGTGTTTTTGCGACGAGCTTGGTCTCGACCCCTCCACGGTTCGCGACAGCGAGGAACTGCATGATCTGACCTGGCTGCCGATCAATGCCCATGAAAGCCATCCATTGCCACGGATCACCAAGGTGATTCTCACCGATCTGGTTCAGGCGCTCGAGGATGACCCTTCTTTACCATTTGGCAAAACGGTTCCGTTCTACTATTTCCGAAACGGACGATTCGTTCGCGAATTGATTTAAGGCGACCCAGATGGACAATTCATCCTCACGTACCCCCGTGATCCGCGAGGAGATTCACTGGCCAGCACTGCTTGCCGCCGTTTCGGCCATCACGGCCGTGGGGATCGCCATCGGGCTCGGGCTGCCGCTGCTTTCCATCATTCTTGAAAAACGCGGTGTTTCGTCCTCCATGATCGGGCTCAACTCGGCCATGGCCGGTGTCGCCGCCATGGTGGCAGCCCCGATCTCGACCATGATCGCACAACGGCTGAGTGTCACCACCACCATGGTGCTGTCGATCATTGCGGCGTCGGCAAGTGCACTGGGCTTCTACTATGCCGAAGCGCTGTGGATGTGGTTTCCGCTGCGGATCGTGTTTCACGGCGCCATCACCATTTTGTTCGTTCTTTCCGAATTCTGGATCAACACCGCAGCTCCTCCGTCGCGGCGAGGACTGGTTCTCGGCATCTATGCAACCGTGCTGTCGCTGGGCTTTGCTGCAGGTCCGTTGATCTTCTCTGTCATCGGGTCAGAGGGAATTATGCCTTTTGCGATCGGCGCCGGAATCATTCTGCTGGCCGCGGTCCCTATTCTCATGGCGCGCCAGGAAAATCCGGCGATCGATACAGCGCCGAGCCACTCCTTCATGCGCTATGTGTTCCTGGTTCCCACGGCGACGGCTGCCGTGTTCATTTTCGGCGCAGTCGAATCCGGAGGTCTGGCGCTGTTTCCGGTCTATGCAAGCCGGACCGGGTTTACCGAATCACAGGGCGCGCTGCTGTTGATGATGATGGGGCTGGGCAATGTGATGTTCCAGATTCCGGTTGGCCTGATCGCCGACCGGATGACTGACAGACGGCCACTGCTGTCGCTGTTTGCCTTCATCGGGCTGGCCGGCTCACTCGCCCTGCCCTTCCTCATCCACAACTGGCTGCTGACGGCGGTGATCCTGCTTTTCTGGGGTGGAAGCGTCGCGGGTCTCTATACCGTCGGACTGGCGCATCTGGGTGACAAATTGCATGGTTCCGACCTCGCCTCTGCCAATGCCGCGTTCGTCTTTTGCTACGCGCTGGGCATGCTGATCGGACCGCAGACCATCGGCGTGTCGATGGATATTGCAGGGGACCACGGGTTTTCGTGGGCTCTGGCGTTCTTTTTCGCACTATATGTGGCTCTGACGCTGTTTCGCATGATGATGCGGCCAAAACGGACTTGACTTTCCCGGCGGCTTTTGTAGTTTCCGCGCAAGTTTCGCCGTGGAGCCTTGTGCGCTGTCCGCGGCTTCATTTTTGAAGAAGGCAAGACACCATGGCCAAGGCGACCACAATCAAGATCAAGCTCCTGTCGACTGCCGACACCGGTTTTTTCTACGTTACCAAGAAGAACAGCCGTACATTCACCGACAAGATGGTGAAGACCAAGTACGACCCGATTGCCAAGAAGCACGTTGAATTCAAGGAAGCCAAGATCAAGTAATCCGGCTTACCTGCCTGCCTTGTTGCAGGATCTCGACGGCATACAAAAAAACCCGCCTCCTTCCGGAAGCGGGTTTTTTCGTATCAAGGGCCGATCGAAACAAAGGCGTGGAACGAGGATACCACTTGTGCGCTTAATCTCAATCGGCCACCCCACGACCCAGGAGATGCGGCGGACCTGAACATCATGGGGTATTGGATAGTGTCCCCAGCGGTGCGAACCATCCTCTAGACAGTCCCATAACGCTACATGTGAGTGTAGTAATTGACAAGACCGGGGGAAAAATCAATAGTTTCTTAAGATTCACCGCAACTTGTTGCCGGTAGTGGTTAATAATAGATTCAATTTTAACTAATAATAATCTGCAAAAAAGATAAATCAGAAATCTGGTCAGGCAGTTTTATTTGCCAGAACAGCTTTCAAAACAGTGCTGTGATAATTTTCAGGCAGCTTGCCCAACAACCCTGTTGCGACCATTGTTCTTGGCCTGATACAGCGCCTTGTCTGCCCGGCGAAGCAACGCGTCAGCGCCTTCTCCATCCGCCTCAAGCGTTGCAATACCCACCGAGGTGGTTACTGGCGCAGCCACACCGGTTGCGGATATCTTGAACGGTGCGGCGGCCACTGCCTCGCGCAACCGTTCAGCCACCTGTGCCGCAATGTCCGCGGTGGTGTCGGGCATCACCACGACAAATTCCTCTCCGCCATAGCGGCAGGCAAGGTCAGCACCGCGAACCGCTCCGCGTACCCGCCGGGCAAAATCACGCAAAACGTCATCGCCGCCCTCATGGCCATGCGTGTCATTGATGAACTTGAAATGATCTATATCGGTGATCAGCAACGACAAAGGCCGCCCGCGCCGGTTTGACCGATCCACCAGCGTTGCCAGATGGGTGTCGAGATAACGGCGGTTGTTAAGGCCGGTGAGAGCATCCGTGACGGCAAATTCCACCGATTCGGAGAGACTTGCACGCAACTTGTCCGAATAGCGTTTGCGGCGGATCTGGGTCACGCTGCGTGCCAGCAACTCATTGGGGTCGAGCGGCCGCAGCAGGTAATCATTGACGCCAAGTTCAAGCGCGCGGATCACCAGTTGTTCTTCACCCTGCTCGGCCACCACCAGCATCGGAATGAAGCGGGTACGCTCGAGCGAACGCAACTGGGAACACAGCCGCAGCGGATCATAGTCTTCGAGAGACGAAGACACGATGACCAGTTCGTAAGGTTTGTCCGCGGCCTCGAAAAGGGCTGCCTGCGGATCGGCGATCGCGGTGATCTCGGCAACGCCGCTGAGCGCCCGCGACATGCGCTCCTGAGAGTTGGCGCGGCTCTCGACAAGCAACACCATGCCGGGATCTTCCAGCTTGCCCTGGTGGGGCGAGAGAAGCGTTTCCAGTCCCATGCCGCGTGCGGTCTCGGCCCGCAGCCGCAGCTCGTCACTCAGCGCCTTGAAGCGGATCAGGCTCTTGACCCGGGTCATCAGCTGCAGATCATTGACCGGCTTGGTCAGAAAATCATCGGCTCCAGCCTTGAGCCCGCGAACCCGGTCGGCAGGCTGATCAAGCGCCGTCACCATGACGACGGGAATATGTGCCGTCCGGGGATTGGTCTTGAGCCTTTCACAGACCTCAAAGCCATCGATGCCGGGCATCATGATGTCGAGCAGGATCAGGTCAACCGGTGTCTGGTCGCAAATGGAGAGCGCGGTCATGCCGTCGGCGGCGGTCAATACTTCAAAATATTCGGCCAGCAGGCGAGCTTCGAGAAGCTTCACATTGGCCGGAATATCATCAACCACCAGGATGCGCGCGGTCATGTCAGTTCTCCACTTTCACGCGTCACCGAGATAGGTCTTGATGGTTTCGATGAATTTGGGCACGGAAATAGGCTTGGAGATATAGGCTTCACATCCCCCCTGGCGGATGCGCTCTTCATCACCCTTCATCGCAAAGGCGGTAACGGCAATGATCGGGATGACGTGAAGATCATCATCCTGCTTGAGCCACTTGGTGACTTCCAGGCCCGAGACTTCCGGAAGCTGGATGTCCATCAAGATGAGATCCGGACGGTGCTTGCGGGCAAGATCCATTGCTTCCAGACCGTTGCGGGTCTGGATCGTCTTGTAACCTGACGCTTCGATCAGGTCCCGGAAGAGTTTCATGTTGAGTTCATTGTCCTCAACAATCATAACCTGCTTTGTCATATCCGACCCCATTGCCGATCCAGGCAGACAATCCGCCTGCCAGATCCTGTTGCCGCCGCACGCGGGCGACCATAATCACCCGCTTTCGGCTGTCCCGGCTCGCGGAAAATAGGATTTGCGGAGCCGGTCAACGTGGCCACCTTAGTTCCATTAGGTTGAAAAAGTGGTAATCGGTCATTTCGAATACTTCGCATGAAATTCAGGAAGGATGAAACAGCCATGGCGGATGCAGAAGATACAGCGATTGCCGTGCTGGTCTGGCTTGCGGGAGAGCCGGAACTGCTGGGCCGGTTCCTGACGCTTACCGGCCTGGAAGCTTCCAGCTTGCGCGAGGCCGCAAAGGAGCCGGGATTTCTCGCCGGTGTTTTGGGATTTCTGATGAGCCATGAACCAACTTTGCTGGATTTCTGTGCGGCGACCAACACCCGGCCCGAAACAATTTCCCGCGCGTTCCACGCGCTTGGCGGCGCCAGCGAGGCGGGATGATGCTGATACCCGATGCCGAACATGACGAGTTGCGCCTGAGCGAGCGACCGCTGATTGTCTGCGATATCGATGAGGTTGTACTGGAATTCATCACGCCATTTGAGGCATTCCTGACCCACAGGGGCCACGAGCTGCGGGCCACATCGTTTCGTCTGCACGGCAATGTGTACAGTCGCACTGACGGAAGCAAGACGCCGGACGATGATGTCAGCCAGTTGCTCGAAACCTTCTTCGAGAGCCATGATGACTGGCAGACACCTGTTGTTGAAGCTGCCGACAGCCTTGGCCGATTGTCCGCGCGTGCCGATATCATTTTCCTGACCGCGATGCCGCCGCGTCATCGCGATGTGCGCAGACGCCTGCTCTCGCGGCACGGATTTGACTATCCGATGATCGCAACGGAGTCTCCGAAAGGTCCAGCCGTTCTGGCCCTGCATGGGGACCGCCCGCATCCGGTGGTGTTCATCGACGATATTTTCGTCAATCTGCAATCTGTGCGCACACATGTTCCCCAAACCCTGCTGGTCAACCTGATGGCCAATGAGACGTTTCGCGCCCTGGCTCCGCATCCCGGCGACGGCGTCGACATCGCCACCGACTGGGCGCATGCCGAAACGCTGATCAAAACCCATATTGGCGCGCCCCCGGACTGACGAGACCAGCACCAAACCCGCTGCAGCCCGCAAAGCGCTTCACGCGAGCACTTTGCGCATCAGCGGACGACCCGGTTTGCGTTCGATGACCGTCTCGAAGCCGGCTTTTTCAAAGACCGAAACCGATCCAACGAAAAGTCCTATGGATTTGGACTGCTTGGCCTTGAGCATGGGACAGGCTTCGACGATCCGGGCGCCATTGTTGGCGGCATGGGTAACGGCTGCCTCAAGCAGGGCATGGCTGATCCCCTGCCCGCGACGCTTCGACTGGATAAAGAAGCAGGATATCGCCCACAGGCCGGGATCTGACGGATCGTCGCCATCCAGCGGCCGCGACACCGTGCGGTCCGTGTTCCAGCGCGGTACATGGGCGCGCGGCGTAACCTGCACCCAGCCCACCGGTGAGCCGTCATCGAATGCGATCAGGCCCGGCGGCAGCGATGCCTCCGTCGCGTGTTTGAGCACCTGTTTCTTCCCATCCGCGCTCAAGGCCTCTCGCTGCTTTGGCGCGAGACGGAAATAGGTGCACCAGCAGCCGTAACAGGCACCCTGCGGGCCAAACAGGATTTCGAGCGATGGCCAGAGATCGGTCGTCAGGGGGCGAAAAACAAGGGTCACGTGGCGCGCTCTCCGGCTGCTCGGGCAGACTTGTGAGTCTGAAGATTATTGCGTAATCTGAAAATGTTCAACCTTTGTTCTCATGTGTGAATCGATGTCACAAGTGCCGCCTGCTTCAGATTCGGTTCCCGGCTTTTGCCGTGATTGCCTGACGCCGGCCGGCGCCGGACGGCGCTGCCTGAAATGCGGCAGCCCGCGCATTGTCCGCCATGCCGAGATTGACAGGCTTTCGCTGGCGCATGTGGACTGTGACGCGTTTTACGCGACAGTTGAAAAGCGCGACAATCCGGAGCTGGCTGACAAGCCGGTGATCATTGGCGGCGGAAAGCGCGGGGTGGTGTCGACATGCTGCTATATCGCGCGCATTCACGGCGTGCGCTCGGCCATGCCGATGTTCAAGGCGCTGGACGCCTGCCCGGATGCGATCGTGATCAAGCCCGACATGGAGAAATATGTCCGCGTCGGGCGCCAGGTCCGGCAGTTGATGGAAGAACTGACACCGCTGGTGCAGCCGATTTCGATCGACGAGGCGTTTCTCGATCTGGCAGGTACGGAAAAACTGCACAAGGAGTCGTCGGCGCGCACGCTGGCGCGCTTTGCGGCGCGGGTCGAAGCCGAGATCGGCATCAGCCTTTCGGTCGGGCTTTCCTATTGCAAGTTTCTGGCCAAGGTTGCCTCCGATCTCGACAAGCCGCGTGGTTATTCGGTGATCGGCAGAGAAGAAACGATGGAATTCCTCAAGCCCCGCCCGGTGTCCCTGATCTGGGGTGTCGGCAAGGCGTTCACCGAAACCCTGGCGCGCGACGGCATTCGCACCATCGGGCAACTGCAGGGCATGGAACAGACAGTGCTGATGCGCAAATACGGCGTAATGGGCAAGCGGCTCTACCATCTGGCGCGGGGCGAGGACGACCGCACGGTTCACGCCAATGAAGGCGCCAAGAGCGTGTCTGCGGAAACCACCTTCAACAGCGATCTGTCCGAGGCAAAGGATCTGGTGCCGGTGCTGCGGCGTCTTTCGGAAAAGGTGTCAGCGCGGCTCAAGGCCTCGGGCATTGCTGGCCAGACGGTGGTGCTCAAGCTCAAGACCGCCGACTTCAAGAGCCGGACGCGCAACTTCAAGCTCGAGGATCCGACGGTGCTTGCCGACCGGATCTTTCGCACCGGGATGCATCTGCTCGAGCGCGAACTGGGCGCCGACCGGTTCCGGCTGATCGGCATCGGCGTCACCGATCTCACCGATGCGAGCCGCGCCGATCCGCCGGATCTGGTCGATCCGGCTGCTGCACGCCGCGCAGTGGCGGAAAGCGCCATTGACAAGGTGCGGCAAAAGTTCGGCCGTGACATCCTCGAGACCGGCTACACATTCGGGACGTCACGCAAGACGCGGCAGGCGGACGAGGATTGAACTCACGGCCATCCGCGAGCGCGGGCTGTTAAACGAGCTCCACGTCGAGAACGCCGGGCGCCGCCTTGAGCGCCGAGGCGAGCTGCGGCGAGATCTTGTAGCGATCGGGCAGCGTGACTTCGATCTCGCGGCGGCCATCATCCTTGATCATGACAAAAGACACCTGCCCTTCCCCGCGAGACTTCAGATGAGTCGAGACCGAGCCGAGCGGCTTGGCATCGCGCATATAGACCCTGAGCGCAGACTGGCCCCGCGCCGCGCGGTCCTCAAGCGAGTCAGCGGTCTGGATGCGCAACCCGATACCTTCGGGACGCTCCTCGGCGGTGACCGTGATGACGATGGATTTACCAGGCTCAAGCAACTCCCGATAAAGCGCCAGACCTTCGGAAAACAGCACGGCCTCATACTGACCGGAGCTGTCGGAGAAAGCCACGATGCCCATCTTGTTGCCGGTGCGGGTCTTGCGCTCCTGCTTGCTGGTCACAGTGCCTGCGAGCCGCCCGGCAGTTGCTCCCGCCTTCACCGAAACCGAGAAATCCGCCCAGGTTTGCACCCGCATCTTGGCCAGCAGATCATTATAGGAATCAAGCGGATGAGCCGAGAGGTAGAAGCCAAGCGCCTGGTATTCGCGATGCAGTTTTTCCGCCGGCAACCACGGCATTGCGGCCGGCAGCTGGATGGTCTCCGCCTCACCGGTCCCGCTGCCGCTGCCAAACATGTCACTCTGGCCACTGATACGGTTTTCCTGCGCGCGCTGGGCAAAGCCCAACACCCGGTCAAGACCGCCGCTGAGCATGGCGCGGTCGTGGCCGAAACAGTCAAAAGCACCTGCAGCGATCAGGCTTTCAAGCACCCGGCGGTTAACCTGGCGCGGATCGATACGAGTGCAGAAATCCTCAAGCGATGCGAAGGGCTGGTCCCCGCGCACCTCGACAATGTGCTCAACAGCTGCGTCGCCAACGCCCTTGATGGCGGCCAGCGCGTAGTAGATCTTGTTGTCGCCGGTCTCGAAATGGCGGAAACTCGTCTGCACTGATGGCGCCACGACCTCAATTCCCAGCCGCCGGGCGTCCTGCCGGAAATCCACAAGTTTGTCGGTGTTGGACATGTCGAGCGTCATGGACGCCGCAAGGAACTCGACCGGGTAATGCGCCTTGAGATAGGCCGTCTGGTAGGAGACGATGCCATAGGCCGCCGCGTGTGACTTGTTGAAGCCGTAATTGGCAAACTTGGCCAGCAGGTCGAAGATCATGTCGGCCTGCGGCTTGGACACCTTGCGCTCGACTGCGCCCTCAACGAAGCGGGCGCGCTGCTTGTCCATCTCCTCCTTGATCTTCTTGCCCATGGCGCGGCGCAGAAGGTCGGCTTCGCCGAGCGAGTAGCCGGCCAGAACCTGGGCGATCTGCATCACCTGTTCCTGGTAGACGATAACGCCCTGGGTTTCGGCCAGCAGGCCGTCGATCTTCGGATGGATCGAGGCCAGTTCCTCCTCGCCGTGCTTGCGGGCATTGTAGACCGGGATGTTCTCCATCGGGCCCGGACGGTAGAGCGCCACGAGAGCGATGATGTCCTCGATGCGGTCGGGCCGCATACCGATAAGCGCCTTGCGCATACCAGCCGATTCCACCTGGAACACGCCAACCGTTTCGCCGCGCGAGAGCATTTCATAGGTCGGCTGGTCGTCCAGCGGCAGGGCTTCGAGATCGATCGTGATATTGCGTTTGGCGATGAAACCGACCGCGGTCTTGAGCACAGTGAGGGTTTTCAGGCCAAGAAAGTCGAACTTGACCAGACCCGCCTGCTCCACCCATTTCATGTTGAACTGGGTGACCGGCATGTCGGAGCGCGGATCGCGGTACATCGGCACCAGCTGCGACAGCGGCCGGTCGCCGATGACGATACCGGCGGCATGGGTCGAGGCGTGACGGTAGAGGCCCTCGAGCTTCTGGGCGATATCAAGAAGCCGGCCAACGGCGGGTTCCTTCTCGACTTCCTCGTTGAACCGCGGCTCTTCCTCGATCGCCTTGTTCAATGGCGTCGGATTGGCCGGATTGTTGGGCACCAGCTTACAGATGCGGTCAACCAGGCCATAGGGCATTTCCAGCACCCGGCCGACGTCGCGAAGCGCCGCACGCGCCTGCAGACTTCCGAAGGTGATGATCTGCCCCACCTGCTCGCGGCCATACTTCTTCTGCACATAGCGGATCACCTCTTCCCGGCGGTCCTGGCAAAAGTCGATGTCGAAGTCGGGCATCGACACACGGGCGGGATTGAGAAAGCGTTCGAACAGCAAGGAGAAGCGCAAGGGATCGACATCGGTGATGGTCAACGCATAAGCGACGAGCGAGCCTGCGCCCGAACCGCGGCCCGGACCAACCGGGATGTCGTGATCCTTGGCCCACTTGATGAAGTCGGCAACGATCAGGAAGTAGCCCGGAAACTTCATGTTCTCGATGATGTCCAGCTCGACCTTCAACCGATCCCGGTAGTCGGCTTCCGTATATCCCTCAGCCAAGCCGATGCGGCCCAGCCTTCTCTCCAGCCCTTCGATGGATTGCCGCCGCAACTCGGCGGCTTCGGCGGCAAGAGCTGCGGCCGGGTCTTCCTCACCGCCGCCGGTGAAGCGCGGCAGGATCGGATCCCGGCGCTCGACAATAGCGCTGCAACGGCGGGAAATCTCGATGGTGTTTTCAAGCGCCTCGGGAATATCGCCGAACAGCTCCACCATCTCGGAGCGGGACTTGAGGCAATTATCGACACTCAGCCGCGGACGGCGATCGTCCGACATCACCGCGTTGTTGGCCACCGCCATCAGTGCGTCATGGGCTTCGAAATCGTCAGGGGTTGGAAAGAAAGCTTCGTTGGTGGCGACGAGTGGAACCTCGGCGTCATACGCCAAAGCAATCATCTTGGCCTCATGCGCACGGTCATATCCACCCTGGCGCTGCAATTCGAGATAAAGCCGGTCGCCAAAAACCTGCTTCAGAGTATCCAGCCGCGCCCGGGCCTGCTCAGGATGGCCATCGCGGATCGCCTGATCGACAGGACCTCCAGCTGCGCCGGTGAGCGCAATCAGGCCATCAGCTCCCTGCTGCAGCCAGGACAGCATGATATGCGTCCTGTCATTGCTTTCGGTGTTTCCGCCGAGATAGGCCTGACTGACGAGCGCGACCAAACGGTCATAGCCGGCTGGTGTGGCGGCATATAAGACAATAGAGGGCAGTTTTTGCAGATGATCGCGGTGTGACCGGCGCTCTCCGGGCTGACCATCCTCCATGTCGATATCAAGCTGGCACCCGATGAGCGGCTGTATGCCCGCTTCCATCGCCTTGACCGAAAACTCCAGTGCGCCGAACAGATTGTTAGTGTCGGTAATGGCCAGCGCCGGCTGATCATCGGCAACAGCCCGCTTGATCAGGGTCTTGATCGGCAGCGCGCCTTCGAGCAGCGAATAGGCGGAATGCACGCGCAGATGCACAAAACCGGGCCAAACGCCGGCTCCACGGTCCTCAGCCTGCTTGCCGCGCTCCGGTGCCTGCACGGTTCCTGCAGCCAGATTGGCCAGCAATTTCGCTGACTTGCTTTCCCGTGCCATTGATGCCCTCCGCCGCCTCGTCCGCGGACCGGCACCATGGTGGTGCGACCCAAGACTCAAAGGCCAATTGTGAGCAGCCGGACCGTAAAGTCCAGAGCGCAGCCAGGCAAAAAACGCGAAGACACAGCTTCATTTCAAGCCGCATGTACCGAGACCTGCACAGCGGGTCCTCAGGACAATTTCAAGACAAAGCGAAAGTGGTAAAGTGCACACTTGAAGCATTCAAATCGCAGGCGATGCGTATTCATCGCGGCCGGAATGAACATTGCCTGGTCGGACTTCCGGCCACGCAAACCACACTGCCAAACCAAGTACGACAGTCTGCATGCCGCCGCCATCGGCGACATGAAAATTTACAGGATTTCCTAGATATCAAAACGCCATCGCGAGAACAGCAAAGGACGCTACAAACAGCGACATGGAAACAAAAGCGGCAATGTCACGGGCAAATGCGGTCATGATCAACTCCTATTAATTCCCTTTATGTTTTTATATTGTTCTATTTATGTTCCGCCGTCAAGCGCTTTTGACTCAAATTATTTCCAGTCGGCCCGCCGCCATCCACAGGCGCTGATCCAACCTCTTTTCAGGAACCGGGATACAAAAAAGCCCGGGCATTGCTGCCCGGGCTTGTCGTGATAAAATCAGGAAACTGCAGCTTAGTTGCAAGCGTCCTTCAGACCCTTGCCGGCCGAGAACTTCGGCACGTTACGTGCAGGAATATCAACTTCCTTGCCGGTCTGCGGGTTGCGGCCCTTCGAAGCTTCGCGACGCGAAACAGTAAAGTTGCCGAAGCCGATCAGACGGACGTCGCCGCCATTCTTGAGTTCAGCGGTCACGGTTTCAAAAACGGCTTCAACAGCCGAAGTTGCGTCACCCTTGCTCAGGCCCGATTTCTCGGCCACAGCGGCCACGAGTTCATTCTTGTTCATTTCCGTCCCTTTCTGGCGTTATGTCGACTCATTTCGTTCGATGCGGTGATCCTACGCATCTATCGGTTCCGCGCAACCAAACTCCCCGGAAACCCGCGTTTTATAAAGGGTTTTCACCGGCAATTTGCAGTTTACCGGCTGTTGCAGGACGGTAGAGTTAAAAGAAGCAGTCCGTGATGACCGAATCCTGTGCGGATTCGGTGCAGGTCAATGCTCACGGCGCGGCCTTGAACGACAAACGGGCGGGAAAGTTCCCGCCCGTCCGTTCGTTCATTGCATAGGCGTGATGCCTGCAGATCAGTGAGCGATGGTCGCTCCACCCTCTTCGCCGGCATCAGCGGCAATCGCCGCTTCAGGCTTTGCATCGGGATCCCAGGTGATTGCCTCGGGCATCCGGACCAGAGCGTGACGCAGAACATCTCCCATCTTGGCAACAGGAATGATCTCCAGCCCGTTCTTGACGTTGTCCGGAATCTCGGGGAGATCCTTGGCATTGTCTTCGGGGATCATCACGGTCTTGATGCCGCCCCGCAGCGCTGCAAGCAGTTTCTCCTTGAGACCACCGATCGGCAGCACACGGCCACGCAGCGTGATTTCGCCGGTCATGGCAACATCGCGGCGCACCGGAATGCCGGTCATGATCGAGACGATCGCCGTTGCCATGCCGACGCCGGCCGACGGCCCGTCCTTCGGGGTTGCCCCTTCCGGAACGTGGACGTGGATGTCACGCTTGTCGAACAGCGGCGGCTCGATGCCGAAATCAACTGCCCGCGAGCGGACATAAGAGGCCGCCGCCGAGATCGATTCCTTCATCACGTCGCGCAGATTGCCGGTGACGGTCATCTTGCCCTTGCCCGGCATCATGACACCTTCAATGGTCAGCAGCTCGCCGCCCACTTCGGTCCACGCCAGTCCGGTGACAACACCAACCTGATCGTCAAATTCGGCCTCGCCATAGCGGAAGCGCGGGACGCCGAGATAATCGGACAGGTTTTCTGCAGTCACACTGACCTTCTTGACGCCGGTCTTGAGGATCTCTGTCACCGCCTTGCGCGAAAGCTTCATCAGCTCACGCTCGAAATTACGCACACCTGCTTCGCGTGTGTAGGTCCGGACGATCTGCAACAGCGCTTCGTCGGTAACCTCGAACTCCTCGGGCTTGAGGGCGTGATCACGTACGGCCTTGGGCAGGAGATGCCTGCGGGCAATCTGCACCTTTTCGTCTTCGGTGTACCCGGCGATACGGATGACTTCCATCCGGTCCATCAGCGGCGCCGGAATGTTGAGCGTGTTGGCCGTGGTGATGAACATCACGTTGGACAGATCGTACTCAACCTCAAGATAGTGATCCATGAAGGTTGAATTCTGTTCCGGATCCAGCACCTCGAGCAGCGCTGAGGACGGATCGCCACGGAAATCCTGACCCATCTTGTCGATCTCGTCGAGCAGGAAGAGCGGGTTGATCTTCTTGGCCTTCTTCATCGACTGGACCACCTTGCCGGGCATCGAGCCGATATAGGTCCGGCGGTGGCCGCGGATTTCCGCTTCATCACGAACGCCACCCAATGCCATGCGCACATATTCGCGGCCGGTCGCCTTGGCGATCGACTTGGCAAGTGAAGTCTTGCCGACGCCGGGAGGTCCAACGAGGCAGAGGATCGGTCCCTTGATCTTGGAAGACCGCGCCTGCACGGCAAGATATTCAACGATCCGCTCCTTGACCTTTTCGAGGCCGAAGTGATCCTCGTCGAGCACCTTCTCGGCGGCATTGAGATCTATCTTGACCCGGGACTTCTTGCCCCAGGGCAGACCCAGCAGCCAATCGAGATAATTGCGCACAACAGTGGCTTCCGCCGACATCGGGCTCATCTGCTTGAGTTTCTTGAACTCGGCATCAGCCTTTTCGCGGGCTTCCTTGGACAGCTTGGTCTTGGCAATCCGGCCTTCCATCTCGGCCATCTCGTCGCGGCCGTCCTCGCCGTCGCCAAGCTCCTTCTGGATCGCCTTCATCTGCTCATTGAGATAATATTCGCGCTGGGTCTTCTCCATCTGCCGCTTGACGCGGGAGCGGATGCGCTTTTCCACCTGCAGAACCGAGATCTCGCCTTCCATGAAGCCGAGCGACTTTTCCAGCCGGCCCTTGACCGAGACGGTCGAGAGCATGTCCTGCTTTTCGGGGATCTTGATCGACAGATGTGAAGCGACCGTATCGGCGAGCTTCGAATAGTCATCGATCTGGCTTGCGGCACCGACCACTTCGGGTGAAATCTTCTTGTTGAGCTTGACGTAGTTTTCGAACTCGGAAACCACGGAGCGCGACAGGGCTTCGATCTCAACCGGGTCTTCTTCAGGCTCGGCGAGCTCGACAGCGCGGGCTTCATAATAGTCTTCGCGATCGGTGTATTCCACGATCTCGGCACGCGCGCGCCCTTCAACAAGCACCTTGACGGTGCCGTCGGGCAGCTTCAGCAATTGCAGCACATTGGCAATTGTACCGATTTCATAAATACCTGATGGCTCCGGATCATCGTCACCGGCATTGATCTGGGTGGCGAGCATGATCTGCTTGTCAGACCCCATCACCTCTTCAAGTGCCTTGATAGACTTCTCACGACCGACAAACAGCGGCACGATCATGTGCGGGAAGACAACGATATCGCGCAACGGAAGAACGGGATAAGTACCTGCCTCTTCAGGGGCGTGTGATGAGCTCACTTTTTTTTCCGGCATATTATTTCCTTTCGTGGCCTGTTCAGACCGATTGGCAACGCGGCACGCGATCCCGGTTCATCCAGCAACCGCTTTTTGCGTCCTTATAAGGGGAAGAGCCCTTTGCAGTCTAATTGGAGAACCGGCGCCCCGGTTTCAAGTCGGATCGTAGCGGCAAATGAAATCATCACCGAATCGTAAGGATAATAGACCGCGAAAGTGGCGGGAAGCTGGAGTAAGGCAAAAATCATCACCCAATCCGGCCCAAACAGCGCCGGTAGCGGTGGTCGACGCGCCGGGCGAACCACTCGGTGGTCAGCGGCCGGTCCAGCTTTACGCTCTCGAGTTTGATTTGCGGGACACGGGCAAAAGGCGGGTCGGTTCCGTAGTTCGATCTGTAGATCTCGATCAATTTAACGTAAGTCGCGGTTTCCGTGAATTCAAACTCTTTCTCACGGCTGAGATCCTGGCGGATAGCCTTGGCTCCCAGACCGAGACCATGTTTCTTGTCGATCCGGTTTATTGCACGCTCTGACTGGCTGGTCCGGGATGATATCGATTGGCCCCGGTAGATCAGCAAATCACCGTCGAGCACCAGTTCTGCATCATCTATTTTGGATACAACCCATTGAAACGCGGCGTTGCGGCTTGAATAGCGTCCGGCATTGTAGTCGGCAAACCTGTGCAGCTTGCTTGCATAGCCGCTTTTGTAACCGAGCAGTTGCCGGGTCCCTGCCAGCAGGCCACCTCTGCGGGTGTAGAGGTAGTCTCTCACCCGGTAGATATCCTCGAAATACAGCGCCCTGCGCAAATAGCGCCGTTCGAATTCAAGTGCCGAGGCCACCGACACCTGCATGGATCCGATGGTGGTGATCTCATTCTGGGCTTCAAAAAACTCCGCAGCACCCAATCCATAGTCGCGGTCGAGACGGATTATGGATTCAACCGTAAGGACTTCCCCGACCAGCTTCCTATATGCCATATCAATGTCACGTTCTGTTCTGGCACGACGCAGGCGAGCAAACAGGTTCCGCTTTATGGATGGATCCGCGGCAAAAAGGCTGCGCAATACCAGCGATTTGAAATCGCTGCCATCCAGCTTCACCTTCAACGCCTCAAGCGAGCGCCGGCCCAGTGCCTCGACCTGCGGATTGGCCTTGAAGTTCGATTCCTGGTCGACCGTTGCAATCATCGCGCACACGTTTTCAGGGGTAAGCGGAATTCCGGAGAATTGCAGGGACCAGAGAATATCGGCGGCCCACCCGGCTGGATCGGCAAGCTGGGGCTGCGCCAGACTGATCAGCCGGCGGGTCTGACGCAGTCCCAGAGAATTGCCATCCGCCTCAAGCGCTTCTGCGCCAGCTTGGGACGCCATTGGCGGCAAAAGGCACAGTGCCAGAGTGGCGGCCACGATGACTGCCACCACCCGGCGGATTCGCGCCAAGCATTCGTTTATCACACCCGCCTCCCCGAATGTTCCAAACAGCAGCTTGCAGTTTATGCATTATCGCGATTGGCACACAACAATGCAGCACGGCTGATTTGCGTCGCCTCAAACCGGCTCCGGCTACAGCACTGAGTGTTGCATCTGAACATGCGAACGGGCCCCGAAAGGCCCGTTCAAACCAGATTGACTATGGTCCTGACCGGAGGGTTACGCCGAGGCGGAGTCCTTGGCCTCGCCGTCACGCTCGGCATAGATGTAGAGCGGACGGGCATTGCCGGTTACCACTTCATCGGAAATGACAACTTCGCGCACACCTTCCAGAGTTGGAAGTTCGAACATTGTGTCGAGGAGGATCTTCTCCATGATCGAACGCAGTCCACGTGCGCCGGTCGCCCGGATGATGCCGCGCTTGGCGATTTCCTTCAGAGCGCTTTCGTGGAAGGTGAGCTCCACATCTTCCATCTCGAACAAACGCTGATACTGCTTGACCAGCGCGTTCTTAGGCTGGGTCAGGATCTGGATCAGCGCATCCTCATCAAGATCTTCGAGCGTTGCCAACACCGGCAGACGACCGATGAATTCCGGGATCAGGCCGAACTTGACCAGATCTTCGGGCTCGAGCTCGCGCAGCACGGCACCAACCCGGCGTTCGTCCTGGGCGCGGACATTTGCGCCGAAGCCGATCGAGGTCTTTTCGCCACGCGCGGAGATGATCTTGTCGAGACCGGCGAAGGCTCCACCGCAGACAAACAGGATGTTGGTGGTATCGACCTGCAGGAATTCCTGCTGCGGATGCTTGCGACCGCCCTGTGGGGGCACGGATGCAACAGTGCCTTCCATGATCTTCAAGAGCGCCTGCTGGACGCCCTCACCCGACACGTCACGGGTGATCGACGGGTTGTCCGACTTGCGCGAGATCTTGTCGACCTCATCGATGTAGACAATACCGCGCTGGGCACGCTCAACGTTGTAATCAGCCGACTGAAGCAGCTTGAGAATGATGTTCTCGACGTCTTCACCAACGTAACCGGCTTCGGTCAGCGTCGTGGCGTCAGCCATGGTGAAGGGCACGTCGATGATGCGCGCCAGCGTCTGGGCCAGATAGGTCTTGCCGCAGCCGGTCGGTCCGACGAGCAGGATATTGGATTTGGCCAGTTCCACTTCACCGGATTTCGACGAGTGGTTGAGACGCTTGTAATGGTTGTGAACCGCCACAGACAGGATCTTCTTGGCCTGATGCTGGCCAATCACATACTCATCGAGAGTTGCGATGATATCCTGCGGGGTGGGCACACCATCGCTCGCCTTCACCATCGAGGATTTGTTTTCCTCGCGGATGATGTCCATGCACAATTCCACGCATTCATCGCAGATGAACACAGTAGGACCGGCAATGAGTTTGCGCACTTCATGCTGGCTCTTGCCGCAGAAAGAGCAATAAAGGGTATTTTTGGAGTCGCCGCCGTTGCTGCCGCTAACCTTGCTCATTTCACTTTCCTTCCCGCAATCCAGGCATCAAGCCCGGACGTATGGCGCCTGACCGCCCCAGCGCCGCAGCGCCAGGACCTACAGGCAATCTCGGGGTACAAACCCGACCATCAGGTAACCATTCCTGCGGCCGGTGGCAACGAATCCCCGCCTCACTGGCAATGCTACGCCAGAGAAATTGAACATAGACTTAACGTCTATATTAGCGCGATGCGGAACTTGTACCACCCCAAGCACACACAAACATGTTGCAGGAGTAGCGCATCGTTCCGAAAACAACGCCTGATTCAGACCAAACGACCCGGATCGGCCGTTTAAGAATCCGTCTCGACATATTCGCGCTTGTCAATAACGCGGTCGATAAGACCAAAGCCGAGCGCTTCCTCTGCCGTCATGAAGTGGTCGCGGTCCAGGGTCTTTTCAACTGTTTCGTAGTCCTGGCCGGTGTGCGTGACATAGATATCATTGAGCCGGCGCTTCATCTTGATGATGTCCTGCGCATGACGCTCGATGTCCGAAGCCTGCCCCTGGAACCCGCCAGAAGGCTGGTGCACCATGATGCGGGCGTTGGGCGTGGCGAAGCGCATGCCCTTCTCGCCAGCTGCCAGCAGAAGCGATCCCATGGACGCTGCCTGACCGACGCACAGGGTCGACACGGCCGGCCGGATGAACTGCATGGTGTCGTAAATCGCCATGCCGGCGGTGACCACACCACCGGGCGAATTGATGTAGATGGCGATTTCCTTCTTCGGGTTCTCTGCTTCGAGAAACAGAAGCTGGGCGCAAACCAGCGTCGCCATGTGATCTTCAACCGGACCGGTGATGAAGATGATCCGCTCCTTGAGGAGCCGCGAAAAAATATCGTAGGACCGTTCGCCGCGGTTTGTCTGCTCAACGACCATGGGCACCAGGGCCATGGCGTTATCAACTGTATTTTTCATTGCGCTTCCCTTGTCAAACGGCCCGGCAGATACAAAAGCCTGCCCAGAATCAGTCTCATTGAACCCACTACATAGAGTGTGCCCCCCCGCCGCTTCAAGACGCAAGGCGCCGAAACGGCTCCCGGACGTTGTTTACGAGGGGCGTTAAATTGAAGTTACGGTTTTCAATTTGTCTGCGATTCATGCAGAGATTGTGCTCACAATCGCTGCTGCCGGCATCTTCCCCAGGTCCTGTGGACAGTTTTTGTTGCAGTCCATGACTGAAACGGTCTGCGGCCAGCTGCGCTTTTTCAGCGCCACCACACCGGGGTGTTTTGGTATGCCATAATCCGCGCATTGCGCCGATGCGAGCAATTAACAAAAGTTAACGTTTTGCTTCCCAGAGGCGCAAGAGTGCGGCACACTTATCCCGCAAGTCGCGGAGACGGTCAACAAGAAAGCCGCTACCGCCACAAGGGAGTGAGTAAAATGTCCGAGTTTTCAACACTTTGCCGCAGCCTTTCCGCAGCTGTATTGGCTCTGTCCGTCGCTTCGCCAGCACTTGCCGGCGGCAATACCCTTGCCTGTTACCAACAGGTTCATCAGCCCGCGGTCTACAAAACAGTGCATCAACAGGTCGTTGTCCGCGCCGGGGGCGTGATCCATGAAACCATTCCCGCGCGCTACGGCCAGGTCACCGAGAAGGTCCTGGTCACACCTGCGCAAGTGGTTGCCCGGCACATTCCGGCGGTCACCCGGACTGTTCACCAAACGGTAATGGTGCGGCCAAAATCTGTCGGCTGGGAATGGCGCTATGTGAACGGCAAGAAAACCCTGTGCAAGGTTGTGCACCCGGCGCAATACGAAACGAGAGCCCAGACCGTGATCGTGCAGCCCGCCCGCACCGTGCATGAGCGGATTCCGGCGCGCTATGCACACCGCACCCGCACCGTGGTAATCGAGCCCGCCCGCACCGTCGCTCGCCAAGTGCCGCCGGTAATCAAGACTGTTGCGCGCACGGTGGAAGTCCAGCCAGCCTCGTCCGGCTGGGTGCAGGTATCAGGTCGCAGCCGCTGCCCCTGATGCGATCACAAGGCATCGCCTGACCATGCGTTGGCTGTATCAGGACACCGGGAATCAAACACCCGGCGTCTGTTTCAGGTTGGAGAACGACGTCAGTATTCGGCGTAAATCTCAATGAGATTGTCTTCGGGATCGCGGAAAAACAGTGTCCGGTGACGCCAGTCCGGCAGATCGGTCGGTGCACGCATGATTTCGATGCCACCAGCGACAAGCTCCGAATGGCAAGTGTCGACGGCGGGAAGCGGTACGCGGAATGCCAGCTGAACGCCAGCCGCGCCGGCTTCCACATTGCCGTCATCCCACGTCGGCCATTTGCCGCGCGGCCTCAGACTCAACAGTGTTGCGCCGACGCGGAAACTGGCCCAGTTGTCGCGATCCACTTCCAGCGTGAACTTCATGACATCGCGGTAAAAAGACCGCGTTTCGGCCATGTTACGGCAGAGAATGACGGTGTGATCAAGACTGTGGATCTCACTGATGGACATGTGGACCTCCTTCATGCTGATCCGCCAGAGGATGGTAAATCCATAGCGCTGGCGATCCAAAAACTGGTCACGATGAAAATAACCGATTTTGTCCGGTCTCATTCCGCGTTAAAGCCTCGCGCATGACTCTACACACGCTTTCCGTCTCCCAGGATCCCTCAGCGCCTGACTTTGTTCAGGATCCCTACCGTTTTTACGCCGAGAGGCACCGCAACGCGCCGGTTTTCTACTGGGAAGACTACGGCATGTGGTGCGTGGCAGGCTATGATCAGGTCAATGGCTTGTTGCGCGACCGGCGGCTTGGGCGTGAAAACCGCTGGGGCGCGCCGCTCAATCCGGTAGAAGGGCGCGGCCATCTGGCTGATTTTGACCGTATCGAAAGCGGTTCGCTGCTCGAGCGCGAACCGCCAGCCCACACGCGGCTGAGAACGCTTGTCAATCGCGCCTTCGTCTCCCGCTCAGTGGAGAGATTGCGGCCCCGTATCAGTGTGCTCGCCAATGAACTCGTCGATGCCCTGCCCGCAGACCAGCCATTCGATCTGCTGCCGTCCTTTGCCACGCCGATCCCGCTGACAATCATCTGCGAGCTGCTTGGCGTCCCGGTTAACCGTGCCAATGACCTGCTCGCCTGGTCGCATGCCATGTGCGAAATGTATGTGCCGCAGCGCTCGCGGAAGACCGAGCAACGCGCCAACCAGGCCTCGGCCGAGTTCGGCGCATTTCTGACTGCCCACATCGAAGAGCACCGGCACAACAAAGCCGAAGACCTTTTGTCGGCACTGATTGCCGTGCGCGACACCGGCGAGAAACTCAGCGATGACGAGCTGATCTCGACCTGCGTGCTGTTGCTCAATGCCGGACATGAAGCCACCGTGCACCAGACCGGCAATGCGGTGAAAGCCATCCTCGAGCAGGGCGGCGATCCGCGCCGGTTTTTCGAGACGCCTGAGGCTGCGGCAGCGACGGTTGAAGAGGCGCTGCGATATGACGCGCCGCTGCACATGTTCACCCGCTATGCCTATGAGGATATCGATCTCGGACCGGTGACGCTGAAGCCGGGCGAGCAGGTGGCGCTGCTGCTCGGAGCTGCAAACCGCGACCCCTCAGCCTTCGATGCGCCTGGCGAGTTCCGCCCCGGCCGCGCGGACCAGAAGAATGTGAGTTTCGGAGCGGGCCTGCATTTTTGTATCGGCGCACCACTGGCGCGGCTTGAGCTGCAGCAATCGCTGTCCGTGCTGTTTTCACGCCTGCCCGATCTCAAGCTGGAGACAACGCCGCACTATCGCGACAGCTACCATTTCCATGGGCTTGAACGCCTGATTGTCCGTTGAGCGTTGTCACCAGACGCTCCGCCATTGTCCGGCAAATGGATAAATCGCAGTGCGTCCGACATTGCACTTAGCTATACATTCTAATTTTCTACATTAGATTTTTATAACGTAATCTTTTCGAGTCGTTTCAATCACTTCCCAGCTTCCCTTGAAGCCCGGCCTGAGGACGAAACTGTCGCCTTTTTGAACGGTGATTGCCCCGCCTCCATCCTCGGAAATGACGGACACGCCTTCGAGGATGCGGCAATACTCCCACTCGTCATAAGCAATCCGCCATTTGCCCGGCGTTGACTGCCAGATGCCGCAATAGAGCCCATCCCGCTCTTCCAGATTCCAGCTCGTGTGAACCGGATCCCCTGCAAGAACCTTTTGAGCATCCGGCCTGGACACCTCGGGCTCGACAGAGGGACTGACCGGAAGGAATTTTGCTATTGTCATGATAATGCACCCTAAGAATTGAACCGGCAGCCGCCCCATCCGCACATAAGGACCAGACAGTGCCGCGGCGATTGGCTGCCAAGGTACCGTCCGGACCGAGGGCACGAGCGATGAGCAAGGATGCATCAATGCGACTGGACAAAGCAATTGAAAGATCAATGATGATGAGCGACGCGACTTGGGCGCGTCATGCCAATCCCTGGAGTTTCTGGACCCGGGTGCCCATACTGGTGCTGCTGGCGCTTGCGATCTGGTCCCGCGTCTGGATCGGCTGGTGGTGCCTGGCACCCCTTGGCCTGCTTGTGCTTTGGACCATCATCAACCCGCGCGCCTTCCCGCCACCTGCCCGGTTGGACAACTGGGCGTCGAAGGCAGTGCTGGGCGAACGTTATTGGCTGGCGCGCAAGACAAGCCCAATCCCGGCGCATCACGCAAAAGCAGCCATGACACTGACCAGCCTGTCGGGACTTTCGATCATTCCCCTCGCCTACGGCCTTTGGGTCCTTGATCCATGGGCAAGCTTCGCTGGCGCCATGCTGGCCTCAATGTTCAAATTGTGGTTCTGCGATCGCATGGCCTGGCTTGCCACCGATATGGCAGACCAGCGCGGGACGTAATCGGCTGGCCTCAACAGACCTGAACGCCACACTCGCTGATGGTGAACTCTTTGGCCGGTTCGGTCAGCGCCCCGTCGAACTGACGGCCATCGGCGCACTGGGCACGCGCTTCAAATGTCAGACGGCCCGCCAGCACGCCTTCCTTCATGTTGAGGAAATAGTCGACTGCGCAGCCCTTCTCCAAAGCAAGTTGCTCGGAGAGTTGATCCAGCCAGGCGGGATTGGCCGATTGAGCCTGAACCGGCGGAACCACCGAAAACACGGCAACCGCCGCGGCGGCCATCAGGGTTCTTGCAGAATTATCGGGCATGAAAGGCCTCCATCAATTGCTTGGGATGAGAGCCTATCGCGATTTTCAGCCGCCGTTATTGCGGCAGATCAAGCATTCTCTATTGCCCCATCGCCGCGTCAAGACTTTCCGGCGCGACATATTTCAGTTCATCGGATGAAAATTGCACTCTGAAACTACCTGGAGCATTCGGGTTTGTGCTTTCCACCTTGCGAACCAGCAGATCACCAAAGAGTCCGGGGCCTGGAACGGGATCAGTGAACACCTCGTAGATGTGACTGAAGCAGGTCCCCAAACCATCTCCACAGGTGCCGGCATTGTCCGAATGGGTCGGTATCGCGCCAAGGTCAACGATCTTGTCGCCCAGTAGACCGAACACCGTGACATTGCCCTCGGTATAGCCTTGCCCTGTGTAGGCAAATGCCATCAGCCAGCCATGGTTGTTCTTCCCCAGGGGGACCACGCGAAACCCGTCTTCAGATGGAACATGCCCCCAGGAGCCTACATCGGCTGAGAGGCTGTTTTTGGCGACCAGGGCAAGCCTGTCGCCCCGGGGCCTGAGAACGACCAGTCCAAGCTTGCCCCCACAGGCATGGCAGTCAGCACGCCCACCCTCTGGGGTCATCGCATAGCCAGCCATGGCGACATAGAGGGTTTGGCCACCGTTCTCTATCACGCTGGACAACAAATGCGGGCGCATGCACAGCGGTTCAGACGCTCCCCTGGCAACCCAGCATTTGCGGCCATTGTCATAGCGACCGTAAAACTCCTCCATGGTGGCGCGCCAGAAGGATTTGGGATCATCAATGCTGGCAGACGATATGGAGGTGAGTATCTCGGCCTGGACAGGAGCCATACCCAACAGCAAAATCCACAGCATCTGACAAATGAAACGTGTCATCGAACACCCCCCTCCTAGCCTGCATAAAAGCGGCACCAAGCCTCAGGAACAACCCCCACGAGCATTGATCAAGGATGCATTCTTGCGCCCTTGGTGATCTTGTCCACCAGTTTGCGCTCTTCGCGGAGCGCGAGACCCACGATGTTCAAATCAGCGGCATGAAATTGGGCGACCGCGGCACGGTTGGCAGCATCATGGCCGGTTGAGAACATCTCATATGTGTAAAGCGAAAGCCTTGCGTTGCGGGTCATGGCACGCTCATAGATTTTCCGGATCGTCGCCGCATCCGCAGCCAGCAAGATCATCGGCTGGATGGCCAGCGCGTGGTAGGGATTGCCATCTGCATCCATGTAAGGCTCGCCCAGCAGATCATCATTTGCACCCACAAGTCCGGACGTCAAAAACGCGGTGACGTTCAACTTCTGCCATGTGGCGAGATCATCTCGCACCACAATGGCAATCTTGCTATCGAAATTCATTCTTGTGCACCGCCATCCTCGTCAGTGAACGCGAGCCGCTTGAGGGTGCTGACCGTCAACTCACTCTCCGCGTCCCCGGTGTTCAGCGTTGCAGCGGGCTCAAACATCAAGACAAGAGGTTCATGGGTCAGGGATCGTGGGCGGTGTTCCACCCCATGCGGGACGACCAAGAAATCGCCCTCGCCCAGTTCGACGCTGCCATCTCTGAAATCAAGGGCGATCCTGCCGCGCAAAACCAGGAATGCTTCATCTTCGAACGCATGGGAATGCCAGTCAAAGACATCGCCGAATTTGGCCACTTTGACTTGGCAGTCATTGATATCGCCGACAATATGCGGGTCAAAAGTCTTGGATATCTGTTTATCAGCCGAGGCTGTGATATTGAGTTTGGCGGGGGGCAATACAGTCTCCTGGAAGTGTATGGCTGATATCGAACGTGACACAGGCAAGCCTTATTCAAACAGATCCGGTAGCAGCTGGTCTTGAACGATCGTGCGCAGATGACTGGCTGGTGTTTGCTCCACACCAAACCGGCATTCAGCGGATCGAGGCCTATTTTTCCGGCAAAGCCTACCGGCCACATCGGCACGACACCTATTCTATAGGCTATACGATCAATGGTGTGCAGAGCTTTCACTACCGTGGCGCGCGATCTGACAGCACGTCAGGCGATGTCATTGTTCTCCACCCCGATGAAGTGCATGACGGGCAAGCCGGTTCCAGCTCCGGGTTTCGCTACCGTATGCTCTATTTAGAGCCTTCGCTTGTTCGCGATGCTTTGGGCGCCTCTGCTTCGGCCCTGCCCTTTGTCAGGAATGCAGTGCTTGGCGATGCTCGGCTCTTGAGCGTATTGCAAACCGCCCTGGGCGATATGGACAAGCCGCTCGAGCCGATCCTGTTCGATCAGATCACGCTGTTGCTCGCGGAAGGCCTGCTGGCGCAGGATCAATCCGCCGGCCGGCTGCAGCCGGCTCCCATTGATGCCCGCGCGATCGCAATCGCCCGGGACTATCTCAATGCCAATATCGATCGCGTTGTTCGCTCCGAGGAATTGGAGCATGTCACCCAGCATGACCGCTACAGCCTGGCGCGCCAGTTTCGAACGGCACTGGGCACCAGTCCCTATCGCTACTTGACCATGCGCCGGCTGGACCGGGCACGCGATGCGATTTCGCGAGGTGTGCCTCTGGCAGACGCTGCAGCCTTGAGCGGGTTTAGCGACCAATCGCATATGACACGGCAGTTTACATCGGCATTTGGTGTTTCGCCAGGACGGTGGCGGGCGCTTCAGACGCGTTTGTAAACTCAAGCCAAAAACGGCCCGGTTTTCGAGAAAACCGGGCCGTTTGCTGTTGCATTCACTTAACTGCGGGCTCAGGCCTTGGCGAGCGCCTGTTCAAGATCGGCAATGATGTCCTTGACGTCTTCGATGCCGATCGACAGCCGCACCACGTCGGGACCGGCGCCTGCCGCGATCTGCTGCTCGGGTGTGAGCTGACGGTGGGTGGTCGAGGCCGGATGGATGACCAGCGATCGGGTGTCGCCGATATTGGCCAGGTGCGAGAACATCTCGAGACCTTCAACGAACTTGACACCTGCGTCATAGCCGCCCTTGAGGCCGAAGGTGAAGACCGCGCCGCCACCCTTGGGAGAATAGCGCTGCTGCAATGCATGGTTTTCATGATCGGGCAGACCGGCATAATGCACCCAGTCGACCTTGTCATGCTTGGTCAGCCATTCGGCAACAGCCAGCGCGTTGTCACAATGGCGCTGCATACGCAGGCCCAGAGTTTCAGCACCGGTGAGGATCTGGAATGCATTGAACGGGGAAATCGCCGGACCAAGGTCACGCAGGCCAAGCACGCGGCAGGCAATGGCGAAGGCGAAATTGCCGAAACTCTCATGCAGAACGATATCGCCATATTCAGAGCGCGGCTCCGACAGGGCCGGATATTTGCCGGATTTCGACCAATCGAACGATCCGCCATCGACAATCACGCCACCCATCGAATTGCCGTGGCCGCCGATGAATTTGGTCAACGAATGCAACACGATGTCGGCGCCGTGCTCGATCGGACGAATGAGGTAGGGCGAGGCCATGGTGTTGTCAACGATCAGCGGCAAGCCGTGCTTGCGGGCGACTTCGGCAATGGCATTGATGTCGACGAATGTACCGCCAGGGTTGGCAAGACTTTCAACGAAAATCGCCTTGGTGCGGTCATCGATCTGGCTTTCGATGCTGCCCATATCCGCAGGATCTGCCCAGCGCACGTGCCAATCGAACGACTGGAAGGCCTTGCCGAACTGGTTGATCGAGCCGCCATAGAGCCGGTTGGCCGCGACAAAATTGTCACCGGGGCTCATGATGGTGTGAAACACGATCAGCTGTGCCGCATGGCCCGAAGCAACCGCGAGTGCCGCCGTACCGCCTTCGAGCGCTGCAACCCGCTCTTCCAGCACGGCCTGGGTCGGATTCATGATGCGGGTGTAAATATTGCCGAAGGCCTTCAGGCCGAACAAGGAGGCCGCATGATCAGCGTCATCAAATACGAAGGCCGTGGTCTGATAGATAGGTGTGGCGCGTGCCCCCGTTGCTGGATCGGGCTGAGCTCCCGCGTGAATGGCTAGTGTATCAAAACCTGGCTGATTGTTCGACATGGACTTCTCCCTTGGTACCCGACGTGAACGTGGAGGTGGTTATCCCGCATGTCCGCGCCATGGTCAAAGAAGATTTTTGCGCCGTAGCCGCATTCGCACTCTTCTCACCCATCAAGTGCGCAAGCAGAAGGGAAATAAATTCCAGCACATAAAAGCTGCGTGAAATCCACTAGAAAGGCTCTGAAGCCTGATCTCAAGCCCCCCGGGCCGACGTCATCCGGCTTCAATTGCCGGCAAGATCTTCGCTAGTGGTTTGCGGCTCGCAGCTTGGCACCCGTGCCAGAAGCCACCCCTTCGACGGGCGCACCGCTTCGGGCAGATCCTGCAACACTTCATCGATCACTTCCGTCGACACGGCGCTTAGCTCACAGCCATATTCCTCGAGATCACCTTCAGGATTATCTTCCTTCCATTCCAGATAATCCTGCCTTTCAAACGCCGCCGCTGCGGCAATGCCCGCTATCGGCAAGACAACGAGAGCACGGCGCAACCTTGCCTTTGCCTTGGTGCGCACAACTGCGGCGGCGATGGCTTTTCGGTGGGCAATTGCTGTAGCGGCGGCACTCGCAGTCATGGTTGTGACCTGTGCAGTCAGTGACACCGCCCAAATCCCCATGCTCACGGCGGTTGTGGCAAGCGATACACACAGCACCGCGAGAAAACTGGCTGTCCGGAACAGGCTGAACAGCCGCTTCACCATACCCATTCGCTAGGTTCCATTTTTTCGGTCCGATCCGAGCTCAAACAAGGATCTGAGGCAGCCCATCCTACGGCGGATTGGATCAAAACTATGGCCAGCGCTCGCGAACGCCGGACCTGGCCTTGCGAGCTATCGCTGGAAAGATCCCGGAAACACCGAACTACTGCGACTCTCCGCTGTCACCGGGCTTCCCCCGAAGCCCATAACTCTGAAATCCGGCCCGCATCACCGGCTTGCGTGACGACAGAATGCCTGAGTTGACGCCGTTCCAGCCGATTTCGCCGGACAACCGGGCGTATTCGATCTTCGGGCAGCGGTTCATCACCACCTTTATGCCAGCAGCCTCGGCGCGGGCAGCGGCCTCATCATGGCGCACGGTCAGTTGCATCCAGATGACCTGGGGAAGCGGATCGAGCGCCAGCGCTTCCTCGACAACACCGGGCACGGCATCGGACGCGCGAAAAATGTCGACCATATCGATGGCGACTGGGATGTCGCTGAGCTTCGCGTACGTCATCTGGCCAAGAATTTCACGCCCCGCCTGCCCCGGATTGACCGGAATGACCTGATAGCCCTTGTCGAGCATGTACTTCATGACGAAGTAGCTCGGGCGCACGTCGTTGGCCGATGCGCCGACAACTGCAATGGTCTTCACCGACCGCAGAATGCCGGAGATATAGGCGTTGTCGTAGCTGTCATGGTTCATGGTGGGGCTTTCCGGTAATCTCATCCGGTGTTTGTGGCAATGACGCGCAGCAGCGTCAAGCGTCCGATTGCGGGCCGTCTTCCAAACCACAGCCACAATCATTGCCTATGATGATACGCATTCAGCCAGTGGAGCAGACGATGAGACAGGAAACGAATCTTACCCGGAGCATGTTTTTGAGCGCTGCAGCGCTGGTGGCGATGCTTTCAGCCACAGTCGGTCCGGCAAGTGCGATCAGCCGAATCGAGACCACAAAGAACAATTGCAGCGACATTCGCGCGACCCTTATTCACGAAGGCGAAGCGATCCTCAGACACACCTCAAAACGCGGATTGCCGATCTATGACCGCTATGTCAGTTCGTCGCTGATGTGCAGCAATCCGGCGTACGGTGTCTGGGCCAGCGTGCCGGCACGTGACACGAATTCCTGCCGGGTGATCCGCTGCGATCCAAATGCGGCCGATTTTGACGATGATGGCATGTTCAACTTCCGCCCGCTGCTCCGGTTGAGACCATGACCGGCCGGCGTCAACGTTACGGCTGACGCATATAGAAGTAGTCGAACAGCAGACTTCCGAAGCCGAGTGACTGGTAGAGTGCCCGAGCCGGCGCGTTGTCGGTAACGACCTGCAGCACCGCCCGGTCGATGGCCTGCGCCGCGGCCCAATGCAAGAGCGATCCGACCGCTTGCCTGGCGAGTCCCCTGCCCCTGTAAACCTCGTCGGTGGCAACGGACTCGACCACAAGCATACGGTCGACGACCACACCGTAAGCCAGCGACCGGATTTCCCCGTCAACCACCACGCCGGCAAACCGCTTTGGAGGCTCTATCAGCTGCAGCATTGTGGCGAAGATCGCCGGGTCGGACACCGCGATCCGGTTGCGGGCCGCAAGCCATGCGGGATCGGGGTGCTCCCACAGTCTTGCGCAGGACCCTGCAACAGGTACCGGGTTCCCGAGGTCGGCGGCTAGCGTGGTGGTTGCGCCCTCGCGCCGGTACCCGCGGCGCGCCAACTGGTCCGACGAGGCGGCTCCGGCGAACGACATCAGCCGGACAAGCGCGGGCTGTCCGAAGCCCTTGTAGAAAGCCTCGGTCCGGTCGATCACTGCTTCATCGAGCCCGGTGAAGCCGGGCAACGGGTTGAGTGAATTGACACGGCGGATGATTCCGCCGCTGCGCCGGGCACTCCAGCCGGCAAACCGGAAATCCGTTTCGGCCGGCCACGCCGCACGGCAGGCCATTTCCGAGCGCCAGAGAACATCCTCGTTCATTGATCCTGCGCCTTCTTTGACGGCCACATGACCTAGTCCGGCAAGGTCATGTGACCACTTGCGTCCAATTCCATGAACGGATTGTGCGCCAGTTCCCACAGGTGGCCATCCGGATCGGCGAAATAGCCGGAATAGCCGCCCCAAAACACCTCGTGCGGCTTTTTCACCGGCTCGGCACCGCATTGAACCGCGAAATTCCAGGCTGCATCAACGGCTTCGCGTGATCCCAGATTGTGCGCCAGCGCCGTGCCTTCAAAGCCTTGCGGCGCGGTCGGTTCACGCCCGGCATCGGCGGCCAGCGCGTCCCTGCCGAACAGCCCCAACACCGTGCCGTTCATATGGAAGAAGGTGACATCATCGTTGGACGCGGAAGACCGCCTGAACCCGAGCCGCTGATAAAATGCAGTCGCGGCGGCCACATCGGCAACGCCCAGCGTGATCATGGTGATGCGTGGTTCAATACTCATCGCGAAAACTCCCTGGACGGTGATGATACGAAGCCGTCCCCGTTTTAATCACTTTGGAACAAAAAGCGAACATACGAGCGCAACTGCACTCTGTCAATATTATGACCACAGCCGGACAGCGCCCGTTTACTCCCCGGTCCATTCCGGTGTGCGCTTGGCGATGAAAGCGCCGATGCCTTCTTCCGCGTCGCGGGCCATCATGTTCTCGACCATCACGCCGGCGGTGTATTCATAGGCATCTTCCAGCGACATCTCGGCCTGACGGTAGAACGCTTCCTTGCCGATCTTCACGGTCAGTGGAGATTTGGAAGCAATGACTTCGGCATATTTCATCACCACTTGCCCCAGATACTGGCGTGGCATGATGCGGTTGATCAGGCCGAATTCACGTGCGGTCGAGGCATCGATGGTTTCACCGGTGAGCAGCATTTCCATGGCCTGCTTGCGGTGCACGTTGCGGCTCAGCGCCACCATCGGCGTGGAACAGAACAGGCCGATATTGACGCCCGGCGTGCAAAAAGCAGAAGTGTCGGTGCAAAACGCCAGATCGCAGGAGGCCACAAGCTGGCACCCGGCGGCAGTGGCCAGGCCGTCGACCTCGGCAATTACCGGAACCGGCAGATGCACGATGGTCTGCATCAGTTCGGCGCAAAGCTTCATGGTGCGGGTGAAAAATGCCCTGCCCCGGTCCTCGTCGGCGCGATGCAGTGTGAGCTCCTTGAGATCATGGCCGGCGGAGAACAGTTTTCCGGGCGTTGCCGATGCGAGGATCACTGCGCGGATGGATTTGTCTTCGCCGGTTGCATCCAGCTCAGCCTTCAATGCCTGCATCATGGCGACAGACAGCGCGTTGGCAGGCGGATTGTTCATCTCCAGCCGCAAGATGCTGCCAATCTTTTCCGACTTGACCAGCCCGGCGGATGCATCCTGTTTCAACTCGACGATACTCATGCGTAAACCCTTTTCTGATTTACCGGCAGCTTACCGCGGACAACCGGCGGCGAGAACCCCATGTGGCGTTGACCATCCAATCAATTTCCGCAATTTTGACCGCAACGCAGATTCTGGCGCAGCGGACGAGGCAAGAACGCAACGCCATGATGCCCCGGCAAGCGATCATGCTGCCAAGCCAACATTCCAGGTCATTCACTCTCCTTACAGGAACCCGCCCATGCCCGCACCTGCCGCGCCTGTCATGTCTGCACCGGAAGTCCTGGCCTATCTCGATGAGGTCTTTCCGCAGATCAAGGAGAACGGCGACAACATAACGGTTGTCGACGTGGCGCCGGGGACCGCCCTCGTCCGGCTCGCAGCGGATACCAAGCATCTCCGGCCCGGCGGAACGGTAAGCGGGCCGACGATGTTCATGCTGGCCGATCTGGCGGCCTATTCGGTGATCCTTGCCCATATCGGCCGGGTAGCGCTTGCCGTGACCACCAATCTCAACATCAACTTCCTGATGAAGCCCGAGCCCGGGCCGCTGGACGCAACGGCCACCATCCTCAAGCTCGGCAAACGGCTGGTGGTCACCGACATCGCAATCAGCGATTCCGGCGGGGAATTGGTGGCGCACGCCACGGCGACCTATTCGATTCCGCCGCGTGCGTGAGCGACTGTAATGCCGAATTTTACGGTATCGAAATACCGTATACGTAACACCTTGTTTTTGATGACTTATTTAACACTCACGCCGAAAGCTGCCGCTTGACGAGGTTTTTCACCTCACCTATAAGCACGCAGCGTCGGAATTCTCGGATTTCGGCGCATCCGTTGTTTTGGGAAGCTGCATAGCAACCTGCCGGAACAACACAAGCAACAAGAAACGTCCGTCGACTGACTTGATCAGCTCCGGATCCTGAATGAAGAGAGAACTCCAATGAAAACCTTCTCGCAGAAGCCTGCAGAGGTGGAAAAGAAGTGGCTGATCATCGACGCGACAGATCTCGTCGTCGGTCGTCTGGCCACTGTTGTTGCCAACCGCCTGCGCGGCAAGCACAAAGCCACCTTCACCCCTCACGTTGACGATGGCGACAATGTCGTGATCATCAATGCCGAAAAGGCGGTTCTGACCGGCAAGAAGTACACAGACAAGAAGTACTACTGGCACACCGGCTATCCCGGCGGCATCAAGGAGCGCACCGCGCGCCAGATTTTCGAAGGCCGTTTTCCGGAACGCATCATCGAAAAGGCTGTCGAGCGCATGGTTCCCCGCGGCCCGCTTGGACGTCGCCAGATGAAAAACCTGCGCGTTTACGCCGGTGCGGAACATCCGCATGAAGCCCAGCAGCCGACCGTCCTCGACGTCGCCTCGCTGAACACCAAGAACAAAAGGAGCGCCTGATAATGGCTGAACTCAATTCGCTTGAGGAGCTCGGCGCATCCGTGACCGCTGCTGAAGCTGAACCGGCAGCACCTGTGCACGTGCGCAAGGTCGATGACCTTGGCCGCTCATACGCAACCGGCAAGCGCAAGAACGCGATTGCCCGCGTCTGGGTCAAGCCCGGCACCGGCAAGATCACTGTCAACGGCCGTGATTTCGTCACCTACTTCGCACGCCCCGTGCTGCAGATGGTTGTCCAGCAGCCGGTTGTCGCCGCTGCCCGCCAGGGCCAGTTCGACGTTGTCTGCACCGTTGTCGGCGGCGGCCTCTCCGGCCAGGCCGGTGCGGTTCGTCACGGCATTTCCAAGGCGTTGACCTACTACGAGCCGGGCCTGCGCCCAGTTCTCAAGAAGGGCGGCTTCCTGACCCGCGACAGCCGTGTTGTCGAACGTAAGAAATACGGCAAGGCCAAGGCCCGCCGCTCGTTCCAGTTCTCCAAGCGTTAAGTCGCCGGGACAATATCGGAATGTATTTATGGACGGGGCTTCGGCCCCGTCTTTTTTATGGGTGATCGGAAAGCTGCGGACTTGGCACCGCGGCCTTGCTGTCCGGCAGCAAGGCGGATCCGGCTGAAGCTTCCTGCGGCGCAGCAGGATCGCCGCCCCGCATCCTGCGTAACGCCCAGCGCGACAATGGGCGTTCCACCAGACCATGGAAAACAGCCGCCACTGCGCAAGCTGACACAACGAGGATCAGATAGTGAACCTGCCAGGGAAGCTCGATGAAGGTGACCCGCGAAACGATATGCTTGATATAAAGTGCAACCACAAAGACGTGGGTCAAATAAAGCGCGTATGACCAGTCGCCCAGGCGAGCGAGCAGAGCGCTGCGGAAGGTCAGCGCACCCAGAGCTCCATAGAGTATCGCAGCCGCAGGCACGCCCCAGAACAGCATGCGCATGTCTCCAACCGGGCGCTCCCACTGGAGAAACAACAGGACGCAGCCAGCGCCAAAAACCGCCAGCGGCGCAAGGCCCGGCCCAGTCGCGCGTGTCTGGTTCCAGGTCTTGAACACAAGTATTCCAAGAACGAATTCCAGCAGGATCGGATCGGTGTAGAAAAGCAGTGTTTGGTTTGCCGGACTGAGCCATTGCCCCACCGCGACCAGGGCGATGATAACCCCTGATGTCACGATCAACCGCCGGTCGCCAAACAGCCCTGCTGTCAGGGCAACAATGCCATAAAAGAACATCTCGTAGTTCAGGGTCCAGCCCACCACAAGCAACGGGCCGGTATTGCCGTTGCCGTGTTCGAGCGCAACAAAAGATAGCGAAATCAGAAGCGCCTGCAGGGTGGTCGTGGCTTCCTTAAACAGGTGCGGCATGACCCAGGCCAACAGGAACACCGCCAGCGTGATCACCCAATAGGCTGGCACCACCCGTGCAATGCGCCGTAACCAGAAATCCCTGCCGTCGAAATCCCCGGGCCGGGCGACAATCATCGCCATGACAAAACCGGAGATGACAAAGAACAGGTCAACACCAGCAGCCCCAACATGGTCGATGCGTTCGGGGTCAAGTCCCCAGGTATCCTGCGACGAAGCCGAAATATGATAAAGCAGCACAGCGAGCGCGGCTGCCGCACGCAAATACTGGACGGCATACAGCGTTTCTGATGAAGCCGATGGCGGCCCGGCAGCGCTCATGCTCAACTCCGTCTCCTGACTTCTGGAAGCTGTTTTCTGCTTATGATCCTAGCTAACAAAGCTTCCCAAACCCTGAATCCGCCGATCTGGCGGTCATAAACCAAAGCGCGCCATGCCGTCAGTCCGGCTTTATCATGCCGCGTGATTGGGTTAGACAGAATCAAAACTTTCTCGCATCCGGAACCAGACCATGGCCAACAAATCCATCGATCATGCCTTTACCGCTCGTTCGCTGACATCGGCGGCGAGCGATCCGACCTATGCCGGGGCTTTGTCGTTCATGCGGCGCAAATACACCAAGTCGCTCAAGGACGTGGATGCCGTGGTCTGGGGCATTCCGTTCGATGCCGCAGTCTCCAACCGTCCGGGCGCGCGGTTCGGTCCGCAGGCAATCCGGAGAGCGGCGGCTATTTTTGACAATGATCCGCAATATCCCTTTGAGCGTGACCTGTTCGAGGCCATGGCGGTGATCGATTATGGCGATTGCCTGCTCGATTACGGCAATCACCAGAAGACACCGGCGACGATCGAACGCGAGGCCGCCAAGATCCTTGCATCCGGCGCCTTCCTGATGAGCATGGGCGGCGATCATTTTGTTACCTGGCCGTTGCTCAAGGCGCATGCGGCCAAATACGGACCGCTCGCTCTGGTGCAATTCGATGCACATCAGGACACCTGGTTCGATGATGGCAAGCGCATCGATCACGGCTCATTTGTCGGCCGTGCCGTTCGCGATGGTGTGATCGACCCGACACGGTCGATCCAGGTCGGTATCCGCACCCATGCGCCCGAGGATTGCGGAATCCGTATCCTCTATGGCCACGAGGTGGAGGACATGACAGCTGCCCAGATCGCCTCCACCATCCTCGAGCATGTCGGCGATGCGGCCTGCTATCTTACCTTTGATATCGACTGCCTCGACCCGGCTTTCGCACCCGGCACCGGAACACCTGTCGCCGGTGGCCCCTCCAGCGCGAGAATGCTGTCGGTGCTGCAGAAGCTTGGTGGGCTTGATATGAAGGGGGCAGATATTGTAGAAGTTGCTCCAGCCTATGATCACGCGGACATCACCGCGATTGCCGGAGCCTCTGTCGCCATGCATTATCTCGGACTTCTCGCAGAACGCCGCTCGCGACGATAAAGTCTCGCCAGCTCCCTTTCAGCTTCCGATATTGTATCTGAAGCTCTGCCCAAGTCCCTGAATTACATGCATGAACGGAGAAGCCCGATGGCTCCCAAGATCTTTATTGACGGCGAACACGGAACAACAGGCCTGCAGATTGTCTCGCGGCTGCAGGACCGGACGGATATCGAGCTGATGTCGATGCCGGCCGAACAGCGGCGGGATGCCGGTGTGCGGAAGACATTTCTGCGCAATGCCGATGTTGCCATACTGTGCCTTCCCGACGATGCAGCGCGGGAAGCCGTGGCGCTGGCCACGGATGCCGGCACCCGTTTCATCGACGCATCGACCGCCCACCGGAGCAATCCGGACTGGGCCTACGGATTTGCCGAGCTCTCTGCTGGACAGGCGGAGCGCATTGCCAGCGCCCAGTTCGTCTCAAATCCGGGCTGCTATTCCACCGGCGCTATCGCCCTCATCGCGCCGCTTGTTGCCGCAGGCCTGCTGCCTGCGAACTATCCCGTAACCGTCAATGCGGTCTCGGGCTATACCGGCGGCGGCAAGCAGCTGATCGCGCAGATGGAAGACGCCTCGCACGCTGACGCGATCGGGGCCGCTTATTTTGCCTACGCGCTGACATTGGCGCACAAGCATGTGCCCGAAATCATGACCCACACCGGAATCACGCGGCGGCCGATCTTCACACCGGCTGTGGGCCGGTTTGCGCAAGGCATGCTGGTCAATGTGCCACTGCATCTCGACCTCATGAGCGGCAATCCGTCGATGACGGATGTCCATTCGGCGCTTGCGAAGCACTATGCTTCGGGCGGCAAAGTCAGCGTCGTGCCGCTGGCGGAAAGTGCCGGCCTGGCCCGGCTTGATCCGGAGGAGCTCGTGGGCACAAACCGGATGAAGCTCTATGTCTGCGGCGCAGAGGGCTCCGGCCAGGTCAATCTGGTGGCTTCGCTGGACAATCTGGGCAAAGGCGCATCAGGCGCTGCTGTGCAGAACCTCGATCTGATGATCGGCGGCTGAGGATGTCTGCCGCGCGGCGTTGCGCGGCAACACCTCGCCTGGTCTGCAATCGCATAAGCATAGCTCTTGCCTTGAAACGGTTTTACGATCCGTTTTCATACCGCTTCGCCAGATCCTCGTAGTCATCTGCTTCGATGTAGCGAAATTCGCGGATGATGCGCAGTGTGGGCTTCAGTGCAAAACAGATCGAGCCGACAAGAAAACACCAGGTGCCGGGTGTCTGCCAGTCCTCTGAGAAAAACATCACCGATCCAACCACGAACAGCAGTGCTGCGCTGACATCGACTGTGGTGTAGGCAAGTTCGAACCAAGCGTAGTACTTTTTGTCAGAGATGTATCTCTGGTGGCGTGACGGACTAAAAAGCTTCATTGCATTCTCCCTTGGGAAGACCGGTCACTTCTGCCGCCACCATGCTGCAGAATGCCGGTCAGCTCTTCACATGCACCCGGGTTTCCATCGGATAGGCCCCGTAGAAGCCGCGCCAATGGGCAACGGCAAAGCCCAGCACAAGCACTGCCCATCCCTGGTGCATCAAGGCCCAGCTGACAGGCACCTGGGTGAGGATGACCACGATACCGATCAAGGCCTGGATGGTGATCATGCCGAACAGCACAATGGAGCGGCGGCAATGGGTGCTGCCTGCGCCGTGCTTGATCGACGCCAGCATGTGCCATAGCGCCAGCGCGAACAGAAGATAGCCGCCCAGACGGTGAACGAATTGCACCGTGAGCTCGTTTTCAAAGAAATTGCGCCAGGCGGGCGAGATCTCCAGCAGACCTTCAGGCACAATCGCACCATTCATCAATGGCCAGGTGCTGGATGCCAGGCCGGCATCAAGACCGGCAACGAGACCGCCAAGATAGATCTGCACCAGAACGAGGCCGGCCAGAGCCCCTGCTCCGCGCTTCAAGCCTTCACTTGGAACCGGATCGGCGGAATGCGGCGCCAGTCCGCGCATGACCCAGACGATCGCCGCGAAAATCAGACAGGCAAGTGTCAGGTGCGTGGCCAGCCGGTACTGGCTGACATCGACACGGTCTACCAGACCGGACGCGACCATCCACCATCCGACAGCTCCCTGAAGCCCGCCCAGCACCAGAAGACTGAACAGAGGCCAGCGAAGGCGCTTTTCGACACGACCTGTGGCGAGGAAAAACAGAAACGGCACGCCAAACAGAACGCCGACGCCGCGGGCAAGCAGACGATGCGCCCACTCCCACCAGTAAATCGTCTTGAACTCGTCGAGACTCATGCCCTTGTTGATCAGCTGATATTCGGGGATCTGCCGGTAAAGCTCCAGCTCTTCCTGCCATTCGGCCTCGCTCATTGGCGGAATGACACCGTGAACCGGCTTCCATTCGGTGATCGAAAGGCCGGAATCGGTCAGCCGTGTCGCGCCGCCCACCAGCACAAGCGCAAAAATTGCCACAAGCACAATGGCGAGCCAGATGCGCTGGACCGCACGATTGTGGCGGATCCGCTGTTGCTCGGCGATCACCTTGCCGGCATCCGGCGATTGGGCCGTTTGAACTTCAACAAGCGGAGCGGTGGTAGTGGCAGTCATCGACGATTACTTCCTTTGAACAACTGCCGGACATGTGCACCACAGCATGAGGCAAGGCAAGACCAATGGCTTTGCGGCATGCCGTCGCGGTCATCCAGAAGATCCCGCTTGCCCTTGCGTTCGGTGCCAAAGCCGTTATGTCGGTCGGTGTATCCAGTTCTGCCCGGCACAGTTATAAGGCTTGTCCATGCCCGTCCGCCTCAAGAAACTCATCGGAACCGTTATCATCGTCGCGCTGGTGGTGATTTACGCGCTGGTTGCCACGACCGTCGCCACCTACCGGTTGGCGGAATCGGCTTGGTATGTGCACCTGCTCTATTTCCTGTTTACGGGCGTTCTCTGGGTGGTGCCGGCAATGTTCGTGATCCGCTGGATGGAAGGGCCTGCAAAGAAGAAGCAGGTCTGATTTTGGGCCCGGCCAAAGCACCCCTGATCCAGGCGTTAACGCCGCATTAGCCTTCACAGCTGCTTTTTGCCTCGTTTCCATTGGAATTTACCCGAATTTCGGCACTCCGCCCCCATGCTCACACCAGTAAGCAGGATTTTGCGAGAGCGTCGATACCATGGCAAATGCACAGGACATATCCGCACCGCTGGCAACACCGGCCAAGCGCACCTCCGACCTGGCGCACCGTCTTTCGGCAACAATCGCCTCAGACCCGGACAAGACACGCGTGCTCTGGCAGGCGCTTGAAACCGATCCGGCGATGACGTTTCATCAAAGCCAAGCCTGGGTCGACGCCTGGAGCAAAGGCACGGGCACGAAGATCTTCCTTGTCACGCTGGAACAGGATGGCAGCCCGTTCGCCATCCTGCCGCTCGAGATTGAGTCGACTGGCGGATTGAAAATTGCCCGGTTTGCCGGAACCGCCTATTCCAACGAGAACACAGGCTTGATCGACACAAAGCGGCGCTGTCCCAGTGAACCGGTTTCGGCCAGCCAGCTCGCATCGGCATTGTCACGGGCCGGCCTGTCCGCAGACATCGTGCTGTTTGACAAGATGACGCCTGAGGCAGCCGGCCGGGTACCGTTTTCGGCGTTGCCACGGGTGTTTCACCAGAACCCGAGCTTTCAGCTACCGCTGTTTGCGGATTTCAATGCAGTTCTGGCGCAGATCAACGGCAAGCGCCGCCGCAAGAAATACCGGGTCTCGGAACGGCGGCTAGACGCATTGGGTGGCTACAATCACATTTACGGCAACACGGATGCCGAAGCATTGCGGCTGCTCAATGCGTTCTTCGCGCAAAAGACCGCGCGGCTTGCAGCCCAGGGATTGCCGGACGTTTTTGCCGATCCCGGCATACGCGCCTTTCTTCGCAATCTGGCAACAACGCGGGATGCAAATGGCAAACCGGGGCTCGAGCTTCATGGCATCGAGCTGTCTGGCGGAGAGCATGCCGGTGAACTCATCTCGGTCGCCGGATTGACCATCAAGGACCGACACGTGACCTGCCAGTTCGGCTCGATCAACGAACAGATCGCTGCTGACGTCAGTGCCGGGGAGTTTTTGTTTTACCGGATGATCGAGCAGGCTTCGGCGGCCGGTCACGACGTTTTCGATTTCGGGGTCGGAGACCAGCTCTACAAGCGCTCCTGGTGCCCGCAACGCACGGAACTGCTGGATTGCTACCTTGCGCTCAATGCCAAGGGACGTCTCGCTGCTCCATTGATCACCGGCATGATCCGCCTGAAGCGGTTGATCAAGACATCGCCGGTGCTGCATCGTCTTGCTGCGCGGTTGCGCGGATTGACGGTACACAGGTCACGACCGGCGGCGGAGACAGATTGACCGTGACAGCGCGCTTTGCGGCTGCCACGGTAACACTCATGCCGCGCTGCTGCGGCTTCCCAAGGGGCTGACGGGCTGGCCAGGCGTCATCAACAACACATCTTCAAAGCCCTGGGCATTGAATTCGATCAGCAGTTCCGCAATTTCAGCTTCATCAGAGCGCAGGATCGAGAGAATGATCTCGCCCCGTTCAGCTCTGGCAATGCGGGCGATCGATGCTGCATCCGCAGCCCCGCATTCGACGACGACCAGATCATAGGCTTCCGTCAACGCATCAATGACCATCGGCAAGCGGTCGATGGCGCGCATGGCACGGCGCGCATTGGCATTGCCGCGCGGGATTATGTGAGCTGATGACAACCGGTCGGGATGGATGGAATCGGAGATGCTGATTTCACCGCACATCAAATCGGTCAGTCCCGGAAGCCGAATGGATTCGGCCATCAGTTCCGTTGGGCATGCGGACCCCGTAAGGTCGATCAAGACGGTCTTGAGGCCGTCGCCGGCAACCGTACGGACCAGCATGACAGCAGCAGCCGATCCTTCATCACCTTCGGGCGAGACACAAACGGCGACCGATGTCATATCCGTAACCAGCTGCTCGGCAACGGCTTCGACGCTGAAATCGTCGGCATCATTGGAAATGAGGCCGAGAGCCTGGCTGGTTTGCTCGACAGGCATTGCGACACCACCGGAAGGAACGGCGGCGGCCACCGGAGCCTCGGACACGCCCCGTCCGTTTTCAGGTTCACGGGTCAGACCGGATGAGGGACGCAGGGCGCGCCCCGAAAACAATTCACCCAGCATCACACCAATTGACGACAACAGAAACGCTGCCAGCGCCGACACAATGATGATCGGGACGGTTTTCGGGAAATAGGCCTCGGAAGCCGGTACGGCACGCGAAATCACCCGGGCATCGGCCGGCAGCGCCTTCGGCTGGCTGCGCGAGGCCGCTTCGCGGTAGCGGCCGAGATAGGTTTCCAGCAGATCGCGCTGGGCCGCTGCTTCGCGCTCAAGCGAACGCAACTCCACCGCTTCCTCTCCTTCGCGGGCCGAACCTGCCTTCAGTTCATTGAGTTGCGCCGTCAGTTCCTGTTCGCGAATGCGGGCCACTCTGGCGTTGCTCTCCAGGCTTGAAAGCACCTTGCGGATTTCATTGGTAATCTGCCGTTCGACATCTGCGAGCTGTGCACGCAAGCCCTTCATGCGAGGATGCGCTTCGAGCAGCGTGGTTGAGACATCTGCGAGCTGCGCCCGGATGTTGCCTTCGCTCTCGCGCAGACGTTGGATAACAGGTGAATCAAGCACATTGGAAACTGCATCGACGGCCTGGCCGTTGTCGAGCGCGTTTCGCACCGACTGTGCGCGGGCTTCGGAATCTGCCCGCTCCGCCCTGACGCGGCTTAATTCCGTCGAAATATCAGAGAGTTGCTTGGCAGCAATCGTATCCTGCTGATTGACCAGCAGCAGCCCGGTGCGCGCACGGTATTCGGCGACCTTGCTTTCGGATTCGCGCACCCTGTCACGCAGTTTGGCAATTTCCGGCTCCAGCCAGGCACTGGCATCGGTGTTGTTTTCAAGCTTGGCTCCGGACTGGGACGCCAGATAGACATCGACAAGTGCATTCGGAACTGCGGCCGCCAACGCCTCGTCCTCGGACGAGAACTCGATACCGATCACGCGCGATTCAGGCACGGCGTAAACATCAAGCTTCTTGTAGAATTCCTTGAGTACGCGCTCTTCGGCAGGCACATCCAGCGGGTTCTTCTTGAGCCCCAGCATGATCAGAACATTGCCGATCGCAGACGGATTGGCGGCAGGATCGAATTCCACACGCGAGGAGAGGTCAAGGTTTCGCGCCACCTGCTTGATCAGGTCAGTCGAGCGGAGGATTTCCACCTGGCTGGTGACGGCGCGATCATCGAATGCCGTATCCGGGGCGGACTGATTCTGATCGCTCGAATAGACCGGTTCGCGGGTTTCAATCAGAAGCCGGGTTTCGGACTTGTAGAGCGGGTTGAGCATTCCGGTGACAAGAAAAGCCAGGCCGGCGGCAGCGGCGGTCAAACCTGCCACGAGCGCTTTCTTCTCCCATATCGCCTTCACCAGGCGACCGAGGTCAATATCCACATCAGGTTGTGTCATTGGCGAGACAGACATGCGCAGCTACTCCGTACTTGTACTGATCCGCAAGCGTAAATGAACATGGTAACGCAAGAGTTAAGGCGGAAGTCAGAGTTCCTTTACTTTTGCGTCTCCCTCCCCGTCTGGGCTCTGTTGTTCGGCTGATTTAGAAAAAGCTGACCGAAACAAGTCTAAAAATCCTCCGAGTTTTACCAGCCGTTAACCCTAATGGATCGATAACAGATTTCGAAATGAGCAAGGTTCGCGTGGAGCACGGAAAAGTATGACACCCGCCAAGTCCAAAGCGACACATCTTCTGGCGGCCGCCATGGCCGCGGTCCTGCTGGCGGGATGTTCCGGCTATCAGCCCGCACCCAAGGCATTCCATGAAGCTGTGATGCAACCCTACCGGCTCGATGCAGGCGACCGTCTGCGGGTAACAGTGTTTGAGCAGACCGGATTGACCGGGACTTACGCGATCGACCAGTCAGGATATATCGCCTTCCCGTTGATCGGATCGGTGCCTGCGCGCGGACGCACCCTGCAGGAGCTTGAAGCCACCATTGCAGCCAGCCTGAGGCAGGGCTATCTGCGCGATCCCGACGTGTCGATCGAGATCGACCGGTACCGCTCCTTCTTCATCATGGGAGAAGTCGGGCAGGCCGGACAGTATTCCTATGTTGCGGGCATGACCGTGCAGAACGCCATCGCCATCGCCGGCGGCTACTCCCCCAGAGCGTACCAGCGAAATGTCGACATCACCCGCAATATAAACGGGAAGATCATGACCGGCCGGGTGCGGATCTCGGATCCGATCCTGGCAGGCGACACCATCTACGTGCGTGAGCGGCTTTTCTAACCTCATGACAGCACACCACCCTTTGCGGATCCTCCATTGCTTCAGGTCGCCGGTAGGCGGCATTTTCCGCCATGTGCGGGATCTGGCGGAGGAGCACGCGAAGGCAGGGCATCAGGTTGGAATTCTGTGCGATTCAACAACTGGCGGCGATTATGAGGATGCCTTGTTTGAAAGCGTCATGCCGCATCTGGCGCTTGGGCTGACACGGTTGCCCATTCGCCGCTCACTTGGACTTTCCGATTTCACCTCCGCGCTCAAATCGTTTGGTGAAGTCAAAAATTTGCAGCCTGATGTGTTGCACGGACACGGCGCCAAAGGCGGCGCTTTCGTGCGACTGATCGGCTCACGGTTACGGGTATCAAGGTCTTGCGTTGCCCGTTTTTATTCCCCGCACGGCGGAAGCCTGCACTATGACGAGAAAACACTGCGTGGTCAGTCCTATTTCGCCATAGAACGGTTTCTGGAGCGTTGGACAGACTCGCTGGTGTTCGTCTCGGATTACGAGAGGCGCACCTACGAAGCCAAAATCGGAACACCGCGCACAGCCTGGCGCTTGATCCACAACGGTCTGCGCTCGCACGAATTCGATCCGGTCGTCACCCTTCCTGATGCGGTGGATTTTCTCTACATCGGCATGATGCGCGATCTCAAGGGGCCGGACGTATTCATCGAGGCCCTGCGGCGCGCCGAGCAACTGGCCGGCAGGCCGCTGCGCGCGGTCATGGTCGGCGATGGCGACGACAAACCACGCTACAAAGCGCGGATCGAGGCCATCGGCATGGGTAGCCGGGTGACTTTGCGCGACGCCATGCCGGCACGCGAGGCTTTTGCGCTTGCCAGGGCAGTGGTTATTCCCTCAAGGGCTGAATCAATGCCCTACATAGTTCTCGAAGCGGTTGCGGCGGGCAAGCCGGTCATCTCGACCCGTGTTGGCGGTATCCCGGAAATTCTCGGGCCCGACTTTGCAGGCTTCGTTCCACCCGATGACAGCGAGGCGCTTGCAGGCGCGATGGCAAAGGCCACGAATGAGCCCGAATGGCTATCCGGCGCCATGCCGGACATGGCCGATTTCCGAGAAAAATTCTCAGCACAAACAATGGCCGACAGAATGTCCGCGCTCTACCGGGAGCACCTGAGCGGGTCAACACAGGACAGCGCAGAGCCGAGAGCGTCAAGTCTTTCTTAGGGAGGATGTGGTACGCCGGAAGAACGAGTTGCCGAGGAGAGTTCGACGGTGAACAAGTTCGACCGCGATGAAGCATTCAATTCAGAAGCCATCCGCAAGGCCATGGCAGACGTCAAGGTCAAGCCGAGCCTCAAGGGCGCGGACGGAAAACCCGTTATTGAAATGAGCCGTCTGGCACGCCAGACAGCAACCCGGCTTTCACAGGAAAACTATTCACCGACGATGATCATCGGCTCGCTGCGGCTGGCCGAACTGACATTGCTGGCCTTTACAGGCTTTCTTGTCCATGCGCTTTATGTTGGCCTTTCCGGCGAACTCACAATCTACATCTACACGCCGGCCATTCTTGTCGGTTCCGCACTTGCCGTGCTGCTGATCCAGATCGTCGACGGCTACCAGGTGCCCGCGCTCAGAAGCGCCTTGCGAACCCTGCCAAAGGTGCTGACCGCCTGGTCCATCGCCTTCGCAATCATCGCCCTGCTTGTGTTTTTCATGCAATACGGCCTGGCGTTTTCGCGTGTCTGGTTTGTTGCCTGGTACACCAGCGGCGCAATTTGCCTCGTGGTGCTGAGAAACATTGTTGCCTATGGCATTCGGCGTTGGGCCCGAAACGGTGTGATGGAACGCCGCGCCGTTATTGTCGGCGGCGGCGATATCGCCAAAGCCCTGATCCGCTCGATCGAGCAGGATGATGACAACGACATCCGGATCTGCGGGTTTTTCGATGACCGCGACGACCGGCGCTCTCCTCCGATGATCGCCGGTTATCCGAAACTCGGCAACATCGATGCGCTGGTCGAGTTCGCCCGCATAGCCCGGATCGACATGCTGATCATCGCCATGCCGCTGAATGCGGAATCGCGTGTGCTGGAGCTCTTGAAGAAACTCTGGATCCTGCCGCTCGACATCCGGCTTGCGGCACACGCCAACAAGCTCAGGTTCCGGCCGCGCGCCTATTCCTATGTCGGCGCCGTGCCGATGCTCGACATTTTCGACCGACCGATTACCGATTGGGATTCGGTCGCAAAACGGACCTTCGACATCTTCTTCTCCCTGCTGGCAATCGCTGTTTTGTGGCCTGTGATGCTGGGTACAGCCATCGCCATCAAGCTCAATTCCAAGGGGCCTGTCCTGTTCCGGCAGCAGCGCCATGGCTTCAACAATGAAGTCGTCTCAGTGCTCAAGTTCCGCTCGATGTACACCGAACAGTGCGACCCAACGGCGCGTGCGGCGGTGACCAAGGGCGATCCGCGCGTGACCAAGGTCGGACGATTCATCCGCAAGACGTCAATTGATGAGCTGCCGCAGTTCTTTAATGTGTTGCGCGGCGACCTGTCCCTGGTCGGCCCACGTCCGCACGCGGTGGTGGCTGCCGCACACGACCGTCTGTTTGCAGAGGTTGTCGACGGCTATTTCGCCCGGCACAGGGTCAAGCCCGGGGTCACCGGCTGGGCGCAGATCAATGGCTGGCGTGGCGAGATCGACAATGACGAGAAAATCAAACAGCGCACGGCGTGTGATCTCTATTACATCGAGAACTGGTCACTGCTGTTTGACCTGAAGATCCTGTTCATGACCCCGCTGAAACTGCTCAACACGGACAACGCGTATTGACCAGCGCCGCCCTGCCCGCACCTGCCGTTTTTCAGCCGCAGCGCGCGGCGGTCTCGATGCTGGCTTCACTGCTGGTGGCGTTCGGAGTGTTCCTCTCCGGTTTCGTGATCAACGAGCCCGCACCCTATGAACTCTTTCTTGTTGTTCTGATCGGCGTCTGGGCGGTGTTCGGGCTGCGATTGTCAAAACATATTGCGCCGCTCATTGCGCTTTATGTGGTGTTCAACATTGGCGGGATGTTTTCGATCCTGACCATGGATGCCGTCAAGGACACACCGATGTACATGGCTGTGTCACTGTTCCTGGCTTTCACCTCGATGTTTTTCGCCGCCATCATCGAGGCGGACCAGCGGCGTTTGATCCTGATTTTTCGCGCCTATCTGGCCGCAGCCATCATCACGTCGCTTCTGGGCATCCTGGGCTATCTGGGCGCCATACCGGGCGGAGAGCTTTTCACCCGCTATGGCCGCGCCATGGGCGCTTTCCAGGATCCCAACGTGTTCGGCCCCTATCTGGTGCTGCCTGCCCTCTATCTGATGCACGGACTGCTGACCGGAACGCTGAAAGCTGCGCCTTTGCGGGTGGCCGGACTGATGATCCTCGTGCTGGGCGTGTTCTTCTCGTTCTCCCGTGCTGCCTGGGGTCTCATTGCCATCAGCATGGTTCTGCTGGTCATGACCATGCTGATCAAGGAACGCACTGGGGCGTTCAGGCTGAAGATCCTGGTGATGACGCTGGTTGGCGCCGTGTTGCTGGTCGGCGCGATCATCATAGCCCTGCAATTCGACCAGATCGCCGATCTGTTCTCCGACCGTGCCAAACTTGTGCAGTCCTATGACGGCGCCCGCCACGGCCGTTTCGAGCGCCACGCCATCGGCTTTCTCATGGCTTTGGAGCATCCGCTGGGCATCGGCCCGCTGGAATTCGGCCTGATGTGGGGTGAAGACACCCACAATATCTGGCTCAAGGCACTGATGGATTATGGCTGGCTCGGTTTTGTAAGCTACGTGACCCTTATTGTCTGGACGCTGGTGCTGGGCTTCCGCTTCCTGCTGCGCGACCGGCCTTGGCAAGTCTATCTGATGCTCGCCTACATCACGCTTGTCGGACACACGATCATCGGCGCCGTCATCGACACCGATCACTGGCGGCACTTCTATCTGCTGATGGGAATCGTCTGGGGGTGCATCGCGCTGGAAATGCGCTGGCAGGCCGGTCTGCGCGATAGCGCGCGGCTGAAACAAAGCCCCCTGCCCGCCTGACGGCGCGGCGTGCAGCCGTGTCAGCCCAATTCGAAGCTCGTCACGCCAAAGATGTTCGGCCAGGAAAGACCCGGCGCTGACCCGCGATACATACGAGCTGTTTCGAACACCGGCGACAGGCCAGCCCCTTCGGCAATCTTCACCGCCTGCTGATTTGCTTCCGGAACGTCCAGCGTGATTGCTGACCCGGGTTCCACCTCATCGCAACATGTATGAAACAGTTCTTCCGCGGCTTGCTGCGTTTGGGCAAACAATGGCCCGATCTTGTAGCCCTGAATGCATTTGCGGATCGTTGCGTAGCCGCTCACATCACCGTTCTCGAGTACCACGAAAGTCTTGCGCTCCGCCGCAGGCGCAGCAAACACCCATGACTGCAGGAAGGCTGGCCTTGGTGCGCCAAAACAGATCCGGTCAAGTCTTTCAATCTGATCCGAATGTTCGGCCCGAGCCGCCTCCACCGTCACACCGGATCTGGCCGGCTTGGCCATTTTCGGAACACCCGTGAAGCGGATATTCCGGCCAACCAGCTCGAAGCCGCTTTTTCTGTAATTGTCTTGCTGCGCAATGACGCCATCAAGCCCGACCGTGCGGTTGCCGAGATGGGCCATGCCGGCTTTCCAGGTTGCCATGCCATAGCCTTTTCCCCGGCCATCGGGGTGGACGATGTAGAAGCCGAGAAAGCCGTGATCATCGCCATAGCGCACGACCGAGATGGAGGAAACCGGCTTGCCGTCAACATATCCCATCAGGAAACCGGATGGATCGGCCGCAAAGAAGGCTTCGAGATCCGCGATGCCGGGATTCCAGCCCTCATCGCGTGCCCAACCCACGGAAACCGCAAACTGATCCGCCGTTGCCCTGCGCACTTCAAACCCGCCCTGTGGCTTCGAACTCATGATCAGGCCTTATCCGTATTCGCCAGCCGGGCATTGGCCTCCCGTTCACACCAGGCAACCGCAGCACTGACCCCTTCAATGACCGGGATAGAGTAGGTGTTTTCAAGGATAAGCGCCATATCCGCCATGCCTGCGCATCCCAACACGATCGACCGGCATTGATCAATCTTCACCGCAGCGGCGATTTCAGCGCCGATACGCGCAAGGGCTTGTTCGGGATCCTGTTCAAGATCGAGAACCGGAATATTGCTGGCGCGAACGCGTGCGCACTCGGCGGCAAGGCCATAGGACTTGATGTTGTATTCAAGCACGGGAATGGAAACAGCAAGAGTTGTGACAACGGAAAAAGGGGCGGCCGTTTCAGCCGCCAGCCGGTAGGCCGCTTCCCCAATTCCGGTGATGGGCACGTCCGACCGGGCGCGCAATTCACCCAGTCCGGTGTCATCAAAGCAGGCGATGATGACCGCGTCGAACGGATCATCGCCCTTCATGTAACGGTCGAAGACCGCGTAGAGACCCGGAAGTGCCGCTTCGCCATCCTCTGCCCCCTGGATCGACGCCGGGCCGGTTTCCGGATTAACGGCAAGGACAGTCGTCCCGGTCGACGCCGCCTTTGCTGCCGCAATCCCGATGGCTGCGGTCATGGAGGCCGTCGTGTTGGGGTTGATGATCAGAATCCGCATGGCCGGTTACACAAGACCCTTGCCGGCATCATTGCCCGCGTGGGCGCGTTTGCGGTTCAACCACAAGGCGCTGAGAATGAAGATGGCGATGATGACCAGCGAAAACACAGTGGTCAGCGTGCCAAGCGCATAAAGCACTGGCGAGGTGACATTGGTGGTCATGCCGAAAATCTCGAGCGGCAGGGTGTTGTAGGAACCTGCGGTCAGCAATGTCCGCGCAAACTCGTCATAGGACAGCGTGAAGCCGAACAGGGCGACGCCGATCAGGCTCGGCGCGATGATCGGCAGCACCACATGGCGAACTGTCTGCCAGGACGTCGCCCCAAGGTCGCGTGCTGCTTCCTCATAGGTCTTGTCGAAGCGGTTGAACACCGCGAACATGATCAGCAGGCCGAAGGGCAAGGTCCAAGTCAATTGCGAACCAAACCCGGAAGTCGTCCAATGCACATCCAGATCAAGCTGGTTGAAGATCAGGCCGACGCCAAGCGAGATCAGGATAGAGGGAATGATCAGGCTGGTGATCACCAGATAGAACAGCACGCCTGAACCGATAAAACGCTTGCGAAAAGCCAGGCCGCCCATCACCGAGACAACGACTGTGGTGACCATCACCATCAGGCCAAGCGCCAGAGATCGCCGGAACGAGCCCCAGATGTCGCCCACGGCCTGCTGCTCGAACAGATCGTAGAACCAGTGCAGCGACACACCGTTCATCGGGAAGGTCAGCCCGCCCTTGGGCCCCTGGAACGAAAGAATGCCGATGGTGATCGTCGGGCCGTAGAGGAACAGGATGAAGAGGGCAAAAAATGCCGCCAGCACATAAAATGAACGTCCGCGCGGTTCCGACATCTTACAGCTCCTTCCGGATGTTGACGAAGCGCAGCATGATGCCGATTACAATCAGCACAGTGATCAGCAGCACCACCGACGTCGCCGCCGCGGAGGGATATCGCAGCAGCGCGACGTCGTTGGATATAAGCCGGCCGACATTGGCGGATTGCGATCCGCTCATGAAGCGCACGGTAATGAAATCCCCCATCACCAGCGTGACGACGAAGATCGATCCGATCATGATGCCGGGCTTGGTCAGCGGCAGGATGACGTTGGTGAGAATCTGAAACCCGGTCGCGCCGCCGTCGCGGGCGGCTTCCAGCAGGGATTTATCGATCCGCATCATAGTGTTGAAGATCGGCACCACCATGAACAGTGTGTAGAGATGCACAAAGGCCAGCACCACAGCGAAGTCGGAAAACAGCAACCATTCAAGCGGCTCGTCAATCATCCCCATTGAGATGAGCGCCTGGTTGGCGATGCCGTTGCGGCCCAGAAACGGCACCCAGGAAATCATCCGGATGATGTTGGATGTCAGGAATGGCACCGTACACACCAGAAACAACACGATCTGCCAGGTCTGGGTGCGGATATGGAAGGCGAGAAAATAGGCAACCGCGAAACCAATCGCCAGACACAGCGCCCAGGAGATGATGGTGAACATGAAGGTCTTGAGAAAGACAGAATAGGTCACTGACGAGCGCAGGAGAAATTCGTAGTTGTCGAATATGAACGCCGGATAAATCGAAAACTCCGTCGCGCCCCAGAAACTCACCACGACAATCATGGCGATCGGCAGCACCAGAAAAAGCGCAAGCACCAGCACCAGCGGCGAGGCCATCAGCCAACCGGATAGAGTATCGGAAAAGGATCGTTTCGAAGCCATCGATCACCTGAAAATCTGGTTTGAAACCCGCGCCCGGAATGGGCGCGGGGACTTGTGATATCGACTGGCGTCAGGCGGCGATGAACTCGTTCCATTTGCCGACCATGTACTGGTTTTCGTCCATGACGGCGTTCCAGCAGGCAACGGCACCCATACGGTCCACATAGGACCCGCCATCGCGAAGTTCGCCGGCGGAGGCCAGCTTGTCGCCGGTCGGGCTGGTGATGTCGCCGGTCGCAGCCTTGCCTTCGTACCAGTAACCCCACTCGTTTTCGGACATGAACTCCTTCGAGGTTTCTGGAACAGCGGAGTAGTAGCCCTGGCGCATGAGGTAGCCACCGACCCAGCCGCTGAGGTACCAGTTGATATACTCGTAGGCCGCTTCGAGCTCGAGGCCCGAGAGGTTGGCGGACAGGCCGATGCCGCCGCCCCATGAGCGGTAGCCTTCCTTGAGAGGCTGATAGACACACTCAATGCCCTTGGACTTCACGGCAGTGATCGCAGGCGACCACATCGACTGTATGACAACTTCGCCGGACGCCATCAGATTGACGCTTTCGTCGAAGCTCTTCCAGAAGGCACGGAACTGGCCGTTCTTCTTGGCCTCGGTGAAGATACCGATGGTCTTGTCGATCTCTTCCCGGGTCATGTTGCCCTTGTCGGCATATTTGATCTCGCCCATGGCTTCGCAAACCATGGCCATATCCATGATACCGATGGACGAGATGTCGAGGATCGAGGCCTTGCCCTTGAATTCAGGGTTCAGCAGTTCGGCCCAGGTATCGATTGGCCGGCCGATGAGGTCAGGGCGAATGCCCAGCGTATCAGCATTGTAGATTGTCGGGATCAGCGTCATCCAGCCGGTGACGTCCTTGGCAAAGCTCGTGCTGCCCTGGCCATCCACGAAACCGACCGTGCTGGGTGCTGTGCCCTGTGCGACGGTGCTCTCAGGTGTGAGCTTGCCGGTGGTGAAGATCGGCGAAATCTTGTCGAAATTCTTGATCTTGGATGTGTCCATCGCCTGAAGATTGCCGGTAGGCCATACCTTTTTGCAGATCCAGTATTCGATGTCGGCGATATCGAAGCTCTTGGGCTGGGTGGCCGCACGCTGGGTCACGCTGTCGGAATCCAGCGCAGTCATTTCCAGTGTGAAACCGAGATCTTCCTTCACCTTGATGGCAACATCATTGAGGTTGGACACGCCGGTGCCGAACTGGCGCAGGGTCACGTCCTTGATGTTCTGGGCCCAGATGGTCGGAAACCCGGTGACAACGCCCGAGCCGATGGCAGCGCCCGCAACTGCGGCCGTGCCCTTGAGCAGCGACCGGCGGCTGACGGAATTGGTTTTTGGCGTCTCAGTCATGTTCATTCTCCTTCGTGGTGATTGGCATGTTGGTGATGGTTGGTAAGGATCAGCCCACCAGACGGTGTGCGTCGTCCGGCTTCCAGTCGAGAAAGACCGTCTGGCCAATCTCCAAAGGTTCTTGGGAAAAAAGGGCGTCGGGAATGGTGACGCTGATCGGATTTGGACTTGCCGCCTCTCCGGCTGAATTCAGCGCGACGGAGAATGTGGTTCCAAGATATTCAATTTCCCGGACAACGGCCTGAACTCCGGCGCTGCCCTGTGGCTTGGTCCTGGCGACTGTGATCTTGTCCGAACGGATGGCCAGCTGGGATTGTCCATCGCTCATGACATTGTGCCCGCCCATGAACTGGGCGACGAATTGCGTCTGCGGCCGGTTGAAGACATCCTGGGCGCTGCCGACTTGTTCGATGCGGCCATTGTTCATGACAATGATCTGGTCTGCCAGCGACAGCGCTTCATCCTGGGAGTGCGTGACATGAATGAAGGAAATTCCCAGTTCACGCTGCAGCCGCTTGAGTTCCGAGCGCATGCGCAGACGCAGGAACGGATCAAGCGCGGACAAAGGCTCATCGAGCAACAGGATCGAGGGATTGGTAATGAGGGCGCGGGCAAGCGCCACACGCTGCTGCTGTCCACCTGAGAGTTGCGCGGGCAGTCGCGGCGAAAAATTCGCCATGTCCACGAGCTCAAGCAGTTTCATCGCCTGGGAAAGGCGCGCCTGCTTCTCGACCCCCTTCATTTTCAGGCTGAAGGCCACATTTTCGGCGACGCTGAGATGCGGGAACAGCGCATAGTTCTGAAACATCATTGCAGTGCCGCGTTCCGCCGGCGGCAAATCGGTGATGTTCTTCGAACCGAGCAGAATGTCGCCCCGAGAGACAGTTTCATGCCCGGCGATCATGCGTAAAGTGGATGATTTTCCGCATCCGGACGGGCCAAGCAGGCAGGTATAGGAGTTGCCGGGAATTTTCAGCGAGATGCCGTCAACGGCAATCGCTTGGCCGTAGGACTTCGTGACTGCAATCAGTTCTGCCGCGGATTTGTCCGTCATGCTCTGGCTCCTTGTCTCTCCCATCAGGAGAGCAAGCGCCGTGCCAGAATTTGAGAATTCATAACTTATTGATTTTTAATATATTAATTTTGGATCGTGATCCCGGCTTCGAGTGTTGCCTAAATTGTAGCCGTTATTTTATACGATATGCACAAATATCGTATACAATTTCCCATTGCAAAAACAGGATGCAAATTCTAAGAGAGTGTATCAGAAACTTGTGTTTTCCAGGCATGCAACAGTGAACAAGACGCTTCGCGCTTCCCAAGACGCGCCACTTGTGACGCCAGGGCCGGCAAGCCGGTCGGATCTGGTCGTCGCCGGGCTTCAGCGCGCGATCTTTGAACACAAGATCGCGCCGGGCACAAAACTGTCAGAAGATGAAGTCGGCGAAATCTTCGGCGTCAGCCGCACCATCGTGCGCTCCGCGCTGCAGGCGCTTGCCCATTCCCAGCTTGTCACCATCGAGAAAAACCGTGGTGCATTCATCGCCAGCCCTACTCCCAGGGAAGCGCATGAGGTTTTTGAAGCGCGCGGTCTGATCGAACCGCGGGTTGCAGCCATGGCAGCCAGGCGGATGACAGATCAATCGCTTAAGGTCTTGCGCGCCCACATCGAAGACGAGCACTCGGCCATGCATGCGGGCGACAAGGGTCTGGCGTTGTCGCTGTCGGGCGGGTTCCATCTCAAGATTGCCGACATCGCCGGACATGACGTCTTTACGGGCTTCATCCATGCGCTGATTTCACGATCCTCGCTGATTATCGCACTTTACTGGCGCAGGGCGGACACGACCTGCGAAAGCCATTCCCACCATGCCTTGATGCAGGCCTTTGAAACCCGCGACCCGGCAGCCGCAGAGGAAATCATGCGCAGCCATATTGTCGACCTGCATTCCGGGCTCGACCTGAGCAGCCCGAAGAACGCTCCGCTGTCCTTGTCGGACGCCCTGAGACCGTAAAGACTGACACCGGCCGGTCTGTTTTCACTCAATGCCCCTCTGTTCGCCTAAAATAAGGGCAGAGATCCAAACTTGCTGGTCTTCATTCAAAATCCGCAGGCCGCCGTCAGACCTTTCGGCCCTTAAGCCCTTTTTGTCATTGGCCTTATCCCGCACATTACAGAGCTAAAGACCGCAATTTGTCCGTGTCCAGATTATATTTTCGGCAGCGTTTGGCCGGTCGTGACATTTAGGCGTCCGATAGGTCACAGGTTCCGCATCCAACCCGGAAAGTTCCGGTGAAAACCTGGTCATGTGGCGCATGTCTTGCTTGTTGTTTGTTGGCCGTTGCCGGAATCACCGGCACCATGCATCGATGAAACAGGACAGAAGGCAGACACAGCATGCACAGTCAGAAAACCGCGAAGAGCTTCGAATTCTGGCAAGCAATGTCGCCGCGGGAAGCAATCGCTCATGCCTTTCGGGCTCACAAAGCCCATGGCGATCCGGCCATGTTCATCACCTTGCGCGACGAGGCCGACTGCCTGGCTGATGCCGAGCGGCTTGAGGCCGAAGGCCCGGAAGGAAAACCGCTCCACGGCCTGCCCTTTGCGGTCAAGGACAACATCGATGTCGCAGGCCTGCCAACCACCGCGGCCTGTCCGGAAGCCGAATATGTGCCGACGGTATCGGCATTTGTGGTGGCAAGGCTTGAACAGGCCGGCGCCATCTGCATCGGCAAGACCAATCTTGATCAATTCGCCACCGGCCTTGTCGGCGTACGATCGCCCTATGGCGTTCCGCGCAACAGCATCAGAGCGGATCTGATCCCGGGCGGATCGAGTTCGGGGTCTGCGGTTGCGGTCGGCGCAGGCATCGCCGCGTTTTCGCTCGGCACAGACACCGCAGGCTCCGGCAGAATTCCCGCAGGCCTCAATGGAATAGTCGGGCTCAAGCCCAGCCTCGGCCTGCTCTCAGCGACCGGAATGATGCCGGCCTGCCGCACGCTGGACACCATTTCCATTTTCACCGCCGAGACTGCCGACGCGGCACTCGCCACCTCGGTCGCACAGGCCTATGACCCGGCAGATTTCATGTCACGCAGGCTTCCGATGGCCGGCATTGCGCCGGTTGGCAGAACTTTCACGGTTGGCGTTCCCTTGCCGCGCCAACGACTTTTCTTTGGTGATGCCGCCGCGCAAGCAGCCTATGTAAGCGATCTTGAAACGCTGGCGGGGCTTGGTGGCCAGATCGAAGAAATCGATTTCGAACCCTTCCATGCCGTGGCGCGGCTGCTTTATGAAGGGCCATGGGTGGCGGAACGCTATCATGCAGTCCGCGCCCTGATCGAGAACAACCCGTCAGCACTGCATCCGGTTACCCACAAGATCATCAGCGGGGCGTCCAAAATATCCGCCGTGGACACCTTTGATGCAATCTACAAGCTGGCAGAGATGAAGCGGCTGGTCGCACCCTTGATCGAACGGCTGGACTGCTTTGCCGTACCAACGCTTCCATCCGTCTACACCGTGGCTCAGGTTGAGGCCGATCCGGTGCAGCTCAATTCCAATCTCGGCACCTATACCAATTTCGTCAATCTGCTCGACATGGCGGCGATCTCGGTGCCGGTCGGCGAGCGGTCTGACGGCCTGCCTTCTTCCCTGACCCTGATCGGATCCGCCGGATCAGACGCCTTCCTCGCCGGTATTGCCCGGAGGCTGGAAAGCGGCCGGATCGAGGTGAATGAACTCGCCGCCCGCCCCGGTGAAATCCTGATCTGTGTCGTCGGCGCCCATCTGACCGGCATGCCGCTCAACCACGAGCTGACGAACCGCCACGCAAGATTTGTCGGAGCCACAAGCACCGCTCCGGATTATGCGCTCTATGCGCTTTCCGGTACCGCACCACCAAAGCCCGGTCTCACTCGGGTTGCTGCAGGTGAAGGCGTGCCGATCGAGGTGGAAGTCTGGGCGCTTGACGCCGCCGGCTTCGGCAGTTTCGTCGATGGCGTGCCTGCCCCGCTTGGTATCGGCACGGTCCGGCTTGAGGACGGCTCCCAGGTCAACGGCTTTATCGCCGAAGGCATCGCCATCGACCAGGCAACCGACATCTCCAGCTTCAAATCCTGGCGGAGTTATATTGCAAGCCGCTCGTGAATGCGGTTTGAAAAGCGCTTCCAGGCACCCTCGACATAGCCGATATGGGCCTGCATGGCCCGTTCGGCCGTGTCCCGGTCAGCCCGGATGATGGCTTCGACCACGGCAGAATGTTCGGCATGCGAGGCAGCCAGCCTGCCAGGCGTTCCAAACTGCGCACGCCGGAACGGCTGCAGTCTCAGCCGCGTGTTGAACGTCAGTTCCGCCAGATAAGCATTGCCGGTTCCCTCATAGATGGCGGAATGGAAGGCTTCATTGGCAAGCGCGTACGCATCCCCTGCCCCGCACCTGACAAGCGACGCCATCTCATCGTGCAACACTTGAAAATCATGGCGTTGCTGAGCGCTCATTTTGAGGGCGCTCTGCCCGGCGCACATGGTCTCGAGCTGCGCCATGACGAAGAAGATATTCGCAAGCTCCTGATCATCCGGTTTGGCGACCAGCGTTCGCCGGTGCGATGATTGCACCACCAACCCGGTCACGCCAAGCTTGCGCAAGGCCTCCCGGACCGGGGTGCGCGAGACATTGAACTCTGCGGCCAGCCGGGTTTCATCGAGCACGGTTCCCGGCTCGAGATCCCCGCTGACGATACGCCGGGCAAGCTCATGTCGTATGGTTTCGGCACTGGTAGCCATTGCGCGGAAAACCCCCAGGGCACACACAGATCGGTCAGGGCGTGTCTATAACACTCACATGCGCCGCCACAACCCGCCATCCTTCCGGCATCCTGACCCAGGTCTGCATCTGACGCCCGGTCTTGCCCGGTGAAGATCCGCGCGAAAACAGCGTCGAGGCCGTGGCAAAATCATTGCCATAGGTGGTGATGACGGTACGCGACAGACTGCGCTCCAGACCAGCTGACGGCCGCGCATTTCTGAAAGCGAAAATCTGCTCAGCACCATAGAGGTTCTCACCGACGCCGTAACGGATTGTATGCTCGCTTTGCCAGAACAGCTCGTCCAACACGGCCACGTCATTGCTGACGAGCGCCTGCTCGTAGCGGGCGAAGACCGCGGTCATCTCTTCATGCACATGCGGGTCGTTGATCATCATCGGCTTGTCATCCGGTCACGCAGATCGCGCAGGAAGGGAATGGTGTCGAACTGGTCTTCCTGGACGAAATCCCAGGCCGGCCCGATCGCATAGCCGCCGGTTTCCTGCAGGTCCCAGACCTCGCCGCGCACCGCGTCCTTGTTCTGGTTACGGCCGGACCATTTGCCCTGTTTGGTCATGCCGCTTTTTCCTTCAGCGACGCGACGGGAGCTGCGACATGTCCATTGTTCTCGAGCCAGGCGGCGACGCGCAGGGCAATGTCCTCGCGCCAGGGCGCGGTAATGATCTGAACGCCAATCGGCAGCTTGCTGCCCTCCAGCCACACCGGCACCGTCACCACCGGCAAGCCGACAAACGAGATCGGCTGGGTGAAAATCCCCAGATTGGGCCGCACCGGCAGCTCCTTGCCGCCGAGCACAAAGGTCTTCTGACCGATGCGGGGCGCCACACAGGGGGTGGCGGGTGCGATCAGCACATCGACCTCTTCGAACAAGACCTGCATCTGTGTGCGGAACAGGGCGCGGAATTTCTGCGCCTTGGTCACCCAGGCGCCGGGAATCATCGCGCCTGCTAAAAGCCGGTCGCGCACGTCCGGGTCGAAATCCGCGTGCCTGGTCTTCAACCGGTCAAGATGCAGCGAAGCACCTTCCGCCATGGTGATCAGATAGGCGCTGGCCCGCGCCATGCCGGCATTCTCCACGCCGCGGGTCTCGCCAACCTGAAGTGCCGCGCAAATCTTCGCCACCGCGTCAAAGGCCTCGGCGTGAGCGCCCTCCTCGAAATATCCTCCAGCCTTGGCGATGCGCAAACCGTCGATGCCGGAGCCAGGGGCGAGTGCCACAGGCGGATCGATGCGGTCCGTGCAGACCGGGTCGGCTGGATCCGCGCCGGTCATCGCATTGTAGGACAGAACGAGATCGCCGGCCGAGCGTGCCAGCGGGCCGAGATGATCAAGGCTCGCGACGAAAGGAAACGAGCCGCTGCGCGAAAGCCGGCCATAGGTCGGCTTCAGGCCGAACAGCCCGCACAAGGACGCCGGAACCCGGATCGACCCGTTGGTGTCCGAACCAAGTGTCAGCGGCACAAACCCTGCCGCGGCGGCTGCGCCCGATCCGCCCGAGGACCCGCCGGTCATATGCTCGCGTGCATGCGGATTGCGCGACGGGCCGTCATGGTAATTCTCGCCGGTGAAGTCATAGGCGTATTCGCCCATGTTCAGCGCGCCCAGCAATATGGCGCCGTTTGCCTCGAGCCGTTCGATCAGCACGGCGTCCCTTGAAGCCGGCGCCAAGTCACGGTTGATCCTGGAGCCCGCCAGTGTGGCGATCCCCTTGACATCAAACAGGTTCTTGACCGCAAAGGGCACACCGGCCAGGGGGCCGGGATCTTCACCGCGCTTGATCCGCGCGTCGATGTCTGTCGCCCTGGCCCGCGCCCGCTCATGCGCAACAAAGGTGAAGGCGCCAATGGCCTTGTCATGCGCGTCGATCTTGCCGAGGCATGCCTCAGTCACGGTGCCTGCTGAAACCGAGCCGCCGCGCACGGCTTCCGCGATTTCAGTTGCTGTGGCGATGGTCCAATCGGTCATGGCTTGAACACCGTTGCGGGCTCCGCCTCGTCGTCCATCGGCAAGGCCAGAAGCCCGGCGGCAATGCCGCGCGCGGAGGCCAGATGGGTGGTAATTCCGGGCCGGTAGGCCGGCTCATCGGGCAGGCCGAGATAGGCGAGCATGCTTTCAGCAACCGCGTCGGCGTCGAATTCGTCCTGGCTCATGCCTATTCTTCCTTTGTCTGAAAAGCTGCGGCAAGCGCGCTCAAGGGCGTTGCCCAGCCGACAATCCCGCCCTGCGCGGTGATCATCTCGATGGCGCCGGTCTTGAAGTGTTCAAAATAGCTTTCGGTGGCATCGGTGACCAGCAGGCATTCATAGCCGCGGTCATTGGCTTCGCGCATCGAGGTCTGGACGCAGACTTCGGTGGTCACTCCCGCAAAGACCAGATGAGTGATGCCAGCCTCCTGCAGCCGTTCGTGCACTCCGGTGTTCCAGAACATCCCCTTGCCCGGCTTGTCGATCACCCACTCGCCATCCACCGGCGCCAGCGCCTCGACAATCTGGTTGCCCGGCTCGCCGCGTACCAGGAGCCGCCCCATCGGGCCCTCTTCGCCGATCCGCACCGAGGCGTTGCCGCGCGCCACCTTGCTCGGCGGACAATCCGACAGGTCAGGCAGATGCGCCTCGCGGGTGTGGATCACCGTCAAGCCTCGTCCACGGAACAGCGCAAGCAGACCGGAAACCGTTGGAATGATGCCGGAAAGCCGCGAGACATCATTGCCAAGGGCGTCGCCAAAGCCGCCGGGCTCGATGAAGTCGCATTGCATGTCGATGACCACAAGAGCCGTTGCCGCCTCCGGTAGCTGGTAGTCATATGGCTCAGCCTTGACGTTCAGCATTGCTTCAGTGCCCCGCCATGTATTTGCCGATGGTGTTGCGGTCGGTCTCGTCGATCGGCGCCTGGTAGGTGATCTTTCCACCCGACATCACCGCCACCCGGTCGGAGAGTTCGAGGATTTCATCCAGGTCTTCCGACACCAGCAGGATCGCGGCCCCCTTGTTGCGCTGATCAATCAGCTGCGCCCGGATTTCCGCCACGGAGGCAAAATCCAGCCCGAAACAGGGATTGGCGACAATCAGCACATTGACGTCACCTGACAGCTCCCGGGCAAGGATGGTCCTCTGCACATTGCCGCCCGACAGGTTTTCGATCGGGGTCTCCGCCGACGGCGTTTTGACATGATATTGTTCGATGAGCCTGACAGCGTTGTCGCGCATGGCAGCCGGTTTCAGCCACCAGCCGATGCTGGCCATCGGCGGTTTGTCAAAGCTGCGGAAGGCGATGTTTTCCGACACGCTCATGCGTTTGACGGCAGCGTTCTTGAGAGGCTCCTCGGGCAGGCCAAAGACCTTGAGATCGGCAAAGTCCTTGCGGGTCGCGTCAAAACGCTGGCCGTTGACGATGACGGCGCCACCAGCCAGGCCGCGCTGACCGGCCAGCGCCTCGACCAATTCCGATTGGCCATTTCCGGACACGCCGGCAATGCCGACAATCTCGCCGCCCTTGATCTTCAGATTGACGGTGTCGACCGCCCGCATACCCTCATTGTCATCGACACTGAGGCCGGCGATCTCGAGCGTGCTCTTGGCTTCGACCTTGGCCAGCCGCGGCGCTTTTTCACGCATCTGGGCTTCGCCGATCATCATTTTCGACATGTCGTCAGTGCTCAGATCCTGTACCGAACCACTGCCTGCGAGCTTGCCGCGCCTGAGCACGGTCACCCGGTCGGCGAACGCCGTTACCTCACGGAACTTGTGGGTGATCATCAACACGGTGATGTCGCCAGCCCGCGCCATGTCATGCAACAGGCCGAGGATCTCGTCGGCCTCGCCCGGCGTGAGCACCGATGTCGGCTCATCAAGGATCAGGAAACGCTGGTTGAGATAGAGCTGCTTGAGGATCTCGAGCTTCTGCTTCTCGCCTGCCGACATGTCAGCGGCAACCGTATTGAGCGGCACCCGGAACGGCATCCGTTCCATGAAAGCCTGAAGCTCTTCCTTCTCCCGGGCCCAGTTGATCACAGCCGGTGCATCGGCGCGCGATATCACCATGTTTTCTGCAGCCGTCAGGCAGGGCACCAGCGTGAAGTGCTGATAGACCATGCCGATGCCGGCTGCCTGCGCATCGGCCGGCGCCTTGATCAGCACTTCGCGATTGTCGACCAGTAACTGGCCGTTGGTCGGCTGGTAAAAACCCATGATGCATTTGACCAGCGTCGACTTGCCGGCGCCATTCTCACCCAACAGCGCGTGAAACTCGCCGGCGCCGACCTTGATCGAAACATCATCCAGCGCCACCAGCGATCCAAAGACCTTGGTCATCGAAACGGTTTCCAGCGAAAACGCGCCGGTTCTGCCGCCCGTTAAAGGATGGGCCGAAAGATCCGCCGGGAGAGCCAGCGCGGTCATGATATCTGCTCCAGAGCGTCGAGCACCGTGCCGCTCGTGGCAACCGCGCCAAAGACCCCGCCCTGCATCTTGATCATGTCGATGGCGGCGAGATGGTTTTCAAGCTTGGTCGCACCGCAGCCATCCTCGACCATCAGGCATTCAAAGCCGCGGTCATTGGCCTCGCGCATGGTGGTGTGCACGCAGACATCGGTGGTAATCCCGGTGAGAATGATGTTGCGGATACCGTTGACATGCAGCAGCATTTCCAGATCGGTGGCGCAGAACGATCCCTTGCCGGGCTTGTCGATGACCGGCTCGCCCGGAAGCGGCGCCAGTTCGCCGATGATCTCCCAGCCCGGCTCACCGCGCACCAGAATGCGCCCGCACGGACCCGGATCGCCAATGCCCGCGCCGATGCGCTGCGAGCGCCAGCGCTTATTGGCCGGCAGGTCCGATAGGTCTGGCCGGTAGCCTTCGCGGGTGTGAATGACCAGCATGCCCTTGGCGCGCGCGGCATCGAGCAATGATCTGATCGGTCCGATCGGCGCGCGGGTTAGTGAGAGGTCGTAGCCCATCTTGTCGACATAGCCGCCCGGTCCGCAGAAGTCGGTCTGCATGTCGATGATGATCAGCGCCGTGTTGGCAGCCCTGAGATCACCGTCATAGGGCCAGGGGTAAGGATCCGCCTTGACCGGACCTTCGGCCAGAAGGGCTGCGGACATGGCGTTCATTCGGCCGCCTCCCCGAGCTTGCTTTCTCCATAGCGCCGCGTCGGGCGTTCGAACCCGCAGGAGGTGCCGTCGGTGTGAACAACCTCGTCTTCCCAGGGCAGACGGTAAGTGCCTGCCACCATGTCCTTCATGAAGGTGTAGGGGCAATCCTGCGCGCCGCCGAGCACGGCGGTGTAGCCGCGATGACCGAGCTGGTAGATGTTGTTTTCAACCGACCAGTGCTTTCGCGCCTCGCGCACCAGATCGGGCCGCACTTCGGCGGTGATGATCTCGTCGACCCGGCCGGATGTGCCATGGGCGAGCACCGCGCCGTCAAAATTGACGATCATGCCTTCGCCCATGGAATCGAAGGTGCCGTCCGAGCCGCACATGCAGACATTGGCCGTGACCATCAGGTTGCTGAAGGAGTTGGACAGATTGGTGAAGCGCCAGCTATCGCGGATCGGCGCGGTGTAGCCTGCCGTCCTGAGCATGATTTCCGCACCCTTGTAGGCGCATTCACGCGCCATTTCCGGGAACATGCCGTCGTGGCAGATGATCAGCGCCAGCTTACAGCCCTTGGGTCCCTCGATCACCGGAATGCCAAGGTCGCCGGGCTCCCAGGGCTCGACCGGAACCCAGGGGTGAAGCTTGCGATAGTAGAGCTTCACCTCGCCATGGTCGTCGATCACGATGCCGGTGTTGTAGGGATTGCCGCCGGGATTGTACTCCATGATCGAGAAGCAGCCCCAAATCGAATTGTCGATGCAGGCCTTCTTGAAGGCAGCAACTTCGGGGCCGTCCATCGACACCATGATCTCCGGGTTGGTGTCCATCGACAGGCCGTGCAGCGCGTATTCGGGAAACACCACCAGATCCATGGTCGCCATGTTGCGCCGCGCCTTGCCGACCATCGCGACAATCTTTTCGGTCTGGCGGGCAAGGTCGTGCCGGGTCTTAACCAAAGGCAGCTGCAGCTGCACGACGCCGATGACGACGCCGTTGGGAGTCTTGTTCAAACCGCCGAGTGCGCTCATGATTACGTCTCCTATTTCGCGATTGAAAGTTCGCCCGGCGCCGCGCGGGCCGAGTTGCGCCCGCTGGCAGCAACCATGATGAAAAGTGTCAGGATGTAGGGTGCGGCATTGAAGAAATAGTAGCCCTGGCTGATGCCCACCGATTGCAGCGCCGGACCAAGCGCGCCTGCCGCGCCGAAGAGAAGCGCGGCAATGATGCAGCGCAGCGGGTTCCAGCGGGCGAAGATGACGAGGGCGACGGCCATCAGCCCCTGGCCTGAGGACAGGCCCTCGTTCCAGCTTCCCGGATAAGACAGCGACAGAAACGCACCGCCAATGCCGGCGAGAAAGCCGCCTGCGGCGGTTGCCAGGATCCGCACCTTGATCGGATTGATACCCATGGCACGCGCCGCGGGTTCGGAATCCCCGGTCATGCGGACCACCAGCCCCACCCGCGTGTTGGCGAGGCCCCACCACATGGCGAAGGCGATCAGGATGCCGACGATGAACAGCGGGTTGATCTCGAGCGCCTGCTCAAGCGCCGAATTGGAAGACCAGCCGCCAAGTGGCAAGCTTTCAAGCCGTGGCGCAGAGGGCTGGATATACGGCTTGCCGAAGAAAAACGCGACCCCGGTGCCGAACGACATCATGGCAATGCCGACGGCGATGTCGTTGACCTTTTTCAGGCTGCAGATCATGCCATGCATCAGGCCGAGAAAGACGCCTGAAAAGCCGGCGGCAAGAACGCCGAGCCAGGGCGATCCGGTGTGAAACGAGATGGCATAGGCGACCATTGCGCCCAACACCAGATTGCCTTCCAGCCCGAGATTGATGCGGCCCGATTTCTCGGTGAGCGTCTCGCCCAGCGCCACGAAAATGAACGGTGTGGATACCCGGATGGCTCCACCCAGCATGGCAATAAGAATTGTGGTCAGGGCTTCTGCCGTCATGTCCGCTCCATGCTGATTTTGGGCTGGAAAATCGCAAAGCGCCCGTACAGGCTGTCACTGGCAAGCAGCACCACGAAGATGATGCCCTGCAGCACCAGCGCCGTGGCATCGGGCATATCCATCCGGCGCTGGATGAGACCGCCCGAGGCTTCAATGGCGCCGAACATGATCGCAACCGGCACAATCATCAGAGGATTGTGCCGCGCCAGGAACGCCACAAGAATGCCCGTAAATCCGTAGCCTGCCACCAGCGAGGCATTGGCCTGTCCGTGAATGGCGGCGACTTCGAAATAGCCGGCAAGACCGGCGCAGGCGCCGGCGATCGCCGAGCAGACGACAATCAGCGTACCAACAGGCAATCCCTGGGCGAGAGCGGCGCGCGGATTGCCGCCGGTAACGCGCGCGGCAAAGCCGAAAGTGGTGCGCGACATGAGAATCTGCAGCGCCACGGCCAGCACCAGTCCGAAGACCAGGCCCCAATGCACATCTGTGCCGGGAATGTTGCCGACCATATAGTCCTTGCCGATGGGCATTGTGGAAGGCTTGTTCTGCGAAGCCGGATCGCGCAAGGCGCCCTCGACGAAGAAGTTCATGATGGCGATGGCGATGTAGGTCAGCAGCAGTGTCGAGATGGTTTCATTGACACCGCGGCTGTGCTTGAGCCAGCCGGCGATGGCGTTCCAGGCGCCACCCGCAAGCATGGCGATCAGGATCATCAGCGCCATTGTGAGATAGACCGGCGCTTGGGCCGAGACCAGCGGGATCGCCAGCGCCGCAGCGGCGAAGCCGCCCATCACCAGCGCACCTTCCGCGCCGATCATCACCAAGCCGATGCGGGCGGGAATGGCGAATGCAAGCCCCGTCAGGATCAGCGGCGCTGCCCGCTGCAGCGTGTTCTGAAAGGAGAAAGAGGAGCCGAAGCCCCCGCGCCAGACCAGTTCGAAAAACTGGGCCGGGCTCTTGCCCAGGACCATCAGAAACAGCGAAAAGATGATCGCCGATGCGATCAACGCGCCGAACGGTATCGCAACAGCCTCGAGCGAGGCACGGAACCGCGCGCCATCAAAGGCCGATGTTTTGACAAATGTCGTTTCTGCTTGTGCCATGCCTGATCACGATCACTCTCAAGAGGCAAACAAAGTCGGGCCGCGCGGGTGTTGCCGCGCAGCCCGGAGAAAATTCAGGTGATGGAGCCGATGACGCCTTCGAGCAGATAGCCCATGCCATCAAGCACCGGATCATAGTTGTCGAAGGTCTTGTCGAGAACCAGATTGCCTTCATTGTCCTTGAGCGGACCGACATAAATCGGCTTGCCCTCTTTGAGACCGGCAATGGCGGCATCGGCAGCGGCAATGGCTTCCGGCGTAGCGCCTGCGCCATAGGCTGTGTTTCTGACCATGTCGTTGTGGTAGCCGCCGACCACTACATTGGGCAGAGCCTCACCCTTGCCCAGCATGTCGGCATACATGGTGTAAATGGTTTCCCACTTGTATTCCGCGCCGGTTATGAAGCCCTTCGGGGCCAAAGGTGCCTGCGAGGCGTTGTGGCCGCAGCTCTTGACCCCACGGCCTTCAGCGGTTTCGATCACCACCTTCGGACCATCGACATGGCAGGTCAGCACATCGCAACCCGCGTCCACCAGCGCATTGGCGGCTTCCGCTTCACGCACCGGCATCGACCAGTCGCCGGTGAAGATGACCTGAACCTGGGCATCCGGATTGACCGAACGCGCGCCGAGCAGAACCGAGTTGATATTGGAGAGCACCGTCGGGATTGGCTTTGCCGCAACAAATCCGATCTTGTTGGATGTGGTGCTGAGGCCTGCTGCAACGCCGTTCACATAATGGGCCTGGTTGAGGTAGCAGAAATAGCTGCCGAGATTGGCCGGGTGCTTGTCCTTGTTCCACAGCGGTGCTGCGTGACGGAACTGAACGTCGGGATACTTGGCGGCAAGATCAATCATGAACGGATCGAAATAGCCAAAGGATGTTCCGAGGATCAGGTTTGCGCCGTCCAGGTTGATCATCGATTCCATCGATTTCGACACAGCATCGGTTTCAGGAACGTTTTCCTCCTCGATGACGGTGACGTTGTCGACACTCTTGAGAATTTCCATGGCGACCGAATGCGCCTGGTTCCAGCCAAAGTCGTCGCGCGGACCGACATAGACCGCGCCGAGCACGACGCTCTCCGCAGCTGAAGCGGAGTTGATAAAGGGCATCGGCAACGCCATCGCCGCGATACCGGCGGCACCGGTCTTCAAAATCGAACGCCGTGAAATTTCTTTGTTAGCCATGTCCAGATCCTTTGCTGGCTTGCGAATCCCTGTTGTCGCCGGATTTTGGAAGACAACCGGCTGTAAACAGTTTTGCAAAAGGCGTGCCAGTTAGGGCAGATTTCATTATTGCATATATTTCAATGCGATAACTCCATCGCACCCAAATCCGCGCAAGCCAGCAAAGTCGGAATAAGAGCAATCACAGACCAAATAATATACATTATCTTAATCAAGCTTATTAATTAGGCATTTTAAACTGCATTGCATACAATATAGTTGCGAGACTTTTTCGCGCTCGCCAGGGCATCTTCGAAACAGCTGGATCAAGCCAAACCGCTGGCCTTGTAGGTCGGGTTCAATCGGCTTTCGAGGTAATCGTCGCCGCGAATGGGTCCATAGCGTGGCGGGTTTTCCGGCCCGCTGCAGGTTGGAAGGCATTCGATGACCGCATCCGGATTGGGATCAAGGAAAAACGCGATCGAATAGCGTTCGCGCCCTGCCGGACTGACGACCCGGTGCGGGGTTGAGACATAGGTGTCATTGGTCCACCGCATCAGGCAATCCCCAATATTGCAGACGAATGCACCGGGTATATAGGGCGCCTTGATCCAGTCTCCGGTTCTTGTCCGCACCTCAAGACCACCGACTTCATCAGTCAAAAGCAGCGTCACACAGCCATAGTCGGTGTGTGCGCCCGCCCCCATCTGCCCCTCTTCCACCGCATCGGGTTGCGGCGGGTAATGCAACAGCCGAAGCGTTGCCAGCGGCCGGTCGAGCTTGCCGTCAAAATGATCCGCTTTCAAACCGAGATCGGCGGCGAAAGCCATATGCAGCCGGCGGCCAATGTCCAGCGCTGTGTCGAAATAGTCGAGCATGGCCTGACGGAACCCCGGCTGCTCCGGCCAGAGATTGAGAGCGCGGAAGCGCGCACCCGCCAGCAATTCCGGATCGTCAGCAGCAAGATCCAGGCCGATGTTGAAGGCCTCTTTCAGGTCAGCCGGCCTGGATGGGTCGAGCGCTTCGCCGCGCATCGGAACATAGCCGCGATTGCCGGTCTTGGGCGAAATCTCCACCTGTTTCTTGACCGTCTCGGGCAGCGCGAAGAAATCATGCGAAGTTGAAAACAGTGCCTCTATGTCTCCGAGCGAAAGCGCATGGCCCTTGATGTAGAAGAAACCGATGCCGCGGCAGGCCTCGCCGATCAGGGCGGCGGTCTTTTCAATGGCAGCCTGATCGGAGCCATAAAGGCTAGCGATATCGATTAGCGGAATGTCTTGCTCTGGCATGGGGACTCCTTAACTAAACCGTTTGGCGGCGGCGGAATGGTCTGCGATCAGCTTGCCGACATCAAGCCCGATGATGTGACCGTCCATGACCCGCCACTCACCGCCAACCATCACCCGGTCGGCACGGTTGGCGCCGCAATGGACAAGCGCTGCGATCGGATCGTGATTTCCGGAAAACCGCATTTCGTCGAGCGTGAACATGGCGAGGTCAGCCTGTTTGCCGACGGCAATTTCGCCGATGTCGCTGCGCCCGAGACATCGCGCCGAGCCGGTGGTTGCCCAGCGCAAGGCGTCACGGTGGGTGATCCGCTCAGCCGACCTGTAGCCCAGCCGGTTGACCATCAACGCATGACGCACCTCTTCCATCAGATTGGAACTGTCATTGGACGCCGAGCCATCGACACCGAGACCCACGGGACTGCCTGCAGCTTCGAGATCAAGCGTCTTGCAAAAGCCCGAGGCCAGCACCGCGTTGGATGTCGGGCAATGGCAGACGCCGACGCCGTGCTTGCCGAGCTTCTCGCAATCCTCGCAAGTGAAGTGAATGCCGTGTGCCAGCCACACCCGGGGCTGCAACCAATTGCAATCCTCCAGCCAGTCAATCGGCCGGTAACCGAAGGTCTCGATGCAGAATGCTTCCTCGTCCTCGGTTTCGGCCAGATGGGTGTGCAGCCGGCAATCATGAATCTCGGCAAGTGTCGCGCTTTCGCGCATGACATTTCTCGACACATTGAACGGCGCGCAGGGGGCAAGCGCAATCTGGATCATCGCGCCATCGGATGTGTCATGATAACGCTTGAGCACCCGCTCGCTGTCGGCCAGAATCGTATCGTCATCCTGGACGATATTGTCGTCCGGAATGGCGCCGTCCTTTTTGGACAGCGACAAGGATCCGCGCGTCACCGTGGCGCGGACGCCCAATGCCTGAGCTTCCTGCACCTCGATGTCGGTGGCATCCTCCAGCCCGTCATAGACCATGTAGTTGTGATCCATCGCCGTGGTGCAGCCCGACAGCAGCAGCTCGGCATAGGCCAGCCGGGCGCCGACACGGAACATGTCGCGGTCGAGCCTGCTCCAGACCGGATAAAGCGCCTGCAGCCATGGAAACAGCTCCTTGTCCCGCGCTGCAGGATGGGCCCGGCACAGGGTCTGGAAGAAATGGTGATGGGTGTTGATCAGGCCGGGGATGATCACATGCCGGGATGCATCGAAGATCTCATCGACATCGGTGACCGGTGCCCTGCCCGCAGGCACAAGCTCGACGATGCGGCTACCGGATATAACAAGGCCGCCACCTGCATTCTCCGCCAGGATTGCCAGCGGATTCTTGATCCAGATTGTCATGCGTCGCCCATCCGTGTTGCCTGTTTCCTGCGCATGCGCGCCCATCAGATTGCAACCAAGCAACACCCATGCCAGACAGTCAGTGACAATTTCTCCGGGTCCGGATTGAAAGGGCTGCCATGAAAGCCGATCTTGTTCTGCGCAATGCCCGGGTGGCGGGCTTTGATAAGCTCATCGATATCGCGGTCACCTGCGGGATCCTCACGGCACTCGGGCCGAAGATTAGTTGCGAGGCCATCTCTGAAGAGGATCTGGGTGGCAGGGTGGCGTTTCCGGGATTTGTCGACAGCCATGTGCATCTCGACAAGGCCTGCATTCTCGACCGCTGCAGCATTTGCGCAGGCACGCTGAAGGAAGCCGTGCGCGAAACCGCTGCGGCCAAGGCAGGCTTTACCGAGGACGATGTCTATACCCGCGCGGCGACAGTGGTGGAGAAGGCGATCCTTCACGGCACCACGCGCATGCGAACCTTTGTCGAAGTTGACCCGCGTGCCGGATTGCGTTCGTTCCACGCCATTCGCCGGATCAAGGCTGATTATGCTTTCGCCCTCGATATCCAGATCTGCGCCTTTGCCCAGGACGGCTTGACCCAGGAACCCGCAACGCTTGATCTTCTGGACCACGCATTATCGGGCGGCGCCGATCTGGTCGGTGGATGCCCCTACACCGACCCGGATCCGGTGCGGCATGTCAGCCTGATTTTCGACATGGCCGAAAAGCATGGCGTCGATGTCGATTTCCATCTGGATTTTGATCTTGACCCCGCCGGCTCAGATCTGCCCGCAGTGATCTCACAAACTATGGCGCGTGGATATCAGGGCCGGGTTGCCGTTGGCCATATGACCAAGCTCTCCGCCATGCCGCGCAAAGAGCTTCAGCACCTCATCAGCGACCTGCGCGGGGCTGGAATTGCACTCGTGACCCTGCCATCAACCGACCTGTTCCTGATGGGACGAGAGCATGATTACACTGTGCCCCGCGGCGTCGCGCCTGCGCATCTGTTTGCCCAGGCAGGCGTGACCGCGGCGATCGCCACCAACAATGTGCTCAACCCGTTCACACCCTATGGCGACGCCTCGCTGTCCCGCATGGCAAATCTTTACGCCAATGTGATGCAGCTCTCCCGCGACGACGAACTGAGCACCGTCTTCTCCATGGTCAGCGATGCTCCGGCGCGCATTTTGCAAACAACCTATGGCCTCAAGCTCGGCGGCCCGGCCGATATCGTGGTGCTGGATGCCAGGGCCCCCGTCTCGGTGATCCGGGAGATCGCGCCTGCACTGTGCGGCTGGAAAGCAGGCCGCAAGAGCTTCTCCCGGCCTGCGCCGCATTTGCATCGGCCCGCTAACGACTGAACCGTTTCGCCGAAGCTATTGCTTGCTGGTCTTCGAAATCCGCGGCGCCCCGCTGGCCGAGTTGAGGTAATGGTTCTCCCACCAGGAAAAGACGATGTCACGCAGCGCTGAATCATCGTCCTCGCCATAGATGGTCCGGCGCGCCAGCGCTTCGAACCTGGCTGTTTCTTCCGCATCGAGCACGATTTCGACTGCTGTTTCCGGCAAGGGCGTGTTGACGAAGTTCGGCACATAGGCCGCATCAGGCACAAGTTCGCGGGTCGCCTTGATCTGCGAATTGACAAAATCCTTCGGCGTTCGCTGGCTTCTGAGTGCCGGCGTTTCCGGGACGGCGGCCATCTCCTCGTCGGTTGCGTCGAAGATCTGCAGCTTGATCGGCTTGAGGCCGAAATTGCTGGTGCGCATCACGTCAGCGCCGCACACATTGGGGACAGCCAGCACATCCATCAGGGCAATCAGGTCGATATGATCACCCCTCCGCGACTGCTGCCGGGTGATGGTGGCGCTACCTTCCAGAGTCACTTCTGTGCACATGAACATGTTGAAACTGTCATGCACATCATCAGGAGTCAGCCCGTATTCACGCTGGGCTTCGGACTGGATATCGTGACAGTTGGTGTGCGTGTGATAGCCATAGGCGCTTTCATAGAGATAGGCGCTGCAGCGCGGGAACAGCACATCATTGCGGCCGTAGGTATCCTCGGCGATATACATCATCGCCCGTTCGCGCGGCGGCGCCGACCAGAGATAAGTCCCCTTGCCGGGATTGAAGCCATGAACCGTGCGGGTGCGTCCGCAATGCATGAATTCCTTGTAGTCATGCAGATTGAAGCAGTTGAAATCGACACATTGCGCGCCGAGCACCTGCTCGATCCTGAGAATCTGACCCTTGCGGACTTCAAGCGCCTTGCCGGTCCCCGGCTGCATGGTCCATTCGAATACCGGCTGACGCTGAGCCATCACTTCACCTCCGGCTGACCGGAAGGCAAAGGCTCGCTTTCGGCGATGGCGCGCCTGACCAGTGCTTCCAGCGACGGCGCCGCGCCATCCTCAAGCGCCCGCTCGAGAAGTGCCCGCTGCTGATGATTGAGCCACAGCTTGAGTGTTTTTCCGGCCATCTGTTCTGCTCCGTCGTATGCATCATGAGATTTTCATGTATACATGATTTTGTTTTCTTGCTACCACTCTTTTCGGTCTGCATGATGGATTGAATACCCAGAAGATCAGAGAAACAGACCGGAGAACGCGATTTTCTTGATCATTTCGCCTCTAAATTAGGCACCAGTCGCCTAATAAACGAACATTTGATCGATACATAAATGACGCCTAATTGTATACAATAAACGCCGACCGTGAGTCCCCTATGACCAACAAGCCGAGCAGAATTGATCAGGCCTATATGGCGCTCAAAAGCGCCATCATCGAACAGGCGCTGCGTCCGGGAGACAAGCTTCCCGAAGACGAAGTGGGGCAGCTGTTTTCGATGAGCCGGACTCTGGTGCGGCAGGTTTTCAGCCGGCTGAATTCGGAAGGCCTGATTGAAATCGGCGGCAAGCGTCCCGCGACCGTTTCCATTCCCAGTCTTGATGACGCCGTGGCCGCCTTCGAGGTGCGGCAGGCGCTGGAACGGGAAGTCGTGAGCCTGGTCATCAAGCGCTGGACGCCGGAGCACGAAGCCACGCTCGAGGCGCATCTTGCCAAGGAAATCGAGGCTGCGAAGGCCGGCAACGCGCCGACATCCATCCGCCTTGCCGGCGAGTTCCACACGCTGCTGGCCGACATGACCGGCAATCCGTTGCTCTCGCGCTTCGTCTCCGACGTCGTCTCGCGCTGTTCGGTGATTCTGGCCGTGTTCGGGCGGCCCCATTCAGCCGATTGCGGCGTCCATGAACATCGGGAAATCATTGACGCCATCGCCGCCGGGGACGCAGCCAGGGCCTGGGAGCTGATGCATCATCATCTGGGCGAAGTGGAGGCGCGCGCCTTGATAACCTCATCTGAAGCCTCTCCCAGAACGCTTGCCGACATGCTCTCGCCCTATGTCGAAGGCGGGAGCATTCCAGCTCCAAAACCCGCAAAAAACCGAGCCCGGCCAAGGCTGCAGGTGATCAAGGAAACCAGATGAACTCCCAGTCCCCGGCCAGCCACACGCATTTCGATTTTTCCGGGCTCAGCGGGCGCGACAAGTACAAACTGATCATCGGCACCGTGATTCCCCGTCCGATTGCGCTTGTCACGACGGTGGATGAAAACGGCGTGGTCAATGCCGCGCCCTTCAGCTTTTTCAATGCGCTGTCCGGAGACCCGGCCATTGTTGCCATCGGTGTCGAGAACAAGGCCGACATGAGCTTCAAGGACACCGGCCGCAACATCCGCATGACCGAGCAATTCACCGTCAACATTGTCGATCAGGCGATGATCGATGCCATGAACATTTGCGCAATCCCGTTTGCGCCCGACGTGGACGAACTGGATATTGCCGGTTTGACACAGATACCTGGCGTCCATGTCGGCTGCCCGCGCATTCGTGAAGCTCCCGCCGCGCTTGAGTGCAAGCGCCACATCACCCTGGAGATCGGCAAATCGCGCGAGATCATCCTCGGCGAGGTCATGGGTGTGTTCATCCGTAAGGATTGCGTCAATCCACTCAACAAGCATGTCGACCAGAAACGCATGGATGCCGTTGGCCGCCTGGGTGGCCACGACTATTCGACCATCCGCGACCAGTTCACGCTTCCGACAATGTCGGTGGCTGAGTGGGAGACACAGACCAAGAATCTCGACGACTCCAAAGAACCGGGAAAACCGGCAGGGGAACAATCATAAAAATACGTTCCGTTGAGCAATCGCAGACCGGAGGAAAGCGCCTGAAGGCGTAGAAAACAAACCTAACACGGAGACGAGAGATGACTTCTTCCTACATGATTGACCGCCGCCGCTTCCTGGGCACATCGGCAGCCGCAGGCGCGATGGTACTCGGCGGCGGCCTGATGCAGGCCCGCGCTGCAGACACAACCATCGGCATGATCTATGTCGGCCCGAAAGATGATTTCGGGTGGAACCAGGCCCACGCCGTGGGCGCGCAGGCGCTGCGCGACCTGCCGGGGATCACGGTGGTCGAAGAGGAAAACGTGCCCGAAACCGTCGCGGTGTCGAAATCGATGGAATCGATGATCAACCTTGATGGCGTCAACCTGCTGTTCCCGACATCGTTCGGGTATTTCGACCCCTTCATGATCGACATGGCCGGCAAGTATCCCGATGTCCAGTTCCGCCACCCCACCGGACTGTGGAGCGCTGACAAGCATCCGATGAACCTTGGCGGCTACTTCTGCTACCTCGATCAGGCTCACTATGTGAACGGAATTGCCGCCGGTCTGTCGACCACATCCAACAAGATCGGCTTCATTGCGGCCAAGCCGATTGCTCTGGTTCTGCGCAACATCAACGCGTTCACACTCGGGGTGAAGAAGGTCAATCCGGATGCAGAAGTGCGCCTGATCATCACCGGCGAATGGTCGTTGCCGGTGCGTGAAGCCGAAGCCACCAACGCGCTCATCGATGTCGGCTGTGATGTGATTGCCTGCCATGTCGACAGCCCGAAGGTGATTGTCGAGGCGTCTGAAGCCCGCGGCGTGAAGACCTGCGGCCATAACGCCGACCAGTCGCCGCTCGCACCCAACGGCTTCATTACCGGAGCCGAACTGAAATGGGGCACCGTCTACAAGGAATATGCCGGACTGATCACCAAGGGCGAAGCAATTCCGAACGTGAATGAAGGCGGTTATGACCGCGACATGGTTGCATCCTCACCGTTTGGCGCCGGCTGCAGCGAAGCCGGCAAGTCGGCGGCACTCGGGGCCATAGGAGAGCTCAAGGCGGGCGCTCCCATCTTTGTCGGCCCGCTCAAGGACAATCTGGGCAATGTCGTCATCGAGGGTACGCTTGGCCTTTACGACGGATCGCTGTGGGGCACGGATTATCTCATCGAAGGCGTGGTTGGATCGATCACATAGGCTTCCCCGGATGAGATGAGCGCCGGGGGCCTATACAGGGGGGCTGGGAAGGCCCCCGGCGCATTTTCAAAAACTGCTGTGGCAAACACTTCATTTTCAAAGGAACGCGAATGGGTTTTGCAGACACGCCCTGCCCGGATTTCATCCTTTCCGCCGCCCATATCCTGACCGGCGCTGACGCGTCCGGCGCGATGCAGGTCATTGACGAGGGCGCACTGCTGATCCGGGACGGCATTATCAGGGCGGTTGGCCCCCTGCCCGATCTTTGCAGGGACAATCCGGAAATCGAAGTCAGAGGCGGCAGTGACATGGTCGCCATGCCGGGTTTTGCAAATTCACACCATCATTTCGGACTGACACCGGTTATGATGGGGGTTCCGTTCGCGCCACTGGAACTGTGGCTGCCGCAGTTCCGCAAGATGCGGCAGGTGAACCTGAGGCTTGATACGCTCTATTCGGCTATCGAGATGCTTGAAAGCGGAACCACCACTGTCCAGCACATCAATTCCGGCCTGTCCGGCCTGGTTGAGAACTGGGATCGCGCCACCGAGGAGATCATCTCCGCCTATGGCGAAATCGGTATGCGCAGCGGTTATTGCTTCATGATCCGCGACCAGAACATCCTGTCCTATGAGGACGACGCCAAGGTTCTGGCGGCCTTGCCCGAAGAGGTCCGCGAATGGCTTGCGCCTTCCCTGCAGGCGGCGCAAACGCCGACCCGCGCCTATATGGATTTTTTCAGCCGGCAACATCGTGCATGGTCCGAGCGCGCCCCGGACATGGTTCGGATGAACCTTGCGCCGGCAAATCTCCACTGGTGCACCGACGACAGCCTGCAGATGATCTTTGCCACGGCGCGGGCCCACAGCGCCAGCATCCACATGCATCTGCTGGAGACCGAGCGACAGGCGCGCTATGCGAAAGCACGGTTCAAATGCTCCGCTGTCGAGCATCTCGACCGGCTGGGATGCCTTGGTCCGGACCTGACGCTTGGGCACGGCAACTGGATGAGCCGCGACGATCTGGACCGTTTGTCCGATTGCGGCTGCATGGTGTGCCACAATGCAAGCTCCGGCCTGCGGCTGGGCAGCGGCATTGCACCGGTCAATGAAATGCAAAGACGCAATATTCCGGTGGCGCTCGGCATCGACCAGTCCAACATCTGCGATGACCGGGACATGACAATCGAGATGAAACTGGTCTGGGCGCTGCACCGCGAAACAGGCATGTGGAACGACCGGCTCGAGGCGTCCCGCGTGCTGACCATGGCGACCGAGCACGGCACACAATCGGTCGGTTTCGGCAAGATCACCGGACGTCTGGAGGTCGGACGGCAGGCTGATATCGTTCTGATGAGCAAATCTGACATCGGCCGCCCGGTGCTCGATCCCCGCACGCCGATTGAAGATGCAGTGCTTCATCGCGGCAGCAAGTCTGCCATCCGACAGGTCTATGTCGGCGGACGTCTGGTGGTCGACAAGGGCCGCGTCACCACCATTGACCGCGATGCGGTGCTCGCCGAAATCGCCGGCATCCTGTCAGCTCCCATGACCGAAGCAGAGCGCAGGGCCGCCCGGATGGTCGCCGCAATGATGCCCGCCCTCGAAGCTTTTCACCGCGCCCATTCGCCCGATGCGGGATATGCCCCTTACCGCTACAACGCGATGAACGACGCCGGGCGGCCAGTTTAGGCAAAACCATAAATGCCAGGCCGGCTGGTGCGGTAACTTCGCTATGCACTTCAGCGCCATGAGAACGGCTAACTGGATAAATGCCGTTATACCGAGAATGGCCCAAGGACGAAGACTTGGGGGTCATCCGCTGTCGGCACGCAATTGGACGTTCGGTGGCGGCTCATCCATTATTGCATTGGAAATGCCGCGAGTTCTAAACCTGAAACCCGGAGTTTGGGGCTGTGACGCGTTTGAACCGGAGCAAACAAATCTGCGCCACTTCACGCAGCGGCGGCTCTGTCCAGCCGGAGCAAGACAGAAGAGCAATGTATCGGTTCAAAACTAGAAAAATGGTCGGAGCGGCGGGATTCGAACCCACGACCCCTTGTCCCCCAGACAAGTGCGCTACCGGGCTGCGCTACGCTCCGACTGGGAAAAGGCCTTAGAACATCAGGGTTTTGCGAGCAAGGGTAAAATGGTCTGAAGAGAGGGAAAACCGGAAAAAGCCGGGATAGTGGGGATATCAGTGCAAAATCTCACACCAAAAACCCCACGCAATGTTCCCCTATCGTTCTTCGAGCAAGAGAATTCCGAATTGCCTGCGACAAGGGAGCGATAAGCGATATTAGCCCCGCCGCTCAGAAGCTCGTCCGATTGGTACAACCTTGCTTCACACCGACACCACGCGACACAATTCTGGCTTCCATCAAAGAACTAAATAACATCGACAAACACCGGCTCCTTTTAGTTCTACTAGCTGCTGGAAAACTTGGCGATAACATCCGTATTGGTTGAGAAGACGAAGTGATGGTCGACATTCACGGCCAACCGCCCCGTATTGTTGGATTTGGACACGCTTCTATGGTTGAGGTTACCAAAGATGGCGAAGAGTTCTTTCGGATCAAGCTCGCAGAACCCACTCCCAAGTTCGAAGCAAATGCAGAATTTGCGGCGCAAGTAGTCTTTGCGCAATGCGGTCTGACCAAACTGGTACCCATCACCGATGCACTGCCGGCGATGGTAGCGGGAGTCACCCATACCATAAACCTGTTTAGAGAGGAATTTGCCCTTGACGACTAAAAGAGCCCGTTGGTGCTCCGCTTGGGCGCGTCTTATGTCTATCCGCGGCTGATCGAGGAAGCCGGGCGGACGGACAGCAAGGAGAACCGCACCTGGGCGCGCGATTAGTTGAATGCACGTTCCGGTCCCGCTTGCTCAAGGTTTCCGGCCTAGACTGCGGCGTTTGCCCTTTTGAGCTTGGCTGCCTGAACCGTCGCCCGCAGATTCGCCCAGGCGCAATCGAGTTCAGTCATATCCTGGATCAGGTCTGCGCTATCGGGGCTCGCCGAGATCTCTACGCAGAGGTCCCTTGAGGCAGAGCAGGCCTTGTCCAACGTCAACAAGACCTGGTCCAGCTCGTCGGCAGGCGCCATGGAGGTGACGCAGATGAAGTTTATTCTCTGAGCGCTCAGATTGTAGATCTTCTGCAGCTCCATCGCACGAATTTCGAGCATGGCAAGATCCTCGGTTCAGATCAACGATGTCCATTTACGCATTGCAAAAAACTCCGATAAGGATGAATCTATACTGCAAAGCTTGTCGCTGGCTGGCGTGGCTCAGGCGCGGCCGTGAACCTCAACTATCACTCAATGAGGAATGCGATAATCGCTTCAAATTCGGTCGCATACGAGATCGGCACGTTCCCTAAAGCAAAGCACGGTCCCGGGGAAATGCCTGACGAAATGTGCAGGGCCTTATTGCGAGAGGAAGAATGGATGCGCTCTCAGCGAGCTTGAACTCTGGCCAATCTGTGGATCAGCTAGCTCGAATAAGCACGGCGCTTGAGGCGATGCGTGGCGACATCAAGCAGATACGAACAATGGTAGCTGTAGGTTTTGGTGCTGCAGTCGCACCACTTCCTACCTTGGCTTTTGAATGTCGAATTCGGTACGGCACTTCGCACCGAAATCCACACGCCCATTGAGCTAACCTAGATAAACATTTGAAACCTAAACGTTTCTCTCGATGGGGCTAACTACCCCCAGACAAGTGCGCTACCGGCCTGCGCTACGCTCCGACTGGGGCCAGGGATTAGATCATCGGTGTTTGTGGGCAAGGGTAAAATGGCCTTACCAAGGGAAAAACCTGGAAATGCCAATTTGCCCTCGATCGTTGAAATCCATAATCCCTGCCACGTTCTCCAACGGGCGGCGGCGGGAGGCCACCGAATTCGCAACCAAGCCCTCGCCGGTCCATCCCCACGCAGCGCAAATCAGGACCGCCTGATCCTTCGGGACGCCACGACTTCGCACAGCACCGGACTGTGCACGAAGCCTGGCCGTTGCGGCGGGCGACGAGGCGGCTCATTCGCCAGTACTCTCAGATTGGCGGTTTGATAAATGTCTTCGTTTATTAGCAACGTGTTTTTTAACTTTTCCTCCTATTATCTGTGGAAGATCGGTAGAAATCCGCAGAAACCAGGGGCCGTTGGATGTCATCAGCCTCCGCCAACGCCCTTTGAAGCGAGAGCAGGATAACGACATGAACCAGAGAAAGTCATTCTGGAGCGACAAGTCAGGCAATTTCGGCCTCACCTTTGGCATTCTTGCCGTACCGGTGATGGTGGCGGGTGGCCTGGCCGTGGATTATGTCGGCTTGAGCGTTGAGAAGGGCGAGCTGCAGAATGCAGCGGACGCAGCAGCTCTCGCGGTGGCCCGGGAAGGCAACATCTCCAAGGATAAAGCGCTTGAGATCGCCAAGCACATCTTTGCAGCCAATTACGGCTTCACCAATGCCGATGTCTCGGTCGAGCTGAATGCCGGTATCGCCGACGTCCATGCCAGCATTGACAAGCCATTGGTGTTTGGCGGTTTCATGGGCAAAAAACAGGCACCTGTGGCTGTCAACGCAGAAGCGACCTATGCCTATACAAAATACGAGATTGCGCTCGTGCTCGACACCACCGGCTCGATGGCAGGCGGCAAGCTCAGCTCGATGCAGGATGCTGTGATCGGACTTGTCGACGGCATGACGAACCTCGGGCTGGAGAAGGAGCAAATCAAGTTTGCACTGGTTCCCTATGCCGGTTTCGTCAATGTCGGACCGGATCACGGCCCGATTATCAACGAGTTGGGTGAGATTGTGAAATCTGGCGCCGACTGGCTTGACCAGGATGCCAAGGCGCCGGTTCCTCAGTCTGACCTGCCCTCGAATTTCAGCCGCTTTGCCATGTACAAGCACCTGAACGTCAAATGGCCGGGTTGCGTGGAAACGCGGATTCCGAAGAAAAATGCCTTACACGATGTCGATGACACCGTTCCGGATGTAACGGATGTGAACTCCCTGTTCACGCCGTTCTTTGCAGCCGATGAACCGGATACGGCATGGAAATATCCAAATTCCTACCTGCCCGATGGCGGCACGCCCATCAAGGGCAGGAACGCGACCGAGGCAGACAAGGAAAAGCAGCTGTCGCGCTACGGCCAGACAGGAACTTACGTCACGCCCAAGGATGCTGCTGACGCCATTACACAGACCCTCAATTGGAAGAAGCCGACGATCGACAACTCGCCATCCAAGTATTATTCGAACAAGAATGACCCGAAGGGGCCGGGCTTTGGCTGCGAGACAGAACCTCTGGTGCCGCTCACATCCAAATCATCCGACATCACCAGGACGGTGAAAAACCTCAAGGCCAACGGCTCGACAAATATGCTGGAAGGCGTGATGTGGGGCTGGCGGGTGCTGTCGAGCCGCGAACCGTTTACCGATGGCGCCAGCGAAGGCGACAGCTCGGTTGAGAAGATCATCATTTTCCTGACCGACGGGCAGAACTCCTTCGGCAACCTGAACAATGATCTGGGATCCGGCTATTCCAGCATGGGTTATCTCGTTGACGGCCGGCTTGATGGCCTGACCGCGGCCTCAAGCGGCCAGACCAACGATGCGCTGGACAAGAAGACGCTAACCGCGTGCACCAATGCCAAGGAAGACGGGATCGAAATCTACACCATCCGTCTGGAGGAGCCCGACGTCAGCACCGGAACATTGCTTTCGGAATGTGCATCGAGCAAGAGCCACTATTTCGACGCCCCGTCGCGAAGCCAGTTGGCACCGATCTTCGACGCCATCAAGAAGGGTGTCGTGAAGCTGCGGCTCACCTCGTAAATCAGCGCTGAGATTTTCAGCACAGGCTGAAAGCCAGAAGCCGGGATCGCAACCACGATCCCGGCTTTTGTTTGTGCAGTGAGAGGCTGTTTTTCTCAGCCAAATGATTTTGATTAAAACCGGGCGGGCGCGCCGCGTACGGTGGCGTCAACCCTGCGCCCACCCGGCAAACCGCTGGTCGTTAGGCTTCCCCGGCGGTTTTGGAGTTCAGAACGAAGACATTGTCGCTTCGTTCCGAAAACGCGAGTTTCATTTTGAGCCGCAACAGCGCCTCGAGATTTGTGTCGGACACCTTGGAGGGCTCCTCTCCCTCCCAATCGAGAGCGGTCTGCAACACGGCCATGTTGATGAGGCGGCTGAGATCACCCATCTTGAGGCGGTCAGCTTCTTCGCGACAGGTAACGAGCGTACGGATGATCCAGGCGTATGAGGCAGTGTCGGACATCATCAATGTCCCCGTTTGGATTGCGCAGTATCAAGCATCTGGGCCTGCCGATGCGCGGAGATCTCGAGTGGACCGGGCACATGCCAAGCCCCTTCGGGCCGGATCAGACGGTAAGGATCGTCGTTGAGCGCAAGAGCGGTCGGAGATGGCTCGATATCGTCCACCATCTCGACAAACAGATGATCAGAAAAAGCGAACGGCGCCCCATTCTCCTTGAGCTTGAAGCCGAAGTGCTGCCAGAAGGCAAGATAGTCCTCGCGTGCATGACCATAGATGCGCCGGAAGCCCTTTTCCTTGCACAGGGCGACACTGGCGCGCACCAGTTCGAATGCGGTGCGCGTGGTGCGGAACTCCTTGCGGACAGCGAGCCGTTCCAGCTTGGCGAAATCACCGAAAAACCTCAGCCGCATGCACCCGGCCGGTTCGTTGTTGACCAGCGCCAGCAGATGAGTGGCTGCCAGATCATTGCCGTCGAATTCTTCATTATAGGGACAGGCCTGCTCGCCGATATATACGGCTGCCCGGACCGCTGCGATGCGCATCATGTCATCGAACCCATTGACCACCTTTATGCCGGTTGGACGCAGCACCTGATCATGCGTGGAATAGCTCGGCTGACGTGCGGCAAGTGTCTCGGGCCGGCGCGGTATCATATAAAAGCCCTTGAGAAACCGGCCATCGTGCCAAACCCCTTCCTCAAAGCCACGCCGCACCATGGCCCGGTGACCGCGCAAGGTGAACGAAGTGGAGATGACATCGGCCTGGGCATAATGGGGGGAATCAAACCGGTCCATCACGCGGTTTATGCCAGCAGCCAGCACACCGGGTGTGAAGCTTGCCCAGACATAGATCGCAGCGGGGCGCTCATGCTGCCGGGTCAGGTATTCACCCTGCGGATCCAGCAAATTGAGCGACCCGTCAAACAATGCAGAACGGCCCGCTTCATTGAGCAGCAGAGCAGACATGAAGCCTTCCGGACGGGTGCGGCCACGGCGGGTGAACAACCAAACCGCGTCGGCGTTGTGCTCGGCCACACGAATAACAGTTTCCGGGGTCGCCAACTGTCCAATCACCCTGCCCGCCGCCTCAAGAAGACGCGGCACCTCCGAGTGATCCAGACGGTTGTTCACGCTCACCATGGCGGCTGCGCGCTGCATCCGTTCGGCCTCCAATGCAGCTTCGGCGGCCAATACACTTGCATTTACTGATGAAAAACTATTTGGTGACGTGACTGACATGGCCAAGCTTTCCTTATGTTCCAGGAAGAGTAACCGGGCCTGTCCGATTTGACTTTGGCAAAAAATGAAACAGAGAGTTCCACCCATGGAACACCAATGGCGCAACGCTGATTGGAACAGCATCCGGGTTTTTCTGGCCGTTGCGAGACTTCACAGTTTTCGCAAGGCGTCCGAAGAGCTCGGCATGTCTGTCAACACCGCGCGGCGCACCATCTCCCGCCTGGAGGATCAGCTCGGCTATCTCTTGCTTTTCCGTGAAGCGGAAGGTGTCAGGCTGACCGATGAAGGGCGCCGGGTCGTGCTTGCCGCACGCGATGTCGAAAACTCCGTGTCCGATATGTGGCGCGTGGCGGCGATGGCCGAACGCGAGGCGACCGGCCCGATCCGCCTCGCCATAACCGAGGGATTGGGCAGTTTCTGGCTGACACCGCGCATTGTCGATTACATGAACGATACCGGAGCGCAAAACCGCATTGAGCTGCAATGCGCCATGCGCTCGGTGGATGTGTTGCGCATGGAAGCCGACATATCCGTGCAGCTGGAAATGCCAAACCGGCCGGAACTCAAGGTAAAACGGCTTGGCTATCTGCATTTGGTTCCCTTTGCCAGCAGCAGCTATCTTGAGCAGTTCGGGCGCCCCAAGAGTGTCGCCGACATGGTCAACCACAGGGTGGTCGAGCAGCAGACAGACCAATTGCGCGGTTATGAGCTGGACAAGATCTTCGGACCCAAGATTGCCGAACGCATGGTGCGGATGAAAACCAATTTTTCCTCCGCACATTACTGGGCGGTGGCCAAGGGTGCTGGTATCGGACTGATGCCGAATTATGCCAGAGCCATCGGCGGCGATGTCGAGCATGTTGACCTGGGTTTCGATTTCCGCGTTGAAATATGGCTCGCGACCCACCCTGAAGTGGCCAAAAGTTCACGGCACAGGGCTTTCATCGATTTTCTGACCGAGAGCTTTGACGACAGCAAGTTTCCATGGTTCGGAGCGGACACCATGAGCCCGGCGGAAATTGAAAAGCAGTTTTCACGCGAGGATCTCAGGTCCTACTTCGAAGGATTTACCGCTCGCTCATGACACTGCGCCGCCATCCACACGCCGCTCCGGAAACCGTAACCCTGGCGACTCAGGACGACCATGACCGTCTCGCAATGGTCATCATGCAGCTCGAAATGGCACTGGCTCTGGCCAAGACGAAACGGCTCCCAGAACTGTCAGCCAGCCTTGAAACAGCACTGACCGAAGCGCGCAACCTGCATGTCAATATGTTGAACTAGAACTTCCGCCGATTGACCGGATGATGCACGGGCAGATGTGGCGACCGGGTCAACGGACCTGATCAAGCAACCGTTTACACTCGAGAAGATCGTAGAGCGCTTCCTGCAGCAGTGCGCGGTCGTCACGCTTCAAGCCGCCTGCCCCGCCCTCCGGCACCTCCGCCTCCGGCTTTCCGTTGTCTCCGCCAAGTCCGAAGAAACGCCGTGTCGCAGGCAGACGCGGTTTGCCCACCAGTTGATCTTCGTCGGTGGCGTGCGCGCGTGGAGGGGGCGCCTCTTCAGCCATGCTTGCGGAGAGTGCTTCCACGGCCGCCAGATCTCCGCTGCCGATGGCGATGACGAATTTGTTGCCGTTTTGCTTGAGAAGTTTCTGCACGCCCTTGATCGTATAGCCCTGATCATAAAGCAGGATACGGATACCTTTGAGCAGTTCGATATCATCGGGCCGGTAGTAGCGCCGGCCGCCGCCGCGTTTCATCGGCTTGATCTGTGTGAATCTGGTTTCCCAAAACCGCAACACATGCTGCGGAAGATCCAGATCCTCCGCCACTTCGGAGATTGTCCGGAATGCGTCCGGGCTCTTGTTATCCATTGGGCCACTCCGATGTTGCTGGCACATTTTGCCGGGTTAGCGCGCGATAGTCGTGTGAGATATCCAGCCAGATGCGCATCATTCGGTACAAAGCAATGCGAAATCGAAACCCCTTACGGGAAATATCGCACCCTGCCCTGACGAATCGCAGCGCCAGACAACTCTGCGAGAGCTATTTCAGAGGTTTGCGATAAGAATATCAAGTGCTGCTTCAGCAACAACCGGCGTCCGTGATTTTCTTCAGGGACTGTGGATGCCGGGCCAAACTGTTGGCTATTCAGGCTTTGGTTTTAGTCTTGCGTGCCGCGTGGCCCTTGAGGACGCGATTCTTGAGCACATTGGAAGCTTTGAAAGTCATCACGCGACGCGGGCTGATCGGCACTTCTTCGCCGGTCTTGGGGTTTCTCCCAATCCGTTCCTTCTTGTCACGCACCTGAAATGTCGCGAATGAGGAGAGCTTGACGCTGTCGCCGCGGACAATCGCACCGCACACTTCGTCAATGACCATCTCGACGAGTTCCGCGGACTCTGTTCGAGAAAGCCCGACTTTGCGAAAAACCGCCTCCGCAAGATCAGCTCTGGTAATTGTTTTGCCGCTCATTTTATCCAACCAGACCGGTCAGCTTCCTCGCCGCCCATAAATGTAGTGTGACAACTTTATGGATCATGGCACCCAAGGTCAAGCAACTCCCGCATGACCCTCCGACTTGCGTTATCCATATGCAATCAGCTGCGCGGGATGGTTAATCAATTGCTAAGCAAAATCTCGTGGCTACCAGCGCAAAAGCACCGAACCCCAAGTGAAACCACCGCCCATGGCTTCAAGAAGGACAAGATCACCTTTTTTGATCCTGCCATCGGATGCGGCTTCCGACAGAGCCAGCGGAATGGATGCGGCAGAGGTGTTGCCGTGGTGGTCGACCGTGATCACCACTTTGGAATCGTCAATTCCCAGCTTGCGTGCGGACGCATCGATGATGCGGCGGTTTGCCTGATGGGGAACGAACCAGTCAAGATCCTCGGAATTCAATCCGGTTGCGGCGTATGCAGCCTCGATCACATCCGTGATCATTCCGACGGCATGCTTGAACACTTCGCGGCCCTGCATGCGCAGATGCCCGACGGTGCCTGTGGTCGAAGGGCCGCCGTCGACATAAAGCTTGTCACGATGCGCGCCATCCGAACGCAGATGGGCCGTCAACACACCGCGGTCCGCGGTCGTCCCCTCACCCTCCTCAGCCTCAAGCACAATAGCGCCGGCACCGTCGCCAAACAGCACGCATGTGGTCCGGTCGTTCCAGTCAAGAATGCGGGAAAAGGTCTCGGCACCGATGACAAGAACGCGCTTGGCCAACCCGGACTTGATGTAGCTGTCTGCCGTGGTGACAGCGAACACGAAACCCGAACAGACCGCCTGGACGTCAAATGCTGCACCGTGGTGCATGCCAAGCCGGTCCTGAATATTGACCGCTGTGGCGGGGAACGTGTTGTCGGGTGTGGAGGTCGCGCAAATAATGAGATCGATATCCGCAGAGGTCATGTTGGCGCGCTCAAGCGCTGCGCGGGCAGCCATCTCACCCAGGAACGCAGTTGTTTCTCCTTCGCCCGCGATATGACGCTGACGGATCCCGGTGCGTTGAACGATCCATTCATCGCTGGTTTCGACAACGCCTTCCATATCACTGTTTTTCATGATGCGCTCAGGGAGTTGAGCCCCGAAACCACGTACGACAGACCGGATCATGCTGGCATCCTAGCTGGAAGAAGTATCACCAACCGGAACAGCAAGGGCTGAGCGGCGGTTATGGTAAAGTTTGAGATCGTGTTCAATTTTGGCTTTCAGGCCGTTGCGCACCATATCGAAGCCAACGTCAACAGCTGCGGCAAAACCCTCTGCGTCAGCGCCGCCATGGCTCTTGATGACAATGCCGTTCAGTCCCAGGAAAACACCGCCATTGACCTTGCCCGGATCCATTTTTTCGCGCAGCAGGTCAAATGCGCCCTTGGCAAAAATATATCCGATGCGCGCCATCAGGGTTCGTGACATCGCCGCGCGCAGATAGCTGCCGATCTGGCGGGCCGTGCCTTCTGCGGTCTTGAGCGCAATATTCCCGGAAAAGCCCTCGGTGACAACCACATCAACGGTCCCCTTGCCGATGTCATCGCCTTCGACAAAACCATAATAGCCAAAACTGGGCATTGCTGCCTCACGGATCAGGCGTCCGGCTTCCTTGACCTCTTCCTGCCCCTTGATCTCCTCGACACCAATATTGAGAAGCCCGACCGTCGGCTTCTCGATCTCGAACAGCGCTCGCGCCATGGCGGCACCCATCATGGTGAAATCAATCAGTTGCTGGGCGTCGGCGCCAACGGTTGCGCCGACATCGAGCACGATACTCTCGCCGCGCATCGTCGGCCAGATCGCCGCAATTGCAGGCCGGTCGATATTGGCCATCGTGCGAAGACAAAATCTCGACATGGCCATCAATGCGCCAGTGTTGCCGGCGGAGACGCACACATCCGCATCGTCGGTCTTAACGGCTTCGATGGCGCGCCACATGGAAGACCGGTAACGGCCGTGACGAAGCGCCTGGCTGGGCTTGTCGTCCATGCTCACCGCGACTTCACAGGGCACAAAGGTGGACGCTTCACGGAGCGCCGGAAATTTGTTGAGAACCGGAAGGCACTCGCCTTCAAGACCAAAAAGCGTAAAGCGGATGTCCGGATGACGCTCCAGCGCCTTTGCAACGCCAGGCACGACAACCTTGGGGCCATGATCGCCCCCCATCAAATCAACCGCAATCCTGATCACGCCCCATCCTTTATCCCCCGGCTCTACAGGCCGGATTTGTTGGCAGAAAATACCCGTTTTCACACCACGTACAACCGCTTTGTCGTCTCATTGAGGGCTAACCGGCGGATTCGTCGCGCTTGAGGCCTTTCAAGACAGCAAAAGGCGACGGTTTTTTGTCCGAAGATGGATCGCTTTCGATCCGATCGGCAAAATCCAATCCCTCCTTGCGTGGGTATTCATCAATTGAGAGCGCTGCAAACTCCGCGGCGAAAGCGCCGACATCTATCGAATCGCCACTGAAGACTTCGGGCAGGTCCGGCCCATCCGGATCCAGGAACATTTCGCCATTGCCGTCGAGTGTCCGCTTCGCCAGACGCGAATTTTCCGGAAGGAAAACCGCTTCAAGGTCTTCCTCGATCTGCTGTTTGACCGGATCGAGAGTGACGACACAATCCTGAACGATCGCGGATGTCACGCGCCCCTTCACCCGCACACCGTCACGCTTCCAGCGTCCCAGCTCAAGCTCGGCTTCAAAGCTGAGCACTTCGGGAACGCGCCACTGCCGCGCCAGGCGTTTGCAATCGGCCGCATCGGCCGAAATCTTCACAGAAATCGGATTGGCCGAGACATGACTGACCTTGACCTCGTACGAAAACAGATCGTCTGAGACATTCATCACATCACCTCTCTATCGACTGTCTTGAAAACCAGTTGTCCGGCGGACAGGGTTTCATCAGTCACATCTTCAAGTGCGCGCGCGGTGGCCATCACCCAGTCCGAAAGCGCCTGCATCGACGGCGCATCATCACCGGCCTCAGGATGAATATTGCGTTTGAGCGCATCGGTCAGGGCCTGATGGTCGTCGGCATCTAGCGCCTGGCTGTAGGATGTGACACGGCCGTAAAACATCTTGGCGAGTTTTTTCATCCGTTTCGGCACGCCCATGTCACCGATTCCAAGTTCACGTATCGAATGATCCACATCCTCGAAAAATGCGTCGACAATCTCCTGCGCCAGGCCCTGGGTGGCCTCGCCTGCCGATCCCGTCCGGCGAAGATACAGGAAAAGATGCAGAGAAATCATTTCGAACCGTCCCATAACGGTATCGGGCACGCCCATTGACTCATAAAATGCCGGAGATCGAGCCGCACCGGTAATCTCGGAATACTGCCTCTCGACCAGGGCCTGATTGGCTTTTTTTCGCTTGAACAGGTTCCAGATCATGAAAATGCCTTCAATGGCCGATGGATATCATCGCAACTGCGATAGACTGGTGTGTTGCATCCGTGCGGAAGCTGGTTTACCGAATGGGACGCAAAACGCAATGGCTGCGGCTGGCAAGCTCGCGTGCCAAAGGGAGATGTCGTTGACGATAAGAGTTTTCAAGGCAACCGGACGTAATTTGCGTCTCGGCGCGGCTATTGCAGTCGTCTCAACGATCGCACTGGGTGGCTGCACGACCAGTGAAGTTTTAAATCAAGGATATGTCGTCGATCAGACCGCGCTGGACCTGACCCCAGTCGGCTCAAGTCGCGAGCAGGTCCTGTTGTCGCTGGGCACACCCTCGACCACGGCGACATTTGACAATGAAGTCTTCTATTACGTCTCGCAGAAGCGGGTCCGCGGCGCAATGTTCATGAAGCCGAAGCTGGTCGACCAAACGGTGCTCGCTGTCTATTTCGATGAAGACGGCACAGTCAAACAGATCGCCAACTACACCCTGAAGGACGGCCGGGTCTTTGACATGATTTCGCGCACAACGCCAACCGGCGGTGTCGACAAGTCATTCCTTGCTCAGGTTATTTCAGGGGCGTCGGATCCAAGCGCGATTGGCCGTTCAGCGCTGGGCGGCATCAACTGATCCGCTCGCCGGACTTGGTCCATCTTCATGCCTAAGCGGCAGATATCTTCCTGCTGCAGGCAGGCTATGACCGCGCAATCTGCTCAATGAGCCGCTGATAAGGGCCGGTTCCGACCGCGCCCGGCTGGCTGTAGGGATTGGCAAAGGCGTAGATGAAGAACAGGATGAGTCCCGTAAAGGCGCCGAACATGGCTATCAAGGCGATGTTGTGGCGCACCATCGGATAGGGGTAATAGGCCAGAGCGATCAGGACCACACCAGCAAGTGCGGCGAACCAGAACATGCCGCTGATGGCATACTCAGCATGGTTCTCCCGCTTGACCCGTATCTCCGAGATCAAATGAATGCGGTCGAGCATGTGACTGTGCAAACTCTCCTGGCGCAACCCTGACGGCTTCAGATTGAGCACTGCGTCATAGGCGGCGTCCCACTGCCCCCAGGCCGGACCAAACAGCCGGGCCTGAGTGGCCAGATGGTCCCATTCCGTCGTCACAACCAACTCCAGATAGTTGTTGATCGGCACTTGAACCAGAGGCGCCAACTCGGGATCGAACCGCCGGGCATCGAAGTAAATGTCCGCGAGAGCGTTGGCCTCAATGGTGGTTTCAAATTTGAGCTGCTGGTATTCCACCATCTCCTGGGCGAAAACCAATGCCAGAATGAGACCGTGAAGCGCCGACACCCGGAATATCACCGACCCCGCCAGATCCTTGGTCGGCTGTTCCGGATCGACACCGGCCAGCCATCGCATGGCCAAATAGCACAGAAGTGTCAGTGCCGCAGTTCCGGCAATAAATCCGGCTCCTTCCAGAATGGCAAACAGCATCATTCCCCCACCTTCGCTCGGTTCAATCGATTGCCCGGATTTATACCATTAAAAAACCCCGCGGAAATTGCTCTCCGCGAGGCTCTCTCAATTCGGTTTGCTTCAGGATCAGTGCGCCAGCACTGCCAGCAGCAGCAGAGCAACGATGTTGGTGATCTTGATGGCCGGGTTGACGGCCGGGCCAGCGGTATCCTTGTAAGGATCGCCGACTGTATCACCGGTCACGGACGCCTTGTGAGCTTCCGATCCCTTTTCGTGCTTGACGCCATCCTTGTCGACGAAGCCGTCTTCAAAGGATTTCTTGGCGTTGTCCCACGCACCGCCGCCCGAGGTCATCGAGATGGCGACGAAGAGACCGTTGACGATCACACCCAGGAGCGAAGCGCCGAGAGCCGCGAAAGCCGAAGCCTTGGACCCGGAGATCAGCAGAACGCCGAAATAGACGAACAGCGGAGCCAGGACCGGCAGCAGCGACGGCACGATCATTTCGCGGATCGCGGCCTTGGTCAGGATATCCACGGCACGGCCATAGTCAGGCTTTTCGGTCCCTGCCATGATGCCCGGCTTGGCCTTGAACTGAGCGCGGACCTCTTCGACGATCGAGCCTGCAGCACGTCCCACAGCTGTCATGGCGATGCCGCCGAACAGATAGGGGATCAGGCCGCCAAAGATCAGGCCGGCAACCACATAGGGGTTGGACAGATCGAACGAGATCTCGCCCATATCCTTGAAGTAGGGATACAGCGTCGAGCCTTCGGCATTTGCCTTGGCGGCAAAGAACTTCAGGTCGTTCGAGTAGGCTGCAAACAGCACCAGCGCACCCAGGCCTGCCGAGCCAATGGCATAGCCCTTGGTCACAGCCTTGGTGGTGTTGCCAACCGCGTCAAGCGCGTCGGTTGCCTGACGCACTTCCGGCGGAAGACCCGACATTTCGGCAATGCCACCGGCATTGTCGGTGACCGGGCCGAAGGCGTCGAGCGCCACGATCATGCCGGCGATGCCAAGCATGGCGGTGACCGCGATACCGGTGCCGAACAGGCCGGCAAGCTGGTAGGTCGAGATGATGCCGCCAACGATGACGATCGCAGGCAGAGCAGTCGATTCAAGCGAGATGGCGAGGCCCTGGATCACGTTGGTGCCGTGACCGGTGACCGACGCCTGGCTGATCGAGTTGACCGGACGCTTGTTGGTGCCGGTGTAATACTCGGTGATGACCACGATGAGCGCGGTCACGATCAGGCCAATGATGCCGCACATGAACAGGTTGGTACCGGTGATGGTCATGCCGTCAATCACGGCGACTTCGCCCCAGCCGACAGTCAGCGACGTTGCGCCGCCAAGACCAATGATCGACAACAGGCCGGTGACAATAAGACCCTTGTAGAGAGCGCCCATGATCGAGCCGTTCTGACCGAGCTTGACGAAGAAGGTGCCGATGATCGAGGTGATGATCGAGACACCGCAGATGGCCAATGGGTAGAGCATGGCCGAGCCAAGCACGTCCGAGCCACCAAAGAAGATCGCAGCCAGAACCATGGTGGCGACAACCGTCACCGCATAGGTTTCAAACAGGTCGGCCGCCATGCCGGCGCAGTCACCGACGTTGTCGCCAACATTGTCGGCAATGGTTGCCGGGTTGCGTGGATCATCTTCCGGAATACCGGCTTCAACCTTACCAACGAGGTCACCGCCAACATCGGCGCCCTTGGTGAAGATACCGCCGCCGAGACGGGCGAAGATGGAAATCAGCGAAGCACCGAAGCCAAGCGCCACAAGTGCATCAATTACTTGACGGCTGTCGGATGCCAGCGCCATCGGGCCAGTGAGAATGTAGTAGTAGACCGAAACGCCCAGAAGCGCGAGGCCTGCCACCAGCATGCCGGTGATGGCACCTGCCTTGAAGGCGATGTCGAGGCCGCCGGCAAGATTGACCGCCGAAGCCTGCGCGGTGCGCACATTGGCACGAACCGAAACGTGCATGCCGATATAGCCAGCCGCACCAGACAGCACCGCGCCAATCAGGAAACCGATCGCAGCGGTAGCGCCGAGCAGCAGCCAGGTGATGACGAAAACGACCGCACCAACAATGGCGATGGTGGTGTACTGGCGGTTCAGATAGGCCTGAGCGCCTTCGCGAATGTAGCCTGCGATTTCCTGCATGCGTGCATTGCCCTGGTCGGCTGCCATAACCGATTTGGTCGCCCAGATGGCGTAAACAATGGAAAGCAATCCACAGGCGATCACAGCAAAAAGAATTGTCATGCTGATATCCCTCCAATATGGCCGGAAACCTCCCCCCGGCCAATCATTCCGCGGCGAAAGGAGCACGAACCACACGTCCGCGTACCCTGCCGCATCGGGTCGGATGATTGCGACAGAGGCGGGGTGCCGTCAAGGGCGCATATGGTGTTATTGACTGGGCGCAACCAATAAGCCCCCAGAAACGTTGCCGGAACGTCAGCTTGCAGGCAGAGGTTGTTTTCTGAGACGCAAACAGACCGCCTCAAGCAACGGCAGATCAGGCCAACCGGCGGCGCTCCCAGAGAATCTGCGCGCCAAGCACCAGAAGACAGAACAGCGCCACAGGCCAGAACAGGCTGTTCAATGCGTCCCAGCCCCAGGCATTGAGCACCTTGCCCGACATCAGCGACGAGAAGGCAACGATGCCAAACAGTGTGACGTCGTGGAAGCCCTGTACCTTGTTCTTCTCGGAGGGACGATAGGTCATGGTGACCATGGTCGTGGCGCCAATGAAACCGAAATTCCAGCCAATTCCAAGCAGCACCAGCGCCAGCCAGAAATTCCAAAGCTCAATCCCCATATGGGCGACAATGGCGCAGCCGAGCAGGATGACGAGGCCTGCGGCCGTGATGGTGTCGCGGCCAAAGCGGGCGATCAGCTTGCCGGTGAAAAAGCTCGGCGCAAACATCGCCATCACGTGCCACTGGATGCCAAGCGTCGCCAATTCCGGCGAGAACCCGCATCCGACCATGGCAAGCGGCGCACCGGTCATCATGAAGGTCATCAGGGCGTAAGCGCCCACACCGCAGATCATCGCCGTGACAAAACGCGGCTGGGTGATGATTTCGCCAAGCGGGCGGGCCGGCGTTTCATCATGCCCGGCGTCGCCCGGCCGGGTATCATTCGGGATACGCAGGAACCAGAGGATCGACATCGTAATCAACGCCAGTGGCACGAGGGCCACAAATGATCCCGCGAACATCACCGGATCGAAGAGTTCGCGGGTGAAGATCACCGTTTGAGGCCCGATGATGGCCGCGAAGACACCGCCGGCCAGCACCCAGGAAATAGCCTGGGCCTTGAAATTTGTCGGCGAACCATCGGCTGCGGCAAAGCGGTATTGCTGCACAAAGGAGCCACCGAGGCCAATGAAGGCCATGCCGAGGGCAAAGAGCCAGAATTCATGACGGAACAGGGCAATGGCCGCGACGATGCCGCCAAATGCGGTCATGGCCATGCCTGACAGGAACCCGTAGCGGCGGCCGATCTGGCGCATCAGCCAGGCGGCAGGCAAGGCTCCCACGGCGACACCGAGGTTGAAGCCGGTAACCGGCGCAGTGGCGAGGGACTTGTCGGCGCCAAGCAGATAGAACCCGGCAAGCCCGCCCATCGAGATGGCGATGGGAGCCGCCGAGCCGCCGAAGGCCTGAGCGCCCGACAGCAAAAGCGCGTTGCGGCGCGCCAGATTTTCCGGCTCCGTCGCGCCGGCCAGGCCGATCCTGTCGAGAAACGCCATGGCTGTCAGCCCTTGCCCGGTTTTGAGTCTTCCCGGTATTTGCGCGCCAGGCGATCAAGCACCGCGTTGACGATCTTGGTTTCCTCGCCATCGAAGAATGCGCGGGCCACATCAACATATTCATTGACGATGACTGCGACGGGCACATCCTTCTTGGCGGACAGCTCCCATGCCCCTGCCCTGAGGATTGCACGCAAGGTCGCGTCAAGACGCGACAGTGGCCAATCCTCGGTGAGGCCGGCACGAATAACAGGGTCCAATGCCCGCTGGTTTTCGACCACGCCGGACACAACTGCGCGGAACCATGCCGGGTCGGCCGGTCGGTATTGCTCACCGTCGATCTCGTTGCCGAGGCGATGAGCTTCATATTCAGCGACAATCTCGAGCACGCCAGCGCCACCGATATCCATCTGGTAGAGCGCCTGAACAGCGGCCAGCCGTGCAGCGCCGCGCTGGTTGGCGGCTTTGATTTCCGGCGTCGGTGCCGGCGATGGAGGGGTTTGTTCGGTCACCGGTATCAACCTGCCAGTTTTTCTTTCAGGGCAATCATCGTCAGCGCTGCGCGGGCGGCAAAGCCACCCTTGTCGAGCTTGTCCTTCTTGACCCGTTCCCAGGCCTGGTCAGCGTTCTCGGTGGTCATGATGCCATTGCCGAGCGCCAGCGATTCCGAGATCGACAAGGTCACCAGACCGCGGGCGGATTCATTGGCGACAATGTCGAAATGGTGGGTTTCGCCGCGAATGACGACGCCGAGCGCTACAAACCCGTCATATTCGACACCGCCCTCATCCATCGCGTCCAGCGCCATGGCGATTGCCGGGGGAATTTCCAATGCGCCGGGCACGGTGATGACATCGTAGGTCGCACCGCCGGCATCGAGCGCCGACCTGGCGCCATCAAGCAATGCATCGGACATGTCATCGTAAAAGCGCGCTTCAACGATCAGCAGATGCGGTGTCTTTGGTTTGGCCATGACGGCTTTCCTTTTTGCGGGCAGATTTGCCACACGCCGGGGTTCCCGGCTGGAACCTGAGAATTGGGTCGGATCAGAGCGCGGTCAAACCACTTTGTCCGCAACTTGGCAAGCGGAAATGGCCTCGCGGTGCTCAACAGCGGCCATTTGTCCTCAAGTTGCACCCGCATGTCCGGATTAAATACCGGAAGCAGGCAAACGCTGCCGATTGACAGCGGTCAATCAATCGCAGCTTTGCGCAGAGGCAGCGACTCCGTTAGTGAACATCGTATGACCAAGTCCAAACCCCGTGAAACCGACCTTTATCCGCCGGTCAAGGCTCTGCTTGAAGGCCAAGGCTATGTGGTCAAGGGCGAGATCGGTGCAGCTGATATCGTCGCGGTTCGCGGCGACGAGGACCCGGTTGTGGTGGAACTGAAGACCGGATTCTCACTGTCGTTGTTCCACCAGGGCATTGAACGGCAGGCAATTACCGATGCGGTTTACATCGCCGTGCCGCGCGGAACCGGACGGGCGTTTCAAAAGGCGATTGCCGCCAATACCTCGCTGTGCCGCCGGCTCGGCCTCGGGCTGATGACGGTGCGGCTGAAAGACGGGCTGGTGGAGGTGCATGCCGACCCGGGGCCCTACAAGCCAAGGAAATCCAACATAAAGAAGACGCGGTTGCTGAAGGAATTCGCCAGACGAACAGGCGACCCCAATTCCGGCGGCGCCACCCGCCAGGGCCTGATGACGGCCTATCGCCAGGATGCCCTGCGCTGTGCCCGCGTTTTGTTTGAGCTTGGACCGACAAAGGCAGCACTGGTTGCCAAGGCTTCCGGGGTGGACCGGGCCAGAACGCTGATGGCGGACAATCACTACGGCTGGTTCGAGCGGGTGGCGACGGGTATCTACGGACTATGCCCCAAAGGCGGCGAAGCCCTTGCGTTTCACGGCGACCCGGACACAGCGCCTGAAGCACCAGCTTCTGCAGGCACAAACGACTGATCCGGGTCGGCAGCCAATCCCCCTCTACAGCGCCTGGCCAACGTCGATCCGGTTGCCATCGTGATCGGCGAAGACAAACGATCTTAATCCGTAGTCCTTGTCCTGTATCCGCTTGATTATCCTCAGACCATTCGCCTGGCAGAGCTGATAGGCAGCCTCAGCGCCGGACACCAGCATGTGGGCAACATTGAACTTTGCCGGTTTGTGATCCTTCTGCAGCGTCAAATGCAGCTCCGCATCGTCCTTTTTCAGGATCATGAAACCTGCCGGGTCCCCATTCTGGAAAACGCATTCGAAACCGAACACGGATTTATAAAGATCATGGGCAGCCGTGATATCGCTGACTGCAAGTGTGGCGGCGATACGACCGAGGTGAAGCTGTGTGGAAGTTTCTGGCGTCATACTATGCCCTTTGATGTTGCAAGCGATTGTGCCGGGCCGGTCGGTGCCGGAGGGGCGGTCATTCATCGCGAAACAGGGCAGTGCCTGAACAAGTTGATACAACATTGCGAAAAGCCGTTCAACCGGGCTTTTTACCGGCTGGCGTGAAGTTGTTTACACACGGTTAACCATAAAAGCCGATGCTCGAAACCTGACACCTCTCGCCCAGGCAATGGCATGCGCCCCGTATCACCTTATGTTTCCGGACAGCACGGTCGCCCGGCCTGGTCTTCGTTGCAGGACCAGCTGAGCCTTGCACGTCCCGGCATGCTAACTCCCGGCATGCTGCGTTTATCGGCGATCGCGCTTTCGGCACTGGGTTTGGCGTTGATGCTGATTTCCCTGCAACCGTTCGCCCACGCCAGTCTGGTCAACGACACGGGCAGCAACGACGGAAATGTGGTCAACCAGGTTGGATTTCTTGCCGCCGGAGCGGTTTTCGCACTCTCCATGATGTGCCTGGCCAGCCGGAAAGTGTTTGGCAGCCTTTTGACCCCGAGCTTTGTGCTTCTGGGCGTGGTTCTTGCCTATTCCGTCGTCAGCTCTCCCTATCCCGACGCGGTTCTTCGCGGCGTGGTGCTGACGGTGATCGGGATGCTTATTGCGTTTTCAACCATTGTCCTGCCACGCAACGAGAAGGATTTGCAGCTTGCCTTGTTCGCGGGTGCTGCGGCAGCGTTACTGATGTCCTATGGCGGACTGGTGCTGGTCCCGGATCTGGCCAAGCATGGGTATGACGCCTATGAACCGCAGCATTCGGGGCTGTGGCGCGGTCATTTCACCCACAAGAACATGGCCGGACCGGTGATGTGCGTGATCGCAATCTTCGGCCTTTATCTGCTGCGATCCGGTCACCGTCTCGGCGGGTTGATCATTTTTCTGGCAGGAACCGTGTTCCTGCTCAAGACGGGCTCAAAAACCACAAGCGGCTTCTTTCCGCTGTCGATCATGATTGTCTTCATGGCCACCCTGTTCGGGCGCAGCAGTGCGGCAATCGCTGCTTTTGTGCTGATGATGGGTGTTGTCGCCACGCTCACCCTGGGTTCTCTTTACAGCCCCGGCATCCTGCAGCTGATCGGAGACCTTTTGGGGGACGAGACCTACACCGGACGCGCCACGCTGTGGCAGTTCAGCCTTTCCAAGATCCCGGAAAACCCCTGGCTCGGTTTCGGGCTCTACAATTTCTGGAGCACCGACAATGTGTTCCTGCTGGACAAACCGTTTGAAGACGCGTGGGACTACCGTTTCATCGTACACGGGCACAACAACTATCTCGACATCCTGCTCAATCTTGGATTTCTCGGTGGATCGGTGTTGATCTGGGTGATGTATGTCGCCCCGGTCATCAACTACGCCAAGGCACGCAAGATCCCGCAAAACCGCAAGATCGCGGACATGTTCTTCATGATCATCGTTTTCATGGCCTTGCTGTCGTTCCTGGAGACATTTTTTCTGGCCCGCAACGATCCGCTCTGGCTGATGCATGTGTTTGCGGTGTTCGGCCTGCATCTGGCAGCCCGGTTCAGCCTTGGCCAGCCGCAGCGTTAAGCCTGCGAACCGGTGATCATTCCGACTTTGATGCTTCAGCCAGACGCGCCGCATAGCGCGCCATCTGGTCAACCTCGAGATTGACGTGGTCACCGATCGCACGATCACCCCAGGTGGTCACCGAGAGGGAATGCCGGATCAAAAGCACGTCAAAATCAGCATCATTGACGGCATTGACGGTCAACGACGTGCCGTCGAGCGCCACCGAGCCTTTGGGCGCAATGAAGCGTGCCAGAGCCTTCGGAGCACGCAGCGTGAAACGCCGGGCCTCGCCTTCATCCTTTATGGCGATGATCTCGGCCTCTCCATCGACATGCCCGGAGACCATGTGACCGCCAAGCTCGTCGCCAATCTTCAGGGAGCGTTCCAGATTGATAGGTGAACCGACACTCCAGCTGGCGATCGTTGCCAGCCGCAACGCTTCTTCCCAGGCCTCGACTTCGAACCAGCGGGAATTGTCGCCCTCTGCCGGCAGGGCCGTCACGGTGAGGCAGACACCGGAACAGGCGATTGATGCCCCGATGTCTATGCCGGCGGGATCCCAGGCGGTCTCGATGCGCAGGCCGACACCCTGATCGAGCCTGGTGAGAGCGGCCACCCGGCCAATATCGGTGATGATGCCGGTGAACATGGTTTCAGGCCCTTTCGAATTCATCCATCTGGTCGGTTCCGTATCTCACGGATGCGACCGGGCGAAAAGTCTCAGGAAGCGTCTCGCGTGTGACCGGAGCGTTCACCGCCTCGCCTTCGATATCCGCCTCGCCGGTAAAGAGAACGATGCGGTCCACCAGATCCTCCTCGAGGAAGGCTTTTGCGACTTCCGCACCGCCTTCGACAAAAACCGTCGAGAGACCGCGCGCCGCAATATCTTCCAGCAATTCCGGCAGCGCCAATCTGCCATCTTGGGCGTCGCAGGCCAGAAACTCGGCACCCGTTGCTGCAAGTTCGGCCCGGCGTGGATCGTCCGGAGCGGCAGCGGTAGCAATCCACAGGGGAACCTCGCGGGCGGTGGCTGCAAGCCGTGAGCTGACCGGCAATCTGAGATTTGTGTCGAGCACGAGCCGAACGGGTGAGCGGTCCTCAAGACCGGGGAGCCGGCATGTCAGGTCCGGATCATCGTTGAGGGCTGTCCCGACACCAACAAGGATCACATCGGATTGGGCACGCAACGCGTGAACCTGCTGACGCGAGATCTCGCCGGTGATCGCCACCTGCTTCCCGTCGCGTCTCCCGATCTTGCCATTGGCGGAAACAGCAAGCTTGAGGGTCACATGAGCGCGGTTGCTGGTGCGCCGCTTGAGATAGCCGGCCAGATCGCGCTCGGCCTCGCGGGCCAGAACGCCCTCCTCCACCTCGATACCCGCCGCGCGCAGGATCGCATATCCGCGCCCCGACACCCGTTCGTCGGGATCGGTTGCTGCAGCGACCACACGGACCACACCTGCCGAGACCAGCGTCTCGGCGCAAGGCGGGGTGCGGCCATGATGGGCACACGGCTCAAGGGTAACGTAAGCGGTGGCTCCACGAGCCAGTTCACCGGCGTCAGCCAATGCCTGGGGTTCGGCGTGTGGTCTGCCGCCGATTGCCGTGACACCGCGCCCGACAATGACAGGTTGCCCGTCGATTTCACGGACAATCAATGTTGCCACGGACGGATTTGAACCGGTCCTGCCCTCATGCCAGCGCGCCAGACGAATAGCCGCCGCCATGTAACGACAATCTAGCGCACTTGCGGCCATGATCTCAGAGGTCCCCGACCTTGCTGTCTCCGGCAATGCGTGCAGTCAGTTCCGCGATCGTCCGCTCGAAATCCTCCGGTCCGGAGAAATCACGGTACACCGAGGCGTAGCGGACAAAACCGACGTCATCGAGTGCCTTGAGCGCCTCAAGCACCAGCAGGCCGATGCCATCGGTGGCGATCTCGGTCTCGCCCGAGCTTTCCAGACGGCGGACAATGCCGGACACCGCGCGGTCAATCCGCTCGGGGTCAACCGGGCGCTTGCGCAATGCGATCTGGAAAGATTTCGCCAGCTTTTCGCGATCGAACGGTACCCGCCGGCCGGTTTTCTTCAGCACCTGCAAATCGCGCAATTGCACGCGTTCGAAGGTGGTGAACCGGCCTCCGCAATCGGGGCAGACGCGCCGGCGGCGGATCGCGGCACCATCTTCGGCGGGCCGCGAATCCTTCACCTGGCTGTCTTCAGAACTGCAATAGGGACAGCGCATCCTGCCTTACCCGAGATGCGGGTAAAGTGGGAAACGATCGGTCAGCGACATGACCTTCGCCTTCACCTCGGCCTCGACCTGGGCATTGCCCTCTTCAGAGTTGGCGGCCTTGAGACCGTCAAGCACTTCGAGGATCAAGGCACCGATCTCGCGGAACTCGGCCTCGCCGAACCCACGGGTGGTGCCCGCAGGGGTTCCGAGACGAACACCTGAGGTGATGGTCGGTTTTTCCGGATCGTTGGGAACGCCGTTCTTGTTGCAGGTAATGAAGGCGCGGCCAAGGGCTGTTTCCGACGCCTTGCCGGTCAGGTTCTTGGGACGCAGGTCAACCAGCATCAGGTGCGTGTCGGTACCACCGGAGACGATCTGAAGACCGCCTGCCACAAGGGTTTCGGCCAGCACTTCGGCATTGCGCACGACATTGCCGATATAGCTCTTGAAATCAGGTGTCAGTGCTTCGCCGAAGGCAACCGCCTTGGCGGCAATCACATGCATCAGCGGACCGCCCTGCAGGCCTGGAAACACCGCGGAATTGATCTTCTTGGCGATGTCTTCATCGTTGGTCAGCACCAGGCCGCCACGCGGACCGCGCAGGGTCTTGTGGGTGGTCGAGGTTGCGACATGGGCATGCGGGAACGGGCTTGGATGGGCGCCACCGGCGACGAGACCGGCAAAATGCGCCATGTCGACCCAGAGAATGGCATCAACGGAATCGGCGATGGCACGGAAGCGGGCAAAATCGATGCGGCGTGAATAGGCCGAGCCGCCAGCGATAATGATGCGCGGCTTGTGCTCGAGGGCCAGAGCTTCAACCTGGTCGTAATCGATGGTGCCGGTTTCCAGGTCAAGGCCGTACTGGACCGCATTGAACCACTTGCCCGACAGATTGGGCCGCGCGCCGTGGGTCAGGTGACCACCGGCGTCCAGGCTCATGCCGAGCAGCGTGTCGCCGGGCTTGGCCAGCGCCAGAAGCACTGCCTGGTTGGCTTGCGAACCGGAATTCGGCTGCACATTGGCAAAGCCGCAATCAAACAGCTTCTTGACCCGGTCAATTGCCAAATCTTCTGCTATATCAACAAAATGACATCCACCATAGTAACGGCGGCCGGGATAACCCTCGGCGTATTTGTTGGTCATCACCGAGCCCTGTGCTTCGAGCACGGCGCGGGAGACGATGTTCTCTGAAGCGATCAACTCGATCTCGTGGCGCTGGCGACCCAGCTCGCTCTGGATCGAGCCAAACAATTCGGGGTCAGAGTCGGCGAGCGGCCGATTGAAGAGGTCAGAAGTCGCGTTGGACATATTCCAGGTTCCTTGTCTGGCTCGGGTCTGGCAGAGCACCCGCACGGATTCGGCGGTGCTGCGGAAAACTGCTCGAATCCGGCGTGCATTCAGCGTCTAGCCGGAAGCGGCTGTTTAACCCTGTCGCACGCCAAGGGCAATATCAGCCGTCCCGATTGCGTCATTGCAGCGCGCCAATAAAAAAGCCGCCCTGTGAGGGACGGCTTTAAAACGTTTGCTGTATGCAAGCTCAGCGCAGTGCCAGCTCATCGACACCGTCGCGCTGATAGACATCGTCGCGGAACTGAACAACGCCATCCTCCGAGGCCCAGGCGGAGAAATAGGTGAAGTAGACCGGCACAGGCGTCGCCAGTTCGATGACCTTGTTCTCACGCGATGCGATCGTGGCTTCAATCGCCTGACGGTTCCAACCCGGGGTGTCCCGGAGCAACCAGGTGTTGAGGTCACGAACGTTCTGAACCCGGACACAGCCCGATGATTCGAAGCGCATCAGCTGGTTGAAGACGCCCTGCTGTGGCGTATCGTGCATGTAGACAGCATGCGGATTGTGGAAGTTGATCTTGGTCGAGGACATGGCGTTGCCCTTGCCCGGATCCTGGCGGAACATCAGGTTCGGCGCTTTTTCGGCATTCCAGTCGACCGTTTCGGGCGGCACTTCGTTGCCCTGATTGTCAAACAACCGGATGTTGTTGCGCGCCAGATAGGTCGGATCCTTGCGCATCAACGGCACGATATCCTTTTCGATGATCGAGCGCGGCGACGTCCAGTACGGATTGAGAATAATCTCATGTATCTTCGAATTGAGGATCGGTGTCTGGCGATCGATCTTGCCGACAATGGCAGTGTGACGCAGCACGACGCTGCCGTTTTCCACAGCTTCGATCTGGGCGGCAGGAATATTGACCATGACATAACGGTCACCAAGGAAGCCCGACATGGAGCGCAAACGAACCAGGTTGGTTTCCAGCTGCCCAAGACGCACGTCGGCGGAGACGTTAAGCGCCTGATAGGTGTAGTTGCCAAGAACGCCGTCCGGCGGAAGGCCGTGGCGCGCCTGGAATTTCTTCACGGCGCCATCGACATAGGAATCGAATGCAGTCGACAGACCGGCGTTTCGGTCAAGGTCGCCTGACGCCATCAGCCGTTGACGCAGAATGCGGACCTCAGGTTCATCGACACCCATGCGCAGCTTCTTTGTGGCCGGAACGAAAGGCCAGCCGCCCTGGGCAACCAGATTTTGATAATCAAAGATAGAGCGTTCGACAAAGGCGATGGTGTCGGCGCTGGCGATCGGGTGCCGGGTGGCAGTCTCGGCCACGGAACGCGAGCTCTTCGCATCAAACTGATCGTCCCAGCTGCCGCGCCGCGGCGAATTGATGATGTCCTGAATGGCCGTCTGGGCCAATGCCGGACCGGTGGCGACCGCTGCCGCTACGATACCTGCAGCACGTCCGATGAAATGACGGCGGGAGATTGTGTCGGGTCGGGTTGGCTTGGTCATGCGTTTTCCACCATGCATCTGTATCTAGCGTCAGGTCTTGCCACAACTGGTAGCATTCTTAACGTTAAAAATTGGGGACCAAAACCGGCCCGTCCAGCCTGTCGCAACACTTTTATGTGAGCGCACAGCCCAAGAACGCCCCGGAGGATCCACTCTCTGGCATCAAGCCTTTTCTTACCATATCTGCTTTCACGGCAATATGGCCAATTCAAGGTTTTGATCAATATGCAGTGACAAGGTGTGCGTCAAAACAGACATGTCAGTCATCATCACCCCGGATCGGGGTGGAGGTAATGTCATGGCTGTATGCAATCCTTGTTTCCTATCGCCGAGTTAAAAACTGCGGCCGAAACAAGAAAAGGCGGCAGATTTGAGCCTGCCGCCTTTTGGGTAGATGATTCTTTTGCCGTCCTAGAGGCGGTACTGGATCTGATCATTCCAGAACCGGTCGAGGCGCTGCATCAGCTTGTTGAGTTCCTCGAACTCGCTGGTGCCAATACCGCCAACCTTGGCAATCGAGTTGATGTGGCGGTCATAGAGCGCTGCAACGGTTTCGGCGATCTCTGTGCCGTGCTCGGTCAGACTGATGCGCACCGCACGGCGGTCGACCCGCGAACGCTGGTGGTTGATATAGCCCAGATCAACCAGTTTCTTGAGGTTGTAGGAGACATTGGAGCCGAGATAGTAGCCGCGGCTACGCAGTTCGCCGGCAGTCAGCTCGGAATTTCCGATGTTGAACAAGAGCAGGGCCTGAATGGCGTTGATATCCGTGCGGTTGGCACGGTCGAACTCGTCCTTGATCACATCGAGAAGGCGGCGGTGGAGCCGCTCGACCAGCTGGAGCGATTCGAGATAGAGATCGCGAAGGACTTCGGACTCGTCGTTTGCTGCTCCGGGTTTGGTTGCCGTCGCAACTGCTGAATTGGTATATGACATGATGACTGCCTCACTGTTTGTTGTGACGGTTATTGTTCCCGCCTTGAGTGAGACCCTATCGAATACGGCTAAAATTCTACTTAAAATGCAAGCTTAACAGCGGGTTACCAACGACCGACTGTCAATCAAAGTGAATCAGTTGTTACCTGCCGCGCATCGTGCCGGCGCTTGACGAACAAAGCGACGCGAAACCCGATATAAACAGAAACCACCAGAGCATGGGCAATAATCAGCATCGGACGCTCGCCAAACCAGAGCGGCAGCCCCTTGTGCATGATGACTTCCGAACCGGCCGCCACCACCCAGATCACCGGTCCCCAGGACACCTGCATCCACAGACCAACGGCTGCCACAGGCAAAAGCACCGCCAGCGAGGCTGAGGCCAGTTGCCAATAGGACGGGATGAGGTCGAAGCGGAAATTGCCGTTATCGGAATAGCCGATCAGGCGGCCCCAGTATTGCAATCCGGCCACGATGCAGCTTATCGCCACCAGCCGCATGAACAGCCGGAAACTGGCTTCGAGCGCGCCAGTGCCAATTTCTGGCGAGGTGCCTATCTGCAGTATCGCCATAAACGGCGTCTCCTTGTTGGGGGCGCCAAGGCCCCGGCCAGCCCCCGGCAGGTGTGCACTCATAGCCAATCTGCAGCTTCAGGCGCAAGCCCGCGGCTCCGCTGGACGCCGCGTGAGGTCATTTGTCCTGCTTGACCGCCCTGCCCCGGGTGCGGTCTAAAGCAGCAGATATGCGCCAGGGGTGAGTCCGCAAGGAAAGCCCCCGCACGCGAGTTGAGGGAAGAAGAGAATGGGCGAGAAATCAAGCAAGACTGCGGCAGGACTGGCGGCAGCAGCGGCAAGCAATGTGGACGAGATTACCGGCCACCGCCGCATGCGCCGCACCCGCGTGGCCGACTGGTCGCGCCGGCTTACCCGCGAGACCCGGCTCACCGTCGACGACCTGATCTGGCCGATCTTCATTGTTCCGGGCACCAACGTCATCGAACCGATCGACGCGATGCCCGGCGTCAACCGGATGAGCGTGGACAAGGCTGTGGAAGCGGCCAGGATGGCCGCGGATCTGGGCATCCCGGCGCTCGCCACCTTTCCCAATGTGGAAATGGACAAGCGCGACGAGACCGGCTCGCACATTCTCGAACCAGACAATCTGATCAACCAGACCACACGCGCCATCAAGCAGGCCGTGCCCAATATCGGCATCATCACCGATGTGGCGCTCGATCCCTTCACCAGTCACGGTCACGACGGGATTTTGCGCGATGGTGAAATCGTCAATGACGAGACGGTGCGCCAGATCGCAGCCGCAGCCGTGCATCAGGCAGACGCCGGATCGGATATTATTTCACCTTCAGACATGATGGACGGGCGGGTTGGCGCGATCCGCCGGGCGCTGGATGCGGCCGGGCACCAGAATGTGGCGATCATGTCCTACGCCACCAAGTTCGCCTCGGCCTGCTATGGCCCCTACCGCGAAGCGATCGGCACCTCGGGGCTTCTGAAGGGCGACAAGCGCACCTATTACCTCGATCCCTCCAACGCCATGGAGGCGATCCGCGACGCGGGGCTCGATGTCGAGGAGGGTGCGGACATGCTGATGGTGAAGCCGGGCCTTGTCTATCTCGACATCTGCCGCGCATTGAAGGACACCTACGGCCTGCCGACCTTCGCCTACCAGGTGTCGGGCGAATACTCGATGATCAAGGCCGGCCATGCTGCGGGCTATATCGACGGCGAACGGGTGATGATGGAAAAGCTGCTGGCTTTCAAACGCGCCGGCTGCGACGGAATTCTCACCTATTTCGCCCCCGAAGCAGCCCGGTTGATCGCCAAGGGGCTTGGCTGAGCGGACAGCGGTTGCGGGAAAATCCGGCGTCAAAGCCTTTAACCGCGGCGTTTGGCTTCCTACATTTATGGCCTGCGGGTCAAATTCCCGCACCCGACGACTATAGGAGATGACCGTGAGCCAACCGTTCCCAGACAGCGTAGCCGAGCACACAACAGGCCGGTATGACGACATCGCGCTTTATGACGGCGTGCGCACCAAGCGTGTGTTGGCGTTCTTTGTCGATTACGCCATCGTGCTGGCGCTGTGCGTGCCGATGGCCATTCTGGTTTTCTTCATCGGCGTGTTCACGCTGGGCCTCGGCTTCTTCCTCTACCCGATCCTGTTTCTGCTGGTCGCCATTCCCTATATCGGCCTGACCATGGGTGGGCCCAGCCAGGCCACGCCCGGCATGCGGATGATGGGCATACGCCTCGCCCGCCTCGATGGCCGGCCGGTCGATTTCATGCTGGCCGTTGTCCATGGCGTGCTGTTCTGGGCGCTCAACGCCGTGCTGACCCCGTTCATCCTGCTGGCCACACTGGTGCTTGACCGCAAGCAGACCGTGCACGACTGGATGCTTGGCACCGTGGTGGTGCGGAGTTAACTCAAACTACCAGCCGCGTCTCGTGCTTCAATTGCCGCAGGATCAAATTGGTCTTGACGGTGGAGACGCCCTCCAGCGCGAACATGAACTCCTCCAGGAATTCATTGTAAGCCGCGAGGTCGCGGCAGCGGATGCGCAGGTGATAGTCGGCGTCGCCGGTGGTGGCGAAACAGTCGAGGACTTCAGGGCGGGTCATCACGGCTTGAATGAAATTTTCGACATGGCCAGCCTGATGGCGTGAGAGCACCACGTGTACCATGGCGTGGAAGCCGAGACCGACCGCTTCTGGATCGATCAGCGCCGTGTAGCGCTCGATAACGCCGCCCTCCTCCAGCGCCTTGACCCGCCGCCAGCAGGCAGACGCAGACATATTGGCGCGTTCGGCCAGATCCTGGTTGGATATGCGGCCATCTTCCTGCAGGGCATTGAGAATCTGCCTGTCGGCCATCTGAATTTCGGTTTTCTCTGCCATTTCAGATAATCCTTTCAGATACCAACTTATTTTTGGGTAATCCTGCCGTATCTGTGCCGCAAACCGGCCAATCTGGCAAGCTCTGCCAGCGCGGAAATGCTATGCTCATGGGCAGAGGAGCTCCCCATGACATTTCACACATCCGCCCCATCGAGCTACACACTGTCCGACCGCTATACGCTGCAATCCGGCCGGGTGTTCATGACCGGCACGCAGGCGCTGGTGCGGGCTGTGTTCGACCAGGCGCGGCGCGACCGCGAGGCTGGACTGAACACCGGCGGCTTCGTGTCGGGCTATCGCGGCTCGCCGCTGGGCGGTCTGGATATGGAGTTGTGGCGGCAGAAGGCGCGGCTCAAGGAAGGCAGGATCGAGTTTCTGCCTGCGGTCAATGAGGATCTGGCGGTCACCGCCGTGCTCGGCTCGCAGCAGGTGGAAACCAATCCGGGTCGCACCGTCGATGGCGTGTTCGGGCTCTGGTACGGCAAGGGGCCCGGCGTCGACCGGGCGGGTGACGCGCTCAAGCACGGCAACGCCTATGGCTCCTCGCCGCATGGTGGTGTGCTGGTGGTGGCGGGCGACGACCATGGCTGTGTTTCGTCGTCGATGCCGCACCAGTCGGACGTCGCCTTCATGGCCTGGTTCATGCCGACACTCAATCCGGCCAGCGTGGCGGAATATCTCGAATTCGCCGAATATGGCTACGCGCTGTCGCGCTATTCCGGCATGTGGGTCGGCTTCAAGGCGATCTCGGAGACCGTCGAAGGCGCCAGCTCGTTCCTGCTGAAGCCGGACCGGGTGTTCGCAAAGCCCGATTTTGAATTCCCCGGGACCGGCCTGCACTACCGCTGGCCCGATTTGCCCGGACCGCAGATCGAGGAGCGGATGGAGGCCAAGAAACACGCGGTGTTCGCCTTTGCCGAAGCCAATCCGATCGACCGGCAATCCACGGTATCGACGACGCCCGCTTCGGGTTCGTGACCACCGGCAAGGCGCATCTCGATCTGATGGAAGCACTGCGTCTGCTGGGGCTGGATGAGGCCCGTTGCAGGGCGCTCGGCATCGACATCTACAAGGTCGGCATGGTCTGGCCCCTGGCGAGGCGGGATGCGCTGGGATTTGTGCGCGGCAAGCGCGAAGTGGTGGTGATCGAGGAAAAACGTGGCATCATTGAAAGCCAGTTCAAGGAGTATTTTTATGACTGGCCCGGCGACAAGCCGCAGCGCATGGTCGGCAAGCATGACGAGACGGGTCGTCGGCTGATCCCCTGGACCGGCGAACTGTCTCCCAAGCAGCTTGTTCCGCTGATTGCCAAACGGCTGGACGGCGTGTTCGGAGGCGAGAATTTTACTGCGCGGGCTGCGGAGGTCATTGCCGAGCCCCTGATCGCTCTGTCGGATCCGGGCGCAACGCGAACACCCTATTTCTGTTCGGGCTGTCCGCACAACACCTCGACCAAGGTACCCGAAGGTTCCAAGGCGCTGGCCGGTATCGGTTGCCATTTCATGGCCAGCTGGATGGATCGGGAGACCTCATCGCTGATCCAGATGGGCGGAGAAGGCGTGAACTGGGCGGCGTCCTCGCGCTTTACCGGCAACAATCACATCTTCCAGAACCTCGGCGAAGGCACCTGGTATCACTCGGGTTCGATGGCGATCCGCCAGGCGATCGCGGCGGGCGCCAATATCACCTACAAGATCCTCTACAATGACGCGGTTGCGATGACCGGCGGTCAGCCGGTCGACGGGCCGGTGAGCGTGCAGGCCATTGCCCATATCTGCCGCGCCGAGGGTGTCGAACGGATGGCGCTGGTCTCGGATGATCCTGACAAGTTTGCGAGCGCCGATTTCCCGCGCGGCATCACCATTCATGCGCGCGGCGAGATGGACGCGGTGCAGCGCGAACTGCGCGAGGTTCCGGGTGTTTCGGTTCTGATCTACGAGCAGACCTGCGCCACCGAAAAACGCCGCCGCCGCAAGCGCGGCACCTTGCCGGATCCGAAGAAATTCGCGGTCATCAACGAGCTTGTCTGCGAGGGCTGCGGCGACTGCTCGACTGAATCCAATTGCCTGAGCATCGAGCCGAAGGAAACCGAATTCGGCCGCAAGCGGCAGATCAACCAGTCCAACTGCAACAAGGACATGTCCTGCCTGGGTGGCTTCTGCCCCAGCTTCGTCACCCTTGAAGGGGCCCAGAGGCGCAAGCCAAAACCGGCTGACCTCGACATTGATGCCTTGATCAAGGCAGTGCCCCTGCCCGCTCTGCCCGCACTTGATACGCCGTTCAACCTTCTGGTCACCGGCGTTGGCGGCACCGGCGTCGTTACTGTCGGGCAGCTGATCTCGATGGCCGCTCACCTGGAAGGCAAGGGCGCCAGCATTCTCGATTTCACCGGGTTTGCGCAGAAATTCGGCTCGGTGCTGAGCTTTGTGCGGATCGGCAAGGATCCCGACCAGATCCACCAGGTGCGTATCGATACCGGCATGGCCGACGCGGTGATCGGCTGCGACGTGGTTGTTTCCTCCTCCCCCAAGGCATCCGCCACCTATTCGGCCCGTACAAGAGTGGCGCTCAACACCGCCGCGATGCCGACCGGTGATCTGGTGCTCAAGCGCGATGCGGATCTCAACATTGCTGGCCGCAGCTCGATGATTGAATCCGTGGTCGGCGCTGACAATCTCGCTGCGTTTGACGCCAATGCAGCGTCGGAAGCGCTGTTCGGTGACGCAGTGTTTGCCAATGTGATGATGCTCGGCTTTGCCTGGCAACAGGGGCTGGTGCCGGTGTCGCTGGACGCGCTGATGCGGGCGGTGGAGCTCAACAATGTGGCCATTGACAAGAACAAGCGCGCTTTCACCTGTGGGCGGTTGATGGCCGCCACCCCTGCCGCGCTGACATCTCATCTCCACCCGAAACCGGATTTCGCCACTTCGCTTGATGACGTGATCGCCCGGCGTGCCGGCTTTCTGGAAGGCTACCAGAACGCAGCCTGGGCGAACCGCTACCGTACCCGCATGACGGCATTCCATGCCAAATTGCCTGCCGAACTGGCCGAAGACCTCGCGGTCAGCGCTGCCAGATCGCTGTTCAAGCTGATGTCCTACAAGGACGAATACGAAGTGGCGCGGCTGCATAGTGACAAGGCGTTTCTCAGCAGCCTCACGGATCGTTTTGAAGGTGATTTCAAGATTGTGCATCATTTCGCGCCGCCCTTGCTCGGCGGAGCCACGGATGCGCGCGGACGTCCGCTCAAACGGGCGTTCGGCCCTGCCATACGGCCTGTCTTGTCTGCTCTCGCCCGGCTCAAGGGGCTGCGCGGGACTGCACTGGATCCCTTTGGCTACACGGCTGAACGCAAGATGGAGCGCGGATTGATCGCATGGTTCGAGGCGCTGATGGCGCGTTGCGAGGAGGAGATAACTCCGGCCGATGCCCAAATCTGGACGCAGGTGCTTGCCGCACCCATGGAAATCCGCGGTTACGGTCCGGTCAAACATGAGGCGGCGACTAAAACCCGGGAAAATGTCGAAGCGCTTCTGTCCGAATAGCTGATGGCCGATCAGGCAACCAGCGCCCGGCCACCCGCCCATAAGGCAGGTGGTGCAAAATCCTCTGGCCAGACCATTCGTTTCCATGTTTCGGAAACCATCGCGCCTGCCATTGCGCCGGATCCGCGTCTTTGGAAATATTCGCCCTAGGCGCGAGCGCCGGCGACGCGGTAAAGTGGTGTCAAACTCGCGTCACCGGAGCCGCACCGCATCCATGCCAGATTTCCATCTCATCGCCACGTTTGTGATCATCGCGGCAACCATCATCGCCTATGCATCCGAGCGCTGGCCGATGGAAACGGTATCGCTGGTGTCACTGGCCACAGTGATGATCCTGTTTGGTGTCTTTCCCTATAGCGGAGCGGATGGCGCAAGCCTGGAACCCGAACGGCTTCTCTCCGGCTTTTCCAACCCGGCGCTTGTTACCGTGATCGCGCTCCTGATCGTTGGACAAGGCCTGTTTGCAACCGACGCAATGGAAGCGCCGGCGCGCAAGCTCGGGCGGATGGGTGGCGCCAGCACCTTCCGGCCGATCCTGTTCATCCTCGTCGGCGCAGCTATCTTCTCGGCCTTCCTGAACAACACGCCGGTGGTGGTTATCTTCATTCCGATTCTGGTGGTGATTTCGGCGCAACGGTCGATTTCGCCCAGCCGGGTGTTCATGCCGCTGTCTTTCATCACAATTCTCGGCGGCATGACCACATTGATCGGATCCTCGACCAACCTGCTGGTGGCAGGGGTTGTTCGTGATTACGGATTCGAGATCGGATTTTTCGACATCACCGGAATGGGCATCATTCTGGCGGTGGTCGGGGGCGCCTATGTGCTTGGCGTACTTCCCCGGCTGCTGCCCGAACGGAAAGCCGAACTGAGTGCAGGAGCGAAATCCGGCGCGCAGTTCATCGGAGAGATCACGCTGACGCGGGATCATCCCTATGTGGGCATTTCCGCCAAGGCAGGCATGTTCCCGGGACTTGGGGAGTTGACGCTGAGGCTGCTGCAGCGCCGCGATGTCCCTGTGCTTCCGCCGTTCGAGGATCTCACCCTTTCTGTCGGGGACACGCTTGTGGTGACAGGAACCAGGCGGGCGTTTTCCAAAGCGCTGTCACGGGGACGCGCAGGCTTGGAAAATGACGACAACGCTTCCGAGGAGCCCCACAACGAGCCGCCACCGGGTCCCGACTACCATCTGGTCGAAGCGGTGATCTCGCCGGGTTCGCGTTATGCCGGGCGGACCATCCAGCTCTCGGGGCTGCGGCCGCAATTCGGCATCTCGGTTCTCGGCGTGCAGCGCAAAAGCAGAATGGCGCGCTCGGCCATGTCCGACATCCGGCTGGAGCCCGGCGACACGCTGTTGATCGGCGGGCCGATGGAAGCGATCAAACTGCTGCGGGGCAATCATGACCTCTTGCTTCTCGAACATTCGGCGGAAGCGGTGCCGCAATCCCGCAAAGCGCGCATCGCGGTGGCAATCTTTGCGGCCATCGTGCTTCTTTCGGCCTTCTCGATCGTGCCGATTGTCGTGGCTGCGGTCGCAGGTGCCGTGCTGATGCTGTTGACCGGCTGTCTTTCAATCCTTCAGGCAGGCCGAGCCTTTGACCGTCAGATCTTCCTGCTGGTCGGATCTTCGGTGGCGCTGGCCACCGCGCTCGAATCGACCGGTGGCGCTGCGCTGATAGCCTCGAGTTCGCTGAGCCTGATGGCGGGCGCTCCGGCGGGCGTCATCCTGTCCGGGCTGTTCCTGGTCATGGCTGCACTGACCAATGTCTTGTCCAACAACGCCACGGCAGTGCTGTTCACGCCGATTGCGCTGGGAATCGCCAAGGGCATGGGCGCGCCGCCCGAACCGTTCATCGCGGCAGTGATCTTTGCGTCGAACGCCTCTTTCGCCACGCCGATCGGATACCAGACCAATCTTCTGGTCATGGGACCCGGCCACTACCGGTTCAGCGACTTTCTTCGCGCAGGTACGCCGCTTGTGATCATCATATGGTTGACGTTTTCGTTACTTGCGCCATGGTATTATGGACTTTGACCCGTTCCGAACCAAAGACATGATGAACCAACCCATCAATTCGCCGCAGTTTTTTCTGACCGCGCCATCAGACTGCCCCTATCTTGAGGGGCAGAGCGAGCGGAAGGTTTTTACACATTTGGTGGGTGAAAAAGCCAAGGACCTGAACGACCTGCTGACGCAAGGCGGTTTCCGGCGCTCGCAGAACATCGCCTACCGCCCGGCCTGCGAAACCTGCCGCGCCTGCATTTCCGTTCGCATTCTGGCCGGCGAATTCAAGCCGACTCGCTCGATGCGGCGCAACCGGGCTGCCAATGCCGATTTGGTTGCCACCGAGTATCATGCAGAGCCATCGAGTGAACAGTTCAGGCTTTTCCGGCGCTATCTCGACAGCCGTCACCAGACCGGTGGCATGGCCGACATGAGCATCGGCGATTATGCGATGATGGTGGAGGATTCCCATGTCGACAGCCGCATCATCGAATACCGAGTGAGAGCCGAGGGCGATGGCTTGCAGGAGCAGCCCACCGGCGAATTGCTGGCGGTGGCGCTGACTGACAGGATGGGTGACGGGCTGTCGATGGTCTATTCGTTTTTCAATCCTGACGTGACCGACCGGTCGCTGGGGACCTATATGATCCTCGACCATATCGAGCGCGCCCAAAACCTCGGCCTTCCGCATGTATATTTGGGCTATTGGGTCAAGGGATCGCGCAAGATGGAATACAAGACCCGTTTCCTGCCACAGGAACATCTGATGGCGCAGGGCTGGGAAAGGTATGAACCGTAACCTTCTGTCCCGCCTTCCCCTCCCTTCCAAAAGCCCCGATCCAGACCGAAATCAGATGCGTCTGACGCCCGGGCCCCCCAGCAAGGCCGCATTTAATGTCCGATCATATCCAGCAGGCGGCCGAGCATCGCAAGGGACTGCTGATCACCGCGTTCGGCGGGCTGGCACTGACCATCGATATCCCTCTGATCAAGCTGTCGGAAGGCGAAGCCTGGTCGGTTGTGGCCGCGCGCGGCGGGATGACATTTTTCGCCGCACTGGTGATGTGGGCCGCATTGCGGCTTTTTACCTCCAACCGCGCCCCAATCATCCCCGGACGCACCGGGCTGCTGGTGACGGGCCTCTATGGCATTGCCGCGATCAGCTTCATGCTGGCGGTATTTCACACGACGACGGCCAACCTGGTGTTCATCCTCGCCTTCAACCCGATGTTTGCCGCCCTGATGGGCTGGCTGCTGATCGGAGAACGCCCCAAACCGCAGACCTTCATGGCGATGGTGGCAATGACCTTTGGCGTCGGCCTGATCGTGTCGGACGGCCTGCAGGCCGGCAACATGATAGGCAACGGGCTGGCGCTGTTCACGTCGCTGCTGCTGTCGCTGATCATCACCATCAGCAGGAAGGCGCGCACAGGAATGGGCTTTGCCCCGCTGATTGCGGCAATCGTGCCATGCATCGTGGGCCTGGCGATCATCGGCGGTCCCGCAGCCATCGTGCTCCCGCATCCCGGCTGGCTGGCGCTCAACGGTCTGGTCGTCATTCCCGTGGCGTTCTGGTGCCTGGCAACAGGACCGAAATATATTTCGGGGCCGGAGGTGGCGATGTTCTATTTGCTTGAGACCATTCTGGCGCCGGTCTGGATGTGGATGATTTTCTCCGAGGTGCCGACGCGTCTCGGCTTGATTGGCGGGGTGATCATCGTTGTGGCCCTGGTTGCGCATTCCCTGTGGCAACTGATTTCCCACCGGCGTGCGGCCAGAACATTAGCACCACGCCACCCGCTATGAAGCCAACCTGACCGCCCTTCCCTTTTTCTTGTTGGCTTTGCGCCCTAATCTGGTCTCATGTCGGTGATCAATTGCAGCATCGAAACCGCATGGATTGCGCCTTGTCCGGAATTAAGAAATTTCTGCTTGTCGTCCTGTTGTGCTTCGTCGCACCGGCCCTGGCCTCGCTGGCCGTGCGCGCAGCCAGTTCGCAGCCAGGTTCCTGGCGAGCCGCAGACTGGTCATCGTCGGGCATTCTGCCAGAAGCCGCAGAAACCTCCGATGCAGCTGTCTATGTGATGGCGGCGCGAACCGGGGGATTGAAGGGCGCATTGGCGGTTCACAGCTGGATTGTGACAAAAGCCGCCGGATCCCAGCGTTACAATCGCTATGACAAGGTCGGCTGGGGCAGCCCGATCCGCACCAACGCCTATCCCGCCGATGGCCGCTGGTACTCCAATGCGCCGGAGATCCTGCTTGCGCTTCACGGTGACGATGCGGCTCGACTCATTCCAAAGATCGAAGCGGCAGTGAGCGCCTACCCCTTCGCGGGGCGTGGGGATTACACGATCTGGCCAGGCCCGAACTCGAATTCCTTTATCGCCCATGTGCTCAGATCCGTGCCTGAGCTTGACCTGGCGCTGCCGCCAGAAGCGGTTGGCCGAGACTTCCGCCCCTGGGGTGAGTTCGTCACACTTTCCCCCGACTGGCGCAATCTTGAGTTTTCGCTCGGTGGATATGCCGGTCTTGCAGTGGGAACGCTCTACGGGATCGAAATCCGACTCGGCGGGCTGGTGTTCGGCATCGACATCACCCATCCGGGCATCAAGCTGCCGGGTTTCGGGCGGATCGGGATGGCGCGGAATGCGGCCTTGATCAGCTGAACTTGCCTGAGCGCGGGAATCCCTTGGGCACAAGCCGGCCTGCCTGGGCGCGGTCGGCGATCCACTCAAGCAGATCTTCCTTCTTGCGGTTGTGTACGCGGCCGGCGCTGTCTTCCCAGGTGAGCCCCTCCTCCATCGCAAAACAACGGATATCGGACACGCCGCCATCCTTATAGCGTTGCAGGCGAACACCCTTGCCGCGGCTCATTTCAGGCAATTGCTCAAGCGGGAAAATAAGCATCTTGCGGTTTTCGCCAATAACGGCAACGTGGTCACCGGCAACCGGCACGCACAGCCTCATTTCCTGCGGCAGGCTGACATTCATGATCTGCTTGCCCTTGCGGGTGTTGGCGACCATGTCACTCTCGGCGACAACGAAACCATTGCCCGCCGTTGATGCCACGAGCAACTTCCGCGCCGGGTCGTGCACAAAGGCTGTGAGTACGGCCTGATCATTGTCCATGTCGACAATGATCCTGAGCGGTTCGCCATGGCCACGTCCACCGGGCAGCTTGTCAGCGCCGAGTGTATAGGCCTTGCCACCGGTGGTGACGATCACCAGCTTGTCGGTCGTGTTGGCGTGGAAGGCAAGCTTGAGCGAATCGCCGTCCTTGAACTGCAAGCCGGCATAATCGGCCATGTGGCCCTTCATGCCGCGGATCCAGCCTTTCTCGGAAATGACCACGGTGATCGGTTCTTTTTCGATCATCGCCTGCTCGATGGCCGCGAGGTCGGCGACCGGCGCTTCGGCAAACTTTGTCCGGCGCGCACCAAGCTCGGTTTCCTTGGAGAAGGTCTTGCGGACCTTGCCGACTTCCCAGGCGACAGTTTGCCACTGCTTGGAATCGGAGGCGAGCAAGGCTTCAATCTCGGCCTTCTCGTTGCTCAGACCATCGAATTCCTTGCGGATTTCCAGCTCTTCCAGCTTGCGCAAGGAGCGCAGCCGCATGTTGAGGATGGCTTCTGCCTGGACATCGGTCAGCTCGAAGGTCTTCATCAGTTCGAGCTTGGGCTCATCCTCCTCGCGGATGATGCGGATCACCTCGTCGAGATTGAGATAGGCGATCAGGAAACCCGACAGCAGTTCCAGCCGCCGTTCGATCGCCGCCAGCCGGTGGCGCGAGCGGCGCTGCAGCACCTCGCGGCGATGCGCCAGCCACTCGCTCAGAACCTCGACCAGGTTCATCACCTTGGGCACCTTGCCCATCGACAGCACGTTGAGATTGAGCGGAATGCGGTTTTCGAGATCGGAGAGACGGAACAGCGATTCCATCAAAAGCGTCGGATCGACCGAGCGGCTCTTGGGAATGAGCACCAGACGGACATCTTCGGCCGACTCGTCACGCACATCATCGAGCAGCGGCAATCGGCGGGCGATCAGCAGTTCGGCGATCTTCTCGATCAGCCGCGACTTCTGCACCTGATAGGGCATTTCGGTGACGACGATCTGGTAACCGCCGCGGCCGGTGTCCTCCACCTCCCATTTGGCGCGGACCCGGAAGCCGCCGCGGCCGGTCTTGTAGGCCTCGAGAATGGATTCGCGGCTGTCGATGACGATGCCGCCTGTGGGGAAATCCGGACCTTCGACATATTGAAGCAGGTCTTCGACGGTGGCTTCAGGATTGCGGATCAGCGCTAGTGCCGCATCGCAGAGTTCAGCCGCATTGTGCGGCGGGATCGATGTCGCCATGCCAACGGCAATACCGGTGGCGCCATTGGCGAGCAGGTTGGGAAATGCGCCGGGCAGCACCACCGGCTCGCTGTTTTCCTCGTCATAGGTGTCACGGAAATCGACCGCGTCCTCGTTGATGCCCTCGATCAGCAGTTCCGCCACCGCTGTCATCTTGGATTCGGTGTAACGCATCGCAGCAGCGCTATCACCGTCGATGTTGCCGAAATTGCCCTGACCGTTGGCCAGGGGGTAACGCACCGCGAAATCCTGCGCCAGCCGCACCAGGGCATCATAGATCGACTGGTCGCCGTGTGGATGGAAGTTACCCATCACCTCACCGACGATCTTGGCGGATTTCTTGAAAGACCCGGCTGATTTCAGCCCCATTTCGTTCATCGCGTAGACGATGCGGCGATGCACAGGCTTCATGCCGTCGCGCACATCAGGCAAGGCCCTGTGCATGATGGTCGACAACGCATAGGCCAGATAGCGCTCTTCGAGCGCTTTCTTCAGGTCAACGGCTTGTATGTGGTCGCCACCACCGGGCGGAAGCAGGCTTTTTCCCATGGGGTGGGGTTAAAGGAAGCGGTGATTCGGAGCAAGAGGCGGCATGGTCAAGTCCTCACGGGAGGCACAGCTTTCCGGCTGATAACCAGGCACGCGCCATTTTTCTGCCGCTTAAGTCATGCTGGTGTGTGGACGGCTTGGCGCACGCGTCCTCATTTTCGATGTTAAGACGCAACCATATCGCCGCAAGGCCGCTCTGCTTAAGCAAAAGAAGGACCTGACATGACATTTCATCCCCGCATCACGCAGAAGCTGTTCGTATCGACAGTTCTTGGTTCACTCGCCATCGCAACCCCGGTGATGGCTCTGGATGCTGATGATTTTGCGACCAAGTTTTCGGCCCTGAGCAAGCAGAACGGCAGCAAGCTGAGCTTTTCGGCTATCGAGCCGGACGGCAACACGGTCATTCTCAGGTCTGCGACTGCGGAAGCGCCCGGCCAGCCTCCGTTCAAACTCGGTGACATCACATTCAACGGCGTAGAGGAAACCGGCAATGGCGGCTACTTTGTTGAGTCAGCAAACCTCTCGGATGTGAATATCCAGGAAGGCCCGACCAGTGTTTCAATCTCAGACATCGAGATGACCGGCCTGACCATACCTGCCGATGGCGACATGAGTTCTGTAAATGATATTCTCTTCTATGAAGGCTTTTCCACCGGAACAATAAGTGTCGAGACCAATGGCGCGCAGCTCTTTTCGATGGCCGGACTGGATCTGAATGTTGAGCGCCTCGGTGCCGGTACCAAGGTCAACATGCTGATGGACGGTTCTGGGTTGAAAATCGATCCCAGCCAGATTGATGATCCGAAAGCCAGGGATGCATTCCATCAGCTTGGCTATGACACACTGACCGGTGACCTCAAGTTCAATGGCTCGTGGGATGTGGAATCCGGCATGGTTGATCTGAGCGAATATTCGCTCACGCTTGATGACGTCGGCAGTTTGGCCATGTCCATCCAGATTTCGGGCTACACGCTTGAGTTCGTCAAGGCGATGCAGCAGGCGCAGGCCGCGGCCGCCTCCAATCCCGACCCGCAGGCAGCACAGCAGGCGATGGGATTTGCGATGTTGGGCATGTTGCAGCAACTCAGTTTCAATTCGGCATCGATTCGTTTCGACGACGCTTCGGTTACGGAACGGGCGCTGGCATTTGCCGGGAAGAAACAGGGCCTGTCGGGAGACGACATGCGCGGAGCGCTGAAGGGGATGCTTCCCCTGATGCTTGGCGGCCTTGGCATCCCCTCACTTCAGAAACAGATTTCCGCTGCGGCGAACATCTATCTCGACAATCCTCAGAACATCACCATTTCAGCGTTTCCGGCATCGCCCGTGGCCGTTCCGGTGATCATGGGCGCTGGAATGGGCAATCCGAAGTCTCTGGTTGATCTGCTCAACGTGCAGATCACCGCCAATGAACCGGTGGAAACCTGTTGCAAGAACTAGCAGCGGCGGGCTGACGGCAGAGCCTCAGGCAATTCACCTGACAGGCGCACGCCAATTCCGGCTGAACGGGCAAATTGCGTGTTGCTTGTTTGCCTTGGCGGGCAGAGGGTAAAGAATGTGGACCGGGCGCGGCTGACACCGTCCCGGTGTGCGGGCTTGCTATCTTCTGGACTATAACAGCCCCCTTCACCAGCACATCATGGATCGACTGATCGCCCTGCCGATGGAAGGTACCTATCCCTTCCCCGGGGATTTGGGCGGATTTCCGCAAAGCCCCGGACGCACATCGTGCAGCGCTCGATGGTCGATAACGAACAGGCGAGATGACGCTCTGCGAGCACCTTTTCCGGCATGGCCTGAGTAACGTCGCCGCCGCCAGGCGGTTCCTGATGCCGGTTTCGATGGCCGGAATCGTCATCAGCCGCTTGGCCGGGTAATTTATTTTCCGAGCGATGTCGAAACGGGGTCGGTGCGTTCGTCCCCTTGACGTAAACTCGGACCCGAACCGGGCCCGGACATTTCAGGAAGAGGAAACAGACATGAAATATCTTGCACTCATCTACGCTGCTCCCGGAGCCGGGCCCGATTATGGCACTCCGGAATTCGGCCCCTACATGGAGGGCTACCGCAAGGCCACGGAGACCTATCAACGCGATGGCGTAATGCTGGCCGGAGAGGCGCTTCAGCCGACATCGACTGCGACAACCGTGCGGGTGCGCAATGGCAAGACCGAAACAATGGATGGGCCGTTTGCCGAAACCAAGGAGCAGCTTGGCGGGTTTTATATGTTCGAATGCGCCAATCTCGATGAAGCGATCAAATATGCAGCGATGATCCCCTCCGCCGAACACGGATCGGTGGAAGTTCGTCCGGTGATGGAGATCGAATAGGCCACATGGCTTCAGACATCTGCGAACAGCAACTCAGTGCGCGCGAGGCGATTGAAGCCCTCGCGCGCACTGATACTGGCCGGTTGCTGGGTGCGTTGCTGCGCGACACAGGAGATTTTCAGCTCGCCGAGGACTGTCTGCAGGAAGCCCTTGAATCGGCTCTGGTGCACTGGTCGCGAAACGGACTGCCTGCGGCACCGGCCGGCTGGGTGCTTCAAACCGCACGGCGCAAGGCGATTGACCGGTTCAGGCGGGCGCGCAACTTCAGCCGAAAGGCGGCAGAATACAGTCTGCTGATCCAGCTCGACCGGGAGACAATCGACAGCGATGAACCCACAGACATTCCGGATGAGCGGTTGCGGCTGATTTTCACCTGCTGCCACCCTGCACTAGACGCCAAGACACGAGTGGCCCTGACCCTGCGCACCCTGTGCGGACTGACAACGCCGGAAATCGCACGTGCATTCCTTGACCGCGAAGATGCCATGGCGCAACGCCTGGTGCGGGCGCGCCACAAGATCACCAAGGCGGGCATCGGCTTTGAGATCCCGGAACCGGAACACTGGGCCGAGCGGCTCAACTCCGTGCTGTCGGTGATCTACCTGACGTTCAACGAGGGTTATTCCACCACCGCCGGACCAGGGCCGCTTCACCATGATCTGTGCCTTGAGGCCATCCGCACAGGACGGCTGATGCTGGAGCTGGTTCCTTGCGACCCTGAATGTGAGGGGTTGCTGGCGCTAATGCTGCTCAACCATTCGCGCGCCGAGGCACGGCTGGACGGGTCGGGCCGGATGATCGCGCTCGACAGCCAGGACCGCGACCTGTGGAACAGCGACGAGATTGCCGAGGGTTGCGTGCTGCTCGACCGTGCCCTCAAACGCGCCCGCCCCGGTCTTTTTCAATTGCAGGCAGCCGTCAGTGCACTGCATGCCCAGGCGCCCAGCCACACAGAAACCGGGTGGGGCGAAATCGTGCTGCTCTACGAGGCCATGCATCGGCTTTCGCCCAACCCGGTCTATCTGCTCAATCGCGCCGTGGCGCTGTCTTATGCGGCGGGAGCGGAGGACGCGCTGAATGCACTCACCGAACTTGAAGCCGGGCTTAGCGACTATCAGCCTTTTCATGCCGCAAAGGCTGATTTCCAGCGCAGACTGCACAGGCTTGATGCGGCCCGGACGAGCTATCAGCGCGCAATTGATCTGAGCAACAACGAAAGTGAAAAGGAGTTTCTCCGAAACCGCATGTCGACAATGGGCGGGCAAAGCTGAGGCGGTAATGATCCGGCGCGCGCTTTGAGTTCATCCCCAGCGCATTTTCGCATCGCGTCGGCAAAGGGAGCAACCTGACAAGGGTTCAGCTTGCTTGTGCCGCAATGTGGGCGCAGGGTGTCGTTAGAATCACGCGCAATCCGGTACCTGTTCCGGCGCGCAGATCGCCCCTCTCGCACATACTGGACCCGTTCAATGATCCGCTTCGAAGCCATGCCGAATGAAAAGCCGGCGGCGACTTCCGCCGCAAAGCCCTCCAAGGCAGGCAAGACCAAAGGCAAGACTGTCGCATCCGCGTCGAGGCAGGACCTGCTCGACCTCCCATCGGACGAGAAAGACCAGGCAGACGATAAAGCCTGATCACCTGATCTGCACTGAGACAATAAGAAAAGCCCGGGAAACCAAATGGTTGCCCGGGCTTTTTGTTGTTTTGAATCCGGCCGGCTGGCGGCTGGGCCTATTCGGCCTTTGGCGGAATCGCGCGCAGTGACAATTCGCGCATCTGGGCCGGGGATGCCGGGCTTGGCGCGCCCATCAGCAGGTCCTGGGCCTGCTGGTTCATCGGGAACAGCGCCACTTCGCGCAGGTTCTTGGCGCCGACAATCAGCATGATCACCCGGTCGACGCCGGCTGCCATGCCGCCATGCGGCGGAGCGCCATACTGGAAGGCACGGTAGAGGCCGCCGAAGCGTTCCTCGACATCGGCCTGGCTCAAGCCGACCTTTTCGAACGCCTTGACCATCAGCTCGGGCGACTGGTTCCGGATCGAACCGGAGGCGATCTCGAAACCGTTGCAGACCAGATCGTACTGATAGGCTTTCAGTGTCAGCGGGTCCTGGGTCTCCAGCGCTTCCATGCCGCCCTGCGGCATCGAGAATGGGTTGTGGGCAAACTCGACCTTCTTCGCATCCTCATCCCATTCGTAGAACGGGAAATCGACAATCCAGCAGAGCTCAAACCGATTCTCGTCGACGAGGTTGAGTTCCTCACCGGCGCGCGTGCGGGCGTCGCCTGCGAAACGGGAAAACTTGGCCGGATCACCGGCTGCAAAGAAGCAGGCGTCGCCATCTTCAAGGCCCATCTGGACGCGAATGGCTTCGGTGCGCTCTGGTCCGATGTTCTTGGCAATCGGGCCGGCGCCTTCAAGAGTGTCGCCTTCCTTGCGCCAGAAAATGTAGCCCAGGCCTGGCTGGCCCTGCCCCTGCGCCCAGGAATTCATCCGGTCGCAGAAGGCGCGGGAGCCGCCGGTCTTGGCCGGAATTGCCCAGACCTCGACCTTCGGGTTGTTGGCGATCATGCCGGCAAACACCTTGAAGCCGGAGCCGGCGAAATGCTCGGTGACTTCCTGCATCTCGATCGGGTTGCGCAGATCGGGCTTGTCGGAACCGTATTTGCGGATGGCCTCGGCATGGGGAATGCGGCGGAAATTCTGCGTCACCGGCTTGCCTTCGGCAAATTCCTCGAAGACGCCGCGCATCACCGGTTCCATGGTGTCCCAGACATCTTCCTGGGTGACGAAGCTCATTTCCAGGTCGAGCTGATAGAACTCGCCCGGCAGCCGGTCGGCGCGCGGGTCTTCATCACGGAAGCACGGCGCGATCTGGAAATAGCGGTCAAAACCGGCCACCATCAACAGCTGCTTGTACTGCTGCGGCGCCTGCGGCAACGCGTAGAACTGGCCGGGGTGAATACGGCTCGGAACCAGAAAGTCGCGCGCGCCTTCAGGCGATGATGCGGTCAGAATCGGTGTCGCGTATTCGGCGAAGCCAATGTCTGTCATCCGCTTGCGCATGTCGGCAATCACCTTGGTGCGGGTGACGATGTTCTTGTGCAGGGTCTCGCGGCGCAAATCGAGAAAGCGGTATTTGAGACGTACATCCTCCGGATAATCCGGCTCGCCAAACACGGGCAGCGGCAATTCCTTGGCGGCGGAGAGGATTTCGATTTCCTGGGCAAAGACCTCGATCTCGCCGGTTCCAAGGTTGGCGTTGATGGTGTCGATCATGCGCTCCTTGACCACGCCGTCAACGCGGATCACCCATTCGCCACGCACGGTTTCGGCCGCCTTGAAGGCTGGCGAGTCGGGATCGGCGACAATCTGGGTCAGCCCGTAATGGTCACGCAGGTCGATGAACAGCAGGCCGCCATGGTCGCGCACGCGGTGCACCCAGCCCGACAGGCGGACATTGGCGCCGCTGTCGCTCTTGCGAAGCGCGGCACAGGTGTGGGAACGGTAGGGATGCATGGCATATCCTCGATGGCTTGAACCAATGGGTGGAATCGGCGGATCGGCAGGTTGCGAAAACGGCTCGCATCGCCACCTCGGCGCACGGTAAAAATCGCGCGGAAAAGCGCATGACCCACCCGGTTTGTCAAGGTGAAAGGCCGCTTTCGTCCTGCCCTGACGCCGGCCAACTGTGCAATGTCGGGATTTCGCCGCGACGAACGCGGATTTTCAATGTAGGACGGGGTGTGTTGTTTGTTCTCCTTTCCGGCCTGTCATGCATTCGCTCCGCCCACTGTTTCCGCTTCTAACCACCGCCGGCGTGTTGCTGGCGGGCAATGGATTGCAGGGAACCCTGATAACCCTGCGCGGTTCGGCAGAGGGATTTTCGCCCACTGTTATCGGCCTTGCCGGCGCGGGTTATTATCTTGGCTTCATCATCGGCTGCTGGATGACGCCGTGGCTGCTGCGGACCACGGGCCACATCCGCGCCTTCGCCGCCATGGCGGCCATTGCCGCCTGCGCTTCGCTTGCCATGGTGATGGTCATCGATCCGTTCTTCTGGTTCCTGATGCGGCTGGTCACCGGCATCTGCTTCGCCTCGCTGTTTGCCAATGTAGAAAGCTGGATCAATTCGCAGATCACCAACGCCAACCGGGCGCGAACCCTTGCGATCTACCGGTTCGTTGATCTTGGCGCGGTGACGGCTTCACAATATCTGATGCCGGTGTTCGGAATCGGCGGTTTCGAGATCTTCGCGGTGATGACCATGCTCATCATCCTGTCGATCGTCCCGGTGTCGCTCGCCGACCGGTCAAACCCCGCGCCGCCCGCGCCGTTCTCCTTCAGTCCGAAACGATTGTGGATGGTGTCGCCGCTGGCCTCGGCCGGCGCCATCACAGTCGGACTGACCACGGCCTCGTTCCGTTCGGTGGGACCGCTATATGCCGAAAGCCTCGGATTGCAGGTCTCCGACATCGCCTCTTTCATGAGCGCCGGGATTATCGGCGGGATCGTGCTGCAATATCCGCTGGGCTACCTCTCCGACAAGATCGGCCGCCGGTCTGTGCTGCTGCTGGCGACATCGGGGTCCACCTTGTGCGGGTTGTTCATGGTCTGGTTCGCGGGCAGCAATGTCGCCTACAATCTTGTCGGCATTTTCCTGTGGGGCGCGTTCACCCTGCCGCTCTATTCCTTGTCGGCAGCGCATGCCAACGACAAGGCGAATGCCGGCGAATATGTGCAGATTGCCTCCGGGCTGATGTTCTTCTGGGCGATTGGCGCCTCGATCGGCCCGCTTTTGTCAGCGGTCATGGTCGACTGGCTTGGTGCGGTGGCGTTTTTCACCTTCATTTGCGCCATGCATGGCGCGTTCGTTGTCTACACGCTTGTGCGGATCGTTCGCGGCTCACCGGATGAACCGGACCGTGGCCGCTTTGCCGGCTTGTTGCGCACCTCCCCGGTCTTTGCCCGCATGGCTGCGCAATCGGTTAACCGCGACACACACCACGACAACAAAGAGGTGTCGGGGGGAGAAGACAAACCGGAGAATTCCCGCTAAATGCCAAGCATGGACATGATAACAACCACCGAGGCGCTTGCCGCCTTTTGCGCCCGCCTCGCCAAACACGACTTTGTCACCGTTGACACCGAGTTTCTGCGTGAGACCACTTATTGGCCCGAACTGTGCCTCATCCAGATGGCCGGCCCCGACGATGAGGGCATCGTCGACCCCATGGCCAAAGGCATTGATCTGAAACCCTTTTTCGAGCTGATGGCAGACCCGTCAGTGATCAAGGTGTTCCACGCCGCCCGCCAGGATATCGAAATCGTGGTCAAACTCGGCGATTTGGTGCCGCACCCGATTTTCGACACCCAGGTGGCCGCCATGGTCTGCGGCTTCGGCGAATCGATATCCTATGACCAGCTGGTCTCGCGGATCACCGGGGCCCACATCGACAAATCTTCCCGGTTTACCGACTGGAGCCGCCGGCCGCTGACCGACAAGCAGCTTGATTATGCGCTGGCCGATGTCACCCACCTGCGCGACGTCTATCTCGAGCTTGTTGCGCGACTCAACGCCGAGGGCCGCAGCCTTTGGGTGGTTGACGAAATGGCCGTTCTGGAATCGCGCTCGACCTATGAAATCGATCCTGCGGATGCCTGGAAACGGCTGAAAATGCGGGTCAAAAAACCCATTGAGCTGTGCGTGCTGCAGCATGTTGCGGCCTGGCGCGAGCGTGAGGCCAAGTCACGCAACGTGCCACGCGGCCGGGTGATCAAGGACGACGCGATTTACGAGATCGCGCAGCAGCAACCCAAGGATTCCGAAGCCCTGTCGCGGCTGCGCACGATTCCGCGCGGCTGGGAACGCTCGCAACAGGGCGCGACTCTGGTCGAGATCGTCAATGAGGCGCTCGAGACGCCGAAAGAAGAAATGCCGCGGCTGCCACGGCAGAAGCAGACACCCGAGGGCGCGCAAGCCTCCATCGAGCTGCTTCGGGTTTTGCTGAAGCTGACCGTGGAAAAGGAAAACGTTGCGGCGAAAATCATCGCCACCTCGGATGATCTCGAGGCCATTGCGGTGGAGGGCGACGCGGCAGAAGTGGCAGCACTTCAAGGCTGGCGCCGCGAGCTGTTCGGCGAACGGGCACTCAAGCTCATTCGCGGCGAACTGGCTCTGCGGTTCGCCAACAAGCGCGTCGAAGCGGTCGAACTTTGAGCACTCCCGGATGACTGCAGACTATCTATAGAGATCCGCGCGGGTCGGCGGCAGGCCCGCCGGTCCCCGGCGCACCTTGCTTGTCACGGTCTGGTAAAGCCGGACGGTGTTGCGTTCGAAGGCAATCGAGCAGCCGCCGAGATAGACCAGCCACAGCCTTGTCTTGACCTCGCCGACTTCGGCCACGGCCGCGTCGTAATTGGCCAGCAGCCGGTCATGCCAGAGCCTGCAGGTGCGCTGGTAGTGTTCGCGCCAGTTCTCCACATCATGAACTTCGAAGCCGTGCTGCTCCAAATTCATCACGGTGTTGCCGATATGATCGAGTTCGCCGCCGGGGAAGATGTATTTCGTGAGTAGCGCGAACTCCTTGTTCTTCTTACGAAATGTCTTGGCGTCCTTTTTGGCGGGCCTGGTGATAGCGTGATGCAGGTAGAGACCGCCGGGTTTGAGCACCCGTTGTATGGTTGAATAATAGGTCGGGTAATTGTCGATGCCGATGGCTTCGTGCATGCCGATCGAGGAGATCTTGTCGAATTCGCCCTCGACCTTGGTGTAATCAAGCAGAATGAAGTTCACACGATCCGACAGACCGAGCCTCTCGGCCTTTTGAGTGGCAAATTCGAGCTGGCGCTCGGACAGGGTGACGCCGGTGACATGCACGCCATAATTGGCCGCCGCATAGAGTGCGAGCGATCCCCAGCCAAAGCCGATGTCGAGCATTTTCTCGCCGGATTTGAGCCTGAGCTTGCGGCAGATCATCTCCAGCTTGTCGCGCTGCAACTGGTGAATGTCATTGTCCCAATCGGTGCAGTAGCCGCAGGTGTAGACCATCTGTTCATCGAGGAAGAGCTCATAGAATGCATTGGAGACATCGTAGTGGTAGGCGATGTTCTTCTGGTTTTCCTCGGCATTTCCGTCAGACGGCTTTTCGTCCGGCTGGTCGCTCAGCGGCCACGGGCCGCCCCTGTCCACAAACAGGAACTTGCGCGCATTGTTGAACAGAAGAAATTTGCTCAGCTGCTTGCGAATTTCGCGGGTGCGGACCTTGGGCCTGCGCGCCACGAGGTCAAACATGTCGCCGTTTTCAAAATCGATCCGCTTGGACACCCAGAGATTGAGCAGAGTTTCGGGATTGGGCGAGCGAAGCAATGCGGCAATCAGCCCCTCATCAGCCAGACGGATCGTGAACGCACCCGGATCGAGATCCTCGGGCACGGTAGACCCGTCCCAGAGCCGGAAGCCAATATCAAGCTCAAGAATTTGCCGCGCATGAGCCAGGAGCTTGCGAAAACTCTTCAGACGGCTTTTTGCACTCACGATTACATCTCCAATAGGCTTGCCATGAATGGCTTTTTCTGGCGAAATTCCGGTCCAGCAAGTTCTTGGGCACTACACCTCCGCAGATGAAATCAACCTAGCACGGTGTGACATGTTTGAAGAACACCTGATGACACACCAGCCAGCCGGTTTGCATTTCATCACAAAGAACAATCATGCAAGCTCGGCCATCCCAAGCCGGAGGGAAACTGCTGAGCAGTCCTTTCCACTGCAAGCGCCTGTTGCACGGAAGTATCCCCTACGCCACTGTCTACGGTGCCGAATGGATGGCCGCACATGAAAATGAACGGGCCATGGACGGGGCTTCCATCCCGAAGCCGGGAGAGTGGGGGCGGTCCAGCGCAATAGCGATATCGCAGCGGCTGAATACACCGCGAAAGGGAGAATGATCATGACTTACGTGCAAGGATTTCTGCTCGCCGTTCCGAATGCCAACAAGGCTGCCTACACGGAATTGGCCGAAGCCTCCGCCAAGGTGTTTCGCGCCAATGGCGCACTCTCGGTGGTGGAGACATGGGGCGTCTCCGTCCCCGACGGAAAGCTCACCTCGTTTCCGATGGCGGTGAAACTGGAGAAGGATGAATCTGTCGTGTTTTCCTGGATTTCCTGGCCCGACAAGGAGACGGCCGATGCCGGAATGGACCTTTCGATGAAGGAACTGGAGGAATTGATGGGCGGCGACATAAGCAAGGTGCCGTTTGATGGCATGCGGATGATCTGGGGCGGTTTCGAAACGATCGTCGAAGCCTAACGTCCCGGAAAGCGCTTCATGGCTCTTCCGCGGCCGGGCACCGGTGTCCGGAACCGGGCACGGGAGGGTGGCGTCGTGCTCCGCCTCACCTGCCCGAGAAATATCGCGAACTGCCCCTTGCAATGGAGCAGAAACACCCCATATTGTGATTAACAAAGAAATTTGTCTCCACGCTGACCACGGATGTACTGGCAGATGTGTTGAGGCAAGTCAGGAAGGTCGGTGCGAATTTCGCCCGGCCTTTTTCTTTGTCTTGCCGTCAAGCCCGACCCATCGAACTGCCTCGGCTTGCAGCGTTGCAACCGTATGCTGCCCAACCCGGCTTATGCGAGCCCCAGGGATCAGCCGACCCTGAAACCCAGCTTCTTGCCGGTGAGTTTGGCCAATTGCAGCAACCGTCCATCGAGCCGTTCGCCGACAAAAGCCTCGCAAGACCGCGGCACCTTCAAGACGATATCGACATCGCCATCGGAGGCAACGGCAGGCACGAATTCAAGTTGCGGCACCATACCGGGCATTGATGCGGAGAAGAGATAGACGACCCGCAACATGCCTCCGAGCAATTTGGCGTAATCGAGGTATTTCGGTCCCGCGATCGCCGCAAGCTCTGACGACATGCCGTCGTCGTTCAAGCCTTCAAACCGAAAGTAATTGGCCAAAGCGATATAGGCACGACCGGCATGGCTGATGCCGGTAAATGTTCCATGCGCAATGATATTGAGCGCCTGCGGTCCCCGGTAGTCGGGATGGGCACGCCAGGAAATATCGGCCAGCAGGCAGGCCGCCTGCCGGTAGCGTGCGTCCTCCTCGCTCTCATCCACACCGAAGACCGGAAACATGCGGCCTGTCCAGGTTGCCAGCTCACGGGCGTGTTCGGGAGACCGGGCGCGCAGGATTGCCAGTTCACCGGCTGCCGTCAGTAGCGGATCACGTGCAGCCTCGGCCGCACCCAGGAGCGAATAGAGATACCCCTCGCGCACGCCAAGCGCCGAGAAACTCACCTTTGACGCCTTCATGGCAATCAACGTCTCCTGCAACGCCACTGCACCATAGGGCAACAGTCCGCGGCGGTTGCGGGAAATTGCCTTGATCGCGTTGATCTTGGATTGCTTCATCGCCGCAACTTCACCGAGGAATTCTATCGCAGGCTTGGCGTCGATCTCGTAAGCTTGCATCATATGCAGCGGATAACCGGTAATCTCCATGTGCAGCTTGGCGATGTTTCGCCAGGTGCCGCCAACAGCATAGAATGTACGGTCTGCCCCGCCGGGCAACACTGTCGAACCCTTGAGGGATTGTCGGGCGATTGCGCGCGCCTTGCTGATTGAGTTGCCGGACATTTCTGCCAGTCTCAACCCGCCAAGCGGCAAAGTTTGGCCACCCGAATGCGAGCTGCCTTTGACATCGACCAGCTCAAGCGAACCGCCCCCCAGATCTCCCGCGATTCCGTCGGGCCTGTGGTAGCCGGCGATGACGCCAAGGGCCGAGAACCGGGCTTCTTCCTCCCCGGTCAGAAGCCGAATGCGGCGATCCAGAATGGCTTCCGCAGCGGCGATGAAGGCCGCGCCGTTTTCGGCCTCACGGGCCGCTGCAGTGGCCAGAACATGTATTTCGGAGGCGCGGGCCTGCTCTGACAAAGCCCGGAACCGCTTCAGGGCCGCGAGCGCACGGGCAATGCCCGTTTCGTCCATCTTGCCGGTTGCAACCAGACCCTTGCCCAGGCCGCACAGGACTTTCTCATTGAACAATACCGACGGCGCCCGGTTGAGCCCCTCATAAATGACAAGGCGCACCGAGTTGGAGCCGATATCGATGACAGAAACCGGATGTATGCCCGGTAGTCGGCCCTGCGCTTCCGATTCCACCATGTCTAAGGCGCTCTATGGTTAGGGCGACGCGTTCCGCAGGGGCGGAGCGAGACCAGGGACACAACTTTCAGCGCCCTTATATATTGCATTAGCGAGAACCGAAACCCGGCAGAAAAAACACGCAAAAATAATCCCCAGCTACCGGAGGCAGATCTCGGCACCCAAGGGAGAGCGAAGCCGCCATCCGCGTGTGGCAGATGCAGGCTCGGGCTCTCCGGCAGGTACAATACCATGACATTCAAAGACCGCGTGACGAGTCCAGACCATCTGCAATCGGTCAAAAATCAGCGGGTGCTGCGCGATGCCCGGGCCAACCGGTCGGCGATCAGCTTGGGGGCATTCGACTTCAAGGCTTCGCCCCTGCCCGAGAGACTTGGATTGGTCATGAAATATACCTGCGCATTGAACGGCTCTTCATCCTCGCCAGCCTCGATCCGGCGGGATGTACCGTCGGGCAATATCTCGTAACTCTGCTGATTATCAATCATATTTCCGAGCATGATCTGCAAAAGCACCTGTTCATGCACAGTCTTGTTGATCAGCGGCACAAGGGTTTCAACGCGGCGATCAAGGTTGCGCGGCATCAGATCTGCCGAGCTGATATAAACCAGAGCTTCGGGCGACGGCAGGCCATGACCGTTGCCAAAGCAGTAGATCCGGCTGTGTTCAAGAAACCGCCCGACTATCGATTTGACGTAGATATGCTCAGAAAGGCCCGGAACCTGGGGCCTGAGGCAACAGATGCCGCGAACCACAAGATCAATTTCCACCCCGGCCTGGCTGGCGCTATAGAGCGCGTCGATGATTTCCGGGTCCACCAGGGAGTTCATCTTCATCCAGACCGCAGCCGGCCGTCCGGCCTTGGCATGTTCAATCTCTGCTTCGATATTGGCGAGAATGCGTGCGCGCAGATTGAGCGGCGAGATCGCCAGCCTGTTCATGTCCTTTGGCTCACCATAACCGGTGATGAAATTGAACACATGCGCTGTGTCGCGCGCGACCACCGGATCGCAGGTGAAATAGGACAGATCGGTGTAAATCTTGGCGGTGATCGGGTGATAATTGCCGGTGCCGAGATGGCAATAGGTGATCAGCCTGCCCTCTTCACGCCTGACAATCAGCGACATTTTCGCATGGGTCTTGAGCTCGATGAAGCCGAAGACCACCTGGACGCCGGCCCGTTCAAGGTCGCGGGCCCAGCGGATATTGGCTTCCTCGTCAAACCGCGCCTTGAGCTCGACCAGAGCCGTGACCGACTTGCCGGCTTCGGCGGCGTCAATCAGCGCACGCACGATTGGGCTGTCGTTGGAGGTGCGGTAAAGGGTCTGCTTGATCGCCAGCACATCCGGATCGCGTGCTGCCTGAAACAGGAACTGCACCACCGCATCAAACGACTCATAGGGGTGATGGACGACCAGATCCTTCTCGCGAATGGCCGCAAAGGTATCGCCGGCATGTTCGCGGATGCGTTCGGGAAACCGGGCATTATACGGCTCGAACTTGAGATCGTCGCGCGGCGCCTTGGTGATCTCCGACAGCGTGTTGAGCGCCAGCAGACCGGGCAGCACGGCCACACGGTTTTCCGGCACGTTGGTTTCGTGAACCACGAACTCGCGCAGGCTTTGCGGCAGTTCCGAATCAAACTCGATACGGATAACCGAGCCCCTGCGGCGGCGCTTGAGCGCGCTTTCGAACAGGCGGACCAGATCCTCGGCCTCTTCCTCGACCTCGATATCGGAATCGCGGATGACCCGGAAGGTGCCCGAACCGCGAACCTCGTATCCCGGGTACAGCGAGCTGATGAACAGGCTGACAACATCTTCAAGCGTGATGTAGCGGATCGCGCCATCGAGATCAGGCAAGCGCAGGAATCGGTCGAGCGCGACAGGCAGACGGATCAGCGCCGTCATCGGCTCGTTGGCGGCCTTCGAGGCCAATTGCAGGCAGATCGAGAAACCCAGATTAGGAATGAACGGGAACGGATGTGCCGGATCGATCGACAGGGGTGTAAGCACCGGAAAGATCGATTGCAGGAACTGGTCCTCGAGCCAGGCCATATCACCATCAACGAGCACCGAAGGGCGGACGATGTAGATGTTCTCGGCCGCCAGGTTCTGTTGCAAGATCGCAAGCGATGCCTGCTGTTCGAGCTGCAACCCGTCAATCTCTCCGAGAATCTGGTCAAGCTGTTCATTTGGCGACAGGCCGTCTGGCGAGCGGTTGGTTATGCCCTGACGCACCTGACCTTCGAGCCCTGCGACGCGGACCATGAAAAACTCATCCAGGTTGGCCGCGGAAATCGACAGGAACCTGACCCGCTCAAGCAGCGGATGGGCGCCGTTGAGGGTTTCCTCAAGGACGCGGCGATTGAACTGGAGCCAGGAAAACTCCCGGTTGATGAAGCGCTTGGGACTGGTCAGAAGCTCGTCCGGCGTGATGTCCGATGTGATCGGATCGATCCGCAGTTCACTTCCACTTGCACCCTCTAGATTGTCCATTCTGCACTCCAACGCCCCTGTTGTGGAATTGACCGTCTATAGCACAAGAACGAAGGAACTATGACACTTCAATGTCGCCTGCTCCGGCGTCCATTTCAGCCAGCACTTCGGCTGCCAGGGCCCGGGAAATTTTCGTTCCGCGCGCCAGAGCCAGCTGATCCAGGCGGGTCACTACGATGCGGGCAGCGGCAAGCGAACGCTCCATGCGCGCAACCAGCCAGGCAATGATCTTGTCGTCGACCACGAGCTGACGGTCAGAGAACAGCTTGACCATGATCTTGGCCAGCAACTCCTCATCCGGTTCAGCGATCTCGACAACCGTCGCGGCTTTCAGGCGGGATGCAAGATCGGGCAAACGGACATTCCAGCCGGCAGGCCAGTGCCGGCTGGTAACCAGCAAGGCGCTTCCATGCTCACGCACGGCATTGATGAGATGAAACAGCGCTGTTTCATCAAAGCCGGTGAGGTCGATATCCTCAATGAGCACCGGACCTTGCGCCGCATGTTCAAGCACCATCGGATCAGGCTTGCCGATGTCCACCCTGGTTGCGCCAACCCGCTCGGCCCAGATGCTGGCCAGATGCGACTTTCCCGATCCCGCCGGCCCTGCCAGGACCACAACCGGCGACGGCCAATCAGGCCAGCGATCGACAATCGCCACGGCTGCGCTCAAACGATCCGATACAATCAGATCATCGCGGCCGGTGGCGGGATCATGGTCAAACTCCAGAGGCAATTGCCGTGTGGCGGGCGGTTTGTTCATCACTCACTCGCGACATCGTCAGCCGGACCACCGGTTTGGGGAACCGGGCGCTGGGTACCGTGATAGAGGTCGCTGTCGAGGTAGCGCGAGATGGCAAAGCGCACCAGAACGCCGACCGAGGCTGCGGCAGGCACGGCAATCAGCATCCCGACAAAGCCAAACAATGCGCCAAAGGCAAACAGCGCAAACATCAGCCAGACAGGATGCAAGCCGACAGATTTGCCGACCAGCCGCGGCTGCAGGATGTTGCCTTCGAAGAACTGCCCCAATGCGAAGACCGCGATCACCGCACCGATCATCACGAAATCCGGCCAGAACTGGACAATGGCGACGACCAGAGCCAGCACCAGGCCGACCATGGAGCCGACATAGGGAATGAAACTGATCAAACCGGCGAAAAGACCGATCAACAGTCCGAAGTTCAGCCCGACAAGAGACAGACCGACTGCGTAGATCAGACCAAGAATGATGCAGACGCTGCCCTGGCCCCGCACGAAACCGGCAATTGTCGCGTCTATCTGTTTGGCGAGATGGCGCACCGTGCCGACATGATCGCGCGGCACCCAATTGTCGACCTTGGCAACCATATTGTCCCAGTCGAGCAGCAGATAGAAGGCAACCACCGGCGTCACCACGAACAATGCCGCGATATCGAGCAGCGCCATTCCGGAATTCCAGATCTGCTGGAAGATGGTTCCGACCAGACCGGCACCTTCTTTGAGGAGAGCGGCGAAGCTGTCCTTGATCTGGCCAAGCTGGTCGCTGATCCAGCCGGGCAACAAGCTCGATTCCGACATCAGCAGCGTCTGCAGCTGGGTGATGTAGCCCGGAATCCGGCCGCCGAGATCAGCTGCCTGGGTGACCAGAATGGGGATTACCACAACCAGCGAGACCGCAAACAGCGCAATAAAAGTGATCAGAATGGCAAGGGTTGCCATCAACCGGGAAAATCCACGACGTTCAAACCAGTCAGCCACCGGGTCGAGAAAATAGGCCAGCGCCATGCCCGCGATGAATGGCAGCAAGATGGAGCGGAACACCATAAGGAAGCCGATCGCCACGGCCAGCGCCAGCAGCCAGAAGAAGATTTGGCGGCGCAGGGCCGCGCGGTCAACGTGAGTGGTCATGGTTGCCTCGTTCTCAAGCCCGCGTCAGCCGGCCACACTCTTCATATATCATGTTTCTTCTTCGGCACCGGTCATGTGCCTGAGCCAGGTGACGAGATAGGCGCTGGCCGAAGCGATGGTCAAGACTGCCACCGCATAGACCATCCATCCGATTATGCCGTCAAGACGGGCCAATCCGGCCAGGTCAGCGAGGACGATCACCAGCAAAATGATCTGCATCATCGTGTTGGCCTTGGAGACCAGCAGCGGCCGCATTTCGACCGGATTGTCGAGCAGGCTGGACAGCACCACGGCCGCAATGATCATTGCATCCCGCGACACAGCCAATATGACCAGCCAGTTGGGCAATACGCCAAGCCAGCCGAGCATTATAAATACACTGACCAGGAGAAACTTGTCGGCAATAGGATCGAGCCAGGCACCGAGTTCCGATTTCTGATTGAAATGGCGTGCAATGAAGCCGTCGAGCCCATCCGAAATTCCGGCCAGCACGAACAACACAAACGCCGTCAGCATATCGCCATTGATCATCACCATGATGATCAATGGAACCATTACAAACCGGGCGATCGTGATGAAATTGGGCAGCGTCATGGGCAGCGAACATTCCTGAGAGGCTCTGATATGGCGATTGATCGTCGCGTTTCCAATCAATTTCACGCTGTGTAACACAGATTGTCACGGTTTTCCCGGCGTTTATAGCTCCGCAGAGCAAGCGGCGTCTTGCGAAATTGGCTGCAAAATGCCATCCCCCGAGCAGACGAAACTCCTTTGAAACCCAAGGAGGGGAAGCCCAGATGGCTGATCCGAAAAATGGCCTCACCTATGCTCAGGCGGGCGTCGACATCGATGCCGGCAACGAGATGGTCAACCGCATCAAGCCGCTGGTGCGGTCCACACGGCGACCCGGCGCGGATGGCGAGATCGGCGGCTTCGGCGGCCTGTTCGATCTGAAGGCTGCTGGCTTTACCGATCCGGTGCTGGTGGCTGCCAATGACGGTGTCGGCACCAAGCTGAAAGTTGCGATTGAAGCCGGAATTCACGACACGGTCGGCATTGATCTGGTTGCCATGTGCGTGAACGACCTGGTGGTTCAAGGGGCTGAGCCGCTGTTCTTTCTGGACTACTTCGCAACCGGAAAGCTTGATCCCGAACAGGGTGCGGCGATCGTAGCCGGCATTGCACAGGGCTGCCTGCAGGCGGGATGCGCACTGATCGGCGGAGAGACTGCGGAAATGCCGGGCATGTACCGCGACGGCGATTATGATCTGGCAGGCTTTGCTGTGGGAGCTGCCGAACGCGGGCAATTGCTGCCGGCCGGGACACTTGCCGAAGGCGACGTGCTTCTGGGCCTGGCCTCCTCCGGGGTCCATTCGAACGGCTATTCGCTGGTTCGCCGGATTGTCGAACTGAGCGGGCTTGATTATGCCGCGCCGGCACCATTCGATGCTTCGACCAGCCTTGGCGCCGCTCTCCTGGAACCCACCCGGATCTACGTCAAATCGCTGCTTGCCGCGATCCGCGAGACCGGTGCGATCCGGGCTCTGGCCCATATCACCGGCGGCGGCTTTCCCGAAAACCTTCCACGTGTGCTGCCCGAGGGACTTGCCGCGGAGATCGATCTGGGCGCGATCAAACCGCCAGCGGTGTTTTCGTGGCTGGCGCGGACCGGCGGCGTTGCGGCAGAGGAAATGCTGCGCACGTTCAATTGCGGCGTGGGCATGATTGTGGTGGCCGCACAAGCCGACGTGGACCGCGTTCAGAGCGCGCTTGAGACGCAAGGAGAGAGCGTCATACGGCTTGGAAAGCTGACAAAACGCGTGGATAACGGACCCGGTGTGATTTACCAGGGAACGCTGGCACTGTGAGCGACAAGCAGAAAGTCCCTGTTGCGATCCTGATCTCCGGTCGGGGTTCGAACATGGGCGCGCTGATCGCAGCATCGCTGCACGGGGATTTTCCGGCAAAAATCGTTTCGGTGATTTCAGACAAACCGAACGCCAAAGGCCTGGACCATGCCCGCGGGTTTGGCATACAGGCACTGGCAATTCCGCGCGGCGACTATGCGAGCAAGGCCGAGCACGAAGCTGCGGTAATCGCGGCACTCGACGCGTCCGGAGCGCGGATCATTGCGCTCGCCGGCTATATGCGGCTGCTGTCGGGTGACTTCGTTCGCCGCTATGCCGGACGTATGATCAACATCCACCCTTCCCTGCTTCCGGCCTTTCCGGGGCTGGCGACGCATGAGCGGGCGCTTGCGGCGGGTTGCCGGGTGCACGGCTGCACCGTCCACTTTGTGACGGAAGGCATGGATGAAGGCCCAATCATCGAGCAGCACGCCGTACGCGTCGAGCGGGACGACACACCAGACACACTTGCAGCGCGTGTCCTTGAAGCCGAACACAGTATCTACCCCGTAGCACTTGCGATGCTGGCACGCGGCGACGTGCGCATGGGCGGCGACGGACTGGCGAAATTCAGAGATGATGCCGGCTCCTAGAAAATAGCACCAACTCTACCTTGGCCGGAATCGACCGCGCCAAGCGGACCCGGCATGATGCACAGCGCAACGCGCTGGCATGCATACCGTGCCGACGCCTCGGATTGAGGTCTTCAACGCCGTGATCCGGCAATCCTGTTTTTACCGGTATCAATCATTGGCAATAATAACAGCGCATTGGGTCATAGACCAACCGCCAAATTTTGATAATCTACGCACTTTGACCACAATATATTATCGGAGATGCCATGCTTTCGCTTTACGGTCTTCTCGACAAGGCAATTCAAACCGGCCGCTTGACAATAACCGACGCCCGGGGGCGCGTGCATACATTCGGCGGCAGGAATCCCGGCCCCGAATCCGCCATCCGCTTCACCACAAAGACTGCGGAATGGAAGATATTTCTCAACCCGGAACTCAATGCGCCTGAAGCCTATATGGACGGCGACCTGGTGGTTGATGAAGGCAGCATCCATGACCTTGTGATGCTGTTTTACGCCAACAAAAACCAGTTTGACCGCACGCCGAACCAGATTTTCTGGGACAGTCTGTTGCGCAGGTTCCGCCGGTTTCACCAGAACAATGTGCTGAGCCGCGCGCGTGAAAACGCCAAGGCGCATTACGATATCGGCGAGGATATCTACAAATTGTTCCTCGACCGCGACATGCAATATTCCTGTGCCTATTTCCCGGAGGGCACGGAAACCATTGAACAGGCGCAAACAGCCAAGAAACGCCACATCGCGGCCAAACTCAATCTAAAGTCCGGACAGAAGGTTCTCGACATTGGTTGCGGCTGGGGCGGAATGGCGCTCTATCTCGCCCATGTCGCCGATGTCGAGGTGCTGGGCGTGACACTGTCGGAACGGCAGCTCAAAGTTGCCCGCCGCCGCGCCGAAATCCTCGGCGTCAGCGACCGGGTCAAATTCGAACTGATCGACTACCGGGAGGTCCAGGGCAAGTTCAACCGCGTGGTGTCCGTGGGCATGCTCGAGCATGTCGGGGCGCCGTATCTCAGGCAATATTTCCTCAATGTCCGGGACCGGCTGACGGATGACGGCGTTGCCTTGATCCATTCGATATCGACCAAATCGCCACCCGGATACACCGGCCCGTTCATTCGAAAATACATCTTCCCCGGCGGCTATTCCCCATCGCTCTCGGAGACGGTGGCTGCCGTTGAGCCGACCGGATTGTGGCTGCTGGATTGCGAGATCTGGCGCTGCCACTACGGCTACACGCTGCAGCATTGGCGCGAACGCTTCCTTGCCAACCGGGAGACCGCCGCAGAGGTGATGGACGAGCGGTTCTGCCGCATGTGGGAACTCTACCTCTCGGTCGCCGAGCGGGTGTTCCTGCAGGGCTCGAGCAATGTCTTCCAGCTGCAATTGGGCCGTGAACGCGACGCCGTGCCGATCACGCGCAACTACATCGCGGAGGAGGAAGCCCGGATCGCGGACCGCGAGACCGAATTCCTCGAACGTGTGGTGGCGAGCGCCGCCCAGGCGCTCGACGCATAGCGGAGACGCTCACGCAAACGCAGTCCAGGCCCGGCTTGTGACGGATTAACTTGCGTCCATACGATGTAACTTCAATCGCTGCTCAAGCAGGCGCAAGGCCTCTTCGGGGCAGGAACAGAATGCATCCTGGGTCTTGTCCAGAGTGTCCCCCTCGCAATACTCGGCGATCGCGACTTCCGGGCTCAGTTCGCCGGTGAGGACACGTGCCTCAAGCTCCGACACATCCGTTTGTGCGGCTGCTGCCATGCTTGTGAGACAGGCGGCCAAACAGGCGACTGCCCGGTTCAGCTTCATTCGGGGGTGGCCATGATCGTCCGCATGGCCTTGTTCGCCATGTAGGTCAGACCACCTTGGCTTGCCTTGTTGAAATAGACCAGGCTGGTGAAAACGTTTCGATTGTAGGGGGTTACGTTGCTTTGCAGATCCACCTCGATGACAAGCCGCACGCCCGGGAGCGCCCCGCCCTGCATGACATGAAGCAATCCCATCTTCGGATGCGGGCAGATTTCGTAGGTTGTCCCGTCAGCGGTCACAATATCGAAATGGGTATGACCGCCTTTGACATGATCTGACGCATAGCCACGGATTTTCTGCAGATGCGCTGCCCGTTCAAGCACAGCGGCAACGTCAAACTGTTCAGCATGGGCAGGTAAACACAGCAGCATCATCAACAGTGCGGGGCCGAAAGTCAGTTTCCACGTCATTGGCAATCACCATCGCATGATGAATCTCAACTGCTAATTGTGAATTATGTCACAATAAGACATCAATGCAACCATGAGGACAATACCTGACGTGCTGTAGACAAGGTGTGGAGCAAGCGCACGGGGCGATGCACCTGCCCGGAGATCCCCGAACAGGCGCACCGGATCCTGCTTTGCTGCATGTCAGTCGACAAGCCTGGATTTGCGCTCGTCAAATTCCGCAGAATCGATCTCGCCCTTGGCGTAACGCTCCTTGAGCAACGCCAAGGCGCGTCCTTCAGCCTGAGCAGACCCGGGCATGGAGCCAAATCCACCGAAGTGGCGCATGAGATAGATCACACCAATGACAATCCCGACAAGCACGAGGATCATGAAAATCGGGCCGAGCACCATGCCGAAACCTCCCCATTGATCGCCGCCCCACATCATCCCGGGTCCATGGTAATAGGGTATGTTTCTCAGGGGAGTTTCACCCGACTGAGCCAGCGCCGATCCAGCCGTGACCAAGGTCAAGAGGCCAAGACCTGTGGCCCGGGCAATCGCATTGTTATTCATCGTTATCTCCCTTTTCCTCATGGCGGGGTGCCATTGTGGTGGAGACAAGGTACTCACGGATTTGCGGCAAACGCCTTGATCCGTGTCATTCTCACGGACAAGTTATTGCGGCGCCTGCGATCACGACAGACTAAAAAGCCCGGACTGCGAGCAATCCGGGCTTCGATTTGCACTCATGCCGATGGGGCAGGAGTTGATCAGGCCAGTTCCGGGGTAATATTCAGTGTGCCCGACGTGGCGTGCGAATAGGGGCAGACCTTGTGGCCGCCGGCGATCAGGTCTTCGGCGACATCCTTGTCAATGCCGGGCAGTTCGACCTTGATCTTGACGTCAAGACCAAAACCCACGTCCTCGCGCGGACCTATGCCGACCGTGACGGTCACGTTGGCATCATCGGGGACCTTTACCTTTTTCTGGCCGGCATAGAATTTCAAAGCACCGAGAAAACAGGCCGCGTAACCGGTGGCGAACAGCTGCTCCGGGTTCACACCGCCACCGGGGCCACCCATCTCGGTTGGAACCGCCAGATTGACGTCAACCGCTCCGTCATGGGTCTTGGAGGTGCCGTCGCGGCCACCGGTGGCGGTCGCAGACGTGCTGTAGACAATTTTCGAGACCATGGTCATTTTCCTTAGTTTGCGATTTAGTCGTGCGCGATATATATACATAAACCTTACATCATTCAAGCCGTTGCGCTACCGGGATGCGCGAAATAGGGTCGCATGAGAGGAGAAATGCAAAATGACGGATGCAAACTTGCCCGATGGCTTCAGGTTACGGCCCGAGTCGATGCTGTGTTTTGATATCTATGCGACCCATCATGCTGTCTGTCAGGTCTACCAGCCGCTGCTGTCAAAGCTCGGGCTAACCTACCCGCAATATCTGGTGATGACCATATTGTGGGAAAAAGACGGGCAGACAGTGGGGCAACTCGGCGACCGGCTTGACCTCGCCTCCTCCACCCTCACACCGCTGATCAAGCGGATGGAGAGCCAGGGCCTCCTCGAGCGCAAGCGCGACAAGTCCGACGAACGCAAGGTTCGCGTAAAGCTGAGCAAGGCCGGTCTTAAACTGGAGGATGACGCCAGCCATGTGCCAGGCTGCGTGGCGGCAGCCTTCGGCCTTTCGATAGAGCAGTTCGTGGAGTTGCACGAAATGCTGGGGCAAGTGCGGCAATCACTCAAGTCGCATTCAGACAGCGAGGCCGCCTAGGCCCGCCGCGAAGCTTGCGCCCTGGTCATTCCCATCATCATGGCGCGGTAGGATCTGCCCTCTATCTGCGCGGCATCAAGACCCAGACTGCCGACGAACACATCGACACGGTTTGCCCAATGCATCAAGCTGCCGGCATCGTCCGTCATCACCGCAATCTCGACAAAGCACCCGAGCCCATCGAGCTGATCAAGCGTGATGTGAAAATCCCCGGCAAAATAGATATCGCGTTTCTTGGTCAGCCTTCCGGTCTCGACAAAACCGAGTGCGGCCAGCATCTCCAGCGCCTTGTCCGCGCCATCAAGGTCCATCGCCACGCAGCGGTCGGATCCGGGTCCTTTGCAAATCCATAGCACGCGGCCTGACGGTTGCATCAGGCGCATCACCTGCTGCTGATCGTTTGATGCCAGCCGGCCGTCGGCCTGATCCAGAAATATATCGGTTTCGACATTGCCAAGAGTGAAAGGTACGGCTCCCATTGCCAGGATTTTCGACCGGACTGGCTCGAGTACGTCAACGCGGAATTTGCGTTCGACTTCATAGCGCCCGAGAAAATGGTCGCCGGGATCGCAGAGCATGCCTTTGGTCTGCAATGTCGCAGCCGGTGATGAGGGTTCAGACACTTCTCAGTCCTTTTTCACCCACACCCGTGTGTCATGGAACGCAGCACCGCCATAGGGAGCACAGGAATCGGCACCGGTGAGCGTGTTGATACCCTCGCCGCCCTCGAAGGCAGAATTGGGCCAGAGACCTTCATGAATTACCACCCCCTGCCGCTGCCCCGCATCGAGCCTTGCCGGCATGGCGATCTCACCACGCCCGTTGCCGAGCCGCACCTTGTCGCCGTCCACGATTCCAAGGCTTGCGGCATCCTGGGGATGAATCATCAGCTCCGGGCGTTTTTCCTTGGCTTTCGATGATGGTGTTTCGGCAAAAGTGGAATTCAGGAACGAACGGGATGGCGAAGTTGCCAGCCGGAAGGGATGTTCCGCATCGGCACTTTCGATCAACTCGACATGATCCGGAAATTCCGGCAATTGCGCGAATGGCCCTTGGGGCCCCATGCGCTTTGGCGGCTTGCTGGCAGCGGGCGTTCCTGTCCAGTCCGGCCGGAAGCGGTACTTGCCGTCCTTGTGGCCAAAGCCGGTGAGGAAATGTGCGGTTTCGAAATCGACCTGTACATCTGCCCATTTATCGGCCTTGAAACTGTCGAAATCGCCAAGGTCCCGTTTCTTGAGCATGACGTCGATGTGCTGGCGCTCGCTCAGGCCAAAACCTTCGCGGTCGCTGACGCCAAGACGCTTGCCGAGCTCCTCAATCACATAATGGTTGGGTTTTGGGCCTTCGGGCGGATCGACCAGCTTCGGGCCGAGCACAATGTGCTGGTGACCACCGCCGCGATAGATGTCGTCATGCTCGAGAAACATCGTCGCGGGCAGAACCACATCTGCAAGCTGAGCCGTGTCGGTCATGAACTGCTCGTGCACCGCAAGAAACAGATCCTCGCGCTTCAAGCCTTCCGTGACCTTGCGCTGCTCGGGCGCCACATTGGCGGGGTTGGTGTTCTGGATCAGCATGGCGGTCACCGGCGGGCCGCCATTTAGCGCATCCGTATCGCCGGTCAGCACGCGACCGATCTTGGACTGGTCGAGCCAGCGCCGGCCGGGATCAAAATTCCTGCGGCCCTCGAGCAACGACTTGTCGAGCCGGAAAAGATCTGAATTGGAATGAAACGCACCGCCGCCCTCGTACTGATAACTGCCGGTCACCACTGCCAGCGATAGCGCCGCGTGCATGTTGACCGCGCCGTTGCGCTGCCTTGTGAAGCCGTAGCCAAGCCGGAAAAAGGTCCGCCTGGTGGTGCCGACCAGCCGCGCAAACGCCTCGATTTCAGCGACTGGCACGCCGCAAATCGCTTCGGCCCATTCCGGCGTGCGCTCTTGCAGATGTGATTCAAGGCCCGCCGGGTCGTCGCTGAATTTGTTGAGATAATCGCGATCGGCCAAACCTTCGCGGAACAGCACATGCATCACCGCGCAGGCAAAAGCGCCATCGGTGCCGGGCTTGAGCAGAACCTTGATATCGGCCTGTTTCATGGTTGGCGTGTCATAGATGTCGATGACCACGATCTTGGCGCCGCGCTGCTTGCGGGCGCGCATGGCATGGGTCATGACATTGACCTGGGTAGACACCGCGTTTGTGCCCCAGATCACGACGCAATCGGACTTCGCCATCTCGCGCGGATCGGAGCCGCGCAAGGCGCCTGCCCCCATGGCAAAGCCGGTCCAGGCCATGTTGGTGCAGAAACTGTCGAACTGGTTGGAATAGCCCTTGGCGTGGCGGAGGCGGTGAATGCCGTCGCGCTGCACCAGCCCCATGGTCCCCGCATAATAATTGAGCCAGACTGTTTCAGGCCCAAACCTGGCTTCTGCCTGTTCGAACTTTTCAGCTATCAGGTCAAGGGCGGCGTCGAAGCTTGCCTCTTTCCACTGCCCCTCGCCTTTCGCACCTGTGCGTATCAGCGGCTTGAGCAGCCGGTCGGGGTGGTTGATCCGCTCCGCGTAGCGCGCCACCTTGGCGCAGATGACGCCGGCCGTGTAGCTGTTGGCAGGATCGCCCCGCACCCGGCCGATGCGATTGTGCGACAGCAATTCGACTTCCAGTGCGCAAGTGGACGGGCAATCATGCGGACAGGCCGAATGGCCGAGGCCAGTGGCGGCTGCAGAATCGAGAGTGGCGGAATCAATGGGGGTCGCGTCGTTCATACTTTCTCTATAAGAGAATTCGCGACGCCGCGCCACGGTTGCGCCGTGTCTATCAGATCAAATCAGGGACGTATCACGCCAGACGATGAATTACCGCCACAGCTATCATGCAGGCAATTTCGCCGATGTGCTCAAGCACGCGGTGCTGGCCCAGATCATCACCTATCTCAAGCGCAAGGATGCCGCGTTCCGGGTTATCGACACTCATGCGGGCATCGGGGTCTACAATCTGTCATCGGTCGAGGCGCAGAAGACCGGCGAATGGCGCGACGGCATCGGCCGGGTGATCGGGGCGGAACTTTCTGCCGAACTGAAAGAATTTCTGGCGCCGTGGCTGACCGCCGTCGAAACGCTCAACCCCGAAGGCGGCGTCAGCCACTATCCGGGGTCGCCCAAAATTGCCCGGCTGGTGATGCGCAAGCAGGACAGGCTGACGGCCATCGAGCTGCATCCGGAAGATGCGCAGCAACTCAGAAGCGCCTTTGAGGGTGATTACCAGACCAGGGTGATTGAGCTTGATGGCTGGTTGTCGCTGGGCGCGCATTTGCCGCCCAAGGAGAAGCGCGGCCTGGTGCTGATCGATCCGCCGTTCGAGGCGGAAGGCGAATATGACAGGATGATCGACGGCCTGGCGCGGGCCACACGGCGGTTTCCCGGCGGCACCTATATGCTGTGGCACCCGATCAAGGCAGACAGCCCGCTTGCAGTCTTCGACAAGAAGCTGATTGCCCTTGGCCGTCCAAATACGCTCACGGTGCGTTTGCTGGCGCGCGACAATATAACCGCGCCAGGGCTTAACGGATCCGGGCTGGTGATCATCAACCCGCCTTTCACCCTTCAAGCCGAACTGAAGACAATTCTGCCCGAACTGACCCGGTTGCTGGCACAAGGCACAGGTGCGGCATCGGACGTCCGGATGCTTGTTGGCGAGAGATGACAGGCATTCCGGCTTGCCCAAGAGCGGCAGCACACCTTATACCGTGACTCGCATCCTGCTTAGAGGACCGGTCATGACCATGAAAAGCCTGATAATTGCAATTGCAACAATGCTCGCCGTGTCGCTTTCGAGCTTTGCGAGTCCTGCCCTTGCCTTCGGCGGCAGCAAATTCCCTGCCTGTGACGCACCGCAAGTGCTGTCTTACATCCAGAAACGGTTCGTGTGGAATGACCGTCACGTGCTGAAGCGCGGTTTGGCGATCGAGACCATTGACCGCGTCCACCGCAACCGCAGCCGGAACGGTGACCAGTATTGGTCGATCCCGCGGCTCTACTGCCATGGCACCGCCTATATGAATGATGGCCACAAGCGTCAGATCTGGTGGCTGATTGAAGGTGGCCAGGGGTTTGCCGGAATCGGCGACAATCTCGAATACTGCATCTCCGGGCTCGACCCGCTGAAGGTCCACGGCGCCTGGTGCAGATCGGTTCGCTGACCAGGTCATGAACAAACCCGGTCTGCTCAGGATTCTGCTGGCCTTGCCAGTGCTTGCACTGCTTGCTTGCAGTGCCGACGAAGGTGCTCCAGCGGCACAGGCAGGCACAGGCCAAGCTGCCTCTGGCATGGCCGGCGCCCCACTGGGATCGGGGTTTGATTTCTATGTTCTGGCGCTGTCCTGGTCGCCGTCCTACTGCCTGGTCGAAGGTGACCGCGCCAATCAGCAGCAATGCGCAGAAGACCGCGATCTTGGATTTGTCGTGCACGGCCTCTGGCCGCAATATGAATCGGGTTTTCCAGAATTCTGCCCGTCTCGCGAACCCGACCGGGTGCCCTCGCAATTGGGCCGCAATTATCTCGACATCGTGCCGACCATGGGATTGATCGGCCACCAATGGCGCAAGCACGGCTCCTGCTCCGGGCTGTCCCAGCGGGATTATTTCAATGCACTGCGGGCCGCCCGGAATCGCATCAATGTGCCAAACGCCTTTGCGCTCGAACAGCTGCCGGCGCGCATCGACGCGTTTGAAGCCGAGAATGCCTTCATCGCCGCCAATCCGGGCATGAAGCGCGACGGGATTTCCGTGCAATGCCAGCGTGGACTGTTGCGCGAGGTACGGATCTGCATGACACCATCGCTTGAATATCGCAGTTGCGGCGAGATTGACCGCGCCGGCTGCACAATCAAAAACCTGAACCTTCCCGAACCGGGCTGAGCCCTGCAGGCTGTTTTTACGAAGAAAAGAGAAGACCATGATGAAAATCCTCTACTCGCCCGCCTCCCCCTATTCGGCCAAGGTCCGGATGGCCGCACAGTTCGCCGGTCTCGATGCTGAAGCCGTGCTTACCGACACCAACGCCGCGCCGGCGCAATTGATCGACAACAATCCGCTGGGCAAGATCCCCACGCTGATAACCGATGAAGACCAGTCGGTCTTCGATAGCCGTGCCATCATGCAGTTTATCGACCGTGCCGGTGGCAAGCGCATTTACCCCCGCAACGCCGCAAAGCGCACCGATGCGGAAGTGATGGAAGCGCTGGGCGACGGCATTTGCGACTGCCTGCTGGCGATCATGTATGAACGCCGGTTCCGGCCGGCCGAGATCGTTCACCAGGAATGGATCGACAAGCAGTGGACCAAGGCAACCCGGGCGCTCGACTATCTCGAATCCAACCTGCCGCGGATCACCAAGGCCCCCAATGGCGGACATTTCGCGGTCGCTGCGATGCTCGGCTACCTGTCCTTGCGGTTTCCCGGCCAGTGGGAACGCGGACGGCCAAAGCTCAAGCGCTGGAGCGCCAAGTTTGCCGCAAGTTTCCCCGAACTCGACGCCATGTTGCCAAAAGCGTGACGGAACGGCCCGATAAGGAAGTCGGGATCGCCCACATGTTTGCCGCTGCCCGCTATTCGCTGGGCGGCGTCAAACGGCTATGGGGCGAGACTGCCTTCCGGCACGAGGTGCTGGCTTTTCTGCTGATCACCGGGGTGTTCTTTATCTCCGGCGTACCGCTCTGGGGCTATGTCGGGGCAATCCTGCTCTTTTTGCTGACGGTCTCGATAGAGGCGCTGAACACCGCCGTGGAGGAAATCACCGATCACGCCTCGCCCAACTATTCGGACATGGCCCGCCATGCCAAGGATCTCGGGTCCTTCGCGGTGTTCTGCCTGTTGCTGGCCAACGCAATCTGGGCAATGTTTGTTCTGTGGTCTCACTGGATACCGCTTGCCGCGTGACGGCAGAGCGACTGGGAAGACAAACCTGATGCTCTCAAATGAGAATGCACCACATCAACCGCTCTGCCAAAAAGCCGGCCTTTGATGTGGCAATTCCACTTCCAGTCATTATCTTTCATTCAAGCCATCGACCAAACACTGAAACATCGGAACCACCATGACAGAAACAACCCAACCGCTGCGGATCGACATCATTTCGGATGTCGTGTGTCCGTGGTGCATTGTCGGATACAGCCAGCTGAAGCAGGCGCTTGATAGCACCGGGACGGCGCATGAGATCCACTGGCATCCGTTCGAACTCAATCCGGAGATGGGCCCCGAGGGCCAGAATCTGGGCGAACACATCACCGAGAAATACGGCAGCACCCGCGAGCAATCGCTGGAAAGCCGCAACCATTTGACCCAACTGGGCGCCGGACTGGGGTTCGAGTTCAATTTCGCTGACGACATGCGCATGCACAACACATTCAATGCGCACCAGTTGATCCACTGGGCCAACACACAGAATCTTGGCAACGCGCTGGAGCAGGCTCTGTTCTCGGCCCATTTCACGCACCGGCGTGACCTGTCGGACATCGATGTACTGGTCGAAGTGGCGCGGGAAACGGGCCTTGATGCCACCGAGGCAAAGGCCGTGCTGGACGACCAGCGCTTCGCCGAAGACGTGCGAAAGATTGAAAGCTTCTGGGTTCAGCAGGGCATCCGCGGTGTGCCTGCCATTGTTTTCAATCAAAAGCACCTCGTTACCGGTGCCCAGGGAACCGAGAATTACACCAGCATTCTCAAGCAGCTTGCCGGCGCAGACGCCTGACGGGGTCTCGCGCTACAGCAACGGCTGTTTGCGACGGGACCTAGAGTGCCGTGACAAACAAAAAGCCCGGACGATGTTTCGTCCGGGCTTTTCACGTTAAAGAGTTCTGTCAGATCAGAACTTCATGCCGATACCGACGCGAACCGAATGATCATCAAAGCCTGACGACACGTTTGCGCCACCAAGATTGTAATTCTTCGACTGATAGTCGGTATAGCGGTACTCAACACGGGTGGTGATGGTGTCGGTCACGAACGCTTCTGCGCCTGCACCAGCAGTCCAGCCAAAGTGAGTGTTGTTATCCGAGCCAGCCGGACCGGTGAGCTCGGCTCTGGTGGCCGCAATACCACCGGTCGCGTAGATCAAGAACGGATTGACGTCCATACCGATACGAGCCCGCAATGAGCCGTTGAAGCCCTGCTCGCCACTCAGACCGGCACTGGAAAAATCCGCACCGGAATAACCGATATCGGCTTCCGCACCGTAGACGATATTGTCAGACTGCCAGTTGTAACCGCCATAGAGACCGCCGCCGAAACCTTTGGCATCTTGAGCAGGAGCAGCGTCGAACTCACCCCATTTGTACTCGCCATAACCACCGATATAGCCGCCGGACCACAGGTAGGCCTGCGGTGCAACTTCAGCGATTGGCGGCTGAGGTGGCTGTTCCATGATAGCGTCCGCGGCCAGCACGGGAGCGGCAAGCGACACGGAAAATGCTGCGGCCAGCAGTGCCAGTTTACGAATACGCATTTTATTCTCCTTGTTTAAACTGACCCGACTCAAACAGCGGGCCTGAAACTCCGGGGCATTGGGATGCATGCCTTCCGACGAGGTCTAAGATGGAGATTGAATGCGGCAGCGTGAGAGCAGGATTGTGAAGACTCCGCGGCAGAAAAAGGGCAAGAGCAGCTGTTGCTTTCGGGCAACAATTTAGCCGTTGCCCCGGCATTCAATCCATTGCGAATACAGGGAGGTGGCCTATATGAAGGCTAACCGAGTGAAACCGCGAGCGTTGATTCCAAAGCATGTTGAGCATTTTGACCCTGATCGCGGGCCTGGTCGTCCTTGTTTTTGCTGGTGACTATCTTGTGCGTGGCGCGGTTGCCTTGGCTGAGAAACTCTCGATCGATCCTTTAATCATTGGCCTGACCATTGTGGCTTTCGGAACCTCCGCCCCGGAGCTGTTCGTGTCGTTACAAGCGGCTTTCGACGATGTGTCGGGAATCGCCATCGGCAATATCGTCGGTTCAAACATTGCCAATGTGCTTCTGGTGCTTGGCGCGCCGGCATTGCTGATGACCATCAATTGCCGCGAAAAGGGCATCGGCTCATCCCTGGCGGTGATGGTCGTCATGACGGTGACGCTGATGGTGATGATGTGGTTTGGGCCGCTGAGCCGGCTCGACGGCGCAATTCTGCTGGCAATGATCGCCGCCTATCTCGGTTGGCAGATCAAGGCCGCGCGGGAATGTGACATGGCAGCCGTGCCCGATTACCATGATGACGTTGCCGATCTGCCGCAGCAGGGCTGGAAGACCGCCCTGTTCATTTTCGGCGGATTGATCGGCCTGCCGGTCGGAGCATGGCTGACCGTCGATGGCGCCTCCCATATCGCACGCCTGCTCGGGGCCTCAGAAACCGTGATCGGACTGACGATCGTGGCGATCGGCACTTCACTGCCGGAACTGGTTACCTCGGTGATGGCGGCCTGGCGCAGATCCGGCGCGGTGGCGATCGGCAATGTGGTTGGCTCCAATATCTTCAATATCGGCCTTATACTGGGCGGTACCTCCGTCATTCTTCCGCTGGAAGTCGATCCGCGCATCGTGTCGATCGATATGTGGGTGATGCTGGCGGTCAGCCTGCTGGTCGTGGCCCTGGCCCACTGGAACGTGCCAATTAAAAAGCTTGGCGGCATGGCTATGCTTGCGGTTTTTGCGGCCTATATCCTCTCGGTATTCTGATATTTGATGATTGCCGCCCAATGGTGGCAAGACCAACCGGGAACCAGCATGACATCTTCCAAGGGGACCGTCCTTGTTACCGGCGCCGCGCGCCGCATCGGCAAGGCCATTGCACTGGATCTGGCCGCCCACGGCTACAAGATCGCCATTCATGCCAATCGCAGCGGCCAGGAAGCGGAAGCCGTGGCAGGCTTCATCCGGGACGCCGGCGGCATCGCGGAGGTGTTTCTGGCCGATCTTTCCGATGGCAATGCGGTTCGCGCGCTCCACGATCGGGTGAGCGGTCAGCTGGGCGCGCCAGACATCATCGTCAACAATGCCTCGGTGTTCGAGGATGATGATGTGCGCAACTTTGACGAGGAGCGGTTCGACCGGCACTTCGCAATCCACCTCAAGGCTCCTGCCATCCTTGCAGAGGCAATGGCTGCCAGCCTGCCCGATGACCGGGAGGGGCTGATCGTCAACATTATCGACCAGCGCGTCTGGAAACTGACGCCGCGCTTCTTTTCCTACACCCTGTCAAAAGCAGCACTTTGGACGGCAACACAGACCATGGCCCAGGCTCTGGCGCCCCGGATCCGGGTCAATGCCATAGGTCCCGGCCCGACGCTGGCCAACGAACGCCAGAAATCCGATGACTTTGCCAGGCAGACCGCAGCGCTACCGCTTGAGCACGGGCCTGAACTGGCCGAAATCGGTGCCACCATCCGATACCTCCATGGAGCCGGTTCGGTGACAGGACAGATGATTGCGCTGGATGGCGGCCAGCATCTTGCCTGGAAAACGCCAGATGTTGTTGGGGTTGGAGAATAGGTCTGCAACAGGTTAAGGAGGCCCTCTCGATTGGCGTGCAGCCTTGCCGGGCTTTTGCTTCAACCGCGGTGCCGCCTGTCCCCCTCTCAATCTGTCAGGGCCGCTCATCAAGGCAGCAAAATGCACCTTGCCAAACGATTCTTATCAAGACTTTCATTCCAGACGCGAAGGCAGGCCAGCCCCCGGGCTGGGATCAGTTGGCCAGAATGCTTGATAATCCACACTGCTGACGCCAGATGACAAGATCTTGAGCAAACCCACTCTTGCCCGCACGACGCCAGGAGTTGATAAGATCGGCCAATGAATCGCACGCCCAACCCAAAAGCCCCCAAATCTTCCAAGGCCGCGGCGCAAACCGACGGCGGCGTGATCTATGAGGAAACAGATCAGGACGATGACGAGCAGGCCGAAATCGAGGCTCCCCTGCCCGCCGATGTCGCCAATGTCGCCGGCATGGAGTGGAATGAAAGCCCCGGCCTAGCAGAGGGCATGAAGGGGGCGGAGGTGATCCAGGCTTTCGTCAAGCACCTGCCCAATCAACCCGGCGTCTACCGGATGATGAACGAGGCCGGCGACGTGCTCTACGTCGGCAAGGCGCGCAGCCTGAAAAAGCGGGTGACCAACTACGCGCAGGGGCGCGGCCACTCCAACCGCATCACCCGGATGATCGCGCAGACGACGAATATGGAATTCGTCACCACGCGCACGGAAACCGAGGCGCTGCTGCTTGAAGCCAATCTGATCAAGCGGCTGAAACCACGCTTCAACGTGCTGATGCGCGACGACAAGTCGTTTCCCTACATTTTGATTACCGGCAATCATGAGGCCCCGGCCATTCTCAAGCATCGCGGCGCGCGCTCGCGAAACGGCTCCTATTTCGGGCCTTTCGCTTCTGCCGGTGCCGTCGGCCGGACAATCAATGCGCTGCAGCGGGCCTTTCTGCTCAGGACCTGCACCGACAGCGTCTATGAGAGCCGCACGCGGCCGTGCCTGCTCTACCAGATCAAACGCTGCTCGGGTCCCTGCACCGGCGAGATCAGTGCGCAGGGCTACGCCGAGCTGGTGGGCGAGGCAAAGGACTTTCTCTCCGGACGCAGCCAGGCGGTGAAATCACAATTGTCGACGGCCATGCAATCGGCGTCCGATGATCTCGATTTCGAGCGCGCGGCCATCTACCGTGACCGGCTCTCGGCCCTGAGCCACGTGCAGAGCCATCAGGGGATCAACCCGCAGACGGTGGAAGAAGCCGACGTTTTCGCCATCCACCACGACGCCGGCATGGCCTGCATTCAGGTGTTCTTCTTCCGCACCGGGCAGAACTGGGGCAACCGCGCCTATTTCCCCAAGGCCGACCCGTCATTGGCACCGGGCGAAATCCTTGGCGCCTTTATCGGCCAGTTCTACGACGACAAGCCGACGCCGCGGATGATCCTGATTTCGGAGGATTTCGAGGACCGGGCGCTGCTTGAGGAAGCGTTGAGTGTGCGCATGGAGCGCAAGACCACCATCACCGTGCCGCAACGCGGTGAAAAGCGCGAACTGGTCGACCAGGTGCTCAACAATGCGCGCGAGGCGCATGGCCGCAATCTGGCCGAAACCGCCTCGCAGACGCGGCTGCTCAAGGGTCTGGCGGAGACCTTCAACCTGCCGCATCCGCCGCGCCGCATCGAGGTCTATGACAACTCGCACATCATGGGCACCAACGCGGTTGGCGGCATGATCGTTGCCGGGGCGGAAGGATTTGCCAAGAACCAGTACCGCAAGTTCAACATCAAATCGACAGACATCACCCCGGGCGATGATTTCGGCATGATGCGCGAGGTCATGCAGCGCCGTTTCTCGCGGCTGATCAAGGAGCATGGCGACGCCGGGCCGAGCCAGCCGGATGCGGCGGACGATCCGGATGCCGCGCCGCAGACGGGAATGCCGGCCTGGCCCGACCTGGTGCTGATCGATGGCGGCAAGGGCCAGATGAGCGCCGTGCGCACCATTCTCGAGGAGCTCGGCATTGCCGACAAGGTCACCGCCATTGGCGTCGCCAAGGGCATGGACCGCGAAGCCGGACGCGAACGGTTTTTCGTCCAGGGCAAACCGGATTTCACACTGCCGCCGCGCGATCCGGTGTTGTATTTCGTCCAGCGGCTGCGGGACGAGGCGCACCGCTTTGCCATCGGCACCCACCGGGCGCGGCGCAAGAAGGACATGATTGCCAATCCGCTTGATGAAATCGCCGGGATCGGGCCGACTCGCAAGCGGGCACTGCTGCACCATTTCGGCACCGCCAAGGCGGTGTCACGCGCCGGGATTGACGACCTTGTTGCCGTGGACGGAATTTCCCGCACGGTCGCCGAGCTGGTCTACAATCATTTCCACGAGGAAAATCGCTGATGATTGCTGCGGAAGACATCAAACTGCGGCATTCGGGCGCTATTACGCAGTTGGACGGTTGACCTTTCCGGGCACCCGCGCGCATCTTGCACAAAATCCTGACACTGACGGGGTGCTCCATGGCGTCACGCGCGCTTAACATACCGAATATGCTTACCTATGGACGGATTCTTGCCGTCCCGCTGATCGTGCTGTGCTTCTTCATGGAGGGACGCCTGCACGGCTCAGAATTTGCCCGCTGGAGCGCGCTGGGTATTTTTATCGTCGCCTCGGTGACCGACTTTTTTGATGGCTATCTGGCCCGCATATGGGACCAGACCTCGAATATCGGCCGGATGCTTGATCCTATCGCCGACAAATTGCTGGTATCCTCGATCCTGCTGCTGGTTGCTGCCGACGGAACCATTGCCGGTTGGTCGATCTGGGCCGCGATCATCATCCTGTGCCGGGAGATCCTGGTTTCGGGGCTGCGCGAATATCTTGCTGCGCTGAAGGTCTCGGTTCCGGTCACATGGATTGCCAAATGGAAGACCACCTTGCAGATGGTGGCCCTGGGCTTTCTGCTGGCAGGCCCTGCCGGCGACAAGGTGCTGCCCTACACCACGGAAATCGGCATCGGATTGCTGTGGATCGCGGCAATCATCACGATGTACACCGGCTATGACTATTTCCGTGCCGGATTGAAGCATATGGTGGAAGAATGAGACTGCGCATTGTCTACTTTGCCTGGGTGCGGGAGCGCATCGGGAAAGGTTCCGAGGAGATCACCCTTCCCGAAAGCGTGGTGACCATTGGCGACCTGATCGCGCATCTCGCGACGCTCGGCGAGGAATATGCCGCCGCATTCGAAGTGCCGCAGGTTATCCGTGCGGCGATTGACGAAGAACATGCCGATCATGACGAACCCATCGGCACGGCCCGGGAAATCGCGCTGTTTCCGCCGATGACGGGTGGCTGACATGGCAGCGGATGACAAAGCCATCCACAACAGGCCGGCAGCACTGGTTACGGTGCGCATCCAGAGCGGCGATTTCGACATCAGTGAAGAGATCAACGCGCTGACCGGCGACCGTGTCGATATCGGTGCAGTGGCAAGCTTTACCGGGCTATGCCGCGACGAAGGCGGGCGCCTGTCCGCACTCGAACTCGAGCACTATCCGGGCATGGCGGAGCGCGCCATCCGCGCGATTGCCGAAGATGCGGTTCAACGCTTCAATCTAACCGGCATCACCGCCATTCACCGATTTGGCAAGATTGCGCCCGGCGGCAATATCGTGCTGGTGATAGCCACTGCGCCGCACCGGCAGGCGGCCTTTGATGGTGCCTCGTTTCTGATGGACTACCTCAAGACCGACGCGCCGTTCTGGAAGAAGGAACACCTTAAAGACGGCGGCAGCGGCGAATGGGTTTCGGCCAAGGATGCGGACGACAAGGCCAAGTTGCGCTGGCAGAACCGCTGATGACCAACGCCAGCATACTTGACGACAGCTGGAAAACAGCGCTTTCAGCAGAGTTCTCAGCGCCTTACATGACGGAGCTCCGGGCGTTTCTCCAATCAGAGATCGACGCCGGAAAACAGATTTTCCCAAATGAGCCCGACCGTTTTGCAGCCCTTAAGCTGACGCCGCTCGACCAGGTCAAGGTGGTCATTCTGGGACAGGACCCCTATCACGGCGATGGCCAGGCGCATGGCCTGTGCTTCTCGGTGCAGCCGGATGTGCGAACGCCGCCGTCGCTCAAGAATATCTACAAGGAACTGGAGTCGGATCTCGGCGTTGCACGGGCCGGCCATGGAAACCTTGTGAGCTGGGCCACGCAAGGTGTGCTGCTGCTCAACAGCGTACTCACCGTTGAGCGCGGGCTGGCCGCCTCCCATCGCGGCCGCGGCTGGGAGCGGTTCACCGACGCGGTGATTGCGCAGGTCAACGCACTTGAGCACCCGGTGGTGTTCCTGCTCTGGGGCGCCTATGCCCAGAAGAAGGCCCAGTTCGTCGACACGAGCCGCCATCTGGTGCTGAAGGCCGCCCACCCCTCGCCGCTGTCGGCGCATAACGGCTTTCTCGGTTGCCGGCATTTCTCCCAGGCCAACGCGTTTCTCGCGGCAAATGGCATGGAGCCGATCGACTGGCGGCTGCCGGAAACGCCGTGATTGACGCGGCCGGAATAAACTGGCCAATTCCCTACAAAGACGAAGGGTGATGATATGCGGTTGTCCCGGCTCAAACTGACGCTTGCCTGCCTGCTCCTCGGACTGACCGCCGGTTCCGCCGCCCGCGCAAATCCCGACACCCAGTATGATGTCGCGCTCAGCAACATCATATTGATCATGCATCACGAGATCGGGCACGCGCTGGTCGACCAGTTCGGCCTGCCGGTGATCGGGCAGGAGGAAGACGCGGTCGATGCCTTCGCGACGCTGATGGTGCTTGAAACCTATGACGATCCCGCACCGATCCTGCTCGATGCGGCGGCGACCTGGTTCGCTTTCGACCGGATCTTCACCGCTGACGGCGGCGAGCATGCATTTTACGACGAACACGATCTCGATATCCAGCGCGCCTACCGCATCCTGTGCATCGCCCATGGCTACGACCCGGACACATTCGTGGAGGAAGCCCGGAAGCGAGCCATTCCCGACGAGCGGCTGGAGACCTGCGAATATGACGCGGCGCTGGCGCTCGAATCCTGGGATCTCCTGCTGGCCGACGCGCTCAGGAACAGCGATACACAAGGGGGCAAGGTGTCGGTCGAGCTCAAGCAAAGCGATGACTACAACGATCTGCGCGAGGAACTGGAAGACAATGGCGTACTCGGCGACATCGCCACCTGGATCGACACCGAATACGCCTGGCCAAATCCGGTGATCCTGGAAGCGGCGGAGTGCGGCGAAGTCAATGCGTTCTACAACCCCGACACCGTCACCATCACGCTGTGCTACGAGATGATGGACAAGCTGCTGGTGGTGGCGGAAACGCTGGAGCGGTAGCGGCCGCGCGGCACACCTGGACCCCGCGACGGCTTACTTCGCCGGAGCGAAGGCCAGGAACGGGTTCCCTTGGCCATTTGAGTAGTGCGCCGGAGCAAAACCGGCCGGACACCCGGACGTTGCTGTCTCGAACACCAGCAACCGGCCACGACTGAACAGGCTCCACGGTGCTTCGACGAACTGGCCATAGCAACGGCTGCTGCAATGAAACAGGGCTCCATCCAGATTTGTATTATCGATGATCGAGCCATCGGACCGGAGCAGCTTTTCCGGACCCAAAGTTCCCGTCATCACCGCGCACTGGTCTTTGCCAACTTGCGTCCGCGTGAAATCATCCACCGCAAACTTGATGGGAATGCCGACAATATCGTGACCTGACTGATCCTTGCGCTGGTCCCAGTGATCGCGCGCAAAATGCTGCTCGGTTCCGCTCAGGCAATCGAGCACCGCGAAGTCGCCCTGATGCTGGACGTTGTAGAAATATGCTCCCGCGCCGTCGGTTGCGCCGCGGCAGCGATCAAGTTCGGCTTCAATGTCATGCGCCTTGTCAAACCAGCCAAGCGCCAGGATCGGGAAGCCATCGGAAGCATAGCCAATCGGTCTGTGTTGGGTTTCGACGGCTTCAGCGCCCATTTCGTCAATCAGGCAGTTCGGCGCGCGATGATAGTGATAATCATCACCGCGCCCGGCGTGACCGCCGCAGATATCCAGCTCTCCGGCATCGGCTGCGCTGACGGGCTTGCCGGTTTCGGGCCGAACCGGTCCCTGAGTGCCGGGATCAAAGATCGGAACACCATTGACTGCAACGCCAATGGCGCCAGGTCTGGTGGCGGTGGGAGACGAGGCGCGCTCAGGGTGCCTGGGCAGGCTGAATTCGAGGTTGTGGCTTGACGGGAACTGCTGGTTGTTGCCGGTTATACCCACCATCATCTTGTGTGAGGCATCCGGCAGACCGTGCGAGCTGAAAGAAAAATGCGTCGCCGTACAGGAGAGGTTCTGCACCTCATCTGTGAAACAGGCCGTATCACACGTGCAATCGGCTATTTTCTCATTGATGTCATGGGCAGCGCCGACACTGACGCCAATCATGCTCATCCACGCCGCTATTCCGATGCCACGCAGAAATGACATAACGGTCCTTCCCCAATTGGCGACAGCGAGATCACTTTGTGATCGTGGTCCGGCAATAAACAATATTGTCGAGGCGCAGATCAGGTCCCCATATCAGCTGGGCGCTCCGGTCCCAATCGATCCTGTCATAGCCATCCTTCGGCCCAACACTCCGCGCGGAGTGGATGGTTGCCGCCGGCCAGGCACGATCATCAAAACCGGGCTTGGTCCAATCAGGAGAAATTTTGGTTACCCGTGACGCACAGGCTCCCACACCGGCCTTGGGGTTTCTTTGTTTTGCGCACTGATCCGATACCGGCGCGTGATGCACCACCTGGCAGCGCCACTTTGCATCGGTGACACCCATTAGCTTGCCGGTGGCGGCATTGTGAAACTGGGCGATTGCACCGCCATCGCCGACCTGCTGCCGCCGTGAGCCGATATACTCGAGGCCAGTGTCATTTTGCATGAAATCGCGGAACTCAATTGCCACCGTCATCGGCAGATCGGCACGAAATGTCACCCGTTCGGCGTTGAAGGAGCGTTCTGTGGCATAAGGCACGCTGTCCTCGATCAGCGGCTTGCCGTTCACATGAAGCTGAAACCAGTTATCGACCCAGATCTCGGCTGTAACCGCCACAGCCCCCGAACCCTTCAGCACGGTTTCATAGACCATGGGACCCCGCTGCGCCAGGGCGGCTGTTCCACTCACTAAACAAAAGGCAATAAACAACGCCGACTTTCTCATCATGCGATGCCTCCTCGAAAACTCAGATCAACATGAATTACAAGTAAGTTTTATCTCTCTGTAGTACGGAATGCAAATTCTTGCCTATAAGTATACAGAAATTCGGCCTGCTGAATCAAAACGGCTCCCGAAGGAGCCGTTTCGCATTCAAATAGATGGTTCAGATTCAGCCGACGATTTCGGTGCCAGCGAACCAGTAGGAAATTTCCTGGGCGGCGGTTTCAGGCGCGTCCGAACCATGCACCGAGTTTTCACCGATCGACAGCGCGTAGGTCTTGCGGATTGTGCCTTCGGCAGCATCGGCGGGGTTGGTGGCGCCCATGATTTCGCGGTTCTTGAGGATGGCGTTTTCGCCTTCGAGAACCTGAACGATGGTCGGGCCGGAGGTCATGCCTTCAACCAGTTCGCCAAAGAACGGACGTTCCTTGTGGACCGCGTAAAAACCTTCGGCTTCGCGTGTGCTCATCCAAACGCGCTTGGATGCGACGATGCGCAGGCCGTTGTCTTCGAATACCTTGGTGATGGCACCGGTCAGATTGCGCTTGGTGGCATCGGGCTTGATCATCGAGAAAGTGCGTTCAATCGCCATTGTGGTCTGTCCTGTCATTTGGTTGTGGTCACGTGACTTGAGCCGGGAAAGTGCCTGCGCAAGAAATCCGGTGTGAAAATCCGGGCTGGAGCTGGTCCAACCCGGAGTTGGCGCCTAAATAGCCGCATGCCCGAATATCCGCAAGGGGCGTGACGCGCACTGTTCCTTCCCCTTGCCGCGCCGGCATCCGGCAGCCTTGGAACAATCAGCATTTCATTGTAGAATTATGACATGTCTGACGCGGTGATAGCCTCGGGAATAGTTGCAGTCGCGGTTTTCGGGTTTGCGCCCCAAAACAAGGCGATGCTGGCGGCTGGCGCCGAACGGACATTCAAACCCGTTCTCGATGGCATGATCACCAGCATCTGTGGCTGGCTGCTGCTGTTCGGCATTGCATTTGTCGTGTTGCAGCTGTTGCCGCCATGGGCCAGCGGCGTGGCGATGTTTCTGGCATCCCTTTTGCTGGCGATGGCCGGATTGACGCGGTATCTGGCCGACCCGGGCAATCCGCGGCAGCCGGTGATGGCTGCCATCCGTCCTCCGTTTCCGCTGCAGCAGCTGCAGAGCCCGGAAAGCTGGGCGGTTACCGTGTTCCTTGCGGGGTCGGCGCACAGCGGCACGGTGACGCTTGCCGCCGCGTTTGTCGGACTGACGCTGCTGACCACATTCGGCCTCAGCCTGTGGGCAATCGCCGGTTGGTCGGGTTGCCAGCACCTCACCTCCGGATGGCACCGCCGCCATCTGGACTGGGCCTTCGGAATCTTGATGTTTATCGCGGCCATCGCTTCGATGGTGCCCGGCCCCTGATGGATTCAGGCGGCTTGTGGAACGGAACGGCCCAATCCGTCATAAAGATCAAGACAGCGCTCGAACCAGTCCCGGACCGGATCATCCGCCTTAAGCAGTTTGGCCGAGGACGTGACCCGGACCCATTGCAGCGCGCCAAAGACGATGTAATCAGCAAACAGCGGCGATGATCCGCCAAGCCACGGCTGGGACTTAAGCGTCAGACGCACTGGCGTGAGGGTTCCGGGCAGCGCCTCGAGCGCTGCCTCCTGTCCCTCAACAATCTGCTCCAAGGTCTTGCCCATACGAGCTTCGCGGCTCGAGCGAAAATAGGCCTGGTCCACGGGAGCCAGCGCATCGTGAATGTCCTTGATGGCAATGTCCCGCATGGCGCCGTGCAGGACCAAATTGGTCCAGGATTCGATGAAGCGGGCCATGGCCTGGCCGCCATCGCCGCCAAACAGCGATGGTTTGTCCGGGTAGGCTTCCTCAAGATAGGCGGCGATCAGAAAGCTGTCGGCGATCACCTGGCTGCCATCACGGATAACAGGCACGGTCTTTGAAACACCGCCCTCCACCTCGGGCACCTTGGTGAAGCAGACAGCCTCGCGCTCGAATGGCAAGCCCTTGTGGGCCAGCGCCATCGTCACTTTCCAGCAATGCGGGCTGAACGGGCGGGCCGGATCGGAACCGACGAGATCGTGCAAGATGATGGTCATGCTAACTCCGGCAGAAGCGGTTTTTGCCAGTCATGGCCGATGAAAAAGCATTTGTCACCCGTCATCCGGCGATCTCGCAAGCGAGACGGAAATTTCCATGTCATTCTTCGGAGTCCGTTTCGCTGATCATCGACTCGAAAAGGGTCACCCTCGCCGACTTGAGATGGGCGCGGCAGGCTGCTTCCACTGCAGCCTCGTCTCCCGACAGAAGTGCCTCGATGTAGCGAAGGTGCTCGACAAGGGCGATCCGGTTGCGCTGCTGCTCGCTCTTCTTGTTCCACTGGTAGTGATAGTGAAACACGAAGGTGATGATGTCGTAGAAATCCTCGATGAAGCGGTTGGGCGCGCCGTGGATGACAAGACGGTGGAAACGATCATCAAGGTCGGAGAAATCATGAAACCGGGTCTCTATGTCATCAAGCAGCGCATGGTGCTCCTCCCCGATCAGCCGAAGCTTCTTCCAGCTCGGCGCCTCGGGCGGCAGACGGCAGAAGGCGAGTGCTGAGCGGAGCTCAAACATCTCACGGATCTCGAACAGTTCGGAGGCAAATTCCTGCGAGAAGCCTTTGAACACCCAACCGGACCCCGGACGTTTCTCGACCAGGCCGAAACGGCTGAAGCGGTTGAGAAATTCACGGATACCCGTTGTGGATATGGCGAACCGGCGCGCCATCTCCGCCTCATTGATGGCTGTCCCCGGTTTGGCGTCCCCCCGCAGCATCCATTCCATGAACAGTTTTTCCAGCCGTTCCGAGGCTGACACGGTCTCCACTGTCGGATGATAGGCCGACGCACAGTCATGACTGAGAACGATCCGGACACGGTTTTCAAACACCAGCAAGCCGATACCGCATAAATCATTGAGAACCTTCCGGATTGTCGTGCGACTGGAGCCAAGATCCGACGCCAAAACCGTCTCCGACGGAAGCGCCGTGCCGATCGCGCAGTCCTGAATCTGGTCGAGCATCTGGTTGAAGGTTCGCTTGTAGACTGTGTCACTTTTCATCGCCCGACGCCCGATCTTGCCTGGTTCTTTTCGCGGTTATTTATCCATAAAAAACAATTTGACCTCGGCGGTCAATGTTTGTTTTTTATGGATAAGAGACAAATTTCAGCACGCATCACACGGACTGCCGGGAGGAATGATGAACGCCAAGACAATCGCAACACCGGAAACGGGGGCAAGCGGGAGCCGTCATCGCACCGGCTCATCCTCCGCCCTTGTGCGCACAGGCCTGAAGTTGCTCAGCGCCGGGCCGGTTGTCATTCTGATCGCGCTCATCATTCTGCTCAGCTTCCTGTCGCCCTATTTTCTCACCGGCCGTAACCTGAGCAATATCCTGTCGCAGACGGCGGTGATCGCTCTGGTCGCCATGGGCCAGCACATTGTCATCCTGACCCGCGGCATCGACCTATCGGTCGGCTCCAACCTGGCGCTGGCTTCGGTTGTGGGTGCACTTGTCTACCAGGGCACGGACTCGACCGTTCTGGTGATCCTGGCAATGATCCTGAGCGGCGGACTTGTCGGCGCCGTCAACGGGCTGGTCTATGTCTACGGCCGCCTGCCGCATCCCTTCATCATCACGCTGGCAACGCTGAGCATAGCCAAGGGGCTGGCGCTGGAACTCTCCAATGGCCGCGCCATCCAGGGCATGCCGGAATTTGTCCGGGCCGTTGGCGGCGGCTCCGTTTACGGTATTCCCGGATCGCTTTTCGTCGTTACCGGCGTGGTGGTGGTGCTGCTGGTCATAGCCAAGACCATGGTCTGGGGCCGCTGGATCTATGCGGTTGGCGGAAGGCCGGAGGCGGCGCTGCAGATGGGCATCCCCGTCAAGTCGGTGCTGATCTCGGCCTATGTAATCTCCGGGCTCTGCGCTGGTCTCGGCGCTGTTTTGCTGGCCGGACGAACCGATGCCGGATCACCGCTTTTCGGCAATCTGCTTGAGCTCGATACCATTGCTGCCGTCATTATCGGCGGCGCCAGTTTCCTCGGCGGTCGCGGCCATATCGGCCATGCGCTGGTTGGCGCAATCATGATCGGCGTCATCCGCAATGCACTCAATCTGCTCAATGTCGACATCTTCTTCCAACTGATCGTCATCGGCGTGGTGATTGTCATTGCGGTGGAAGCCGATGTGCTTCGCAACCACCTTGAAGGCCGCATGCGCACGCTTCAGGCAGTAGGCAAGTCATGACCCATCAGCCAGCCCTCAAGACGGATAACGACCTTGTACTCGACGTGCAAAACGCCACCAAGCGGTTCGGCCCGGTGACAGCGCTGGACGGCGTCAGCATCCAGGCCCGGCGCGGCCAGGTTTTGGCGCTGCTCGGCGACAATGGCGCCGGAAAATCGACATTGATCAAGTGTATCAGCGGCGTTCACCAGATCGACGAAGGCAGTATTCGGCTCGATGGAGTGCCCACGGCGCTCAAATCGCCCGGCAGCGCCAGGGAAGCGGGCATCGAGACCGTCTACCAGGATCTGGCGCTGTTCGACAATCTGACTCCGGCGCAGAATTTCTACGCCGGCCGCGAGATTTCGTTCCCGTCGTGGTTGCCGCCCGGCATGCGCTTCATGCGGCGGCGAGAGATGGAGAAGCGGACGAACGACGTGCTGGAAAGGTTGCGGGTCACCCTGCCCGGCGCCGGTGCTACCGTGGCGCTGATGTCCGGCGGTCAACGGCAGGCCGTAGCAGTGGCGCGCGCATCGGTGTTCGCCAGAAAGCTGGTCATTCTCGATGAGCCAACTGCAGCGCTCGGACTGCGCGAATCCCGCAAGGTGCTCGATCTGATTGCGCAGCTCCGCGATGAGGGCAATGCGGTCATTCTCATCACCCACAACATGGAACATGTCACCGAACTTGCGAGCCTCGCCGTTGTGCTGCGGCAGGGGCGCAAGGTTGGGGAACTGGTACCGACCAAGGCCAATCAACACGATCTCATATCGATGATCGTTGGAGCCTGAGACGGGAGAAGGTCGCGCTCCGGACTGGTCCGGGCGCACAAACAGGACCGGCAAAAAAGCCGGCCACCACACCTGGAGGAGTGAACATGCAGAGATATATCAAGTTGTTGGGAGGTCTGGCGATTGCTGGGGCGCTGAGTTTCCCCGCTGTGGCCGCCGATCCGGTCAAGATCGGATTCATCACCAAATTCCCGGTCGAGTTCTTCGCGACCATGGAAAACGCCGCCAAGGCCTATGCCGCGGCCCATCCTGAAGTCGAGATCGTTTACGGCCAGGGACAATCCGGCACCGACATCGAAGGCCAGATCGCGCTGATCGAGTCGATGGTCACCCAAGGGGTCCAGGGCATTGCCCTCACGCCTGTTGATCCGACGGTTGCTCCAGCACTCGACAAGGCGATAGCCGATGGCGTCAAGATTGTGCTGATGGACAACGACATCCCTGGCTGGGACGGCAAGACGGCACTCGCCACCACCAACAACTACAATGCCGGCGTGATTGCCGGGACCTACCTCAAGTCGGTGCTCAAGGATGGGGATACGCTTGGCATTCTCGAGGGCGTGCCCGGAGTGCCGGCGCTGGATGACCGGGTCAATGGCATGCTCAAGGGTCTTGAGGGCGTTGCGGTCGAAGTGGTTGGCCGCGGCGGCACCAACTGTACCCAGGAACTGGGTGTCACGGTTGCCGAGGATATTCTGACGGCAAACCCGGATCTCAAGGCAATCTACGCCGCCTGTGGTCCCCCCGCCGTTGGCGCTACGCAGGCGATCGCCAATGCCGGCATAGCCAATGATGACATTGTCATGGTCGGCTTCGACGCCTGTTGTGGCGAACTGGACAAAATCGTTTCCGGTCAGGAAGACGCGACCGTTGCCCAGTTTCCGGCCAAGATGGGTGAACTCGGCGTTGACTCGCTGGTCAAGGCTATCCGCGGAGAAAAGGTTGAATCCCTCGTAGACACCGGTGCCGGACTGGTTACCGCAGAGAACGTAAAAGACTACCAGTGATCCGTGTCTCCCTTGCATTTGGGCCGGTGGGCAACCGCCGGCCCATTTCTCACTGGATATTGCGCTCCCAACCACGATAAGAGCACACGCGACAGATCCACCTGCAGCCCGAAAGCACTGAACACATGTCCCTGATGAAAAGCGTTGCATGCACAAATCCCGGCCAGCTCGAGATCCGTGAGGTTCCACGGCCTCAGCGCGGCGAGACCGAGGTGCGGGTGAAAATCCGGCGCGTTGGCATCTGCGGCACGGATTACCATATCTTCGAGGGCAAGCATCCGTTTCTGGCCTATCCACGGGTCATGGGCCATGAACTGGCGGCAGAAGTGATCGAAACCGGTCCCGGCAGCGCCTTTGCCATCGGCGAGCATGTGATCATCAACCCCTATCTGTCGTGTGGCAAATGCCGGGCCTGCACCCGGGGAAAGCCCAATTGCTGCACTGCTATCGCCGTTCTGGGCGTGCACCGGGACGGCGGCATGTGCGAGGAAATCTGCCTTCCCGAACAAAACCTTGTTCACGCCGAAGGCCTGTCGCTCGATGCCTGTGCCACGGTGGAGTTTCTGGCGATTGGCGCGCATGCCGTACGGCGTGGCGGCATTGGTCCGGATGACCGGGTGCTGGTGACCGGAGCCGGTCCAATCGGGCTGGGCACCGCGATCTTTGCCCGGCTCGCCGGCGCCGAAGTGTCCATTCTGGATCTTGACCCTGCCCGGCTCGACGAAGCCTGCCAGATTGCCGCTGGCTGCCATCCGATCCAGGCCGGTGATGCAACAGCATCAGAGATTGCGCGGATCACCGACAATGATGGCTTTGACGCAGTGTTTGACGCGACGGGAAACCTGGCCTCGATACAGGCAGGATTTGTCAATGTGGCGCATGGTGGGCGCTATATCCTCGTCAGCGTTGTCAACGAGACTGTTGCGTTTTCAGATCCCGAATTCCACAAGCGGGAAATGAGCCTGATTGGCAGCCGCAACGCCACATCCGAGGACTTCCGGACAGTGATTGCCGCGCTCAAGACCGGCAAGGTTCCACTTGAGCGCATCATCACCCACAGGACCGATTTTGACCGGGTGAGCGAGGATCTGCCGCGCTGGGCACACAACAAGGAGGGATTGATCAAGGCAATGATCACTCTCGACTAGACGTTTTGGCCCGCAGACGCGGCGCAATTTTGTTGCCGTCTCACCACATCGGTCGATCTCTGGATCGACTTTTGCTGCCAAGTTGCACCGGCTGGTTCTTCTGCGCTTGCAAATCAGTCCGGTAACGGCCAAGAAGCCGCCATGCTTACGATTACAGACCTTTCCGCCCGCATTGCCGGCCGCCTTTTGATCGACAATGCCTCGCTGGCGCTGCCCACGGGCATCAAGGCCGGACTTGTCGGCCCCAATGGCGCCGGCAAATCGACCCTGTTCAAGATCATCACCGGCGAGATGGCCACCGAAACCGGTCATACCTCGATCCCGAAAAACACCAGGATCGGCCAGGTGGCTCAGGAAGCGCCGGCTGAAGACACCGCTCTGGTCGAGATCGTGCTGCGCGCCGACCTTGAACGCACCAAGCTGATGAAAGAAGCGGAGACGGCGACCGATCCCCTCCGCATCGCCGAGATCCAGACCCGGCTGGTCGATATCGACGCCCATTCGGCAGAAGCCCGGGCCTCCTCCATTCTGGCCGGTCTCGGCTTCGATCAGGAGGCGCAGCAGCGCCCGGCTTCGAGCTTTTCCGGCGGCTGGCGCATGCGCGTGGCGCTGGCCTCGGTGCTGTTTGCAGAACCGGATCTGCTGCTGCTCGACGAGCCGACCAACTATCTCGACCTTGAAGGCACCTTGTGGCTGGAGGAATATATCCGCCGCTATCCGCACACCGTGCTGATCATCAGCCATGACCGCGACCTGCTCAACACGGCAGCCAACGCCATCGTTCATCTCGACCAGAAGAAGCTGACGTTCTACCGCGGCGGTTTCGACCAGTTCCAGCGCCAGAAGGCCGAGCGCGACGAACACCAGATGAAGGCCCGTGAAAAGAGCCTGGCTGCGCGCAAGCACATGGAGGCCTTCGTCGAACGCTTCCGCGCCAAGGCCTCGAAAGCGCGTCAGGCGCAGTCGCGGCTCAAGGCTCTGGAAAAGATGGATACGGTCGACGCGGTTGTGGAAAACAATGTCAGCGGCTTCTCGTTTCCGCGGCCCGACCGCGGCGTCGCCTCTCCGATTATCGCGATTGAGGACGGCTCCGTCGGCTACACCCCGGGATCACCGATCCTGACGCGTCTCGATCTCCGGATCGACGCCGATGACCGCATCGCGCTCCTCGGCTCCAACGGTAACGGCAAGTCGACCTTTGCGAAATTCATCGCCGGACGGCTGGAAGCCGAAGGCGGACGGCTGCGGCTGGCACCCCAGCTCAAGACCGGTTTCTTCGCCCAGCACCAGATGGACGACCTGATCCCGGAAGAATCCGCTGTCGCCCATGTGCGCCGGTTGATGCCCGATGCACAGGAAGCGCGGGTCCGCGCCCGGGTGGCGCAGATGGGCCTGAAGCAGGACAAGATGAACACCCCTGCCAAGGATCTCTCCGGTGGCGAGAAAGCGCGGCTGCTGATGGGCCTGTCGGCATTCCATGCACCCAATCTGATGATCCTTGATGAGCCGACCAACCATCTGGACATCGACAGCCGCGCGGCGCTGATCCGGGCGCTCAATGATTTCCCCGGCGCCGTGATCCTGATCTCTCATGACCGGCATCTGATCGAAGCAACTGTCGACCGGTTGTGGATCGTCAAGGACGGCACCGTCAGCGCCTTTGATGGTGACCTGGAAGACTACCGTCAGGAAGTGGTTGGCTCGTCCGGCAAGGGCAAGAAGAACTCCGACAACGAGGGCGGCGGCTCCAAGGCCGAGAGGCGCAAAAAGGCGGCGCAGGAACGCGCTGACCTGGCGCCGATGAAGAAAAAGATTAAGGATTTCGAATCGTTGGTGGAAAGGCTTACCAAACAGATTCAGTCGCTTGATGCAGAACTTGCGGATCCCGGCCAGTTTGCCGACGCGCCCTACAAGATCGCCCAGAAAACCAAACAGCGCGGCGAGCGAGCGGCGGAACTGGCCAAGGCCGAGGAAGACTGGCTGGCGCTGACCAGCCAGGTCGAGGAAGCCGAAGACACGGTATAATTCGGCATACCGACGCGATATGATGGGCGTAAAGCAGGTGAAAGCTGACCGGCAGACCCCCAAACTGAAGGGGCAACTCCTCCGCTCTGCTCTGACAGGATCTGCAGGCTTGCTTGAATCTGCCTGCGGAGCATCCGGGAAAGAAAGCAGTCCGGCTCAGTGAGAGCCGGGCCTTCGCTCCAACTCATGATCGATTGATTTCCGCATTGAGAGCATCATGCTATCTTTCCCCTACCTTTTTAGGGGTGGAGACATGGCCACGACGCTTGCGGCAACAGCGGCGCCATCTGGCGGTGGTCCGGGCAAACGCGCGCCAGACGGCGGGTTCACATCGATGTGTCTTCGTCTGATCTGGCCGTTGTATCTGGCCGTCATGATGGCCGGCTGCACTACAGGCAAGCCCGGCAGAACCGACCGCTACTACTCCGTTTATGCTGAAACGATATCCGGGCTCGCTGTCAGCGTCCGGACCCGAGCGCCCCGTGGCGGACGGGCCTATGGTCTGGTCGAGATCACGTTTCATCCGGACTACACGCTTGAGGCCGTGGACAAGGAGTGCCGGGTCATAGTGCGCGATGTTGGGCTGGAACTGGTTGTTACCCTGCCGAAATGGCGCGATGCCAAAGCGGTTTCAGGCCCGGTCAGGCGACACTGGCGGCGGTTCGAGCGGACCATCCGCCAGCACGAGATGAGCCATATCCGGATTGCAGAGACCTATGCGGTCAAGATGCACAAAGCGATTGCGGCGCAGCGGGCCAGCCGGAACTGCAACGATCTCGCCCAGAGGATCAAACGCCGCATCAACCAAATCAAGGCCCAACACCTGCGTGCCCACCGGCGCTTTGACTTGCGCGAACAAAAACGGCTGAAGCGACTTCTCTAGTCAACAAAACCGCAGATGGAAATGCCTGCAGGTCCAATTCGCCGTCCGTGAGCGCTGCTCTTCGTTTTCCATTAAATTTTTAGGCAATTTTGGCCATAAGCCTCTAAAATGCACCTCAATATCTTGCGTTTCCAGCGTCGCTTTTTGTTAACTTTCCTGAAATGGATTTGCGCTTAAAATAACTCCAAGCCGATACATGATGTGTCGACATCCCTCAACCGAAAAAAGCTTCGTATTGACCCGGTCACGGTTGGTTACCGTGCTCGCCTGAGAGACCGATGCAATTTTCTCATGGAGCAAATCCAATGAGTCTCAACGACTTTCTAGCTTCTGATGCAAAAAATATTCTCCAGGCTCTGAAGAGATCCTTGGCGGTGATTGAATTCGATCTCGATGGCAAAGTCCTCGACGCAAACGAGAGTTTTTGCCAGGCGCTGGGCTACGAGCTTTCGGAAATCAAGGGCAAGCATCATCGCATGTTTGTCGATCCGGCAATTGTGGCCACTCCGGCCTATGCGGAATTCTGGAAGAAACTTGGCCGCGGTGAGTTCGACAAGGCACAGTACAAACGCATCGGCAAAGGCGGCAAGGAAATCTGGATCGAAGCGACTTACAATCCTGTCTTCCGCGGCGGGAAACCTTACAAGGTGGTCAAATTCGCAACCGACATCACGGCCCAGAAGCTCAAGACCGCAGAGGATGCTGGCAAGATCAATGCGATCTCACGGGCGCAAGCCATGATCGAGTTTAATCTCGATGGCACCATCATCACCGCAAACGAAAATTTTCTAAAAACGCTCGGCTACAGCCTGTCGGAAATACAAGGCAAGCATCACCGCATGTTCTGCGAACCTTCCTATGTGCAAAGCAGCGACTATGCCGAGTTCTGGAAAAAACTGGGTGGCGGCGAGTTCATCGCGGACGAATTCCTGCGCATTGGCAAAGGCGGGCGCAACGTTCACATCCAAGCCTCATACAATCCGATTTTCAATGCCGATGGCAAGGTTTTCAAGGTCGTCAAGTTCGCAACCGATGTCACCGAACGTGTTAACAATGTGGTTCTGCTTTCGGAGGGGCTGGAGTACTTGGCCGATGGTGACCTTACCGCCCAGATCACCGACCCTTTCCTGCCGGTGCTCGACTCGCTGCGGGTCAATTTCAACAGTGCGACCAAGCGGCTTTGCCAAACCATGCTTTCAGTCGCAAACAACGCCAGCGCCATTACATCAGGCTCCGACGAAATCCGCACTGCTGCCACCGAACTGAGCAAACGAACCGAAAGCCAGGCGGCTTCTGTGGAGGAAACTGCAGCTGCGCTCGAAGAGGTAACCAAGACTGTTTCGGAATCGAGCCGTCGCGCCGAGGAAGCAGGCAATTTGGTTTCCAAGACGAAAAAAGACGCAGAAAGCTCCGGCCAGGTTGTCGACAAGGCGGTCGTTGCCATGGCCGAGATTGAGGATTCATCCAAAGCCATCACCAACATTATCAATGTCATTGACGATATCGCCTTCCAGACCAACCTGCTGGCATTGAATGCCGGCGTGGAAGCCGCCCGGGCAGGCGAAGCAGGCCGCGGCTTTGCCGTGGTGGCGCAGGAGGTGCGTGAACTCGCGCAAAGGACTGCAACCGCCGCCAAGGAAATCAAGGTCCTGATCACTGCATCGGGAGACCAGGTGAAGAGCGGCGTGTCGCTGGTCGGAGAAACCGGCAAGGCCTTGAGTGCAATTGTGGAGCAGGTCCAACAGATCAACTCCAATGTCGAGGCGATCGTGATCGGATCCCGGGAACAGGCCACCGGCCTTGCCGAGATCAACAGCGCCGTCAACACCATCGATCAGGGCACCCAGCAAAATGCGGCGATGGTGGAAGAATCGACCGCCGCCAGCCACGGCCTTGCTCAGGAAGCGGCGGCACTGTTCGAACTGATCGGCCAATTCAAGATCGGGCAACAACGCCATACCACTTCGGCACGGTCCCACTCGGCGCAGGCCGCCCCCGCCCAGCGTGTCGCCGCCAGTGCCGCACGCCCTGCGAAGGCCGCGCCCCGCAGGCCGCAGGTCAATGGCAACGCCGCAGTCGACATGTCGGACTGGGAAGAATTCTAGGTCGGAGCCGCCCCTTCCGCTAACCGAACACGCGAGACCTCCGGATAACAATCCGGAGGTCTTTCAACGACAGGCACACACACGCTTGGCGCACTTCAGGGATCGGGCCTAGGCCTTCTTTTCCCAACGCCTGTCCTGTGTCTGCTGCCAGTAAGTCAGGGTATGTCCACCGGCTTTCAGGGTCTTCCACTGCGCCCGCGCAGCTTCAAGCTGGCTCTGGTCATGGCCGTCGAACATCATCACCAGACGCTCGACGCCATCCAGTGCAGGAACATCCGCACCATCAACGACAAAGCGCACAGTGGCGCCATTGGCAGGTTGCGGAGACAGGGTGAGAAGCACTGGCTGGCGTTCAGGACGAGCCGCCTGCTCGGAGCCATGCGGCAGGAAGCTGTTCTCCCGAAACGTCCACAGATGGGCATCAAGCGCCGCGCAACGTTCCTCGCTTCCCAGGTGAACCGACACCCGCCAGCCGCGCTCGAGACTTTTTTCAAGCAGCGGTGGCAGCGCATCCTCGAGCCGGGATTCGGTCAGATGATAGAACAGCGCCTCAACCATAAGCCGGACTAGCCTTCATAATTGGCGCGCACCAATTCATCGAGAAGCCGGACACCAAAACCGGAGGCCCAGGACTGGTTGATGTCGGTGGATGGAGACCCCATTGCCGTGCCGGCAATATCGAGATGCGCCCAGGGCGTATCGCCGACAAAACGCTTGAGGAACTGCGCCGCGGTGATCGATCCGGCATAGCGGCCGCCGGTGTTTTTCATGTCGGCGAATTTGGAATCGATCATCTTGTCGTATTCAGCGGCGAGCGGCAGGCGCCAGACCCGTTCCTGGGTCGCCTCTCCTGCCTTGCTCAGAGCCTGCGACAGCTCATCATTGTTGGAGAACAGACCCGCATGATGCTGCCCGAGCGCCACCATCACCGCACCGGTGAGTGTTGCGAGGTTGATCATGATCGCGGGTTTGAAACGGTCCTGGCAGTAGGTCAGCGCATCGCACAGCACCAGGCGGCCTTCGGCATCGGTGTTGATGATCTCGATGGTCTGGCCCGACATCGAACGGACGATGTCGCCCGGGCGCTGGGCTGCGCCATCGGGCATGTTCTCGACCAGTCCGATGATGCCGATTGCATTGACCTTGGCCTTGCGGGCGGCGAGCGTGTGCATCAGGCCGGTGACGGCTGCAGCGCCGCCCATATCGCCCTTCATGTCTTCCATGCCGGCGGCCGGCTTGATCGATATCCCGCCGGTATCGAAGACCACGCCCTTGCCGACAAAGGCCAGCGGCTTGTCCTTGGCCTTGCCGCCCTGCCACTTCATTATCGCCATGCGCGGCGGCCGCACGGAGCCCAGCGAGACACCGAGCAGCGCCTCCATCTTGAGCTTCTTCATCTCTTTCTCGGTCAGGATCTCGACTTCCATGCCAAGTGCTTCAAGCTCCTTGGCGCGGGCGGCGAACTCGACCGGGCCGAGAACATTTGCCGGTTCGTTGACCAGATCGCGCGCCAACCGCACGCCATCGGCGACGGCCTGACGGCTGGCAAAGGCCTTCTTGCAGCCGGCTGCGTCATCGTGCTGAAACACAACACTGAGTTTGCGGGAGCTGGTCTCGTCGTCCTCGGCTTTCTTGGTCTTGTAGATGTCAAACGAATAGGCGCGCATCAGCAGCCCGAGCGCCATGTCGGCTGCGGCGTCGATGGAGGTCGCTTCTGCGTCTCCGAGCAGCACGGTGACTTTCTCCGCCTTGCGGATCAGCGTGAACATCTTGCCGCCAACCCGCATCCATTCATGCGCGGTGAGTTTGCCCGGATCCCCTGCCCCGACCAGCGCGATGCGATCGACGGCTGCGTCAACGGGCGCGATGATGTCGGCGGTCGTGAACGACTTGCCGGTGAAGCCCGCCACTTTCACCGCTTTGTCGAGCTGACCGGCCGGGTCCGCGCTGCGGGCGGGGCCGGATACGGGCTCGGACAGGGAACCGAGAGCGACGACCAGTCCTCCAGATATTTTCGCTGTTTTGGAAAAACTGATTTCAATGCTCATCGACATGACGGCTCCAGTGGAATTTCGTTGTTTGCATGGTTGACGATCTTCGCTTTTTCACCTCAGAAGGCAAGGCTCAAGGCTCAGATCTCGCGGGAAAGGCTTGCCGGTTCAAAACGAACCGGTTTTGCGTCGAAAATTAGGCATGACCGGATTACAATGGAAAAGCAGGTTCGCAGTGGGCTATCCGGCTATATTGCATTTGCGATACACCGCCGCAAGAAAGCGTTAACCGCGTTTGTTTGCCACACATTATCCAATTTGCGATTTGATAAGGCCGGTGCATGGTTGGTTTGGTTGAACCGGGGCACTGACGCGCCGAACGAATCATGGTTCTGCGCGGCCTGCTCCGGAAAGGCACAATGAAGCAGATTGAACGTTACATTTTTCGCCGCATGTGCCTGCTGACCTTCTGGTCTCTCACTGCTGTGACCTTGCTCGTGATGACCACGCAAGTGCTCATCCGCGTCGATGTGCTGACCACGACCGGCCAGGCGTTCGGCGCTTTCATGATGCTTGCTGCCACACTGATCCCCTCCGTGATGACAATCGTCGCTCCTTTTGCCTTGCTGATCGGTGTCAGCCAGGTTCTTTCAAGCATGAATTCCGACAGCGAACTGGTGGTCATTGAAGCCGCCGGCGTGCCGCCCTCCACTGTTCTCAAGCCTGTGCTGCTGCTGTCGGCGTCGCTCTCGCTGTGTGTTCTTCTGATCAGCAATTTCCTGGAACCCTGGTCGAACAGCAAGCTCTATGACGTCCTGGCTCAGGCGCAGTCTGACCTGATGTCAGTCGCCGTGCGCTCCGGCACCTTCATGAAGCTCGAGAACGGGCTTTATATCCAGATCAACGAGAAATTGCCGGGCGGACAGATGGGGGGGATATTCCTCTCGGACAGCCGGACCGAAGGCAACGAAACCATCTACTACGCGCGCAGCGGCGTTATCCAGAAATCCGAGGAGACCGGCAGCGACATCCTGTATCTGGTTGACGGGGAATTGCAGCAGCGAGATCTGACCAGTGACCGGATCTCGATCGTGACGTTTTCATCCTACGCGCTGGATATGGCTGCCTTCATTCCGGCCGGCGGGTCACGGGCTAAACGGCCAAAAGAACAATCGACCTTGTATCTGATGAACCCGGATGCGGAAGACCATTACTCCAAAGGTGCGAAGAACACCGTAAAGCAGGAACTGGTGGAGCGTTTTTCGACGTGGATGTACCCACTGACTTTCGGCCTGGTCGCGTTCTCGTTTCTGGGCAAGGCGCGATCGAACAGGCATGAGCAAGTTCAAAACGGCGCTCTGGTTGCTGCCATCGCCCTGGGCAGCCGGGGGCTGGGCTTTTACAGCACAGAGGCTTCAGGCATCAATCCGGCGATGGAATGGGTGTCGTATCTGGTTCCGGCCGCCATCATCCTGGTATTCGGCTTCCTCGCGCTTAGCGGCAGAACACTGACGATCCCCAAAGCCTGGGCCCAGCAGAACTCCCGCCTCATTGAATTTGTCACCACCCAGTTCGCCAGGCTTCAGGGACGCGGCAAAACAGGTGAAGGACACTCGGCATGAGCGTCCTTTTCTCCACATTGTCGCGCTATTTCTTCCGGCGCTACATGGCGACGTTCCTGATGTATTGCCTTGGACTTCTGCTGGTTATTCTGCTGGTAGATTTCAACGAAACCAGCCGCCGTCTTTCGCAGGCAGAAGATTACACCATCGGCCTGGGGATGCTGGTCTCAGCCCTGCGTGTACCGAACGTCCTGCAGGTGATTATCCCGTTTGTCGTCTTGATTGCCTCCATTGCAAGCCTCATGCAACTCAACAGCAAATACGAGCTGGTGGTGACACGGGCGGCGGGTATTTCGGCCTGGCAGTTTCTGGCTCCGGTGATTATGGCCAATATTCTGATCGGGGTTTTGTCGGTTACAGTGCTCAACACCCTCGCCGCGCAAGCCATGCGGCTGGCTGAAGACATTGTCGTTGAGCGCAACCTTGGCAGTGCGCGCACATCAGACGCACCACCCTGGCTCCGGCAGCGTACCGAGGATGGCGACACGGTTCTGGGCGCCCGTGCAAGCTCGGAGGGAGGAACGAAGCTGTCCGGCGCAACCTTCTTCCTGTTCGACAAGGATCAGAGAATCAAGGAACGGCTGGAGGCTAAAAGCGCCAGGCTTGGGGACGGTGTCTGGGAGCTGACCAACGTCAAGAGAATTCGCGGCTCGCAACCGGTAGAGGAACTGGATTTTACAACCGTTCCAACCAGCCTCAAGGCTGAATTCATTGGCGAATCGTTGACATCACCTGAAACCGTGCCGTTTTTCGAGCTGCGTGGAAAAATTGCCACAGCCAAATCTTTTGGCCTTCCCGCGACCAGTTATGAGATGCAATTCCACCGTTTGCTGGCTCTTCCGGCTCTTTTGGCGGCGATGACACTTATTGCTGCCATGGTGTCGCTCAAATTTGTTCGGTTTGGCCAGTCTTTAACGGTCATCCTGGGTGGAATCCTGGCGGGCTTCGTGCTTTATGTCGTTTCCGAGTTGATCCAAGCGTTTGCGAACGCCGGGACCATTCCGCCAATCGTGGCGGCCTGGCTTCCGGTATTGGTAGCCTCGGCATGTGGTACAACAGTACTTCTCCACAAGGAGGACGGATAGTGGCGGGTGTGGGCCGGTCGAGAGTAGATGTGTTTGCTGGCGTCCTGTGCGCCGGTGTGGCCCTTTGCACGATTTTTTCATTCGCCCCGCAGCAAGTTGCCGCGCAGAGCCTCACGCCGGGCGGCATAGCTGTTGCCGAAGACGCAAAAATGCTGCTGGCGGCGGACGAGCTGATCTACAACAACAATACCGGCGTGGTCGTGGCAAGCGGCGGCGTGCAGATCGACTATGGCAATTACAAGCTGGTCGCGGACCGCGTCGAATACGACCAGAGAAGCGGCCGGATGCAGGCTTTCGGCTCGGTCGAGATGATCGAACCGTCCGGCAACCGCATCTATGCGGACAATCTTGATGTGACGGATAATTTCGCGGATGGATTTGTCAACGCGTTGAGAATCGAGACGCCTGACAATACCCGTATTGCTGCGGAAAGCGCTGAACGCAATTCCGGAAATACCACGTTCAACAACGGGGTCTATACGGCTTGCGAGGCATGCGAAAAGAATCCCGAACGGGCACCTCTGTGGCAGGTCAAGGCCAGACGGGTGATTCAGAACGCCGAAACCAAGACGGTTCGGCTGGAGCAGGCAAGCTTCGAACTGTTCGGCATGCCGATCGCCTACCTGCCCTATTTCGAACTTCCGGACTATAATGCCAAGCGCAAATCCGGATTTCTGGCGCCGAGCTATCTGTCCACAAAAGCCCTTGGCACAGGAGTGGCTGTTCCGTACTACTGGGCAATATCGCCGACCATGGACGCGACATTCACCGGTACCGGATATACAAACCAGGGTTTCCTTGGCGAAGCTGAGTTTCGCCGGAACTTCGCCAATGGCGAGGTCACGCTCAAGATGGCAGGCATATCCCAGATGCATCCTGGAAGGTTCGACGCGAACACGTCGGACTCGCTGGTAACCAATCGCGGCATGATCGCCTCCAAGGGTGAGTTCAGAATCAACCCGCGGTGGACCTTCGGCTGGGACGGCATGCTCCAGAGCGACAACAATTTTTCGCGAACCTACGGCATCGGCGGATATAACGGCAGCACCGTCAAATCCCAAGTCTACCTGACCGGCCTGTCAAGCCGCAGTCATTTCGATTTGCGCGCCTACCGGTTCGACCTGCAGGACGCCGACAGCACCAGCGCTAACGAAAAACGACAGGCCACGGTGCACCCGTCGCTTGACTACAGCCGCACCTTCTCCGATCCGGTCGCAGGTGGTGAACTGGCGCTCAACGTCAATGGCTATTCCCTGTCGCGCTCGGCCAATGACATCTGGAATGTTGGTGTGCCTAACCGTTATTACGGATTTGCAGGTTCGAACGCGCGGATAAGCTCCGAAATCGAGTGGAAGCGGACTCTGACGACCCAAAACGGCTTGCGGCTAACACCTATTCTCGCAGCACGCGGCGATATCAATTCCGTCGACGTCGACACGGCGCCGGCCGCCTACAATGGCACCTTCGCGGGGAACGGAACGCATGCCCGAGGCATGGTGACGGCCGGGCTTGAAACAAGCTATCCGGTGCTTGTCACGACAGCCGGTTCAAGCCATGTGATCGAACCCATCGCACAGGTTTTTGTCCGGCCGAACGAGAGACTTGCCGGAGGTATCCCCAACGAGGACGCCCAGAGTTTTGTTTTTGATGCGACGTCACTGTTCGAGCGAGACAAGTTTTCGGGCTTCGACCGGACTGAAGGCGGGATACGGGCCAATGTCGGTGTGCGCTACAGCGGTAATTTCGACAATGGCATGAAAACCCAACTGGTGTTTGGTCAATCCTACCATCTGGCCGGCCTGAACTCATTCGCCACACCGGATCTGTCACAGGCAACCAAGAACTCCGGCCTTGAAAACGATGTGTCGGATTTCGTCGGCATGGCAGGTTTTGCGTATAACGGCTTCTCGCTGGCAACATCGGCCCGCTTCGACAAGGATGATTTCCGCGTTGAACGGACCGACATTCGAGCCGGGTTCAGCCAGGAGCAGATCAGCACCTCGGTAACCTTTTCCGAGATCAAAGCGCCCCGCCCCAACACATTCGCAGAGGAAGATCGCCGCGAGGTGGCCGGTTCTGCGTCGGTGAAAGTCCATGAGTTCTGGAGCGTGGCGGCCAAAGTCAGCTACGATCTCGTCGACAAGAAATTCAACAGCAAAGCCTTCGGAGTGCTTTACGAAGACGAATGCTTTGCCTTTTCCCTCGCCTATGCAAGCACGCGCGATGACAGCAGAACCAATGCCCGGGACTGGAGTGTCGGCGCTCGGTTGAGCTTCCGCACACTTGGCGATATTGGCGCAGGCAACGTTGATAATGCGCTGCTGACATCAAGCTTTTGAGCTCATGTGATCCCCGACAGGTGCAGTCAGTTCGGCTGCGCCTCGTTTTAGCCGCAAGCGATAGGCATTTACGGTTGACTGTGAATTTGCAAGACTGACCGCCGACAGGTTGACCGTACGAGAGGACCAGAAAGCATGAAATTCCCCGCAATTTTTAGGCTCACCGGCCTGCTGCTGGCCGTCGCCCTGGCACTGCCGTTCTCCATTGCAGGAACAAGTGCAGTCCGGGCGGCAAGCGAAATCAAGATCATCGTCAACAATCAGGCGATTACAAGCGTTGACATCGCGCGCAGGGTAGCCTTCCTCAAGCTGCAGCGAGCAGGCGGAAATCTGGGGCAAAAGGCGCGCGAGCAGCTGACCGATGAAGCCCTGAAATATCAGGAAGCCGCGCGTCTGCGTGCGCTTGTGTCTGATGCACAGGTCGATGCCGCATTCGAACGCTTTGCCAAATCCAACAACATGTCCACAGCCCAATTGACCCAGGTTCTCAACCAGGCTGGCGTGACACCAAAACACTTCAAGAACTTCGTTCGGATCCAGATGAGCTGGCCCAGAGTTGTGGGAGCCGTCAGCCGCAGCACCGGCGGCGGCATGTCCACGCAGGATCTGGTTACGAAGATGCTGGAACGAGGCGACAACAAAGCCTCCACCACGGAATACATCCTGCAGCAGATCATATTCGTTGTGCCCGCCAGCAAACGGTCCAATTCAGTGCTGAACGCCCGCAAACGTGAAGCTGAGCAGCTGCGCGGCCGGATCAAGGGCTGTGACAGCGCAGCCTCGGCCGTCACCGGCCTGCGCGATGTCTCATTGCGTCAGCTTGGCCGCATCATGCAACCGCAATTGCCGCCGGATTGGAAGCCGCTCATCGAAAAGGCCAGCGCCGGTTCGACGACGTCCACGCGCATTACCGACCGCGGCGTTGAATTCATCATCATTTGCTCGGCAGAAACCGTCTCTGACGATAAAGCGGCAGAAATGGTGTTCCGCGCCGAGAACGAAGATGAGGGCGACTCCGAAGTGGGCAAAAAGCACCTCGCCGAGCTGCGCAAGCGCGCCGTCATCGCCAACAAGTAAGGACAGGTCTGCAATGAACGGACGCCGCCTCGCGCTGGCTTTGACCATGGGCGATCCAGCCGGAATCGGCCCGGATCTGGCTCTCGCGATCTGGCAAAACCGTTCTGTTCTCGGCGTTCCGCCATTCCTGATGATTGCAGATCCGGAGATGCTGGCCGAGCGTGCGGATCTGCTTGGGCTGAAGGTTGCGCTGATTGAGTCATCGCCGGAACAGGCGGCTGCGAATTTCGCAACTGCCCTGCCCGTCATGCCGGTTGCACTTGCCAAGCCTGCCATCCCCGGCACTCCTGATGAAGCAAATGCCGAGGCAATCATCGAATCCATACGGCTCGGCGTTGCGCTGACCACGGCGTCGCGAACCCGGGCTCTGGTGACCAATCCGATCGCAAAAAGCGTGTTGTATGCATCGGGCTTCGGTTTTCCCGGCCATACCGAGTATCTGGCACATCTGGCAGCCGGGACTGCAGGACATCCGCTGACGCCGGTCATGCTGTTGGCGGGTCCACATCTGCGGGTGGCGCCGGTCACAATCCACATCCCGATCAATCAGGTGCCACAGGCCCTGACAACCGGCGCAATCATCGAGACCGGGCGCATCATGGCCCGCGACCTTGCCTCCCGGTTCGGACTGACAGCGCCGCGCATTGCGATTTCCGGTCTCAACCCTCATGCCGGTGAAGACGGGGCCCTGGGCGCCGAGGATATAGCTGTCATCGCGCCGGCAATTACTCAACTGCAGGCGCTGGGGATCAACGCCTTCGGCCCGCTTCCCGCCGACACCATGTTTCATGCCGAGGCGCGGGAAACCTATGACGCGGCGATCTGCATGTATCACGATCAGGCGCTGATCCCGGCCAAGACCCTCGGATTTCACGATTCGGTCAATGTGACGCTCGGCCTGCCGTTTATTCGCACGTCTCCTGACCACGGCACGGCGTTCTCGCTGGCGGGCAAAGGCTCGGCTCGCGCCGACAGCCTTATTGCGGCACTGAAGCTCGCAGCGAAAATGGCCAATACCGAAGTTGAAACCAGCACCCTTCAAGCGTTAAGGGGAGCATAGTGGCCACCACCCCTGACGGACTGCCACCCCTGCGTGAGATTGTCGCCACCCACGGGTTGGCTCCGAAAAAATCACTGGGGCAGAACTTCCTGTTCGACCTTAACCTCACGGCCAAGATCGCCCGCTCTGCAGGCCCGCTCGAAGGTTTCACAGTGTTCGAAATCGGTCCGGGTCCGGGCGGATTGACCCGCGCGCTGCTGGCGCAGGGCGCATCGCGCGTCGTGGCGGTTGAGACCGACCCGCGATGCCTGCCGATCCTGGAAGAGATCGCAGATCATTATCCCGGCCGTCTGGAAGTTGTTCAAGGCGACGCGCTGAAGACCGATCTCGCCGCCATTGCGGATGGCGCACCGGCGAAATTCGTCGCCAATCTGCCCTACAATGTCGGAACACAATTGCTGATCAACTGGCTGACCGCCAATCCGGACCGCCCGTTCTGGAGTTCGATGACGCTGATGTTCCAGAAGGAAGTGGGCCAGCGGATTGTCGCAGCACCCGGCTCCAACCATTATGGCCGGCTGGGCGTGCTTGCAGGCTGGCTGACGCACAGCGAGATCCTGTTTGATGTGCCGCCTCAGGCCTTCACTCCGCCGCCAAAGGTAACGTCGAGTGTGGTGCAGCTTGAGCCATTGAAGGACCGCCTGCCCTGCGATCTTGCCAGGCTTGAACGCGTGACCCAGGCCGCCTTCGGCCAGCGGCGCAAGATGCTCAGGCAGAGCCTCAAGCCGCTGGGTGGAGAAAGCCTGCTTGAGCGTGTCGGAATCGACCCGGCACGCCGCGCAGAGACCCTGAGTGTCGCGGAATTCTGTACCCTGGCACAGGCGATCTAGCGAGCTGCAGCTCAGCCCTGCAGCAAGTCCTGGACAAAATCGAACAGACCCGGGCGACGGTCGCGGCGCAGCCGCTCGGCCTGGACGATGGACCGTACCGCCGAATAAGCCCGGTCGAGATCGTCATTGACAACGACATAGTCATATTCGCGCCAGTGTTCGATCTCCGAGCGGGCATTGGCAAGCCGCTGCTCGATCACCTCATCGGCGTCCTCGGCCCGCCGGTGCAGCCTGGCACGCAGCTCTTCCATCGAGGGCGGCAGGATGAAGATCGAGACCACATCGACGCTCATTTTCTCCTGCAGCTGCTGGGCGCCCTGCCAGTCGATGTCGAACAGCATGTCGCGGCCTTCAGCCATCGCCACTTCGGCGGCTTCGCGCGGGGTGCCATAGCAATTGCCGTGCACCTCCGCCCACTCGAGAAGCGCTTCGGAATCACGCATGCGTTCGAAATCGCGGCGCGACTTGAAGTGGTAGTGAACACCTTCAATTTCACTGCCGCGACGCGGGCGTGTGGTCACACTGACCGACAGGCTGAGACCGGCATCATTTTCAAGGAGATTGCGTGCAATGGTCGATTTCCCGGCACCAGATGGTGATGAAATCACCAGCATGAGACCACGCCGCTTGATGCGGGCCGAGGGAAGGTGGGCGGGCGGTTGGCTCATCGCTACTCCAGATTTTGAACTTGTTCGCGAAACTGGTCTATCAGGACCTTCAGATCAAGCCCAATGGCTGTGATCGGCGCGGCATTGGATTTTGAACATATGGTGTTTGTTTCGCGGTTGAATTCCTGAGCCAGGAAATCAAGGCGGCGGCCAGCGGCGGCCTCCCCGGCGATCAGTGCCCTTGCGGCTTCGACATGGGCCTTGAGCCGGTCGATTTCCTCGCGCAGGTCCGCCTTGGTGGCAAGCAGCGCTGCCTCCATGTGCAGGCGATCCCGATCCAGCGTGGCGCCGGTGTCCATCAGGCTGGCAACCTGCTCGGAAAGCCTGGCGCGAATGGCCTCGGGCGAGCGCGACGGATCGGCCTCGACGGCAAGCGTGAGTTCGCCGATACGATCAATCTGATCGCCAAGCACCTTTGCGAGAGCCGCCCCTTCCGAAAGCCGCATGGCTCTGAGGTCTTCAAGGGCCGTCATGAAACCGGCAAGAACTGCCCGATTGCGCTCCTCCCGGGCAGATTCGGTCAGTTCTGGGTCGCGAAACTCGAGAACGCCCTTGATGTTGAGAATGCCATCAAGCGCCGGTTTGCGTGCGTCCAGGCGATCTCCCAGCCGGTTGACGAGTTCGATTACGGCATCCAGTGCTGCTTCGTTGACAACAGCTTCAACCGAGCTGCTGGCTGCGCTGATCGACAATGACACCTGAAGGTTGCCCCGCGTCAATGCCGCGGCGGCGGCCTTTCGGACAGGCTGCTCCAGGGCTTCAAACCCCTGCGGCAAACGAAGCCTTACATCCAGGTTCTTGCCGTTGACCGAGCGGATCTCCCACACGAAACGGAAGCCGTCCACTTCGCCCTCATGGCGCGCAAAGCCTGTCATTGACTGGATTGCCATGTCTTCAGCCCCCTGATTTCCTACACCCGCATCGCCCGGAAGGGCAGCGGCTGGTCAATTGCCCTGCGTGTCAGCACCATCTCCCGCGGCCTTGTCTGCTGCCGCTTTCGCCGCTGCGTCTTTTTCAGCAGCAACCGCCTTTTCGCGCTCGGACTCAAGCCGGCGCCATCGTGCGACATTTGAGTTGTGCTCGTCCAGTGTTTGGGCGAAGGCGTGTCCGCCGGTACCGTCGGCCACGAAGTACAAATCGTTGGTCCGCGACGGATTGGCGACGGCTTCCATGGCCTCGCGGCCCGGATTTGCGATCGGAGTGGGCGGCAAACGGTCAATCACATAGGTGTTGTACGGTGTCGGCTTTTCGATGTCGGACTTGTAGATCGGCCGGTCGGATGGTTTTCCGGCGCCGCCGAAAAGACCATAAATGATGGTCGGATCCGACTGCAGGCGAATGCCACGGTTGAGCCTGTTGATGAAGACCCCGGCCACCCGCGGACGTTCATCGGCCCTGGCGGTTTCCTTCTCTACGATGGAGGCGAGAATCACCAGCTCCTCGGGGCTTTCGAGCGGTAGATCCGGCGCACGGCGCGCCCAGACCTGCTCCAGCGCTCTTGTCTGCGCCTTGGCCATCTGTTCGATGATTTCCGCACGGGTGGTGCCGCGGGAGAATTTGTAGGTCTCAGGCAACAAAGAGCCTTCGGGCGGCATCTCGTCAGGCATATCACCCTGCAGCATCTCATCCGCCTTCAGCCGGTCGAAGATCTGCTGAACGGTCTGACCTTCCGGCACTGTGAAAGAATGCAGGATGGATTTGCCCGATTGCATCAGCTCGACAATCTCCTGCATCGAGGACCCGGCCTTGATCTCGTATTCACCTGCCTTGAGCGTGTCATCTCCGAGCACGCCCTTGGCGCCAATCGAGAAAATGCGCTGGTTGGTGATGATGCCCTGGCTTTCAAGCCCGGCCGCAATCTGGTTGAGACCGGCACCTTCACGCACCATGAAATCGGTCGTCTGATCGAGTGGACCGCGTCCTTCGAACTCGGTCTTGCCGTACCAGAACACACCGATCCCGACGATCGCCACGAGGATGATCATCGAGAGGATGAAGTTGAGAAACACCACAACCTGATTGCGGGCGCGGCGCGACCGCTTGGGTGGAGGCGGCGCCATTTCCGGCTTCAGCGCCTGTGAAGGCGAGACCGGTACAATAGGCCCGGATTGTGCATTGTTTTTGCCACCGGCACGGCCAAAGATGCCCTTGCCTTGATTAGTGCGGTCGTTCACGAGGTCAATCTCCGCAGGAATTGGAACAGGGTCAAAGCCCGATGCAGTGTTTTACCGCCTAATGTGGCGAAATACCGGTCCGCGGGACGTTACCTCGACCCGCCGGTCTATTTACTGGCTCTGAAACCGTTTCAGAACAAGCGATGCGTTGGTTCCGCCGAAGCCGAAGGAATTGGACAGTGCCACATCGATCTGGCGTTTGCGCGCCACGTGGGGAACGAGATCGATTTTTGTCTCGACTTCGGGATTGTCAAGATTGAGGGTCGGCGGCGCCACATTGTCGCGAATGGCAAGGGCGGCGAAGACCGCCTCCATGGCACCCGCCGCACCCAGCAAGTGTCCAATCGACGATTTTGTCGACGACATGGAAATGTTCTCAGCAGCATCACCGACCAGCCGCTCGACAGCGCCCAGTTCAATGGTATCAGCCATCGTCGAGGTGCCGTGTGCATTGATGTAGTCAATATCGGCCGGTGTCATGCCGGCGCGCTTGAGCGCCATCTGCATGCAGCGGTAGGCCCCGTCACCGTCTTCGGACGGTGCAGTGATGTGATAGGCGTCGCCAGACAGTCCATACCCCACCACTTCAGCGATGATATTGGCGCCGCGCGCCAGGGCATGATCGAGCTCTTCGAGAACAACGGTGGCGGCCCCCTCGCCCATGACGAAACCGTCGCGGTCGCGATCATAGGGGCGCGAGGCCTTTTCAGGCGTGTCATTGTAGGAGGTCGACAGAGCCTTGCAGGCGGCAAAACCGGCCAGGCCAATGCGGCAAATGGCGGCTTCCGCACCGCCTGCAACCATCACATCGGCATCGCCCAGTGCAATCAACCGCGCCGCATCGCCAATGGCGTGCGCGCCGGTCGAGCAAGCTGTCACCACAGCGTGGTTGGGCCCGCGCAATCCGTGGCGGATCGAGACCTGACCGGAGATCAGGTTGATCAGGCGGCCGGGAATGAAGAAAGGCGAGACGCGGCGCGGCCCCTTGTCACGCAAGGTGTAGCCGGCTTCGACAATGCCCTCGAGGCCGCCGACGCCGGAACCGATCATCACGCCTGTGGCGATCTGATCTTCGCGCGACTGAGGGTGCCAACCGGCATCCTTGAGCGCCATGTCGGCAGCGGCAACGCCGAACAGAATGAATTTGTCGACCTTGCGCTGTTCCTTCGGCTCCATCCAGTCGTCCGGATTGAACCCCCCTTCCACCGATGTATCGGTGGGGACAGAACAGGCAATCTGGGCGGCGATGTCGCTGACGTCAAAATCAGTAACCCGTGACGCACCGTTCTGGCTGCCGATCAAGCGAGACCAGGTGATCTCGGTGCCGCAACCGAGCGGAGAAACAACACCAGTGCCGGTAATGACAACTCTGCGCATCTTCTCAAGTCCCAGTCATGTCAAAATGCAAATAAACCGGCGCATGTGCTGCGCCGGTCCTGACTGCGGACGCAAGGTCCGCCGGTCAACTGAAGTTCAATCAGGCCTGGGCCTTGGTGATGAACTTGACTGCATCACCAACGGTCAGGATGGTATCAGCTGCATCGTCAGGGATCTCGACACCGAATTCTTCTTCGAACGCCATAACCAGTTCGACTGTATCGAGCGAGTCCGCACCGAGATCGTCAATAAAGCTTGCGCCTTCGTTCACTTTATCAGCGTCAACGCCCAGATGTTCGATGACAATTTTCTTTACGCGGTCTGCGATGTCGCTCATGTCGGATTCCTCGACCTGTTTCACATTAATGTTGCGCTTCGTTACCCGCGCAAGCATGGGTAATCAAGCTCGTTACGTATTTTTATGCGCCATGCCCGTTGCTTTCAAAGCGGAAGCTGTGGATTTCAGCAAGTTCCGACCGAAGGTGACAGGCATGTGCCGAGCCTACAGATGGGGCGAAGTATCACGGTTTGGCAACCGGGCAAAGACGGAAAATGCACCTTGGCAGTGATTCCCGGCAGCCTGACAGCCTCCTGACCTTCACCTGGGCAGCGGATCACACCATCAGCATGCCGCCGTTTACATGAACCGTCTGGCCGGTGACATAAGACGCCTCGTTTGAAGCCAGCCACGTCACGGCAGAGGCGATTTCAGCGCCCGTGCCCATGCGGCGCATCGGGATGGCGCCCATGATCGCCTCCTTCTGCTTGTCATTGAGTTTTTCCGTCATGGCGCTCTCGATAAAGCCGGGAGCCACACAATTGACGGTCACATTGCGCGGGGCCACTTCCTGGGCGAGACTTTTTGAAAAGCCAATCATGCCCGCCTTGGCCGCGCAGTAATTGGCCTGACCGGGATTGCCCGACACACCGACTACCGAGGTGATGTTGATGATACGGCCATTGCGGCGCTTCATCATCGGATGCATCAGTTCGCGGGTCAGGCGGAACACGGCGGTCAGATTGACTTCCATGACCTGATCCCAGGCGTCGTCGCTCATGCGCACGAACAGACCGTCCTTGGTGATGCCCGCATTGTTGACCAGAATATCAACGCCCTCGAGCTCTTCCTCGGCTTTCTTGCCAAGAGCCGAGACCGCATCGCGGTCGGACAGGTCGGCGGGGAACATCATCACCCGATCGCCCAGATCACCAGCCAGCGCTTCCAGCCGCTCGACGCGGGTGCCGTGCAGGCCGACGGTTGCGCCCTGGCTGTGAAGCTGGCGGGCGATTGCCTCACCGATACCACCGGATGCACCGGTCACAAGAGCCTTGCGGCCTGTCAGATCGAACATGGAAAGTCCTTTCGGGAGTCTTCTTCAGTTTGAGCCTGATTACAGGCTGCCATGATTTGAGGTAATGGGTTTACGCGTTCAATGCGGCCAGAAACGGATCGATGTCGTCAGGCCCGGACACATTGAGCCCGGTCAAGGAGCGGTCGATGCGGCGCGCGAGCCCGGTCAGGACCTTGCCCGCGCCGATTTCCGCCAGGGTGTCGACGCCGTTGGCGGCAAACCAGGCAACCGTCTCGCGCCAGCGCACCTGACCGGTGACCTGCTCAACCAGCAAGCCTGCGATCTCGTCAGGATCAGAGACCGGTGCGGCACGGACATTGGCAATGACCGGCACGACCGGAGCCGACTTGGCTACACCAGCCAACGCCTCGCGCATGGCGTCTGCGGCCGGCTGCATCAGGGAGGAGTGGAAGGGAGCGGACACCGGCAACATCAGCGCGCGCTTGGCTCCCTTGCCGGTCGCGGCGGCAGCGGCTGCTTCCACTGCAGGCTTGAGACCGGAAATCACCAATTGTCCGCCGCCATTGTCGTTGGCGATCTGCACAGCGCCGAGCGCACGGGCTTCGGCGCAGGCTGCCTCCACATCGTCATTCTCGAGCCCGATGATGGCGGCCATTGCGCCCTCGCCTGCCGGCACTGCGGCCTGCATGGCATTACCGCGAATGCGCAAAAGCCGCGCCGTATCGGATATCGAGAACATGCCTGCAGCGCACAGCGCCGAGTATTCGCCAAGCGAATGGCCGGCGACATAGCTTGCACTCTTTGCCAGATCGAGACCGCGCGACTCGAGCACACGAATCAACGCCATCGACACAGCCATCAAGGCCGGCTGTGCGTTTGCCGTCAGAGTCAAAGCGTCATCGGGACCCTCGAAGATCACGGCAGACAGCTTTTCGCCGAGCGCTGCGTCAACTTCATCAAAGACGGCTCTGGCTTCGGGGTATGCAGCGGCAAGATCCTTGCCCATGCCGACGGTCTGGCTGCCCTGACCTGGAAAAGTGAATGCTGTGGCCATGTTTCGGCTCCGTTGATTGGTATCCCGTTGCTGCTTCAATTCACATTCATGACGCCGGTGTCAACCTTGGGGCGGTTTCAGCGCCTCAGCGGGACAGATCATCCTTCGATGCCATTGGCGGTCTCCCGCCTTAAAGCGGTAGACTGCACCTGCCCGGTTCGGGGGCACAAATATTTTCATTGCCGGGCTTGCCAGCATCTTGAATTCGCCAGGGCATGAGATCAAATGTTGTGCGTTGCGCTCAAAACCAGCAGCGCCCTTTTCGGACGAACAAAGATGTCGCACTCCGCGTCACACTCTGGCTTGGTCATGCCTGTCGAGAGTTTCACCGTGCCTGCCCCCAGAACCAAATTCGTCGCGTTCCTTACAGCCATCGGCGCCATCATCCTGATCGGCTCGGAAATCTGGCTTGCCGCCGTTGCTACCATATGGGCCGTGCACGGGTTCTTCGATATGGCCACGGTGGGCGACCTTGTCATAACAGCTCTGGTTGCGCCTGTTGCCCTGTGGGCAACATGGATGACAGCCAAGCTGGCGATCTCTGCCGAGATGAGCCCGGAGAATGCTGACTGACCGGTCACCGGTCAGGCGACATCTATCCCCTGCTTCAAACCGCGCTGATTCCTATGGCGGCTGGCTGGCGCCTGCCGTGCGTGTGCGTCCGGTGAAGAAGTGAGCATCCGCGCATATTCAAGGCGGAGCAGCGCCCCGGTTACGCATCCAGTTGGACGCGTGACGCTTTACCTGTAGCAATGCGGTCTCACGCACGGCCCGGAACGAAAGAAAAATCTCATGCTGTTCAATTTTCTGTCGCTTGCCGCCGGGCTTGCGCTTCTCACCCTTGGCGCTGATTTCCTCGTGCGCGGCGCAATCTCATTTGCCAACCGGCTGGGGATGCCGCCCTTGCTGATCGGCCTGACCGTGGTGGGATTTGGCACCTCGATGCCTGAACTTCTGGTCTCCTTGCAGGCAGCGCTTTCTGGATCGCCCGCCATTGCAGTGGGCAATGTGGTCGGCTCCAACATCGCCAACATCCTTCTGATCCTGGGCGTCTCCGCAGCCATCTCCCCGATCGCTGCGCGGATTCCCAATCTCAAGCGCGACATGACGATGATGCTGACCGCAGCGCTCATCATGCTCGGACTGGGGTACTGGGGTGTCGTCAATTTCTGGACGGGCCTGGCCATCTTCGCCCTGCTGGCAGCTTACCTCGCCTGGGTCACACGCACCGACCGCCGCTGCATGACGACCGAGGAAGCCGAACTGGTTGTCAAGCTCGCGGGTTGGAAAGAGGCCCTGTACATTCTCGGCGGACTCGCCGGCCTCATTTTCGGCGCCAGCCTGCTGATTGATGCCGCCACGGCTATCGCCCGCGAGTTCGGCATTTCGGAAGCCGTGATCGGACTGACCATCGTTGCCGTGGGCACCAGCCTGCCGGAACTGGCAACATCGGTGGTGGCGGCCTTCCGGCGTCATGCTGAAATTGCGCTCGGCAATGTCGTGGGCTCCAACATTTTCAACATACTGGGCATTCTCGGGCTTACAGCCATCGTGGTGCCTGTTCCGGTTGAGGCTTCGATGGCCACTTTCGACATTCCCTTCATGGTGGTCACGACGCTTGCGCTGATTGCGTTGATCCTGGTTGCCGGGCGGGTCAACCGAATTGCAGGCCTGACGATGCTGGCGGTCTATACCGGTTACGTGGTCTGGCTGCTCTGACACCGCTCAACCGGCGGTGAACTGACTGTTTCACCGAACAGTGGGTTGCGCCTCAGGACGCCGCCGGTATTGTGCGCTCACCACATCAGCCAAGGAAAAATTGCATGAAAATGAACCGGCTCGGACGCACGGATATGATGGTCAGCGAGATCTGTCTCGGCACCATGACATGGGGCGAACAGAACACCGAGGCAGATGCCCATGAACAGATGGATTACGCCCTGGCACATGGCGTCAACTTCTTCGATGCGGCGGAAATGTACCCGACCCAGCCGACACGGGCGGAAACCCAGGGCCTTACCGAGGAATATATCGGCAGCTGGTTTCGCAAATCCGGAAAGCGCGATGATGTGGTCCTGGCCACCAAGATGGGCGGCAACGGGGTCGAATGGATTCGTGGCGGGCAAGGTTTCACCCGTGCGTCGGTGATGGAAGCCGTTGACGGCAATCTGAAACGCCTGGGCGTCGATCATATCGATCTCTACCAGCTGCACTGGCCCAACCGCGGATCCTATCATTTCCGCAAGCACTGGGCGTTTGATGCGACCACCCAGGACAAGGCAACAACCGTCGACGACATCCGCCAGACGCTGGAAGGTCTCGGCGATGCGGTCAAGGCCGGAAAAATCCGGGCTGTCGGGCTGTCCAACGAGAGTGCCTGGGGCACGATGCAGTTTGTCCGGATGGCGGAAGAGCACGGCCTGCCGCGCGTCGCCTCGATCCAGAACGAGTACAGTCTGATCTGCCGCATGTTTGACACCGATCTGGCAGAGGTGGCGCATCACGAGGATGTTGGGCTGCTGGCCTTTTCACCGCTGGCAGCGGGGATTCTCAGCGGTAAATATCAGAGCGGCGAGATTCCGGAAGGCTCACGCAGAGCCGCTGTGGACAATCTGGGCGGACGCTGGCGGCCTGAAGCCATTGCCGCCACCCAGGCCTATCTCGATGTTGCGCAGAAACACGGCCTTGATCCCTCGCAAATGGCTATCGCTTTCTGCATCAATCGTCCGTTCATGACATCGACGATCATCGGCGCGACCAGGATGGCGCAGCTCAAGACCGACATTGCGGCAGCGGATGTGATCCTGTCCGATGCGGTTCTGGAGGACATTGATACGGCGCGCAGGGCCCATCCCCTGCCGATCTGAGAGCTTGGAGACTTGTGCTTCGGCGGAACGCCGTCCAAGCCCCCCCGGATCGAGATCCATCACCTAACAGGAGCGCGCGCTCATTTGGCGCGCGCCGTTTCCGGCAGAACAGAGGGGCTTCACCGGATTTGCAAGCAGGACAGGATTGGCCCAGGACAGCCTACAGCACCCTCAGTCGCGCAGATCCGCGACCGGCCGGTTTCAGGCGACTGCGTTTTTGGCAAGAGCGGAGCTGTTCGACAGTCTTGCGGTTGCAGCAACGGCGTGAAGAATGGTGCCGGGCAAGTCGGAAACCGGCACAGGCCGGCCGAAATGATAGCCCTGAATGGTATTGCAACCGGCATCCCGCAATATCTCGATCTGTTCATAGGTTTCCGCACCTTCGGCGGTGACCTGGATACCGAGCATATGCGCCATGGAGACGATTGACCCCACGATAGCGCCAGCACGGTCATCGGTCTCCAGCTCCATCACGAACGCCCGGTCGATCTTCAACTCGTCCCAATCGAACTGCCTGAGGTAACTGAGCGCTGAATAGCCGGTACCGAAGTCATCCAGCGCGATCGATATGCCCATTTCCTGGATCTGTGTAAGGATCTCGACGGCCCGGTCGGATTCGGAAATCATCAGTGATTCCGTAACTTCAAGCGTCAACCGGTGGGCCGGGAACCCGGTTGTCTCGAGAACTTCGCGAACAGTCTGAACCAGATCGCCGCGAACGAACTGGACGACAGACAGGTTGACGGCAATTCCCATGTCCTGGGGAAAATGCAGGGCGTCCCGGCAAGCCTTTTCAAGGATCTTGCGGCCCATCGGCACGATCAGACCCGACTGTTCGGCGATCTGAGTGAACTCGGCCGGGGAAACCGGTCCCAATGTCGGATGGTTCCAGCGCGCCAGAACCTCGGCCCCGGTCACGCGCCCGGTCGCGACATCGACCTTGATCTGGTAATGCGGCTTGATCTTGTCGTTCTCGATGGCGCCGGCAAGTTCGGCCTGTATCAGGGCGGTCCGGAGGAAAATGTCGTGCATGGCGGGATCAAACAGCAAAATACGATCCTTGCCGGACGCCTTGGCCTGGGTCAGGGCAATATCGGCATCGATAAGAAGCTTGTCCGGGTTCCGCTCCGCGACGCTGACTGCGACCCCGACAGACGCCCCGACAACCAGAGCCACCCCGTCGATTTCATAAGGCGCCGACAGGACCCCGCGCAGTTCGTCCGCCTGCTCAAGGACAGCGTCAATTCCTTCGGCTGCGTCCAGAACGACGGCGAATTCATCACCACCGATGCGGGCGGTGATGATGCTGTTGGCGAATGTGGCACAGGTTGCCGACATGCGTTCAGCCACTTGCTTGAGCAACGCATCGCCGGTCGCGTGCCCAAGCCGGTCATTGACCGCCTTGAAGCCATCCAGATCGATGGCCAGAACGGCAATGCTGCCTTTGTGCGGTTCGGCACAGCGGGCCAATGCAGAGGCGAACCGGGTGTTGAAGGCCATCCGGTTGGGCAATCCGGTCAGGCTGTCATGATGGGCAAGATAGGAAAATCCTTCCGCACTCCCGACCGCCTTGCGGTTGGCCTTGCGCAGAAACAGGTTCTGAATGGCGGCGATGGCCAGCAGCAGGGCAATGAAACCAAAAAGGCCTGAAGCAACCCACTTCTGCAGATCCTGCTTCTTCTTCAACTCGGAGCGGATCTGGGCCACCTGGTTGACGGAGTCGGTTTGCGCTTCGGCCCCGATCCTGTCGATTCCTGCAAATACCTTTTCCAGATCCTGCTGCACCAGCTCAAGCTGCCGACCGGACAGCTCTTCGATGTTGTTCAGATCCGGAAGGATTCGCTCGAATGTCTGGCGTGCCGCATCAATGAGCACTCTGCGCTTTGGCTTGCGATCCAGAAAGGCTTGGTATGAGTGGCTTTGAAAGACACTGAAACGGTTCGCGAGAATGGCGGCAAAAAGCTTGACCTGGGACGCATCGGCCTGATCCGACGTGATCATGAACTTGGCCAGCAGCTTCTGAAGGCTCAGAACCTCCATACGGCCGGCGGCTCCCACCCAGGCGACATCATAACGCGAGGAGCGCTCCAGGGCGGTGTCTGTTGAGGAGACGATACTGGAGTGAGCGACGTAGATTGCAAGAAATGCGATCGTCAGGCCGACAGCCAGCAGATTAAAGACGTTGCTCAACGATCGCATTATTCTCTCCCGGCCTGCAAGGTCTCTCAGTCTTCGACGGTGATCGAACGGACCTGCCAGGCCGAACGGGTGTAGTAGACCTCCGTGTTCAATTCCGGATCGGCATCAAACGGATAGACAACGAACAGCGGCCCCTTGTCGCTCACCGGCATGTACTCGCCATCCTGCTTGTAGGCGAGAATGACACCATGCTCCCCGATGTCCGACACCGGGATTTCCGACCGGTAGTTGTTGAGGGCGGCGACCGAGAGCGTCTTGCCTTTGGCGCCCGCCTTTTCCAGCAGCGAGGAAAGCCGAACCCCGGTAAAGCTGACGGGACTATCGTGCCAGGGCGTCTTGGTGACAATGCTTGCAGAGCCGAGCGCCTCGATATCGTCAATTGTCATGTCGATCGGAGCGTTGCCTGTGACATTTCCATCGATGGTCAATATGACATCTCCGGCTCTTGCCGACGTAACACCAAAAACAAGAAGGGCCGCACAGGCGGCCAGCAGCGGACGGATTCTGCCAGGCATTGCATATCCTTTGCAAACGGCCATCGGGCCAGATCACTTGATATGCGAGAGTTAGCATTGCCGCTCTAAGGGCCTGTTAAATGATTACCTACAATTTTCCCAATTGGTAATTTTCTCTGATTTACCCGCTGACCACCAGATTCGACGGCCAGACGGCCGGACACCGCTGTCAGCACCGCAACCGGTCCGTACCCGTTTCCTGGGCGAATTGGCTCGCGACGGCTCTGTCGATGTCCGTTACCCACCGAGAAGCCGCGCAAAGGTGGACGCCGCAATCCACCCCTGCCCGCTTCGCACTTGCAATAGCCGGAAAACCGCGTATAAGCGCGCTTGTTCGAACACCCGGTCATCTGGCTGGTGGCTGAACGGAGGGTGCGATCCATCCGGATCCTAGGGGCAAAAGCGCTCCGGCCTCCCGTGTCTCCGCTCACGACCGTCTCGATACCACGTCTTTCTTGCCCGGCAACAAACGCCGCCAGGACAAGTCGCTGGGGCTTAGCGCCGGATCCGGGTGATGTTAAAGCAAGAAAGGCAAGTCAATCATGGCTCTATATGAACATGTATTCCTTGCCCGGCAGGATGTCTCCAGCCAGCAGGTCGAAGCCCTCGTAGAACAGTACAAGGGTGTGATCGAAGCTAATGGCGGCAAAGTCGGGCGCATTGAACACTGGGGCCTGAAGTCCCTTACCTACCGCATCAACAAGAACCGTAAGGCGCATTATTCGCTGATGGACATTGATGCTCCTGCGCCGGCCGTGAAGGAAATGGAGCGCCAGATGCGCTTCAACGAAGACATTCTTCGCTTCATGACCGTTTCGGTTGATGCCCACGAAGAAGGCCCGTCGGCCATGCTTCAGAAGCGTGACCGTGATGACCGTCCGCGTGGCGGCGATCGTGACCGTGGCGACCGCGGTGATCGTGGCGACCGTGGCCCGCGCCGTCCGCGCGAAGACCGCGAATAGGAGTATTTACCATGGTTGATATCAATCAGATCCCGACGCGCCGTCCGTTCAATCGCCGCCGCAAGACCTGCCCGTTCTCGGGTGCGAATGCGCCGAAGATCGACTACAAGGACGTACGTCTTTTGCAGCGTTACATTTCCGAGCGCGGCAAGATTGTTCCTTCCCGCATCACGGCTGTGAGCCAGAAGAAGCAGCGCGAACTCGCCAAGGCGATCAAGCGCGCCCGTTTCCTCGGCCTTCTGCCTTACGTGCTGAAGTAGAATATTTCGGAACCCTGCCCAACCGCAGGGTTCCGTTCCCATTTTCGCGAACGGGCGCGGATCATGGGTTTGAGGCTTCCCGGGTTGGGGTCAGGGCGCGGAATGGTCCGCATCAGACCTCTAACTGCTTGAACGCAGGACAGCGACGAAGATGACACAGCAAAGCACATCGCTCCTTGTGGGCCTGCTCGCCGGCGTTTCCGCCGCGTTTCTGCTTGTCAGCGCCGGATCCCCTTCCAGCCTGTCGTTCATGCTGTTTGCAGCCGCAGCGCTTCCAATTCTGATCGCCGGCCTTGGCTGGTCCAATCTTTCCTCCATTGTCGCGGTCGTCTGCGCAATGGCCGTGATCGGTCTTGCCACCACGCCGCAGGCAGCGCTCGTATCCGCCGTAACCACGCTGGCGCCGGCTGCATGGATCGCCCATCTGTCCAATCTGGCACGTCCCGCCGAGGAAGTTGGCGGACCCGAAGGCGGCGTGGCCTGGTACCCGCTGTCCGATATTTTCATCAACATCGCGTTCTGCGTCTGCATCGGCCTTGTCGCGGTCGGGCTGGCAATGGGCTATGGCGAGGACTTCGTCAGCGAGCTGGTCGAGATTTTTGTCTCGACCCTGAAGGACAGCAACGCAGCCTATGCGCCCTCCGCCGAGGGCCTGGCGGAGATGAAACAGTTCTTCCTGTATGCCCTGCCCGCGATCCAGGCGGCGATGTGGGTGCTGATCCTGTTTGCCGGCTGGTATATTGCCTCAGGCATCGTGCGCATGTCGGGCCGCTCCAAACGCCCCAAGGACGACATCCCATCGCAGCTCAGGATGCCGCATATGGGCGCGATTGCGTTGGTCGTAGGCGTGGCAATGAGCTTCATTGATGGCGGCATCGGCCTGATCGGCTGGACCATTTGCGGCGCCTTCGGCGTCGGCTTCGTGGTGGCGGGTTTTGCCATTGCACATCACCGCACCCGCGGCAAACCGGCACGCGGCCTGTTGCTGTGGACCGCCTATCTGTCGTGCATCATCTTCACGGTGCCACTCGTGTTTTTTCTGTTCCTCGGGCTGTTTGACACCGCCCGAACCCTCACGGCGACCGGGTCCGGTCCCCAATCCAAACCCTGACACTCTCCTCGAAAGGACATCAACATGGACGTTATTCTTCTTGAACGCATCGCAAAGCTCGGCCAGATGGGCGAAACCGTAAAGGTTCGCGATGGCTACGCCCGCAACTTCCTGCTGCCTCAGGGCAAGGCACTGCGCGCCAACGCCGCCAACAAGACCCGTTTTGAAGCCGAGCGCGCGGTGCTGGAAGCCCGCAACCTCGAGCGCAAGTCGGAAGCCGAGCAGATTGCTGAAAAGCTCGACGGCAAGACCTTCGTCGTGGTTCGTTCCGCCGGCGAAACCGGTCAGCTCTACGGTTCGGTTGCAGCCCGCGACGTGATTGCAGTGCTGGCCGACAACGGCTTCACCATTGGCCGCAGCCAGGTTGACATGAACAACCCGGTCAAGACCATCGGCCTGCACACCGTGCCGCTGGCACTGCATGCTGAAGTCAACGTCACCGTCACCTTCAACGTGGCCCGTTCGGCCGATGAAGCTGAGCGCCAGCTCAAGGGCGAAGACCTGTCATCGGCAGACGCCATCTACGGCATCGACGAGGAAGCTGCAGAGGAAGCCGCCGAGGCAGCCGCCAACGATCCGGACTATCTGGACGATGAAGACGGCGAAGGCGAAGACAACGCCTGACACCTGGCTTGATTGCCTGATTTCGACGCCCGGGACATCATCTCCCGGGCGTTTTCATGTGCTGCGAAAACGTTGAATCAAACCAGGATCACCGGAGCCAGTCCGCCGCCTGGCGTGCGGAAATTTGTCGTCTGACCGGAATACAGTCTCGCAACCGGAAACAACGGCTGTCCGGCGTAGGCGTATAGCCGGATATCAAACTTGAGCCGAACAGCTTCGCCTTTAATCACCAGACCGCGATCGGCGGGCGGAACGAACTTCTGGGCGACATAATCGCCTTGCAGAATATTTTGCCAGACCTGCCTCGTCAGTTTGTCGCCACGATAGGCTGCCCGACTGCCATACCCGCCCGAAGGTTTGAAGAACAGCGCCTTGCGTGCTGTCCATGCCGCTGCCGGATCCATCATGCCAACCACCTGTGTTTGCGGGATCATTGTACGGACCGCAGCATTCACCGCGCCGGGCTCACCGTCATCACCACCCAGAAGCACAAGATTCCGCTTATCGGCATATAAAGCATGATGACGCGGTGACGGGGATATCACCGCAGCGTCTTCGTCATATGCCAGCCGCAGCATTCGATTCGAATCCGCTTCAAGCCTGAAATCGGTCAATCGATTGTAGACCATGTCGATCGTTTCATCGCCATGCCGCAATTTGCCATCACGGTAGTCGAGCGCCGACGGATCGCTAATGATTGCGCGAATTCCACGTGAGTTGAGGAGTTCAGCGGCAAGCAGCATGTCAGGGTAGAGATACTGGCTTTCGGGATTTTCATCGACAATGACGAGCGTGCGAAGCTCCGCACCCGGTCTGACCGTTTTCCACTCCTTGATGAACATGGATACCAGCAAGTCATCCAGCCGTGCCTCTTCAAAGTCCGGGCGGTTTGTTCCAACCGGCAGACATCCCGATCCCACATCGGCGAACTGCTTGGCGAGAAATGCTGCACCTGCATTGGTGTTGATTTCGATCAGCCGCGGACCTTCCGCTGAGATATGGAAATCGAAGCCCATCAACACACTTCGGCTTTGCCATTGGCGCGCCAGATCGACGCCCGGATTCCTGGCTTGAATAGCTGCCTGATAGGCTTCGGACTCAGTGCTGTTGGCTACCGCCTCCACCAGATTCACCATGTGCAGGTAGTGGTCGTACGAAAGAAAAACAGCTGTTCCCGCATAAAGGCCGGGCCGCTCTGTCAGAAGGCTTGCCAGCCGCTGATTGTGGCTGGCAGATGCAACCCGGGAGCGGCGCTCGTCAACGTCAAACGGCAGACAGTGGCAGAAACTGTTGACCACTTCGACAGGCACCGCACTACAGCAGGCTGCCCCGGAGGACGGGATCAACATTTGCAGACCCGCTGCACCGTCCGGCGCAGACCCTCATGGCCACCGCAGCAATCGTGCATGATGAAAGCGAAGAGCGCGCCAAGCATCTGGTACTCAACACTGTAAATCATCTGCTTTCCCTCTCGGCGGACGCGGACAAGTTCTGCATCTGCCATCAGTTGCAGTTGAGCGGATACTGTCTTCACGTTTTGCCCGGTATCCCCGGCTAAAGCGCCCACTGAAGCTCCATCATCACCGGCCTGCACCAGAGTCTGCAAAAGTGAAACGCGCCCTTCGTGGGCGAGAACCGAGAAAATCTTGACTGCATCATTTGTGTTCATCGTTCTATCATTCCATGGAATGATAGAATATACAACAGCCAAACATTTTCAGACAACTGAGACATCGGGCCGGACAAACTCAGGCTCTTTCCACCCGCTTGGCCTTGGGGTAGAACGGTCGGATGACGCCCATCGCACATGAAATGGACACAGCCGAGCTGGCGGCGCTTCTGCAGTTCTATGCAGAAAGCGGCATGGTGGAACTGTGCGAAGATGCGCCCGTTGACCGTTTCCAGCAATCGGCCGAGATTCTTCAGGCACGGGCCAAGCCTCAGCCCCGAACCAATGTTGCCGCACCGGTCGCAAACAGCCAGAAGCCTGGCCCCAATCAACCGGCAGCTTCATCCTCCATCGGCCGCAAGGCGGCTGCGCAACCGATCGCGCCGGCGCCACAGGCTTCGCAACTGACGATCCCGGGCGCTGCTGCATTTGAAGATGCACGCGGGCTGGCTGCCGGTGCAAATTCAATTTCCGAGTTGCGGGCCGCACTTGAAGGGTTCACCGGCTGCAATCTGCGCCACAGCGCCAAGACGATGGTGTTTGCCGATGGAAACCCGGAGGCTGAGGTGATGTTTGTCGGCGAAGCGCCGGGCCGCGAGGAGGACCTGCAGGGCACGCCGTTCGTCGGCCGCGCCGGGCAGTTGCTTGACCGGATGCTCGCCGCCATCGGGCTCAGCCGGGAAACCGCCTACATCACCAACATCATCCCCTGGCGGCCGCCTGGCAACCGGACCCCTGCCGCCCATGAAATCGAACTCTGCAAGCCGTTTGTCGAACGCCACATCGCGCTTGCCGGACCCAGGATCGTGGTCATGCTCGGCAACATCGCCAGCAAGTCGCTGCTTGATACCGACAAGGGCATCCTGTCGCTGCGCGGCACCTGGATGGAGTGCAAGGCGGGAGAGACCGCGATACCGGCGATGCCGACGCTGCACCCGGCCTATCTGTTGCGCAATCCGGCGCAGAAGCGGCTCGCCTGGGCGGATTTCCTGTCCCTGCAGGACCGGCTGGAGCAACTCAAGACCAGCTGACGCGCGCACCCTGTGACGGACACGGAATGGCGAAAATATTTCGGTCATGTCGCGTTCGGGCCTTGCCGTCGCATTCTGGCGTGACAAGGTTCTCTTGAGAATCACATTTGCAATCTGGTCTGCATGATCCGGTGACACCGGGCATGGGCAGGCCGCGCTCCGTTGGCAGGGAGAGCCGCCATGATCCAGTCCGTTCGGTCGGTGGCGTCGCTGCTGCTTTCGACTTTCTTTCTTCTGACCGCAATGGGCCTTTCGGGCTACCTGATTCCGGTCAGGGCTGTTGCCGAAGGCTGGTCGACCTTTGCCATCTCGCTGATTGCGACCGGCTACGCGATCGCGTTCACGGCCAGCTGCGTCATTACCCCGAGACTGGTGCTCAAGGTGGGTCACGTGCGGGTGTTCGGCGCACTGACCACCATTATGGCGATGTCTTATCTGTTGCATACGCTGGTCGTGCATCCCGGCGTATGGGTGCTGACGCGCGCCATGGCCGGCTTCTCAATTGCCGGCGCCTACATGATCATCGAAAGCTGGCTTAACGAGAAGGTCAGCAACGAAAACCGCGGAGCGCTGTTTTCGGTCTACATGATGGTCAGCATGGCGGCGGTGATGGTTGGACAATATATCGTCCCCTTCGGCGATCCGAGCGGGCCGACACTGTTCATGGTGTGCACGCTGATTTGCGCCATGGCGGTGATGCCGACGCTGTTGTCGAGCGCCCAGTCGCCGCAGCCGCTGACCCAGGTCAAGTTCGACGTTCCCGCGCTTTACCGGCGTTCGCCTGCCGCGGTTGTCGGCACGCTTCTGGCCGGGCTGATCGCCAGCGCATGGGGCGGGCTAGGCCCGGTCTATGCAACCCAGCTGGGCCTCTCGACCATGGAGGGCGCTTCGATGCTCGCCATTGCAATGATCGGCGGGGCTATTTTCCAGTATCCACTGGGACGCGTCTCCGACCGCATGGACCGCCGCCGGGTGATGATTTTTGCCGGTGTGGTCGGAGTTGTCGCCTGCGCGATCACCATCACGTTCGGCGTGGAAAACCGGATCATTTTCTTTGCGGGCATGCTGTTCCTGGGAACCGTTCTGCTGCCGATCTATTCGCTCAATGTGGCGCATGCCAACGACCACGCCATGCCGGACGAATTCGTCGAAGTCTCCAGCGGGCTGATGATCACCTATGGCGTCGCCACCATGGTCGGACCGATGGTCACCGGCCTGGTGATGGACTGGTTCGGCCCGCACGCCCTGTTTGCCGCAATTGCCGTGTTTTTTGCAATCTATGCCGCACACGCCGCCTGGCGCATCAGCCGCCGCGAACAGCCGCCGGAAGAAACCCGCTCCGACTTCCTTGCGATGGCCGCCCTGCCCGATCTGACGCCTCAGTCAGCAGAGCTGGATCCACGCTCGGATCCCCATTGGGGCGAGCAGCCCGACGAGGATGAAGACGGGACCACAGGGTCTAAATAAGGCAAGTCACCGCCCTGCTTCACCCTAACAAGTCCCACTTGAACCATGCGCGGGCTCAGCCCTGCGGCGTTACCAGCTTACGCTGGGCCTTGCGCTCAAGGCCAAGCCTGTGCTCCCGCAGGATGACGAAAATCCCGGCTCCCACAACGATCGCGGTTCCGATCAGCATCGACCAGGTGGGGACGTCACCGAATAGGAAATATCCGATGAGGATGCCGAGCACGATCGAGGTGTATTCGAACGGCGCAATCGTCGACACTTCGGCATGGCGGTAGCTCTGGGTCAGCAGGATCTGCCCAAGGCCGCCGCAGAACCCCGCCATGGCCATGAGACCAAGTGTGGTCCAATCCGGCACGATCCAGCCGAACGGCAGAGACGCGAGTGACAGCACCGTCGCAGTGAGGGAAAAATACAGAACGATTGTCGGGGTTTTTTCGGTCAGCACGAGTTTGCGGACCAGAATCATCGCGGTGGCTCCTAGCGCGGCAGAACACAAGACCGCAATGGCGCCCTGCGCCTCACCGGATCCGAAGCCTTCACCGAAAAGGCTCAGGCGCGGCCAGCTGATGACCAGCACGCCGCCAAGACCGACAGCCACCGCCGACCATCGGAAGATCCGGACTTTCTCGCCGAGAAACAGCGCCGCGAACACCACCGTCAGCAGCGGCATGGCGTATCCGATGGCGATTGCGTCGGGCAATGGCAGACGCATGATGCCATAGAAGCCCAGCCCCATGGCGGACACCCCGACCAGGCCGCGCCTGACATGCGACAGAGGACTGGCCGTGCGCCAGGCCGTTTCGAGCTGGCCGCGCATCGCAAGAAAGATCAGAATCGGAACAATGGCAAAGGCCGAACGGAAGAACACGATCTGTCCGGCCGGCATGCCCTCGCCGGATGCCTTGATCAGGGTCGACATGGTGACGAACACACTGACAGACGCCACCTTGAGCAAGATCCCGATCATCGGCGATCCGCCTTGTTCACTGGCAGACTGCGGCGTGGCGGCTTGCTGTTGGCCGGTTGGCGGACGTTCAGTCACTCAGGTTCCTTCACACCGGGATATCAGACATGCGACGCGAGTCGGCACAGTTTTGCCACCATAGCCCGCCTGCCGTTCATCGTCCGATCAAAATAGCTGATGGTCGCCCCGCGTTGCACTGATGCCTCGCCCTACGCCCTCGCATATGATCAGCCGTTGAGCGCTTCCCAGACGCGTTGCGGCGTGGCCGGCATTTCGATCTGCCTTACGCCGCGGGCGCGGTCGAGGGCATCAACAAGCGCGTTCATTGCCGCAGGGCATGCTCCAATCGTACCCGCCTCACCGGCACCCTTGATTCCCATGGCATTGGTCGTCGATGGAATGTTGCGGGTTTCAAAATCGAAGAACGGCAGGTTATCGGCGCGCGGCACGGCATAATCCATAAGGCTTGCGGTCAAGAGCTGACCGTCTTCGGAATAGACAACGCCTTCGCTCAGGCACTGTGCCACGCCCTGAACAACGCCACCATGGATCTGTCCCAGCAACAGCACCGGATTTACGGTCATGCCGAAGTCGTCGACGATGGTATAGCGGACAACCTCGACCTTGCCCGTCTCCGGATCGATCTCGACCTCGCAGATGTGGGTTCCATTCGGATAGGTCGCCTCGTCCTGCACCACATCGGCGAGCCCGGTACGGTCGTCGTCGGACTTGGCGGCCTTCGCCATATCGGCATAGCTGATCACCCGGTCGGTGCCGACAATGCGTGCCGTGCCATCGACCAGTTCGATGTCGGCAGCGGAGGCTTCGAGTTCGTCGGCCGCGAGTTTCTTCATCTTGTCCGCAAGCACCCTGGAAGCAGCAGATACCGATACGCCGCCGAGCGGGATCGAGCGTGAACCGCCGGTGCCGCCGCCCTTGGCAAGCTCGGCGGTATCGCCCTGCCGCACGGTGATCTTGTCAAAATCAATGCCGATCTGCTCGGCAACGAACTGGCTGTAGGCCGTTGCGTGGCCTTGCCCGTTGGTTTGCGTCCCGATGTACAGCGTGATCCCGCCATCGGCATCAAGCGTCAGTCTGGCGGGCTCCGACCCTGCAAAGGCACAGGCCTCGATATAGACCGCAGTGCCCAAACCGCGCAGCTTGCCGCGTGTTTCAGCTTCACGGATGCGATCGGAGAAGCCTGCCACATTGGCCTTTTCGAGCGCCCGGGTCATATGGCCGTCAAACTCGCCCACATCATACATCCGGCCACCGGGCGTGTGATAGGGGAACTGTTCCGGGCGGATGAAATTGCGACGGCGCAGTTCGGCAACCGGCATGCCGATTTCGCGGGCTGCCGCATCAATCAGGCGCTCGATCAGGAAGGCGGCTTCGGGACGCCCGGCGCCGCGATAGGCATCGACCGGCGTGGTGTGCGTATAGACCCCGCGCAGCTTGAAATCGAGATTCTGGATGTCATAGACACCCGTGGCCATTGAGGCGCCAAAGACCGGGATGAAAGGGCCGAACTGACTTAGATACGCCCCCATATTGGCCATCACATCGATCTTCAGGCCGAGTATACGGCCATCATTGTCCATGGCCAGCGACGCGGTGACTTTGTTGTCGCGTCCATGCGCATCGGCGAGAAAGTGCTCGGTGCGATCCGAGACCCATTTGACCGGACGGCTGAGCCGGCGCGCAGCCTCCAGCGACAGCGGATATTCGCGATAGTTGAAGGCCTTGGTGCCGAAGCCGCCGCCCACGTCGCGGGTGATCACCCGGAAATCCTCGACATCCATGCGGAAGATGTCTTTGGCGATGGTATCGCGAATGCCGTGCACACCTTGCGAGCCGAGCGTCAGGGTGAATTTCCTGGTCTCGTCATCCCACTGCGCCAGGCAGGCGCGGGTTTCCATGTAATTGGAGACGAGCCGGTTGTTGATGAAGTCGATTGTGGTGACATGATCGGCTTGCGCGAAAGCCTTGCCGGTTTTCTCGATATCGCCGGTTCGATACAGGAAGGCCTGGTTGGTTTCGAGATCAGGCCAGACAAGCGGGCGATCCGCGTCAAGTGCGGTTGCGAGATCCGCCTGCGCGTCCTCGATGTCCCAGTCGATGTCGATCAGTTCCGAGGCATCCTGTGCCTGCTCCAGTGTGTCAGCGACGATGAAAGCCACCGCGTCACCGACATGACGAACTTCACCATCGCACAGCAACGGAATGTGCTTTTGCGCGTGGCGCGTCCCGTCAGGCTGTTTGAGTGTGACCTGATTTGTGACCGGGCCGAGATGAGCCACGTCGCTTGCCGTGAGAACCAGATGGACGCCTTCGGATGCACGGGCAGCTTCGATATCGGCAAATCTGAACCGTGCCGCCGCATGGGGCGAGCGCAGCACGTAAGCGCGCAATTCGCCTTCGGCGCGGACGTCGTCGGTAAAGGCCCCCTCGCCCATGATCAGCTTGCGGTCTTCCTTACGCAACGCGGATGCGCCCACGCCGAATTTAGGTGTCGCGATGTTCATGGCAATTCCCGATGATGGATTGGTCGTGGTGATCACAGGCGTAGCCTGCGCTACCATATTTAGCCCGCGACGGCGAAATGTCGAGTGCTCCCTCTGCGTTTACCGGCTGTTCACCACAAAAGTGGCCAGACCCGCAGATCACCCTTTTTGCAGATCACGCATTCAGGGCCGGTGTCCTGCGCACCTTCCCCCTTGGGGTCAGCATCCGTCTGCCCGTTATGTGCAAGAGTGCCGATACATCAAACGATGATTCACTCTGAAAACGCAAAAAGCTGAACAAGACCAAGAATTCGTTCGTTCGGCGCACCAGCCAAAGCCGTCCAGGCGGGTCACATGTCTCCGGGAAACCGGGAATCTGCCTTGTTTTATACTGATATTCGCCTCGGCTTCGGAGGTGAAATCGAGATTCTGCATTTCCCTGCCCTATTTCCGGCACCCGGTTTTCCAGTGGAATGAAACAGGTTTTTCTTAACCCGCTGTCAGGATCCGCCGTGATAGCGTCCGCACCAATATGGGACACTGCGGGATCAAATCATATGCGGACTGAAACGGGACAGGTTTACAAGCTCAAGGATTATCAACCCACCAACTTCGTGGTGGAGCGGATCGATCTGACCTTCGAACTTGACCCCAAAGAGACAAAAGTTGTCTCCCGGGTAATCCTGCACCGCCGGGAAGGCGTGGCTGCAGATGCCAAGCTGGAGTTCGACGGAGACGAGTTGACACTCGACAGCCTGCAACTTGACGGCAATGACATAGAGCAATCGCTTTATGAGGTTACTCCGGAAAGCCTGACAATCAGCGGGCTGCCCGAAAGCGAACCTTTCGAGATCACCGTCAACACCACCTTGTCTCCCGACACCAACACCAAGCTGATGGGGCTGTACCGCACCAACGGTGTCTATTGCACCCAGTGCGAGGCCGAAGGCTTCCGCCGGATCACCTATTTCTATGACCGGCCCGATGTTCTGGCGGTCTACACCGTCACCATTATCGCCGGCAAGGAAGACGCTAAGTACCTTCTGTCGAACGGCAATTTTCTCGGCGGCGGCAATTACGACGAAGGCCGGCATTTCGCCGCCTGGTTCGATCCGCATCCCAAGCCGTCCTATCTCTTCGCGCTGGTGGGCGGCGATCTCGGCCTGATCGAAGACAGCTTCACCACCATGAGCGGCAAGGAAGTGGCGCTGAAGATCTATGTCGAACATGGCAAGGAAGGCCGCGCCGGCTACGCCATGGATGCACTGAAGCGCTCGATGAAGTGGGATGAAGAGGTTTTCGGCCGCGAATATGATCTCGACATCTTCCAGATCGTCGCCGTGTCGGACTTCAACATGGGCGCCATGGAAAACAAGGGGCTCAATGTCTTCAACGACAAATATGTGCTGGCCGATCCGGACACCGCAACCGACGCTGACTACGCCAATATCGAAGCGATCATCGCGCACGAATATTTCCACAACTGGACCGGCAACCGCATCACCTGCCGCGACTGGTTTCAGCTGTGCCTGAAGGAAGGGCTCACGGTTTACCGCGATCATGCCTTCTCCGCTGACCAGCGCTCTGCCGCGGTCAAGCGCATTGCCGAGATCAGGCTCCTGAAGGCTCACCAGTTCCCCGAGGACGCCGGCCCGCTGGCGCACCCGGTCCGCCCTGAATCCTATAAGGAAATCAACAATTTCTACACAGCAACCGTGTACGAAAAAGGCTCCGAAGTGGTGCGCATGATCCGCACCATTCTGGGCGCTGACGACTTCCGGAAGGGCATGGATCTCTATTTCGAGCGGCATGATGGCGACGCCTCGACGATCGAGGATTTTCTCGCCTGTTTTGCCGAAGCCAGTGGCCGCGATCTCAAGCAGTTCGCGCTGTGGTACAGCCAGGCGGGAACGCCTTCGATTTCCGTTTCAACTCACTGGAACGAAGCGGCCCAGACCTTCGACGTCACGCTTGAGCAGTCGCTGGCGCCAACGCCAGGCCAGACCCGCAAGGCGCTGATGCATATCCCGCTGGCCTATGGGCTGATCCTGCCGGATGGCTCGGAATTTACCGGCGAACCAAAGGGCCCCGATGCCGGGAACGGCGTCTTCCAGCTGACCAAACGCAAACAGACATTCAGCTTCTCCAATGTGCCGGGCCGGCCGGTGCTTTCGATCAACCGCGGCTTTTCGGCACCGGTCAATATCGCGATGGAGCAGAGCGCTGCCGACCTGGCCCATATCGCGCGCTATGACAGCGATGGCGTGTCCCGCTGGCAGGCACTGAACGAACAGGCAACGCGGCATCTGGTTACGGCTTCAAAACTGGCGCGTGACGGGCGGGCCCTGCCCGCGGCCTCGGAGCTCGCCAGGATACTCGTCGAGACAGCAGCCGACGAAAGCCTGGAACCCGCCTTCCGGGCCCAGGCCCTGGCGCTCCCCGCGGAAAGTGATATCGCCAGGGAAATCGGCGCCAACATAGATCCCGATGCCATCCATGCCGCGCGTGAAGCGGTGCTGGCGGAAATCGCCAATGCGGGCCTTGCCGTGTTCAGCAGGCTGGCAGACAGCGCGCCGGACGGCCCCTACAGCCCCGCGGCAACAGATGCCGGCTTGCGGGCGCTTGCCGGAGCCGCGATGGCCTATGCATCGATTGCTGAAGGCTCGCCTGCTCGCGCCAAGGCAGCGTTCGACAGCAGCAACAACATGACCGGGATGACGCAGGCCTTGCAGGTTCTGGCTCACCAGTTTCCCGGTTCCAGCGAAACGGAGGCCGCACTCTCTGCCTTCAAGAGCCGGTTTTCAAATGACCCGCTGGCGCTCGACAAGTGGTATTCCATTCAGGCCATGGCCCCCGGCCCGCAAACCTGCCAACATGTCGAGGCGCTGCTTGCCAGCCCGGAATTCGACCGCACCAATCCAAATCGCATGCGCGCCCTGATCGGTTCGTTCTCAGCCGGCAACCCGACGGGCTTCAATGTACCCGATGGCGCCGGCTACCGGCTTCTGGCACGCGAAGTCATCGACATCGACGCCCGAAACCCGCAATTGGCGGCCCGCCTGTTGACCGCGATGCGGTCCTGGCAATCGTTTGAAGCGGGACGGCAAGAGCAGGCAAGGCAGGCTCTGGTTTCCATTCGGGAATCCGGAAAACTGTCACCGGATGTTGGCGATATCATCGACCGCATGCTGGCAAACTGACTTCGAGCGCCGTTCGATTAATTCAAAAGCATCTGCCCCGTCATCCGGCTGTGATGACGGGGCAGATCTGTTTTGGCGGGGAAATGCAGGTGATTTGCGCAACCGGTTACATCGAGACCCGGAAAATCGTCTTTGCAGCCGACTCATTTTCGTTAAATAGTAAACAATTTCATAATCTTAACGAAAGGTTATTTTTAGCACTGGACAAGGCGAATCAGCTTTGATTCATTAGGGCAGATCCGAAGATGCGGTAGTTCGGATCCTAACGGGGAATTAAAGCAGTTATGACGGATGCGCAGCATTTATCTGCGGCCGAAGGGTCGAATCGTGCTCGCAAGGCGGGCATCAAACGGGCCTCAGATGGCCGATTGTCGGGGCACGCCAAGTTATTTGCGCAGCCGGCTTATGACAGGCTTATCGGCGCCGAGCCTTTCCTCAAGAACCTGATTCCCGTGCTTATCGTGGCCTTTCTGGTGGTGGTTGCTGCCGCAAGATACATGAACATCAGTGACAACCGGGAGCGCCTTCTGGAATCGGCGCAACACATCACTGCATTGTCCCTCTCCGCGGCCCATGCCACCCTGTCAACCGACCTGCAGCCGGTCGATCAATCGCTGCGGTGGGAAACCGAGGCGCGCCTGAACCGCGTCGTCAGCGCCATGCCGGATACGGCGGGCCGCTTCCTGCTGGTGCTGAACGCCGACAACCGCGCCTATGCAGCCACCGCTGGCGGATATCACCTGGTCGGCAGGCTGATCTCGACACTGCTGCCCGAATCCTCTCCGCTGCGTCTGTTCGGGGACCGGGCCGGCGTGCAGGAAATCAACTTCAATGGAGAGCCGGTGCTGGCGGCGATGTCGCGGTTGCCTGACGGCGTCGGGTCGGTCCTGTCAATCACGCCGATTGCCGATATGAACGCTGCCTGGCGGCAAGCCATCTCGGTCAATGTCACGCTCTTTATCGCCACCTCCTCGATCCTGCTTGTCATTCTTTACGCCTATTTCAGCCAGGCAGGCCGCGCCCAGGAAGCCGATGGAATTTATCTGGAAAGCCACCGGCGGGTTGACATGGCCCTGTCACGCGGGCGTTGCGGCTTGTGGGACTGGGACATGGCCCGCGGCCGGCTCTACTGGTCGAGCTCGATGTATGAAATCCTCGGGCTCAAACCCCGCGACAGTGTGATCTCATTTGGCGAAGCTTCGCAACTTATTCACCCGGACGATGGCAACCTTTACGAGATCGCCCAGAAAGTGGCGAGTGGCGATATCAAGCAGGTCGACCAGCTGTTTCGCATGCGCCATGCCGACGGACATTATCTGTGGATGCGGGCACGGGCCCAGGTTGTCGACCCGACCTCGGCTCAAACCCACCTGATCGGCATTGCCATGGACATCACCGAACAGCACCGGCTGCAGCAGCGGACCGCGGAAGCCGATCAACGGCTGTTTGACGCCATCGAGAGCACGTCGGAAGCCTTCGTGTTGTGGGATCGTGATGACCGCCTGGTGCTGTGGAACAAGCATTATCAGGCCATTCACGGGCTGTCGGCGGACACTCTCGAACCGGGTACGCCGCGTGCGGCAGTCGAAGCGGCGGCCACCCGCCCCATCGTCGAGCGCCGGCTGGCAGTAGCGTGCGACAAAGGATTGGCCCAGAGCTACGAAGTCCAACTGGGCGACGGCCGCTGGATGCAGATCAACGAGCGCCGGACGCGCGACGGTGGCCAGGTTTCGGTGGGGACTGACATCACTCCCCTCAAGCGCAATCAGGAGCGGCTGCGCGAAAGCGAAAAGCGTCTGATGGCAACCATCGGCGACCTGACAGCCTCCCGGAACGAACTCAAGCGCAAAGCGGCGGAACTGTCGGATCTGAACAAGGATTACCAGATCGAAACCGAGCGTGCGGAAGCTGCGAACAAGGCCAAGTCCGAATTCCTCGCCAATATGAGCCACGAACTGAGAACGCCGCTCAACGCCATCATCGGATTTTCCGAAGTGCTTCAGGCCCGCATGTTCGGACCACTCGGGTCGGAAAAATATTCAGAATATGCCGATGATATCCACAATTCCGGCATCCACCTGCTGACGGTTATCAATGACATTCTCGACATGGCCAAGATCGAGGCCGGCCAGATGCAGATTGATTGTGAACAGGTCGATATGGCGCCTTTGCTTGACGAAGCACTGAGGCTGGTGGCTATCCAGGCAGAGAAGAAGGGTATTGAGGTTCAGCAGAAGATTTCCAAGCGACTCTCGCTGAACGCCGACCGGCGGGCGATGAAACAGATCCTGCTCAACCTGTTATCCAACGCTGTCAAATTCACCGAACCCGGAGGGCGCATCATGGTAAGGGCGCGCAAGACGTCCAGCGCGATGACCGTGAGCATCGAAGACACCGGCATAGGTATTCCGAAGGCCCTGCTGAGCCGCATCGGCCAACCTTTTGAGCAGGTGCAGAACCAGTTCTCGAAATCCACCGGCGGCTCAGGCCTTGGTCTTGCCATTTCGCGCAGTCTTGCCGAACTGCACGGCGGCGCCATGAAGGTCAGGTCCAGGGAAGGCGTTGGAACCATTGTCAGCATACGAATGCCCCTCGACTGCGTCGAAGTGCGGCAGTGTGCAGACCATGCCCCCGCCAAGGCTGCACTTGCGGAAGCCGTTTAGGCGTCATCCGCCGGCCCAGCGGTTCAGGTGCGATCGTGAATCAGGCCATGGATAAATTCAAGCTTGGCAAATATCGTGTCCGACAGCACGAAGGGATAGAAATCTCCCAGGCCGATTGACCGGTTCATGGCGTTCATCGCCACCGTCAGCGGCACCCAGGCATCTATCAACGGACGAAACTCGTTTGCCCCATAGGGTCCGGCGTCGGACCAGCCTCCCGGGGTCCGGTTCAATCCCGCGTCAGGCGTGTGTCCGTCGAGGCCATACCATCCGGCAGTTTCCAAGCCATCGACGATGTGGAAATAGTGCGCCCAGGTTTCGGCGAAATCTTCCCAGGAATGCGCACAGGCGTAGGAACTGACATAGGCAGCCTCCCAGCCCGCCAGCGGGCCGTTGTCATAGTGGCGCTTGAGCGCTTCGCCATAATCCTCGCGCTCGTCACCGAAGATGGCGCGATAGGCATCTAGCTTGGGCGTGTTCCACACCAGATGATCCCAGTAATAATGGCCGGTCTCATGACGGAAATGACCAATAAGTGTGCGGTAGGGTTCGCCCATTGCCTTGCGGTATTTTTCGCGGGTGGGATCGTCAGCTTCAGCAACATTGATGGTGATCAGGCCGTGTTCGTGGCCGGTCAGCACGCGCTTGGTCTTGCCGTCAGCGGTCAATGTGTCGGCCTTGAACTCGAAACGCAAAGCGGTGCCGGGTTCGTTGACCAGGTCGCCAACGCCGAGCCGGAATTTCTTGATCGAGTAGAACAGACGCCGCTTGGCCTCCTCGAGCGCTGCCCAGTGCCCGCGGTTTTCATCCGATGACAGATCCGGAATGACCAGCGTGTGCCGGCAGCTCAGGCAGTGTTCTTCCTCTTCCGTTTCCTCGACCAGCCAGTTGCAATAGATCGACTGCCGGTTGGCGCAGGCTTTGTAGGCTGTCGCCCCGTCGTGCCACAGCAGCTCGTCAGGCTTGGCGTAATACATCTGGTCCCATGCGGGCACATAGCCCAGCCGCGAGTGGCAGTTGACACACTCGCTGTTGCGGAAATGCACTTCGTTGGAGCAGTTGGGACAGGCATAACGGCGCATGGGACAGATCCAGTGGCTGGTTGGCGAAGGGCCTTCACCGTGGGATGTATCAACATGATGAAGGCTACTGCAGAACTTATACGCTTACTGTCCAAAACGACATTGCGATCAAGTGAACGCGCTTCGGGAGAGAAAGTTCCGCCGACCATAGCATCTTGGTTGATCTTCCGTTGAAGCCCGGCCGGGTGGAACTTCGCATCTGCTCCGGCTCTTGTGACTATGCTCGTATGGCTCGCCAAACCGGCAGGCATGCGGCGCGAACAGTCATGCCGTGATTTCCGGCAGATCAGCATTGAGGGAAGCTCCCCCTCGGACAAAGAAAACCGGCGCCTGCATGTCACTGCAGGCGCCGGTTTCATGTGTCGTAATCGTTGAGCGGTGATGCTCAGGCTGCGCGGCGGCCTCGCTGCTGCCCATGCCCACCGGCCTGCGGCAGACGGAAGTTGCGCAGCATGGTGTTGAGCTGGGCGCTCTCCTGGGTCAGCGTCAAGCTGGCGGCACTTGTCTCTTCGACCATGGCCGCGTTCTGCTGGGTCATCTGGTCCATCTGGTTGACCGCAGTGTTGACCTCGGCGAGCGCGCTGGCCTGCTCCTTTGCCGCGGTGGCGATGGAATTGACCTGTTCATTGACCTGGGTGACGAACTTCTCGATTTCGGAAAGTGCATCACCTGTCGACTGAACCAGAGAAACGCCGTTCTGCACTTCGTTGGCGGAGCTCGAAATCAACTGCTTGATCTCCTGTGCAGCCGTTGCCGATCGTTGCGCCAGTTCACGCACTTCCTGTGCCACGACCGCAAAGCCACGGCCTGCTTCACCTGCGCGGGCAGCTTCGACACCAGCATTGAGGGCAAGCAGGTTGGTCTGGAACGCGATCTCGTCAATAACGCCGATGATCTTGCCGATGCGATCGGACTCATCCTTTATCCGGTTCATCGCCGTGATTGCCTCGTTGACGATCTTGCCCGACTTGTCTGTGCTCTGGCGGGTTTCGCCGACCATCCGGTTGGCTTCTGTGGCCCGCTCCGACGAACTGCGCACGGTGGACGTGATTTCGTCCAGTGCCGCTGCGGTTTCCTCGAGCGACGCCGCCTGCTGTTCGGTCCGGAGCGACAGATTGTTGGCCGCCTCGGAAATGCCGTCGGCGCTGGCGTTGACCACATCGGTGGACTGCGCAATCGACGTGATGACATCGCCCAGCGCTGACACGGCTTTGTTGAAGTCGTCGCGCAGCTTGGCATATTCAGGGGCGATATCGTCGATCTGGACAGTCAGATCGCCACTTGCCAGCTTCTCCAGCGCACCGCCAAGTTTGGACATGACATCGGCCTGCGACTGACTGATGTCTTGCTGACGCCGGACTCCATCTTCCCGCTCGGCATCAAGCTGCTGCTGCTGTTCGGCTTCCCGGACCCGCATCTGCGAACGCTCCCGCACGGAATCGCGCAGGACCAGCACAGAGGCCGCCATCTCGCCAACTTCATCCTTGCGGCTGGCCTCAGGCACATCGCCGCTGACATCCTCGCGGGCAATAGCCTGCATGGTTATGTTCAAGCTGCGGATCGGGTTCACCACACTGCGGACGGTTGCATAGGCCATCAGGATGATGGCAAGCGCGCCGATCCCGAGGGTGATAGCAGTGCTGGTCGCATTCTTGCGAAACAGGGCAGCCAGGTCGTCAGCGTAGACACCAGTGCCGACGATCCACCCCCAGGGTGCAAAGCCTTCAACGTGGGAGTATTTCAGGACAGGTTCTTCAGCGCCTGGCTTGGGCCAGTAGTAGTCGACATAGCCTTCGCCATCGGCCTTCACGACCTTGATGAATTCCTGGAAGAAGAATTTCCCGGTGGGATCCTTGAGGCCAGAAAGGTCTGTTCCTTCAAGCGCCGGCTTGATCGGATGCATGACCATGAAGTTTGACATGTCATTGATCCAGAAATAGCCCGCGTCCTCATAGCGCATCGGCCGCACCGCCTCGAGAGCACGAGCCTGCGCTTCTTCCCTGGTCAGCGTGCCTGCCGTCTCGAGATCATGAAAATGCTGCAGCATGGCAATAACGTTTTCGTCGAGCGCATTGAGCTTTGCCTTGCGCTCGACCACCATCGAATTGTGGGAGTCGAAAAGCGTATACACTGCAGCAGCCGTGAAAACGGCCAGAGCCAGACCAACGAGGAAATACAATCTCGTGGAAATCTTGAAGTTACCCATCATTTTATTGAACCAATCCTTGATACACATTCGGCGTGTTGCAAGCAGGATTCGCAAATCGGTATTAATTTTACATAAATTGAACATACCAGATTGCATCAGCGATCAAGGACGACCGGTCACCACCGGTTTGCTCACTGCATACAGGGCCCAGTCCGGGTCAGACCATTATCTTCTGGAAAATTGCCCGCACCCGTTTTGACGTGGCTTTGAAGTCAGTCTCAAGGCTTGCCAGATCCGGCGCTTCGCCCGCGCGGACGACGAGATCAATCAACCCTGCGGGCGCTTCCTTTGGTGCGAAATCCCCCTCGGTACACAACCGGACGATCTGGGCGTGACCGCTCCAGAGCGCCAGCGCATGACGAAGGCTTTCGGTGACTTCCTCGCCCAGCGCATCCGGCCCCAACGTCTTGAGTGTCGCATCCGTGCTGGTGCATTCATTGTGATCCAGGCTTTGAACAATTCGATCCGGATCGGCGCCATCGAGCAAACCCGCCGCTTCGTCGTCTTGGGGTGCCGGCAACCATCCGTCGGCACGTGCGCCAAGCGACAGAAACTGGGCAATGAACTCGATGTCGATCAAACCACCGGGTATCAACTTCACGTCCCAGATATCGCGCGGCGGCTTTTCCGCTTCAATCAGCTGACGCATTTCACTGAGATCTTCAATCAGCTTCGCCCGGTCACGGGGTCTGGCCAGAACCTCATCAATCAGCGCGCGCGCCTCGCTGCAAAGGCTGACGTCGCCTGACACGGCGCGGGCACGGGTGAGCGCCATATGCTCCCAGGTCCATGCCTCTTCTGCCTGATACTTCGAAAACGAACGGATCGAGGTCGCCACAGGCCCCTTGTTTCCGGATGGGCGAAGCCTCAGGTCGACTTCATAGAGGATGCCTTCGGCGGTCGGCGCCGACAGGGCTGCAACAAGTCGCTGCGTCATACGGGTGTAGTAGCGCACCGGATCCAGCGGCTTGGGGCCATCGGACTCGTCGGTGTCCGCATCGTGGTCATACAGCAGAATGATGTCGATGTCGGAGCCGGCGGTCAGTTCGTAACTGCCAAGCTTCCCCATCCCGAGCACAGCAACCCGTCCGCCGGAAATCCGGCCATGGGCCTCTTCCATGCCTTCGCGGACCGCTTCGAGTGCGGCGCCGATGATCAGGTCTGCGAGATGCGAGAAGCTGCGGGCGGCGCGCTCGGGCGAAATCGAGCCGGTAAGCAAGCGGACGCCGATCAGAAACTTCTGTTCCAGCGCAACAATCCGCAGCCTGTCGAGGATTTCCTCATAGGCTCTGGCTCCCTCGAGGAAATTTTCCAGCCGTTCGGAAAGGTAGGCACGGGTCGGCAATTCGGCCATCAGGCCGGGATCAAGCATGCCGTCAAAGACATGCGGCTTGCGCGAAATGATCTCGGCCAGACGCGGCGCAGAGGCCATGATCGTCACCATCAGCGACATCAGGCCGGGATTGTTGCCAATCAGCGAGAACAGCTGGATGCCGGCGGGCAGACCCGAGAGGAAGGCATCGAATCTGAGCAGCGCTTCATCGGCGCGCTTGGTGGCGCCGAACACACGCAAAAGCTCCGGGGTCAGTTCGGTGAGCCGCTCGCGCGCCTCCTTGGACTGGGTGGCCCGGTAGCGGCCATAATGCCATGTCCGGATGATACGGGCTATGTCCGAGGGCCGTTCGAACCCAAGGCCGGACAGCGTCTTGAGGGTACCCGGATCATCGTCCTCACCGGTGAACACCAGGTTGCCGACACCACCGGAGAGCCCCTGCTCCTTCTCGAACAGTTCCGCATAACATTCCTCGACACGGACCAGCACAGAGACATATTTCTTGCCGAAAACCGCGGTATCGGCGTCCCCCATCATAAGGGCGATGCGCGCCAGTTCGGCTTCGCTCTCCGGCAAGGTGTGGCTCTGTTCGTCGCGCACCATCTGGATACGGTGTTCAACATCCCGGAGATACCAGTAGCTTTCCGCCAGCAGCCGGGCGGTCGTGGTGTCGATCCACCGCGCCCGCGCCAGCGCCACCAGCATTTCGTCGGTGCGTCGCAGCCGCAACCGCGGCATCCGGCCACCGGCGATCAATTGCTGGGTCTGAACAAAGAACTCGATCTCGCGGATTCCCCCGCGCCCGAGTTTCACATTGTGGCCCTTGACCGCAATGTCGCCAAAGCCGCGATGGGCATGGATCTGCCGCTTGATCGAATGGATGTCCGAAATCGCGGCGAAATCGAGATATTTGCGGAAGACAAACGGCACCAGCTCCCTGAGAAACCGCTCTCCGGCGCTCTCGTCGCCCGCCACCGGCCGGGCCTTGATATAGGCCGCGCGCTCCCAGTTCTGGCCCCGGCTCTCGTAATAGTTCATCGCAGCGTCCAGCGGGAAGGCCAATGGCGTCGAACCGGGATCAGGCCTGAGCCTGAGATCGGTCCGGAAGACATAACCGTCACCCGTGCGCTCCTGCATGATGCGCACCAGCCGCCGCACCATGCGGGCAAAGACCTCGGTCGCCTCATCCCGGTCCTTCACCACACCGGCGGCAGGATCGAAAAAAACGACAATATCAATGTCGGAGGAATAATTGAGTTCGTGGGCACCGTGCTTGCCCATACCGAGCACGATCAGGCCGGATTTTTCGCTTGGATGGTCCGGATCCGGCAAAACCAGCTTGCCCGCCTCATGCCCGCCACGCAGCAGGTGATCGAAGGCTGCACCCAAGGCCGCATCGGCAAGGTCACTGAGTGCTGCGGTGGTGTGCCTTGCGTCAATCAGGCGGGCCAGATCATGCAGCGCCAGAGTGAGCGAAACCCGCCGCTTGGCGCGGCGCAGGTGCCGCATCAGATCGGTCTCGGAGCTCAGCCCGCCATCTGAATCACGCCAGCAAGTCCTTGCTTCCTCGATGGTTTTGGCCACCAGAAACGGCGCAGGCAACGAGACCGCCAGAGCCAGCGATTCAGGGTCGCTCAGCGCGGTTTCGCGCAGGTATGGCGACAAGGCCAGAGCCGCGAGCAGAAACTCACGCGGCGCGCCTTCCGGGGACAGGACAGCGGCAATCTCGGGATATTCGGCAGCCAGTGGTTTGAGATCGGCGGCAACAGACTTGGCTGCAGCCTGTGACTGAGCGCGAATGGGGCTCCTGGAAAGATCAGCAATCAAGTCCGATTGTGGCGTTTGTGTCATTTCCCCCCCGGCAGCGCCATGATCGCGGCGAGGCCGGGCTTATCCCTGGCTTGCGGTGACGCGTCATCAAGCAGCAATTGCCCACCATGCAGCGCCGCAACGGCTTGAACAAGGCTCAAACCCAGTCCGGTGCCGGGTTTTGAACGGCTTTCATCGAGCCGCACGAAGCGCTTGACCACATCATCGCGGCGGTTTGCCGGAACGCCCGGACCATTGTCGACAACGGCCAGCCGCACCTGACCGGCGGACTGGCTGAGGGTCACGGTAATTTCCGGGTTGGGCACGTCGCCAACATATTTGACGGCATTGTCGATCAGGTTCGACAGCGCTTGCGCCAGGAGCTCGCGGTTGCCGCGGATCGTAATCCCGGGTGCGATCTGCGCCGTGAGCTTGACCCCCTCCTCTTCGGCCACCGGCTCATAGAGCTCAGTGGCATCCTGGGCCAATCCTGACAAATCGACATCGCTCATCTGCGCTGTCGACGAGCCCGCCTCGACGCGGCTGATCATCAACAACGCATTGAAGGTCCGGATCAACTGGTCGCCGTCGGCAATCATCTGCTCAAGCGCATCATGCTGGGCGGCGGGACTTCCGTCGGCAAGGGCGGCTTCGGCCCGGTTGCGCAACCGCGTGAGTGGGGTCTTGAGGTCGTGGGCAATGTTGTCGGAGACCTGACGGAGCCCCTCATTGAGCCGTTCTATGCGGCCCAGCATGATGTTGAGTGACAGGCTCAACCGGTCAAACTCGTCACCCGAGCCGTTGACCGGAAGGCGCTGCGACAGGTCACCGGCAAGGATTTTCTTGCTGGCTTCGGACATGTGGTCAATCCGCCGGAGCGCCCTGCGTCCGACAAAGAACCAGATCGCCAGCGCGCCGACGAACATGATCGCCAGCGCCATCACCAGTGCCTGGCGCACAAGCCCGCGCACCTGTTCACGCTCGCCGATGTCGCGTCCAACCATCAGTCGCATACCATTGGGCAGGAACACAACCTGAGCCAGAGCGCGATGCCGTTCATCGGATGTCTCGCCAATGCGTTCATAGCGAAACGGAACAGCACTCCAGCCTTCGGTATCAAGCACGCCGGGCTGCAGCGAGGCAATGTTGCCGGCAATCAGTTCACCGGTGGGCGCGGCGATCGCATAAAGATTGGCGCCAGGCTGGCGTGAGCGGCGTTCGATGATCCGGACCAGGCCGGCCACCCCGCCGCCACGGTAAGCTCCTGCGACAATGCGCAACTCGTTGGCAATGGCGCTCTGGGTCCGGTCGCGTTGCATGCCTTCCGAGATCGCGGTGACGTAGAACACCAGAGCCACCGCGCAGACTGCGAAGAGACCGAGATACAGCGCCGACAGACGAACCGCCGTCGTCGACAACATGGCACGGAGCCGGGTCATCAGCCACCGGCTTTCATCATGTAACCGGCGCCACGTACGGTGCGCAGCAGCGGCTCACCGAAATCCTTTTCGATCTTTGATCTCAGCCGCGAAATATGCACATCTATGACATTGGTCTGCGGATCGAAGTGATAATCCCAGACATGCTCGAGCAGCATGGTGCGGGTGACCACCTGACCTGCATTCTTCATCAGATATTCGAGCAGGCGGTATTCGCGCGGCTGCAGCGGGATTTGCTGACCGGCGCGGCGGACTTCGTGGCTCAGGCGGTCAAGTTCGAGGTCCCCGACGCGGTAGGTGGTTTCCTGTTCGCGCCCGCCCTTGCGACGCCCGAGAATTTCGATCCGGGCCAGCAATTCGGAAAAGGCGTAGGGCTTGGTGAGATAATCGTCGCCGCCGGCACGCAGGCCGGTCACCCGATCGTCGACCTGTCCGAGGGCTGACAGGATCAGTGCCGGGGTATCATCTCCCTTGCCGCGCAATTCGCTGATGATCGACAGCCCGTCGCGTTTGGGCAGCATGCGATCCACCACCAGCACGTCATAGCTGTTTTCGGATGCAAGAAAGAAACCGGAATCCCCGTCGCTGGCGTGATCAACCGTGATCCCCGCTTCACGGAAAGCTTTTGACAAATAGGCCGCGGTTTCCAGGTCGTCTTCGATGATGAGAATCTTCATGGAGGTATCCTAGAGCCGTTCATCTTGAAATGGAATCACCGGAAAGCGGACAAAAAAACGCGGCGGGCAATATGGGGGCGGCCCGCCGCGTTGTGGCATCCGGAGCGCGTCATGCGTTCCGGATGCAAGATCATCAGGCCTGATCAGCCTTGATCGATCGGCAGGGCGACAAACCGCGAACGGTTTTCGTTCTCAACCTGGAACAGAGCTGCCTTGCGGCCATCCTTGGCGGCGGCATCAATGATGCTGACAACATCGGCGGCTTTCGAGACATCCTGATTGTTGACCGCCAGGATCACGTCACCGGCGCGCAGACCGCGTTCCTCAGCGGCGCTGTCGGGCGCCACGGAGGTGATCACGAGGCCAGATCCGGTTTCTGCAGGGACCACCGTCAGACCGAAGGTGTCGAGAGTGGCCTCAGCCTGAGGCGCGGAGGGAGCTTCGTCCTGATCAGGAGCAATCGCGGCCACTTCTGTTGGAAGCGATCCAAGTTCAACCTTGATCGATTCACTCTTGCCATTGCGCCAGACCGTGACGTCGACCGTCTTGCCCGGATCCATCGCGGCGATCTTCTTGGCCAGATCACGCGGATCCTTGACCATGTCGCCATCAACGGCCGTGACGACGTCGCCAGCCTCGATACCGGCCTTTGCGGCAGGGGCATCATCCTGAGGTGCGGTGACCAGAGCGCCTTCGGGAGCGGCAAGACCGAGCGATTCGGCAATATCGGCAGTCACCGGCTGGATCTGGACGCCGAGCCAGCCGCGCTCGACCGAACCACTGTCGATCAGATCCCTGATCACGGCGCGGGCGGTCGTTGCGGGAATTGCAAAGGCGATGCCGACATTGCCGCCCGACGGCGAGAAGATGGCGGTGTTGATGCCGATCACTTCACCCGAGAGGTTGAAGGTCGGGCCACCGGAGTTGCCACGGTTGACGGCCGCGTCCACCTGGATGAAATCGTCATATGGTCCGGCGCCGATGTCACGGCCACGGGCCGAGACGATGCCTGCGGTGACCGTGCCGCCGAGGCCAAACGGATTGCCGACAGCCACGACCCAGTCACCGACCCGGATCTTGGAATCATCGGCAAAATCGACATAGGTGAACTTGCGCGATTCCTCGACCTTGAGGACCGCCAGATCGGTGCGGCTGTCGCGGCCAACCAGCTTGGCATCAAGTTCGGTGCCGTCATCCATGATCACTGTGAAAGCGGCCCCGTCTTCGACAACGTGGTTGTTGGTGACCAGAAGACCATCTTCGGAGATGAAGAAGCCGGATCCCTGGCTGACAGGACGCACCCGTCCCGGACGGCGCTTGCCTTCCGGCCCGCGGCGGTCGCGTTCGGCGCGCCGGTCACTGTCAGGCCCGCCCCTTTCGCCAAAGCCGCGGTTGAACTGATCGAAGAAACGCTTCATCGGATGGTCATCGGGAAGGTCGCCGAACCCGTTGCCATCGAAGTCGAAACTGAAGCCACCGTCATTGGCAACAGGTTTCACCTCGGCCTGCACGCGAACAGAGACAACGGCCGGGGACACGGCTTCTACAACATCGGCGAAACTTGGTGCCTGCGGAGCTTCAACGCGGACAGCATCAGCGAAAGCACCGGAAATCGGCGCGGGAACGCCGGTGACAAGCAGGGCAGCGGCGATACCGGCAATGGCGGTCGTGCTCAGGAAGCCCTTGGAAATTTTGCGGGGTGTCTTCGACATGTATCTACCTCTTGTTTGCTATCAAAGCCGTTTATCCGGCTCTTGCAGACAACAGATAGGCCGATCCCACTTACGACAAGCTTTCCGGATCATTAAACCTTTGTAATGTTTGCCGCCTTGTCTTCGCCATAATCTCTTCACGCCAAGGATTTCCGGGCCGTTAACCAGGTCGTGTGGGAGCCGGTGAAATGATCAGACGAGCCTGGTGGCCACCTTGGCGCCATGTTCAAGCGTGCGGTGAACCGGGCATTTTCCGGCGATCTCCACGATCTTGTCGGCAAGGCCTTCCGGAACGCCGCCATCAATCGAGATCATCCGCTCAAACCGGTCGATCTTGCCGCCCTTGGCCCGTTCGGCTTCGGTACACTCCAGACAATCAGCAGCATGGATCTTGTTGTGCCGGACCGTGACGGTCACCAGGCCAAGTTCGAGTTTCTTGAGACGGACATACATGCGCAGGGTCATGGCAGTGCAGGCGCCCAGTGCTGCCGACATCAGATCATAAGGCGACGGCCCGGTGTCAGCGCCGCCGACGTCGACCGGTTCATCAGCCAGGAAACGGTGGGGACCGGCCTGCACGGAAACCTGAAAATGCCCCTGCCCGGTTTCGCCGACAACCACATCCTCAACCGGCTCATCTTTTTGGCGCGGCGCTTCGGCAGGCAGATAGCGCGATGCCCAGGACGAAATGATGCCCGCCACGTAATTGGCATCAGCAGGATTGGTCAGCAGATGATCGGCGTCATCCAGCGTGACAAAACTCTTGGGGTGTTTCGCTGCAGTGAAAATCGCGGCGGCATTGTCGATGCCCACAACTGCGTCGCGCGGCGCATGCAGGACCAGCAGCGCCTTTTTCATCTGGCCGATCCGGTCTGTCAGACTGGTGGCGTTGAGATCGTCGATGAACTGCCGCTGGATGGTGAAACTGCGGCCACCCAGATTGACCTCCGCCTCGCCCTGCGCCTTGATCTCCTCAACATGGGCGCCGAAATTGTGGATCACATGGCTCACTTCCGAAGGGGCGCCCAGCGTCACGACGGCTTTCACGGATTTGAGATCGCCTGCAATTGCCAGCACCGCTGCGCCGCCGAGCGAGTGTCCGACAAGGATTTCCGGCGCGCTGTAATGCGCCGCCAGCCAATCGGCAGCAGCATGCAGATCTTCGAGATTGGAGGAGAAGTTGGTCGAGGCGAATTCGCCATCGCTTGAGCCGAGGCCGGTAAAATCAAAGCGCATGACGGCGATGCCGGCGCTTGCCAGTTCACCCGATATGCGGCGGGCGGCGAGCGTGTCCTTGGAGCAGGTGAAGCAATGGGCAAACAGCGCCCAGGCGCGGATGGTGCCCGCCGGCAGATCCAGCCGTGCCGCCAGCTTCGCGCCGGAATGGCCCTCGAATTCCGCCTTGATCGTATGTGCCGTCATGCCCTGCCCCTTTGTCACTCTGTCATGCGTCAGTTCGGGGCACTGATATCAAACTTCGCGGTCACGGTCTTTCAACAGTTTCGCGAGCTCGGATTGTTCGGCCTCGGTAAGCCCGCCACCACCGGCTTTGGCGACGCTCTTGTCACGGCCCCGGCTGCTCACCAGCATGACCGTGGCGCCTATCAGGAAAATCGCCACCGGCGCCCCCCACAGCAACACCGTCTGCATCGAAAACCGCGGCTTGAGCAGTACGAATTCACCGTAGCGTGACACCACATATTCGATCACGTCCTGATCGCTGTCGCCCTGAACCAGCCGTTCGCGTACCAGCAGCCGCAAATCGCGGGCGAGTTCGGCGTTGGAATCGTCGATCGACTGGTTCTGGCAAACCAAGCAGCGGAATTCGAGCGACAGCGTCCGCGCCCTGGCTTCCAGCGCCGGGTCATCCAGCACTTCATCGGGATTGACCGCGGCAGCGGGAGCTGCGAAGGCCAAAATCAGGACAAACGCGGCGAGAGCCTGGCGAAACCCGGTCACGCCGTTGCCTCCGCGGGCTTCTTGGAGCGGGCACGGTTTGGCGCACCGATGCGCAGCCGCCGGTCGGACAGCGACAACACGCCGCCGATGACCATGACGATGGTGCCGTACCAGATGAACGTCACCCAGGACTTCCACCAGATCCGCACCACGAGGCCGCCATTGGCTTCCGGGTCGCCAAGCGCGATGTAAAGCTGGCTGGCGCCGAATGTCAGGATGCCAGCCTCTGTGGTCGGCATCCCCCTAGCCTGATAGAACCGTTTGGCAGAGGCAATCTGCGCCACTTCGACACCGCCGCGCGACACGGTGAACTCGCCCGACTGGGCCGTGTAATTTGGTCCCTTGTAGTCGCGCAGCCCCTCATAGCGCAGCTCATAGCCGCCGGCCGTGGCGGTATCGCCTGGCTTCATGGCTATCACCGTTTCCGTCGAGAACACGCTTGCCGCCACGACACCGATCACGGTGACACCCAGCCCCATATGGCCCAGCGCCGATCCGAAAGCCGAGCGCGGCAAACCGGTCAGCCGGCCCCAGGCAACGCTCGCGCTCACCCGGCCGATGCCCGCACGCAATGCCAGATCGGTGACCGCACCGAGAATGAGGAACACGCCCAGCGCTATGCCAAGCCCTGCCAGCACAGGCGCGCCGGTCTGAAGAAACACCACCGCCAGACCAACAAGCATGGCAATACCAACAGCGAAATACAGCCGATACGCGGCGCCGGCCAGATCAGCCCGCTTCCAGGCCAGCAACGGCCCGAATGGGACAGCAAGCAGTAACGGCACCATCAACGGGCCGAATGTCAGGTTGAAGAACGGCGGACCAACGGAGATCTTGGTGCCTGTGGTGGCTTCCAGCAGCAGCGGATAGAGCGTGCCGACCAAAACTGTCGCTGCCGCGGTCGTCAGGAACAGATTGTTGAGCACCAGCGATCCCTCGCGCGAGATCGGCGCAAACATGCCGCCGGCCTTCAAGGTGCCGGCCCTGAAACCGAATAAAGCCAAGGCTCCGCCAATGAAGATCACCAGGATGCCCAGAATGAACACGCCACGCGCCGGGTCGGTGGCAAAGGCGTGCACCGAGGTCAGCACCCCGGACCGGACCAGGAATGTACCGAGAAGCGAGAACGAAAACGTCAGAATGGCGAGCAGCACCGTCCAGATTTTCAACGCCTCGCGCTTCTCCATCACCAGCGCCGAATGCAACAGCGCGGTGCCCACCAGCCAGGGCATGAAGGACGCGTTTTCGACCGGATCCCAGAACCACCAGCCGCCCCAGCCGAGCTCATAATAGGCCCAGTAGCTGCCCATCGAGATACCGGCGGTGAGAAAGATCCAGGCCGTCAGAGTCCAGGGCCGGACCCAACGGGCCCAGGCCGCATCAATGCGGCCTTCGATCAGGGCGGCAATGGCGAAGGAAAACGAAATCGAGAACCCGACATAGCCGAGATAAAGCAGCGGCGGATGGATCGCCAGACCGATGTCCTGCAGGATCGGGTTGAGGTCGTTGCCCTCCGCAGGCGCCGGATCCAGCCGCAGAAACGGATTGGACGTCAACAGAACAAAAAGCAAAAACGCCACCGTGATCCAGGCCTGGACCGAGAGCACATTGGCTTTCAGCGTATCGGGCAGATTGCGGCCAAACAGAGCCACCAGGCCCGAGAACAGCGCCAGGATCAGCACCCAGAGCAGCATCGAGCCCTCATGGTTGCCCCAGACGCCGGTGATCTTGTAGATCAGGGGTTTGAGCGAATGCGAGTTCTCGACGACATTCTGGACGGAAAAATCAGATGTCACATAGGCATTTGTCAGCGCTACGAATGAAATCGCAATCAGCATCAGAGAGGTCAGTGCCGCCATCGGGCCGACGGCCATCAGGCCAGCGTCGCGGCGGCGTGCGCCGATGAGCGGAATGACCGATTGAACGATCGCTGTCGCAAGCGCAAGGATCAGTGCGAAATGGCCGATTTCTGTGATCATGGCGTTCTCTCCTCACATGCCGTGGCGGCATGTCCAATCGTCAGGCTTATTGCGTTTGCGTTGCGACTCCGGGTGTCGGATCACCGTCCTGCCAAACCCCTTGCGCCTTCAAGGAATCAGCCACTTCCTTGGGCATGTAGTTCTCGTCATGCTTGGCCAGCACAGAGTCAGCAAGGAAGGTGCCTTCTTCCGGCGAGAAGGTCCCTTCGGTGACGACGCCCTGCCCTTCGCGAAACAGGTCGGGCAGGATGCCGACATAGCGGACCTTGACCGAGGCATTGGTGTCAGTCACCTGGAACGTCACTGCGGAATTGCTGCCGCGCTCGACCGAACCTTCTTCGACCAGTCCGCCAAGCCGCACACGGGTGCCCGGCGCCAGATGCTGGGCCAGCACATCGGTGGGTGAATTGAAGAAGACGATTTGTTCACGCAATGCACTGGTGACAAGCGCAGCCGACCCGGCCAGGAAAACCGCACCGGCTGCTATGATGGCCAAACGTTTTTGCTTTCGGGTCATAGCCCCTCCTGAACCGGTTCTAGCCCGAGTTCAACAGCCAGGCTCGCCAAAGCACGGCCACCCTCGCTTTCGCCCGGAAATGTTTGCCTCGCACGTTCAAGCGCAGTTACTGCCGCGGCGCGATCGCCCATCACCGAGTAAGACCGCACAAGCCGCAGCCACCCCTCCAGATTGTCAGGATTTTCGGCCAGCTTGGCGTCCAGCGACTCCACCATGCTGCGGATCATCGCCACCCGGTCTTCAACCGTCATTTCAGCAGCTGCAGCAACATCGGCCTTGCTTGGACCAGCCATTGCGGCAGGCCCTGATTCCGCTGTTGCGGCAACAGGCAGTTCGGCCTGATCTGCGCTGGCCGGTGGCAGGATGAACGGTGTCTTGGCAGAGCCTGACGGCATACCGGCAGCCGAATCTTGCGCGGGCACAGCTGGCACCATCGGTACGCCACCAAGCGTCGGTGTCTCGGTGAGGCCAAGGTCATTGGCAATCGCACTCAATTGCTCGTTTTCCGGGCCCGCGGGCGCGAATGCCGCAAAGGCGCGATCCAGCGCGGCTTGCGCCCTTTCGCGATTTCCGGTCACAACATGCGAGCGCACCAGCCGCAGCCATCCGGCAACATTGTCGGGGTTTTCGGCAAGTTTGGCTTCAAGGCCTTCAATCATCGAGGCAATCATTGCCTGGCGGTCTTCCGGGCTCATGTCCTGTGCCGCGGCGATGTCTGCCGCAGTCGGGTTTGCCGGCGCGGCCGATCCTGCCCCGGACAAAGGTCCGGCCGTCGTGCCCGGCTGCAAGGACGCAAGCTGGCTTTGCACCGCAGGGATCCACGGCGCATCGGCAGGCGCAGTCTCAAGCATGCCGTTGAAGGCCGCACGGGCTTCGGTTGTCTTTCCCGATTGCGCCAGTGCCACGGCCAGAAAGAACTGCGGTTTAGGATCGCTTGAATCGAGTTCCCGGGCGGTCTGGAAGGCCAGATTGGCTTCTTCCGTGACGATGCCGCCGGAGGCCGAGAACAAGGCCTCGCCCAGACTGGCAAGCCTGCTCGGCGAAGGGCCCAGAATGGAGATCGCTTTCCTGAATGCGGTGGCGGATTCCTCGTATCGTCCCGTGCGAAGATAGATCGGAGCGAGCACGTCCCAGCCGCGTCCATCTTCGGGATTTTCCACCAGGTGCTGTTCCGCCCTGGAAATCAGCATGGCAATGTCATTGGCCTGCGGATCCGCCTGCAAGCGCGCTGAAAGCGGCAATTGCGGCAAACCGGGCCTGCCGAGTTCGAGATAGGCGGTGAGTGCTGCAACCGGCATGAAAAGAGCCATCAGGATGACAGCGACCCGTCGCAATCCGCGATTGTTTGCATTCCCTGCGGCGGGACTTGCCATCTCGCTCTTTCGCGCGGCGCCCAGCAGCCGGCGGGATATCTCGGTTTTGGCCACCTCGGCCTGAACCGGGTCCACCAGACCGTCGGCAACATCACGGTCGACTTCAATCAACTGATCCCGATAGACCTCGATATCATGCAGTTCGGGCGCGTCTGACGCCTCGGAACGAGCACGCACCACCGGCCTCAGCAAGGCCAGGGTCGCAACGGCGGTCATGACGGCGGCGATTACCCAGAATAACATGTGGCTTCAATATCCGAGCATTGTAAGTTTTCCAACTGCAATCGGCTTTGAAAATCCGATTGGGGCGATTGGTCGCGTATGAGACATCAGAAGTGCGTTCAACCCAGGCCGCGAGCCATTTCCGATGGCCCCGCACTAGCGGTGACGCCAGAATCTCACGCTCAGGCGGGACGTTCCCAAATTGTCGACTTCCTGAAGTGACAATGAAACCTACCAATGCTGAAGCACATCACAGTGATTCAGATCAATACGGTGAAGACCGAAATCAGCCCAGTGTGGTCCAGCTGCCGTCATCATTGCGACAGGCAGCGCCCTGCCCCTTCACCTGGCTTCCATTTATCGTCGCGGTGTGGGTGTATTGACGGCAATTTTGCTGCCCCACCTGGTAAGGGGTACCGGCAGACACCTGACCAGCAGTTCCACCCGTCTGGCTCTTCCACGCAATAACCTGCCCGAGCGGCGCTTTCTCGAGAGCCTGATATTCGGCTTCCAGAGCCCGCAGCCGATCCGGTCCGGTCAACTGGTTGGCGGCATCCTGCGGCAGGATTCCACCGTTCAGCGCAGCAAGGATCGTGTCGCTTCCGGCAACTTTCGGTGTCGAAACCGGTGCGAACGACAAGGGCCTGACCGCGCCCGTGCCGGTACAGCCGGCAAGCACCGCCGAAAGGCAGGCAATAATGCCGAATTTCACCAAGCCATTGCAGGAATATGCCATGCTGTCGTCTTCCTCATCTGTCGCGCGGGTGCAATCTGGATTGCCGCACGCTTAATTTTGCTTTGTTGCTGTGGCGGGATTGTGACGCAATGCCGGTGTATTCAAGAGGTGTAATTGAATCGGCATATGGAAGCGCAACACTTCGTTTCAAGCTTCCGTGATCAGCGACGGCAGGGTCAGGCGTGCTGAAAGCCCGCCGGTATCTGCCCTCGCCAGTGTCAATGCGCCTTTGTATTCCGAGGCAATTTCGGCAACGATTGAAAGCCCCAGCCCGGTGCCGGGTTTGGATTCGTCAAGCCGCCGGCCGCGCTTCACCGCCTCGGCCATTCCTGCCTCGTCCAGGCCGGGACCATCATCATCGATGTCGATGCGAAACATCGGACGTTCGGCACCCGCATCCGATGCAGCCCGCAGCCGGATGACCACTTTTTTGTGGGCGAACTTGGCGGCGTTTTCCACGAGATTGCCCAGCGCCTCCTCCAGATCCTGACTTTCCATGGCAAGCATTGCATCACGCGGCTCGATATCGGTCGAGAACTCCAGATCCCGGTTCAGCTTGGCCATCACCCGGACGAGCCGTTCGATGACCGGTGCAGCTTCCGTGCGCGCCAGCACACTGCCGCGCTGCGCCGCTATGCGGGCCCGGTCCAGATAGGTCTGGACCTGCGCCTGCATGGTCTCTGCCTGGGCGCGCACCAGTGTCTCGTGGGCGGGCGTCATGCCGCGCGATTCATTGATGAGAACCGCAATCGGTGTTTTCAGGGAATGCGCCAGGTTCCCGACCTGCATCCGCGCCCGCTCGATCACCCGGTGATTGGCTTCGATCAAGGCATTTATCTCTCCGACCAGCGGCGCGATCTCGCGGGGAAATGCTCCGTCCAGCCGCTGGGCCTCGCCCGCTCGAACGCGACCCAACGCCTGCCGCGCATGGTCCAGTGGCCGCAGTCCGTAAAGAATGGCGACGGCATTGACCATCAGGCTGCCGATGCCGAACAGCGCCAGCACGAGATAGAGATTGGTCGAGAAAGCCGCGATATCGGCCTCCAGCACATCACGGTTGCCCATCACCCGGAAGCGCGCCGCTCTTCCCTGATTGTCCAGCTCCACCTCGGTTTCAACCACCTGAAGCCGGTTGCCGGCATCATCGGTGGCAGGATAGCTGCGCTGGTAACGATCATTGAACGGCAGTTGCGCGACCGAAGGTGCGGCAATCGTGGAGCCATCTATGGAAATGGAGGCCAGCCGGGGACCTTCCAGCCCGCCCAGCGGTTCGACAAGCCAGATCCAGCCGCTGCCCGGTTGATCAAAAACCAGATCCCCCAGTTGCGGGCTTCCGGACAGACGGCCATCCTCATCGATGGTCACGGCATTGATGACACTGTTGAGATGGGCGCGCAGAAGATCGCCGTAAGCGCGCTCGCTGCCGGCGCGATAGAGCTGCGAAATCACAATTGCGATGGCGACCAGGGCTATGACGGCCCAGGCGGATGCAAACAGCAATACCCGGGCGGTAAGAGACCCGCGCTTCATCCCGACTTGCTCGTGTTGTCACCATCAGGTGCGGTCATTCGGTAGCCGAGACCTCGCACCGTTTCGATCAGGTCGACGCCTATCTTCTTGCGCAAACGGCCAACAAAGACTTCGATGGTGTTGGAGTCGCGGTCGAAATCCTGGTCATACATGTGCTCGACCAGTTCGGTGCGCGACACCACCTCGCCCATGTGGTGCATGAGATAGGACAACAGCCGGAATTCGTGACTGGTCAGCTTCAGCGTGGTTCCATCGACACTCGCCTTGGACGCCTTGGTGTCCAGACGCACCGGACCACAGGCAATCTCGGACGATGCATGGCCTGAGGCGCGGCGGATCAGCGCGCGGATGCGCGCCAGCACCTCTTCCACATGAAACGGCTTGGTGACGTAATCATCCGCACCGGCATCAATACCGGCCACCTTGTCGCTCCAGCGATCACGGGCAGTCAGAATCAGCACCGGCATGATGCGGTTGTCGGCACGCCATTTCTCCAACACCGTGACACCATCCATTTCCGGCAGTCCAATGTCGAGAATGACGGCGTCATAGGGTTCGGTGTCACCGAGGAAATGGCCTTCCTCGCCGTCATGGGCCCGGTCCACCACATAGCCCTGCTCGACCAGCGCTTCGGCCAGCTGCCGGTTGAGATCCTTGTCATCCTCAACAATCAAAATGCGCACGTGACCTGCTCCCGCTCTTTGTCCCTGCCGGCGCTGTCTCCCGTGAGCAGCGCGGCACCCCTTTACCATGCACCGACTCGCGCGTTACGCACAGGTGCAAAGGCAAGGCCCGAACAACCTTGCCCCATTTATCCGGCATTTGCGTTACTGGGGAACGGAGACGGTCACCTTTTTCGGGCGCTCGTTGCCGTTGCCCGGCACAAGCACGGTGATCACGCAGACCGTCTGGCCACCGCTGGTCTTGGCGGAAGCCGACAGCAGTTGCCCGCCGGTCTGGCCGACAACCCGGTTGGCGGCATCCGAACAATCAGCCGCGGTCCGGACAATTGCAGTGCCATCGGGTGCGCGCAAATCCTGCGCCACCGTGGCAACCGGCGTCATGGTTGCTGCCTGCGCGGCGACTAAGCCAATAGTGAGGAAGTTCATAATCATGATCAGCCCTGAAGCGGTTGGTATTTCATCTTGGAGCCAGTGATACAAGATCCTGTCTGAACCGCAAATGAACGGAAGCGGTTGTGGTCCTGATCTCCGGTGACCGGATTTCAGCCGATCCGGTTCTTGGCCTTGATCCGGCCAATAATCGCGATCAGGCCTCCAAATGCTGCACCCAGCGAGGTCAAAACCCCGCTCATGGCCTCGCGCTCCGCGTCGCCAATGTCGTAGCCAAGCACACCAAGTGTTGCTGACGCAATGGTCATTATGGCGCCCCACATTGTTTTGGATTGCCACCAGGGTTTGATGTCGGTCATCAAAGCTCTCCTATCAAGATTAAGGAATGTCAAAGGCTGCAGGTTGCGCTGCGCGCCACGCCCCAGGGCACCCGCTTGCCGCCTTGCGAGACGCGGAATGTCAGCGATGTCTGAGGCGCGCCGAAATCCGCCAGTTCGTCAGCCAAGGCATAGAGCCAGCCGGGCTCACTCGTTTCGACGGTCCTGATAACCGTTCCGCCTTCAACGATCTCGAGCCGGTAGCGCTCGAACCCCTCGTCATTGGCAATGTCTGCGGCAGTCCAGCTGTCAGCCGCAAGGCGTCCGCGCCGGATCCAGGAAAGCGCAATTCCCCCGGCTTGCCGCACCGCGCGCAGATGCACCGGAGACAACGGGGTCAGGGCGCGTTCTCCGCCGGCAAAGGAGGTTGGCAGCCCTGTGCCAGCCGCTCCTCCGGAGGCTTCGGCTATCCAGTTGAGATCCCGCCCGGCTTCTTCCAATCTCAGATTGAGTGGCACCACAGCGCTGTCGAGCACGACAAAAGCCGCGCCGGACGCTGCACCCGCACGCATTGCGTCATCGGTACCGGCCTGTCCGCGCAGCAGGCTGGTCAGGACCCAGCGGCCTGCGGCAATCTCTTCTGCAGTTTCGAACTGGATCACTTCCCAGGCCCCCGATACAGAATGAACCGCAACCGCATTGGCGCCGTTGAGCACGGCGAGACGGCTGGCGCTAGACACTCCACCAAAGGCGAGATCGACGACGAGAGACGTCCCGCGATCAAAGCGTCCCTCACGGTCGTCGGACGGCAGCGCTTCGGCCAGAACGCCAATCCGGGCAGGTGCGTCGAGCGTCGTCCGGGCGACATAGCCCTCAGTTTCAACGGAACTCGAGAGCACGATCTGCCGCCAGGGCGTGGCCAGCGCGGCGGCTTTGGCCCATCCGGTCTCCTCAACACCTGAGAGAACCGGCAGATCGAGCAAAACCAGTTCCGGCGCAAACGGCGCGCTGGCGTCAGTGGCTGGACGCCGGGGAAATGGCTCCGCTGCGCCCGGGGCGATGCTGCTTGCATGCGCCACCGCCTCGATGCGGCGGATTTCGCCGTCTTCAATGCGGGCAATCCGAAACCGGCTCGATGGCGCATTTGCCATCGACAGCCGAACGGTGTCACCCGGTTGCAGCCGGGCCGACTGAGGCGGCAGCGCAAACCGCAACTGGCGGCGCTGCAGCCGGTGATCCTGCAACCAGCTGTCGGCGGTCTTGCGCGCGATGCCATGCTCCACGGCCAGGCTCAGCGGCAGATCATGCTGACGCACCGGTTCGCCTTCCAGCCTGCGCGAGCGCGCGGAGGCCGGCGCGTAGTCGGCGAACGGATCGGCTGCCAGCAAGACCGCTTCATTGGAAAACTCACCCGGTTCACCGCGGATCTCCGCAAACAACGGCCCCTCTCCCGGCTCGGCCACCACATCGATGTCGAACGGAGCCTGGCCGCTTGTCAGCCGCGAGACAAATTCAAGACCAGCCGGACCTTCCCGGACATCAATGCAAAACGCCTCGATCAGCGGCTGCAGCACTGCGCGCACCGACACCGGGTTTGAGATCACATGACCTGTCACCACGCCGTCGACGTATTCAACGTTAAACTCCGTGACACCTGCTTCAGTCAGCACGCCGGCGATCAGATCCCTGAGAGCTACCGTGGCGAGCCGTCCGTTCAGCCAGTGCCCGGTGCGCCAGTTGGCTGCGTCGGCCCAAACCGAGGCGGACACAGGAAACGCCGGATAGGGCCGCGTGTCCCAGGCCCAGAGGTGAATGTGGCCGGTTGCAACCATGCCATCAGCGTTGGCCGCTCCGCTCCAATGAGCGAGATGCGCTTCGAGATACGCCCTCTGGGCCAGATCATCGCGGCCACCGCTGGAAAACCATGGAAAAGCTGCTTCCGACGATTTGGGATCGGGGAACAGATTGGGTTGATTGGCGCCCTTGTCGACCGCCGGGCAGCCCAGCTCGGTGAACCAGAACGGTTTGGAACTGGGCACCCATGGCGTGGGACTTGCCGCCTCGCTGCCGCCGCTGCGGTCATAATGCTGGTTTTGCCACCAGCTGCGCAGATCCTTGACCCGGTAAATCCAGTCCTTGCCGGCAAGCCCGTCGGCAATCGGAAGGCGGTCGCGCGCAGTCCGCCCGGCTTCATCGGCATAATACCAGTCATAGCCTTCGCCACCGGCAATTGCGGAGCGCATTGCCGACACCTCATTGGCAAATCCGGCACCGTCCGGGTTGCCGCTCGCCAGATCCTCATCACGCCAGTCGCTCAGCGGCATGTAATTGTCGATACCGACGGCACCGATCGCCGGATGCGCCCAGAGCGGATCAAGATTGAAATAGACGTCCCCCGATCCGTCATCGGGCCGGTAGCCGGCATATTCGCTCCAGTCAGCGGCATAAGTGATCGTTGTCGCTTCTCCCAGCATCGACTTGGCGTCCGCCGCCAGGTCAATCAACTGATCGACAAAGGGAAACGCACCTGTTTCGTCACGCAAGCGGGTCAGCCCGATCATCTCGGAGCCGATGACAAAACCATCGACACCACCCGCCGCAGACGCCAGTGCGGCGTGATGCAGGATGAACCGCCGGTAACCATCATCGCCGCCACCCCAGCTCACGCTGTTGCCTGTGACACCAAAATGAGACACCTGCGCCGCCCCGCAGAGCCCGGCGATTTCGCTGCGCATCGCAGCCGTCCCGTCGGGTGTGCCGGGCAAACCCGGCGCAACACTTGCCGTCATGCGTCCGCGCCAGGGATAGGCAGGCTGACCGGCACCACCATCCGGAGCGGGCAGCGCATTGCCATCGGGCACATCCATCAGCACGAAGGGATAGAGCACCACCTTGAGGCCGCGGGCCTTGAGGTCACGGATCGCCTCGATCACCGAGGCATCATCAGGCGTGCCGCCATAGGCCGGGCCGCCATTGCTGGTGGAGACCAGATGCGCCGTGGCGCGGCTGAGCCCTCCAACCTTCCAGGGTCTGGTTTCGCCCTGCCTGACAGGCACCTCGACACCGGGACGGAAGCGGCAATGGCTGGCGCGCAGATCATCGCCGAACCAGGCAGAGACCAGCGCCACGGATTTGAGATTGGGACAAAGCGCCTGCAACTCGTCAATCGACTGGGTCCAGTCCGTGGGGGCCAGACGCATATTGCGGTTGAGCAGCCGGGCAGATCCGACACCGAGCGTTTCGCGCACCTGCGTGGTCGCATAACCATGCTCGGTCGATCCCGGAATCAGCGCCACCGCCTCGATGGCAGGTTCCAGCGCGCCCACCGGGCGAACCACCTCGAACTGCAGCGCCGGGATGCGATTGCCGAAATCATCAAGCGGCAGACGGTCGAACACCACATAGGCAAGCCCGCGCCAGGCAGGCACCTTGCCAGCGCCCTGTTTGGCTTCAATCAACGGATCGGGCAATTGCGTGGAGGTGCCGTGGTAGATCCGCATGTCGAGGCTTTCGAGATCAAGCTCCCTTCCATCGGCCCAGACCCGGCGGATAAAAGCGATGGGGCCTTCACACAGTCCCAGCGCAAAATTGGCATGATAATGATAGCGCTCGACCTTTGGCCCGCGGCCCTTGCCGCCCTGGCGCTCCCGCGTCACCGTTTCCTCGAACCTGGTTGCCCAGATCAGGGCGCCTGCGATCCGCATCGTGCCGTGCACCCTGAGAATGGGCGACCCTTCATCGGCCGAGGGAATGCGCGCGCCGCTCAGCCCCCGCCCGGCAATGGTGCGCGTGGAGTTGATCAGCGACGTGTCGAGCATGCCGCCAACGGTTGCGCCGATCGCCGAGCCGATGGCCGTGCCAACCGGGCCGAAAAGGCTGCCCAGTGACGCTCCGGCCACCTGCAGCAGGACAGTCGCCATATCGATACCTCGCGTTTCAGTCTGCCAGCGGAATCCGGTGCACGGCGGCAATCCGCCGCCGCCAGGAGGGAACCAGCACGCTTTCGATGACACCCACGGCTTCGTAAGCGTGGATGAAATGGTCGGGGTCTGTGAGAATGCCCGCATGCTTGGCCGAAGCGCCGGTGTGCCAGCGGAACAGAACGATGTCTCCGGCACCCGCCTCCGGCAGCGGCACGGCTTGGCCGCAATGCTCACGCGCAGCGATGATCAGACGGTCGCGGCCTGACCGTTCTGCCCAGTCCGGCGCATAGGCGCCCGGTTGCTGAGCTTCATGCCCGGTCACCTCGGCCCAGACGCCGCGCACCAGACCAAGACAATCGCAGCCCACGCCCTTGCGCGATCCCTGATGCCGGTAGGGCGTGCCGATCCAGCTGCGCGCCGCGGCGACGATGCGCTGGCCGTTCCGGTCATCGCTCATGGCACGATCGGCCGGCCGTCATGGACCGTGTCGGCATCGGCATAGCCATAGGCAAAATCGCTTCCCGGCAGATAGGGAAAACCCTGAAAATTGAGTCCGTTGGCGAACTTGGCTGAACAGGTTTCGAACGCCTTGTCGCAGCCCGCCGACACCGCCAGCTGATCACCGGGTTCGGGCAGCCGCGCCAGCGGCGACCACAGCGCAAGCCGCGCGCCGGGGGCCTCCACTGTGTGGCTCGAAATGTCGGCTGACACGCCGGCAAGCAGGCCATCTGAAAACCGCACGCGGCCATGGGAGAACCACCCTGCTGGCCGGTCTTCAAGCCCCGAGACGATCAAAGTCATCTCGTCACTGATGGCAACGACTGTCCCGCTCAAGCTGAAGGGTGCCGACGAGATATCTTTGGTGCAGCGCGCATCTCCGAGATCGGCGTCGCAACGCCGACCATACAGCCGTCCATGGGGCTGGTCGAGCCCTGCCGCAAGGCTGCGCAGCTCGACCGTAAACGCCTCACCGGCGGTGCGGACTTCCCCCAGCTGCCGTGTCGAAAGCAGGACATGATCGCCCGGGCTTTGCCAGTTGACCAGAAAGGTCTCGACCCGCGCGCCGTCATAGCGCCCCAGCACCAGATCGTCAGCGCTGATGGCCGAAGCGGAAAACGCCCCGGCGACATCGGCAGCGTCGGCTTCCAGCCCCAGCCCGGTCTCCACCTCGCTGGCGCGAAAGCCGGTGGCGGCGGAAAACACCATGCCGTCAAATTCAAGGTCACGGTCATGTTCGGTGAAACACAGCACCAGGCCATCGGTCCGGGTCAATCGCCAGGCATGGCAGGTGGTGGTCGATGTCTGTTCCAGATGCGTCGCAAGAGCTTGCGGCAAGGCTCTCATGGCTTGATCTCCACCAAAGGAACGGTTGGCACCGAGCCCGCCTTGAAAGCGGCGAGGCTGATCTCGATGCGGTCGGTGTCAAAACGCACAGGAATGTCGAACTCATAGCCTGCGGTCACCATCGCACCGGGCGCGGGCGTCGACCCGGGCGCAATCGTCACCAGGCCGGTGGCGTGATCCACCGCATAGTCGCCCGGTTCCAGAGCCACACCATCAACGGCCAATACCACGCTGTCCTCGGCTGGTTTTTCGATGCGGCGCGTTGTTGCACCGCCGGCATCCGAATAGGTTTTGATCAGTTGAAACAGCCGGTTGCTGCCATCTCCGGCACCTATCTGCTGGTCGATCGCCGTGACCGCCTGCCCCGGCGGCGCCGAGGCATGATCCACCGGGTCGCGGAAGCGGAAGCCATAGAGCTGGCCGCGCCGCGCCTCGAAAAACGCGGTGAGCTGATAGAGATCATCGAGCCCGCGCAGCCCGGTTCCGGCGTCATAGCGCCGCCGCGCATCGGCCCACCGGGCATTGCGGGTCTCGCCGCCGTTGGACAGCGCCACGATGTCGGTGCGCCGTCCCGGTCCGCCGCTGGCCCCCAGCGACAGCCTGAGCGGAAACCGCACCTCATGAAAACCGTTGCTCATCCTTTACCTCCTGTTCCTGCAACCGACGGCTCACAGACCACGCCGGCCACGGCCGACGGCGCGGGCCAGCATGGCGGTCACCTGTGCCTCCGACTTGGAAAAACTCGCCGCATCCGGCGTCGTGACATTGAAGGTCACCTGCACCGGTCGCGTTGCGCCGCCCGACGCCACGCCAAGCCTGCCATCCGGCCCGCGGCTCAAGGGCAGGATCGCCTCCGCCCCCGCCTCTCCCATCAGCCCGACATCACCGCCCTGCATCGGAAACAGCGACGGCCCGCCGACCACGCCGCCATCGGAAAAGGCAGTCAGACGTCCCGGCACGCCACCCCCGGCAAAGGGCAGCAAGCGGCCAAGACTGCCGCTCAATCCGACAATCGAATTGCTGACAAGCTGGTCCAGCGGACGCATCCCCGCATCCAGCGCAATGCCAACCATACGCTTGCCCAGCATACGCAACACATCATCGAGATTGCGGCCGTCAACGGTCGCCGATTTCAGAGCGCCCGACAGCGCCCCGCCGAAGGCATCGGCTTTCTGCGTGAGTTCATCCAGCGCCTGGTCGGCACCGTTGAAATCCAGCTGCACATCGACATTCAGGTTCGGCTCATCGGCCATCGTCAAGGTCCTTTGATGTTGAAACGTCCGGCTTTCCGATGCTGTCCGGAAACAGCGCCATCAGCTCTTCAAGCTCTTGCCGGGTGGAGGTCGCAGGCATCTCGCTTGTGCCCAGCAGCGCCTTGAGTTCGGGCAGGCTCAGCCGCCAGAACGCATCGGGTGTCAGCCGCAGGTGGCAGAGGCCGAAGCGGAGCACGGACGCCCAGGGGAAAAACGTCCGGTCCGGCATCGTCACCTCGCTGCCACCTGCGACGCGGGAGGGTTTGGCCCGGTATCCGGAACCGCGCCCTCCCGATCTGAAATCTGTTTCGGGTGTCCCGCCGCTTCGGCTCCGCCAAAACTGACCCACAGCAGTTCCGTGGCGATCCGGGCGAAGCCAGCTGCCCCGCCCTCGGTCGACATTACGGCCACGTCCTCGTTACTCACCCGGTTGCCGGCGCCGCGCAGCCCGGCGCCGACGATGCGGATGATGTCGCCTGACGACAGTCCGGCCTCAAAGCGTTCAGCCAGCTGCGAAAGATTGGCGACGCCAAAGGCGCTTTCGAGTTCTGCCAGCGCACCGAGTGTCAGGCACATGAGCCGGGTCTCGCCGTCAAAAGTCGCGGCTATTTCGCCGCGGCGGCGGTTGGGGTGCACGCTCATCGCCGCCTCACGCCGCCGCAAAGCTGAGCGCACCGGCCGATTCCAGTGCGATCTCGAAGGTCATTTCGCCGTCATGGCGGCCGGCATATTCGAGCGCGACGATCTGGAAAGGCCCGGTCACGGTGCCGAAATCCGGAATCGCCACCTGCCAGTCGCGGATCTCGCTGGCGAAGAACACGCTTCGCGTCAGCGCATCGCTGGCCTGATCCTTGAACAGTCCGCCGCCCGACAGCGAAGCCCGTTGAACGCCGGCGCCGCCGAGCAATTCGCGCCAGCGACCGGCGGATTCGGCATCGGTGATGTCCACAGCCTCCGCATTGAACGCCAGCCGCCGGGCCCGCAGCCCGGCGATGGTCACGAAACTCCCGCCATCATCGATCTTGATCAGCAGGTCCTTGCCTTTCTGGGCCGTCATGGAAGTGTCCTTTCAAACTCTGGATTTGCATTGTTGCAGCAAGCACCGGTTACGGTTCGGTCACCGCACGGAACCTCAGCCGCGCCACATGCAGCGCGGTTTTGGGCGCGCGGCGGCTCACCGTGCGTTCGTGGCGGAGGTTGATGAGAGCCGCGCCCTCCAGCACCAGAGCGGCGTCATGCAGGGCCGCGCGCACCGCATCGGCGAGTTCCACCGCCTGCTTGCGGCCGTTCTGCTTGGTCCAGGCCTCAATCTCGAACCGATGCTCACTGGCATCATCATCGCCGGTGGAAAAATCCGTGGTCGTCATCTCGCCGAGTACCAGATAAGGCGGCTCGGCGCGGGTGATCTGGCGGTCGAAAATCCGGCCCGCGCCTGTAATGGCGAGCACGTCGGGATCCGATGCCAGCCGGTCGACCACGGCTGTTTGCAACGCATTGGCGCTCATGGCCGGCTCTCCTCGCACTCGCAGATCAGGTAACGGCGGGTCTCGTCGGGATCGCGCGATGCGCGGATCAACAGATGGCGGCCCCGATGCACAAACCGCATGGCGTGGCTCACATCGTCGCGATAACGGATGGTGACCCGGTGGGTGATTGGCGCAGTCGCCGCCCCCGCGGTTTCAGCGGCTTGCGCTCGCAGCGGCTCGATCCGGCCCCAAAGACTGGCCACCATCTGCCAGTCCTCTGTCACGCCGCCCTGCCCATCCGGCAGGCCGCTGGCTTCTTCCAGAACCAGCCGGGCGCTCAGCCTGCCGGGATCAACAATTAGCGCGCCCATCACAGGCCCCGCCTGAGCCAGGGGGCGATCAGCCGTTGATAGCCTGGTGGAACCGCCGCAGGCTGCATGTCCGGCGTCACCGCGCCGCGAAATTCGTAGAGATAGGCGGCATGCATCAGGATCGCCCGCGTGAGCTCGGGCGGCACGTCGGTGCCGGCGCCAAAGCCCGCGGTGAATTCGATCTCGATGCCATTGATCACCTGGCCGGGATGCAGCCGATCCCGGATCATCAGTCGCCCAGGTCGCGCCGAGCCGTCCAGCAGCATTCCGGTCAGATCCTGGTCCTGCGCCACGCCATCGGCGTCATAAACCAGAATCGCATCAATGCTTTGAACCGGGGTTTTCATCAATTGAATCACGTCGCCCTTGGGCCAGTCATCGAGCAGCAGACGGAAGCCCTGGGTTATCAGCGCGGTGCCGGTGAGCCTTTCCAGATGGGTGCGCGCCACGCGGATCAGGCCTGCAAGCAGCTCATCCTCGTCTGTTGCGTCGATGCGCAGATGTGCCTTCAATTCGGCAAGCGTCACCGGTTCCGCCAGCGGCGGATCGGTCTCAATCAGGGTCATGGCAGTCTCCGGGGATGAGTGTGTCTGGTGCTCAATTCCCTCCCCCGGAAACCGGGAGAGGGTTTGCTCGGGAGGAACAGCGCCCGTCAGGCGGCGAATTTCAGCAGCTTGATCGCCTCGAAATTCTGCACCCCGCCGCCGACACGCTTGGTGGTGTAAAACAGCACATAGGGCTTGGCCGAATAGGGATCGCGCAGGATGCGAACGCCGGTGCGGTCGACCACCAGATAGCCGCGGCGGAAATCGCCGAAGGCAATCGACGCCGAATCCGCGGCGATGTCGGGCATGTCCTCGGCCTCGACCACCGGGAAGCCCATCAGGGCCGCCTGCTGGCCCGCACCTGCCGGCGGCGTCCAGAGATAATTGCCGTCGGCATCCTTGAACTTGCGGATCTGGCTTTGCGTCTTGCGGTTCATCACAAAGCGGCCGTTCTGCCGGTGGCCGGCCTTGAGCGCATAGATCAACTCGACCAGCCGGTCTGACGGATCGGCGCCAAAGCCGCCATCCACACCGGTGGCGATGTGCCCGAGATTGCCCCAGCTCCAGCTGCCATCGTCAACGCTCGGATAGTCGAGAAAACCGCGCGGCTTGTTGGCGCCGTCGCCGTTGACGAACGCCGCCCCCTCCTGCTCGGCGAATGCTGCTTCCACTTCGGCCGCAATCCAGCCCTCGATGTCGAGCGCACCATCCTCGATCAGCGAAGCGGTGGCGGCCGGCATGGCGTAAAGCTCCATGGTCGGAAACTGCAGCTCCGCCAGTTGCGGCGTCGCGGTCTCCGGCCGTGCATCGGTCTCGCCAACCCAGCCGGTGGCCATGCCATCGAGCGCAAAGGGCTTCTTCAGCACCGCGCCCGAGACCTGCCGCACCATGGCGATGGAGCGGATCGGCGACAGCTCGGAAAGCCGCCGGCCGATCTCGCTGTCAAGCTCGTCCGGCACCAGATAGCCGCCATCGGCATCGCTGCCCGCTGACATGGCCTTGAGTTCGGCCTGGCGCAGCCCGGCCTCGTCGCCGCGCCGCACATAGGCCTCAAAGGCCTGACGCACCGGGCCGGGTCTGGCGCCGCCGCCACGGCCGAGGTCGGGGCGGGCATGCTTGACCGCAAGCGCATCAAGCGCGCGTTTCTGCTCATCAAGCGCGCTGTCGATACGCGCCATCTTCTCCTCGGTGATCACATCAGCGCTGCCACGCCGTTCGATCTCGGCCAGCCGCGCATCATTGGACTGCTTGTAGTGTTCAAAGGCGGACATGAAGTCCTCGAAGGCAGCGGACACATCGGCGTCCACATTCTTGGTTTCGGGCGCACGCCCGGTCTTGCTCAGGGTGGTCATGGGTCGTCCTTTCAAATGCGGAAATTTGGCGGAACAGGACAGCGCGCTGGTCAAAGCACGCAGCCGTGTCTCCAGCCGTTTGAGATCCTCCGGCGCAGCGTCCTGCCTGTCCGAAAGCGCGCCGAAGCCGCGGGCCATCAGCCCGCGTGCCTGGCGTCTGGTCAGCCCCGCATCCCGCGTGAGCCTTCGTTCGAGTTCGCGCCGTGTGGGAGCCTGCGCCGGCACGGCTGCCGCCTTGACCGCGGTCACCCGCGCGCCCGGCTGCATCGGAAATGTCACCACCGAGATCTCCCACAGATCGGCGCTCAGGATCCGCCGCACGCCGGCCTTGGCCTCGGTGCGGGCGCGCAGGGTCTGGAAGCCGATCGACAGGCCGTCGAGCGCGCCGGATTTCATCAGCTCGTGCACTTCCCGCGCCCGGGCCACGCCGAGCGCCAGCTTGCCCTCGACATGCAGCCCGCGCTGATCCTCGCGGATCGACAGCCAGCGGCCGATCGGCTGGTCCGGATCGTGCTGGTAGAGCATGCGCACATCGGCGGCGCCGCGGCGTTTGAGCGAAGCGGTAAAGGCGCCGGGCTCGATCACGTCGCGGCCCAGATCAACCGCGCCGAACAGGCTTGCATAGCCTGAAAAATGGCCGTCACCGCTGACGTCTTCCAGTGCCAGATCGACATGTTTGTGCTGCCGTCCGGATACGCTCCAGTCCGTTGTCATGGATTTGTCCTTCATGTTGTCGAATGCGTTTCAGGCACAGGCGGCCGTGTTGAGCCCCTCCCCCCTGAAGGGAAGGGTGGGGGTGAGGGTATGCCTGGAGCACTGGTTCAGATACTCGGATTGCCCCCCCACCGGCTCTGTCCCGGCTTCGCCGGACCAATCGCCTGCCTCCCCTCAAGGGGGAGGCAACTCCTTTGGCGCGACCCCGCTCGCCGTACGATGATTGACTCGCCGGTTTGTTCCGCGTGTGTGATTTTCAACCTGTGCGGTTCACACCTTGGGCCCGCGCCCGGTCCGGTCGGCAATGCGGGCCAGTGCGCCCAGCACCCACCAGGCGGTCATGCTGGCGGCAGCCGATCCGGTGAGCAGTGTTTCGGTTGGCGACAGCAGCTCGGCCACCCCCATCCAGCGCGCCAGCGCCACGCCTGCGGGGGCGCCAAACACCAGGCCGGAGACGATGCCGGCGGTGGCGCGGGCCGTGGCCTCACGCGCGCCTCTGGGCATCATATAGGCGAGCGAGACCAGCGCGCCTGCCACAGCGCCTGCGATGCGGGCGGCCAGCATTGCCGGTTCCGGGTCCATGCTTTGCATTGCCTCGTTCCTTTCGTATCGCGCTGCCAGATCTGCCTCACAGATTGATTCAGGCGCTTGCGGATTTGAGTCCGGATCAGCCCGCAACACGCTGATATCCCAAAGCTTCCCGCTTCTCCTCATCGGTGAGGAAATCGGCGGCACCGACCCGCGCCCACAGCCCGTCGCGCTCGGCGGATAGTCCCGGCAGGCGGTCGGCGTCATAGTCGATCTTCAGCCCGGCGCCATGGATGGGTTGCAGCCAGGCGGTTAGCGCTTGCGCCGTCCGGTGCACCAGCGGCAGCACGGTGAGACGGCAGAAGGCGCGGTTGGCCTCCTGATAATTGGCGTAGGTCAGGTCGCCGGGAATGCCCAAGAGCATCGGCGGCACGCCGAGCGCCAACGCGATGTCGCGCGCCGCGCCGTTCCTGGCCTCGATGAAATCCATGTCGCGCGGCGTCAGCCCCATCGCCTTCCAGTCCAGCCCGCCCTCCAGCAGCATCGGCCGTCCGGCACGGCGCGCACCCTGATAGCCGTCCTCAAGCTCGGCCTTCAGCCGCTCATATTGCTCCGGCGTCAGGTTGCCGCCGTCCTTGGGCTGATAGACCAGCGCTCCCGACGGCCGGGCGGAATTGTCGAGCAGCGCCTTGTTCCAGTTCATCGCCGCATTGTGCAGATCGAGCGCCATCAGCGCTGCCTCCAGCGGCGCAAAGCCGAGATGATCGTCAAGCGGATGAAACAGTTTCAGATGCAGCAGCCCCGGCCCCTCCTCCGGCGTCACGGCAAAGCGCTGCCGCCTGCCGCCGGCCTGATGTTCATAGGCCGTGGGCCAGCCGTCGCTGCCCGCAATCACCCGCATCCGGTCGGGGCGCAGCAGTTGCAGCCCGGCCACATGGCCGCCGGCGCTGACCGGGTTGATCCAGGCATTGCCCGACAACACCAGATGGCCATAGAGCGTTTCGAAGAACCCGTCGCACGCGCCATTCGGATCGGGCCGGGACAACAGATCGAGCACCGGATGCCGCTCCTGCTCGCAGCCGCCGTCAAACACCAGCCAGGGCACCGACGCAGCCGCCTCGGCGATCATCCGCGTTGCCCGGTGCGCCACCGGATTGCGCATGAAGCCTTCGCGGGAAATCGCCGCATAGCTGCGTCCGCTCCATTGCGCGCCCGCATCTCCCGCCAGTGCGGCGATCGCGCCGGGCAACCAGCTCTTCGCCGCGGGTGGCTTCAGCGCTTTGGCAGTTGTCCAGGGAAGCCGAAATCCGAATGCCATGTCTCTCACCCTTTCAAGGCTCTGGAATCAAAAAACCCGCCGAGGCGACCCGGCGGGGTGTGAAATCTGTGTCTGACCGGTGCTCGGACCGAATTCAGCCGGTGGCTACATCCGCACTCTTGAAATCAGCGGCAATGCGCAGTTCCCGCAGCGGCCGCACCACGTCGATCGAGCGCTGATACAGCGGATCGGCCTTGTAGGCGGCAAGGGCAGCCTCATCGTCGAATTCGGCATAGACAACGAAATCGACCGGCTCGGAAATCGCATCCCGGTTGAGATTGCGGCCGATCTCGAAATGCCTGGCATAAGGCGTTGCCGAAAGCATCTGCAGCCCCTCCTCCAGACGCGCGCGGTCCTTAGGATCCCTGGCGCTGAAAAACACGATATGGCGAATCATGGGCACTTCCTTTCGTCTCGACTGTGCCGCCCTGATCCTCCGTCCGACGTCCGTTGGCAACAGCCAACAGTCCACCCGCTCACAAATGCCGCACCTGATCCCGGCGGACCAGAGCCAGCCAGGTCCAGGTGATCCCGGCGTCGCGGTTCTCCGGCTGGATCGAGCCTTTCTCCACCCGGCGCGAAAGCTCCATGCCGCAGATCTCCGCCGTCGCGATCAGCGCCGCAACATCGATCGGCCAGGCTCGGCGGTTCAATGGTCCGGCGCCATGCCTGAGTGAGGCGATGAGCAACCCGCCGGGTTCAAGCAGCCCTGCCAACCTCCGGACAGCCTCGTGCTGCGCGTCCTGCTCCAGATGATGCAGCACGCCATTGGCCAGCACGCAATCAAAGCGCGGCGCCGCACCCAGTTGATCCAGCAACGGCAGACGGTCGTCAATCCAGTCAATGGCCTCATGCGGATGCAGGCGCTGCCCGGCGTCTCTGAGCGTCTTGACCGGTTCGACCGCGACAATCCGGTGCCCGCGCCCGGCAAGCCAGGACGCATCGCGCCCGGTCGCAGCCCCCAGATCGAGAATGCGGCCCGGCTCGTCCGGCAGCAGATCCGCCACCGGCGCGTAGATCTCGTCGCAGCTCAGGCCGTCGGAGCGGGTGATCCAGTCCGCGCCCAGCCCGGCATAACCGGTCAGCACAGCATCCGTCGCTGTCTCCGTCGCATCCGCCTTGGCCATCGCCCTCTCCGCCCTGGTTGCCTAGGCTGCAAACCTGCCCGATTCTGTGACCGCCTCAAAGGTGCCTGATCTGCGGCGCGCCTCTCCGGTTCAGCAACAGTTCGGTCAGGGCCCAGACCAGCGCATCCAGCCGGTCGGGCGAACGCCCGGCGCTGAGCCCGTCGGGACCGAAATCGCACATCTGGTCTTCGAGCGCGGCGAAATGGCCGGCATGCACCACCCGTCCCTGCTCGTAGAGCGCTGCCACCGGTTCGGCGCGCAGCCATTTGCCGCGCGTCGCCCGCACGGTTCTCACCGGCAGCGAAGGGTCGACGGTGCGCAGCACGCTCGCCACCATGTCGCCGCCCTGGTTGATTTCCGCCACCACGCAATCGGCGTCAAATCGGCGGTAGAGCCTGCTCACCGCACCGGCCCAGGCCGACGGGCTGGCGCCCTCGACCGAGCCATCGGCCAGCACCACCGCCCGGCCCTCCGCCTCGAGCCCCACCGCAACAATGCCGCAGCAGGAATAGCGGGCTTCGCTTGCCGCCGGCGGATCGACCGCCACCACAATTCGATTGAGCGGCCCGTGAGTGCGCACCACCAGCGCCTCGATCTGATCGCGCCGCCACAGCCCGTCCTCGCGGTCGGCGATCAGCTCGCCGTCGAGTTCCTGCCGCCCCAGCCGTGTGCCGCCGTAGCGCGCCCGGACCGCATCGAGAAAACCCGCCGCCAGATGCTGCGCATTGTCTTCAGTCCGGATCCGCGTCACCCGCGTGGCTTGGTCCTTGACCAGCGCCAGCATCAGCGGCGTCGTCCTTGGCGTTGTCGTCACCAGCTGGCGCGGCTTGGCGCCAAGTCTCAAGCCGAATTGCAGCATGTCCCAGGTCTCGCGGGCATGACGCCATTTGCCCAGCTCGTCACACCAGGCCAGATCGAATTGCGGCCCGCGCAGGCTTTCGGGGTCTTCGGATGAAAACATCTGCGCCACCGCGCCCGAGGGCCAGACCAGCCTGCGCCGTGTTGCCTCGAAGCTCGGGCGCTGATGCCGCGCCACGCCCAGAATTCCCGACACCCCGTCAATCATCACCTCGCGGGCGTCGCCAAAGGTTTCGGCCACCAGGGCAATGCGGCCGTCCTTGCCCAGCCCGGCGATCTCGCCGGAGGCGAGAGCATGCACCCATTCGGCCCCGGCCCGGGTTTTTCCGGAACCGCGCCCGCCCATCAGCAGCCAGGTGCGCCAATCGCCCTCCGGCGGCAATTGTTCGGGCCGGGCGGCAAGCTGCCAGTCACGGGCGTTTTCCACCAAGGCATGATCGTCAAGCCGCAGCAGATGCGCCGCCACCAGTGCCTCGATACTCACCGGATCCGTTTCGCCACACCCCTGCGAAACTGAGTCACAAAGCCCGACCAACTGTTTGCTTTCCTTACCATCTTGAGCCGTGCCGGGGTCCTGCCCGGCTGCCTCCAATCGCGGTTTCCGTCTTGGCCGCGGCGTGTAGAGCAGCACATTGCGAACCGGCCTCGGCCGCCTGGAGGCGGGCCGTTTCCAGACGCTGCTGCTCAACGCCAGCGCCATGGAGCGGATTGTCATGGCTTGCGCTCGCGCTCAGCCGCAAGCCGTTCGGCGGCGGCGAGGATCAGCTGCCGCACCGTCTGCCGCAATTGCTCCCGCTCTTCAGCGCTCAGCCCCTGCCGCGCCGCGCCGGCCTGATCCTGCGCAATCAGCCGTTCCATCTGGTCGATCTTTTCCAGCGTGCGGGCGATCAGCGCCACCTGGTCCACCGCCGCCTTGCCCTCCGCCCCCTCGGTGCCAAGCCGTGCCGCCTCGCGGTCCAGCACGGCGCGCATCTGCGCCAGCATTTTTCGCGTGCTCTCGGCCACAAGCGTCGGCTCCGGCGCGCTCACCGGCGCATCCTCACCGCCAGCCGCCGCATCCGCTCCATGCTGCTTGAGTTCGAGCGGCTCGAGCGCCAGCACGAGATCGATCACCTGGTCGATCAGCACGCTTTCGGCGCTGCCTCCCTCCGCGTAGAATCGCGCGCCTGCCACCGCCGCATGCCCAGACGCACCGCGCGCTTCGGACAGCATTTCGCGCCCGGCATCCAAAAAGGTCTCGGTCATCAAAGCCTCGCAAAATTCAGACTTCCGGCCAGATCCGGCCAACAAAAAAGCGCCCCGGAAAACCAGAGGCGCTTGGCGCAGACATCATTCCAGTGTCACAGCATCACGGCAATCCGTGCCGCTCTCCCGAGGCTGCCACCCCGGTCGCACTTCTGTGACGATGACATAATCCTACCAAAGCACCGTGACGCTGTCAAGGATTATTTTCCTATTTTTCTTTTTGCATGGCGAGCAGGATTGAGGCCGCTTTCACCCGGCATCAACCTCCTATCCGCTGTAGTCGAAGAGCTCATAGTTCTTGTTAGTTTCTGTTAGCTTTGCTAAGCTTCATCCATGAAACATGAACCCATGAAAACGCTAACCATCTCGCTCTCCCAGCAGCAAATTGCGCGCCTGCAGCAGGCCGTTGCGTCGGGCTCCTATGCGTCCAACAGCGAGGTGATGCGCGATGCGCTGCGTTTATGGGAACAACGCCAGGAATTGCGCGAACTGGAAATCAACCGTCTCAAACGCGCCTTTGACGACGGCATGGCCAGTGGCGAAGCCCGCACTGTCGACGCCGACACCCTGCTTGCTGAATTGAAATCCGAACGCCGTGGCTGAGGCCCGGCTCAGCCCGCGGGCCGAGCAGGATATCCGCGACATATGGCGCAGCATCGCCCTCGACGATGAACCCGCTGCGGATGCATTGCTGCGGCGCATGCTGGACAAGGCGGATCTTGCAGCAACTCAACCCAATATGGGCGTGGCACGACCGGAACTGAGCCCCACGGCGAGGATTCTGATCGAGGGCAATTACATCCTGATCTATGAACCGATGCCATTCGGCATTCTTGTCGTTGCTATCGTCCATGGCGGTCGGGATCCGGAGAGCTGGGTGTAAACTTGACCTGCCGACTGGCTCAGCTCCCCGCATAAGCAGCCAGAATGGACTTTAGACAGTGAAGCTTTGTCCAGATGTCAAAACTTCTTATCCACCCCTGCCGATTTCAACTGGTCGCTGCTGATGTGATTGGCAATTACAAGATCTGTGGCGACATCGCGCATGATGGCCTCGAATTCCTCCACCGTGGCAGCCTCGATATGCAGCCCGATAATATCGCTTTCGGAGACATAGACCCCGGCCTCGCTGTCCCAAACGGCCTTGACGGAAAAGCTTCTTTGCATGCCGGACTCCCGTTGTTACGCGCGCTTCACCATCTGAAATTATCACAAATGCCGTGCCCTGAGAATTCTGCTTTTCCCACATCTTACCCACAAAAAAACCGCCAGAGAAAACTCTCCGGCGGTCAGCTGTGCTTCGATCTGGAGGATGAAGAACGTAGGGCTAGGCGATGGCGACGATGCCCAGGACAGCAAGCAGGAACAGCACCAGCACGATGCCGATCAGCAGTTTTGCGCCGGTAAGCGCCGCGCCCGAGAGGCGGCCAAAACCGAGCAGGCCGGCTACCGCGGCAACAATAAGCAATATAAGGATCCACTGGATCATCGATAAAACCTCCGTTTGGCAAATACAAAGGTCAAACGCCGTCCGGCGCCTTTGGTTCCGCGCGGCGGATTTATTTCGCCGCCCGGCTCAAAGCTCCTCGCCCGGCCAGTCGACGAGATAGTTCTCGAACTCCTCGACATCGACATCGAGCTCGCTCACGGTGCTGCCGCGCACCGAAGCGCCGGACTCGTGCACCGTCTCGGGATCGCCCGAGACCAGCGGATGCCACCAGTAGAGGTCGGCGCCTTCGTGCACCAGCCGGTAGCCGCAGGTCGGCGGCAGCCAGGTAATCGTATCGACCTGCGCCGGAGTCAGGCCGATGCAGTCGGGTACCGTCGCCTGGCGGTTGGCGTAATCGGTGCAGCGGCAGCTGTGGCCGTCGAGCAGACGGCAGGCAATATTGGTCCAGGCAATTTCCCCGGTGTCCCAGTCTTCCAGCTTGTTGAGGCAGCAGCGGCCGCAGCCGTCGCACAGGCTTTCCCACTCCGCCTTGGTCATCTGGCTGAGCGTCTTGGTCTTCCAGAAGGGTTTGGCGTCCATTGCCTCGTTCCTTTTTGTCACTCTCGCATGCGCAACACAGCGCTCGCGGCTTGTCCTTTGACTGAAAATGATCCAAAAGCATAGGTCAAAGGGGCAAAACGGTGGTGCTATCGTGCATCCCGGAAAAGCAACGCGCGGCGATGCATGCCGCCACCGCCCGCAATGGAAACGACCCGTGCAAGACCCGTTCAACCAGGAAAACCGGCCGCGCAAGCGCTCCAACATCCTTCTCCGCATCGATTCCTGGATCGATTCCTCGATCTGGAATGCCGGTTTCCGTGCCGGCGAGATCTGGGAAGAGATCACCATCTTCTTCCGCCGGTTCCGTACCCGGGGGGTGTGGAAAGCGGTGTTCGAGATCGCCGGGGAAGGCATGAACGCGGGCACCGCCGGCTTCGTTCTGCTTCTGGCGCTGGCACTACCGGCCTTCGAGGAAACCGCCGGAAACTGGCGGGCGCGCGATGATTTCGCCGTCACCTTCCTCGACCGTTACGGCAACGAGATCGGCCATCGCGGCATCATTCACGAGGATTCCGCTCCCGTCGATCAGCTGCCCGATCATTTCATCAAGTCCGTGCTGGCAACCGAGGACCGGCGGTTTTTCGATCACATCGGCATCGATTTCCTCGGTCTCGCCCGCGCCATGACCGAAAACGTCAAGGCCAATTCGGTGGTCCAGGGTGGGTCCACCATCACCCAGCAATTGGCCAAGAACCTGTTTCTAACCAATGAACGGACGCTGGAGCGCAAGATCAAGGAGGCCTTCCTCGCCTTCTGGCTCGAGGCCAATCTGTCGAAGAAGGAAATTCTCCGGCTCTATCTCGATCGCGCCTATATGGGGGGCGGCACCTTTGGCGCGGCAGCGGCGGCGCAATTCTATTTCGGCAAGGACATCACCGAAGTCTCTATCGCCGAATCGGCGATGCTTGCCGGCCTGTTCAAGGCCCCTGCCCGCTACGCCCCGCACATCAACCTGCCCGCCGCCCGGGCGCGCGCCAACGAGGTCCTGTCGAACCTGGTTCAGGGCAACCTGATGACCGAGGGCCAGGTGATCGGCGCCCGCCGCAACCCGGCCAGCGTGATTGACCGCGGCGACCACGACGCGCCGGACTATTTCCTCGACTGGGCCTTTGACGAGGTCAAGCGCATCGCCGGCGGATTTGCCCAGCATTCGCTGATCGTGCGCACGACGATAGATCCGGGCATGCAGGAAGCAGCCGATGCGGCGGTGGAAACCGGCCTGCGCCAATATGGCGAGCGCTATCGCGCCAGCCAGGCAGCATTGGTGCTGATCGAGAACGGCGGAGCGGTGCGCGCCATGGTCGGCGGCCGCGATTACGGTGAAAGCCAGTTCAACCGTGCCTCCCGCGCACTCAGGCAGCCCGGCTCGTCGTTCAAGATCTACACCTATTCGCTGGCCATGGAAAAAGGCATGACGCCCGACAGCCCGATTGTCGACGCGCCGATTCACTGGGGCAACTGGAATCCGAAAAACTATGCCGGCGGCTATTCCGGCCGCATCGACATCAAGACCGCGCTTGCCCGCTCGATCAACACCATTCCGGTGCGGCTCGCCAAGGAGAGGCTCGGCGAGGACCCGATCGGCCAGATCATGGCGCAGGCCAAGAAATTCGGTGTCGAGACGCCGATCCGCCGCGATGTGACGATCCCCATCGGCACTTCGGAAGTCACCGTGCTTGATCAGGCGACCGCCTATGCGGTGTTTCCGGCGGGCGGCTACCAGTCGCGCCGGCACGGCATCATTCAGATCATGAACTACAATGGCGATGTGCTGTATGATTTCGGACGCGACGAGCCGCCGGCCGAGCGCGTGCTGTCGGAAGACGCCGGCAACTACATGAACCAGATGCTGACAAGGGTGCCCTATGTCGGCACGGCGCGGCGCGCAGCCGTTGACGGTGTGCTGACCGGCGGCAAGACCGGCACGACGCAGGCCTATCGTGACGCCTGGTTCTGCGGCTTTACCGGCAATTTCACCGCCGCGGTGTGGTTCGGCAATGACGACTACACCTCGTCCAACCGGATGACCGGCGGCTCGCTGCCGGCGATGACCTTCAAGCGGGTGATGGATTATGCCCATCAGGGCATCGAACTGCGCGCCATCCCGGGCGTCGAAAACCCGCTGCCGACCGCAAGGGCCACGCCGCTTGTTGCCAGCAGCTCGACCGACGCCGACGGCAATGTGGTGCCGCAGCGCCAGCGGTTGCGGTCGCTCAACCGGGAAACCACAACTGTGCTGCGCTCGCTGGTGGACAGGCTCAACAGCGCCCGGCCGCTCGGTGCGCCCGACCGCCTGGCAAGGGTCGAAGGCCAGCCGGAGCTTGTGCCTGCAACTGCAGAGCAGTGAGGATTCATTGCGTCTCCCGGAATGGTGCATATCGCGATCTTTTCAGACCGGATGACTGGTTATTGGCGCGGTATTGTGCTTTTTCCTGTCGCGTGGCGTGGTTCGCATGCCTATGCTGATGACCATCGCGTGGCGCCTGCCACCTGCCTGAATTGACGAAGGAAACCCCGCCACGTGTTTCGTCTGCCTGCCCTGGTTTTTCTGACGCTGGCAATCGCTTTTGGCGGTGGCGCCTGGTCTGCGTCGTGGATGCTCAAGGCAACATCGGGTTTCGGAGCCATCAAGCTCGGCCCCTGGAGCGCGTATCCCAGTTTGCAGACAGCAGACGCTGATCCCTTCGCCAAGGCGCATCGTGCAGGTGACGGGCGCATTCTGCTGGGCCGCGCCGAAGGTCTGGTGTTTACCGCAAGCCATGATGAAAGCGGTGCAGCGCTTTCCGGGCGCTGCAGCTACGAAGTTTCCGGATCAACCCCACCGGCACGGTTCTGGACGCTGACGGTCACGGACGCCGATAACCGGCCGCTCGAAGCGCCGCCGCGGGTTCCCACCAGCATCAATTCATGGACCACCCTGCGCAATGTGGATGGCTCCTTCCGCATCCGGCTCGACGCCTCAGCCCAGGCCGGCAACTGGATCTGGCTCAATGCAAACAACACTATCAGTCTGGTGCTGACCCTGATCGACACACCGGCAGCGGCCTCGCTGAGCATGGTTGAGCTGGACTTGCCGAAGATTTCGAAAATCGGGTGTGATGATGCGTAACGCGCTGTTGGCGATTGCAATCGGGCTGGTCGGTGCGGCGTTCATTCACATCGTCATCATTCTCGCCCTGCCGATGTGGACAGGCAAGGACGCATGGACCAAGGTCAAGGCACTTGGCGCAACCAACCGCTTCTACTCTCTCGCCAACGAGCCAAACCTGACCGGGCTCTACAATGAAAACCCCTATGTACGCAGCGCGGTCTGCCGGTTTGACATCACCGACGGGCCGGTTCGGGTCATGGCGTCCGGCAACGTGCCGTTCTGGACGTTGTCGGTATATGATGTGTCTTCGAATGAGACCTATTCGATGAATGACCGCTCTTCCATCGGCAGCGGCGTCAACATCGTGTTTGTCACCCCGGCCCAGATGCTGCGCTTGCGCCGCTTCATGCCGCGCGCGCTGGAGCGCTCCGTGCTGGTTGAGCTCAGCCGGCCGGAAGGCTATGTCGCCTTGCGTGCAGTGGCGCCATCAGAAAGCCAGAGACCGGCGGCACGGGCATTCCTGTCCAACGCCGTGTGCGCAGGCATCACCATCGACCCGGCCTGAGTTAATGCGAAGCAGCACATAGCCGCAGAAACCGCTGATAAGCCCGCTCCGCGCGGTGGTTGATTGCGGTCTCGCCCAATGGCGGCTCCCTGCCGATGGCGCGGCGGATCTGCAGATCCCCCACCAGCAAATCGAGATAGAGACCGACCGCATCAGCCGTGGTGTCATAGACCAGGGTCCCTTCGTTTCGGGCGCGCTGCAGCACCTCGCCGATCAAGGGCGCAATGGTTTCCCTGCCGCGCTCTGAAATCACCGCGCCGAGCTCTCCGGTCGGATCGGCTGCGGCGGCGCGGTTGAGCTGGATGGCGCGCGGGCTGACCAGCAGCGCCAGCAAGAGCGGCCCCAGCGCCTGCAGGATTTCCAGCGGACGGTTGCCGCTGCTCAAGCCTTCCTCCAGCTGCAGCCGGACCTGTTCGGCATTGCGCAGCACCAGCGCCTTGAACAGCCCGGTCTTGTCACCGTACCAGTTGTACAGGGTCTCGTTTGATGCCCGCGCCGCCTTGGCGATTGCCAGCATCGAAGCGCCAGCATAGCCCCTGGCCTCCAGCACGGCATAGGCTGCCTGCTCGATCTTGTCCTGCCGGGACGCCTTGTTCTCATCTCGCACAATCATTCTCCGTGTGTTGACTATAAGCGTAATTATGTTTACGGATATTTGCAACCGTACACTCAATTACGCTTATGGAGACACAATGATGCCCTGCCAGTCCCGATCTTCCATCGCAGCCCTTGCGGTCCTGATCATCCTGCAAATGGTGATGCTGACTGCGCTCTATGCCGGTGTTCCTCCGCATCCGCCTGTGGCCACGCCGCTGTTTGGCATCGCACCGTTTCTTGGCGCGTCGATGGGCACGGCGGCTGCGGCGATCATTTTAGGCACCAGCACCAGCCGCGCCGGCGCAGCGCTGAGCCTGCTTGCCACGGTGATGGCGCTGGTTTCCTTTGGTCCGCAGAAATATCTCGATGCGCAGTTCGGCCTGATCTGGCCTGCCGTGATCTGCGGGCAAATCGCCAGCCTGGTTGTTGTCGTGAACGTGGTCTCCGGTCTTCGATCGGGATCGCTCTTGGCCGCCAGGGAAGGACAGCCATCATGATCTCGGCCCGGCTCCTGCCGCTTGCTTCGCTCTTGCTGACGGCTGCGATCTTCGGTTTTTTCTATGCCTGGGTGTGCTCCACCATGTGGGGCCTTGACGCTGCCGATCCGGCAATTGCCATTCAAGCCATGCAGGCGATGAATGCCTCGGTGCGCAATGCGGTGTTCTTTCCGGCGTTCTTCCTCACCCCCGTGGTTCTGGCGATCACCGCCGCCGCCCTGTTCCGCAAACGCCAGACACGCGCCGGAATCTGCTTCGCGCTGGCCGCAGCCGTTTACGCAGCCGGTGGCTTTAGCGTTACCGCGCTTGTCAATGTTCCGATGAATGAGGCACTGGCGCTGGTGGAAATCCCTGCTTCGACAGACGCCGCGAGACAGATCTGGCGCAGCTATTCGGATCCCTGGCAGTTCTGGAACCAGGTCCGCGCTGTGGCAAGCGGGCTGGCTGTGCTGCTGACCGGCATTGGACTGATCAGAATTGCCTGACCCCGGTTGCTCCGCGTCTCAGGCGCGAAACCATGATGCGGATATTCTCAGTTCAATTATTTTTGCCGCGACGGCGCTTTTTGCCTGTCGGTTTATCGGGCGTGGAATCATCGAACATTGGCGCATGCCGGACCGGCTCTGGCAACCCGCCCGCGGAAGACAACGGTTCGCGCCGGATTCCGGTAAACATCAACACCTGAGCAGATGTGGTGGCATCGTTACTGGCGGATGCCGCAGGATCTGCCTTCCGGCATCTTGACTGATCAAAGGTCAATATTGTCGTCATATCTGGACTCCAACCGGGTGGAACAGGAAATACGCTCGACAGACTTCTCCTAGTTAATTTTTTCTAACGTTCAGTTGGTTAACAGCTTGCTAACGCTTTTGGGATAAATTGAGGCATGTGTTGTTGCGTTTGAGTAAGGTGTGCCCGTGTCAGACAATTTCCGCGACCTCGAACGGCCAGATGGCGGCCGCCGCAAGGACGCCGTCATGATGGCCGCTATCAGCGGTCTTGAATGCCTTGACCATCCGACGCGCCAGGACATGGTCCGTTTCTCCCGTCTGTTTATCCCGCTTTACAGAACCGCCAGCGAAGAAGCCCGCCGCACCGCGTCGGCAACCCTGTCGCGGCTGTCGCGGGTTCCCGAGGACGTGGCGGACATGCTCATCAACGAGCCGATCGCCATCGCTGCACCCTTTATTGTTCATTATCCGCTGCTCAGTGAAACCGCACTCACCCGTGCGGTGATGCGGCATGGCGCGCCGCATGCCCGTGCAGCCGCCCGGCGCTCGGATCTGTCGCCTCAGGCGATTGCCAAGCTGCAGGAGCTCAAGGATCCCTCCGTCGACGGATTGCTGGTGCTGCGCGGTCTGGTCCGCGCTCCCGCTCCTGCGCAGCCCGGCCCTGCCGTGTCCAAGCCCGCCCCGGCCTCGCGGCCGAACATCGAGGCGCCACCCCTTGACCCGAGCGAGAGGCTCAGAGCCCAATTGAAGGCAATGGTGGCGGCAAGTCCGGCGCCGAAATCACCGCTCAACCGGCCGACCAGCCCGCGCAAATTTGGCGGCGCAGACAAGCCGAACACAGCTGCGGCTGTCAAACCGGAAGCGGCTTCGGCTGCGGCCCGGCGCAGGGTCGGCGACGTGCGGCTCGCGCAGCTGGCGCGGCATGCGAAAACCGATCAGGAAACCTGGTTCGCGACCGCCCTGGCCGACGCCATGGGTGCGAGCTTTGCGCTTGCCGAACGCATCATGATGGATCTGTCGGGACGGCAGCTGGCAACCGCCATGATCGGCCTTGGCGCCCCCGAAAGCACCATCAAATCGGCTCTCGAGAGCTTCTTCCCGCATCTGGCCAAGCCATCGACGCGCCATACGCTGGCGACCGACCTGATCGAGGAACTCGACAGCGAGAGCTGCGAAGCCCGGCTTCATGCCTGGCAGCGCGCCGACAGCTACACCAATGGCGCCGCCACCCATGTCCCCACCCTCGCCGATGGCAAGTCCGTGCGCCGCGACACCGACAGGCGCGTGGCATCACGCGATTCCCGCAACCGGAATTCGTCATCCCGCCAGACCGGCTGACAGACCTACGCATGCTGGTGAAATGGAGAGGGAATCCGTCCCGCTTCCGGCTATTGCGCCGTCGCTGCCTGGTTTGAGAGCAAGACCGGTGCGAACCGATACCAGGACTTCAAGAGACCGGGCACCAGCCTCAAAGCCGGTGGCCGCGGCAAAGGTCAATCTTCGCTGAATTCCAGATAGGTTTCGGGGCTGTCGGTCTCGATCTCCACCACCCAGATATCGGGATCGAAGCGGGCCTCGCGGGCGATCAGCTCGGAAACCTCGCTTTCGGGAACGCGGGCTTTCCTGAGTTCGAACAAGCGGCCTTCCGGATGATCACCGTCAAAGGCCGTCTGCGGCGCGGGCGCTGCTAGGCTTTCACTGCCGTCGCGGTGGCGGATGCGGATAAAAATCGCCCCCGCCTCCTCCGACCCGCGTCTTTCGATCGCCGCCATATTGCCTTCGGCAAACAACCGCCGCGTCAGTGCCGCGACGAATATGCCGGCCTTCAGTCTCACAGCGCGCCGATCTCGATCAGCTTCTTGAGAACGATCTCGTTGGGTTGACCGGTGACCGGCAGACGGTAGTGCTTTTCGAACGCACTGATGGCCGCACGGGTCTGCGATCCAGCCACGCCATCCACCGTGATATCGGCATAGGCGATATTGGACAGGCCGGACTGGATCTGCTGCACCAGCTCGCTTGCTGCACCCTGGGCAATCGCCGCAGGAATGGTCACCGGCTCTCCGGCGCGGGCGTCAGATGCAACGGCCGGAGCTGCCGGCGCGGGTTTGGGCGTCGGAAGAACCACCGGCCGACGGCTCGCCACCTCGGCGGGCGCTGCCTGCATCCTGCTCTGCACGCTGGCCTGTTCCATGATGGCAAGCAGCGCGGCACTCGCCTCGCCGGTTTCGCGGTAGCCATTGGCCTTTTCCCAGGCGCGGATGGCGGCTGCGGATTTGGGGCCCATCAGACCATCGATCTCTCCTGTGTACAGGCCATTGCGCGCCAGCTCGGTCTGGATCTGCACCAGCAGCGGATCGGAAGCCGGCGCAGCGGAGACTTCGGGGCTGACCTGCGGCACGGCGGGCGCCGGTGCGACGGGGACGGGAATCGACGCGGTTGGCGTCTCGTCGCTGCGCTCGATCCGGTAAGTGGTGACGGTCCGGGTCGGCGCCCCCTTGATCAGGGGCGTCAATGCGTCAGGCTTGGCCGAAGCGAGCGGAGGCGCAGGCGATGCGACATCGCGGGTCTTGAGGATCGGCGCGGGATGCTGTCCCGGTTGATGCCACAAGGCATTGGTCGCGACGAATCCGAAGATCACCGCAAACGCCACACTGCCTCCGGCAAGCGAAGGATGCGCCGATATCACAGAGCCGAGCAATCCGAGGATGCCCTGGCCTGTGCCGGTTTCATCTTCAAACAAGTCAGGCGATACGCGCTGTCTCGACATAGTTTTCATTCCTGATTTTTTCATCAATACTGACCAGACCCGGGGCCGATTTCCTGGTGGCTTTCGGCAGACGCGGCGGGAACACGACAGCGGATTCGGCCCTGCTGTCGTCACCGTGAAGATTGGCGCCTGAGCCGTCGGCCGGCAGGCTGATGGTCACCACGGTGCCCTCGCCTTCGCTGCTTTCGATGGTGAAGTCACCACCGTGCAGATCCACCAGTCCCTTGACCAGGGACAGGCCAAGACCTGTTCCCTCATACTGGCGGCCAAGTTCGTTCTGGGCCTGGACGAAAGGTTCACCGATACGGCCAAGTTTCTCCGCGGAAATGCCAATCCCGGTATCGCTGACAACAAGTTGCAGGCGTCCGTCGAGGATCGCGGCGTCGACATTGACCACGCCACCGGCCTCGGTGAACTTGATGGCATTGCCGACGAGATTGATCAGAATCTGCTGGACCGCGCTTCTGTCAGCCACCACGTCGATGTCCGCGCCACGGGCCAGGCGGCGGGTCAGTGTCACGCCGCGGTTGGAGGCCTGAAGACGCAACATGGCATCGCAATTGTCGATGACATCGGCGATCGGGAAGGATTCGACAAACACCTCGTAACGGCCGGCTTCGATCTTTGACATGTCGAGCATGGTGTTGACCAGTGTCAACAGATGCTGCCCCGACTGGTGGATCAGGCCGACATATTCGCGCTGGCGCTCATCGCTGAACTTGCCAAACATCTCGCGGCCGAGAATATCGGAGAAGCCGATGATGGCATTGAGCGGCGTGCGCAATTCATGGCTGACCGCGGCAAGGAACCGGGTCTTGGAATCGTTGGAGTTTTCGGCCTCCTCGACCACCTCACTGGCGCGGACGTGATCGGCGACCTCCGCCGAAATGTCGCGGGTCTGGGCCAAAACGCCTGAAAACACGCCATCCGCATCACGCTCCGCTGACAGGGCTACGGCTACATGGACGAACTGCGAAGCCTCGCCGGGGCAGTCAAAGCGCAGGTCGACCTGGCTGCGGGCCTGGCCGCGGCGAAGGCTGTCGACGGCGTCAAGGAACGCAATCCGGTCTGCAACATGGATGCGGTTGACGAATCCCTTGCCGATAAAAGCGCCAACCTTGCGGGAAAACTCGTCCCTGTCGGCGCCGGAAACGCGGATCACGTCGCCACGGGCGTCGTGAAGCGTCAGCAGTCCGGGAAGACGGTCGAGATAATCGGTCTCATCGATTGCGACTGGTGGCTCTGCCTTTTCAACGGCAACGGCTGCAACCTCAACCGGACGCTCGAGCACCAGGGCCAGACCGCGGACAAGCACATAAAAGGCGAATGCCAGGCCTGCCGCCGGAGCCGCACCGGCTGGCACTGCAGCCCCATTGCCAGCGGCAGCGAAGGCCGCCAGGCCTAAAACCGCCAAACCGGCAGCAAGCAGTCCCGAGACCAGACCCGAAAACCGTCTTGAGTGGATGGCAGCTTCCAGCGGCAGCAACGCCAGCATCGCCAGGAACGGAGACGAAAATCCACCGCTGAACGCCATCAGAACCGACAGGGCCGCAGCGGCAGCAACGAGTGCCGCGCGACCGGCCACAGCTGCAGACCCGCTTGCTACCAGCAATCCAGCGGCAGCCACGGGAATCGCTGTCACAGCCAGCGCCCCGGCAATGGCATGCGGCCATGAGAAGGTCATGAGCAAGACAGGCGCGGTGATTGCAGGGGCAAGAATGATGCTTGAGAGGCAAGCCGTCATGCCATGAATGCGGGCCTCGTAGGCCTGTGAATCAGGCACAGCGGATCCCAGCCAGGATTCGGCAGTTTGCCGGCCGGCGAGCTTTATTCTGTCGATGAGGTTGTCCAATTTTGTCACTGCCGAATCCGTACACGCCGCAGTTGTTTGTTGTTGGGTCAACATTCTCATTGCCGACTTAAGGAAAGGATAAGCCACAGCACGGAACGCCTGCGAATCCCTCTGATTTGCTGTTTGCGGGTGCCTCAACAAACGGCTTCGGTGAATATGGTTAATCGTTGCTTTCGCTGATGCCGGCACGAACAGGCCCCGCTAATCCGCGCTTGACCGCCTGCAAAACCGCTGTTGCGGCAGGTTCTCCATCATAAAGCCGGACATGGTTTTCAGCTGAATGGCGAAGACCATCCACAGAAAACGTGCTGCCGGGACGATTGTCTAAAATTTTCGGCAAATTTGGCTCAAAACCTATTGCCGGCTTCAAATCCGCCTTGAAGATTTTGCCTCATGGTGGCCGTCAAGTTCGGAACAACCCGGACATCCCCGTCCAAAGATGGCGGGTAACAGGAAGGGCTAACCCATGTGGTTTCTAATTAAGGGAAGTTTCTGGTTTTCACTTGTGCTGATCTGCCTGCCGTTTCTCGATTCCAATTCGCGAGAGGCGCTGGAAAATGCGCCGCCGCTGGAAGTTGGTCAGAGCATGGCCGCAGCCGTCGAGGCGCTTGAGGACATCAGACAGATCTGCGTTCGCAAGCCTGAAGTCTGCGAGACTGGCAGCGAGACCTTTGCTGCCTTGGGATCGCGGGCAAAGGAAGGCGCGCGTATCGCCTACCAGTTCCTCGATTCCAAATTCGCCGATGCCGAACCCGATCTGACAACCGGCTCGCTGCCCGTCGTCAACTAAGTTTCCTCGATCGCCCTGGCCCCATGACGGGGCAATGGCCGGGGATGTCCGCCCGTACGTTACATGATGCTAGACACTGCCAACTCCAGTCGCGTCTGACGCGCCGCCGCCGGGAACAGCCCTTCCTCCCGGCGGCGTTTTCTTTTGTCCGGACGCCGGCAACGGCCTTTCATACTCTTGAATCCTGATTGCCTCCCGCGACAGCCCGGCCGAGCTGGTGGCGGGATCAGAAATTGCACACCCGATTGGCGCAGCAACGGGGTGCATATTCGCACAAATCCGCCTATATGGTTGCCAAGATACAGGGAACCGACATGTCCAATCTGCAAACCATCATTGACGACTTCGAGTATCTTGACGATTGGGAAGACCGTTACCGGTACCTGATCGAAATCGGCAAGGCGCTGCCCCAGATGCCGGATTCCGAGCAGATCGACGAGAACAAGGTCAAGGGCTGCGCCAGCCAGGTGTGGCTGGTGGCGGACACCGAACCCGGCGACCCCGGTGACCCGGTGATGCTGTTCCGCGGCGATTCCGACGCGCATATCGTTCGCGGGCTGGTGGCGATCGTGCTGGCGGCAACGTCAGGGCAAAAGGCCTCGGCGGTGGAAGCGCTTGATGAAGCCGCGCTGATGTCACAGCTGGGGCTGGGCGAACATCTTTCGACACAGCGGGCCAACGGATTGCGCTCGATGGTGCTGCGCATCAAGGCGCATGCGGCGGCGGCGCGGGCTGACGGCTAGAGCATTTCATGGCGTAGTGCCTTGCCAGGGCCGCCAGCGCGGTTCGCAACATCAGCTTGGCTGAACGCGCCGGCCATTGCCGTTCGCGCTCGACCTCCGCGAGCCCCTTGAGAAAGCAGCACACATCGAGAAGCACGCCGGAGAGTTCGGGCCCCACCTCCTGCAGAGCCCTATCCACCCGCAACCGGGCCGACATGGCGGCCTCGGTCAGATCGGCCGCGCCGCCGGCGGAACCGGATTGCCGCCCGCTGCGCAGCGGTTCCCAGCGCTGCCCCAGCGATGGCTGCATCTGCCCCCGGGTGAAATCGATGCGCAGTCTTTCACCCGCCTCAACATGGGCGGGCTCGAGGAACAAACCCCCGCTCCTGCCCCGGATCCGCGCCAGAGCGGTCAAGGGTGATTCCGCCTGGTTGATCCGAACCAGCCCGTGATCGGGATCGGATCGCGTCGCAAGCATCCGGTGCTGGTCCTGAAAGGCGCTGTCCGGGTCGGCCAGCCAGCGCTTGAGCGCCGAGCGGCCCTGCGGCGTCACGGTGCAGGAGAAGACATTGCCGGGCTTCCTTTCAGCCAGGATCAAACCGCGCTGAAGGGCGAGTTTAAACAGCTTCACATCGATCTTTCGGCTTGCGCCATCATCACGGATCAAGTGAACCTGTCCCGAGGGCGCCTCAACTTCGGATGCCGGGCAGCTTGCACGGTCGCGGGCGAGAAAACCGGCAAGCACTGCGAGCGCCTTGCGGGAGCGGCTCAGCTCAGAGCTCTGCATCATCGCTCTCCAACGGGGCAAAGACCGCCTTGATGCAGCGCTCGCACTGCTCGACGAAGCGGTCATACGCGGCATCATCGCGCCGGTCCTCAACCACCGCACAGGCATGCATGACCGTGGTCCGGTCCCGTCCGAAAGCCGTAGCTATGCTCTGGTAGGGCAGCGACAGCACCACATGAGAGAGATACATGGCAATTTGCCGCATATGGCACCGCGGCCTGCGGCGGGCTGCGCCTTCAGGCAAATCCCGTTCACAGGCCGCAGCGAACAGCTCCGCGACCAGCCGCCAGGTGATCCGGCAGCGCAAAGTGTCGGCGAAACCGTTGCACGGCCCGCGGCCGCCACGGGATGAAACCAGGACAGGCAGCGCCGACAAGTTGCCGTCCTTAGCGGAGATGCGGGGGTCTGCGGGACCTTGCGGCGATAATGCGCGCCCGGCGGTCTGTGTATTGCCGAGCAGTGATCCGGTCAGCGCCTCCGGCAATGCCGGAAGGATCTGCTGCGCGTTGCCGCTTCTGATGCGGCGTGAATTGACCCGGCTGAATTTTCTGCGTTGAGGTGCCATGATGAAAATCTCCTATGATAGGAATATTTTCCTAATTATATACTTGACAAAGCACGCCCGACTTCCGATAAAGGGACAACGGAGCGAAAGCCATGAAACTGGACGACAAAATCTTCACCGACAAAGACGCAGCCCGCGAGCACCTTGAGGCAATGCAGTGGCCGAATGGCCCGATCTGCCCCCATTGCGGCAATTGCGATCAAACCCGCATCACCGAGATGAAGGGCAAGGCACACCGTCCGGGCCTCTACAACTGCATGGAATGCCGTTCGCAGTTCACCGTGACTGTCGGCACCGTGTTTGAGCGTTCCAAGATCGCCTTGAACAAGTGGCTGCTTGCAACCTTCCTTATGACCTCGTCCAAGAAGGGCATGTCCGCGCACCAGCTGCATCGCATGCTTGGCGTCACCTACAAAACGGCTTGGTTTATGGCCCATCGTATCCGTGAAGCCATGAAAGAGGACGTTGCCTCGTCTGGTCCTCTTGGTGGCGAAGGCAAGACCGTCGAAGCCGACGAAACCTACATTGGCAAGCGCGAAACACCCCGCGTATCTGCGCAGCGCAAGGGCCGTCCCTATCTCAAGAGGGGCAAGTCTGGCGGCGCTGACAAGCGCATCGTGGTGGGTCTGGTCGAACGTGGCGGCAAATCCCGCATGTTCCATTTGAACGACGCCACCAAGGAAACCGTCCGCGAAGTGCTGGTGCGCAACGTAACCCGCGACACCGTGCTTTATACCGACGAGAGCCGCCTCTACACCGAGACTGGCACCGAATACGCCACACACCGCACTGTGAAGCATTCCGCTAAGGAATATGCCCGCCGTGAGGGTGATGCAGTCGTGCACTCGAACACCATTGAGAATGTGTTCTCGATCTTCAAGCGCGGCATGATCGGTATCTACCAGCATTGCGGCGAGGCCCATCTGCACCGCTACCTTGCTGAATTCGATTTCCGTTATAACCGCCGCACCGCGCTCAAGGTGTCTGACACCGAACGCCATGACGAATTGCTCTCAATGATCGGCGGTAAGCGCCTTACCTATCGGCGGATTGGTGAAGCCAATTACGCCTAAGCAGAAAGCGCGGAGACTCCTAAACAAGCGAAAAAAGATGTAGCCTTCTATTCCAACCGTAAGGATAGAGGGATGACCCAAAAATTTAAGTTCCCAGTAGGCAACTCAATTCGTGAACATGATTGGATCAATCATGATGGCCGAGCATGGATAGTATCTGGCTGGATTTATTCAACTGATGCGAAAACTCGTCGGCCACGTCTCTTAATAGCGCCAAAGTTTCAGCCGGGGAGCAAGCCGGTTCCCGGTCCTGAAGTTCTGGGCTTTTTCCGGCAGGGGATACAACTAACAGATAGCCTTCTGGAGCGAGGGGAGATTCCGACTGGATTAGAGAAACAAGTCGAAATCCTGAAGGAACCCGACATAACTCTACCGAACCCTGACGCGTCCCATTAGCCCTCTGAATTGCTACCATTTTCGAGCTCCAACCTATCGGGCTGTTTCACGTTGTCGTGTGGCTTCGGCGGCGTCTTGAGCATCCGAATCAGTGTCTCGTTGAACTTCTTTTCGCCAGATCCATCCCCATCGTCCGGAATCGTCTGTTTGTCGTCGTTTTCCACAGTGTTCCCCAGCTAGGTATGGTGTGCAAGAATCTGCCGCCGACAACCCATTGACGCAGCCACCCGAGTCGCGGCTGTATGGTTGTGCTTCACGCGACGGGGTCAGTAGTCAGAGGGTGCAACCTCGTAAACTACTGACCGCCATCTGGCCCGTGGGCTGGCGCTACCCTGTTACGGGTGCCTTCAGAGTCGCCGTCGGACTCTGTCGTAGTGGGGATGTAGGGCTGGTGCCCTGGTGCGCAGATTTCCGACCTCCGCCTTCGGGTTCGATCCCCGACATCTCCACCACAACTACTGTATTCTCCCAATCTAAAAATCCAACCCGCTTGACGAAATTTTTCTTTGGATAGGCCGACCTGTCACGCCGAATCATTATAGGAATTTATTCTGCTTTGTCACGTATATAATTGTGAATATTTTCTTACATGATATGCAGATCATGGGGACGTGCAGCCACCCACCGGCTACAGCCTCACGTTGATTTTGCGCTGTTTTTGCGTATTCCGCATCAAAATTGAAGGAATTTTTTCCTCACATTTGTTCGCTCGATTGTTCAAACATGCCATGCCCCCTTGCCGGAATGCCCGCGCTGCCGTTCAAAGAGATTCATCTGAGCGAAAACCTGCATGCATCATTTCAAGGTGATGCTGCGGCCTTTGCGCATTCGATTGGACGCGCGGCGCTGCAGGCCAACTTGCCTCTCACACAACAAAAAAACCGCAACCCGGGGGTTACGGTTTTTGCTATTTCGCATATCAGGCTGGCCATCCATGCGAGGCCCGGAAGCTGGGGACTGAGTTTGGCGGTTCAGGGTTGACGACCGAACCATCCAGTCAGTTACAGCATTCCGCAGACCTTATTTGCCGCGCTTGCGCTTCTGGCCAAGGCCCATTTCCTTTGCCAGACGCGAGCGCGCCTCTGCATAGGACGGCGCAACCATCGGATAGTCCGCTGGCAGATCCCACTTTTCACGGTACTGCTCTGGTGTCAGGCCGTAGTGGGTCATCAGATGGCGCTTGAGCGACTTGAACTTCTGGCCATCTTCCAAGCAGATCAGATAGTCGTTCTGGATAGAACGGCGAACCGAAACTGCTGGCTTCGGCTTTTCAACTACTTCTTCCGTCGGCATTGTTGCTCCGCCAAGCGCTGCATGCACCTGCGAAATCACATTCGGAAGATCATTAGCGGCTACAGAGTTGTTGCTCACGTAAGCCGCGACAATTTCTGCGGTCAGCTCGATGAGCAATTCCGCACCATTGTCCTTGTTTGCTTCTATCATAGTCTGGTCCTAACTCTTTCTAATATACCGGCCGTCCGGGCTCTGGAAAAAAATGGTTACAAACAACGCATGATCCAGCAGACGAGCCGCTGCCTTGGATGTACATTGTTTTATACCTTAAACAAGTACTATTTCTTATATAAAACCGGGATTACCAATACAATTTTATACAAATTGATAAAATTTGATACAAACCGGCATTGAAGTGTAATCAAGACGGGAAACCTGAACGAATTGAATTTAAAAGTTGCACACAACGTCGAACTAAATTGATATATCAGTCGGTTTTATCTTCACGCTTCATTTCGTCCATGACCGAGCTCGAATGCAACCGATAGCCCACGGAATAGGCGGCCTTGGCCAGAAGGTGCGACGACACCGGGGCCGTCAGCAGGAAGAACACAACACCGGCAAGCGCCCGTGACATGGTTCCGACATCGGTTGCATGAATGGAAAGGGCAATCAGCATCAGGCAAGCACCCATTGTGCCGGCTTTGGAAGCGGCATGCATCCGCGTGTAAAGATCAGGCAGGCGCAACAGGCCAATGGAAGCAACGAGCGCGAAAAAAGAGCCGATCACGAGCAGAGCTGCAGATATGAGCGTGACTATATCATTCATGGTTCTGACTCCCGGACGACTTGCCGGCCCCGGCCGGAGTGGCTTTGGCGTGCGGTGCCGAACTCCCCTGCCCTGACCTGGTTGCAGCCTTGGCCTCGCGGCGTGCCCGGGATGCTGCCTCGCGTGCTTCGGTCAGAATGTCATCCTCGGTCTTGCCGCGGGACAGAACGAAGCGGGCGAAGGCAACAGTGGCGAGAAAGCCGACCAGCCCCAGAGCGATGGCCACATCGACATAGAGTGTGTAGCCGGTCTTGATGCCGATCACCGCGATGAAACCGATTGCGATGGCAACCAGCATGTCCAGCCCGAGTATCCGGTCCGGCAATGTCGGCCCTTTGACGATCCGGTAGATGGTCACCAGGAAAGACAGGCTCAGAATGCCCAGCGCGAGGCTGACAGAGGCATCAAAGATGGCTGCGACACTGATCATCGGAACGCCTCCATGATCTTGCGCTCGAAACCTTCGGCAATGTCACGCCGGGCGCCGTCGGGATCGGAAGCGTCAATGGCGTGGACATAGAGAATACGCCGGTCATCGGACACATCAACCGACAAGGTGCCGGGCGTCAGCGTGATCAGATTGGCCAGCATGGTGATTTCGAAATCGCGGTCGACGCGCAGCGGATAGGCGAAAATCCCCGGCTTGAGGTTCATCTTCGGCGACAGCACCATCACCGCGACCTTCCAGGCCGAAAGCACCAGTTCGTACAAGAACAGCAAAAGCAGCGAGATCACCCGGCGGGCGCGGGAGAAGTAGCCGACCGATCCGACCTGCTCCCGGATCAGCGACAGGGCAAAGATCGCCAACACGAACCCGAAGGCGAAATTGAAGAACGTGAACGATCCGGTGACCGCCGACCAGGCGAGTGCGAGCAGCACATTGACCAGAAACAGGCTCATTGCGACGCCTCCACAGGAAAGACCGACAGCACATAAGCGGATGGATCAATCAGCCCGCGGGCCGCATCCTGGGCCAGCGCCATCAGCGGCTCAGGCCAGACACCGGCGGCAACGGTGATGGCAACGAGACCGGCAAGTGCGACCGACGCTCCCATCGGCAAGGCGGCCGGCCCGGTTTCCCCGGCATCCGCACCCGGCGACGGGCGCCAATAGGCCAGCACCCAGATCCGGCCGACGGTAATGGTGGTCAGGAAACCGGTCACCAGAATCGACCCGGCCAGCCACCAGGCGCCGACATCGAGCGAGGCCTTGACCAGCATGATCTTGGGCCAGAGTCCGGAGAATGGCGGCAAACCGGCAACCGAAAGAAGCAGCATCAGCGTCATCGCCGCCAGAAGCGCACTCTTGGCATAAAGCCCGCCCGCTGTTGTCAGCTCGAAACTGCCGCCAAGCCGGGCTGCAATGCCCGCAGCAAAATACAACGCCGTCATCACCACCATGGAGTGGACGGCATAGAGGATCGCACCGGACAGTCCGGCCGGGCTGCCAAGCGCCAGACCCGCCATCATCACGCCGATACCGGAAATCACCAGAAAGCCAAGCGAGCGGCGGATGTCATTCTGCGCCAGCGCGCCGATGACACCCATGATCATGGTCAATGCCGCAGCGACGGCAATGAGCAGCGACAGCTCCTCACGCTCGAAGGGAAACAGCATGCCCAGTATGCGCAACAGCGCATAAATGCCGACCTTGGTCAGAAGTCCGGCAAACAGGGCCGAGACCACCAGCCGTGGCGTATGATAGGAGGCGGGCAGCCAGAAATTGACCGGGAACGCGGCGGCCTTCATGGCAAAGGCCAGCAGATAAAGCGTCACCAGCGTCATCAGCGGCGCGGTACCGCGCAGCTCCGACGCCTTGATGGCGATGTCCGCCATGTTGAGCGTTCCGAAGAGGCCGTAGAGATAGCCTGTGGCGACCAGAAACAGCGTGGTGGCGATCAGGTTAAGGAAGGCGTATTTGACCGCGCCATCGAGCTGCTTGCGTTCAGAGCCCAGCACCAGAAGCCCGAAGGAGGAAATCAGCAGAACCTCGAACCAGACATAGAGATTGAAAATATCGCCAGTGAGAAACGCCCCGAGGATACCGGCCATGATCAGCATCAGGAACGGGTAGAAGCCGTAACGGCGGCCGGTGTCATCGACGTCGCTGCGGCCATAGATGCATGCAGCGAGCGCCACCAGCGCGGACGTTGCGGCAAAGAATGCACCAAGCAGATCAACCGTGAAGGAAATTCCGAAGGGCGGCAGCCAGCGGCCCATGGTCATGGTCAGCGTGCCGCTCTGGACGACATGGACAAGCAGCCCCAGCGTCATCAGAACTAGCACAAACAGCGCGGGAATCGCGATCACCGGCTGCACCTCGGTGCGCTTGCGCAGCATCAGCAGCACAGCGCCGATCAGAATGCACCAGACCACAGGGGCGACAATCAGCCAATCTGCAGCCGCCACCGGCTGCATCGTGTAAACAGTGGAAAAATCCTGAAGCGCTTCGCTGCTGCCAGCCATTGCCGATCTCCCTCAGTAACCGGTCGGGGGGGCTGGTTCGCCCACCGGTTCAGCCAAACGCATCTCGTCGGAATTGTCGGTCCCCAGTTCCTGGAAGGCGCGGTAGCCGAGCACCAGAAGAAACGCGAAGAACGAGAACGAGATCACGATGGCCGTCAGAATGAGCGCCTGCGGCAACGGATTTGCAGCAGCCTCCGTCAAGGCGCTGGCATCTCCCGAGATGATCGGCGGCACTTCGCGGGTGACGCGCCCGGCCGTGAAGATCAGCAGATTGACCGCATTGCCGAGAATTGCCGCACCCATCAGGATGCGGATGATGTGCTTGGACAGGAACAGGTAGATGGCAACGGTAAACAGCGCGCCCACCAGAATGGCGAAGATCGGTTCCATCAGTCGCGGTCCCTTTCCTCAAGCGCCAGCGCGATCGAACTGATGGCGCCGACGACAACCAGATAGACGCCGACGTCAAACACCAGCACGCTCGACAGCGGCACCTCGACACCGAAGAGATGCGGATAGATCCACAATCCCGACATGTAGGGCACGCCGGCGAACATCGACAGCACACCGGCCATGGCCGACATGAACAGCCCGAAGGCGGCAATGGCCATCGGATGAAAATAGATGGCGCGGCGCACCGGCGCGACGCCGCAGGCAATACCGTAGATCGCCAGCGCGGAGGCTGCGATCAGTCCGCCAATAAAGCCGCCGCCGGGCTCATTGTGGCCGCGCAGCAGAACGAAAATCGAAAACAGTACCATGAGGCTGGTTAGGTAAGGCGCTATCGAGCGGAAAATTACCGTACGCATGTTATCTGACCTCCGCTGTCTGGCCGGTCACGCCATTGCGGTCGGGATCATTGTCCGCCACCTTGACCCGCGACGCGCGGACGCGGATCAGCGACAGGATCGCAAGACCGGTGACCATCACCACGGCGATTTCGCCCAGCGTATCCGTGCCGCGGAAGTCGACGATGATGACGTTGACGACATTGGCGCCGTGGGCGACGACCTTAGAATAGGCCGAGAAGAAATCGCTGAGCGCGGTGTTGAACGGCTGCTGGGTCACCGCCATCAGATACAGCGTGAAGCCGGTACCACAGGCAATCGCCACGCTCATGTCGGCAAGCTTCTGGCCCGTTGGCCGGTGATCCGAGGCGTGCAGTTTCAGCCGGGTCATGACCAGGGCCAGAATGACCACGGCAAGGGTTTCGACCATGAACTGGGTGAAGGAAAGGTCCGGCGCGCCAAACAGCATGAAGATCAGCGCCACGGCAAATCCCTGGATACCCAGCGAGACGATGGCTGTCAGCCGGTCGCGGGCATAGATGACGGCGAGAAGACCGATCAGCACGATGGCGAAGACGACGAGTTCGTGGAACTGGATGTCCTCAGGCCAGACCGGCACCGCCGGCCATTCGCCATACCAGGCCATCGGACCGATCAGGGCGAGAGCGATCATCAGGAAGGTCACGGTCATGTAGATATCAAGCCGGCCCGGCTGCACCAGCCGGGTGATGCCGAACGAGAGGCGCACCAGACCGGAGATCAGCTGATCGAAGCCGCGATCCGGTCCCCAGCCGATGGCCGCCAGAAGCGACGCCATGCCCGCGCGCAGCCGGTCGAGCATGCGGTAGGCAACAATGCCGAAAACAATGGTGACCAGTGACAGGATCAGCGCCGGCCCCATATGCGGAATGACGGAGATGGTCACCTCCTCCGCCTCCCCTGCCACGGCGCTGGCCATTGGCGAGGAGATGAAACGATGGGTCAGCGGCGAGACCAGGGCTGCGACAAGGGCTGTCGCACCCAGCGTCAGCGGGCCAAGCCAGAGCAGCGCCGGGCCTTCATGGGCGGCTTTCGGGGTTTTGACCGCGGGACCGAAGAACGGCTTGATGGCAACGGCAAAACCGATGACGAACATCAGCCCGTTGCCGACAACTGCGACAGCGACAAAGGCCAGCGACCAGGGATCGGTGGCCCAGAGCGCGTAATAGATTTCTTCCTTGGCCAGAAAGCCGATAAAGGGCGGCAGGCCGGCCATCGAGATCGCCGCGGCCATGGCAGCTACGAAGGTGATCGGCATCGCCTTGCGCAAGCCGCCCAGCCTGGTCACGTCGCGGGTGCCCGCCTCGTGGTCGATCAGGCCGGCGACCATGAAAAGCCCGCCCTTGAACAGCGAATGCGCCACCAGATAGAGCACGGCGGCGGCAATGGCATGCTCGGATCCGAAGCCGGTGAGCATGACAAGCAGGCCCAGTGACGACACCGTGGTGTAGGCGAGCATCAGCTTGAGATCGGTCTGACGGATGGCGAGCAGCGTGCCGACGATCAGCGTGGTCCCGCCAAACACCGGCAAAATGGTTTCCCACCAGACGGTATCGCCAAGAACCGGATTGAGCCGCATCAACAGATAGACACCGGCTTTGACCATGGTGGCCGAGTGCAGATAGGCCGAGACCGGTGTCGGCGCTTCCATGGCGTTGGGCAACCAGAAATGCAGCGGGAACTGCGCCGATTTGGAGAACGCGCCACCGAGCACAAGCAGCAATGCCAGCAGGTAGAACGGGCTGCCGCGCAGCTCGTCACCGAAATTCAGCAGCAGCGATATCTGGCTGACGCCGGTGATGTTCCAGATCACCAGCAGGCCCGCCAGCAGCGCCAGTCCGCCACCGCCGGTGACCACCAGCGCCTGGACCGCGGCGCGGCGCGAGGCCTCGCGGGTGTGATCGAAGCCGATCAGCAGGAACGAGGTGATCGAGGTCAGTTCCCAATAGACGAACAGCATCAGGAAACTGTCGGAAATGACGACGCCGAGCATCGCGCCCATGAACAGGAGCATGAAGGAGAAGAACCGGCCAAGCTGGGCGTGGCCTTTGAGATAGCCGCCTGAATAGAGAATGATCAGCGCGCCGATGCCCGAGATCAGAAGCGCAAATGTCAGGGAAAGCCCGTCGATCAGCCAGGAAAAACTGACATTGAAGGACGGCACCCATTGAAAACCGCCGGTGACAACGCCGCCGCCGGCTACTTCCGTGGCAAATCCAAGAAAATGAATGAAGATCGCCACCGGCGCCAAGGCCAGAAGCCAGGCAGCATTGTGGCCGAGACGACGGGTCAGCCACGGGGCAATCAACGCCGCCAGAAATGGCAGCATCAAGACAATAAAAGTCGTTCCAGGCGCAGCTGCGCTCATCAATGTTCCCCGGGGACGGCCCTCTGATATCCGCTTTGCGCGGTATTGTGACCGTCACTTAGTCATGTGGTTGCTCAAGGACAAGGCAATCCTTTGCATTATTGGTGGAAAAGCAATGGTCCAGGCGGTGAATCCAAGGCTCATCCCCGTCTAACCGATTAACCTGCGACAAAAGGGAACACCTGTCACCACCCGCGAGGCCGCGGACGGATGCGGGCCGCATCTCATTTCAAAATAGGTCAGCATTGTTGACATAAATTACGATTCGTGACTATTGTTGCCCCCAGACCGCCGTGCACGCACTATTGTTGCGCCTGCGAAGACCGGTTTGAATGAATTGCAACCACACCGGCACAACACAAGTGCGCCCTGTGGCAGAAGCAGAGCGCACTTTGGAGGATTGGACATGAAAAACCAGATGCAGGCTGAAGCGGCAGGAACGGCAATTGCCGGCCACGGCCTCGACTGGCCGCATTTGTTCGCCACACGGGCAGAGCGGATGAAGGCCTCGGAAATCCGCGAACTCTTGAAGCTGCTCGACCAACCCGACGTGATGTCGTTTGCCGGTGGCATTCCCGATCCGGCGCTGTTTCCGGTCGCTGCCTTTGGCACGGCGCTGACGGCAGCGCTGTCCGGTGACAGCAAGGGGGCGGCGCTGCAATACTCCGTCAGCGACGGCTACAGGCCGCTGCGTGACTGGCTGGTCACCCGCATGGCATCGCTCGGTGTGCCCTGCACCACCGACAACATCATGATCACCTCGGGCTCGCAGCAGGCGCTGGATTATCTCGGCAAGCTGTTCCTGTCGAAGGACGATACGGCGCTGGTCGGCTGGCCGACCTATCTCGGCGCGTTGCAGGCGTTCAACGCCTATGAGCCAAACTACGACCGCCTCACACCGCTCGGCAACCGCTCGGCCGCCGATTACAGCCACACCGCCGAAACCAAGGGCGGCAAAGTGAAATTCGCCTATGCCTCGGCCGATTTCGCCAATCCCACTGGCGAAACGCTGCCGCGGAGCGCTCGCGAAAACATTCTCGATCTGGCGCACGAGCTCGACATCGCGGTGATAGAGGACGCCGCCTACCAGTCGCTGCGCTATGACGGCGACGAGGTGCCGCCGATGCTGGCGCTCGACATTGCCCGCACCGGTTCGATCGAGGCCACCCGCACGGTCTATTGCGGCAGCTTTTCCAAGACGCTGGCGCCGGGCCTGCGCGTCGGTTGGGTCTGCGCCGCAAAACCGGTGATCTCCAAGCTGGTGCTGATGAAACAGGCTGGCGACCTGCATTCGGCGACGCTGAACCAGATGGCGATCCATACCGTCGCTTCAGACGGGTTTGAAGCCCAGATGGCAAAGATCCGACAGACCTATCGCGCGCGGCGCGACGCGATGCTGGCAGCGCTCGCCAAGCATATGCCCGACGGTGTTAGCTGGACCAGGCCCGATGGCGGCATGTACATCTGGCTCACCCTCCCCGAGGGCTTTGACGGTGCGGCGCTCTTGGCCCAAAGCCTGAAGACCGAACGGGTGGCGTTTGTGCCGGGCCGCGCGTTTTTCGCCGATGGGTCCGGCGCCAACACGCTCAGGCTGTCGTTCTCATGTGCCTCAGAGGCAACGATCGAGGAAGGCATCAAACGGCTGGGTCGGGTGGTGCGGGGCGGCTAAACTGCCCTTTAAGCACTCTTCATCCCTAAAAAGACGACGAATGGAATTGGAGCTCATGCCAAATTGCGCATGCTGCGACAAGGATCTGCCACCCGCCCATCTTAGACAGGCATTCGCGCGCGCCGGTGTGTTTGATCGCAACGGCGCGCGCCTGTGAGGGCCCTGTCAGGTTCAGACAGTCAGGACAATCTTGCCCAAGGGTGAGCGGGCGAGCGCTTGATGCGCCTGGGCCGCCTGCGCCAGCGGGAAGCTTCCGCCAATCAGCACCTTCAGCTGGCCTGCGCGGACCAGTTCGCCCATCGCGGTCAGGCCGGCGGCGTCCGGCTTGACCATCATCCACACCAGGGTCTTGCCCTCTCGCTCCGCGCGGGCTGTGATCTCCTCGCCGGGATCAAGAAGCGTGGTGACATGTCCGCCGGGTTTGAGTGCATCCAGCGACCGCCCCACATGCTCGCCACCGGCATGGTCGAGGATCAAGTCAAAGGGGCCAGAGGCGGCAAAATCCTGTTCTTTGTAGTCGATGACATGATCAGCGCCGAGTGATCTCACCGTCTCGATCTTGCCGGCGCTTGCGGTCGCCCAGACTTCCGCGCCGTGCGCCTTTGCGATTTGCACAGCGATATGCCCGACACCGCCGCCGCCGGCATGCACAAACACCTTCTGCCCGGACTTAATCCGTCCATGGCTGACAAGCGCCTGCCAGGCTGTCAATCCGGCCAGCGGCAAGGCGCCGGCGGCTTCATCGGTCATCAGATCGGGGATTCGTGCGAGCTGGGCCGCGGGCGCATTGATGAATTGCGCATAGGCACCGACCTGCTCGGGGAACCGGATCAGGCCCATCACCCTGTCACCGATTGCAAATCCGGTTACATCCTCGCCCAATGCATCGATCCGTCCGGCGGCGTCCCAGCCAACACGGAAGGGCGGGTCACCGAGAAGCGGAATGGCGCCGGCGCGAACCATCGCATCGACCGGATTGATTCCCGCCGCTGCAACTCTGATCCGCACTTCGCCGGGTCCGGGCACCGGCATCGGCGCCTCTGTGAGCTGAAGCACCTCCGGCGCACCTACTGAAGTCTGTTCGATGACATGCATGGCAATTCTCCTTTTTCGCTGCCTTGCTATCATCTGGGTAGTGACTATACTTTGGGAAGTACGCACCAAAAGGATTGTGACTTACGCCATGGAAAGCGACACCTATTACAGCTACGACACCTTCAAGCGCGCCTGCCCCTCACACACGGTTCTGGAAACGCTGGCCAACAAGTGGCTTTATCTGGTGATGGCGGCGCTCAAACCCGGCAAGCGGCGTTATTCTGACCTTCAACGGAAGCTGGAAGGTGTCAGCCCGAAGATGCTGACCCAGACCCTGCGGGTGCTCGAACGTGACGGAATGATCCGCCGGAAGGTCTTTCCGGTGGTCCCCCCGCATGTTGAGTACGAGCTGACCCCATTGGGCTACCAGCTCGCCGGGTTGCTGGATCATTTGCGCATTTGGGCTGAAACCCATGTGCCGGAAATCATCAAATCGCGCGAGACTTTTCAGACTCAGGCCGAAACCGGCTGAGCCGGCACCTGCCTCTCCCTCACCCCCGCACGGAATACGGCCGGGAGGTGTCGACAGGTGCGGGCTCCGATAGTGGCGCCTTCTTTCCCCTCACCCCGTTGAACATCAGCGTGGCGATCGCGCTGCGGCTGACGGCCAGGTGGATGGCATAGGACATGAAGCCTGCCAAAACCGCGATCACGGCGAATTCGATGACCGGCGGCAGATCCACCAGCAGGAACAACGTCGCCAGCACATAGATCACCGGATGGTGGAACAGGTAGATGGTGAAGGACGCATCGACGAGTTTGCGGACGCGGGTGTTGTGCTGGCCAAAATGCCGGTGGGCGAGGTTCGAGATAAAACCGACGATAAGAAGCGCGCCGAAGATCGCAGCCATCACCTTTGCTGTGTGCATGAGCAGGCCGGCATGCGGCATTTGCGAAAGAGTGACGAGACCGGCGCCGAGCACGAAGGCGGCCGGTCCGGGCTTGAGCAGCAGATCGTTGAGCCTGCGGCTGGAATAGACCAGCGCGCCGAAGCCGAAATAGATCACATAGAGATTGTAGTTGACGACGGCGTTTCCGTAATAGGGACTGGCCGCGACGATCAGCGTCTGGACCTGGGCGGCGAGTGCGCACAGGGCTGTGAAGGCCGCGAGCGAGACAATGCGATTGCCCGCCACCCAGTCAACCAGGGCGTCCAGCCGGGCGCGCAAGGTTCCGCGGCTCAGCGCCTGCAGGATGGCAAGCCCGACGCAATAGGCGATCAGCACCCACAAGAACCACAGATGCGATATCCACGGCTCGCCGAAATGGGTGAGTTGGGCGCGGATCAGGCCCGGCAGATCGGATGCGGAGACCGTGCCATTGACTGCAAGCGCTGCCTGCTGAACCACGATCTGGAATGGAACGATCAGCAAAGTTGCAGAAAGCAGCGGCAGGCCGAGGCGGAAAAACCTTGTCTTGAGCCAGGACCAGGCCCCCTGACGGTCAAGCAGCATCATCGAGAACAGGCCGGCGAGCAGGAAGAAGCCGGGCATGCGGAAAGTATGAATGAAATTGGCGAAGTATGTGAGGACCTGGCTCTTGTCGGGCGAACTCACCGACCATTCATGGCTGAGTGAATAGATCACGGCGGCATGAAACGGGATGCCGAGCACAAGATAAAGCGCCCGGGAAAAATCCCAATGGTGCATGCGTTCCGTCTTTTCGCCTCGTGTGGAAGTCATCGGCTTTCCGATCGTGTTGATGGCCGGTCACGGTAAGGGCCGCTCTAACGAAGCCGTATCCTGCCTCGAAAGGGGTTAAATCCGGGTTTGGATTGACCGGCCAATTTGATTCAAATTGCGATCAATGTCCCATTCCGGTGCACACAGGCGATCCGTCAGGCGGCTTCGGCGAATGAAATCTGGTTGCGCCCGTTGTTCTTCGAGCGGTAGAGGCTGCGGTCGACGGCCTGCATCAGGCTGCGGCAGGTCAGTTGCGCGCCAGTGCCGTGATAGAGACCCGCCGACACGGTCAGCCGGTATCCGTCACTGGCGAAATCCAGCGGCAGGGTCTCGACAAGGCTGCGGATCCGTTCCGCAATCGCTATGGCGCCGTCACGGCCGACATCGGGCAAGAGCACACCGAACTCCTCACCGCCCAGCCGGGCGATGCAGTCGCTGTCGCGGATATTGTCCCTGATCAATGCCGCAACCGCAATCAGTGCGTCATCGCCGGCGATGTGGCCATAGCGGTCATTGACCTTCTTGAAGTGGTCGAGGTCGAATTGCAAAACCCCGAAGGTGGTATCCGACCGCGCAGCGAGCATGAGTTCAAGACGGCGATCGAATTCGCGGCGATTGTAGATGCCGGTGAGCGGATCGCGGATGGCGATTTCCTGCTGCTGTCTGGCGATACGCTCAAAGGAAATGCCAACCCCGAAAGCGCCGGCCAGAGCGACGAACACAAGCGAGACAAGCAGATGGGTGGTCAGAACGATGTCGTCGATCAGCCCCACCCCCATGATGCCGTTGAGGGCCAGGCCGTGGGCTGCGCGGATGGCGCCTTCGGCGGCCATCAGCACGAAGGCGAAGACCATGCCGTAGCGCGAGATCAATCCGCCAAGATCCTTGCCGGCATAGGTCAGTGCGGTGATCCCCGCCAGCACCATCACCAGCAGATTGGTGGCAATGTAGACGGTGCTGTAGCTGCCGTTCAACAGGGCCGGGACCGCGACCGCAGCAAGTGCAACGACGGGAAGCCAGAGCCGCGAGTGGTCCGCGCCGTGGCCAGCGAACTGGCGCGCGGCGTTCCAGTGCAGCCCGAACCCGAGCAGAAGCAGCGCATTGGGCAGCAGGAAGACAGCGAAGGGCGGCAGATGCGCCTCGATTGAGAAAAACCCGAGCGACAGGGCAAGCAGCACATTGGCCAGCGACCAGGTCCGCCAGAAGGGCTGCTGCCGGCCAAACTTACCGGCGAGCGCGAGAAACGACGCGGAAAACACCAGCAAGAGGGCCAGATTGGCACAGAATAGAGTGAACTTCTCCATGTCGGGATATCCCTTGCGCACAGAAATGTGCCGGCAACAGGTCACAGACTAACGCGGGATGATGAGATTCCGGTTAGGACATCCGTTCAAATTCTAGCTATTGCGCAAAAAGCCCGCCGGTGGTCCGGCGGGCTTTGGATTCGGGGTAAGCGATTAGGGCTTAGTTCTTGGCCTTGTCGACCAGGGCGTTGCCCTTGATCCACGGCATCATGCCGCGCAACTTTTCGCCGACTTCCTCGATCTGGTGACGGTCGTTCATGCGGCGGATGCCCTTGAAGCGGGCGGCGCCGGCCTTGTATTCCTGCAACCAGTCGGAAGTGAACTTGCCGGTCTGGATGTCGGTCAGCACACGCTTCATTTCAGCCTTGGTCTCGGCGGTGATGATGCGCGGACCGGAGACATATTCGCCCCACTCGGCCGTGTTGGAGATCGAGTAGTTCATGTTGGCGATGCCGCCTTCATAGATCAGATCGACGATCAGCTTGACTTCATGCAGACACTCGAAATAGGCCATTTCCGGCGCGTAACCGGCTTCCACCAGGGTTTCGAAACCGGCGCGGATCAGCTCGACCAGACCGCCGCAGAGAACAACCTGTTCGCCGAACAGGTCGGTTTCGCACTCTTCGCGGAAATTGGTTTCGATGATGCCCGAACGGCCGCCGCCAACGCCGCAGGCGTAGCTCAGAGCCAGTTCATGGGCGTTGCCCGATGCATCGTGATGGATGGCGATGAGGCACGGCACGCCGCCGCCCTTCTGGTATTCGCCGCGCACGGTGTGGCCGGGGCCCTTGGGCGCGATCATGACGACATCGACAGTCGACTTCGGCTCGATCAGGCCGAAATGGACATTGAGGCCGTGAGCGAATGCAATGGCTGCGCCGTCGCGGATATTGGCTTCGATGTGATCCTTGTAGATGTCGGCCTGCAATTCGTCAGGTGTCGCCATCATCATCAGGTCGGCCCAGCCGGCAGCCTCGGCGACGCTCATGACCTTGAAGCCATCGGCTTCGGCCTTCTTGGCGGTTGCCGAGCCTTCGCGCAGGGCGACGGCGACGTTGGTTGCGCCGGAATCCTTGAGGTTGAGCGCATGTGCCCGGCCCTGCGATCCGTAGCCGATGATGGCCACTTTCTTTGCCTTGATCAGATTGAGATCGGCGTCACGATCATAATATACGCGCATGATAGTCTCCCGTTTGTTGTGTTTGTCTTTGCTGTCGTTCGGGCAACAGGCACCACGCCTGCCACCAATTGTGATCTGGTGTTTCAGCCTCGTCCGTAGAGGCGCATGAAATGGGCCGCAGCGGTTGCGGATATGGTCTGGATCTCGTCGGCATCCGGGCGCCGGTCCTCGCCCAGGAGCGCGCGAATCTGCGTGTCGGCTACCGCCAGGCCGAAGAAGGTGCGGCAAGCCGTATCAACCTCATCAAAACTCAGCAAGCCCTCTGCCCTGCCCGCTTCGAACAAAGGCTCGAGCCGGTGTCTCATGGCAAAAGGTCCGTTGGTGAGCACAATGGCGCCAAGCCGGCTCTTGCCCGATCCGGCATGGGAGACGGCGGCACGGTTGAGCGCGATCGACAGATCGCCGGTGATCACCGTCAGCCAGCTTGTGGCGAACCCGGTGAGCGCCGCCTCAAGGCTTGCGTGGGTCAACCGGTCCTGCGGCAGTTTCGGCATCCGCACCTTGGAGGCCTGCCAGCGCACGGTGGCGGTCAACAGCCCGTCGCGGTCCCCGAACCATTTGTAAAGCGTCTCCTTGGAGCAGCTCGCGGCACGGGCCACGGCGGCCACTGAAAAACCGTCGCCTTCTGCCACCATCAGCTTGAGCACGGCATCAAGCACTTCCTGCTGCCGCTCCGACAGCCCCTCGCCCGCCGACGCAGAAATGGTGGCGCCGGCGGGCTGTGCGGTCTGCTTGGGAGCAGTGTCTGGGGCAAGGGTCAAACTCATGGTCCGGCATGTACCGTACCGTACGGTACAGTGTCAAGCCAAGACCTGAGCTGCGTGATGAACATAGCCAAAGCAATTTAAGGTTGCGTCTAGCTTTTCGCGACATAATCCGCGACCCGGATGGCTGGGCAAAGACGAAGAGCGGCGCGGAGAAGGCCGGCGCCTTCAGCATTGACGTCCTCAGCGACATTGCCAAGGGCGTCATTTCGCCCGGATTCTGCGGCTCCCGAGCGCGCATCTGATCGGGGTGATTGCCCGGTGGATCTGAGTTCAGTCAGGGGCAATGGCCGGCTGGGGCGTCGGCAGAAGACGGCAGCGGACCATGGTCGAGCCTGCAGCATCGGACCCGGTGCTCAGGCGCATCTGGCGGCTTGAGAGCATCTGAATGGAGATGCTCCGCCGGATGGCGTTCTGGCCCCTCGCCTTGCAGGTTGCATCAAGCTGGTTGGCGGCGGAGCCGGGCTGGCCTCGTGAAATCTCGCAGGTTTCACCCGAGCGGCGAATGCTGTCCGGAGTGATAACGGCAAACCCCTGAAAGACGGTCTGGTCCATCATTGCACATTTGTCGCCATCGCTGGCCCAGACACCTACATAAGCGAGCCTGCTCTGGCTGCGGTCGTGGTGAAGTGCGGCGCGCGTGTCCTCACGCAACAGGCTCTCGGGCGGCAGCACCGCGTCGAGATTCACAACAGGTTTTTTCGCTGAATGCGACGAAGGCTGCGCGACACAGCCCGACAGCGCCAGCATGGCGATTGTGACACTTATCTTGATACGACTCATGCTGACCCCGGAGACTGCGTGGCAGCTTTCTGGCCGAGCAATTCGCCAATTTCAAGATTTATCAGGCTTTGCCCTCCGTATCATACTGTTTTCTTGCCGCATTAACCCGGGCAAAATTGTCACCCGCCCAAATCACAAGATCATTCAGCGGCGTGAGCATGGAAGTTCCCAGCCCGGTCAGGCCATATTCGACGCTTGGCGGCTTGGTGGGGTAGACCTTGCGGTAGACATAGCCATCGCGCTCAAGATCGCGCAGGGTCTGGGTCAGCATGCGCTGGGAAATGTCGGGCACCAGGCGTCGCAATTCACCGAACCGGTAAGGCCGCTCGGCCAGCGCCAGCACCAGCAGCGTGCTCCATTTGCCGAAGATGCCTTGCATAACCTGACGCACCGGGCAGTTCTCCAGCGACTGCTCCCCCTGCATCATCCGGATCCGGTCGGAAAACGGGATGTGGGCATCCATGGTGGTTCCTTTCAGGTAACTATCGGCGATAAAACTGCCTTCTTTCGCAGTTCTTATACATACCATATGTGAAGTAACTCTCAATATGAGAGCAGCTTAATTTTCGAGGCAATCGATCGGGATTGCCCCCATGAAAGGAAATGACATGACTGGCAAACTTCTCGTCACCGGCGCTTCGGGCCAACTCGGCGGCCTGGTAATCCAGAACCTGCTCGAGACCCGCAAGGTGCCTGCCTCCAGCCTTATCGCCGGTTCGCGCAATGTCGCGAAACTGTCCGGTCTTGCGGACTTGGGCGTTGAAACACGCAGGATCGATTTCGATGACGCCGGCTCCTTGCAGGAGGGCTTCAAAGGCGTGGACCGGGTTCTGATCGTGTCGACCGACGCGCTTGACGCCGAAGGCACGCGCCTGCGCCAGCATCTGGCAGCCGTGTCGGCGGCGAAGGAGGCCGGCGTCAGCCGTGTGTTTTACACGTCGATGCCAAATCCAGCAGAATCGAAGGTCACCTTCGCGCCGGACCACCTCAAGACGGAAGAAGCTATCAAGGCGTCCGGCCTCGCCTATACCATCTTCCGCAATGGCTGGTACATGGAAAACCTGTTCATGGCGCTGCCGCAGGCGCTTGCTTCAGGCCAGTGGTACAGCGCAGCAGGCGACGGCAAGCTGGCTCACATCTCCCGTGACGACATTGCCCAGGCGATTGCCGCCGGCCTCGCCTCGCCGCCTCAGGAGAATGTCACCTATACGCTGACCGGCGACACCGCGCATACCACGGCCGAGATCGCCGCTCTTGTCAGCGCCGGCACCGGCAAACCGCTTGCCGTCGTCAACGTCAGCGATGAGCAACTGGCGCAGGGCATGGCCGCCGCCGGGGTCCCCGCGCCCTATATCCCGACACTGGTCTCGTTCGACGCCAATACACGCGAAGGCAAGATCTCCATGGTGACCGAAGACGCCGCCACGCTGTCGGGCAACAAGCTGACATCGCTGAGGGAATTTATCGAGGCCAACAAAGCGGCGCTGCTGGGCTGATTCAAGCCCCACAACCATGTCCGTCCTGGCTCTGATCTCCGGCCATGACGCTGGCCTCCCTCTGTCCGTCACTGATGGAGGGAGGCCGATGACCGGGCGTTCAGCCGCAGGCTCTGACGAAACGCTTTACGGTTTCGGCCATGCCGTGTTCCAGGGCGTCGGCCGTCAGCCCGTGGCCGATGGAGACTTCGAGAAGATTGGGCAATGCACGCGCGAGAGCCGGCAGGTTCTCGACAGTGAGGTCATGGCCGGCATTGACGCCGAGCCCTAATTCGGCGGCGATCGCTCCCGAGACTTCGAGCTTCTTGAGCTCTTCGGCGGCGCGGGCCGGATCATCGAATGTGCCGCCATAGGGGCCGGTGTAGAATTCCACCCGGTCGGCGCCCGTGGCCTTGGCCGCTTCAAGCGCCGCGCGGCTGGCGTCGGGGTCGCAAAACAGCGACACGCGGGCGCCGCCCTTTTTCAGCCGCTGGACCACCGAGCGCAGTACATTGCCCTTGCCTTCGAAATCCCAGCCGTGATCCGAGGTTGCCTGCGACGGATCGTCCGGCACCAGGGTCACCTGTTCGGGCGCATTGGCGTCGACCAGATCGAGAAACTCGTCGGTCGGGTAGCCTTCCATGTTGAACTCGGCGTCAGGAAATTCATCGTCAATCAGGGCGCGGATCTGCGGAAGATCGGAGAAGCGGATATGGCGCTGATCCGGCCGCGGGTGCACGGTCAGGCCATGGGCGCCGTTGATCAACGCGATGCGACCCAGACCGGTAACGCTCGGCCAGGGCAGATCCCGGCGGTTGCGAAGCATGGCGACGGCATTGAGATTGACGGAAAGCTTGGCAGTCATGGCGGCCTCACGGGCAAGGACAACGAAAAGAGCGATTGGCCCTCAGACATGTCCTAAAGCATTGGCCGGTGATGTTAAAATGAATTTCGGGAAAGCGAGCATTCGGATTTTCGATCAATGGCCGGGGCGCTCGATTCAATGAAACTTCAAGTCACCGGACAGCGGCGGTTATCGCAAGCCTCAAGACTTTCCGCGCCGCAACCGCGTCGAGTAATCCTTGATGTCGGAATCGTAGTTTTCGATCATCCGGCGCTGGCGCTTCTTGCCGATTCTGAGTGCCCCCCAGAAAAACAGCAATGTAAACACCCCAATCAGCACGAAAATCGGCCCGCCAAGGTCTTTGGCATCGGATGAGCCGAAAACCTGTTTCAGCAGAGCGCTGAAGTCGACGGCATGCGCGGGTACAGCGGTCAACAGCACGGCCGGCAGCGCAGCGAATACGGATGAAAAGCGCATGAACATCTTCCCTGTTCAGATAATCCGGGACCATCCTAGGGCAAGATTGTTAAAAAACTGGGCACTGACCACCTCGGCTTTGCCGGCGCGGTGCTGAAGCTGCCGTGGCAGCAGCCAAACAGCGTGCCGGAGATGACCGCACCCGGAGGCTCAGCTCTGCCGGAGACTGACAAAAAGACACCGGCAGGGCTCACCCGGTTGAAACGCCGCCGCATCAACCGGGAACAGCGACCTTACGCAACCTTGGCAAGCCGCGACTGAACCAGAGATTGGCTGGTGCTGGTCGAGACAGTGAACCTTGACGCCAGTTCAGCAAGCGTCTGGTTGATCCCGAGCAGGTTCTGCGTGGCGGCGTTGGTCTGCTCCACCATCGCCGCATTCTGCTGGGTGATCTGATCCATGGCGTTCACCGAGCTGTTGATCTCGGATATTCCGGTGGTCTGCTCCTGTGCAGCCTGGGAAATCGTCACAAAATGCTCGCTGATGGTCTGCACCTGGCTGCCGATGCTGCCCAGCGCTTCACCGGTCTTGTTGACCAGTTCGACGCCGGTGAGAACGTCTCTGAAGGAGGCTTCGATCAGTTCCTTGATTTCCCGCGCCGCAGATGCGGAGCGTTGCGCCAGTTCGCGAACCTCCTGGGCGACAACGGCAAATCCCCTGCCCGCCTCGCCGGCGCGCGCGGCTTCAACTCCGGCATTGAGCGCCAAAAGGTTGGTCTGGAATGAAATCTCGTCTATCACCGTGATGATCTGGGTGATCTTCTTCGAAGATTCCTCGATCTTGCCCATCGCGGCAATGGCCTGACTGACAGTCTGGCCCGATTGAGCAGCCTGGTCAGAGGTCTGATTGACCAGTTCCCGGGCCTCCTTGGTCCGCTCGGCGGATTGCTTTGAAATCGTGCTGATCTCTTCAATCGCGGCCGCAGTCTCTTCAAGCGCAGCGGCCTGCTGCTCCGTGCGGCGCGCCATATCGTTTGTTGCACCGGACAGCTCACGGGTATCGGAGGCCGACTGGGTGATTGAGGACGAGATATCGAGGAACGCCTCGTTCAGCTTCGAGACGGCGGTGTTGAATTTGCTCTTGAGCTCGTCGAAATCCGCGCAAAGATTTTCGGTGATTGCAGACCGCAGATCACCTGTTGCCAAGGTGGTCAATGCACGATCAAGGGCTGCCAGGGCCGCGTCCTGCTCGGCCTTCAGACGCGCCCGTTCGTTCTCGGCCCTGGCGCGCTCTTCACTCAACTCATCCAGATAGACGGAGATCGCATAATCCATGTCGATCAGCGCGGCCTTGACCACGGCAGCGACGTCCTTGCCTGCCCTGTCGGCCTTCTTGCCGGTTCCGAACCCCTTGAGTTCGGTGGTGATAATGCGGGTAACAAGCTCTTCAAGAATCAGCGAGTAGCCGCCGATGTACCATTTTGGCTCAAGCCCGAGCTTGGCGTGAACCTTGCCGATGCGGGTCACGCCTTCGATGTAGTCATCGTCGAATTTGCCGGTGGCGATAATGCCCCAGTGCCCCACCTGCTTTTGCTTGGCGTGCTCGATATGGGAGGCGTCGCGGAAATGCCTTGCCGTTTCGGGATTGGATTTGGCTTGCGTGTAGAAGCGGTCAAGCGCTGGCCCGACAGACTGTTCGATCAAAGGCTTGAGAGCCGAAAGCCGCTCGCGTTGTGCCTTGTCCATGCCAACAAAAGCCAGCTTTTCGGAGATTTGTTTCTGCCTTGACGTGTCACTCATTTCCGTATCACCCATACCTTGAGAGAGGGCATCGGTATGTGCCGTTGTCAGGGCCTGCAACAAAATCTTCATGATCTTGAAACCATAGCTAATTCCACATCGCTAATAAATAATGAAATTCGTTTACCACAAATCGTAGTTCCGCTCGGATCATGATCCGCGTCAATGCCGTCCTTTGCCCTCCGGAGCAGGTTCGATGTACTGTTGGCAGGACTGAGACCGGCCTGAGCCGCTGCTTGGCCCAAAGGATGGATTGTTACCCCTGTTTGACCGCCAGCCAGATCATGTGGCGGGCGCCGCGTTTCTTGGTGCTGGCACGCGTGGGCACTTCGGTGACCCCAAATCCAGCCTGTTTCAGCCGCCGGGTAAATGCCGCATCGGGCGCCGAGGACCACACCGAAAAGATGCCGCCCGAAGACAGGGCCCGATGCGCCGCACCCAGCCCGGCAGCGGAATAGAGCGCGTCATTGCCCTGCCGGGTCAAGCCGTCCGGACCGTTGTCGACATCAAGCACAATGGCATCCCACTCATTGCGGGCATTTCGGATCAGCTCGCCGACATCCGCTTCGGCCAGCGCCACCCGGGGATCGTCAAGACAATCGCCGAACACCGGGCTCATCGGGCCTTTGGCCCAGGCAACGACCTGCGGCACCAGCTCGGCAACGGTGATGCGGGCGTCAGCCCCCAGGGCCTTGAGCGCAGCCCGCAAGGTAAATCCCATGCCCAAACCGCCGATCAGCATCCGCAATCCGGGCCTGCCCTGAAGCTTGTCCGCGGCAAGATTTGCCAATGCCTCCTCAGAGCCACTCAGTCGGCTGTTCATCAACTCGTTGGAGCCGAGCATGATGGAGAATTCCGTCCTGCGGCGCATCAGCCGCAGTTCCACGCCATCTTCAAGCATGACGGCATCAAGCCGTTCCCAGGGAATCATTTCACTATCCGTCGATCTTGTTTCAGTGGCGCCAGCCCATAGCACGTGAACGATCAAAAATCCCCGTTACCCAGGGTTCGCTTGTGCCGGCAAACACGGCTGGAACAGCCCCTCTCGCCTGTACAGGCGAGCGGTGTGTGCGGTACCTCACCGCAACTGCCGCACGGGATCAACCATGGCTCAGAAGCAGACTCACGTCCCGGAACGGTGGTCGAAGTTACGGCGCGCCGCCTCGACGTCAGGCATCTTTTCCATTGTCCAGGCATACAGCGCCTTGAAGGGCGGTTGAAGCGTGCGGCCAAGCGCGGTGATTTCATATTCAACACCGACGGGTGACGCCGGGATGACACGGCGTTCCACCAGCCCGTTGCGTTCCAGCCGCCTGAGACAATCAGTCAGCGCCTTCTGGGTGATGCCCTCGAGATGCCGCTTGATGGCATTGAAGCGCATCGGCCCGGCGTCGAGAACCGTCAGCACCATCATCGACCATTTGCCGGCAATCTGGTCGAAAAGCTCGCGGCTTGGACACTCGGCCGAAAAGCTCTGGCAGGTTTTGGCATCCATGGCGGTTTCCCTCACTATACCTGGTCACTTCAAAGTGCCGTCTTGAACACAGGTATAAATTATATACCTACATAGACCATTCTGAAAAGGACACCCCGAATAATGACAGCCCCCCTGAATACCGACAGCCTGTTTCGCCCCTTCCAGCTCAAATCCCTGACGCTGAAGAACCGTATTGTCATGGCACCGATGACCCGGAATTTTTCGCCCGATGGCGTTCCAGGCAAGAATGTCGCCGCCTATTATCACAGACGTGCGGAAGCCGATGTCGGGCTGATTCTGTCCGAAGGAACGGTGATCGACCGGCCGGCCTCGCGCAATGAAGCCGGCATTCCGTTTTTTCATGGCGAGGATGCGCTTGCCGGCTGGAAGTCCGTCATCGACGGCGTTCACGCTGCCGGCGGCAAGATGGGGCCGCAAATCTGGCACACCGGTGCGACCCGCGGCATGAGCGGATGGGCGCCCGAGGCGCCGGTCGAAAGCCCTTCGGGGCTGAACGGTCCGGGTGACCCGAACGGCGTGGCGATGAGCGAGGAAGACATCGCCGACACCATCGCGGCTTTTGCCAGCGCTTCGGCTGACGCCAAAAAGCTGGGTTTTGACGTCGTCGAACTGCACGGCGCGCATGGCTATCTGATCGACCAGTTCTTCTGGGCAGCCACCAACCAGCGCAGCGACCGCTATGGCGGCGCCAGCTTGAAGGAACGCGCCCGCTTTGCCGCCGAGATCGTGGCTGCGACGCGTGAAGCGCTGGGTCCCGACTATCCTTTGATCCTGCGCCTGAGCCAGTGGAAACAGCAGGACTACAAGACCAAGCTTGCCCAGACGCCCGATGAAATGGCCGACTGGCTGCTGCCGCTGAAGGAAGCCGGCGTCGACATGTTCCACTGCTCGCAGCGCCGTTTCTGGGAACCGGAATTTCCTGAAATTGACGGTGAAGAAGGCCTGAACTTCGCCGGCTGGGCCAAGAAACTCACCGGAGCGGCCACAATCTCGGTCGGCTCTGTCGGCCTGTCGGGAGATATGATGGCGGCTTTCGGCGGCCAGACCTCCTCGCCGGTGGGTCTCGACGCACTGGTCAAGCGCATGGAGGCCGAAGAGTTTGACCTGATCGCCGTGGGCCGCGCCATCCTCGGTGATCCGCACTGGGTGACCAAGATCAGGACCGGCGACACGCAAGAGCTGCAAGCTTTTGATCCGGCATCATTGGCCGAACTGGTCTGATGACAGCGCCGCCGGAACGAGGGTTCCGGCGGCGTTTTTTCTGTTGCTGACACATCAAACGGAAGGCCGCGGCGCCAGCCGGGGTTCAGTAGACCGGCATCTTCGCGAAGCCTTTTCCGAGGATCGGACCCGTCGGGAGATTGGTCGGCGAGCCGCCCAGCGGCTCATAGGTGATCTCGTAGAGCTGGTCCTCACGCGGCGGCGGCAAGCCGTCAACTGAGAGCGTGCGCGAGCGCGCGGCGGCAAGAAGACCAAGCGACACCGGATTGCCGTCTTCCCGGGGCTTGGTCCAGACCTGCATGACGCGATCATCGGGCACACTGGCGCTTTCCAGAAGCGTGATCAGCGTCTTGTTGTTTTCATTGCCCTCGACAAGCGCAATCGGCTGCCCCTGGCTGTCGAGCAGCACGGCAATCACGGTCGGTTCCGTCACGTTGAGCAAAGACCAGCCCAAGGCGACGGCAAGCAGAAGCGCGGCGGCGATCCCACTGAGCGCCGTGGCGCGCCATTTTGTCATGGCAGTGTGAAGCGGGGCGAATTTGAGGATCTCAGCCGTTGGCTGCTCGCCCGGTCCTGCGGCCTGTTCCTGGTCAAGCGACGCCTCCACACGCTGCCAGAGATCATCCGGAAGCGGCAGAGCGTCAGCGGTGTCGTCGAGCGCGGCGAAGCGGCTGCGGACGCGTTCGAGCTGAGCCGCAATAGTGGGGTCAGTCGCGCAAAGCGCCTCGATCTCGGTCATCTCGGCCTCGCTGGCCAGCCCCAGCACGGCTTCATCAATTCGTTCCGCAAGAGACCGCTCGGTCATGACAGACACTCCCGCAAGGTCAGCAAGCCGCGCCGCACCCACGCCTTGACCGAGCCGAGAGGCGCGCCCATGCGCCCGGCGATCTCGCCGTGGCTGTAGCCCAGCACATAGGAAGACATGATGGCCATGCGTTTGTTCGGCTCCAGGGTTTCAAGACACACCCGCAGATCATTTGTGCGCTCGAGGCGATTATAGGCCATTTCCAGAATGGCATCATCGGGCGCTGTTTCTGCCTCTGCCGGATCCAGGGCGATTTCCCGATCCCCGTTTCTTAAAAACGTCAGGCACTTGTTGCGCAAGATCGTGTACAGCCAGGACTTTGCCTGCCCCTGACTGTGATCGAACTGGTGAGACTTCCGCCACACCAGAACAAAGCTTTCCTGTACGGCATCCTCGGCCAGATCCTGCCGGCGCAACATCCGGCGGGCAACGCCAAGCATACGGCCACCCTCGGATTCCATGATGTTCTTTAACGCAGACCGGTCCCCTGCAGCGCAGGACTGGATCAAAGCAGCGAGGTCTGTCACGTGTGCGCTCTTTCCCGGTTTACGGCCCGTGGCCGTGTTTTCAGGATCTGGATTAAAGAGCGGCCGGAAGCCTGTCAAACCATGATCGGTTTCTTCACTGCGATAAGAGCCGCCCGTGGCAGACATGGTCAAATCCAGACGAATGCGTGACGTTGAAAGCCGGTGCGGACAGTCCCGCACCGGCCCTCGTCCTGGGGCTGTTACATCGCCGTCATGAAGGTGATGTCGCGCACGGCAGCGCCGTCAGTGCCCTTGAGCTCCCAGCTCTTGTCGACTGCGCCGCTTTCCAGCGACACGGTGTAGAGCATCGAACCCGCGACCAGCCATGCGGTGTTGGTTCCCTCGGCATCGGTGGCAATGTCAAAGGCATAGGTATCGCTGGCGTCGATGCCGAGCTTGCCGATGGCACCCAGCGTACCGTCGTTTGGCGAGGTCTGCTGAATCAGCGCCACGATGGTGGCGTCGATGTCATACATCGCGGTCGACTCGGGCTTGCCATAGGAGTTGATGTAGGCAGCGGCAACGATCGCCGGTGCTTCGCCGGCGTGCATGTCGGCATCCTCATAGGCCAGGCTACCGTCAACGGTCACGGCGCCGCTTTCGATGTCGACACGGTGATTGGTGGTGCCGGACATGAAGCGCAGCTTGTTGGCCATCGGATTGAAGTCGACGATGACGGCGCCATCGACCGGCAATTCCTTGTCCATCTTGGAAATCACGGTTGCCGCGCCGGTTTCCGGGTCAATTTCAACAATTTCAAAGGTGTCGGTGACGCCGATCAGCTGGCCTGTCGCCGGACGCAGATCAATGCCGAGCAGCTTGCTGGCGCCCTTGACTTCCATGGAGGCGCTCACGGTTGCCGTGGATACGTCGATCTTGTGAAGCATGTTGTCGCCCGACAAGGCGATTGCGGTCATGCCCATGTCCTGGGCGAGTGCCATGGAGGAGCTGGCCAGAAGAGCAGTGGCGGCGATTGCGGTTGTCAGTTTGGTCATGTTTCAAGTCCTTGGGTCTTCCGGCTGCGGCCCATCCGCAGCCTGGATACCCCTAAGACTCAACGAGCACCCGGTTTGGATGCACGGGTGCAAAATTTATTTTCAGCCGCCGCACCTAGCGGACAATCACCAGCCGCTCGGCAGCCCGGGTGATCGCGGTGTAGAGCCATCTTTCGCGGGTTTCGCGGAAGGCGTAGCTTTCGTCAAAAAGCACGACCGAGTTCCATTGCGAGCCTTGCGCCTTGTGCACGGTGAGCGCGTAGCCGTAGTCGAAATCATCGTAGCGTTTCTTGGTCTGCCAGGGGACTTCGAGATCGGGGTCGTCAAAGACGCTTTTGAGCAGCTTGATCTTGGCAGAGCCGCGATCCATGTCGTCATCTTCGGGTCTGAGCAGCAGGTTGATGCCGGGTTTGACCGTCTCTTTCGACGAGGTCATCACCTGCCAGAGCGAGCCGTTGAGCAGCGCCTTGGCGGGATCATTCCTCAGGCACACCAGCTTGTCGCCGGCCTGCGGGAAGGCCTGGGTAAAGCCCTTGAGCTCGCGCAGGCGCTGGTTGTAGCGGCGGCGGGTGCGGTTGGTGCCGACCAGCACCTGATCGGCCTCGAGCACCATGTCGCGGTCGACCTCGTTTTTGCCGATCACCTGGGCGGTGCCGTAATCGCCATGCATGATCTCGCGGCCTTCACGCACCTGCATGGCCAGATCGATGATCGGGTTGTCGCGGGCCTGGCGGTGGATCTCGGTGAGCAGGATATCGGGCTCCTGCTCGGTGAAGAACCCGCCACCGGAAATCGGCGGCAGCTGGCCCGGATCGCCCAGCACCAGGATCGGCGTGCCGAAGCTCATCAGATCCTTGCCCAGCGCCTCGTCGACCATCGAGCATTCGTCGATGATGATCAGGGCGGCTTGCGCCAGCGGGCTTTGCCGGTTGATCGAAAACAGGGGCGAGACGGTGGTCTTGCCGGTTTCCTCGTCAGAGATTTCTTCCTCGCCCTTGGGACGGTAGATCAGCGAGTGAATGGTGCGGGCGTTCTTGGCGCCGCGGGCGCGAAGCACCTGGGCTGCCTTGCCGGTAAAGGCTGCAAACAGCACTTCGCCATCCACATTGTCGGCAAAATACTTGGCCAGCGTGGTCTTGCCGGTGCCGGCATAGCCGAACAGCCGGAAGATCGGGGTGCGGCCATCCTTGAGCCAGCGCGAGACGGCCTTGAGCGCCTCATCCTGTTGGGGTGAAAACTTCATATCTTCTCATGGCAGATTCGGTTCGCCTGCGCGACCCGGCAATTGAGGCTTCGGGATCTACAGGATCGAGGCAAGATCGTGCTTGCCGAGCGTTTGCAGAAAAGCGGATTTGGCCTGGCCCAGCACGCCCTTGAGCCTGCACCGCGGCAGAAACGAGCAGTTCTCCTCGCCAAAGCAGCCGGCGATGTTGAAATCGGGCTCCATATGCTCGGCCACCGCCTGGAGATTGATGTCAGCGGCCTGCCTGGCCAGCCGCAAACCGCCATTGCGTCCGCGCACAGCGGTGACGAACCCGCCGGCAGTGAGGTTTTGTGCGACTTTCATCAGGTGATGTTTCGAGACGCCGAACTCGCGGGCCAGATCGTCGACCGATTTGACCTCGCCGGGCGCGCGCCCCAGCGCCATGAGAACGCGAAATGCGTAGTCGGTGTGAAGGGTCAAGCGCATCAGGAACCTCAATAGTGGTATTTGATATATTGCTTTTCACGGCAAGCAGGAATAGTGGTATATGGAATACCAGAAAAGAGGACGTGATGAAAACACTGCTTTGGATATTTCTGCTGCCAGGTGATCTGGTCCGCCGGCGGCTCGGCATCACCGTCGAACAGGATGGCGGGTTGATCCGTTCCTTCATCAACATGTGCTTCTGGGGCGCGGTCACGCTGCTGGTCGCCTTGAAATATAATGGCTGACAGACCCGCCCCGTCCGTGCTTGATGCCCGTCCCGCACCGCCACGGGTGCCTGCAGTCAAGATCTCGCCGGAGCAGATTGCCATGCTGGTTGACCGGTTCTACGGCGAGATCCGGAAACATCCGCGGCTAGGCTCTTTGTTTGAAGACAGGCTTGCAGGCAAATGGGATCCACATCTTCATCGAATGAACCAGTTCTGGCGCTCTGTGCTGCTGCATTCGGGAGAGTATTCGGGACAACCCGTGGTCAAGCACAACGCTCTGCCGGATCTTCAGGAAGACGATTTCCGGTTGTGGCTGGACCTCTTCGAGGCCACTACGGCAGCGCTGTTTGAACCGGACACCGCAGCGCCAATCCTGGTCATCGCGCGGCGCATCGCCCGCAGTCTGTGGCTGGCGCGGTTCGGCACGCCGTTCACCAGGACGCCGGACTGGCTGAGCTGAACCCGGGACAGGCCGGCAGGTCGGTGACAGTTTACTTTTGGCACCGAACCAAAAAGAAGGCGCAGTCCCAAAGGTAAACTGTCACCGAACTAATTTTACCCGCGCTCCGGGTCATTTTCGAGCAAGATAGGCTTTCCGTGCGGCGTTGCGTGAGCGGCGCGCTGCCAGGACGCGGACAGGTCGGCAACCAGCTGCGGGCCTGCCACACCCTTTTCCGCCAGCAGAGCTTCAATCGTCGCCAGCCAGTGCTGATAATAATCGCTGCCATCCTGCGCCGCGCCGGGCCTGGCCACCTGTTTCGACAATTCAGCCGCCCATTCGCTCCAGGTAAACACACCGCGCTGATGCAGCGCCACGGCGAGCGCAAAGGCCTGCGCCTGCCACGGTTCGGCAAACACCGGCTCGTCCGGACCCGAGCCGTCCGGCAGGCGGAACGGCGACCCGGTTGAAGCTTTCGTTTCAGGCTCAGGCGTGCTCAAGATAGCTCTCCCAGGCGTCAATCGAGACGGTCAGCGCCGGATCGGCCCGCTCCCCCCAGAGCTCATGGCCGGTGAAGCAGACCGTATAGACATGCTGCGGGTTTTCGCCTTTTCCGTGGGCGTTGGTGTCGGGAAACACAAAGCCCTCACGAACGGCCTCGATCGTGCCTTGCTTGCCACGGGCATAGCGCGGCAGCCGCGTGTGGGTTTCCGGGTGATCATTGATGGTGCGAATCCGGTCTCCCGGCTTGAAGCGAGGGCCGGCTGAAACCTCGCGGTTGCACGGCGCGCCGCGGGCCAGAACGGCTGCGACGTCGGTTTCGTGCAGCACGCGCTTTGGTTTGACGCCGGGCCAGATCTTGTGGCCGGCTTCCAGCTCATCGTCAGAGACAAAGCCGTGACGTTCGAGCAAGGTCTCGAGCGCGCGGATCCAGATCTCGTAATAGCTGGCGCTGTAATAGGTCGCCGGATGCAGGGATTCACGCGCGTGGCGGCTTTCGTCGATGGTCCAGGCACCGAAGGCGCCGGTGGCAAGCGTCACGCCGAGCGCGCTCCGTTCCCAGTCTGCGTGAAACACCGGTTCGTTGGTTTCGGGCGCCACCGGGCCGAAGCCCATCTGCCCGCCAAGATCGTGCGGGCCGTTCATGGCGCCGCTCCCGCGTCTGGCTCGGGCGGCCACAAGGCGCCGGGCTCAAGCGAACCGGGTCTCAGCGGCAGGCCGGTGCCGATCATGCAGTCACGCGTCACCAGCCTTGCCAGGTCCTCCTCGCTCAAATCCTCGGTTTCCACGGGCCGCATCGGCACCACCATGTAGCGCAGCTCGGCGGTGGAATCCCATACCCGGATGCGGGTTTCCTCAGCCAGCACGAGGCCGAATTCGGCCAGCACGCCACGCGGGTTGATCACCGCCTGGCTGCGATAGGGCGGCGCCTTGTACCAGACCGGCGGCACGCCGAGCACGGTCCACGGATAGCACGAGCACAACGTGCAAACGACGAGATTGTGGGTGTCCTCGGTGTTGAACACCGCCTGCATGTGTTCGCCCTGCCTGCCCGTATAGCCAAGCGAGGCGATGGCCGCCGTGGCGTCGCGTTCGAGCCATTCGGCGAACTCCGGATCGGACCAGGCCCTGGCCACCACACGGGCTCCGTTGCGCGGGCCGACCTTGTGCTCATAGGTCTCGACAATGGCGTCGATGGCGGCGGGATCGATCAGCCCCTTTTCGGTGAGGATCGTCTCGAGCGCCTTCACCCTTGCGGCGAAGGGATCGAGCTCGTTGTCGTGGTGGTGGTCATGGTGATCGTGGGAATGATGATTGGTGTCGTGGGTCATGCGGCAACTTTACGCCTCGCAATGAAGCGCGGCAATATCGGCGCCAGGAAATGGCGCGCTTCCGTTTCGGCGGTTAATCTGGGCCATGAACATTCTGATTCTCGGTGGCAACGGCTTCATCGGTTCGGCGATTATGCGCAAGCTTGCTGCGCAAGGTCACCGCGTGACCGCTCTTGGCCGTGACACCAAGCGAGCCGCCATCCAATTTCCCGGCACTGATTTTGTCCGGGCTGACCTCGCCGGCATGACATCGGCGCAGGACTGGAACAGGCTGGCCGCCGATCATCAGGTTGTCGTCAATTGCGCCGGTGCGTTGCAGGACGGATTGCGCGATGATCTTGCCGCGGTGCAGGAACGGGCCATGCTGGCGCTTTATGCCGCCGCAACGTCCGCCGGCGGACGGCTGATCGTGCAGATTTCCGCCCGCACGGACGGCGGCGCGGCGGATTTGCCGTTCCTGGCCACGAAACGGCGGGCCGACGCCGCGCTGAAGCAGTCCGGGCTCGACCATGTGATCCTGCGCCCGTCGCTGGTTGTGGGCCGCAACGCCTATGGCGGCACCGCGCTGGTCAGGGGGCTGGCGAGTTTTCCCTTCGTCATTCCCGCCATTCATGCGGAAATCCCTGTGGCAACGGTGGCGCTTGACGACGTGGCCGAGGCAGTCGCCCGGGCTGTCGATGGCCGCATAAAACCGGGCAGCGACATCGCGCTTGCCGCCGCCGGAAATCTCTCGCTGGGCGAGATGCTGGCGCTGCACCGGCGCTGGCTCGGCCTGCCCGCCGCCCGTCTCATGGCCGTGCCCGCGGCACTTGCCCGCCCGGTGACCGCGATCGCCGATATCGCCGGCCGGCTTGGCTGGCGCTCGCCGCTGCGCTCGACCGCGATGGCGGTGATGGCGGAGGGCGGCGCCGGCAGCAGCGGCGCCACGCCTTCGGCTTTCGAGCTGCGGTCGCTTCAGCAGAGCCTGGACGATGCTCCTTCCGGCGTGCAGGACCTCTGGTTTGCGCGGCTCTATCTGCTCAAGGCGCCGATCATCCTGACATTGTCGCTGTTCTGGCTCACGTCCGGACTGATCCCGCTGGTCAAGCTGGCCGCGGCCATGGCGCATTTCGACGGTCTTCTGACCTACGGACCAGCCTTGCTGACGGTGATGGCCAGTTGCAGCCTCGACATTGTGCTCGGGCTTGCCGTACTCGTCCGGCCGGCTGCGCGCCTGGCCCTGCTGGGCATGGTCTGCACGAGCGGGTTCTACCTGCTGGCGGCGACTTTCGCCCAGCCCGCGCTGTGGCTCGATCCGCTGGGACCGCTGGTCAAGGTGCTGCCGTCGATCCTGCTGACGCTCACTGCCCTTGCCACACTGGACGAACGCTGATGATCGGGCCCGACTTTCTGCTGTGGCTGCATGTCATCGGCGCAGCGGTGCTGCTCGGCACCGGCGCCGGCATCGCCTTCTTCATGCTGATGGCGGTGCGCAGCGGTGATGCCCGGCTGATCGCGCATGTCTCGGGAACCGTTGTCGTCGCCGACGCGCTGTTCACCGCGACGGCGGTGGTGTTGCAACCGGTGACCGGCTATCTCCTGGCGCGCCGGCTCGGCTGGGATCTGACCGAAGGCTGGATCCTGGTGTCGCTTTTTCTGTATCTGGTGACCGGCCTGTTCTGGCTGCCGGTGGTCTGGATACAGATCCGGTTGCGGGATCTGGCGCGCGCTGCGGTAGAGACCGGGACCGCCCTGCCCCGAGCCTTCCACAGGCTCTACAGGATCTGGTTCGCCTGCGGCTTTCCGGCCTTTTTCGCGGTGCTGGGCATTTTGTGGCTGATGCTCGCCAAGCCCGCCATCGCACTATTTTAACATCGACCAGAGGCACGCCACCAGCAGCACCGCCATGGAGATGTTGAACCATTTGAGCCGAACAGAGCCGTTAACCCGCCAATGCACGTCGCACCGCGTCCGGATCTTTGGCAATGACCCGCAACAGAACAAGCGCCGCCCGGTCCGGAGAACGGCGTTCCTGCTCCCAATCGCGCACTGTGCCGACGGGAAGACCGAAATTTTCGGCAAAATCCCTTTGTGACAGCCGCAGTTTCTTGCGTATCGCCGCAACATCCACGGTCTCTGGAACAAAGATCTGAGCCGGCTGCTCGGCACCTTGTGCGATGGCGAGCGCCTGCCGGGCGCTTTCGACCAGTCGGTCACCGAAATTGCTCATGATTTTGGTCCTTTCTGTTCGGTGTTCCCGCGATATGCCGACACAATGCGAGGCAGCAATTTGGCAAGTTCGTTTCTTTCGGCTTTGCTCAGATTGGCTTTGGTACCTTTGCCATAAACCGTGAGCAGAAACACCGGCACATTCTCACCACCGAAATAATGAATCGTGCGGTACCCTCCGCTCTTGCCATGACCGCGACCAGCATGGCGCAGCTTGCGCGCGCCGCCGGTTCCCGGAATGATTGCTCCAGATTCGGGGGCTGCAGCAACGGTATACACAATTCCGTCAATTTCACCGGCCGACAAACCAAGCCGTTTTGCATCGTCGACAAAGATCGGCGTCTGAATAACGGTGTGCATGACTACTTATACGGCAATGCCGTACAAGATTCAAGACCGAACAGCTACCGCAACATCGGCCAGAGGCACGCCACCAGCAGTACCGCCATGGAGATGTTGAACCATTTGAGCCGCACCGGATCGGCCAGCCAGGATCTCAGCACCGATCCGAATCCGGCCCAGGCGCTGACGCAGGGTATTGTGGCGATGGCAAATGCAAGAAAGATCAACATCACCGTATCGGCGTAGTGATCGGGGTCGGTGTAAATTCCCATCGCCGTGACCAGCATCACCCATGCCTTGGGATTGACCCACTGGAACGCCGCCGCCTCAATGAATGTCATCGGCTGCGCCCCGGCCCTGGCTTCGGGCAAGGTGTTTGATGTGGCAATCCGCCAGGCGATGTAGACGAGATAGCCGCCACCCAGGATCTTGAGAACCAGATAAAGCGCTGGAATGGCCGTCAGCAGCGCACCAAGCCCGAAACCGACCGCCAGAAGAAGTGCAAGGAAGCCGATCGCGATGCCCAGCATATGCGGCACGGTGTTACGGAATCCGAAATTCACCCCGGATGCAAACAGCATCATGGTGTTCGGCCCCGGCGTCCCTCCGGCAACGAAGGCAAAGGCGATCAGCGTCAGGAAGGTTTCAAGTGCCATAGTCTTTCCTACCGGCTGAATGCCGGTCCATACTTGTTAAACCACCCCCGGCGCGAGACAAACAAATTGTCGTCATACCCGCATTCGAGAATGTGATTGAAGCGACGCAGAGGAGACCAACATGAGCCATGCGCTACCCACAGCCACCTTTCGTGACGGATATACCGTACCGGCGCTCGGACTGGGCACATGGCACATGGGCGAGCGCCGAAGCGAGAAGGCCGGCGAGGTGCGGGCGCTGCAAGCCGGCATCGATTGCGGCATGACGCTGATCGACACGGCGGAAATGTATGCAAATGGCGGAGCGGAGGAAGTGACCGGGGAGGCCATCAGCGGCCGCCGTGACGAGGTTTTCCTGGTCTCCAAGGTGCTGCCGTCCAACGCCAGCCGTCACGGCACCATCGCGGCCTGCGAAGCCAGCCTGAAACGGCTTGGCACCGACCATATCGATCTTTATCTGCTGCACTGGCCCGGCCGCCATCCGCTTAATGGCACGGTGGAAGCCTTTGAAGAATTGCGCGAGGCCGGAAAGATCCGCCGCTGGGGCGTCTCCAACTTCGACACGCTGGCGATGCGGCAATTGTCCGCCCTGCCCGGCGGCGCCGGCTGCGCGGCCAATCAGGTGCTCTACAATCTGTCAACGCGCGGCATCGAGTTCGATCTGCTGCCATGGATGGGTGAGAACGCGATGCCGTTGATGGCCTATTCGCCGCTAGATGAAGGCCGACTGCTCAGACATCCGGGCCTGGGAAAATTGGCAAAGCGGCTTGGCCTGCCACCGGCGCAGCTGGCGCTGGCCTTCCTGCTCAGCCGCGACAATGTGATTGCGATCCCGAAATCATCCAGCCCGGACCGGGTTGCCGAGAACCGCGCCGCAGCGGATATCAGCCTAAGCGGTGATCAACTGGCCGAACTCAACCAGATCTTCCCGCCGCCGCGCTCGCGCGAGCCGCTGCAGATGATCTGAGAGTGATCTGCCCGTCACCGGGTATCAGCGAAACGGCAGCAAAACGCCGCCGGAGATGAGATGATCTCGGGCGGCGGCGATTTCGATGGCTGCTTGGATGGCTTTACCAGTTGAGGCATTTCTCCAGCATGGCTGCATCCGGATATTTGGCGTCGGGACCGAATTCCGCGTAACAGCCTGCGGTCCAGGCGGGGGCGGTGTTGTCGGGGATGTTGGTCGAACTGCCGCGGACGGGGGCAAACTTCATGACTGCGCTGTTTGTCTGCATCGGCTTGATGGTGGCGGTGCGGCTCTGCTGGGCGCTGGCGGTTCCAGCGGCTGCGAACAGGATAGCAAGTGAAGCGGCGGCAGTGGTCAGGATGATCTTTTTCATGGCGTGTTCCTCTCTCTGGTTTGTCGCGTTGATGCGATGAACCCGTTCTAGAGAGGCCCGAGTGAACCGGATTGGAACGCCATGTTCATCTGGCGTTAACACGGCTTTCAGGCGTGAGGGCCTGCAGCAACCTGCCGCAGGCCAGTCGCATTACATGCCTTGCGGGCCGCGGTTCATGGCGGCGATGCCGGTGCGGCAGATCTCGACCAGGCCGAGCGGCTTCATGATCGAGATGAACTGTTCGATCTTGGAGACGCGGCCGGTGATCTCGAAGATGAAATGCTCGGTGTTGGCGTCGATCACCTGGGCGCGGAAGGCGTCTGCGAGGCGCAGCGCTTCGACCCGGTTGTCACTGGTGCCGGTGACCTTGACCAGGGCAAGCTCGCGTTCCAGCGGCTTGTCGTGACCCAGCTCTTCGGAGCGCACGGTCAGATCCACCACCCGGTGTACCGGCACGATGCGTTCGAGCTGGGATTTGATCTGCTCGAGCACCTGCGGGGTGGCGGTGGTGACGATGGTAATGCGCGAGAGATGCGCCTCGTGCTCGGTCTCCGAGACCGTGAGGCTTTCGATGTTGTAGCCGCGGCCGGAAAACAGGCCGATGACCCGGGCCAGGACGCCCGGCTCGTTGTCGACCAGAACCGATAGCGTATGGGTTTCCGGGCGCGCGGTCTCGGCGGTCATGAAATAGGCCGAACCGGTGGGTTGATGCTGAGCGTTCATATGATCAGTTCCTGTTCTGTTGGTGGGCTGGCTTTCCGGAACAGATGGTGACCACCTGTTCCGGCCAGACCACTGGCGCTGCTCAAACGAGCGCGCGGCCTTTTGCATCAATGGCGTTGGCCACAGCTTCGTCGGTGGCCTCATCCGGCAGCAGCATATCGTTATGCGCCTTGCCTGACGGGATCATCGGGAAACAGTTGGCCAGCGCTGCGACCCGGCAGTCGAAGATCACCGGCTGCGGTGTATCGATCATGGTCCGGATCGCGTCGTCGAGGTCGGCGGGCTTGTCGCAACGGATGCCGACACCGCCATAGGCCTCGGCCAGCTTGACGAAGTCAGGCATGGATTCGGTGTAGGAATGCGACAGCCGGTTGCCATGCAGCAGCTGCTGCCATTGCCGGACCATGCCCATATACTGGTTGTTGAGGATGAAGATCTTGACCGGCAGGCCGTACTGGACCGCGCAGGACATTTCCTGGATGCACATCTGGATCGAGGCATCGCCGGCGATGTCGATGACCAGGCTGTCACGGTGTGCCACCTGCACGCCGATGGCCGCCGGGAAACCATAGCCCATGGTGCCCAGGCCGCCCGACGTCATCCAGCGGTTGGGCTCTTCGAAGCCATAGAACTGTGCCGCCCACATCTGGTGCTGGCCCACTTCGGTGGTGATGTAGGTGTCGCGGTCCTTGGTCAGCTCATAGAGCCGCTGGATCGCGTATTGCGGCATGATGACGTCCTTGTTGGACGTATAGGCCAGCGAATTGCGGCCTCTCCATTTGTCAATCTGGGCCCACCAGTCGGCAAGTTGGCTCTTGTCGGTGTTCTTCGACGCGCGCCACAGCCGGACCATGTCTTCCAGAACATGGCCGATATCGCCGACAATGCCGACCTGGGTGCGGACGATCTTGTTGATCGAGGACGGATCGATGTCGATGTGGATCTTTTTCGAATTGGGCGAAAACGCATCCAGACGGCCGGTGATACGGTCGTCAAAGCGGGCGCCGATGCAGACCATGACGTCGCAATCATGCATCGCCATGTTGGCTTCATAGGTGCCGTGCATGCCCAGCATGCCCATCCAGTTCTTGCCCGATGCCGGATAAGCGCCAAGCCCCATCAGGGTCGAGGTGATCGGGAAACCGGTGAGTTCGACCAGTTCGCGCAGCAACTGGCTGGCTTCGCGGCCCGAATTGACCACGCCGCCACCCGAATAGATCATCGGACACTTGGCGCCGGCCATCAGCTCGATGGCCTCGCGGATCTTCTCAAGATCCCCGGAAACCTTCGGCTGGTAGCTCTTCTGCTCGATCACCGGAGATGGAGGCGTGTAGATGCCGGTGGCGAACTGAACATCCTTGGGGATGTCGACCACGACAGGCCCCGGACGGCCGGTGGTGGCGATGCGGAATGCTTCGTGGATGACCCGGGAGAGCTGATTGACGTCCTTGACCAGCCAATTGTGCTTGGTGCATGGCCGGGTGATGCCGACGGTATCGCATTCCTGGAAAGCGTCCGAGCCGATCAGCGATGTCGGAACCTGTCCGGTCAAACAAACGATGGGGATCGAATCCATCAACGCGTCCTGAAGCGCCGTGACCACATTGGTGGCACCCGGACCGGAGGTTACGAGAACAACGCCAGGCTTGCCGGTGGAGCGGGCATAGCCTTCGGCCATGTGTCCGGCGCCCTGCTCATGGCGCACCAGAATGTGTTCGACATCGTCCTGCTGATGCAGTTCATCGTAGATCGGCAGAACCGCCCCGCCAGGATATCCGAAGATATGCTCGACGCCGTTGTCTTTCAGCGCCTGCAGAACCATTTCCGCGCCCGTCATTTCCATCTGCTTGCCGGCCATATTGCCTGACCCCTTATTTCCGTCTGTTTGTCGAGCTCAATAGCCCGGTTTAAGCCATAAAAAAAGGCCCCCGGAGGAGCCTGTGTTTCGCGCATGGGAGCTTTCGCCGGGTGGCTACGCCACCCTGCCCATGCGCGGTCCTACCACGAGAATGTTCACGATCTTGTTCATGTTTGAATTCGTACCGTCTCGCCCCCGCCGCGTCAACGCATTAATTGTACGATTATCTGTTTCAAATCTCCGCGATGGAGGTTTTCCGCAACTCCCCATTAACCTCGCAGTGCGATGGTGAGCCCGATGGAAAACGGGCAAATCACAGAGAGCACAATGACGCCACTGTCTCCCAGCGAGGAAGACGGCCGGGCGCGGCGCGGCACCTATCCGGCAGGAAACCGGCTCATGGGCCGCATCGTCGGCTGTTCCGGTTCCAAGGCGACGGTGAGCGCGATTGCGGGACTTGACGGCAACGGCCTGGCCGAACTGTGGTCTGTGGGCCGCCTGATCTCGATAAGCGTTGCCGACAACCGTGTGGTGGCGCTCGTCTGCTCAATGGAAACGGCAGCATCGGCCTGGTCGGAGACCGACGAAAATATCATGCATATCGAGGTGGAGCTGGTCGGGGAAATCCGCACCGGTGTAACCGGCAAGGCGGAATTCAGCGCGGGCATAACCCAGTACCCCTATCTCGGCGCAGTGGCGCATCGCATGCGCTCTTCCGATCTCGCCATCATTTATGATCCGGGTGTGAGCGACACTGCCGTCATCGGCAAGCTGACCCAGGACACCTCGCTTGGCGCGCTCATTCATGTGCCGTCGCTGCTGTCACGGCATTTTGCGGTTGTCGGCACCACCGGTGTTGGCAAGACCACCGCAGTGACGCTTCTGCTGCACAAGGCCCTGAAAGCCGACCCATCGCTGCGGGTGCTCATTCTCGATCCGCACAACGAATTCGCCGCAGCCTTCCCCACGGAATCGGTGGTGATCGATACCGACACGCTGGATCTGCCGTTCTGGCTGTTCAAGCTTGAGGAATTCACCGAAGTCCTGTTTCGCGGCCGCCCGGCCATCCCCGAGGAGATCGACGCGCTGCGGGATCTGATCCCCGAAGCCAAGCGGATGTTCAAGGGCTCTACCGACACGGCGCTGATCCGGCGCGGGCCGGAAAAATCCTCGCTGACGGCCGACACTCCCGTGCCTTACCGGATCGCCGACCTGCTGGCGCTGATCGACGAGCGCATCGGCAAGCTTGAGGGGCGTCTGGAAAAGCCTCATCTTCGTTCGCTCAAGGTCCGGGTGCAGGCAGCAATCAATGACCCGCGTTACGAGTTCATGTTCTCGTCCAACACGATCCATGACACCATCCTGACGACGATCAGCCATATCTTCCGGATTCCGGGTGACGGCAAGCCGGTGACGACCTTCCAGCTGTCGGGCATTCCTTCCGAGGTGGTCAATTCGGTCGCCTCGATCCTGTGCCGGATGGCCTTCGAGATCGCACTGTGGAGTGCGGGCGGCGTGCGCATTCTGGTGGTCTGCGAAGAGGCCCACCGCTATGTGCCTGCGGATCCGAAGCTCGGCTTCTTCCCGACGCGCCAGGCGATTTCCCGCATCGCCAAGGAAGGCCGTAAATACGGCGTCAGCCTTGGTGTGATCACACAGCGCCCCGGCGAACTGGATCCGACGATCCTGTCGCAGTGCTCGACGGTCTTTGCCATGCGTCTGTCCAACGATCATGACCAGGACATCATCCGTTCGGCCATTCCAGATTCGTCGGCCTCGACGCTGAGCTTCCTGTCATCCATTGGCAATGGCGAGGCCATTGCTTTCGGTGAGGCTGTCGCCGTGCCTATGCGCATGATGTTCGAAAGAGTTTCGGAAAACATATTGCCCCGGGCAAATTCGGGTCTGCAGCCGGTTCATCGTGGCGACCCGAACAATGTCGATCTGGGCAAGATCGTCATGCGGATGCGGCATATCGACGATACGGCGAGACCAGCCGCTCCCGCATCACCGTCGCCTTCGCACCACTCTCCCCAAGCTGAGACTTTCAGGCCTCAGCCACCTTCGATCACACCACAGATGCCATCCATCGATCCGGCACAGGAATTCGACGTGGCCGCGGCGCATCGGCGGCTGAGCGATGCACAATCGGCGCGTCAGACCGGTATGGCTTCCAGGGATGATTACGGTCAGCCGGCAGCGCCTGCGGCCGCACCGCGCCACGAGATGAGCTCCCTGCGCTCGAGCCTTCTGAAAAAGCCGCTGTCCTCGCTGCTCAAGGACTGACGTCTCTCCCATCCACTACTGGAAAGAAGATTGCTGTTGTGCGTCGACGTTACGGGTTCGACGTCGCGGCTCCGGCGGAGCTGTTTGCACAGTCAGTTTATGAGTTCGGTGATGACGCAGCAAGGTTGCCTGTCAGGCGGCGCAGACGCGGTTGCGGCCCTGGCGCTTGGCTTCATAGAGCTGCTTGTCGGCCCGCCTGTAGAGCTCTTCACCGGACTCCACGCCATCCCAAATCGCCAGTCCGGCGCTGACTGTTACCTTAAGCGTGACATTGCCGTGAGGAATCTGGAGTTCAGAGACCGCCTGACGGATGCGATCGGACAGAGTGTAGAGCTGGCGCTCGGTGATATTGGGCGACAGAATGGCAAATTCCTCGCCTCCCAGCCGCGCAAGAACATCATGGTAGCGGGTAAACACCTGCAGGCATTCCGCAACCTGCCGCAGAACCTTGTCTCCAACATCGTGACCGTGCGTATCGTTGACTGCCTTGAAGTGATCGAGATCCAGGATAACCATGCCGATCGGCTTGTCGATATGTCCAAACGCCTGAAGATATTCAGCCAGCGCATCGTCGAAATAGCGACGATTGAACATGCCGGTCAGGCTATCGGTAACGGCCGCATGCTCCAGCGTTAACGATCGCACAGAAAGAGATTCCGTCATTTTCTGCAGTTTGCCGCGCTCGCGCACGCCGCGCGACATGATCGGATAGACCAGAAAACATCCACAGACCGCTGACAACCCCGACAGCACCATGGCCATGAATGAAAAACTCGCAGCGCTTTCCACACCGCCGACCATAAAGCCGCCGGTCGCGGCGGAATATGCCGCCAGCGAAAATGCTCCACTGATACCCACAAAAAACATCAGCAGAAAAAAGAACAGTTCAGCCTTGTGAAAACGCATCGTCCCAACTGATTTCCATGGTCGTGGATCGAATACTACTTCCAACCCCTTAGATTTAACTTAACGCGACGATAGAAATCGTTCGTTCCGGAAACTAGTTTTCTCCTTATTGGTGTATCACTTCCCATTCCTCGCCCAACTGGTTCCGGAACCAGGTCATTTGCCGCTTGGCATATTGCCTTGTGGCAATACTGGCCAGTTCAATGGCGTCATCACGGGAAAGCCGGCCCGCGAGATGATCGGCGATCTGGCTCACACCGATGGCCTTCATGGCGGGATGTTGCGGCGGAATATCCAGAGCGAGCAAGTGCCGGACCTCGTCCAGCGCCCCCTCCTCCATCATCGTCGCAAAACGCTGATTGATCCTGGCATGCAGCAATGGCCGTTCCGGTTGCAGCACCAGGCAACGGGCGCGCAGCGGATCGACGATCTTCTCCCCGCCGCGCCCCTGAAACTCGATGATCGAACGGCCAGTGGCGCGAACGACTTCGAGGGCCCGCAATATGCGCTGCCGGTCTGCGGGACGGAGCCGCTCACCCATCTGCGGATCGAGCCGCGAAAGCTCGGCATGCAGGGCCTCGACGCCCTCCGATACCAGGCGTGAGCGCAGGTCATTGCGGATCTCATCGGGGATTGCAGGCATGTCGGACAAGCCTCCGGTGAGCGCCCGGAAATACAGCCCCGTGCCGCCAACCACGACCGGGAGCAAGCCACGTGCGCGAACGTCGTTGATAATTTCGGTGGCTTCATTGAGCCATAGGCCGGTGGAATAGAGCTCGCTGGGCGGTATGTGGCCATAAAGATGATGCGGAACCTCGGCCAGATCCTGCGCACCGGGGCGAGCTGTCAACCGGTCGAGAACCCCGTAGACCTGCATCGAGTCGGCATTGACGATCTCGCCGCCAAGCTCGCGCGCCATCTCAAGCGCCAGCGCGGACTTGCCGCTGGCGGTCGGCCCGGCTATCAGAAGCGCCGAGATATCTTGTCGCTGGAGTTTTTGTTCCATGGCCCTCGTTGCCACGCTTGTCGCCAATCCGTCAAACCCTGTTCTTACGCCAGCGCTTGGCGAAGCCGTCTTCACCGCCGTCGATGGCACTGGTCTGTACTGGCTCGCAGACGGCATTGCCTGCGACATCGCGCTCAGGGATGGCGCCGACAAATCAGCGGCGCTGTCAGCCATCCGGAAGGTGATTGGCGAATTGCCGATCGACGCCGCAGTCCAGTTCGCCGACACACGGCGCAAGAAAATCCTCATCGCTGACATGGATTCGACCATGATCGGCCAGGAATGCATTGACGAGCTTGCAGCCGAAGTGGGGCTGAAGGAGCGGGTTTCGGAGATCACCGCGCGCGCCATGAATGGCGAAATCGCCTTTGAACCGGCCTTGCGCGAACGCGTCGGCCTGCTCAAGGGCCTGCCGGTGGAGGTGATTGCACAGGTGATCGAAAACCGCATCACCCTGACACCAGGCGGCCGCGAGCTTGTTGCCACCATGCGTGCCAACGGCCATTACACCGCGCTGGTGTCTGGCGGATTCACCTCTTTCACGTCTGTGGTCGCGGCAATGATCGGCTTTGACGAGAACCGCGCCAACATTCTCGAAAGCGAAAATGGTGTTCTCAGCGGGGTCGTGCGCGAGCCGATTCTCGGCAAGCAGGCCAAGGTCGACGCGCTCAACGATATTGCAGCGCGCCTCAATCTCGATCCAGCAGACGCCATCGCCGTTGGCGACGGGGCCAATGATCTGGGGATGCTGGGAATAGCCGGTTCCGGTGTAGCGCTGCATGCCAAGCCCTCGGTGGCGGCACAGGCCGATATCCGCATTGACCACGGTGACCTGACCGCACTGCTTTACCTGCAGGGTTACCGCAAAACCGATTTCGTGATCTGATGAAGCCGCTCAGAACAGAACGGCTGATCCTGCGCAACTGGGAAGACCGCGACCGGGAGCTGTTTCACCGCATCAATTCCGATGACCGGGTAATGGAATTCTTCCCGATGCGGCGCAGCCGTGCGGAAGCCGATGCATTGATGGACCGGCTGGCGGCAGGCATTGCGGAAAACGGTTTCGGGCTTTGCGCCGTCGAGATCGCTGACACCGGCGAAGTTGCCGGGTTTACGGGGCTCAACATCACCAACGGACTTCCGGTCGCTGAAGACGGCGTCATCGAAATCGGCTGGCGGATCGCGCCGGAATTCTGGGGCAAGGGTATCGTCAGCGAAGCCGCGCGGCGCTGGCGCGATGTCGGCCTGGATGATCTGGGGCTGGACCGCATCATCAGTTTCGCAGTGGCCAGCAACCACCGTTCAACGGCTGTCATGCTGCGGATCGGGATGCGCCATCGTCCCGACCTCGATTTCGATCATCCGGGGGTGCCGCACACCCATCCGCATCTCAAGCGGCATGTCTTTTACGAGATGCTGCCTGACGATCCACGCAGCTGAGATCCCTTCGTATCAGACATGAAAAAGGCGGCCATCAGCCGCCTTTTTTTTGGTATGCGAGTGCCGGGGTCAGTCCATGCGAACCGTGACAAAGCGCAACTCGCCGGTGCGGCCTGCCAGCATCAACAGCGCGTTGCGGCGACCGTCCTGTTTCAGCGCGGAAATCCGTTCCTCTACATCCTGCGGGGTCATGACGCTTTCCTGGGCGATTTCGACGATCACGTCGCCCGGTTCAATGCGCTTGTCGGCAGCAGCGGAATTAGGGTCGACGGCGGTGATCACCACACCTTCCACACTGTCGGCGATGGCAAATTCCTGGCGGCCCTCATCGGTCAACTCCGCCAAGGTCATGCCAAGCACCTCAACGGTGCTGAGCGTATCGGGCAAGTCGGTTGCGCCGTCTTCGCCACTCTCGTCGGCGCTGGCCAGCTGGTCGCTGTCTTCGAGCCGTCCGAGCGTTACCTTGACGGTTTGCTCCTCGCCCTTGCGGATGACGATGACATCGACAGCCTTGCCGACCGGACTTTCGGCCACAGCGCGTGGCAGATCGCGCATGGTGTCGACATCCTTGCCATCGAAACGAATAATGACGTCACCCGGCTCTATCGATCCATCATCGACAGGTCCGCCGCGGATGACACCCGCGACCAGAGCGCCCATGGCTTCGTCCATGCCGAGGCTTTCGGCGATTTCGTCGGTGACCGGCTGGATACGGACGCCAAGCCAGCCGCGGCGGGTTTCGCCGAATTCGCGCAGCTGGTCGATGACGTTGATGGCAAGCTCCGTCGGCACGGCAAAACCGATGCCGATGGAGCCGCCGGACGGCGAGATGATCGCCGTGTTGATGCCGATAACTTCACCGTTCATGTTGAACAGCGGACCACCGGAATTGCCGCGGTTGATGGCGGCATCGGTCTGGATGAAATTGTCATAGGGTCCGGAATTGATGTCACGGCCACGCGCCGAAATGATGCCGACCGTCACCGTGCCGCCAAGCCCGAACGGGTTGCCGATGGCCATCACCCAGTCACCAATCCGCATGACGTCGGACTTGCCGAGCGGTACTTCAGTGAGCGGCGTCACCGGCTCGACCTTGAGCACGGCAAGATCGGTCTTTGAATCGGCACCGACAAGCTCGGCCTTGAGCTTGGATCCATCGGCAAAATTGACCTCGATGGAATCAGCGCCCTCGATGACGTGATTGTTGGTGACGATGATACCTTCCTCGGCATCAATGACGAAACCGGAGCCCAGCGAAGAGACCTTGCGGTTGCGAGGGCCTTGGCCCTGACGGTCCTTGAAGAATTCGTCGAAAAAATCCTGGAACGGAGATCCGTCGGGCGCCTGCATTCGCGGGGGCGTCCGCTTGCCGTCGCCAATATTCTGCGAGGTCGAAATATTGACCACCGCATCGAGCAGCCCCTCAGCCAGATCCGCCACCGAAGCAGGCCCGTGGTTGGACTGGGCGGAAGCCGGCATCATGGCGGGCGATGCCACCAGCATGGCAGCGGCAAATGCCGCTGTGACAGCGCGGAAGCGAAGAGTTCTCATCGAAACGGTCTCCTTGGGGAATGGTCTGTCAACGTAACTTGCAATAATCTATGGCGCGATGCCAGCAGGTCCAGTCACGTGTTCGTCATGGCATGCGGACCGTGCGCTAATGCCGCGCCAGGTAGACAAGGCCGACGCCGATCGCCAGAGCGACGACGCCGAAGATTCTCAATTGATCATCGCCGAGTTTGGGCAATTCCTCCGCCATGCGGCGGATAAAGGAAGGGGCCAGCGCATAGGCCAGCCCCTCCACTACAAGCACAAGTCCAACCGCCAGAAAGAACATGCTCACCGGCGGCCGCCCTTCAATCAGTTGGCAGGCGCGGCAGGCGCCGCCGGGGACGCTGCCGGAGCGGCCGCATTGGCACCCGCTGCACTGTTGAAGTAACGGAAGAACTCCGATGTCGGCGACAGCACCATTGTGGTGCCGGAGTCGGCGAGCGCTTCGCTATAGGCGTTCATCGAACGGTAAAACTCGAAGAATTCCGAATCCCTGGAGAAAGCCTCGGCGAAGATGCGGTTCCGCTCACCATCGCCCTCACCTCGGATGATTTCCGCGTCACGGGCTGCTTCAGACACGATCTCGACAACCTGACGGTCGGCGATAGCGCGGATACGCTGGGCTGCTTCGTTACCACGTGCACGGATCAGTTCGGCTTCGGCAAGACGCTCGGCCTTCATCCGCTCGAAAGTCTGCTGCGAGACTTCCTGCGTGAGGTCGGTCCGGCGGATACGCACATCATCGATCTGCAATCCGAGCGAGGTGGCTTCGGGACGAAGCTGATCGCGCACTTCACGCATCATCGATGTCCGCTCTTCCGAAAGCGCCGCCTCAAATCCACGCAGACCGTAAACGGTACGCAGGGCCGAGTTCAGACGCGTGCGGAGCCGCGATTCAGCAGCAACCAGGTCGCCGGAGACAGTCTGACGGAAGCGGCGTGCATCGGTGATCTTGTAGAGCACGAACGCATCAACTTCGTAGAACTTGCCGCCCGAGACCTGAACACGGATGTTTTCGAGGTCGAAGCGCAGGGCCCGGTCCTCGACATATTGCACCGTGTCGGCGTCGATGAAGGCGAAGGGAAGCTTGAAGTAGAGACCGGGTTCGGTCTTCACATCCTGGATCTCACCGAAACGGACAACGATGGCCTGCTGGCGCTCATTGACGACAAACAGCGAAGACCAGACGATGAAGACGACGACGGCGAGCAGAATGCCGATAATTGGAAGACGATTAGCCATTAGTTGTTGCCTCCGGCATTCTTGCGGACTTCAGGCAGCGGCAGATAGGGAACCACGCCAGAGCCGTTTCCATCCTGGCCGATGATGACCTTGTCAGATCCGCCAAGAACCTTCTCGAGGGTTTCGAGATAGAGACGTGAGCGGGTCACTTCCGGCGCTTTGGCATATTCCTCGTAAACCGAGAGGAAACGGCCGGCTTCACCGGTTGCTTCATTGACGACGCGATCCTTGTAGGCGGAGGCTTCTTCGCGAAGCTGAGCGCCTTCACCGCGGGCCTGACCGAGTTTCTGGTTGGCGTACTGGTTGGACTCTTCAACGAAACGGTCTTCGTCCTGCTCGGCGCGCTGCACCTCGTCAAAGGCATCAGCCACTTCGCGCGGCGGCGCCGCGTCTTCGATCGAGACCTGGTTGACCACGATACCCGACGGGAACGCGTCCATCACGGTCTGCATGATGGCCTGGACTTCGGAGGCGATCGCTTCACGATTGTCGCGGAAAATGTCCTGGGCCGGCCGGCGGCCAACCACTTCGCGCATGGCGCTTTCAGCCACCTGGCGGAGCGTGTCTTCCGGACGGGCGACATTGAACAGGAACGCCTTTGGATCCTGAACGGCGTAAAGCACCTTGAACTCGACATCGACGATGTTCTGATCGCCCGACAGCATCAGGCCGTCGCTGGATCCGGTGCGCGAAGATCCGCCGGTGTCCATTTCGCGTTCAACGATGGTGGCCAGTTCGACCGTTTCAAACGGCCAGAAAATCATGTGAAGGCCCGGCTGGGACACTTCATCCTTGGGCTTGCCGAAGCGCAGTTCGACACCGCGCTCGTCCGGTTGGACGGTGTAGACCGACTGCATCAGCCACAGGCCGGCAAGGCCGAGAACCACGAGAGCAACAATCATTTTGGAGCTGCCGGAACCGCCGCCACCGCCGGGAATTGCCTGACGCAGCTTGTCCTGACCACGACGGATCAGTTCCTCAAGGTCTGGAGGATTGCCGCCGCCGCGCGGTGGCTGGGGACCTTTCCCCCACGGACCCTGATTGTTTCCTCCTCCATTGCCGCCGCCGCCCCATGGGCCGCCGCCGCCTCCGTTTTGATTGCTCCAGGGCATCAAGACCTCTTTCCAAACCGTGTTATGGCGCGCTCTGGGAAACTTCCCGGAGTGCGCACGTTGTCCTCGTTATAGGTATCGTACCCGCCGCTTTCAACGCGGCATTGTGCGATCAGGCGCCAATTGACGATTAATCCGGTCGAATTATCGGTCTTGACGCCGCCACAGGGCGAATCGGACGGAATGGCTGTCTTTTTCAGACTTCACCGGTTCCGACAGGCTGATCTTTTTCCACAGGCTCGAATCAATCGCCGGGAAGACGGTGTCACCTTCGATATCGGCATCGACCTCGGTGAGCAGAAGCTCGTCGGCACGATCAATGGCCAGCGCATAGATCTGTCCGCCACCGATCACCGAGATCTGGTTGGCACCGGTATTCCCGGCGTGGCTTCGCGCAAGATCAAGGGCGGCGTCGAGACTGCCGGCCGTTTCAACGCCGTCGGCTGAAAAGCCCGACCGCGACACGATGATATTGGCACGTCCCGGCAGCGGCTTGCCGATGGAGCGATAGGTCTTGCGGCCCATAATAACCGGCGTGCCCAGGGTTGCCGCCTTGAAGTGCCTGAGATCGGAGGGAAGCCGCCAGGGCATGTCCCCGTCCCTGCCTATCACGCCATTGCGGGCATGGGCTGCGACCAGAACGATTTTGACGTCAGAACCGGTTTTACTCATGGATGTGGTCACACCGCGATCGGGGCTGAAATCGCCGGGTGCGGCTCGTAGCCCTCAAGCTTGAAATCGTCATAGGTGAAGGCGAACAGGTCGGTTACATCCGGGTTGATCCGCATGACCGGCAAGGCCTTGGGTTCACGCGAGAGCTGCAGGTGGGCCTGGTCGAAATGGTTCTTGTAGATATGCGCATCCCCCAGCGTGTGGACGAAGTCGCCGGGCCTGAGGCCGGTCACCTGCGCCACCATCATGGTCAGCAGCGCGTAAGACGCGATATTGAAGGGCACGCCAAGAAAGATATCTGCAGAGCGCTGATACAGCTGGCAGGAAAGCTTGCCGTCAGCGACATAGAACTGGAACAGGCAGTGGCAGGGCGGCAGCGCCATGTTGTCGACTTCCGCCGGGTTCCAGGCGGTGACGATATGGCGGCGCGAGGACGGATTGGTCTCGATCTGGCGGACCAGAGCGGCAATCTGGTCAATCGTCGTGCCATCGGGGGCTGGCCATGAGCGCCATTGCGCACCGTAGACCGGCCCGAGATCGCCGTTCTCGTCGGCCCATTCGTCCCAGATCGAAACGCCGTTGGCCTTCAGATAGGCGATATTGGTATCGCCCTTGAGGAACCACAAGAGTTCATGAATGATCGAGCGCAGATGCAGCTTCTTGGTGGTCAGCGCAGGAAAGCCGGCGGACAGGTCGAACCGCATCTGATGGCCGAAGATACTGCGCGTACCGGTGCCGGTGCGGTCGTCGCGGTCGGAGCCCTGGTCGAGAACAAGGCGTAGAAGGTCGTGATACTGCTGCATGGCCGCCGCCTGATGATTCGAGGAAGTGTGATCCTAACCGAGTTGACGCGCCATCGAAACGACAGTCGTCCAGTGTCCCCATACTACAGCTCCCGCACCCGGATCGGGCGGAAGCCCGACCGGGTTCGGCGCTCGATGCAATTACGGAAGATAGGTCAATCCCTGCAAAACCGGCTTGCCGTCCCAGAACTGGAATTTCGCCACGACGCTCTTGTCGTAGAACTCCTCGTCTTCCATGTCCTGGTACTGGCAGGCGACCATGAGGGAATCGGGATCCGGCTCGCCATTGGACGGATCGAAACCCGGGCTCCAGCTGATCGGCGTATCGCATTGGCCAAGGCCGGCGACAGCTGCAGCAACACCGGCAGCCCCGGCAGGGCTGGCCAGGAAACGGGCGAAATCAACGGAGTCCGCACGCGCGGCGGGAATGCAGGCCATGGAAGCAAGGCCGAGCAGGAGAAATCTGGCAGTAATTTTCATAGGATCACAGTTCAATTATCAGCTGCCCGGCAACCGGATACAGCTCTTGAAGGACAGGAAAACGCAGCAACCGGTTGATGGCTGCGTTTTCCGGACAGTCCGTTTCCGGACGGGACAGGCTTACAGCGTGTCGAGCTTGCCGAGTTCCTTGGCAACCAGATAGTAGAAGGTCACCCGCGCCTTGGAATTGTCGGCCTTCATCATCTCGCAGACCTTGGCGACGGCATCGTCGGCAGCAGACCCGGTGACGCCGAGCTTCTTGCCGCACCATTTTTCAGAAACGCGCGCCAGTTCGGACGGATCGGAACAGGCCACCATGGAAGAATCCCGGCTTCTGAGCGCAATACCGAGATGCTTGACAATCTTGCCGATGGTGTCGTCTGAGGCGCCGGCATCGTATTTCTTCACATCGGCTGCGTAGTCGGTCATGGATTTTCCCCTTTGGCTGAAACCGGGCTTCCTCGAGCCAGATCCCGTTGGCGGTTCAATGGGCGCATTGTTTGGCGCTGCGTCGGATGCTGTCAATAGTCACTCGTGTGCGATACCCCCTTTTCAATGGCTGACCGGCACCCTATATTGGGAGTGCTGCGCAAGCAGCTATGACAATAAACGAGCGTTGCAATAAACCATTCGGACCCGGGGGCGGTACCCGGCGCCTCCACCATGATCCGGCGATCTGCCGATACAGGCCTTGCGGCCGGATGATGATGGGGGCGAAACAGGATCGACGAGGGTGTAAAGAGCGACTTTTTGTTCGGCATTGTACCACCGTTATCGGGCTAAACTTGTAGTTGCAAATGACAACTATGCGGAAGCTCGTCTCGCTGCTTAATTGCGGTGTGACACTTCAAATTAAGTCCTAGAGGGTCGCACTTCTGGGCGGGGTTCGGAGGTACCTGGCAACAGAAACCTCCACTTTTCCTAGTTTTAGACAGGCGACGTGGACAGCCAATCCACCCCTTGCACCTGCAAATACCGGGGTCCCGGCCTCTCAAATGTGCCTTAATCGAATGATTATAGATGCATTGAGGCATTATCCCCCAACACAGCTTTCAAGGGCACCGGCTTTCCGGTAATAAAGCTAGATGAATCGGCGGCGAAAGACCGCGCACAAATGAAAAGCGGACCGATCAACCGGGCCCAGACAGGAAAGAACGCGCTGATGCCGCAGGACCACATTCGATACGACATTCTTGCCCAGGAAGCGCTGCGTGGCGTGATCCGCAAGGTGCTGTCCGAAATCGCGGTGACCGGCTACCTGCCGGGTGATCATCATTTCTTTATCACCTTCCTGACTGAAGCGCCTGGTGTGCGGATTTCGACGGCGCTGAAGGAGCGGTATCCAGAGCAGATGACCATCGTGGTGCAGCATCAGTTCTGGGACCTGAAGGTGACGGAATCGCTGTTCGAAATCGGCCTGTCCTTCTCCGACAAACCTGAAAAGCTGGTGGTGCCGTTTGCCGCGATCCGTGGCTTTTACGACCCGTCCGTCAATTTCGAGCTGGAATTCGACACGGTGCTCGACGTTGCCGCCAATGATGGCGAAGACGACGATGAACGCGCGGAACTGGCCGGCACGATTGAGCGGCTGGTCGACCCGGCCTCCCGGGACGACAAGGCTGACAAGACCGATGCGGCTGAATCCGGCGACGGCGATGCCGATCCGGATGCCGAGAAAAAGCCCGGCGCCGATGTGGTCTCGCTTGATTCCTTCCGCAAGAAAAGCTGACGGAGCAGTCCGATGAACGGTGATGTGGTGAATTTGCGCATGGCGCGGAAGCGTCGCGACCGCACCGCCAAGGAAGCCGAGGCCGAGCGCAACCGTTTTGAACACGGGCGTTCAAAGGCCGAACGCGATCTGGCGCGGGCGCGCAACGACAAGGCAAGCCGCGATCACGACGCCTCCCGCCGCGAGCCTGACAAAGGCGGTTCCTGACGCATGGCCGGCGGACGGATCCGCAAGCACTCGGTCAGCATTCGCGGTCATCGCACCAGCATCACGCTCGAAGACATCTTCATGGACACGCTCAGGCAAATGGCTGACGCCCGTGGCATGGCCGTTGCGGCCCTGATCGCCGAGATCGACAGCGCGCATTCCGCACCCGGCTCGACGCCGGCCAACCTGTCCTCCGCCATCCGCGTGGCAGTGCTTGACTGGGCGCTTAACAGGACCGGCGGAACATCCTCCACCGACGGATGAAGCCGGCCCGAAGCGGCAGATCAGCCATCCGGCATGATCAACCGGCGGATCGGATCATCAACACCGGGAAGATCTTCAAACTGAAAGTCCCGCATGTCGAGCGCCGGCGGCTCATCGGCGATTGCCGATGGCGGATCAGCCAGGGGATCAGGCAGCGGACGGCGCTCGATGGCATCCGGCGCGTTCAATGATCCCTGCTGGCGGGCTGCCTCCTCCGCCGCACGCTGGGCGGCCGCCTTTTGCTCGCGCTCACGCTGAGCCTGCTCTTCGGCCAGCCGCTTTTGCTCCTCGGCGGCTAGCCGGGCCGCCTCTTCGGCTGCACGCTGGGCAGCGGCATTTTCTTCACGCTCGCGCTGGGCCTGTTCTTCAGCCAGACGCTTTTGCTCCTCGGCGGCAAGCCGTGCGGCCTCTTCCTCGGCCACACGCGCGGCCTCCTCCGCCGCCAGGCGCGCGGCTTCGGCGGCTTCGCGTTGCGCCGCCCGCTCGTTCAGCAGGGCTATCACACGCCGCAGCCGTTGTTTTTCGACGACGCCGGCCTGCAACAACTCCACCTTCCGGCGTTCCCGTTCGAAGGCGCGCATCGACAGGAAATTGGTCATCTGGCTTGCATTGATCGACACGCCCGGATCGGCCAGCAGACCGTTGAGGCTGAAAACCACGGAGGGATCGCCACCGGCCACGGCCTCGACGCCGGGCTCGAAGGCCAGTCGCCAATCCGCCTCAAGACGCAAGCCCACAAGGTCCACCCGGGCGTCGCCGGAAAGCTCGGCATCCTGATAGGTGAAACCGGTGCTGGTAAATCGCATCACACCGCCGGTCAGGGTAAACGGCAGTTGCAGGGAGTCGGTCTTCATTTCCCCGCCAGCCATCAGCGCATCGACCATGCCGGCCACGGCATTGGCCTCAATCTCGAAGCCTTCGCGATCGGCGGCGCCCAATATCCGGACAAAGCCGCCGGGATCGAGACCGGAGATGGCAAGGTTGTCAGCCGTCAGTTGGCCACCGCCAGCGAGAGAAGCCACGAGTTCACGCATGGATTTGCCGGTGCCTTCGATGCTGGCGCTGGCTCCAGCTGTTCCGGACAGGCCTGTCGTGCCGCGCACCGCCCGATCAAGCGCTGCGAGATCGGCTGCCGCTGCTTCGATTTTGCCTGATAGGAACACCGAACCATCAACATTGCTGACGGAAACACGGCCGCCCAGACGCCCCCCGAACCAGTCCATTTCGGCGTTTTCCAGCGACATCAGGCCGGTCGCGGTCGACAGATCAGCCTTGAAATTCTGCGCCAGGCCACCGCGTCCGAGATCGATCCGGCCCGCTTCCAAGCCAAGCTGCATTTCCGGCTGACCGGGCGCCGGCGGCAGAAACGGCTGATCGCTCCAGGCCGCGCCATCGAGACTTGAAAGCCGGGGCCCCAACGCCAGTTCGCCAAGCCATTCAAGATTGGCGTAGTCGACCCGCAACGCCCCCGTGGCGGACAGGGCGGCGGCCGAGCGATCAAATTCGAGCCGGCCGGAGAATGCATTGTCTTCCGCCTTGCCGGTCATGTCCGACAGCAATGCCGTTTTGTCACTGAAGGCAAGGCTTGCTGTCATCGACAATGGCAGGCCTGCACCACCTTGCGGAATGGAATGGCCCGACATGATGATGAGCGGCTCGATATCAGAAGAATCAACATCAAGACTGAACAGGCCGGTGGCAGGGTCGGAGGCCGGAATGCGTCCATTGCCGTCGAGCGAGATTTGCGATCCTGCCGCGCTCAACTGCAGCTCGATGGCCAGGTCGCCGTTGCTGGCGCCACCGGAGGCTGCCAGAGACAGGGACGCAGGCCCCTCGCCTTCCAGTGGCAGGATGCGGAATCCGAGCTGTTCGAGAAGAGGATAGGACTCCGGATTGTCGGCGTTGACAGTGATCGTGCGCGGACCGTCGCCCCCCGGCGTGAGCCCCGTGCCCACCGCGGTTACCTTGTAGGTGCTGCCTCCGGTGACGCCTGTCACCGTCAATGACGGGCCAACATCCGGATCAAGCCTCAGCTTCAGCTCAGCAGTCAGATCATCAAAGGCCGCGCTGTTGGCGCCAAGCCGGCGAATGATCTGATGGCCGCCGCTCACCTGTTCAGCAAGCGCAAACAGGCCCGCAGCAGATGTGGCCGTGACCCCGCCGTCGATCTCGCCGCGCGGAGCCGCGAATGAACCCGCGAGCGAACCGGTGAACTCGCCGGACGCGCCGCCAAAATCGGCGAATTTCAGGCGCTCGATTGTCAATTGCCGGTCGCGCCAGAACATCGACGTATCCAGGCCTTTGAGACTGTAGTCACCGACGGTGAAAGTGTCTGCGGTGATGCGGGCGGCCAGATTGTACTCTTCCAGCGGACGGACAGCATTGCCTTCGCCTTGCCCGAGCAGCACCAGCGCCTGTACCGCGTCAACATCGAAGGTATCGCCGGACAATTCGACCGACAGCGTCGGCGTGCCGGTCTGCGGCGTCTGGCGCTCCAGCCTGCCCTTGAGAATTGCCGGGCCGACCGCCACTTCCAGGGCTTCGAAACGCTGCAGCGCGGAAGACAGGCTGACATTTGCGGAGAACCCCGCGGCGCCGAGCCGCCGGATGACCGGATCAACCTCGCCGACCAGCCAGTTGGCCAGGCCCGACGGCTGGGTCGACGCCACAGTCAGCTGCCCCTCAAAACTGGCGTCGCTGCCGGACATCAGCCTTCCTTCCGCCTCGACCGTCGTTCTGCCGGGAAGATTCGCCGAGAAGCGGTCGACCAGCCAGGCATTGCCGTCGGGCCGGGCTTCCAGGCTGATTTCCCGCAATGTGGTGTCACCGGCCACAATGGCCGGCAGATTGAGCGATATGCGTCCCGGCAAGGGCGGCGGCGGCAGGCGGTCGATCATGGCGTTGATGATGGCCAGCCGCTCACCCAGCGGCACGGCGGTTTGCGCGCCGTCCGGTGCGGATTCCTCGCCTGCAAGCCGGTTCATGTCGATCTGCTGGCCGTCGGCGAGCAGCAGGAATTCAGGATTGGGCCCGGTGTCGATGGTCGCCTGCCCGGTGACAATGTAGGGGTCGGTGGAAAAGCCGATCTCGGCGCGCCATTGCTCGATTGTCAGGCGCTCGTTGGTTGCGGCAAAATCGCCCTTGGCGACAACCAGCGGCTTTTCCGAAACAACGCCGCCCGGCCCATTGTCCGACAGGGCGGTGAAGGTGAACAACCCGTCATAGAGCGGTTTGTCGCCCTCGATCCGGGCTTCGCCCTCGGTTTCCAGCAGCACCGGCCATGCGTCCGGCACCGCCCTGACGCGCATGCGGATCGAGCCATCGGCCTGGGCAATCCCGGTGGAGAGCGAGAGACCGCCGCGTTGGCCCGCAATCTCGCCTTCAGCCTCGACAAGCCACGGCCCCGACAGGGATTTTGCCGAGACCAGGGCATCGACATTGCTCACCTTGTGGGTGCGGCCATTCTGATCATCGATAATGGTGATATCGGCATCGCTGATCGAGACCCGCTCAAGCACCACGAGATCGCCCGGCGGGGTCGGCTTGCGCTTGAGCGCCCAGTCAAGCCGGCCATCCTCGAGCACCCGCACCACGGCCTTGGGCGCTTCGACGTGCATGTCGAAGATCAGAACCTCGCCACTGAGGAACGGCGCCAGTTCCGCGTCCATCGAGAAGCGGCTGATTGTCATGGAAGGTTGCGCCTCGTCGCCCACCACAACGTCGGAGAAGGTGACGGAGGGGAACGGTACCAGCCGCGCATCGGCATCACCCCGGACCTTGACCGGCTGCCCGATGATGCGGCTTGCCTCGGCCTCAAAGGCGGTGCGGTAGGTGCTCCAATCGATGAAATAGGGCGCAATCAGCGCTGCGAACAGCGCCAGAACCAGCAGACCGCCAATGGCGACGAATAAACGAATCAGTTTTCAGTCCTCCATTGCAACCAGCATAACCGGGTGTGTCGGCTTTATGCCTCGAACGAAAACAGCTTGCCCGGATTCATGATGTTCATGGGGTCGAGCGCCTGTTTTATCTGGCGCATGACCGATACGCTCTCACCCATTTCAAGCGAAAGATACGAGCGCTTGCCCTGACCTATACCATGTTCCCCGGTGCAGGTTCCATCCATAGCCAGAGCCCGCGCATTGAGCCGTTCGACGAAGGCTTCCGCCGCCTCGATCTCCGCCGGAATGTCGGTATCGAGCAGAATCAGCACGTGGAAATTGCCGTCGCCGGCATGACCGACAATCGGTGCAATCAACTTGTTCGCGGCAATATCTTCCTGGGTCGCCACGACGCATTCGGCAAGCCGGGAAATCGGCACGCAGACATCGGTCGAAATGCCCTTGGCGCCGGGCCTGAGCTGCAATGATGCCCAATAAGCATTGTGCCGCGCCTTCCACAGCTGGGTCCGCTCTTCCGGATTGGAAGTCCAGAGAAACTCGCCGCCGCCGCACTCAGCCGCAATCTCGGCAAACAAGGCCGCCTGTTCCGCGACTCCCGCCTCGGTGCCGTGAAACTCGAGGAACAGGGATGGCGTCTCGGGATTGGAGAGGTTCGAATAGGCGTTGCAGGCCTTCATCTGAAGCGCATCAAGCAGCTCGATCCGGGCCACGGGGATGCCCATCTGAATGGTCATGATCACCGCGTTGCAGGCTGCCTCGACGCTCGGAAACGGGCAGACGCCGCCGGAAATGGCCTGCGGAATTCCCTGCAGCTTGAGAGTGACGGATGTGAGCACACCGAGCGTGCCTTCCGCTCCGACGAACAGCCGGGTCAGATCATAACCCGCAGACGATTTGCGGGCGCGGCGGGCGGTGCGGATTTCCTCGCCGGACGCGGTAACGGCGGTGACGGCGACGACATTTTCGCGCATCGTGCCGTAGCGCACCGCGTTGGTGCCGGAAGCCCGTGTCGAGGCCATGCCGCCGATCGAGGCATTGGCACCGGGATCGATGGGGAAAAACAACCCGGTGTCGCGCAGATAGGTGTTGAGCTGCTCGCGGGTGACGCCCGGCTCCACCGTGCAATCGAGATCCTCGGCATTGACTTCGAGCACCTTGTCCATGCGCGACATGTCAATGGAAATGCCGCCGTGCGGCGCGTTGACCTGACCTTCGAGCGAGGAGCCGGTGCCAAACGGGATGATCGGCACATGGTGATCGGCACAGGCGCGGACGATCAGCTTGACCTCGTCCGCAGAGCCGGGAAACACAACCGCATCGGGCAATTGCCCGGGGATATAGGTTGTGGTGTGGGCATGCTGGGCGCGCAAGGCCTCGCTGGTCTGCAGCTGCTCGCCGAAGCGCTGGCGCAGGATGCCAATGACCGCGGCAATGCCATCTTCGTTGCGGATGCCCGGTGCGGCGTCGCTCAGACCCATGTGTTTTACTCCGTTCACTCTTATGTATGCCAGCCGTGTCAGATGCTTGCTGCTTCGGCGTGATGAGGTAATGTGCAAACTGAAGCGCTCTTGTCCAGTGTGGGCAGCGCCGCAGGCAAACAATAGTGGTCACCGGCCACTGTTAGTCAGGGAGAAGCCATGCTGTTTGATGCTCCGGTGATCGCGCCACCGCGCGGACTGGATCCGGCCTGGCTCGATTACAACGGCCACCTGAACATGGCCTACTACAATGTGCTGTTCGATCAGGCCGCCGATCTCGTCTTCGACCTGATCGGTTGCGGGCCGGGCTATCTGGCCGCACGCAACAAGAGTTTCTTCACGGCCGAAACGCATGTTTGCTACATCAGGGAACTCAAACCCGATGCGATGGTGAGCGCCAGCACTCAGCTTGTCGACTTCGACAGCAAACGGATCCAGTTGTTTCAGGAACTCAGGCACATCGACGGCTGGCTGTCAGCCACCTGCGAAAGCATGCTGTTGCATATCGACATGAGCGGTCCCCGCGCCTCGGCAATGCCGGACGACATTCTGGCAAATGTCACCCGCATGTCGGAGGCGCACAAAAGCCTGCCCCGCCCCGAGCGGGCAGGACGATCGATCGGAATTCCGCGGAAACAATCCGGCGGGGCAGCCTGATCCATGCTTTTTGACCTCTTGCGCGCAATGCCGGGACGTATTCGAAGCTGGGTGCTTCCCAATATCCGGGCCTTCATCGAACACCGGCAGCCGGTCATCTGGTGTCTGTCGCTGGTCATCGGTCTTTCGGTCGCCTGGGCGGCCATCGGGTTCCGGCAGCTGATCGGCATCGTGCAGCTCTACTGGCTCGGCGACACCTCCGAGCAGGTGCTGACCGTGGCCAGCCACACCCCATGGTACATGATCCTGGCCGGACCGACGCTCGGCGGCGTCGTGGTTGGCATTCTGGTGTCGCGCTTCATTCCATCGCGCCGGACCAGCGGGGTTGCCGACGTGATCGAGGCGCGGGCGCTGACCGGGCGCCGGCTCAGCCTGCGCGAAGGCATCATGAGCGCCTTGACGACCGCTTTCTCGCTCGGTGCGGGCGGCAGTGCCGGCCGTGAGGGGCCGGTGATCCATCTCGGCGCGACGCTGGCAAGTGCCGTGGGCGAGCGGCTGGATTTGCCGGACTATGCCCGCCGCACGCTGCTCGCAGCCGGGGTTGCCTCGGCGATCTCCGCCAGCTTCAACGCGCCGATTGCCGGTGTGCTGTTTGCCCATGAAGTGATCCTCGGCCATTACGCCTCCCGCTCCTTCGTTCCGATCGTGATCTCCTCGGCGGCGGGCGCCATCGTGTCCCGGGTCTGGTTCGGCGATGCCGCGGCCTTCATCGTGCCGGCCTACCAGATCACCTCCTACTGGGAATTCCCCGCCTTCGCGCTGCTGGGTGTGGTCTGCGCCTTTGTGGCGGCTTCCTTCCAGTTTGCCTTGCTGTCGGCAGAATATCTGGCGCGGCGCTCGCCGATCCCGATCTGGGCGCTGCCGATCTGCGGCGGGTTCATCGTCGGCTTGATGGCCATCGCCTTCCCGCACATTCTCGGTGTCGGCTATGAAGCCACGGACCTCGCCTTGTGGGGGCAGCTCTCGTTGGGCCTGATGCTGACGCTGATCGTGATGAAAACGCTGGCGACCGCCATCACCTTGTCATCAAGGTTTGGCGGCGGGGTGTTTTCGCCGTCGCTGTATCTCGGCGCCATGACCGGCGGCGCGTTCGGTATCATCGCGGCGCATGTCTTTCCGGAACTCGCATCCAGCCAGGCGCTTTATTCCATTCTCGGCATGGGCGCGGTGGCGGGCGCGGTGCTGGGCGCGCCGATTTCCACCACGGTGATCGTGTTCGAGCTCACCGGCGGATATGCGCTGTCGATCGCGCTGCTGCTGACGGTGGCCATTGCGCATGGCGCCAATCTGGCGCTGCACGGGCATTCCTATTTCCAGTGGCAGCTGGAGATGCGCGGCCTGTTCCTCAAGGATGGACCGCACCGCAGCGAATTGCGCAATGCACGGGTGATGGATTTCATGACGCTGCCGGAGGAGGATGCGGAGACCGAGTATTATGATCCGGAACTCGACATTCCCTCGCTCAAGGCCACCGACACGCTGGAAACGGCGCTGCGGGTGTTCGATTCCAGCGGACATACCCGGTTGCCGGTGATTGCGGATGGCGAGGAGAAACGGATTGTCGGCTGGGCCGAGCAGGTCAAGGCTGTCAGCCATTTCAACCGCCGCCTGATTGCCGCCAGCGAGGAAGAGCACCGGTAGCCCTGCGACCCGCAAGCCGCCGGACTGAAATCCCGAAGCCTCAAGCCGGGAGGCTCTTTGCCAAGCCGAACCCGAGAGAGGTCACAGATGAAGCCTGTTACTTTCAGCCGCGAAGAGACCAGGGCCATGGTGGCCGAAATCCAGGATTACTTCCAGGAGGAACTGGATCAGGAAATCGGATCGATCCCGGCGGAAATGCTGATGCGGTTCTTCGGCGAAAGGATGGGCGCCTATTTCTACAATCGCGGCCTGTATGACGCGCAAGCGCTTGTCGGCAAGCGGATGGAGAGTCTCACCGACGAGGTGCTCGCGCTGGAGCAGCCGACCGGGCATCTGCGCTGACGCAGGATATGTCCGAGACCGGTGAGCGTTTACTTCCGCGGCAAAATGCGGCATCCGCATGACAGTGAAATTTTCCGGTCTTTCCGGACACCCGAATCTTGGAGAACAAACATGCAGAACCTCACACCGGCACTTTCGACGGTCGGCATCTATGTCGCTCTGAACATGGCCATCCTGCTCTGGATCGCGGCCAAGACCGGACAGTTGCGCGGCAAGTACAAGGTGTCGGTTGGCGATGGCGGCGTCCAGCATCTGATCCGCATCATTCGCGGCCATGCCAATGCGATCGAGAACATGCCGATGTTCTTCATCATGCTGCTTACCGGCGCGCTGATCGGCATGCCCGTCTCGGCGGCACACGCACTTGGTCTGGTCTTCACCGTCGGCCGGGCGTTGCACGCTTGGCACTTCATCCAGGAAGACGCGCCGCGCTGGCAGCGCGGCGGCGGCTTCGGATTGTCGTTCCTGGCGCAGGTGATCCTGCTCATTGGTCTGCTCGGTCACGGACTCTGGACACTGGCCGGCTGACCAGCTCCGTTTCGGCGGGGTGCGAAGTTAGCCCGCGAGTTTGCCCTTGAGGATGAGTGCGGGCATCGTATCGGATGCTCCGGCGACAAAGTAACGATCGCGGCCGCTGTGCTTGGCATGATAGAGCGCAGCGTCTGCCCGTTTCATGGTTTTCTCGAGACTGTGCCCGGCATGGTGGCGGGCGCAGCCGATGCTGACCGTCAGGCCTATGTCATGGCCGGCAATATGCCTTGCTTCGGCACGCATCCGTGCGCAGAGAGTATCGGCCACGCAGGCGGCCCGTGCGTCATCCGCGCCTGGCAAGAACACACCGAACTCCTCGCCACCCAAGCGGCCGACGAGGGCTTCGCTGCCCAGACCCTTTCGCAAGACTTCGGCCAGCTTCCTGAGAGCCTGATCTCCCAGATCATGGCCATAGGTATCGTTTATAGACTTGAAGTGGTCAGCGTCGATCATCAGAAAGGATCCACCCTTTGACAGCAGCTCACCGGTCTTGCCCAGCAGATAGGCGCGGGTCAGAACGCCGGTCAGCGTGTCATAGCGGATGAGCTCATCGACCCTCTCGATGGTCAGCGTCTGCACGCGAAACATGTTCAGAAGCACGATGGAAATCGGCGGCGCCAGCAGCAGCGGAATAAGCGCTGCGGGAAAAACGGCGATGGCAAAAAATCTCATATAGATTTCGCCGAAGAAAAGGAATGGCAGCGAAAAGGTCAGAACCGGGATCAGCACCGAAAACAGGGTGACGATGGCCGCCATCTTGTAAACCTGGCGCATCGTTCTGATCGCGAACATCTTTTCGATACTCATCAAGCTTTTATCCCGGCCATTCCCGCTGCGTATAACTCGCCGCATGGTCTAGCCGGAATGTGCTAAGATTCATTGAAACTTGCCGTTAGAATTCGTCCGTCCGGCCAGCATTCCGGCAAGGCGCATCAAGGGTCATGCCGCGCTGTCGGGAGAACGCGCGCTTGAGTGCGGGGATGCGCGGCAGGACAGCCAGATCCAGAACCATCACGGCCAGAAGCGTGAGACCCGCCATCGGCAACGCCATCAGGACCGCAAGTCCTACCCGTGTAGCGCCCGTCCAGACCGGCATGTCTTTTGGCAGCGGCGGCGCGGACAGGCGCAAGCCCCCCTGCCCGGCGCACCGGCCGGACTGCTCCGGTGCAGATCAACGCTACTGAGATCGGGACTGAGTGCTGGTTTCTGAGAACGGCCCATGTGCCGGATCCCGCTTGGGGGCGAGACTTGCTCCGCCGTCCGGCCGGCCGCGCTCCTGGGAAGGGATGACGAGCTTTTGGGACAAAGACGTGAGCTTGTTGTTGAGCGAATTGCCGAGGCTGTCGGCGCCGGTCAGAAGCGCCACGGAAATGATTGTCGCGGTCAAGGCGTATTCCATGGCCGTTGCGCCGGACTCGCATTTTACGGCGCGTGTGCAAAGTACCTTCATCATGGAGGTCCCTTTCAGATCATCTTGCACTCTTCCGATCTGACATCGACCGGATCCGATCAATCATTGATCAGACACGGACAGGTTGCACACAGTCTCTTTCAAAACCGTTCACCGGGCTGGTTAACAATGTGCCAGAATGAAACAGCAGCCTCATTCCGGGTCACCGGGGCGACAACAGATCCCGGTGGCCCGGATATTTTCACAGGCCGGATCAACGCAAGGCGTCTCCCTTTGCACGGCCGGGACCCGATGGCGCGCTCCACCAGTCTGACCGGGAGGCGGCGTCGTCAGGCCGGTTGACGAACCACCGGCTGCGCAACGGCGCGGTCGGCGGTGCGGGTATCCGCGTTGCTTCGAACATGGCATTGGCGATCAGGTTGAACATGACTTTCTCCTGTCCTGCTGGTTGGGTGAGACAACTCTACCCCCCCGCCTTGCATGTCCAAAACGAATTGATTTGATCTTTATGATGAGACTTTCTAATAAGTGGCATGCAACGTGATCTTGAAATCGACCTCTTGCGCTCCTTCGTGGCGATTGCCGCGCACCGCAATTTTACCCGCGCGGCGGAGGCGATCGGCCGGACGCAATCCGCCGTCAGCCTGCAGCTCAAGCGGCTTGAGGAGATCACCGGCGAGCGGCTGTTCGAGCGCAGCCGCAATTCGGTGGAGATCACGGCGACCGGCGAGGCGCTGCTGGTCTATGCCAACCGGATCCTCTCGGCCAATGAGGCGGCGCTGTCGCATATCAGGCGGCCGGAGGCCGAGGGCCTGATCCGCTTCGGCGCGCCGGATGATTACGCCAGCTATCTGCTGGCGCCGGTGCTGGCCGCCTTCCGTGCCGAAAATCCGCTGATCGAGTTCGAACTCACCTGCGAAAGCTCGATCGATCTTCTGCCGATGCTCGAGCATGGCGAGATCGACATCATGCTGGGCACCCACCAGTCGGACCGGGTTCAGGGCCGGATCGCGCGCTACGAGCCGCTGCATTGGGTGGCCGGCCCCGACTATGTCGATGATCCGCTGCAGCGCCTGTCGCTGGCGCTGTTCCCGAATGGCTGCGCGGTGCGCAATGCCGGGCTGGTGGCACTCGAACAGATCGAACGGCCCTGGCGCATTGTCTGCTCCACCCGCAGCGTCACGCTGATCGAGCAGACCGTGCTCAACGGCGCCGGCGTTTCGGTGATGGAAGCCTCGATCATCCCCGACAGCTTGCGCATCCTCGACGGCCAGCCCGGCTTCCCGCCGCTGCCCGAAATCGCCATGAGCGTGCATTACAACAAGGCCTCGTGCCCGCCGCATGTGGCGATCTTCGCGGATTTTCTGGTGGGGGAAATGGGGCGGGTAAGGGGGTAAGAGATTTGGCGTTAGGATGTTTCCTGGCTAGTGCCTTGAGATAGAACACTCAGTTCGATTGAGGGAGTACAGTTTGGAGGGCTCTACAATACGAACAACGCACAATGCACAGTGTTGATTTCGGCAGACATCTCTCTCCACCGTCATGCCGCACTTGATGCGGCATCCAGCCAGCTCAAGTCCTTGAGCTGAATGAGTCTTAGACCCGGCAGAAGCCGGTCTGCTGGATACCGGGTCAAGCCCGGTATGACGGAGACAAGTTACGGTTAATGTCACCGTAATTCGTAACCGAAATACGCTTCCAAGCCGGGAATGGTATTGCGCGCAAAACACGACCCGTAGCGGAAAGCTGCGATAAATTTGGGAGTGCGTAAACTGATACCGAAATTCTGCCGTCCCAACGGCAGAACACTAGCTAGCGCATCAAACGTGTGAGCAGTAAATCTGTGAATTTCGTGACTGCGCTCCAGATAGCGAGCATTAACAACGCAACCCCGAGGGTTCCCACGACCCATGCCAGAGGACCACCCATCACGAGTATGAATATATAGCCTCCAGCAAATTCTACCATTATTTTCGGAAGCATTTTCAAGTATTCCTCTGGAGCGTCAGACATAAAAATAATCACAAGCAATTGCATAAGGGCCGACAGGCAAATTATAATAATGTATTTTGTAAATCTTCTCATTCCGCCCCCTCCTATACTTAGATTAGCAACGGCGACCGGTTGCATGAAGCTCGAATAACTCGGTTCCGCACAAAAAATGGTATCGATCACGTAATTGGACGCGCAGCCATAACTTCAGTTTTCTTCAGAACGGTGCGCTCTAGGCCTTTGAGGTGTAGGGAAGTTCGTCAGGCAACTCAATTAGGAGATCCCATTTTGGTTAAGGGCTGGCTGGCGAGGCTCATGTCTCAGGACGTGGCGTAGCAGGGTAACGGTGGTCACCAGTGTTTTCCGGGAGAGTCGAGTTGTTGAAGACTAACCCAAAGGAGACATTGCGATGATAAAATTCAAAATCCATTGAAACATACACCTGAGGGACTTTTTGGGCCGGGCTTGCCATAAATGATCTGCTTCCCGGTCGCCTCTTCCGGTTTTGTCAGCCAGTCCTTACCACAGAGCAGGCGACCGGCAGTGTCAACCGAGCGAAGCGCCGCAAAGGTTTTAACTCCGCCAAAACGGCTCGGCGTAGCACCTCCCGGAATCGCGGGACCATTAAGCACCGGTCGCACCTCGAAGGCACGATCATAATTTTCTTGTCAGGTTGATCGCGGCACAACCCGTCCGACCTCACCCCACCCGCTCCACAAACCCGTCGAGTACCCGCTTCTGCCCGGCCTTGTCGAAATCAATCGTCAGCTTGTTGCCGTCGATGGAGGCGATGTTGCCGTTGCCGAATTTGAGGTGGAAGACACGGTCGCCGATGGAATAGGCGGAGTCCGTCCCGGTGGATCTGGCCACCAGTTCGCCCTCGATGGTGGAGCCGCGCGGGCCGCTTTCACCATAGGCGATGCGTTCGACGGCGTGACCCGACCGGGTCCCCCAGTTGTCGCGGGCGGCGTCGGTCTTGTTGGCCTGGGCGCGTTTCCAGCCGGGCGTGTTGTAATTGCCGGAAAACGGTTCGGCCTTGTCAAAGCGCGAGGCGCCATAGGGGCCGCCGGACTGGCCGCCGCCGCCAAAGCGTCCGCCGCGGCCATAGCCGCCATAGCCGGTGTCCATTTCGGCCACTTCGACATGGGCTTCGGGCAGCTCGTCGAGGAAGCGCGAGGGCAGTGTTGACTGCCACAGCCCGTGAATGCGGCGGTTGGAGACGAACCAGATGTGGCAGAACAGTTTTGCGCGGGTCAGGCCGACATAGGCGAGACGGCGCTCTTCCTCCAGCCCGGACCGGCCGCCCTCGTCAAGCGCGCGCTGGTGCGGAAACAGGCCTTCTTCCCAGCCGGGCAGGAACACGGTCTCGAATTCCAGCCCCTTGGCCGAATGCAGCGTCATGATCGAGACAGCGTCGAGATCGGGGTTCTTTTCAGCATCCATAACCAGCGCAACTTCCTCAAGGAAGGCAGGCATCGACTCACGGCCGGAAATGGTCTCGATCAGTTCTTTCAGGTTCTCAAGCCGAGTCGGCGCGTCGGCGGCGCGGTCGTTCTGCCACATCTCGGTGTAGCCGGATTCCTCGAGAATGGTTTCGGCCAGTTCGTGCGCAGGCGTCGTTTCTAGCATCGTCTGCCAGCGGGTGAACATCTCGACCACATCGGTCAGCGACTTGCGCTGCCTTGGTTTGAGCTCGTCGGTGAGGATGAGTTCGCGGGCGGCGGCCAGCATGGGGATGCCGCGGGCACGGGCGGCATTGTGGATCTGGTGTACGGCCGCATCGCCCAGGCTGCGCTTGGGGACATTGACGATGCGCTCGAAGGCGAGATCGTCGGCAGGCTGGCAGACCACGCGGAAGAACGCCATGGCGTCGCGGATTTCCTGACGCTCATAGAAGCGCGGGCCGCCGATGACGCGGTAATTGAGCCCCAGCGTGACGAAGCGTTCCTCGAACTCGCGCATCTGGAACGAGGCGCGGACCAGAATCGCCATGGTGTTGAGCGCCCGGCCCTTGTGCTGCGCCTGCTCGATCTCCTCGCCGACGGCGCGGGCCTCTTCCTCGGAATCCCAGGCGGCGTGCACATGCACCCGCTCGTGCTCGGGGTCGGACTGCTCGGTGAACAGCGTCTTGCCGAGCCGGCCTTCATTGTGGGCAATCAGGTGTCCGGCGGCGCCGAGAATGTGTTCGGTGGAGCGGTAGTTGCGCTCGAGCCGGATCACCTTGGCGCCGGGGAAATCCTTCTCGAAGCGCAGGATGTTTTCCACTTCGGCGCCGCGCCAGCCATAGATCGACTGGTCGTCATCGCCGACGCAGCAGAGATTGGGGCGTTCGCCAGCCGGCCGCTGGGCCAACAATCTCAGCCACATATATTGCGCGGTGTTGGTGTCCTGGTACTCGTCAACCAGAATGAAGCGGAATTTGCGCTGATATTCCTTGAGCACGTCCGGATGGGCCCGGAACATGCGGATCGGCAGGCAGAGCAGATCACCGAAATCGACGGCGTTGAGCGTCTGCAGCCGTTCCTGATAGGCGGCGTAGAGCACCCTGCCCTTGCCATTGGCAAAGCCGCGGGCATCGCCCTCGGGGATCTCCGACGGTCCGAGGCCTTTGTTCTTCCAGCCGTCGATCATGTTGGCGAATTGCCGCGCCGGCCAGCGCTTGTCGTCAATGCCCTCGGCCTGGATCAGCTGCTTGCACAGCCGGATCACATCATCGGTGTCGAGAATGGTGAAATCGGAGCGCAGATTTGCCAGCTCCGCATGACGGCGCAGCAGCTTGACGCCGATGGAATGGAAGGTACCCATCCAGGGCATGCCCTCGACCACACCGCCAACGATCGTGGCAACGCGCTCCTTCATCTCGCGTGCCGCCTTGTTGGTGAAGGTCACGGCCAGGATCTGCCTTGGAAAGGCAAGCCCCAGATTGATAATATGAGCTATGCGGGTGGTCAGAACCCTGGTCTTGCCGGTGCCCGCACCGGCCAGCACCAACAACGGGCCCTCGATGGATTCCACCGCATCGGCCTGCTCGGGATTGAGGCCCGAGATATAGTTCGGCGCAGGCCGCGCGGCGTTGCGGGCCTGCTGGCTGGCGGCAAGCGCGCGCGCCGCAATCGAGCCGCCTGCATTGGCTGCAGGCGGGGCTGAAGGCTGGGTGCGCGGCGCCGGATCATCGTCGCCGAAAAACGGAATATCATCGTCTGGACTTGTCATACCCGTGAATGTAGTGATTCGGGGTCGAAAGACCAGCGTTCGCGGTTTATTCTGCCGGTTGACCACCGCAAAGGAAGCTGCAGACCACCGGATTTGCCCCGCATCCGGATCGCCAAGCAAGGATGCCGCATGGACCACAAGAGCTTTCTCGCCAGTCTGTCAGCCGAACAATGCCGCGAGCTGACCGAGACGTCGGATCTGAGCGGACTTGCCCATCTGGCGCTGCATCTGGGCGCGATCATACTGCTGGGCGGGCTGATCGTGGCGCAGGTGCCGGCGTGGCCGGTGCTGATGCTGCCGCTTGGCGTTCTGCTGGTGTTTCTGTTCACGCTGCTGCATGAAGCCAGCCACCTCACGCCGTTCCGCTCGCGCTGGCTCAACAGCCTCGCTGCGCAGTTTTGCGGCTTTGTCATCTTTCTGGCGCCGCGCTGGTTCCGCTACTTTCATTTTGCCCATCACCGCTTCACGCAGATGCCGGGCAAGGATCCGGAACTGGCCGAACCGAAGCCCGAAACCTGGGGGCAGTATATCCTCTGCCTTTCGGGGCTTCCGGTGTGGGTGAGCCATCTCCGCACGCTGATCCACAACGCGGCGGGGCGCTGTGACGATGCCTTCGTGCCGGTGGCCAAGCGCGCGACGGTGCGCCACGAGGCGCAGATCATGCTCGCCGCCTATCTGGCGCTTCTGGCCGGCAGCATCGCACTGGAGAGCACGGTGCTGCTCTCTATCTGGCTGATCCCGATGCTGATCGGCCAGCCGTTTCTGCGGCTCTATCTGATGGCCGAGCATGGCCGCTGCGCCTATGTCGCCAACATGCTGGAGAATTCCCGCACCACATTCACCAATGCCGCGGTGCGGCGGCTGGCCTGGAACATGCCCTACCATGCCGAACATCACAGCTACCCGGCGGTGCCGTTTCACAAGCTGCCGGCATTGCACAGGCTGGCAGCCGAGCATCTGATGGTGACGGAACAGGGCTATGTGCGATTTCACGCCAGACACGCGCCGCATCTCAACGGGGTGGCAGACGCCGCCGAGTGATCCGTGCTGCGCGCAGCCGGACCGGCTCAGGCCGCCGCACCGCAACATTTCTTGTATTTCTTTCCCGAGCCACAGGGGCACGGATCGTTGCGGCCAACCTTTGCTGCCCCTGCCCCGGCTGCAGCACCAGCCGGAATGCGGTCATAATAGAACCAGCGGCCATCGATGCGGCGGAACTGCGAGGTTTCGGCCAGGATTTCATCGACGCCCTTGTGGCGGTAGCGGGCGGTGAAGCTGACCATGCCTTCGCTGTCGCGCTCCCGGCCCCTGGTGGTCCGGCTGACCTCAAGCCCAAGCCATTCGGTGCCCAGTTGCAGGACTTCCGCTTCGGCCCGGTTGAAGGCAAGCGCTGCCGGGCCGCAACAGGTCGCCTCGATGTAACCGAGATGCCCGAGCGCATAGGCTGTGTAGCGCGACCGCATCAGCGCTTCGGCCGTGGGGGCTGCCTCGCCCGCATGGTAGCGGCCGCAACAGGCGGAATAGGCAAGGTCTGAACCGCAGGGGCATGGGGTCATGGACAGCCTCGTGTTTTGCGTCGCTTGCACCGGCTCATAGCTGGCTCAGCCTCAGCTCGCCGGTGTCGGCAGACACCAGGGCCTCCGGCATGCGCGAGCGCTGGTATTGCAGCGCCACGACCTTGTAGCCGCCGGCCTTGAGCTGTGAGAGCAGCGAGGGAAGCATGGCGGCTGTCCGGGTGTGAATGTCATGCATCAGGATGATGCCTTTGCGCCTGGAACGGACCTGGTCCATGGTGCGCGTTGCGATGGTCTCGGGACTTGATGAAAAATAGTCCTTGGAGTCGATATCCACATCCAGAATGACAAGGCCGCGATTGGCAACCGACTGACGCAGCGCGCCGGTGTCGGCCAGATAAGGGAAGCGGAAGAAGCCGACCCTGGATCCTGTTGCTTTGGCGACGGCTGCATTTCCCGTGGCAATGTCATCGAGGGCGCGGGAATTGCCGGCATTGGCCAGATTGGCGTGGTTGTAGGTGTGGCCGCCGATGGAATGGCCGTGATTGGCCACCCTTGCCGCGACCGCCGGGTAACTGCTGGCCATCTGGCCGACCATCAGAAAGGTTGCCTTGACGCCATACTGGCTGAGGATATTGAGCACCCTGTCGGTCTTGCCCGGCATCGGACCGTCATCGAAGGTCAGGATGACTTCCTTGTCGCGCAGACTGATCTCGGAAATCGAAGACACTTTCAGGGTCCGCCCGGCCAGGGAGCCGAAATTCTTGCCACCCGGCGCCTTGCCGAAGCCTGCAAATGCCGGATTGTCAGGGTCGCCGTCCTGGTCGCCGCGAAGCAGCGAGTGCTTTCCGGCGGCAGGCACATAGGCGGTTTTCGCCGATTCAAGCCTGGACGGCGGCTTTGAAGCGCACCCTGCCATGACAAGACAACAAGACACACACACAATGGCAAGACGCGAAAACATGGCTTACTCAACCCACAACAGTATCGATGCCGGATTTTCGCGGATTATGGTTAACCGAGCGTTGATGAAATCCCTTCCCGCACTCTTGAGGCGAGGCTGGTCAATTGCGGCACGAGACATGGCAAGCCCGTGGCTGCGGGTTTGCTCGCTTGACGGATCCCGCCTTAAAACCAGCCCTTGCGCTTGAACCAGAGATAGGGACCAAGCGCCGAGGCTGCCATAACGGCGAGTGCTATCGGATAGGCCCAGGGCTGGCCGAGTTCGGGCATGTCCTGGAAATTCATACCGTAGACGGTGCCGATGAAGGTCGGCGGCAGGAAGACCATGGCGGCCACCGACAGCACCTTCATCACCTGGTTCTGCTGCACCGAAATCAGTCCCAGCGCGGCATCAAGCAGGAAGATGATGTTTTCCGAGATGAAGTCGGCATGCTCGGAGAGCGACTGGATATCAACGGCCAGGGCGCGGCAGCGCTGCTTGAGCACTTTCTCGGCGGCGATTTCCGGCATGGTCTGCAGATAGCCAGACACCCGCGACAGCGACATCAGGCTCTCGCGGACCTTGGCGATGGTGCGCTGGTGGCTTGCGATGACACCGAGCGTGGCTTCGAGATCACGGGTGACGGCTTCGGGGTTGCTGACAGAGCCGCGTGAGAACACTTCGGTCGACAGGGCGTCAATGCGCCGCGAGCGGCTTTCCAGCACTTCCGCGCACCGGTCGATCATCGCCTCGATCAGGCGGGTGAGCACATCACGGCCATCAAGGCCGGCAAATTCGCGGGCCGTGTTAGCGGCAAATACGGCGAAGGCCTTGGGTTCGGCATAGCGGATGGTGACCAGCCGCCCTCCAGCCAGCACAAAGCCGACATCGGTGATCTCGGCGAAATCGGTCTCTGATTTCCAGACCACGCTGGCGGTCAGGTAGGCCGCACCGTTTTCGATATAGAGCCGGCTCGAGGGTTCGATGTCACGCAATTCGTCACGGCTCGGCACCTCGACGCCGATCAGCTTTTCGACCTGCGCCTCTTCCTCTGGCGACGGGTGGATCAGATCTATCCAGCACACGCTCTGCGGCAGCGCCACCTCGCGTGAAGCGGGTGTTTCAAGACAGATGCCGTGGCTGTCATAGAGCCGGATCACCGGTCTAGCTGCCTTTCTTGCCGGCGTCGAACACGTCGTCTACCGGCACCTGAAGTGCCGTGGCAAGCTGGTTGGTCTTGCCGGCCAGCCCGATGATCGCCAGCAGCTCCCCATATTGCTCTTCGGTCATGCCCCTGGCGCGGGCCGCGGCGGTGTGGGAATGGACGCAATAGGTGCAATTGTTGGCGACCGAAACCGCAACATAGATCATTTCCTTGGTCAGCGGATCGATGGAAGACGGCTTGCCGACCACCTCCTTGACTTCCATCCAAGTGCGCTCGAGCAGCGCCGGATCGAATGCCAGCCAGCGCCACATATTGTTGATGAAATCTGTCTTGCGCGTGGCGCGAATGTCATCGAACACCGCCTTGACGCGGGCGTCGGATTCAAGATCGGGGCTAGGCATAAGTGTTGTCACGTGATGATATCCTTCTTGTGCGTCGAGCAGTGAGCATGATTATGCCACTTGGACAAGCTGGCCACACAAGATTGCGACAATCAGTTGCTCGTTGTGCTCGACCACAATGTGGTGACGTCGCCCTCGCTTGCAGGGATTGCAAAATCCTCACTTGCGGCATTTCTTTTCAGCGCATTGGCTGCAGCGCGCGCAAACTCGAAGGCAAGTTTGTTGAGCCTGCCCGATGGTCCGTATATGGGCGCTTTCGGCCCGCCGCCCGCGATGGTGATCGTGCCATCGTCTACCTTGGTAATGGGCCGGATTTCCTGCAGTGGAAGGCCGGTTTCCTGGTCATAGAGCCGCAAGCCCGCAACCAGCTGCGGATAGTCCGGACGCTTCTCGCCGTTGACAAAGACCCGCGTTCCGGTGAGTTGCTGAAGGCCAAAGCGGCTGCGGATGAAAACCGATTTTACAACCACCTCGGCGCGAGCCGCACGTGTGCCCCTGAACAGGGGCGTCAGCGCATCGCGGACATGAGGTATGATGTTGGCGCTGATGGCTTGCTGCAGGGCATGTTGTTTGGGCTGCCGGTTGATGGCCCCGAAGCGGGTACCGAGATTTGCGAGTGCGGAGTCCCCGGAAACCGATTTGCTGATCTCCGCATCCAGCTCGGCTACCAGGAGAGGCTGCTCGACTTCAGCATAACTGACAGTGATTTCCCCCAGACTGAATGTATCGAGATAGCTTGGCGCTGGCGGAGCAGAAACACTTTCACATCCCGACAGAAAAGATAATGCCAGCAGAACAATCAGGCCAACACTCAAACGAAAGTTCTGCATTCCGAAACCGGAAAATTTGATAATATTCACGGATTAAGCCTTATCTCAAATGCAGGGGCTCCAAATCTCGACAATAATCGTATAATCCACCGCCAGTTTGGTGACAAGTCAGCGACTGGGCTGCCGGGTATGTGGTCACTAGGCTGCGGCACTAAGGGCTTGGATGTTTACCACGCGTTCACCGTATCCCTGCGGACCGACACCAGCTTCGCTTCAGGTAACTTGTGTATGCTCGCCAAGATACTCATAGTGCTGAAGAATTTCGGGCTAGCTTTGTTGCACCAGATCAAACCGGCGATGCGAGCGGGCGAATTGCGGTTGGTATGCAGTTCAAAAAGGGCAACCCGATCATCTGACCGGTTACACAACAGTTTGGGGGTGAACCGCCCTTTTTTAGCCTTTCAAACATACTAATTTGCGAATGAAGCATTTAGTGCATAATTCGGAATCAGGAGAACGACCATGGCAGACAAACCGACTGTTACTCAGGCCATGATCCAGGCTTATGACGACTACACGCATCTGACGCTGGACCGGCGCGGCTTCATGGACAAGCTCACCAAACTTGCCGGGTCAGGCGCTGCAGCTGCTGCGATCGCTCCACTCCTGGCAGCCAACTCTGCGCAGGCCGCAATTATAGCGCCCGACGACAAGCGGGTGTCGACATCCGATGTGAGATTCAGAGGCGCAACGGGTGTGATGGGCGGCTATATGGCGCTGCCGGCATTTGCCACCGAGGCTGTGCCGGGCATACTGGTCATTCACGAAAACCGCGGCCTGAACGATCACATCCGTGACATCGCGCGGCGCCTGGCGCTGGAAGGCTATGCCGCACTGGCTGTCGATTTTCTCTCGCCGCTGGGCGGCACGCCCGGTGACGAAGACACCGCCCGCGAGATGTTCAACGAATTGAACAATTCCGAAACGGTTGCCAATGCGGTGGCGGCGCGGGCCTGGCTCGCCGGCCATCCGAGGGTAACCGGCAAGGTGGCCGCAATCGGCTTTTGCTGGGGCGGCGGGATGGTCAATCAGCTGGCCGTGGCCGACCCGGAACTGCGCGCGGGCATCGTCTATTACGGACGCCAGCCCGACATCAACGATGTCCCGAAGATCAAGGCGGCGATGCTGTTGCACTATGCCGGCCTCGACGAGCGCATCAATGCCGGATTGCAGGAATACCGGTCCGCACTTCTCAACAACGACAAGGTGTTCGGCCTGCACGTTTACCCCCGCGTCAACCACGCCTTCAACAATGACACCTCGGCAGCGCGCTACAGCAAGGAGGCGGCTGATCTCGCCTGGTCGCGCACCCTGGCATTCCTCAAGGGCACCATGTTCTGAGCCATTTCAGGGCTGCCATGGCGGTGCACATGCCGGTTTGTGACGCCTTTTTATAACGACTGGCTGCCGGGACGGGTGCAGCCAGACTGATCAAATGATAACAGTTGAAAATTCGTGCGGTGATGCTTGCAATGGCAACAGCTGATCTTTACGCTTACGTTAACGTCATACACTTCGGAGAATAGCCCATGAACGAACTCGTCTCACGCATCGCCACCAATGTCGGTGTAGACCCCGATGTTGCAGCCAAGGCCGTCGGCGCCATTCTGGAATTCCTGCAGTCGGAAGGCCCTGCCGACAAGGTTCAGGAAATGATGGCTGCCGTCCCAGGCGCCGCAGACCTGATCGCACTGGCTCCAAGCGGCGGCATGCTGTCGATGGGCGGCGTCATGGGCCTTGGCCAGAAGCTGATGGGCATGGGCCTCGGCATGGGCGAAATTTCAGGCGTTGCCAAGGAAACCATGGGTTACGCCCGCGAAAACGGCGCAGGCGATTCTGTCGACGAAATCGTTGCTTCCATCCCGGGCCTTTCGCAGTTCGTCTAAGCACAACACGGCATCACACGGTGCCCATTATAGCTCAGATCAATCCGGCGGGGAAAATCGCCGGATTTTTTTGTGCGCACTCCGTTCAATCCAGGTCGCATTCAGGCCCGGACACTTGATGAGCATCAATGCGGGAGGGCTGTTTTTGCGGTCTGGTGTCCGAGCTGACTGACCCGACAAACGGAGCCTGACACCATGAACCGGAGACATCTCCTGCTGGGCAGCGGTGCGGCGGCTGCCGCTGCCGCCGGACTTGGCGCCTACGCCGTCACACGCGGTCCATCATACGACGCGGCTGCCGAGGCGGTCTGGGCTGAACGAACGCAGCGGCAACCGAACGAGCTGCATTATCTGGTGCATCACGCGACTTTGGCTGCCAACAGCCACAATACCCAGCCATGGCTGTTTTCCGGCGGCAAGGATCACGTCACGATCCGCCCGGACCTGAACCGCGCCACACCGGCGGTCGATCCGGACAATCATCATCTGTTCACGAGCCTTGGATGCGCCGCGGAAAATCTCGGCATTGCCGCCTCGGCCTCCAGCCGGTCGAACGCTGTCGATTTCCTCCCCGGCAAGGACGAGGTGAGGATCAGCCTTGGCGGTGATGGCGCCATTGCGGACCGGCTTTTTGAGGCGATTTATGACCGGCAGTGCACACGCTCAACCTACGATTCGCGCTTGGTCCCAGCGGTAGAACTTAAGGCCCTTGAAGATGCCGCCCGCATGGCCGGCTGCTCGCTGATGCTGATCACCGAAAAACGACGGATGGAGCAAATCCTGGAGCTGATCCTCGCCGCCAACACGGCCCAGATCGCCGATGAGGCGTTTGTCAGAGAACTGAAGCACTGGCTGCGCTTCAATCCAGCCGAGGCCATCAAGCACGGCGACGGCCTGTACTCGGCCTGCACAGGCAATCCGGCCATGCCAAGCTGGATTGCGGACATGGTTTTCGGTCTTGTGTTCACTGCCGAAGCCGAAAATGCCAAATGCACCGAACAGGTCAGATCCTCGGCGGGTTTCGCGGTGTTCGTCTCCGACAGAAACGACAAGAACCACTGGGTGCAGGCGGGGCGCAGCTACCAGCGTTTTGCGCTGGCTTCGACAGCGCTCGGCATCCGGCACGCCTTTCTCAACCAGCCGGTGGAGATTGCCCGCTACCGAGCTGAGCTTTCAAGCCTGCTCGGGATTGGCGACCGGCGGCCGGACCTTGTGGTGCGGTTCGGATATTCTGACGCCATGCCACGCTCGCTAAGACGCCCGGTCAGCGAGGTGATCGTTGCAGGCTGAACACGCGAAAACCAGGATGGCAGGAGCATCATGGCAGCTGGCGCTGAATGAAAGTGCAGCGGGGCGGCCCCCACCCCCGGGCCTGCCCCGCGCTCCCCCGTCCCCGCACCGACGCTGTTGCGCGGCCTTTGCTCTCAGGCCGGCAAACGACAATGGTGCTGCGTCAGGCCGGGCGGATGGACTTGTTCAGTTTCGAGGCAATCATCCAGGCAACAGGCAGCGCCACCACCGCGCCCAGGGCAGCCGCAACCGAGATCGAGATGGCATCCACCCGTCCCAGCGTCAGTGCGGCGATGACAAAACTGCCCGCCAGCATGCTGCCCACTACAATGTAGATCATCCCCGCAAGCTTCAACATGACGGCTCTCCAAATTTATGAACCACACATCCCAAGGTTCGAACTCAATTTCGGTCTTTTTGTACATCAGTGAGCGAGCCGGGTTTTTGATCTGGCTCAATCGTTACGCTGATTTTCCAGCCTGACGCGGGTTTTGTTGCCGGAATGACGTTGATCCGATTGCCCAAATGCATTTATCAATGCTGGAGAAGACTGCAACGACGGCAGAGCGCCTGCCGGTGATGATTGGCACAGATCCTGGCCGTCGCGCGTATTGAGCATCCGGTTCCGGGCAGCCAAGCTGTTTTGAAAGGACTGCTCATGTTCGCAACATTCCGCCTTGCCGCACCACTGATGGCGATGGCCTGTCTCACACTGACCGCGCCTCAGGCGCTGGCCTCGGAAAGCACCCATTTCGACTGCGGTGGAAACGGGCTGTCGATCAGCGTGACGCTTGAGCCGGAAACCGGGACCGCGACAGTGGCCAGCCCGCGCGGCAGAGAGCAATTGAGCGCCGAATCCGACGGGGCCTGGCGCGACGTGACGCAGGAACTGCAGTTTCGCGCTGACGAGAGGCCTGCGATCCTCTGGATGGGATCCGAGCAATTTTCCTGCAGGCAGACATTCGCCGGCGCGGTGCAAACGCAGGCCTCGGGTGCGCGTGGCGGCACCGAGGCCCCGGTCAATGCTGCCGGGCGCTCGCTGGGCGGGCGGCTGCGCAGCGGGCCGGGCACACATTTCGGAACAGCCGGAAGCCTCAATGAAGGCACGCCTGTTACCATTGTCAGCAATACCGGCGTCCGGTTCGACGGCTATGACTGGTTTGAAATCCGCAGCGCCAGCGGCTTTGTCGCCTATCAGTGGGGTGGCATCATGTGTTCCGAGGGCCAGCATATCGCCGGCATCTACGAGCAATGCCGGCCATAGCGTAACCATCTGTGCCATTCCGGCACAGATGCGTCTGGCACGGTTCCTGCTCTGTAGACGGCATGAGCACGAACCGTCACATTGTGAGCCGACGCGCAGTTCTTGGCAGCCTGGCAGCGGCAGGCGCCGCCAGTCTTCTGGCGCCGCTGAGCGTCACACCATCCAGCGCCAGCGATCTGTTCAGCCAGGTTGGTCTGCGCGGCGGCCTTGATGCCGACCTCTCCGGCCTGCTGCCCGATGCGGTGGATGACCAGAGCCGGCTGTTTCAACGCGCCATCGATGATGCGGCCGCGGCCGGCCGGATCCTGCGGCTGCCGCCGGGCCGTTTCGTGGTGTCCAATATCGACCTGCCGGACGGCGCCCGGATCACCGGCGTGCCCGGCGCGACACGGCTGATCTATGGCGGACGCGGGCATTTCATGCTGGCCGAAGGGGCGCGGCGGATCGAGCTCAACGGGCTGGTGCTCGATGGCGCCAACCAGCGGCTGGGAGAGCATGCCTCGGCGCTGCTGCAGCTTCGCGGCGTCAGCGAAGCCATTGTCGAGGACGTGACGGTCACCGGGGCGGACGGCCACGGCATGACACTTGAGGCCTGCGGCGGGCGGATCACCCATTGCGAGATTTCCGGCGCGCGGCTGGCAGGCCTTTACGCCATTGAAAGCCGGTCGCTGGCGATCACCCGCAATGTGGTGCGCGACTGCGCCAATGGCGGCATTCTGGTGCACCGCTGGTCCACCGGCGAGGACGCCACGCTGATCGACGGCAACCGGGTGATGCGGATTGCGGCACGCGCCGGCGGCACCGGGCAGAACGGCAACGGCATCAACATCTTCCGGGCCGGCAACGTGATGGTGACCAACAACCATGTGTCCGATTGCGCGTTCTCGGCGATCCGCGCCAACCAGGCGAGCAACATCCAGATTGTCGCCAACCAGGCGATCCGCTCCGGCGAAACCGCGATCTATGCCGAGTTCTCGTTCGAGGGCGCGGTGATCGCCTCCAACCTGATCGATGGCGGCACGGTGGGCATCTCGGTGGCCAATTTCAACGAGGGCGGGCGGCTGGCCTCGGTCACCGGCAACATCATCCGCAATCTGACCACACAAGGCCCTTACCCGGCCGAATATGCCGGTTTCGGCATCGGCATGGCGATCGAGGCGGATGCGGCGGTGTCGGGCAATGTCATCGAAGGCGCGCCGAAATGGGGCGTGCTGATGGGCTGGGGGCCATATCTGCGCTCGGTGAATTTCACCGGCAACACGATCCGCCATTGCGGCGCGGGCGTCGCCGTCTCGGTGGTCGAGGGCGCAGGCGCGGCGCTGATTTCGGGCAACATGTTCGACACCACGCCGGACGGGGCGATTGTGGGCTGCCGCTGGAACGAGATCGTGACCGGGGACCTGGCCAGGACCGGCGCCGGCCGCTTCAGCCATCTGACGCTGGAGCGCAATGTGGTGGCCTGATCAGCCAAGCCCCTCCGCCGTGCCGGAGGGATTTGCGGCATACGGCCCGAAACGGACTGCGCCGGACGCCGGCTGCCACCAGCCTTAACTGGCATCATGCGCCGCGGCCGCATCGCCTGCGCTCACATCCTGCCTCTCCGGCCTGCCCGCACGGCAGAGCCGAGACGTCACTCACCCGGCAATGGCCATACGGCGCGCCAAAATAGCCGCGCGCGAACAAGTTTCGCCGACGGGATGGGGCATGTCTCTGTCCGGCCCGGAAGCCGGAGTTGCGGGGCGCGGGCGGCTGGCCCGTGGAGTGGAAAAAGTGGGTTGACGCAGCGGCCCGCGCCCCACGGATGAGAGGGGTCCCGCGCCTTCCGGGCGTGGGGCGGCATCCTTCCGGCAAATGAATTGCTCGAGCCCTGGACGGTTTCGTCTTGTTCGGCTTCTCAGGGCCGAACCCGTCTTTTGCCGTTGCGCCGCGCGGGAGATGCCCGCAAGCGCCGCACTCAGCCTTTGCCGGGCCGGCGCCTGCCGTGGTGATGCGCCCCGCGACCGGCCTGCCCGCCGGGTCGCGCTTCGCATCTCAGACGCCGCCGGGTGCGGGCCTCGCCCGTCATCCGGTTCCGGCTTTCGCGCGGAAAACCCTTGTCCGGCCCACGTCGACCGGGCAGGCAGCCCGCGCTGGCCGGGATTGTCCCTTCGCCAGTTTCCGGCGCGCGATACGGCTACCGCGCGCCGGAACTCATCCCCTCCCGCCGGCCGGACCTCCGTCAGCTCCGGCCATCCGTTGAAGCGGAAGGTCAACGGATTATCGCATGGGGTCAGAGGGTGTGGAAAAAGTTGGGTGATTTAACTGCTGGGAAGGGGGGAGCGGACGTTTGAAGCCCTTCAGCGATGGCTCAAAAACCATCCCTTTTGCAACGGTTGTGTGTGATGAAATACAGGGTATCTCTAGCTACTTGACTGCGGCCATTGCTTGGATCATTGCGCCTTCAAAGGCCGTGGATAATTTAACAAACAGCAAGAAATCTTTCTCGAGATCACAGTCTTCACCTCGAGTGCCGAGCACACATCCATCCAATTTTATAGCAATCTCGTTGAGTTTCCCGAAGGAAGAAATCAGCAATTCATCCTTTATTCCAAGCCTCTCGATGCCAACAATGAATGGGACCTTTGCCTCACTAAATTGCCTGAACGCTGCCCGATAATCCTTTAAATTGTCGGCAGCGGCTTCTTGGCCAGATGGCAACCTACTTACGACTGCCCGTAAGTATGAGAGCGATGCCCCAAACCGAGATAAGTCGCTATAATTTGCCTCGAGTAGAACCCGCTCCCGATCTCTTTCTGCCTGCGAAGAGGAATACCCGTTTTCAATTGCAAAGCCGATTATCCCCACAAAGACGAAGGTTACAAAACCTTTGAAAATTGCCAAGCGGTATTCAGAATTCATAATAACCTCAATTCTTCCGCTTAACGCCTTATGGAGATGAGGCTTTATCACATCCTGAAATTGGTAAATCAGCCCTATCATTTTGCGATAAAGTTTTGAGGCAGCCAAACCATTGAAATAGCAGGGCATGAAAAGCATTGCAAAACCCCTTCTTATTGCGACATGGGTATGTTGGTCTTCTTGAAGATTAGGAAAATTGGTGTGCTCATGTCGCAATCAGCCAAAAAGATGCACTGCAATTTCGTCACCGTGGGCTAGAAGCTTCCGTCCGTCGCTTAGGGTCCCGAAGTCGGCTCCGGGCCGAAATAACCTGCCTTCGCGTTTCCCGGGCCGCCTCCGAAGCGGTGGCGCGGCGCGGCGGGCGGCCTGCCGATTGCCAATTGACATCCGCTGCCCGCTGCGGCCAGTTCGCCCAGCCTTGGTCAACGCGGCCGCTTGCGGGCACTCCACCTTGCGCAAACAGTCAATGCGGGTCCGGTATCGATAAGCAGGCATTCGCCACGCCAATTTTGCACGACCCAATCTGAGATTGACTTATTCGTTCGAACGAATTAATTTTACTTTATGGATAACCTGCACCCCGATATCTCGGCCACCAAACTGAAAATCCTCGCCGCCGCACGGCTTGTGCTGATGTCAAAAGGATATGCCGGCCTGTCTACACGCGCTGTGGCAGAGGCCGCCGATACGCAGATGAGCCAGATCCGTTATCACTTCGGGTCAAAGGAAGGCATGATCCTGGCCCTTTACGAGTATATGACCGAGCAGTTGATCGCGCGGCAGGTGGACACGTTCAATGATGCCAACATGCCGCTGTCGAAGAAGTGGGAGATGTCCTGCGACTATCTCGACGCGGATTTCGACAGCGGCTACGTACATGTCCTGCAGGAGCTGATCGCCGCTGGCTGGTCCAACCCGCAAGTGGGCGACGCCGTGCGAGCGTCCTTGGCGCGCTGGCGGGACTTGCATGTGACCCTCGCCGAGGAATTTTCCGCCAAGATAGGCGGTCTCGGCCCCTTCTCCGCCGAAGACATCGCGGCCCTCATCGGCCCGGCCTTTATCGGCGCCGAGGCCTTTCTGCTGCTGGGCATGGAAAACGACGGCCTGCCCGTGCGACAGGCGTTGCGCCGCATCGGAAAGATCATCGAGTATTATGAAACCCAGTTGAGCCGGGGAGATTGAATCATGCGCGCCGCTGTTCCCGTCGCCCAGGACTTCATCGAACAGAACGGCGTGAAAGTGCACTACGCCGTTCATGGCGCAGGTGAGCACACCCTGCTGTTCCTGCCGGTCTGGCCGATCGTGCATTCGAGGGTCTACAAGGCGCAGATCCCTTATTTTGCGGATCATTTCCGGGTCATTTCATTCGATCCGCGCGGCAACGGCCTGTCGGACCGGCCCGAAGAGCCAGACGCCTATGCCCCTTCGCACTTTGTGGAGGACGCGCTGGCCATTCTCGATGCGACCGGAACGCAGAAGGCCAGCCTGATCGGCCTATCGCTCGGCGGGCTCTATGCCTCGCTGATTGCCGCCCATGCGCCGGAACGGGTCGAGGCGCTGGTCTGCTGCGGCGCTGTCGTCCCTTACGTACCGGCGCACCCGCACAAGAGCGCCGAAATCATTCATGCCAGACGCAGCCAACATGAGGGCTGGGACAAGTTCAACATCGAATACTGGCGGACCGACTATGCCGATTTCTGCAGCTTCTTCTTCGAAAGAATGTTCTGCGAACCGCATTCCACCAAGCAGGTCGAGGATTCCCTCGGTTGGGCAGCCGAGGGCAGTGGCGAGGTTCTGGCACGGATGGCTCTTGCCAAGGATAGCGGCCGCTATCCCGCGACCGAAGCCGCTTACCGGCAGATCAGGTGCCCTTCTCTCTGGATCCACGGAGACGCCGACGAGGTAACGCCACCTGCCATGTCCGAAGCCGCCGCAGCGATCACCGGGGGCGAGTTGCACATCTGGCGCGGCGTCGGCCATGGCGCCAATGCCCGCTACCCGGCCAGGTTCAACACGTTGGTGCGAGACTTCCTGGCCCGCCATCTGGATATCTCCGCTCCTGCTCCGCCGCCGCGCCGCACCGTGCGGCAGAAACGCGCCCTGTACCTTTCGTCACCTATCGGCCTCGGTCATGCCCGGCGCGACCTTGCCGTTACCCGTGAGTTGCGCGCGCTGCATCCTGACCTCGATGTTCACTGGCTGGCGCAGGATCCGGTGACGCGGTTCCTTGCGGCCAATGACGAGGTCCTGCACCCGGCGAGCGCCCGCTTGGCCAACGAGTCGGAGCATATCGAGGCGGAGTCGGGCGAGCACGACCTCAACGCCTTTCAGGCGATCCGCAACATGGACGAGATCCTGATCAAGAATTTCATGGTCTTTCAGGAGGCGGTCGAGGACGGAGACTATGACCTCGTCATCGCCGACGAGGCCTGGGATGTCGATCACTACTGGCACGAACACCCAAGCCTGAAGAAGACCCAGATCGCCTGGTTCACCGATTTTGTCGGCTGGGTGCCAATGCCGGAGAACGGAGCGCGCGAGGCATTTCTGACCACGGATTACAATGCCGAGATGATCGGCCATGTGGAGGGCAACCCGCAGATCCGAGACCGGGCGATCTTTGTCGGCGGGCCGGAGGACATCATTCCGCATGGCTTTGGCCCCGGCCTGCCTCAGATGCGCGACTGGGTACCCTCACATTACGACTTCTCCGGCTATATCATCGGCCAGCATCCGGCGACCTTCGGGACCCGCGCCGAACTTCGCGACCGTTTCGATTATCGCGACGGGGAGAAAGTCTGCATCGTAACGGTCGGCGGCTCCGGCGTCGGCGCCAGCCTGATCCGCCGGATACTCGCCGCCTACCCGATAGCCAAGGCTCGAATTCCCGAATTGCGCATGATCGTCGTGACCGGCCCGAGACTCGACCCCGACAGTTTCACCTTGCCGCCGGGCGTTGAAGCGCGCGCCTTCGTTGCCGACCTCGACCGGCACCTCGCCGCCTGCGATCTGGCGCTGGTGCAGGGCGGACTGACCACGACGATGGAACTGGCCGCAGCCGGAACCCCTTTTCTCTATTTCCCGCTCAAGAACCATTTCGAGCAGAATTTCCACGTCGCCCAGAGGCTTGATCGCTACAATGCCGGGCGCAAGATGATCTATGACCGGTCCGACCCCGACCGAATTGCGCAGGCGATGGTCGAGGAACTTGCACACCCCAGAGCCATGCTCCCGGTCGAAGCCGACGGCGCCATGCGTGCCGCCCGCATGATTTCCAATCTGCTGTGAACCACGAAGACCAACCGAAGGACATTGAGACGACACAACTGCACCCCTGACAGGAGAACACCGATGACGCCTTGGGAAATTCACGGATCCGAACTGACCAACTGCAATTGCGCCTATGGCTGCCCGTGCCAGTTTAACGCCCTGCCAACCAACGGCACCTGTGAGGCGGCAATCTGCTTTCATATCGACAAGGGTCACCATGGTGACGTCGCCCTCGACGGGATGAACATGGCAATGGTCGCAAAATGGCCTGGGCCGATCCACATGGGCGAAGGACGGATGCAGTTGATCATCGACGACCGCGCTTCGCCGGAGCAACGCGCCGCGATGGAGAAGATCCTGCGCGGCGAAGACACGGAGGACATGGCCACGGTGTGGTGGGTCTTTTCGATGATGTCCCCGCACAAGGAAGAGACACTCTTCAAGAAATTCACGTTCCAGGCCGACATGCAGGCGCGGACCGGCGCGGTTCACATCGAGGATGTACTCGACCTTGAAGCGCAGCCTATCCGCAACCCCGTGACCGGAGCGCCGCACAGTGTCAGGATCGACATGACAGGCGGCTTTGGCTACGAGGTCGCCGAGATGGGCAGCGGGACCACCCGGACCCACGGCGTGCTCGACCTGCCGGACAATGTCGATACCTATGCCCAGTTCAACGAGTTGCACTTCAACAACCGCGGCATGATCCGCGCGGCCGTCTGAAATGCCGCAAGGCAGGAGCATGATCGAGCGGGCGATGCCGCACGACCGGCTGATCGCCGGGATCGGGCTCGGCTCGGTCACTATTCTGTCGTGGGTCTACCTGCTGGCGGGAGCGGGCATGGAGACATCGGCCATGTCGGATACCCTGCGGGGCGTGAACATACCCGGCATGCCAATGGACTGGTCAACAGGGCTGGTAGCGCTGATATTCGTCATGTGGTGGGTCATGATGGTCGCCATGATGCTGCCAAGCGCCGCGCCGATGGTCCTTCTATACGCCTCTGCCACGCGGAAATCCGGAAACTCCTGGTCCACTTTTTTGTTTGCGTCGGGCTATCTGCTGGTCTGGGGCGGATTCAGCGCCGTGGCCACATTTGCCCAGTGGGAGTTGACCCGCCTCGGCCTGCTTGACGGGATGCGCGTCAACTCCCTCCCACTCTCCGGCGTTCTGCTGCTGACGGCAGGTGTCTACCAGCTGACACCGGCCAAAGCCGCCTGTCTCAGGCATTGCCGGTCACCGGTGCAATTCCTGACCCGGTTCTGGCAACCGGGCGCGACCGGCGCGCTCCTGATGGGCATGCGCCACGGCGTTTTTTGCCTGGGTTGCTGCTGGGCTTTAATGGCACTGCTTTTTGTTGGCGGGGTCATGAGCCTCGCCTGGATTGGCGCGCTCGCCGCTTATGTAATGGTGGAAAAACTGGCGCCGCCCTGGCGGTGTCTGAAAGGCGCAACGGCCTCATTGCTGCTGGCGGCGGGATTGGTTCTGTTGGCAATAGCCCTCACATAAAGAAGCCCATCCTGACCTGTCTCCATCGCCTCAAGTCTCACCCGATCGGTTCGCACGGTGTAATCTCCACCAGTCCATCCACGGTCCTGTCCACGAATCCGATGATTGTGAAGATCAGCGACAGTCTGGCCTGCGCTTCGACATAGGGTGCACCGGCACCATCAATTGAACAGCAATCCGCCGTGTGAAATCATGTTCAAAGATCAAAGTCGGCTTTTGGGCCGAAACTACCCGTGTCCCAATTGGTAGCTTGGGCGGATTCTTGACATGACGTCTGAACTGGATTTGATTGCGAGGCGCAGATAGCAGGGGGTACGGGTGCCCGAATATCATGAACCGGACACGTTCGCCGCACTCGAAAAACGCGAGTGGGCCAAGACCGATGTGGCACAGTCCTATGCAAAGGTGTTTGCCAAAGCGGCAGACATGGTTGTTCCATCCTTGGTTGAGGCTGTCGGAGCCGGTCCCGACGTCGATGCACTCGACCTATGCTGCGGCCAGGGCAACGTGGCAGCAGGCCTTCTCAAAGCAGGAGCTAGGGTCACTGGACTTGATTTCTCACCTGCCATGCTTGAGATGGCGCGGGCAGCGGTTCCAGAGGCTCTGTTTGTAGAAGGCGACGCGATGGCCTTGAGCTTTGAAGATCAGTCATTTGACGCTGTGACAATTGGGTTTGGGATGCCGCACGTACCGGACCCTCCGAAAGTAGTGGCGGAAGCCCGCCGTGTTCTGCGTCCTGGCGGTCGGCTGGCGTTTTCCGTGTGGTGTGGGCCAGAAGTTGACACTGCTCTTGGCTATGTTTTTGGTGCTATCGGTCAATATGGGTCACCAGACATTGCCTTGCCTCCGGGGCCGGGGGCGAATGATTATGCTGACCCCACACTGGCTTTTTCCGTTCTTGAGAAGGCCGGATTTACCAATTGCCGGCAAACTATTGTCGCGTCCAAGTGGCACGTTAGTGACCCGGGCGCGCCCTATGATTTCTTTCTTGAGGGAACAGCCAGAGGCGGCGCTCTTTTGCGTCCGCAACCGTCAGCGAATGCGGCCGCTATCCGAGCTGCTGTTGTATCAAAAATACTGGAAAAGCACGGACAGGGACCTCAATGGGAAGTACCAATTCCAGCGGTCGTGACTGTAGCGGTAGCTGTTTAAATCATATGAGTGATGTGGGGCCTTCATCAAAGCATTCGTTGCCGTGCTTACCCCAAGCGGCAGCTTTGGCCGCAGACCTGCGTTTTGCCCGCTGGAATGCTGTACGATCTATCAATGGCCGCGCTGGTGGAGCTGCGCCGCGGCGGGTGAGGTCAATGAAAGCAAAGGACCTGAAGAGCCGCCCGGTCGGAAATCCGGCTCTTTGCTGCCGATTGGATTGTCGCTGAGGCAATGACCGCTTTGCGCGCCCAAGCCGGTCGTTCGTGCGGTTCCCGAACCGTCCGTTCAAATGGATCCATTTGCACGATAACATACATGCATAATTTCAAGGGATATGGCGGCCTTTGCGCATCCGATTGGATGCGCGGCGCTGCAGGTTTTAAAAAGGGCGCCCGGCCTGCGCCGGACGCCCCCTGACGTGCTGTTTGCCCTGTCTTATTCCGGGTCGCGTATCGTGATCGCCGGATTCATCGGGAAGAAGTTGTGCGGCATGATATGCACCGTCTTCCACTCGGTCGACATCACCGGCCAGTCTTCCATACGCGGAATGTGGTGGAAACCGGCAGTGAACCAGGTCACGATGTCCTTGTTCTGCAGCGGCGCGTCTTCCTTGACCCATTGCGCCAGCGTGTCGGAACCATCGCTTTGCAAGGCAAACTTGCCCCCGGCATACCGCTCATTCGGATCGTAAACCGTGTTCCATACCGAGTTCTCGATATAGGCATTGCGGATCATCGGCGGATCGTTCTCGAAATCGAACGGGCCGTAAGCCACGCTGCCGTGATGGATCATGTAGCCCGGGGTATGGCCCAGCGGACCTTTGCGATCAGGGTTCTGCAACATGAAATACCGCGGTTTGAAGGAGGATACCTGATAGGTCGCCTCCATCTCCGATTTCGGCATGTTGTGCTCCACCTTCCACAGTGAGCGCCGCGGGCTGTCGTCAGCCACCTCGGCTGGCACGATATCCATCGTCATGAACATGTTTTTCGGCTGGTCAATGTCAAAGTCGATGCGGAAATTGAAGTAATGATCATGGTTGGCCGCCACCAGATTTGGCGCGATCAACGTGCCATATTCGGTCTCAGCCGCGGCACTCGGATCATCCATCGAGGTGGCATCGGCTCCTTTCACACCATCAAGCCCGGTCGCGCCGATCTTGATTTCCATCTGACCGTTCTGCTTGAAGCGGTAGTCAATCAGATAATCGTAATTGCCTACCTCGGACGCGGTGCGCACCACAAGCTCCGTCTCGGGCCGGCCTTCGGCAGGGACATATTGATCGGGGCCCTGGGCAAAGATTTCAAAATGCCGCCAGGCCGGATCGCCGATGTTGCGCTCAAAAATACATATCGCGTCAGGAATCTCCAGCGGGTTGCCTGCATCATCGGCGATCATTGCCGGCAGGAACGTCGCATAGCTCGGGCAATCGATACCGGCGACCAGCGGCGTCAGGAACAGGCCGAAGCCGTATTCACCGCTGTCCATGTAGGTGCGCCAGTAGAGCCCCTCGCTGGGATCCATATAGGGTACAAAGACCTCGGACAGATGCGCCTGGTAGATCAGCGAACGCCATTCATCGCCGTCGCGCACATCGATATTGGACAGAACCGGTCCGGGGCGTTTGTCCACCCGCAGCCGCATCCGCCACATATCCCATTGCAACGCGCCGTCGGCATAGGTGTAATTCGGCCCACCCTCCTGGGTGAGTATCGCAGGGTTGGTTGCGGGCCGTTGTGGCGTGCGCGCTTCGATCTCTTCGCCGGAATAGCCCCAGCCATCCTTCGGCACAGCGACATTGCCCTGGTCAATCACGCGCAATGCCGTGCCGCTTTGCAGATCGACAACCGCATAGATGCCCTCAATCGGCTTGGCGTAGAAGTTGGTGCCATCCGGATTGACATAGCAGGGCACTTTCATCAGCCGGGTGCCATCATCTTCAGCTGCAAAGAAATTGCCCGCCGTCAGCGGCAGGCAGAAAACCTGATCGGGCGTGAGACCGCGTTTGGCAAGCCCGGCAATCATGTCCGGATGACCCAGCGCCGCATTCATCGCATTGGCAAACTCGGCAAACAGCACCATCGGCTGACCGCTCACCGGGGAGCTGGCTTCGACCTTGCCGGTAGTCAGGTTGACCACCGTTTCGACAAAGCCGGAGCCATCGGCATTGGACATGTGCACCATGGCGCGGCGGTCCAGCGTATCGCCCTCCTTCCAGGCCAGAACATCGGCCTTGGGAGGTTCGATCAGCTCGATCAGTGGATAAAGCGTGGCGTCGTTCGCCAGTTCACTGCCGCGCAGGATTTCGTTGATCTTGAGATATTCCGGGCCGGAAAGCCCATCCAGCGGATGCGCCGAAGCGCCCCCCGCACCCAGCATGAACAGGGCAGCGACTCCGCCCAAAAGATTGGTTCGTTTCATTTGGTTCTCCTTCTCCATTGCAATCTGGCCACCCGGCGATCACTGCCGGGAGCAATCGATCTGCGTCCTCCATCAGGCGCGGGCATTGTCTTGGTCGTCTCACTTGGATCTGATCAGGAGAACACCGCCTGAATAGTGGTGTATTCCTTCAACCCCTCTTCACCGAATTCGACTCCGAAACCGGATTTTTTGACACCGCCAAAGGGCACGTTTGGCTGGATCATACCATGGCTGTTGATCCAGACAGAGCCACATTCCATTCGCTTGGCGACCTCCTTGGCCTTGTCGACGTTACCGGACCAGACAGACCCGCCAAGTCCCACATCAAGAGCATTTGCCTGGGCCAGCGCATCTTCGATATCGCTGTACCGGATGACCGGCAGGGCCGGACCAAACTGCTCCTCGTAAACCAGAGGGTCATCTGCTCCCAGCCCGGCAATGATCGTCGGAGGGAAGAACAGCCCCTCGCCCGCATCGCCGCCCAGCAACACCTGCCCCTTGGCCCTGGCTTGCGCCACCAGCCGGGCGACCTTGTCGAACTGCATCTGGTTTTGAACCGGGCCCAGCACGCTGTCTTCCCGGGTCCCCTCGCCCACCTTGATGTTGCCGGCATAGGCCACCAGCGCCTTGCAGACCGCGTCATGAATGTCGTCATGGACATACAGCCGCTTCATCGCCGCGCAGGTCTGGCCATTGTTGATAAAGGCGCCCCAGAACAATCCTTCGGCGATCTTTTCAGGATCGGCATCGGACAGCACGATTCCAGCGTCATTGCCGCCCATTTCCAGCGTGAGACGCTTCATCGTCCCTGCAGAGGATTGCATCACCTTCTGTCCGGTACCGCAGGAGCCGGTGAAGACAATCTTGGCGATGCCGTCATGCCCGGACATCGCAGCACCCATGTTGAAATCCGTATCCTGACAGCTGACAGAATTGACTACTCCGGAGGGCAGGACCTCGTTCATCAGCTCGATCATGCGCAACGACGCCAACGGCGTCGCCGGTGATGGTTTACTGACCACCGTATTGCCCGTGCGCAAGGCAGGCAGGATGTGCCAGACCGCGATCAGCACCGGAAAATTCCAGGGCGTGATCGACCCGACCACCCCCAGCGGTTTGCGATACATCTCGACCCTGCCCTGATCGTTATCCTGCAACACCTGCATCGGAAGCGACAGGCCGGCGGTGTAGCGCGCCCAGCCAACCGCGCCGCCAATTTCCCAGCGGGACCCGATCCCAGCCAGCGGCTTGCCCTGTTCTGCGGTGATCAGCTGCGCCAGTTCCTCGGCATGGGCTTCCAGCATGTCGGCAACGGCGGTACAGGCGGCCTGCAACTCCGCATCCGATCTGGCCGACCAAGCGGGAAAGGCCGCATTTGCAGCGGCAACGGCGAGGTCCAGCTCGGCCTGACCAGCATCGGGGGCGGTGCCAGCGATACCGCCGGTGCCAGGATTGATGACGTCGAAACGCGCCGCTGTCTCCACCCGTCCGCCACCGATTGTCAGTGCGATTGAGCCAAATGTTTCAGTCATGAATTCCTCCGTCATCTCAAACCCGGCATGATGCCGACCTTGTCCCCGATGACAGATTAAGCGCTCGTGATGGGTGGTTCTTGGGATAATGCGACAGAGCTATTGGACGATCGCGCCACGGCTGCGGGCGACGACCTCGCCAGGCGTCAGGCCATAGCGGTGCCGGAAGGCGCGGTAGAAATGCGACAGGTCGTTGAACCCGCAGGCATAAGCACGATCCACAACTGATATGTCCGGACGGGCGCCCGACAAGTCGGCATGGGCCTGCGCCAGCCTGATCCGCACCAGCCGTTGGCCGGGTGTTTCGCCAAGAGGTTCAAAATATCGCTGCAAGCTGCGCAGAGATATACCAAGTCTGTCCGCCAGCACCCCCGGCCCGAACTCAGGATCGCGATAATGCAGCGCAATCAGCCGCAATGCCCGTTCGATCACCTGGCCGCGCGGATCGATGGTCTGGCTGTTCATTTCCTGGAAATAGGCCCCCATCAGCGCATAAAACGCCTCGCTCAGTTGCAACCCGGCCTCCGGGGGACAACGCAGCATCTTGGCCAGCACCACGCGTATCGCCACCCACAATGGATCAGCGCGGTCAATTGCGACGCCGCCGTTGCAGGCTGCACCAAACCGGCCCAATATCTCGGCGCGCGGCAAGTGCACTGAAATCTGGTGCGACAGTTGGCCGTCATAGACAAATTTCGATGGCTGGGTCGCATCAACGATAAACATGTCGCCGGGGGTCAGCAGCGTCGCCGCACCGTTCTGATGCACCACGCATTGGCCAAAATCCTGCACCAACATGAAGAAATACTCACCCGGATCGCGCCGGATGCAGGTGCGCGTGCGTTCAGCTACCTTGGCGTCCAGCGATACCAATGCGGTGTCAAACCCGCCCATGATCCCTTTGCGGGCCATCCCGTGCGAAGGGCCGCTGCGCGTGCCCGGCTCAATCTCGAAGGCGCCGCAAATCTGACCGATGTCATGACGCAGCGTTTCGATCGGAATGGGTTCAGTCGTGATCCGGCTGAGCGCCTGCATCAAAGCCCCCGTTCTGGGATAAACGGGAATTACCCGTCAGGCGAAACGCTAACCCATCCTTTTGCATGTATCAAGCGACCGAAAATTATGTCGAGCTAAGGCGATGCTTGCTTGCGTTACCCGGCCATGGAGTAACCTCCAGACATCCAATTGAACGCCTGGGGGCCAGGTCTTCAATGACGGCAATTGTCTCGAGCTGCAGAAAGCTACGGAACCGCAAAGCGGCCACGATCACAACGTGGCTTTCAACGCCGAGTCCCCGAGAGCAGCAGGGCCGCTTCCGGCCTCACAATCCCTTCGTTCCTACATTCCTCTAACGGCCAATGGTGGCCGAAGAAGAACGGAAATGGGAATTGCACAATACGATGCTACCGCACTGGGCCGTCCGGAGTGGAACGCTGGCCGCAAGGTTGGTATCAAAAAACCGCTGAAACAGCGCCATATTTGGCCGATCCGCTTCTTCCTTGACAGGAGTCAGCATGAGACGGAACGTCCTGTTCAGTTCGAAATCACGGCAGATGCAAGGGCTAGTTTGCTTGCATGGCTTGCGCGTCGAGGTGGAGCAGTTGACGACTACGCCTTTCCCAGCCGAACTGATCACACAGACCACCGGAGTACTCGCCAGTATGCTCGACAGCTTACCTCAGTTTGCGTGCAGATCGGAAAGGTAAATCCGCACCGCTTCCTGCACGTTCCTGAAGCGGTCGCCGCCCAGATGCTTGCCGCCAAACCATCGAGTCACCACGATGATATGGTCACGCAACCCTTCTCGCTCGAGCATCCGCAAAATCACCATGCCCGCCCCTGCCTCGCCATCATCGTTCTTCAAGGGGGCATCGGCATTCAGCAGAGCCCACGTATTATGTGACGCCTTGGCGAATTTCTTCTTGCGGCAAAGCGCCTTGATAAAGGCTTTCGCCTCCTCCTCGGATGCGCAAGGTCCTCCCGAGACTGCATACTTCGAACCACGGTCACTTATGATGTTATCGAGAACGCGCATCATTTGGGCTTAAAGCCCTCCACTGTCGGCGGCAAGGCGTCTGTGGCACATCGGTTGGTATCTCTGCACCTTCCGGCAGGGGGCGGCCCGACGGCTCGTTCGGTCAAACTCAACCTTAGGGAAATTCTGAGCTTCTATTGAAAAACAGAACCCTGGAAATAGGCGCGCTTGAGCTCCGTTTACTTGCTGCGTTTGCGCTTCTGACCCAAGCCCATTTCCTTCGCCAGCTTCGAACGCGCTTCGGCATAGGCTGGTGCCACCATCGGATAATCGGCGGCCAGATCCCATTTTTCACGATACTGTTCAGGTGTCAGTCCGTGATGGGTCATCAGGTGGCGCTTGAGTGACTTGAACTTCTGGCCATCTTCCAGACAAATCAGGTGGTCGTTCTGGATCGATCGACGCGCAGTAACCGCAGGCTTCTGCTTTTCAACGACCTCTTCGACGGGCATTGTCGTGCCACCAAGAGCCGCATGAACCCGGGAAATCACGTTTGGCAGATCATTTGCCGCGACAGAATTGTTGCTCACGTAGGCTGAGACAATCTCGGCGGTCAACTCGATCAGAAGGTTCGCGCCGTTGTCTGTGGTGAATTCTGTCATAGTCCGGTCCTATCATTTTTAATATCTTTGCCATTTGGCTTTTGGAATAACGTTGCTGTGAGTACTGCACAGCATCACGAGCAAATTGCGGCGACTCACATAAATTTCAAGCTTAAACAATCAATATATCTCATCGAACGGGTTTACCAGACGCTTTCGATGTGAACCAGAAACTCGTCGCTGATCCAAAAGCTTGTCACCGGTGGCTTTGGGAAGAGAACACCTGGGTCTCAATTGGCAGTTTGGGCGGAAAAAGGACTTAAGTTGCCTTCTTTAAGATATCTGGAATGGGACCGGTGACCGGACTGGTACTTCTTGGCGTTAAATTGGCTAGTCTGCGATATTGTCGCGTAAGTGCCCTGTGCGCAGCAGGACTTCAAAACTTATCAGCCCAGCCGCGACCAGCCACAGAGCCGGCGACCTGAACGCAATGAAACCCAGCCAAAGGGTATGCAATCCTGGTCAGTTGAGCCCGATGACAGCGTGTGAAGCATCAGCCAACCGCAAGTCGGCTAACGTGACAATGCCGATCAAATACCTGGCAGCGCCCCCCCGAGAACCATTCCACCGAAATTCTTGTTGACCCCTCGAATTCTTGCGTACAAACTGTCTACAAGATGCAGACAGTTATAAACGGGACACGGCCTGCGGAAAGCGAGTTGAAATGGCAATCGAGAAGCCGAAATCAACCTATCAGCGGGGCTCCGCAGCCGCGGAGGTCTATGCGGTATTGCGCGACGAGATCCTGACCCTGACGCTGGAGCCAGGCTCGCCGCTTGACGAAACCTTCCTCTCCAACCGTTTTTCGGTGTCTCGCTCGCCGGTCCGGGAGGCCTTGAACCGGCTCCTGGCAGAACGGCTGGTCGAAACACTGCCCAATCGCTCAACCATTGTAGCGCCGGTCGACATCCGCGGCTTCGGCGCCTTCATCGCGGCGCTCGATATCCAGCAGCGTCACGCGACGCGGCTTGCGGCCATGCACCGGACACCGGCCGACATCATCCGTTTGCGCACGCTGGCCGACGCCTTCAACAACGCCATCGACGACGAGTACTCGCTGCAGATCCTGCAAGCCAATTATGCCTTCCACGTCGCTATCGGCGAGGCCGGCCGCAACCCCTATGTGCTCAGGCAGTACCGAGAGCTGCTGTCGGAAGCACGCCGCCTGCTGCACATCCACGTCCACTATCTCGACATCGCGAACCGCAAATCCGTGCTGCGCGACCAGCACCACGACTTCGTCGATATCATCGAGGCCCGCGACGTGACCGCTGCCGACGCCATCGCCCACGCCCACACCATGCAGTTCCACGATCGCTTCCTGATGGCACTGCGCTATGCGCCCGATGACAGCTTCGACATCGGCACGCCGCCGATGGTTTCCAAGGGGACGGTCGCTTGAGCTTTCACATCTCTCGCATCAGCGTCTCCTCGCACTGCAACGATCTCGGCGGCAAGGTCTGGAACCCGGCGATCCGCTGGACCAGGAAATACGCGGTCTTCGTCGAGATCGAGGACAGCGACGGCGCGGTCGGGCTGGGCGAATGCTGGTGTTTCGACGCCGCGCCGGATGCCCTCATCGCCTATCTGCGCACCGAGGTCGTGCCGCATTTCCTCGGCCTGGGACCCGACGACTTTGCCGCGGTGGCCGAAACGCTGACCCGGCGCGCCACGCTGACGGCGCGGCACGGCATCCTGGCCACCGCGCTCTCCGGCATCGACATCGCCATGTGGGACCTGCGCGCGCAGCGGAGCGGCCAGCCGCTATGGGCCTGCATCAACCCGCAGGGCCGCGGCATGGCGCCGCTTTATTGCAGCGGCGGCCTCTACGGCCAGGACAAGACCTCCGAGCATCTCGCCGACGAGATGGCGGGCATGGCGCGAGAGGGGTTCCGCCTCTCCAAGATGAAAGTCGGGGCGCTGTCCATCGACGCCGATGTCGCCCGCGTCAAGGCCGTACTGGGAGCGTTGCCAGCCGATTCCAGACTGATCATCGACGGGGTCTACAGCTACACCAGCGACGAGGCGCAACGGCTGTTTGATGCCTTGCCGGCTGAGCGCATCGAGGCCTTCCAGTCACCCACCAAGGCCTGGGACATGGCCGGCATGGCGGCGTTGTCACGCGCCGGCATCGCGGTGATGGCGACGGAGGCCGAATACCGCGACGAACTCCACCGCCAGCTTGTCGGGGAAGCGCGGGTTGCGTTTCTGCAGACGGCGCCCGTGGCCTGCGGCGGCATAAGCCGGGTGCGGGAACTCGGCCGTCTCGTTGCCGGCACCGATACGCGGTTGTCGCTGGAAGTCTCGTCCTCCGCCGTGGCCCTGATGGCGGCATGCCAACTGGCTGCCGCCGACGACGCTATCGCCCATGTCGAAAAGCACACCGTCCACCGGGTCTTCTTCGAGGATCTCGACCTCCGCCGACAGCCCGGCGACCTCTTCGCCCTTCCCGACAGGCCCGGCCTGGGCATCGCATTGCGCCACGCCGACGTCAGCGCGGCCTTCTCATCCAACAGCCCGGAGCCGGTCAAGGGACCGCAAGAAGCGGCTGAATAGCAACCACCAGAGAACGGAGACACGCATGAAAAACACATTCATCGGACTGGCCACAGCGGCAATCGTCGCGCTCACCGGTGCCACCACGGCCCAGGCCCAGGGCCAGGGCCTGCTCGACACCATCATCACGCGCGACAGCCTTTTGTGCACCGGCCACAACGGCAGCTATCTTGGCTTCGCCGAGGTCGATGCCGCCGGTGCATGGCAGGGTTTCGACATCGAGTTCTGCAAGGCGCTGGCCACCGCCATTCTGGGTAACCCCGACAAGCTGCAGATCATTCCTGTGAGCTGGGCGCAACGCTTCCCGGCGCTTCAGTCAGGCGACGTCGACGTTATCGTCAAGGTGACCGGCTGGACCCAGACACGCGACACCGAACTGGGCCTGCAGTTTTCACGGCCCTATTTCATCGGTCCGTTCTACGTGATGGCGAAGAAAGATCTCGGCGCAACCGGCATCGCCGACCTGGAAGGTGGCGTCTTCTGCGTCAATGCCGGCACCACCGTCGAGCGCGTGCTCACCGACTACATGGCGTCCAAGGGCATCCAGTATGAATCGCTTGCCTTCGAGAAGGGCGAGGAACTGCGATCCGCCCTTTACGCCGGACGCTGCGACGCCATCGCGGGCTTCGGTCCGTTCCTCTCGGCCACACGGGTGGAAGCCCCAGATCCCGAGGCCTACCAGATCCTCGGTGACGTGATTGCGCTCGAACCCGAAGGCATCGTCGTCCGTCAGGGCGAGGACGACCTGCTCGACGTGATCAACTGGACCGTCAGCGCCCTGCTGATGGCCGAAGAGACCGGCATCACCCAGGCCAATGTCGACGAGATCAAGGCCAATCCGCCCTCGCCCACCATCGCCCGCCTGCTGGGTGTGACCCCGGGCGTCGGCACCCGTCTCGGCATCAGCGACGACTTTGCCTACAACGTGATCAAGGCCGTGGGCAATTACGGCGAGATCTACGATCGCACCGTCGGAGATGGTTCGCGCTACAAGCTGCCGCGCGGGCTCAACAAGCTGTGGAACCAGGGCGGCCTGCTCTACCCGCTGGTTCTCGACTGACAAGACATCTTGGGCCGCCTCGCGGCGGCCCAAAACCATCTGCGGGGATCACACTCATGACACAGCTCCTGGCATCGCAGAGATTTCGCCGCCTCGCCATCCAGTCGGGATTCATCGTCTGCGTCGGTCTCGTGGTCCTGTCCGCGATCCTTGTCGGGCATCGCAACATCGCGGCGCAGGGCATTGCAACCGGGTTTTCCTTCCTCGAGCGGACGACCGGCTGGCCTGTCAATTTTGCCGTTATCCCGGTGACCGCGGATTCGACCTATGCCTGGGTGCTTTGGGCAGGCCTGCTCAACACCATGCTGGTCGGATTCCTGACGCTGCTGCTGGCAACGCTGCTCGGACTGGTTCTGGCGCTTTTCCGGGTGTCCAGCAACACGCTAATGAAACTTGTCGGCACCACCTATGTCGAAGTGTTCCGCAACGTGCCGGTCATTCTGCAGGTCTTCTTCTGGTACGCGCTGCTCACCCATCTGCCGAGTCCTCGCGAGGCGATCAGGCTTGGCGCGGTGATCCTCTCCAACCGGGGGCTGATGTTTCCCTCCGCCACCCTGTCCGGCGCGGATCTGCTGATCCTTCTGGCGGCGGTGTTGATGACCGGATTCGCCTTGTGGACATCAGCCAAGCGCACTGGCGCCATGCTGCGATGGTCCCTGGCGGGCCTGCTGCTCGCAGCATTGTTTGCCGCGCTTTTGTTGAGCTTCCGCGAGACCGGCGAGCCGTTGTGGTCGGTGCCCGAACTCAAGGGGCTGAGATTCGTCGGCGGCATCACACTCAAACCGGAATTCGCGGCCCTGCTGATCGGGCTCGTGCTGTTTGGAGCGGCCTATATCTGCGAAATCATCCGCGGCGGTTTGCTCTCGGTCGACATCGGCAAGCTGGAGGCCGGCACGGCGCTCGGCCTTACCGGCTTCCAGGTCAACCGGCTCATCCGCATACCGCTGGCCGTCCGCGCCATTCTGCCGTCGCTGGCCAATCAATATGTCTGGCTGATGAAGGCCACCACAGTGGGCATCGCCATCGGTTACCCGGACTATTTCGCCATCGTCTCGACCTCGATCAACCAGACCGGTCAGACGCTGGAACTGCTGGCGCTGCTGATGGCCGGGTTCATCCTCATCAACTATTCGATCGGCTTCGCCATGAACCGGATCAACGACCACATCAAGATCAAGGGCAGAAGCTGAGATGGCCGGTACAGTGACCGATACGCTCATCGGCGCCATGGCTCCGCCGGTGGCCCGATCCAGCCCCGCGGCGTGGTTGCGGAAACACTTCTTCGCCACCTGGTACGACGCGGTATTCTCCGTGCTCTTCACCGTTCTGATCGCCTGGATGCTGCATGCGCTGCTGCAATGGGCCCTGATCGACGCAATCTGGCGCGTCGAAAACCGCGAATTGTGCACCTACGAGGCCGGCGCTTGCTGGGCGGTCATCGAAAGCCGCGGCCGGTTGATCCTGTTTGGCCTCTATCCGTTTGAGGAGCAATGGCGGTCGACACTCGCTTGCATGGCCATCATTGTCACCATCGCACTGTCGTGCCTGCCCGCCTTCTGGTCGATCAAGCGCCTGCCCGTGCTCTGGATCACCGGCTTTGGCATTTTCGTGCTGTTGATGCGCGGCGGCTTTGCCGGCCTGCCATTGGTCACCTCGGAACAATGGGGCGGCCTGTCGCTCACCCTTTTCATCTTTTCCGGGGTGGTCGTCATCGGCATGCCGCTGGCGGTGGTGTTTGCCCTGGCGCGGCGCTCGAACCTGCCGGTGATCGCGAAGTCGTTCGGCTTCTTCATCGACATTGTCCGCTCGCTGCCGCTGCTGGCGCTGCTCTTCGCTGCCGCCGTCGTCGTACCGCTGCTGCTCCCGGACGCACTTGCAGGCAACAAGCTGATGCGCGTGGTGGTAGCCTTCGCAATCTTCTTTGCAGCCTATCAGGCGGAGATCATCCGAGCCGGCCTGCAGTCGATCCCGAACGGCCAGGATGAGACCGCCGTTGCGCTCGGCATGCCCTACTGGTCGCGGATGGTCGACATCCTGTTGCCGCAGGCCTTCCGAAACACGTTGCCCTCGACCATCAACCAGGCGGTCATCACCTTCAAGGAGACCTCGATCGTCACCATCATCGGCTTCTTCGAAGTCATGGCCTCCGGCAACGCCGCTATCGGCAATGGCGAATGGGGCAATCAGTATGTCGAGGTCTATGTCTTTCTGGCGCTGATCTATTTCGTTTTCGTCTTCGGCCTTTCGCGCTACGGCGCATGGTTGGAGCAGCGCATGAGGCTCGGCCATGACTGACGCGGCAATCGCCATCCGGGCGCTCAACACCCATTTCGGCGACTACCATGCCCTGCGCGACATCGATCTGGATGTGCGCAAAGGAGAGACACTGGTGATCTGCGGCCGGTCGGGTTCCGGCAAATCGACGCTGATCCGCAGCATCAACGGTCTTGAGGCCTACTCCTCGGGCATCGTCGAAGTGCTCGGCATGGTGGTGGGCGACAACACCCGTGTTCTCGATCGGGTGCGCAAGCGGGTCGGCATGGTGTTCCAGAACTTCAACCTGTTTCCTCACATGACCGTACTCGAGAACTGCTTGCTGCCGCAGGTCCGCGCGCTGGGACGCGAGCGCGGCGCCGCCAGGCTCGAGGCGATGGCGCAGTTGACCGCGATGCATGTCGAGACCCATGCGGAAAAATACCCCGACGAGATATCCGGCGGCCAGCGCCAGCGGGTGGCGTTGGCCCGTGCCCTGTGCCTGAAGCCCGAAATCATGCTCTTCGACGAACCGACATCAGCGCTCGATCCGGAAATGATCTCAGAGGTGCTCGACGTGATTCAGGAACTGGCCCGGGCAGACATGACAATCGTCTGCGTCACCCACGAAATGGGTTTCGCCCGGGCGGTCGCCGACCGCGTCATCCTGATGGCTGAAGGGCGGATCATCGAAGAAGGCACGCCGGAGCAGATTTTCACCAACCCCCAACATCCGATTACGCGAGACTTCATCGGGGCAATCAAGTCCTGACCGCCCGCGCAACCGCCGATGCCCCGAACCGAACCAGATGGAACCGGACCGAGATGAACCAGACCAGCCACACCACTCATGATGCGGCCGAAGACGAGCGCAACCGCAACATCAGGATTTATGTCAACGGCGACATCGTTCACCGCGACGAGGCCAAGGTCTCGGTCTATGACAGCGGCTTCATGCTTGGCGATGGCATGTGGGAAGGGATGCGGCTCTACAACGGCAAATGGGCGTTCTTCGACGAACACATGGACCGCTTCTTTGACTCCTGCAAAGCCGTCTCGATCGACGTCGGCATGGATCGCACCGGCATCCTCGATGCGCTAAACCGGACCGCGGCGGCCAATGACATGACCCACGACGTGCATTGCCGGTTGATGCTGACGCGCGGCGTAAAGGTCAAGCCGTTCCAGCACCCCTCACTCAGCCGCTCAGGTCCGACCATGGTCATCATCATGGAGCATTCCAGACCCGTGGACGGGTTGCAGTCTCGGGGAATCCGGCTGGCGACAGTCCCTCAGGTGCGTGGCCTGCCGATGAGCCAGGACGCCAAGTTCAACAGCCATTCCAAGCTCAACTGCGTCATCGCCTGCCTGCAGGCCGAACAGGCCGGTGCCGACGAGGCGCTGATGCTCGACCCGCATGGCTTCGTCAACACCACCAACGCCTGCAATTTCTTCATCGTCCGCAAGGGCGAAGTTTGGACCTCGACCGGCGATTACTGCATGAACGGCGTGACGCGGGCCAAGGTGATCGAGCTGTGCCGTGAAAACGATATCCCTGTACGGGAGAAGAATTTCTCGCTCTACGAAGCCTACGGTGCTGACGAAGCGTTTCTTACCGGAACCTTCGGCGCCCAAACCCCGGTCGCCGAGATCGACGGCAAATCCATCGGCGACGGTAGCCGTACCGTCACTCAGCGCATCAGGGGCTTGTACAAGAACCTGCTGGAGGCCAATACGCGCTCCGGCTTGTAAGCCGGCCCGGATAATGCGCGTCGCCTTCGCCGAAGGAAACCCAGCGGGAACGATGTGTGGCGTCCGGATGAGGTCGTCATAACTATTGCCGGCAGGAAACGCTGGCTTTGGCGGGCCGTCGATCAGAACGTTCGGCGAGGAAGCGCTCGACCGTGGCGCGGCCCAGACCCTTGGTGCCGCCGCTGACGAGCACGCGCTTGCCAGCGAACTCTTTGGAATCTACCTGGATGGTCACACCGTGGTCTGCAGAGTCTTGATGGCGTCGTTCGCCAGCGTCACGCGATAGGTGAAGCGGATCGGGCTGCCGGGGAAGTCTCCATAAACGGGACCTTCGAGTACGACATCGCCGTCTTCTTCCCGAACAGTGTCGGGCGTGAAGATCGCCTCTACCGCAATCGCTTCTTCCTCGAGTAGTTTGCGGATCTCAGCCAGCCCCTGGTAACGCTTGCCGTTGTCGATGAAGACTGCGTCAGCCAGGAAGGGCTTCATCATGCCGTCGATATTGAGACGGGCGTTTGCCTCGACATAGTCGGCGATTGGTTTGGGCAGGTTCATTGACATGTTCATCTTCTCGATAGTGATGAGGTTAAGTTAGCGATGGACATTTATCCTGATAAGCAAGATAGATTGGCATGAAGTATCACGAAAATCGGGGCAATGACTCGCCATTCGCTGATCGAACGGATGATCGCAGTCGAACTCTTGTCTCTGCGTCCCTCTGTCTCCACCGAAACGTTGATCCAGCTGCTTTGCGATGGAGCTCGCGGAACCAATCAAAGCTTTTTAATACCGTCTCCGGGAGAAATTACCGATCGCTACCGGCAAATGAGCCGGGCAATCCTTTACGGATGCGCAGAACCGGTCGGCTCGTAGGCTCACGATCTCTCTGGACGTATTTGTATCGGCCCCCCGCAAAATGGATATCCGTCAGCTGAATTGACCCGATCGATCCTGAATGAATCCGGTACATTCGGGATGACGTTGGCCGGCAGCTTGAGACAACACCGGATGCGCCGAGCCGTATTGCCAGGCGTTAGCTCAAAACGATACGAGCGTTGCAAGCCTCTCAACCCGATTGTCAGCTGTACTGGATAGCAACCGCGCAGCTTGCTGTCGATTGCGAGATCGAACAGCGCCCTGTCGCGCATCCGTCCTTCCCGACCGAGGAAATAGCGGATCGCCCAGGTCTGGCATTGCTTGAGCGCCTTTTGAACACCGAGCATTCGACCGGCGTTCCATGCTGGCCTACCGAGCGCGGCAGGATCACATTGTGCAAACCCCAGTTCGATCCTCCTTTGGCGAGAATTGGCCGTATCGCGGAAGGTTGAGACACCAATCTTTTAAAAACTCAGAGAGCGGCTTTGCATTTCAGAACCTTACAGAAGTTACTAAATATAAGCATATATTAATATTAGGCCATCACTTTGCAGTTGTCACTCTCGGCCAATGCAGACGAGCCCAACTGGAAAGCGAACGCAAAGTCATGAAGCGAAATAGTATTGGCATGTACCTGATCAAGATTTTTCTGATTGCCGGGCTCTATTTTGCGTCAGGCCGGCTTGGGCTTTTTCTCGCTGTGCCACCCGGCTTCGCTACGGTCATCTGGCCACCATCCGGAATTGCTCTCGGGGTATTGATCATTTACGGGTGGCGGCTTTGGCCAGGGATACTGTTGGGTTCGTTTCTGGTGAACTGCTACATATCAACTGCCTATTCCCCAGAAACCGGGCTGGACTTTGCAAAAGCGCTCGTTGCATTGGCTATCGCTGCAGGGTCGAGCCTACAAGGGCTGGCGGGATACGTTCTGGTGAAACGCTTCCTGGGGCTTCCACTGAATTTCGACCGGCTAAAGCAAGTCATGCTTCTTTTCATCATTGCCGGCCCGATAGCCTGCCTTGTCGCTGCCACAGCGGGGGTTTCTGCCTTGTATCTCGGCGGAGTTCTGACAGTGGACCAAATTGTCGAAAACTGGCTGACCTGGTGGACCGGGGACCTCTTCGGCATCATCGTCTTCCTGCCTCTGGTCCTGATCGCGCCGGGCAACTCGCAACGGCTGACATGGCGCGGCACGGCAGTGGGCAATCTGCCTGTAACAGCAATGCTGATCTTGCTGATTCCGCTCGGCCTGACTTTCTATGTTTGGAAAATCTCGTCACAAGCCGCCACCGAAAGGAGTGAGATCCAGTTTGAATCGCTCACAGTCGAAAGCAAAAAGGCTCTGTTGAGCCGGATCAACTCCTATCAGAACGCACTTTTGGGCGGTGTCGCCTATTTCCAGGGTTCCGAGAACATAACGCGGCATGAGTGGCGGCGTTATGTGGACCAACTGCATCTTCACGACAACTTCCCGGGCATCAACGGAATGGGGTGGATCACATCACTGACCAGTGAAGAAAAGGAGGACTATCTGCGAAGGACGCGTGCTGATGGTGCCAAGGATTTCGATATTCGCCCTAAAGATGTAAAGGGCGGCGATTACATCATCACCTATATCGAACCGGAGTCCATCAACAAGCAGGCTTTGGGTTTGAATATCGCCTTTGAGGAGAACAGAAAACAGGCCGCCGACCTTTCGATGGAAACCGGCAAGCCCGCGATCACAAAACGCATCATTCTCGTCCAGGACGCCGAAAAAACGCCGGGCTTCCTTTTGTTGCACCCGATGTACAAGAACGTCCAGGAACCGGGGCCGTCAGCCAAAACATTGTCCGGGTTTGGCGGCTGGATCTATGCTGCGTTCATTGCCAAGAATTTTATGAAAGACCTGACCCAGAGCCAAGGCAACACGCTCAACCTACGGATATATGACGGAAAAGCCGACGATCCGGAAGCGCTCATCTACGACAGCCGCAAAGTGCAAACGAGTGACTATTTGCCTGCATTTTCAAAAACTGAGCAGCTCGACGTCATGCAGCAGAGATGGCTGATCGTTTGGGAAAGTACACCAAGCTTCGAACAGAACGCTCAAAACAGCAATCCCATTCTGATTCTGACCGGCGGATTTCTGATCACGTTCCTGCTGGCGATGTTTCTCCTGGGCACAAATATTAGAAAATCGGAAACTATCGAGAGCATGATGGGCCGCAGAGCCCTGATCCTGCCTGCTGTGGTATTTATCGTTCTCGCAGCTGGATCGGTCTGGCTAAACAGGGCGTTGAATGACAAGGAACTGGGTCACCTCCAGGCTCTTCTGACCAGCGAAACCAGCAAGATCTCCCTTCTGATTGCTTCAGAGACCGATGGCAAGATTTCAGCGCTCAGGCGCATGGTGGGAAGAGCCGAGCTTGACGCAGATCAGCCAATCTTTTTCTGGCAGGCCGACGCGCAAGCCTACATCGAAGATCTCAAAGGGCTTAGGGCGCTGGTAAGGGTCGATGCCAATGGCACTGTGACTGAAGCCGAGCAGGCTGCGCGCAACGAGCGGCTGATCTGGCTCTATTCTGTTCTGGAGGGCGTAAATGGAGAACTTGGCCGCACTGCCATTCAAAAGAACATTTCGATACTAAGTTCACCCGTCAAAATTACGGATCAGGAAACCGCCTTCATTGCCTACTTGCCGCTCAAGACGCGCGGAGAATCCGCCGGCTATCTGGCGAGTGTTTTTTCTGTCGATGAGTTTTTTGGCCAAACGGTCTCGTCGGAGGCAATCGACCGATACCAATTTCGTATTGTGTTCGAAGGTCAGGCGGTGAACCGCTTCGGCAACACGACAAGCGAACTGGCTGAGAACTGGAAACTCGAAAGGACAGTTCAAATCCTCGACAAGAAATGGAATATCGAAATCATTCCCACAACCAAATTCCTGGCATCGCAACGGACTTCGCTGCCTATGGTCGCGCTGATCGCTGGATTCCTGATCTCCATTCTGTCGGCGATTACTGCCCATATGACGTTACTGGCCAAGCTCAAGACGTCCTATCTGGAAAAATCCAACCAGCGCATCACCCAGCAGGCAACCCGGAACTCCACTGTCATGAATACGGTTTCCGACTGCGTCATAACTATCAATTCTGCAGGCCTTATCGAAACGATCAACCCGGCTGGTTTACGCATATTCGGTTATTCTCTCGATGAGGTTCTCGGCAAGAACGTCAGGATGCTGATGCCGCCGCCTTATCATAGTGACCACGATGGCTACATGAGCAGTTTCTTAAAGGGAGGCGCTCCAAAAGTAATTGGTCGTGGCCGGCAGGTCAGCGCAATGCGTAAGGACGGTTCCGTTTTTCCGATCGATCTTTCCGTCAACGAGATGGTCCTCGATGAAGAGCGGATGTTTGTTGGAACGATCCGGGATACCAGTGCTGCGGAGGCCGCCGCCAAGGCGTTGCGTGAATCCAACACCATGAAATCAGCCATCCTCGCCAGCACCGAATACCTGATTATCGCAACCGATCTGAACGGCAATGTCATCATGTTAAATGAGGCCGCTGAGAAGGCACTGGGCTATTCGGCCGACGAGATCATCGGAAAACAAACGCCTGCATTGTGGCACGACCCGAACGAAGTCGTTGAACGTGCGCGACTTCTATCAGCCGAATTCAATGTTGAAATTGAACCGGGCTTCGACGTGTTTGTCCGCAAGGTTGCTGCGGATGGTATCGACGAAAACGAATGGACCTATGTCCGCAAGGACGGGTCCAGATTTCCGGTGATGTTGACCGTCACTGCCTTGCGCGACGAATCCCAGAGCATCACCGGATACCTGGGTGTGGTTCTGGACATAACAAAAAGGAAGGAAATCGACCGGCTCAAATCGGATTTCGTTTCTATCGTGAGCCACGAATTGCGTACGCCATTGACATCTATCCGCGGAGCACTGGGTCTGGCCGCCGGCCCGATGGCGAAGGAACTGCCGGAAAAGGCAAACCGGCTTATCAGCATCGCGTACAAGAACTGCGAGCGGCTTACGCTTCTCATCAATGACATTCTTGATATCGATAAGATCGAGTCAGGCCAGATGCGCTTTGAAATGAAGCCGGAGGATCTCGATCAACTCCTTCGGCAGGCTATCGAGGTCAACCAGCCCTATGCCGAAAAGCTTGGCGTAATGTTGAAAGTTGTAGGGATTGAACACGGCGATCATGTGAATGTTGATGCGGCGCGGCTCTCCCAGGTTATGGCGAACCTTCTGTCCAACGCGGCCAAATTCTCCAACCGGGAAAGTGAAGTCGAGGTCTCCGTGCAGCGCGTCAATGGTCGGATTCGCGTATCAGTGAAGGATTACGGAGCCGGAATCGCAGATGAGTTCAAGCCCCAGATTTTTGGCAAGTTTTCCCAGAGCGATTCGTCTTCCACCCGGATCAAGGGCGGGAGCGGGCTGGGACTGCATATCAGCAAGCAGATCATGGAGCGAATGGGCGGATCGATTGGTTTTGATACAGAAGTAGGGAAAGGCTCAACCTTCTGGGTCGAGTTGCCGCTTTTGTTCAAGGGCAATGTATCTGGGCCGGCCGATGAAAAGGATGTTCAACGAAGCCTGCTGCACTTTACGCATCGACAAGTGCCAACGCTTCTTCATGTCGAGGATGACGAGGATTTCAGCCGGATTCTTGCCCTCACGCTGCAAGGAAAGGTCAAGGTGGTGACCGCCAGTACCTTGAAGGACGCTGAACAGTTACTCCAGGAAACGCATTTTGATCTGGTGGTTCTCGATCTCGAGTTGCCCGACGGTTCGGGGCTGAAGCTTGTCAACACGATCGCGGGACTGGATGGGCCATCGATTCCGATTATGATCCTGTCCGCCACCGAAGTATCAAGCGAAGTTGAACAGACGGTTGCTTCTGTCATGGTCAAGTCACGCGCAACAGAAAGCCGGATCATTGACAAGATTGAAAGCCTTGTCGCGGCGTGAAAGCTTGCAACAGCGTCTGTCCGTTTCGGTTATAAAGGATAATGGCGAGAAAATCATTGATGGCATCCGGCGGCAGATGAATTGGTTGGAAGCGATCACAAGAATTTTGAGATATCGCAGCTGGAGCCGTGTATGACTGAAGCCATCAACCTACTCTATGTCGATGACGAGGACGATATTCGCGAAATCGCGGTCATGGCGCTTGAGCTTGATTCAGATATTAGGGTCAAGAGCTGTTCTTCCGGTTCCGAAGCTCTGGAAACAGTAGAGGACTGGGTTCCGGATCTTATCTTGCTCGATGCTATGATGCCGGGCATTGATGGCCCGGAAACTCTACTCAGGTTGCGCGAGAACCCGGCGACCGCGGCAATTCCCGTGGTCTTCATAACCGCTAGATCCCAACCTGAAGACATTGAGCGATTTACCAATCTAGGCGCGCTTGGCGTGATTTCAAAACCATTCGACCCGATGACGCTGCCCGAGCAAGTCAGGGCTCTGCTATCATCCGGCAAAGGATGATTGCTTGCCGCTCAACCGGAGTTGAAGTTTGAAAGGCAGATGCCCGCATAAGCGCAATCGCTTTTGAGGCCGCGTGAATCAGCACAATCTGGACCGCCCTGCCTTGACTGGTGAACAGATTGAGCCGTCTCAGCCAACCATAGTGAGCCGCGCAATCAGGTCGTCAGCGGCCTGAAGAAAATCAGCCTCGCTATAACCTGGCTCCCGCAAATTGTTTTCGAGCTTGAATGCCGCGTTGCCCAGGTCCGGAAAGCCGAATATCCCAGACGCGCCGACCATTGAATGGGCCAGACTTATGAGTTCGGCATCTCTTGCACGAGGATCTTCAGCTCTTGTCCTTTCCTCCAGCAACTGCCGGATTTGTGATAGCTGTTCCATCGACCGCTTGATGAAGAGAAGCCGCAACTGTTGTATCCGGTCGCGGGCTGCTTCCGGCAATTGGTCCAGTTTGTCGGTTTTCGTCATCGGGTTGGACATTGGATCTATTTCCCATTGATGCAGGCGCAACGACCGGCTTGACTTGATCAGCTTCACCTCAGCTTCGGACTATGCGAGACTACGGCAATTGGCTACGCTATTCCGGCTCGTCACAGAACTCGACGCCGATTTCATCGTTGAGGTGCCAGCATTTTCGAACGCGCCGTAATTGTCCCGATGTCCCTATTTTGAGCAGAAAGAATTCCGGCAACGCCAATGGGCGCTCAAGCCGGATTCGCGCACCGCCTTCAGATATATTGCGCACCGTGCAATTGATTTTAGACGACCATTCTTCGAGCGCTATGAAGGCTGGCTTCAAGGTCCGCATGCGGACAGACCGGCGCCGTTCGGCGGGTTCTAAAGTGCCGTCGACAGCCTGCGCTCCACCGGGCAAGGAACTCCAGTCTTCTGCGCTGTCTCCAAGCCCACGCTCATCGCGCTGCCTATCGAGCTCCGCCGCGAGATGCTGCATCATCTGAACACTGTCACCGTCCACGCCGGATATGGAAACAGCGATCAATGGCGATATCTTGAGTTCCACCGACTTTACATGGTGTGAAAATGTAAGCTGCGCTTTGAACCGCTCCATCTGCTCCTGCAGACCAGCTTCCGACGGATTCCGGTCCATCACGTAGTGGAAGGTGTCTTCATCATAGCGGCCACAGAAATCCTCTGCCCGCAGGTTGGAGCGGATTCGACCGGCAAAACCGCGAAGCACATCGTCAGCATTCGCGACCCCGAAGCTCGCGGAGATCTTCCTGTACTCGGCCAGGCGGATCGAGAGAATGGCAAACTGCGTACCGCTTCGCTTGACCGCGCTTGAAAGCAGCTGCAGCTTCTTGCGCAGTTCGTCAGGACTATACATTCCGGTCAGATCGTCAAACATGGCATTCTTGCGAAGCGCGAAGATCTCGCCATCTCGCGCTGTCTCCACTTCATGTTTGGCGATCGATTTCCTGACAGCGGACGTTATTTCTTCGATCCGCAGGTTGCGCTTGGGCAGGAAATCATAAAGCCCCATGCGAAACGCCTTGATAGCTGTTCGTTGCGACTCATCGGCCGATAACATGATGACGGGCGCGAGATTGGGGAAGCGCAACTTCAGTTGCTCATGCAGGCGGAACCCGTTCTCGGAATCAAGGTTGTAATCGAGCAGTATGCAATCTGGCATCTGCTTGTCCAGAATCGCGGTCAGGCTGTGGCTGTCTCCTGCTTCCATCGTCCTGAGATTTGCTTGACTCAGAAGGGCTGAAAGATGCAAACGGAACAGACTGTCGTCATCGACAATGCAGACCGAGCGCCCATCAAGTACTATGCCTGTGGCTTCGTCAGCTGTCTCATATGTGAGGTTCATTGGCCTGATCCAATCCGTCGGTGACAATAGCTGGGCTTGCAGTGGGAACGATAAACGGTACGCGTTTCAAACAGCTTCATTGCCTGCCCTCACCGGTGTTCCTGTCTCGCCGTTGGCACTATCAGTACCCACTGCCGTTGGGGCGATGACCAGTTGATTGCGCCCATTGTTCTTGGCTCGGTAAAGTGCTCCGTCGGCATCGGCAAAGAGCGCGGCTGCGTCGTCATGTACGCCGCTGCCTGCGACACCAATGCTGATGGTCAGCGAAAATTTCTCAGGGTGCCCGTCGAACACCATCTCTGCGAAATGTTTCCTGAATTTCTCGAGTACCTCGACGACGGCTTCCGGAGTGGTGTCGAGCAGAAGGACAGCGAACTCCTCGCCGCCATAGCGGCCTACCACATCGGTCTTGCGAACCCAGCCCATCAGTGTCCGCGCCAGAATTGACAAAACCTGATCGCCAACGGGATGCCCCCACGTGTCATTGACCTTCTTGAAATGATCAACGTCAATCATGGCCACGCAGAACGGCTGACCTGTCCGGTTGAACCGCGCCATTTCGTGTCCCACGCGCTCCTTGAAACGCTTGTGGTTGAGCAGGCCGGTCAAGCCGTCACGCTCGATAAAAGATCGCATCATCCGTGCGCGCTGCACGCGCATATGAATGAGGGAGACAAGCGCATCGAGATCTGCGCGTTTGGAGATAAAATCGTCACCACCAAACTGCCGGGCCTTCATCTGGATCTGCTTGTCTTCTTCCGAGGACAGAAAAAGAATGGGTATGGAAAGATGGCTCTGGAACTGACGGATGATTTTGGCAATCTCAATGCCATCGGTGCCGGGCATCTGCAGATCCATGATGATGATATCGAAAAAGGCACTGTCTATTGTCTCAATGATCCTGAGCGGTTCATTCAGAACCGAGACAAGCATGCCCTGCGCCCGCAGCACTTCGGCATAAACCGCCGCCGCGAGTGGGTCGTCGTCGACCAAAAGAATGGAGGCCGGTTGTTCGCAAAGCTGCCCGCCAAAATGTTCCAGCCAGTGAATGAGCTCTGCCCGATCGACTGGGTCACTTATTATCGTATTCACATTCGCGCGGGCACATTGTGCACGAAACGAAAATGATGTTTCAGACGAAACCAGAATTACCGGCAAGTTCTCGCCGACGCCTTCGCAGAAACCAAGCATGCCGGGGATAGCGCCATCAATCACAAGAATTGCTTGTGCATCCTTATTCTTGACTGCATCAAAGCTGAATTCGGTAGTTTCGGCAGAGTAATTTAGCGGTCCCAGGATGAGCGATAGGTCTTCAATGAATTCTTCACCACCAATCACATGCACAGATGGTGTGGATTCATTTCTGAAAATAGTCGCAGTCTGCGGAAATTTCTGCAGCTCAGAACTGTTCGCCGGGTACACGATGCTCAACATAAAAAGAACGTCTCTCAATCTACAGGAAGATTACATGCGCATAATGCCTTGAAAAGCCTATGAAATTTCCAGTTCTGCAACTCTACCAGCCCCCATGCACAACAAAATCAGTACTAAGGAATGCATATTAAAGTTATATTAAATTAGGATATTATAATTTATAGGACCGTATTTGCGGCCAGCATCGTTGCCCCTTAAACAGTTGCAATGCAGCTCAAACGTGGCTCCTTGCATCGACCGGAATTCGACTTGCGGCCAATGAATGCTGGGTGGGGGAAACAATATGTGCAATTTGCTTGCCTCCGACGCCCTCGATAACTATTCGCGCCCACTAAATTGCACCAATTGATTTTGGTGGTCTTCACCTGCGCTGACAAACAATTTGAGATGAGAACGCCAGCACGGCATGCCTAACCTGGCTGCTCGCCCTCTCTGGAACTGCCGGACAATTGGGTAAGACCAGATCGAATGTCGGGTATCACAATTCTTATCGCGCGAAGCAAACACCCGGTTCCCGTGCCCGCTCGATCATTCATTCCCGGTGACGAGTGTCCGCTTTTCGCCCGAATCTGCCGAAACTTTTTCGGCACCATCGGCCCTAAGCCAACATTGAGACTCCCCGCACAGGAGGTCTGTTCAAGTTTCCGAACGCGCTTATCTCTATTTATTGAGTTTCTTCGAAGAGTTCGCAAATCAGTTTTCGGAGCCACTGCTGACCAGGTTCCCGCTCGGTTCTGAGGTCCCAACACAGGTCGAAGGAAAACACTACTTCCTCCAGGGGCAAAGGGGCTGCCTTCAATCGCTCCAGGCGCGGATCAAGATGAAGCAATCTGCGTGGGGCTATACCAATCAAGTCTGAATTGGCGACGATGTCAGGAAGATCGAACCAGCTTGAGACCGTCATCGCCATATGCCGCTTGAGACCGCGTGCGGCAAGTGCATCTTCGATGACCGTGGTCCCTGTCGCCGATTGCGAGAGCTTGACGTGAGGCAGGCTGGCATAGAGCTCCGCGGTCATCGGCTTGTCGGCGTCGGGGTGACCGGGCCGCATCAACACGACGATGTCGTCCGCGACCAGGCGCTGGCTGCGCGCCACCTCGGGCTGCAGGCGGCCCGGAGTCAGGCGTATCTGCAGATCCACGCGGTCCCACACGCTGTCGGTTGAAATCGAAAACGGCAGGATGTCGACAGAAACACCGGGGGCTTCTTTCTGAAGCCGCTCGGCCAGACGCGGCAGAATGAAGCCCGACACGTAATCTGTGACCTGCATCGTGAAGACGCGCTTGGCTTGGGCAGGGATAAATTGGTGCTGTAGCGAAATGGCATTCTCGATAAAACCCAGTCCGCGCTCGATTTCCAGGCTCAGTTCCTTGGCGCGCTCGGTGGGTTCGACGCCATTGCCAGTCCGGTGAAACAGCTGGTCATTGAGGGTAACCCGCAATCGACCCAGCGCATGACTGACCGCGGAGGGCGAGAGCCCGACTTCGTCGGCGGCCCCTGCAATCGACCCCCGGGTCATGATTGCCCTGAAAATAACGAGAAGGTTCAGATCAAAATTGCGCAGGTTCACCATTGGCCGCTCCTCGGGCGACGGTTCGGGATGCGGACCGGCCACGCGGCTATTATGGCGCTCCCCGGCTTCATCGCAACCAATCGACCACCGTCAATGTCACGCCTGGCACAAAGGCCACCAACAGCAACACGCCGATCATTACGCCCAACATTGGCAGCAAGGGCCGCGTGATCTGGCCAATGCTGAGACCGCTGATCGCCGCCCCGACGAAGATGGTGTAGCCGAACGGCGGGGTGGCCATGCCGATGGTAAAATTGATCGCGACCATCGCGCCGAACTGGACCGGGTCCATGCCCAGTTGCTGGCCGATTGGCACCAGAAAGGATGCCAGAATGATCATCGCGGCAAGATTGTCCATCACGCAGCCGATCACCAGAAGAAGTGCGTTGATCATGAGCAGGTACAGGACCGGCTGATCCGCAAAGCCATCCAGCGCGCCTGTGACCGCCATCGGGATACGTTCAAATGCGATCATCCAGCCAAAGCCGTTGGCCAGGGCAATGATGAACATCACCATCGTCATGGTCTTGAGAGAATTGCGGGTCACGGGCAGGATGTTCTGCAGTGTGAGTTCGCGGTACACCCCGAAGCCCAGCACCAGGGCAAACACCGCAGCGACAACCGCCGCTTCAGTCGGGGTGACAATTCCGCCATAGATTCCGCCGAGGACAACGACCGGACCGCACAGCGCCCATTTCGCCGAATTGAAGGCTTGCCAGACCTCGCTGCGCGTGGCGCGTGGCTGTGTCGGGATCCGGTGTTTGCGGGCGTGATGCCAGCACAGCAACATCAGTCCCGCAGCCAGCAGAAGACCAGGTACTACACCAGCAAGAAAAAGCTGACTGATGGAGGTCTCTGACATTACACCCCAGACCACCATCGGAATGGAGGGCGGCAGCATCGGTCCGATGATTCCGCCGGCGACAGCAAGGGCCGTGGCAAAGGCGCGGGAATAGCCACGCTTTTCCATCTCCGGGATCATGATCGCGCCGATCGCAGCGGTGGTCGCGGGCGCGGAGCCGGAAAGAGCAGCAAAGAAGGCGGCCGCCAAGACCGCGACCATGCCCAGCCCCCCGGTGCGGTGGCGTACCAGGACATCGGCGAACCCGACCAGCCGCCGCGAGATGCCGCCCGCCGTCATCAGGTCACCCGCAAGGATGAAGAACGGGATGGCAAGCAGACTGAATGACTGGGTGCCGGAGACCAGGCGTTGTGCGAACATCATCGTGTCGATGTCGGCGAACCACATGGCCGCGATGGTTGTCAGCCCGAGGGCGAAGGCCAGCGGCATCCGCAGCAGCAGCAGGACTGGCAAACCAATTGTCAGAACGAGAACGGTCGTGTTCAAAGCGCATCCATTCGTCGTTGGCCGGTCCGGGATGGTTCTGTCAGCAGTGCGAGAGCGTGCAGCATCAGCAACGCCCCGCATACCGGCACACTGAGGTAAAGGGTTTCGATCGGCATTTGCAGGGCCGCCGTCATCTGGCCAGACGTGCGGGCGATGTAGCTGATGCCGGAAACCAGCGTGACCGCGCCAAAGCCGAAGACGAGAACAGCGACGAGCCGTTCGGAGAACCGCTGTACCGCACCCCATCGGGTCGGTATTGTTTCAATGGCAACATGGAATCCCTCGCGCAGACCCACGGTGGCGTAGAGCAGGACAAGCCAGGCGAAAAGAATGATGGCCAGTTCCTCGGTCCAGCTCGGCGGCGCGCCGAGGAAGTAGCGCATCAGGACCTGCGTCACCAACAGGCCCAGCATGACATACACGATGATGATGCAGACACCGGCGACAAGCCGCCCCAGGAGGCGGCTTGTCATGGAGATGAAACGAAGCGGATGTGGCATTCGCCCAGGCCTATTTTGCGGAAACAGCGTCGAGGGCGCGTTTCATCAGATCGCTGCCGATGGAGGCCTCGAAGCGTTCGTAGACGGGTCCGACCTCGGCACGGAACGCGCCGACATCCTCGATGTCATTGATCTGCATGCCTGCATCGGTGAGGGCCTTGACGACATCACTTTCTGCCGCGGCAACGGACATGCGCTGGGTCGTGATCGCTGCTTTGCCGGCAGCAAGGACAGCCTGCTGTACGTCCTCGGGCAGGCGTTCAAGATTGCGCTCGGACATCAGCAGATGGATTGCGGAATAGGTGTGGCGGGTGAAGCTGAGATACCTGGTGACTTCGGCGAAATTGTTCGAATTCACCACCGATGTCGGGATTTCAAGTCCGTCCACGGTTCCCTGCTGCATCGCCGTGAACACCTCGCCCCATGCCATCGGCACGGGACTGCCGCCGAGCGAGGAGAACATTTCGATAAAGACAGGGTTCTGCATGGTGCGGTATTTCACGCCGACCACGTCCTTCGGTGTCCGGACCGGACGGGTGTTGTTGATCATGTTGCGAAAACCGCCTTCGGCGGCGCCCAGCGAGACAACACCCTTTGACTGAAGGTTGGCGGCAAGTTCCTGTCCCACAGGACCATCCAGCACTTCGTGCGCCTGCTCGGCATTGCCGAACAGGAACGGCAGATCGACGAGCTGATAAGCCGGTTCCAGGTTGGCAACCACAGCATTGGTGATCACGCCAAGGTCAATAGTGCCGAACTGCAGGCCTTCCAGAATTTCCTTGTCGTCGCCCAACTGCCGGTTGGGGAAAAGCGCAACTTCTACACGCCCCGGAAGTGCCGCTTCAAGCTCTTCCTTGAAGGCATGCGCCGTGATCGCGTAAGGATCGGTGGGGCTGTCCGCCGTCAGCCAGGCCAGTTTGAGTTCAAATTCTGCCGCATTGGCCGCGCTGAAAATTGATGCCGTTGCGAAAACCGCGCCTGCAAGAACTATGGCTAGTTTCTTCTGCATTCCAAATTCCTCCCATGGAAAGACAACTGATTTCGAACCTGGTCATGGCGTCGGCCTCCAAGCTTGTGCGATCCTATTGATGGTGCAGCAAGCAAACCCGCAACGCGATGTCGAGGTAACCCTAGCGCAAAGACACTCCCTGCAAGAAGTGCATATAAGGCAGCCATTCATGCATGAAATTCATTTATGAAAGTGAATAACCTGCAGCATGACGTGCGGGAAATGAAATTTGATCATGCCCGGGATGGGGTTACTCACGGAGAACGAGACATTCGATCAATCCTGATGCGCTTAGCGATGGCGTATCCTGCAAAGCATTCGAAAGATAACCCCTCATGGACATGCATCCGAAGCCTTTCGATGCCCTTCGTGCACCCAAGGATATGGTCTGGCCGGACGAGCGCCGCATAGCGGTTGTCTTCAACCTCGCCTACGAGATGTGGACGCCGGGCGCGACATCGGGTGTGGGCCCGATGGGGAATGTGCTTGCGGGCAACACTTTCGATCCGAATGCCGATTCCTACGGGCAATACAATGCCCGGGCCGGCATCCAGCGTCTTCTTCGCATTGTCGAAAGGCACGGCATCTCCGCCAGCGTCATGACCTCTGGCATGGTTGCGCGACAGGACGCCGAGCATGTCAGGCAGATCGTGGGTGCAGGACACGAAATTGTCGCGCACGGCTACGCGCAAAATCTTGTCAGCCCAACTCTTACAGCCGCGCAAGATCAGGCATCAATCACCGACACGACGGACCTGATCCTGAGAGCAACCGGCAAGCGCCCCGCGGGATGGATCAGCCCGCGCGTTACCTCCGGGACAGAAACACAGCGCCGCCTGGTCCAGCAAGGATATCGCTGGCACGGCGATGCATTGGATGATGATTTGCCGTATCTGCAGCGATTTGCGGAAGGCGACATCGTCGCGGTCCCAATGACGATTGATTTCAATGATTTGCCGCACGCCATGCGATTCGGTCGTACACCGCGCCAATTTGTGGATATGTTCTTTGAGGCACTTGAGGCGATCGAGCGCCAGCCTGCGGAGACAATTATATTGGATATCTTCGCGCACGGTCATTGCTATGGACGGCCTGCAGCAGCCTGGGCAATCGATGAAATTGCAAGGCGGTGTGTCGAGCGGGATAATCTCTGGCTGACCACTCGGACCTCCATCGCAGACCATTTCCTTGCCACTCTTCCTGCTTAAAGCGGCGTTCAAGAACAATTGTCAATGTTATTGAAGCCTACCCCGAGGTGGCAAACTGCGCCAACGATCGAAGTACTGACGGCCCGTGAGACAGCTCAGAGTATGTTGGTAATTTCCGTGGAACTGCCATTTTGGAAACTTGCCGCGAAGGTCCGTTTCCCGCCTTGTCAGGACATTGTTCAGTCTGAACCAACGGCAGCTTTTGGGAAATACACCGTTGATCGCGAATGCTGATTTGGGGGCGCGTTGCCGCGTGGCAGGATTACTGATTTGGCGGTGATGTACGGCCCAACGTTGCCAGGGCCGCCCACGATCAAATCCCGGTATGTTCTGCCATTTCCAGGCGCGTTTGATGTCGACGCCAAGGTATTAGACGGTGTTTTCGATCTTGGCATGGTCAAGCAGGACTTGAACCGCTCGGAATTTGCCAGTCGCCTTGTAGATTATCGCCGCCTTTGTCCTACATCGTGAATGGGTGCTATAGTCCTGCGGTCGCAAACCGATTGCGGTGCCCCATTGATCAACAAGCCGCGCATAGCATACTGCCGGGCGCTCAGGTGACATGCCGGATCAATGCGGCTTGGGAAGGCATAGTCGTCAACTGCCCCACCCCTCTTTTCCAATCAGGCGAGCAGGCTCGCCCTCACATCCGCCGTTATCTCGAACTGTACCGGGCAACCAGTTGTCCGCTGAACGATCATGCCTAGCCAAGCACCGCCTTGGGAAAATAGAAACTGACGATCCAGTTGGGCATGTCGACAATTTCAGAGATTCGCAAATCACCCGCAACACTGCAGAGCATATATGCGTCGACCGCGGACATGCCGTTGGTGGTGCAAAGCCAGTCGATCATCCGGCTGACGGCTTCCTTTGACGCAATCATGAGATCGGGGCCGACGCCGGTTGTCACGCGATAGCCCTTGTGATCGATATGATTGGTCACCGGTCCGGCCGTCTCGAAGCGCGGCGATGGCAGTTGCGCATTCTTGATGAGATCGACTTTGATTTCCACATTCATCGGGCTCTCGATGGCCGTTCCGCAGATTTCGCCATCGCCTTGCGCGGCATGGGTGTCGCCAAGCGACAGCAGCGCGCCGGCAACTTCGACCGGCAGATAGAGTGTTGTTCCCTTGCAATTGTCGCGGATGTCCATGTTGCCGCCGACATTGCGCGGCGGGACAATGCTGTGCAGGCCTTTTTCCGCCGGAGCCAGGCCAATGGTGCCAACGAAAGGTTTCAGCGGCACAGCGCCAAAACCGGTGAATGCGGCGGGCTTCAACAGGGATGTATCGTATTTCCAGATGTGCAGAGCCGGGTCGGTGAACTGGTCGGCCAACAGACCGAAGCCGGGAATGTTGGCGGTCCAGCCCCAGCCGGACGGGTGGAAATCGAGAAAAGTGATGGCCACGGCATCGCCAGGTTCAGCGCCATCAACGAATACCGGACCTGTAACCGGATTGACCTTTTCGAAATCCAGCGCCTTGAGATCATCCAGTCCGGCCTCCTCATGCAACTGGCCGCCGGATGCATCTATGGTCTCGACCGCGATGGTTTCACCGGGCTTCACAGTCAGCACGGGGGAGTTCGAATTGTCCCAACCCAGGTGATGATGATGCTTGTGGATCGTGTGATTGCATCCCATGTCGAAACTCCTTCGTGCCTAGCGCTTGCGTTTGACCAATTCCTCGATTTCCCGGTTGCCCATCACGCCGTTGGGCAGAAATGCCATGACTGCCACGATGACGACCCCGAGCAGAAGCCCGGACAGGCCAAGAACTTCGGGCAGTTTGATTCCAGCAATGTCCGGGCCGGTTTCAAGCCAGCGGACAACCTCAAGCCCGATTGATATCATCAGGGTTCCGAAAACCGCGCCGGTAACACTGCGCAAGCCGCCCAGAATAAGCATCGCAACCGTCAGGAAGACGAAGTTGAAATAGAATGGGCGAGCGGAGATGGTCCCAAGATAAAACGCATAGGCGATACCGGCTGCAGCAAAAAACAACGTGCTGATCACCCAGGCAATGAGCCGCACCTTGAAGACATCCACACCCATGGCGCGTGCCCCCACTTCATCATCGGCTGACGCGCGCAATTTCAATCCGACCGCACTCTCCCGGAAGATGCGGGCGAGAAACACTGCAATGATAACCAGCACAGTCATCTGCGGCAGATCGAAGATCTTCGGGATCCCGAACAGCGCCTGATTGCCTTTGAAAATATCGGTCCGGTAGAGAAAGATCGAATGGACGATGACCAGTATGGCGATGCTGACAATGGTTACCCCGACACCGGTCAGGCGAGCCATAAACAGGCCGGTGGCAAGCCCGAGCAGCCCGGTGATCAGCAGTGCCAGGAGTGCGGAACTCACCGCGTTCATTTCGAAGGCATTCAGACCCCACGGCGCATCGGGCAACGAGATCGCCTTCATCGCAATGGGCGTCACACAAATTGCTGCCACATAGGCAGCAATGCCCATGAAAGCCGCGTGCGAAAAACTGGTGATGTTGGCGTTGCCGGTAAATATCTGCAGCCCGACCACAACCAGCAGATTGACGAAGGTCGCATAGAGAATGCGGGCCTGGTAGCTCTCGCCCCATAGGTAATAGGCACCGACAATTGCCAGAAGAACCAGACTGAGCAACGCGCTGCCAAGCAGCCCCTGACGCTGGGCGCTGTTGATCTGAGGGAGCCTCATATCTTGTCTCCCTTCTCGCGCGCCGGCGAAAGGATGCCATCTGGCCTCCAGATCAGCACCAGCGCCACGAGTGCAAACACCACGGCATGCGCAAGGCCGCCGGCACTTTGCGGCAGCAGGATAAGAACCGCCACTTCGGTTATGCCGAGAAGAAAACCTCCCAGCACCGCGCCAGGCAGGCTTCCAAAACCGCCGATAACACAGGCGACAAATGCCACCAGCACGGGGTCGAAGCCCATATGCGGCTGCACGCTGCCGCGCCGCGCCATGATGAAAATGCAGGCCAGTCCGGCGAGCAATCCGGAGATCGCGAATGCGCCGGCAATGACCCGGTTGGCACGGACGCCGCACAGGCGGACCATTTCGAAATCAAGCGCAGCGGCGCGCATGGCCATGCCCAACGTGGTGCGCCGCAGGAAAAATGTCAGGGCAAGGATGGCAAAGATGGTGGTGACAGTTTCATAGATCTGCAATGACGAGACCCGGATGGTGCCTATGGCCAGCGTCCGGTCGAGGAAAATGAACTGGGTTGCTGCCATGGGGCGCGGTGAGCCGAACAGCAGGAACAGGTTCTGCAGGATGATACTGACACCGAAAGCAGTCAGCAGGCCTGTCGTCAAATCCGCGCCGCGCACGGTCCGGAATGCGATGCGCTCCAGTGCCACTGAAGCAAAGACGCAGGCTATGATAACGCCGGCCATCAGGATGAGAGGATTGTTGGTCAGCAGTGTGCCCATGATGACCATAGAGTAGCCACCAAATGCAATCACCTCGCCATGCGCAAAATTGACCAGGCCCATAATCGAAAAGACGATTGCCAGCCCCAGAGCAATGAGAGCGTATTCGGCGCCAAAGCTCAGCGCATTCAGGCTTTGCTGAATGAAATAGTCCATCAGCTGTGCACTCCTGTCAGCTCGTCCATCAGATCGCTGCCATCACCAAATTCGGCGGCAGTGCCGTGCCGGGATATCAGGCCGTTGTTGAGAATATAGACTTTGTCCGAAACGCTGATGGCCGCAGCGGCATTCTGTTCAACCAGCAGGATAGTGATGCCGCGCGATTTCAGTTCGCGGATAATCTCGAAGATCTTGGCGACGATCTGCGGCGCAAGTCCGAGGGACGGCTCGTCGAGAAGAAGAATACGTGGACGCGACAGCAGCGCGCGTGCAATCGCCAGCATCTGCTGCTCTCCGCCGGAAAGGGTTCCCGCCATCTGCTCGGCGCGTTCGCCCAATATCGGAAACCGCTCGAACCACTCGCCGATTTCCGACGCGAGCGCTGCCTTATCCTTTCGCATCGCGCCGCCCATGTTCATGTTGTCGCGGACCGAAAGATTGGAGAAGATCCGCCTGCCTTCAGGGGAAATGGCGATGCCTTTTTTGCAGCGTTCCTCAATCGACAGGCGGGCAATGTCCTCGCCGAGAAGCTTCATGCTTCCACTGGACTTTGCCGTCCCGGTGATCGCGGATAGCGTTGACGTCTTTCCCGCTCCGTTCGGCCCCAGAAGCGAAACGCACTGGCCTTCGGATACGGATACATCGATCCCGTGCACGGCTTCGATCACACCGTGGAAAACCTTGAGTTGACTGATTTCGAGCATCCGAGTCTTCTTCACAGCGAGAGTGGACTTCCCGGGCCGAAGCCCGGAAAGCGGCGGATCGGTAAGCTGTCAGAACGACGGCGCGTTGGACGGGATCTCCTGGGAGACCACCATACGCACACCATCCTTGAAGCCGACAACGGGGATTTCTCGCAGCGCAAAGCTGTTGGTATCCTTGAAGGTGATCGATTCAACCGACATGACCGGAATGCTGTCGGCGCTGCGGATGGCTTCACGAATAGCTGCAGGATCGTCCCCGCCGGCTTTTTCGATGCCGTAGGCCATGATCTTGATCATGTCCCCTCCAAGCGAAGGAAACAAGCCGCTCACTGGCATATCGATTTCGGCACACGCCTTCTGGAAGTCTTCAATACGGCTGCCCGGTACCGCCGGCGCGAGCGTTCCGAAAAAGACCTTGTCGAGGATCGCCGGATCTTCCTGTGCCAGTGCATCAAGCGAAGGATCGTCAAACCCGTCGGAACCGACCACCCAGGCATCAAGGCCGGCGGAGCGCATCTGCCGGATCAGAATGCCGATGTCAGGCATCGCCCACGAAATGTAAACGGCATCCGGAGCCGGATCGAGCGCCTTGAGTTCGGCAATCTGCGGACTCCAGTCGGTCGTGCCGGAGGTGTAGTTGAGCTTTGTCTGCAGCTTGCCGCCATTGGCTTCGATGACTTCCGCAAACCATTCCGGCGTCTTTGCGGACCAGGAACCGCCGTCATCGGACGTGAAGATCGCAACATTCTTGACGCCCTGTTCAAGCGCGTAATTGGCGGCAGCGGCGGCTGTATACGGATCAGGCGAGACATTGGTCAGAAAATTGTCGACCACGCCGCTGTGCATTTCAACCTGCGTGCTTTGCGACTGGATAACTGTGACGCCGCTTGCGCCGGCAATCTGGGCGACCGGAATCATGGTGTCGGAGAACGGAATTGTGCTGATGGCGACAACTCCCTGGCCGACGAATTTCTCGGTAAGCGAAATGGCCGACTGGGTGTCAGAACCGGTGTCCTGGATCAGAAGCTCGAGATTGCGGCCGCCGATGCCACCGTCGCGATTGATCATTTCCACCATGCATTTGGCGCCATCAACCTCGTTGTAGGGTGCGTAGTCACCGGTCAGCGGAACCGGCAAGCCGATCTTGATGGTGTCCGCAGCATAGGCCGCTCCCGTCATCGCGGCCAGACCGACCGTGGTCGCCATCAATGCGGTTTGAAGTTTGTGCTGAATTCTCATGAATCTGCTCCTGTTATTGTTATGCGCCTTTTCCGAGATACGCATTTATGACCTCCGGATTTTTCGTCACATCGGCGGGCAGGCCAGAGGCCACGAGACTGCCCATATTCATGACCGTCAGCTTTTCGCAGGCGGACAAAATGAATTTCAGATCGTGTTCGATCAGGATGATTGCGCAGGGATGGCGCTGTCTGAGCCAAGTGAGGTTCTCGAACAATTGATCGGTTTCCTCCGGATTCATGCCTGCGGCCGGCTCATCGAGCATCAGCACCCGCGGTCTGAGCGCCAGCGCCCGGACGATTTCCAGACGCCGCATCTGCCCGTATGACAGGCTCTTGGGTGATTGATCGACATCGCCCCGCAACCCGAAGCGGTCGATTGCATCTTCGATCAGGTCCGGGTCGTGATTGGGCGTTCCGGGCTGGTGGCTTTCGGCAACTTCGATATTGCGCCGGACCGACAGGTTGGAAAACAGGCGCAGGTTTTGAAATGTCCGCGCCACCCCGATGCGGGCCTTGTCATGGGCAGCGAGATCCTGGATAGGCCTGCCTTCCAGCAGGATTTCACCGGCGCTCAGTTTGAGCAAACCTGAAATCAGATTGATCATGGTGGTCTTGCCGGCACCGTTGGGACCGATCAGACCATGGATCTCGTTCGCCTCCACCATGAAGCTGACGCCATCAACTGCTTTCACACCCCCGAAGCTCTTCGATACTCCCCGGATTTCCAGCATCTAGTAGACTTCCTTGTAGAGGTTGCACTTTTCCTGCCAGTCGAGCCCCTCAAGCTTGGTCATTTCTTGCTTCTTGTGATCCAGGTAGACGTTGACGAACGCGTCGCCGAACCAGCTTCGCACCGCTTCGGACTTGTCCATGGCCTGCAGCGCATCGCCCAGACTCTGCGGAAGCCGCTGGAAGCCGCGTTCGGCTAGATCTTCCGGCCCAAGCAAAGACAGGTCTTCCTCGGTCGGGGATGGCGGTTCGACAGCATCGCGAATGCCTTGCGTGCCGGCAAATACAAGGGCGGCATAGGCGAGATACGGACTGGCGGTCGCATCCACCGCCCTGACTTCAAAATTGTACTGTCTGGCGATTGCCTCGCTGTCCTGGCTTGAAACCGGGCAAATGCGCACGGAAGCTTCACGGTCGCGATACCCCAGATTGTTGAAGGCGGCGCTCCAGCGATGCGGTGTCAATCGCAGATAGCTGATTTCCGAGGGCGCCAGCAGCGCCATGATCTGATCGAGATATTTCAGAATGCCACCGATGAAGTGGCGTGTCAGTCCGCTCATTCCATGCGGGTCTGCCGCGTCATGGGTGAGCGGATTGGTCTGGTCATCAACGAAACTGAAATGGATATGCACGCCATTTCCGACACTGTCGGGATCGAGGATCGGCGAAAAGCTGGAGTTGACGCCGAACCTGCGCAGCACGTCATCGGTTAGAATGCGAAGGATAACCGCATTGTCAGCGGAGGTGATCCCGATCGCAGGCTTGTTGGTGATTTCATACTGGGAAGGACCATATTCCTTCATGAAGGTGTCGGGCTTGCAGCTGGTCCGCTCCAGCTCGGCTATCAGAGCCTCGGCCCAGGCTTGCGCGTCCCGAAAACCTTTGAGACCGAAGGAATCACCCGCACGAACGGGTGCATCCTTCAATTGGAATTCATGCTCAAACGCCGAGAGAACCGTGGCGCCGGAGAGCTCATGCAATGCGCTTAATGCCCGTTTGGCATGCGAGCGGGTACAAAAATCCCACGGCTCGCCTTCCAGGCTCTGGATGTCGCCAAGCGCAACATCGAGAGTCTTGCCGGGATCGCCCATCTGAAACCGCGCCTGCGCATCGGGCACCAAGGCCAGGTCACCAAGCGAGCCGAAGGGGCTTTCAGCGATTGTGTCAAAACAGGTAATCTGTACATTGGTCGGCGTCCAGCCGACTCCGCGGACGCTGCGCTTGTTCCATTCTGAAACTGGAAAAGACTTGCCCCGTACCAGACCGGCGATGTCTGATGTAGCGACAAAAACCAACTTGCTTTCACCGGAACTCATTCTGCGTCACTCCCCAATTCCAGTGGTCGGTTCGTCGCGCAGCCCGTCCCACTGCGCTATACGTGCCCTGGTTGCCTCCCAGTCCATTTCCGCCAGCGGGATCAGCAACGCCTCAACCAATGCGAAGGCAGGGACATAGCTGTCCCACAAGGTACCGGAATCGATCGGCACCGAAATCAGCTCGCTTGCGCCCTTTGCACAGGGGCTGATCCATTGATCGGTGATGACAATCGTCTGTGCTTTGCAAGCACGGGCCTGACTGGAAAGCTGTGCGAGACTGGCCTGGTAACGCCGGAAATCGATAACCAGCACGATGTCCTTCGGGCGAAGCCGCAACAGGTAGTCCGGCCAAATCTCCTGATCCGCGGGGATATGGTAGACGTCCTTGCGGATCTGGCAGAGGTGGCGGACGAAAAAGCCTGCGATCGAGTCACTCATCCTGCCGCCGATCATGTAGATCCGGCGTTTGGGATCGCCCAGAAGCCTGCAGACCCTTTCGAACTGCGCCGGCGAAACACGTTCCGCCAACTCCGCGTTCAAGCTTTCGATCCGCTGAAGATAGGAGACGAGAGAGGCTTCCTGCTGCGTCACTTGACCTTCGCGCAAATCAATCGGGGAACGGTTGCCCTGCTTGAGTTCCTGCACCAGCTTTTGCTGGAATTCCTGAAACCCGGCAAAACCGAGTTTGGTGACGAAGCGGGATATAGATGGGGCCGAGATCCTGGCCTTGCGGGACAGCTCCTGAATCGGTTCGAGGCCGGCAAAGGGATAATCAGCCATCAAGACAGACTTGAGCTGGCGTTCAGCCGGCGTCAGCTGTTCGATCATGTCCTCCATCAGATGGCGAATTTGCACTGACTTGCCCCTTCTTCAACCCCACGATCACCAGCTAAGCAATTTGAAAAAAAATTGTCAAACAGAATATTTACCTTGAATTTGATAGAATGTTTTTGCAGTGTCTGACCCTGAACTGGGGGTGGAAATGGGAGGCGATTTTGGATTTTTCGCGGGAAACGCCGTCATCTTACGAGCTTTTGAGCCGACCGGCCGACCCTGAGCCGGTTGAAATCATCAACGCGGAGTCCACGAGCCCGATCTTGCTGATCTGCGAGCATGCAGGGCGGGCAATTCCACAAAAGCTGGATACTCTCGGGCTGACAGACGATCAGCTCGCCCTGCACATCGCCTATGATATCGGCACGGAAAAAGTGGCCCGCAAACTGGCGGCCCGTTTCGGCTGCACGCTGATCATGCAACGCTACAGCCGGCTGGTTCTCGATTGCAACCGGCCGCCCGATACCGTGGAGTCCATTCCGCTCGTCAGCGATCACATCAGCATTCCCGGCAATCAGGACCTGACGCGCCGGGACCTTGACGCCCGGACACGGGAAATTTTCGAGCCCTTTGCGGCGGCCTGCAAGAAGCATGTGGCCAAACCGCATCTGCGCTACACCTATTCGATCCATAGTTTCACCCCATCGATGAACGGTCTGCCCCGCCCCTGGGATGTAGGCTTTCTCTATCGCCGCCCTCAAAGCCTTGGACGCGACCTGCTTGAGCTTGCCGGCAGGCTCTGGCCGACGATGACGCTTGGTGACAATGAACCCTACCAGGTTGCGGATGAAACCGACTGGTTCATCCCCGCTTGCGCAGAACCCCGGCAGATCCCCCACAGCCTGATCGAGATACGCAACGATCACCTCATCACCGACGCCGGCTGCGAGCAGTGGAGCGACCGGTTTTACGAACTTTTCTCTCACTTTATGGAAACCAACGATGCAACTGTCTCGTAATCTTCCGCTTGATCCAGCCGCTTCGGCACTGCTTTTCATTGATGTCCAGAATTTCTGCGCACGCCGCGATGGCGGTGAATTCAAAGGGCTTGCGCAAGACGAGTTCAATGACAGTTACGGCTGGTTCTTCGACAAATTCGAGCGCGAGACCCTGCCCAACATGCAGCGCCTCCAGTCTGCATTCCGCAGGACAAACATCGAGGTGATGTACACGGTTATCGAAAGCCTGACCAAGGACGGGCGCGACCGCAGCCTTGATTACAAGATCACCGGCTTCAATGTGCCCAAAGGGTCCTGGGACGGCAAGGTGCTGGACGCGATCGCGCCGGAAGACGATGAAATCGTCCTGCCGAAGAGTTCCTCATCTGTGTTTGTCTCCACCCATATCGACTACATCCTGCGCAATCTCGGGGTCAAGCAGATCGTGATGTCCGGGCTGGTGACCGATCAATGCGTCGAAAGCGCCGTCCGCGATGCCTGCGACCTGGGCTACCTGGTAACCCAGGTAACCGACGCCTGCCTGACCTACACCCAGGACCGCCACGATAATTCGCTCAACACCATCAAGGGTTATTGCCGTCAGGTGACCACAGCGGAACTCCTCGCAGAGATCAGTGACTAGGCCAAACCGGCATGTAGAGAATGAATATAGCCCCTAGACACCGTCTCTTCGCCCTTCAGGGCTTCCAGGACGACTTTCGCCTTGAAATCCGGCGCGGGCTGCTTGCGTTTCGACATCTTTGATCTCCTTCTCGTTGAAGACCAGCAGACAACAAATCGTGGCTTACGTCGGTGTTTGTTTTCCGGGAAGTAGCTAATACGATCTGACCGGGCTTGCAAACCGATAGCGGTTTAATGCTGCAATCAGGTATGATTCTCATATTACTATGATTGCATTGTGTGCTTGGTTGTGAACTGCAATCTCCCAACTATCCGCAGGTTTCCCCATAGGTAACGCTCAGTCGGATTGCTAACCAAAGAAAGATGATTGACCAAGTGTTATGCGTCTTGATTGATCTCTTGCAGCCAGTAGCGCGCATAACGGCGCTCACCCGTTCTGATCAGCGCGCCTTTATCAACTAGATCAGCAAGATCGCGGGTGGCGGTTGGGCGCGATGTCCCTGTGATAGTGATATAATTCTCTGCGCTTAAGCCGCCCTTGAACCCGTCCGGTCCTTCGCGGAACAATCGTGCAATGGTCTTTTCCTGCCGCTCGTTCAATTGCCCGCGCAAGCGATCATAGAGCTTGGTTTTGGCGATCAGGAATTCGATGAGGCTGAGTGAATAGTTTTGCGCCTTGAGGATTGTTGCCGCAAAATATTCCAGCCATCCGGTGATCGCTGGGTCTTTGTTGTATCGCTCCAAATTCTGATAATACGCCTTCTTATCCGCTTGGATGGTGTGGGAAAGCGCCAGCAAGCTCGGTTGCCCCAGGTTCTGCGAGAGCGCTTTTTCTGCAATGGCACGGCCAATACGTCCGTTCCCGTCTTCGAATGGATGGATCGATTCAAAATGCAGGTGCGCGATCCCGGCGCGGGTGATGGGGGGCAGCGCCCCACTGCCATTGAACCATTCAAGAAACCGCGCCATTTCGGCTTTGATCTGTTTGGAGGGCGGTGCTTCGAAATGAACCTTCGCGGCATAATCAGCTCCCGACACAATTTGCATCGGCTCATCATGTGTGCGGTATCGCCCGATATCGCTGAGATCCGTTCGACCTTTGTTCAGCATTTGGTGCCATTGAAACAATCTCGCATCACTGAGTGGGTCATCAAAGGTTTTGTAAAGCGAGGTCATCATCTCGGCGATGCCTTGCTCTGCCGGCGTGACCTTACGATGAGGTGTTTCCAAGCCGAAATTGCGCTTGATGAATGCCTGTACGGAATCCCGGTTGAGGATTTCGCCCTCGATCTCGGATGTCTTCACGGCTTCAGTGCTGATTAGATCAACGATCAGATCGTCTTTCTGGCTGTCGGTGACATGTTTCAGCGCACCGACAACGACGCCTGACTGGCGCTGAAACTGCGCCTCCAAGGGGGCAAGTGCCTCTTTGTCATAGGCGAATTCCGGCCAATCCTGATGTTCCCAATTCCACGGCATGAGTTATAGGCACCCCATCTATAACTCAAAATACCACAATTTTATGATCGATAGAACAGGTTTCTATAACTCACGCGCCTGGGTGGGTTTGCCGGGAATTACTCCAATGAAGCGATTGGCCTGGATGCTGGCCAGCTTGCCGTGGCCGAAGCGCGAGCGGTTGCCCTAGGTGATGCGTCCGGATCGCGACACGCCACCGCCTGCCTTCTTCGCGGCCGTCTGCGCCTGGGCGCATGTCGAGCGGATGCGGAAACTCGCGATCATCGGCCATGGCGCGGGTCCGCGATGTGCGCACTTTTATCCTGCCATCGGTCGGTTGCGGTTCCTGCGACTCCCCTTCGCGCGCTCCATGTCACGCCAGAGCCGGAAAACATGCAATCAGAGCTGAAACGCGTCATGGTTCACTGGACGGCTATGTCAACCACATGAGGTTCCAGCCGGACCCCACCCTCTTTCGCATTTCATTGGCGAGGCCGAGGCACAGGTGGGCAGCATCTACGGCCGCAGCATGTACGAAATCATGCGCTATTGGGACGAGGACCATGCCGACTGGGAGCCGGAGGGAGCTGCCTTCGCCGCCGCCTGGCGGAAACAGACCAAATGGGTCATCTCCCGCACCCTTTTTCGCCGCCCCCCGGCCGCCACTCCGCCCACTGTCACATAAACGGATTGGCGAGCATGTGCTCCGGTTGGCCTGGGTTCCTGTATGATCTTCTGTCGTGCGCGGCGGCGAGTCACCTGCGGCCGCGGGGAAAGATAGGCATCTTTCCCCGCTTTTGATGCCTCCGGCGCAACCTCAATTCCAGCGCTGCCCGGCCAGCTGTTTGATCGCGGCGTTGAGGCGGTTCCACACGTTGATCTGCGCGACCTGGAGCAGCAGCGCCGCCAGTGCAATCTCGTCGTAGTGCCTTGCCGCTTCCGACCAAACCCCATCGGAAACCGCCTCGGGACGATCAGCCAGGCGAGTCAGTTCCTCCGTGAGGGCGAGTGCAGCCCGCTCCGCATCGGTGAACCACGGCGTCTCCCGCCAGGCGGCAACGGCAAAAATGCGCTGATCGTTCTCACCGGCCCGCTTGAGTTCCTGCGAGTGCATATCCACGCAAACGCTGCAGCCATTGATCTGGCTGGCACGCAGATGGACGAGATAGCACGTCACGGCGGGCAGGCCTTCGTCGGTGGCTGCCTTGCCGAGCGCCTGCATCGCCTTCATCGCTTCGGGAATAACGAAAACCGGATGCTTCATCCGGGCTTGCATGGTTTGGGTTTTATCAAGCATGATTTCAGTCCTATCTGTTTGGGTTCCTTGGGCTTTCGGCCCGGTGCGATGACTTACCGGCCGCCGCTGTCACATCGAGCCTGAACCGTTCGTCACGGGCATGACGGAACACGAAGAAGGAATGTGACCATGACTGGCAAAAAAATTTTGATGGACGAATTCGAAGCCCACCGGGCGCGGTTGAATGCGGTTGCCTTCCGCATGCTCGGCACGCGGGCTGAAGCGGAGGACGCGGTCCAGGAAGCGTGGCTGCGGCTCACCCGCTCCGACTCCGAGAGCATCGGCAATCTCGGAGGTTGGCTGACCACCGTGGTTGGCCGGCTGTGCCTGGACATGCTTCGAGCACGGAAATCGCGCCGTGAGGACTCTCTGGACGAGATGCAGAATGACATGTTTCGGCCAGAACCCTCATTTGCATCGCCTGGTGCAAGCCCCGAGGACGAGCTCGCCATGGCGGACTCGGTCGGTCTGGCAATGCTGACCGTGCTTGAGACCCTGACGCCGGGCGAGCGCGTCGCCTTTGTACTGCACGACGTCTTCGCCGTGCCGTTCGACAAGATCGCTGACATTGTCGGGCGTTCTCCGGATGCGACCCGGCAACTTGCCAGCCGTGCGCGGCGCCGGGTGCAGGGTGCCCAGACCGCCGACAGGATCGACAATGCGCGCCGACGCCAGGTGGTGGATGCCTTTCTTGCCGCTGCTCGTGGCGGCGACTTCGAAGCGTTGCTGACGATGCTCGATCCCGAGGTGGTCCTGCGCGGAGATGCGGTTGCCGTGAAACTCGGCGGACATGCAGAGCTTCACGGTGCCTCAGCGGTGGCGGAATTCTTCAACGGCAGCGCGCAGGCCGCCAGACCGGCCTTGGTGGATGGTGTCATGGACGTCGCCGTTGTCCCCGGCGGAAAGCTCCTTCTTGTGCTTCGCTTCGAAATTGCAGGTGGAAGGATCGCTGGCATCGAGGCCGTCGCAGACCCGTCAAGTATAGCGGCGTTCGATTTGTCGCTTGCCGAAGACTGACGATCCTTCTGCGACCTAACGGAGCATAAGAAATCCGAAGATGGCATACATATTACGATTGGGACATTCGACATCCTCTTTCGAAGCCACTTCGACTGAATCAATGTTCAGTAAGCCATCCCTTTTCGCACAACCCTAGCTATGGCGCTCAATAGGTGAGGAGCAGCAGACAATGACGATGATCACCGACCCCGATGATTTCTTCACCAAGGGCTGCGGCCGATGCGAGCGCTTCGCCACACCGGACTGCTCGACCCGTCAATGGATCAACGGCCTCAACAGCCTGCGCCGCATCTGCCTGGATATGGGTCTGGAAGAGACGGTCAAGTGGGCCCACCCCACTTACATGCATGCAGGTCGCAACATTGCGATCTTCGGCGCGTTCCGAGGCGACTTCCGGCTGAGCTTCATGAACGCAGGCCTCCTGAACGACACCGAAGGCGTGCTTGAGCCGCAAGGGCCGAACAGCCGGACGCCGGGAATGATCCGCTTCACCGATGTGGCACAGGTTGGCGGGATGGAGCCGGTGATCCGCGCCTATCTGCGGCAATTGATGGATCATGCCGAGGCAGGCACCAGGCCGCCCAGGATGCAGACCGAGATCGACATGCCCGATGAATTGGTCGAGGCTCTTGATGAAGATCCGGAATTGGCCGAAGCGTTTCACGCACTGACCCCGGGGCGGCAAAGAAGCTATATGTTCAACCTCAATCAGGCCAAACAGAGGGCAACCCGCGTGGCCCGTATCGAGAAGTTCCGTGAGAAGATCATCGCCGGCAAGGGCGCGATGGAGCGCCAGTAGCCGCTCCCCGGAAAGTCCCCGAAGATCGCCCGATCAAACATAGCTTCTGATCCGTGAAACGCAGTTCGCCTTTGCGTTCGTGAAGTCCAGCACGTGACTGAATCGGCGCCCTTCCCCATTGGCAAGCGTCACCTCACCGCTGGCCGCACCGGCCTTGCCGTGGGAAATGGCGTGATCGACGGTGATGACGGCAGGCGTCGGCTGGGCCGCAAGCGCCTTGGCAAGCGCGCTCCGTCCCGTGACCTGGACCTCTGCACTGCGCTCCCAGATCACATCCTCACTGAAATTTTCGAGCTTAGCCTCGCCGCTCTCCAGGGCAATCGCAATCTTCTGGACGAATGTATTCTTGGGAGAGTTTCCACAATCCTTGCTGCCGTGAATTTCAGTCATCCTCGTCTCCCGGAAAGCCGCACCGTGGCAATCAGGTCTGCGGCGCGAGCCTGAATAGCGACAGGAAGCTCTCGGCTGCCGCGATGTCGCCTTCGGCATCAACCATGCCTTTGGAAATCAACGCTGGCAGAGGCGTCGCACCATAGACCGCTGCCGCAAGCGTATTGCCATTTCCCCGGAGCACAAAAGGCACGTCGGGTCTGCCGACCGAAGAGGTTTGCAGCCTGCCGTCAGTCAGACGCATCTCGAAGGCCTCGCTTCCAAAGTCGAACCCGGCCAACGCCTGCCGCCCCTGCGCGCGGTCCGCGACCAGGTTGACCCCCATGGAGATCATAAGCGCCGAGGGGCTGATAAAGCGCGAAGGATCGTGACCCGGCACGGTCAGTGCCCAACGGCAGAGCGCCTCAAGAACCGGAAGCAGGCCGCGTCCGGCCTCAGTCAGCGTGTAAATGCCGAGCCGCTCGTCATGGTCGATCACGCCTGCTTGGGAGAGCTGCGTCATGCGCCCGGTCAGCACGCTCGCGGTGATGCCCGGCAGGCCTGCCCTGATCATCTGAAAGCGTTTGGGCGCGAACATCAGCTCGCGCACGACCAGCAGCGCCCAGCGGTCTCCGATCAGGTTCAGCGCGTGGGCCGCAAGGCAGCCTTCGTCATAGCGGATGCGGGGCTCTTTGGCTGGCTTGGTCATATTTTAATTCTTTCAGTTGTTTTTTCATACTAACTTTGGCAATCTGAAACGACAAGCAGAAACCGTCTGCACAGAGATCGATACAAGGGAGATGTGACATGACCTATTTTACGGGTGCCGTTGCGGCCGTGCCGACTGCCAACAAGACGAAGTACGCGGATCATATTTCGGCTGCCTGGCCACTGTTCAGATCCTACGGCGCCCTTCGTATGGTCGAGAACTGGGGCGTGGACGTCCCCAAGGGCAAGGTTACGGATTTCTACGGCGCGGTGGATGCCAGGGAAAACGAGACCGTCGTATTCTCCTGGATCGAATGGCCCGACAAGGGAACGGCGGATGCCGCCTGGGAGAAGATGCAGAACGATCCGGCGATGAAGGATCTGCCGGAGATGCCCTTTGACGGCAGCCGCATGATCTTCGGCGGCTTCGCACCGGTCTACGAGGCCGGGACGCGCAATGGCGCCGGATACTACCAGGGTTTCCTGCTCGCCGTCCCGGAGAAGAACAAGGAACCTTACGCCGAAATGGCCGATGAGGGCTGGAAGCTGTTCGAAAAAGGCGGCGCCATTGGCATGGTCGAGGGATGGGGAGAGGACGTTCCCCACGGCAAGGCTACGGATTTCTACCGCGCAACCAAGGCGGAAGACGGAGAAGTCCCGGTGTTCAGCTGGGTGGCCTGGCCCGACCGCGCCACTTGCGACGCCGCCGCCAAGGCGATGGAAGCCGAGATGGGCGATATGGACATGTCCCAGATGCCATTTGATGGAATGCGAATGATGTGGGCGGGATTTGAGCCCCTGTTCGATTCCACGACGGCCGCATGATGAGGAGCAAGGAACAATGACCATCGCGAAGAACACGATCTGCCTCTGGTATGACACCGAGGCCGAGGATGCGGCGCGCTTCTACGCCGAAACCTTCCCCGACAGCAAAGTGACCGGTGTGCATCATGCGCCGAGCGACTACCCCTCCGGCAAGGCGGGCGACGTGTTGACGGTCGACTTCACCGTGCTCGGCATCCCCTGTCTGGGGCTGAATGGCGGTACGGCCTTCAAGCATAGCGAGGCGTTTTCGTTTCAGGTCTCGACCGAGGACCAGGAAGAAACCGACCACTACTGGAACGCGATCGTCGGAAACGGCGGCGAGGAAAGCGCCTGCGGCTGGTGCAAGGATAAATGGGGCATCTCCTGGCAGATCACCCCGCGGGTGCTGATGGAGGCCATGGCGGTCGGTGGCGAGGAGGCCAAGCGCGCGTTCGAAGCGATGATGGAGATGAAGAAGATCGACGTCGCCACCATCGAGCGCGCGCGCCTTGGTTAGTCTTCTCGTCGCTCGGCGGGGTTTGTTTGAGATATATGCAGAGATTGAAGCATGGGCGAAGTAACACACCTGCGATGCCGCTGCCGCGCGGTCGAGATGGAAGCAGAGGGCGCCCCTATTATGAGTACCGAATGCCTGTGCAACTCGTGCAGAACCGCAGCAGACGTGCTGGAAAGACTGCCGGGGGCGCCAGCCTTAAGGGAGAAGACGAGCGGTACAAGGATGCAGATGTACCGCAAGAACCGCGTCCGTTGTATAAGAGGCAGTGCCAACCTGCGGGAATTCCGCCTGAACGGGAAAACCAGGACCCGCCGGGTGGTTGCGACCTGTTGCAACACACCAATATTCCTCGAATTCACCAACGGCCACTGGATCGACCTCTACGGGGCGCTCTGGCCCGAGAACACCCTTCCTCCTCTTGAGATGCGAACGATGACCGGCGATCTCGACGATCCATCGGTGTTGCCGGACGACGTGCCCAACCTCAGCAGCCATTCAGCCGGATTCTTTATCCGGCTGCTCTGGGGCTGGGCGGCAATGGGGTTCCGCCAGCCGAAGATCGACTATGTCGAAGGAGTGCTCGATGTCCCGAGCTGACGACAAGATCGAAATTGAAAACATCAATACTCCGGCAAGAACCGTACGCGTGGACCGGGCAAAATTCGAGGCAATGCGGATGGCGCTGCTGGCAATACTGCCGGAGGGAGCACCGGGGGCAACCGTAGCGGAGGCCAAATCCGCCCTTCTCCCCCGGTTGCCCGAAGATCTCTTCCCGGAGGGCAAGACCGCCGGATGGTGGCTGAAAGCGGTACAACTCGATCTTGAGGCTAAGGGGGTGATCGCGCGCAGTCTCACCAAACCGATCCGGCTGTACCGGTGCGACACAAGCGAGATCTAGCCGCCTTAAGCGATCGCCGCAGCTTCATCGGCGCGACGGCGATGAAGAGTAAATAGAATGTGCCCCTGACACCGATAGCGAACGCGAAAATCAGGGCGGTTCTTTGCGGACTTTCCTCATTAGCGCGGCGATGGCGGGGGCACAGCTCTTATTCAACCGGCAGCCCGACCATTTGCCGTCCCTCTTTGGTTTTCAGCGAGAAATCGGTGCCAAGATGACTGTCCGCTGCATCAGTGGTCAGCCATTCTATTGACTGCGCAACCCAGTCTGCAGGGATGTGCGTTGACCAGTCCAACTGACTAACAGGGTTGATGCCCGAGGCTCTGATCTGCTCCTGCATGCCGGTAGCCACGGTGCCGGGACTGAGGCCGATGACACGGATTCCCTGGTCGCGATACTCCCGGTCTGCCACGCGCGTCAGCGACAGCACCGCTGCCTTGGTGGCGCAGTAATGGCTCCACCCCTCCAGCGCCGAGGTCGCCGCACCCGAGGAAATGTTTATGATCGTGCCGCCGCCCTGTGCGATCATGACAGGAATGGCAAATCGCAGCCCGTAGTAAACTCCCTTGAGGTTAACATCGACGATCCACCCCCAAGCCTCGGGATCGCTTTCGCCAAGCCGTGCGATGGGGTCGATGAGCCCTGCGTTGTTCACCAGCAAATCGATGCGGCCCGTCTCCTCCAATGTCGCGTCAATCAGCGATTTGACCTGAGTTAGATTGGCCACGTCCGTGGGCCAGGCGCAGGCGGTAGCGCCCGCAGCGTCCAGCTCTGCCACGATCGCACCGATACGCTCCGCGTCCCGGGCAGCCAGAACCACGTGTGCTCCAAGCGCCGCAAAATGCCGGGCCGTCGCCTCTCCGATGCCACGGCTTGCGCCGGTAACGATCACCGTCTTGCCCTTGAAAATCATGATATCACTCCAGAAATGGCCGGGGCTACGGACCCCGGCCGGCAGGGTCATTCAGCTGCGATTACCATCGATGGGTTCCAGGCCAGTGCGGGGTCCGACATGAAGGCCTCGTTCGGCAGGCCAGTCAGGGCGACGGTATAGTTCGCCAGAACCTTGGTTGCGATGACGGCCACCACGTCGAGCACATTAGCTCTCGAATAACCCGCCGAGAGGAAGCCCGGCACCGCCTCTGCCGCCTCGCCCCGAGCCTCGGCCACATGCCGGGTGAAGGACCACAGCGCCGCAAGACGTGGGTCTAGCGGAGCCTGTCCGGCGCGTAGGCGCGCAATCGTCTCCGCGTCCATATCTGCCTGGGCCGAAAGGTAGGTATGGCCCATGGTGCAGTAGCTGCAGCCGTGCAAAACGTTCACTGCCTGGTAGGCGACCTGCTGTTCGACCGGGGTTAGAGAGGACGCTCCGACCTGCGCCCAGAGGGTCTCGTATCCGACCAACGCCGCGGGGCTTTCGGCAAGGGTGGCGTGCATGTTGGGCGTGAAACCCCAGGCCGTTGTGACGTCGCCGAGAGTGGCTTTGGATGCGTCCGGCGCCATGTCGTGAGTGTGAAGAGTGAAGTTCGGCATTTGTGCCTCCTTGTTGAAGATTTCCAATGGAGGTAGGTTTATTCTCCACCCTGATCACAATAAACTTTGAATTGATCCGCATACTCGTGCATATAACGCACGAATGAATCTAAACGACCTCACCCTGATCCAAGAGATCGCCCGGCTTGGCAGCTTTGCTTCTGTCGCCCGCCAGCGCGGAGTCGATCCATCATCGGTCGGGCGGCTGGTTGCCGGGATTGAGGCAGAGCTGGGCCTCCGCCTCTTTTCCCGCACCACCCGCAGGATGGAACTGACTGAGGCGGGGGCGCTCTATCTCGCGCGGATCGCGCCGCTGACCGAGGAGCTGGAACGCGCGCGGGAAGACGCCCGTGCCATCCAGTCAAAGCCGCGTGGCAACCTGCGGCTGTCGGCCTCAGCCACCTTCGGGCTGCACTTCATCGTGCCCAGGCTTGCGGCATTCAGGGCCGCCTATCCGGAGGTCGCGGTCGAGGGGATCTTTTCGGACACGAACATCGACCTCGTGGCGGACAGGATCGACTTGGCCATCCGCCTCGCCCCGGAAGTCGAGGGCGACTACGTAGTGAGCAAGCTGATGGACACTCGTTACCGGGTCGTGGCCTCGCCGGAATATCTGCGCACGGCCCCGCACCTCGTCCGACCGGAAGACATGGAAGAACACAGGGCTATACTGTTTCCCTTCCGCGACTACCGCTCACGTTGGCTGTTCCAGGACGCGCAGGGCAAGATCAGAGAACAGGCGGTTTCCGGAGACATCGTCCTCTCCCCTGCCGGCGCGATCCGCGACGCCGCCCTGGCAGGGATCGGTCCAGCCTTGCTTCCCGACTGGCTAATCGCAGGTGATCTTGCCGCGGGAAGTCTTTCACTCTGCATCGCAGACTGGGAGGTGACGGCCACGACCTTTGATACAGCCGCCTGGCTGGTATACCCGAGCCGCAGCTACGTGCCCGGAAAGGTCCGCGCTATGATCGACTACCTGAGAGGTGGGAAGAACGAGTGAACGAGTCAGTGCGGCTTGTTTGAAACTAGATAAAAATGGCGTTGAAGGGCGTCGCAGCGAACGTTGCTTCTCCGCCCAGAATATCCTCCGACATCCACTTCCGGCCTATTCCGTTGAAAAACTCAGCTTAAACCGTTGGCCTGTCGGTGATTCATTTTTCGTGTTGGCATCGGGAGTTGAACGGGATGATGGGTCCAAGGCAAGAAGCGCAACGTGCGCTGTTCTACGACTTCTCGATTGACCGTTCGCTTGCAGGGCCAGGCTTGCGGCGAAGCCGTAGGACATCCTGCCGGCACGCGCGTTCGTTTCAGCGAACACGTCCATTGGCCCTGCAAGTTCCAGAGAATGCACCTCCGTAGGCGCGAAGATCACGATTCGGATAAGGATATTTCCCACCGCACAAAGGACTTAAAGCTGTCGACAAGGTTGCGCGCCGACACCTGTCTGTTCCGGTGAAGGTCACACAGCGCTGCCGGATCGTCAAAGTCAAATAATCACGCGCGACCATTCTCGAACGTCGGCCAGGACGGGCTGCTGCAGCCACGGGTCTTGATGGCTGATCCATCCCGGGCTTGTAATTTCTGAAAATTGATTAATATGTGAGCAATGTCGAATGCACTTCGCATCGCACGTGGCCGCTTTGGGAGGGTGGCGCTGCTGGATATGGATCGGCCTCTGGTGCGGCACGCGCACCCGCATTGCCATGTCCTGTTGAAGGTCGAGGGCGCCGACACGCAGTTTTCAGTGCGCGACAAGCTCGTGCCGCTCACGGACGAAAGCGCTGTTCTCATCAACGCCTGGGAACCGCATGCCTATGCGCACGACCCGGCGCGGCCGAAGACAGTCATCCTTGCGCTCTATATTGAACCGCAGTGGCTGGGTCATTTCCGGCCGAACTGGGCGGCGAGTCACGCGCCCGACTTTTTCGCCTCCAATGTCGGCTCGATCACCCACGACATCCGCACGCACACGCGCATGCTTGCGGAGGCCATGGTGCAGGAGCCTAACAGTACAGACATGCACGAGATGCTTCTCGGGGAACTGATGGTCGCTGTCATCGAACGCTTCGCCGACTGGCGGGCGGTGCCGCATTCGATCCGTGAGCTCGCCTCGCGCCACCGGGTTGATTTCCGCATCCGCAAGGCCGTCGAGCGCATGAAGGCGGCACCGGGCGAGATCGCCGACCTCGATCTTCTCGCAACCGACGTGGGCCTGTCGCGGGCGCATTTCTTCCGGCTGTTCGAAACCTCGATTGGGGTGACACCGCGGGTTTTCCTCAACGTGCAGCGGCTGGAACAGGCGGTTGCGGCCGTCGCAGACGGAACGCAGAGCTTCGCGACGATCGGCGATCAACTCGGATTTTCCGTGCCGGCGCATTTCTCGCGCTTCTTCCACGATCATGCCGGCTCTTCGCCGAGCATCTTCCGCAGTGTAAGCCGCCTCTCGGCTCACGATTTTGAGACTCCTCGGTAAGGTCTGATACGCGGCGGTATCGCCCGATCGCGCCCCCCACTTCACTCTTCCCCCTAGGGCACCCCTTCACCAACGGGTGCGGGAGGAGCGAATGACCAGATTGGAAACGGCGGGTGGCCTGACTGGCCGGACCGTCGAACGGGTCGAGGACGCCGGACTTCTGACCGGCCGCGGCCGTTATATCGACGACCTGCCGGTCCGGCGCGACACCGCGCATCTGGCGGTCCTGCGCTCGCCGCATGGCCATGCCGAGATCCGCGCTATCGAAACGACTGCCGCCCGTGCGCTGCCCGGCGTCTTCGCCGTGCTGACCGGCGAAGACGTGGCAAAGCTCACCCGCAGCATGACGGTCGGGGTCAAGGCCAATGTCGACTGCTGGCCGATCGCCCGCGACCGGGTGCGTTATGTCGGCGAACCCGTCGCGCTTGTCGTCGCTGAGAACCGCTATGTCGCCGAGGATGCGCTCGACCTAATCGAGGTCGAGTACGAGACGCTGGCCGCCATTGTCGATCCCGAGAAGGCGCTCGCTGCTGATGCTCCGGTCTTGCATCCCTCGCTCGGCACCAACCTCATCAACGAGCGCAGCTTTCGCTACGGCGACCCGGAAGCAGCGCTCGCGACTGCCGCCCACCGCATCTCCATCCGCATCGCCTATCCGCGCAATTCCTGCACGCCGATCGAGACCTACGGTGTGATCGCCGAATACGATCCCGGTGAGGACTCCTATGACGTCACGGCGAATTTCCAGGGGCCGTTCTCGATCCATGCTGTTATTTCCCGTGCGCTGAACGTGCCCGGCAACCGCATGCGGCTGCGCACGCCGCCCGATTCCGGCGGCTCCTTCGGCATCAAGCAAGGCGTGTTTCCCTATGTCATCCTCGCCGCCATCGCCGCCCGCGTCGCCGGACGTCCCGTCAAATGGATCGAGGACCGGCTCGAACACCTGACAGCCTCCGTCTCGGCGACCAACCGCGTCACGACGCTGGAGGCGGCCGTTGCCGCCGACGGCCGCATCACCGCACTGAACTGGGATCAGCTGGAGGATTGCGGCGCCCACCTGCGCGCACCGGAACCGGCGACGCTCTACCGCATGCATGGCAACATGACCGGCGCCTATGCGATCGAAAACGTCGCTATCCGCAACCGCGTCGTGCTCACCAACAAGACACCGACCGGGCTGAATCGCGGCTTCGGCGGGCCACAGGTCTATTTCGCGCTCGAGCGGCTCGTCCACAAGATCGCCGATCATTTTGGCCTCGACAGGCTTGCAGTCATCCGCCGCAACCTCGTGCCGGCCGGCACCTTTCCCTATCGCACGGCGACCGGCGGGCTTTTGGATTCGGGCGATTATCAAACCGCAATCGATCGCGCCTGTGCGGAAGGCGGCCTTGAGGCTCTGAAGCTACGAAGGGACAGTGCGCGTGCCGAAGGACGCCTCTACGGCATCGGCTATGCGGCTGTGGTCGAGCCGAGCGTCTCCAACATGGGCTACATCACGACCGTCCTGACACCGGAAGAACGGGCGAAGGCAGGGCCGAAGAACGGCGCCCAGTCTGTCGCGACGGTAGCCATCGATCCGCTTGGCTCCGTCACCGTAAAGGTGGCCTCGGTGCCGCAGGGCCAGGGCCACCGCACTGTCCTGGCGCAGGTGGTCGCCGAGCGGCTCGGTCTTGCCATGGAGGCCGTGCGCGTCAACACCGAACTCGACACGGCGCGGGACGCCTGGTCGATCGCGTCGGGCAATTATGCAAGCCGGTTTGCCGCTGCCGTCGCCGGCGCCGCGGCCCTTGCCGCCGACCGTATCAGGGACCGTCTAGCAGCGATCGCCGCCACGCAGCTCAATGTCACGGCGGATCGGATAGACTTCGGGGCCGGAAAGCTCTTCGATCGTGACAACCCGGACAATGCCATTTCCTTTGGACGTGTTGCGGCCGCAAGCCACTGGGCGCCCGGCACCTTGCCGGATGGAACAGGCCAGACGATCCGCGAGACTGTCTTCTGGACGCCCGAGCAACTCGAGGCGCCGACGACAACGGACGGAATCAATTCGTCGCTTTGCCATGGCTTCATCTTCGACATCTGCGGCGTGGAGATCGACCGGGCTACCGGCCAGGTGCGGATCGACCGCTACGTGACGATGCACGACTGCGGCCGCATCCTGCACCCCGGCATGGTCAACGGCCAGGTGCGCGGCGGCTTCGCCCAGGCAGTCGGCGCCGCACTCTACGAAGAATATGCCTATGGCACCGACGGTAGCTTCCTGACCGGCACGCTCGCAGACTACCTTATCCCAACCGTGATGGAGACGCCGGAGCCGCTGATCCTCCACCACGAAACACCGTCGCCCTTCACGCCGCTTGGCGCCAAGGGCGTCGGCGAGGGCAATTGCATGTCGACGCCGGTCTGCATTGCCAACGCCGTCGCCGATGCGATCGGGGTCGAGGACATCCGGCTGCCGCTGTCGCCGAGCCGGGTCAGCGAATGGCTTTATGCCGGGGAGCGACCGTCGTCAAAGCCGCAGGACGTTGCCCCGGTCGCCACAGGCGCCTCCGGCGAACGGTTGCTGACGGGCGCGGGCTCGGCCGATGTCGTTGCCACCCGCGAATCCGTCTGGACGATGCTGCTCGACCCGAACACGCTGAAGGCTATCATTCCTGGCGCGCACGAGGTCCGAAAGGTCTCCGACACGCATTTCCGCGCCGAGGTCACGCTCGGCATAGGTCCGGTCAAGGGCCGATACCGCGCCGATATCCGCCTGTCCGACATGGTCGCGCCGGAAGCGGTCACGCTCTCCGGCAGCACGGAGGGGGCGCTGGGTTCCGGCCACGGCACGGGCCGCGTGACGCTGACCGAAACGGCGACCGGCACCCGCATCGACTATCACTATGAGGCGGCAACCGGCGGAAAGGTCGCGTCGGTCGGCGGCCGCCTTCTCGACGGTGCCGCGCGCGTGGTGATCGGACAATTCTTCCAGGCGCTTGCCCGTCATGCCGGCGGCGGTAGCCCTCCCAGCGCCCCCGCCGGCCTCATCCAGCGGCTTTCGAGCCTCTTCAGGAGGCGCAGATGAAGCCCGCATCCTTCGATTTCACCTGCCCGGACACGCTGGACGAAGCGCTCTCGGCGCTCGCCGAAGCGGGCGCGGACGGGCGCATCATCGCCGGCGGGCAGTCGCTGGTGCCGATGCTCAACATGCGCCTTGCCCGCCCCGGCGTGCTCATCGACATCATGCGGCTTGAAGCACTGCGCCGGATCGAGACGTCCGGCGACGGGATCACCGTCGGCGCGGCCGTGCGGCAGGCGGAACTGGAAGCCTGGCCGAACCTCTTGCGCGACCTGCCTCTGCTGGCCGCCGCCTTCCCCTGGATCGGCCATGTGCAGACGCGGGCGCGGGGCACGGTCTGTGGCTCGGTCGCCCATGCAGACCCGAGCGCCGAGCTGCCTCTGTCTCTCGTCACGCTCGGCGGCGCTGTCAGCCTTCGCAGCCGCAAGCAGAAGCGCAAGGTCACCGCGGACGACTTCTTCATCGGCATGATGGCGACCGATCTCGCCGAGGGCGAGATGATCGAGGCCGTGCATTTCCCGAAAGCCCGACCCGGCAGCGGCTATGCCTTCCGCGAGATCGGCCGCCGGCATGGCGATTTCGCCATCGTCGCCTGCGCTGCCATCGTCGACGACACAGGTTTGCGGCTCGGCATTGCCGGGGTCGATGACCGGCCGCGTGTCTTCTCGTTGCCGGCGCTCGACGATGACCAGTTCGACGATGCCCTCAACGACATCGCCTGGTCGCTGAATGCCCGGGAAGACATTCACGCAAGCGCCCGCTACCGGCGCGAACTGGTCCGCAATCTTGGCTGCGAGACCCTCAAGGAGGCAAGCCGATGCCGCGCATGAACGCTGCCCAGAAGCATGTGGTCGATTTCACGCTGAACGGCCGGAAAATCCGCGCAGAGGCCGAAAACCGAATGCTGCTCTCGGATCTACTGCGCCACGAGATCGGGCTGACTGGCACCCATGTCGGCTGCGAGCACGGTGTGTGCGGCGCCTGCACAGTGCAGATCGACGGCCGGCCGGCGCGCGCCTGCCTGACGCTCGCCCAGCAGGTGCGCGGCAGCGACGTGCGGACCGTGGAAGCGCTGGCTCCCGACCCGGCCGAGCTCTCGCCGCTTCAGGCAGCCTTTCGCCGCCATCACGGCCTGCAATGCGGCTTCTGCACGCCCGGCATCCTGATGTCGCTCGACGCCCTTTTGCGCGAGCGGCCGGACGCGGGCCGGGAAGACATTCGCGCGCACCTCTCCGGCCATCTCTGCCGGTGCACGGGCTACGTAACCATCGTCGAGGCGGCGCTCGCCGCCGCGGAGGAACAACGGAAGGAGGAGACACCCTATGCTTGATCTTGGAACGAGCTTCCTCGCGAGCGTCGAGCGCGACCCGGACGCGCTCGCGATCGTCGACGGGGAGATGCGACTGAGCTATCGCGAATGGTACGACAAGGTTTCGGCGCTTGCCGCAGCGCTCAGTGAGGCCGGCCTGAAGCGCGGAGACCATGTGCTGAGCGCCATGCAGAACCGCTGGGAGAACGCGTCGCTGCACTGGGTCTGCCAGTTTCTCGGCCTGATCGTCACGCCGCTCAATTGGAGGGCAAAGGCCGACGAAATCGACTTCGGCATCGAGGATTCTGGCGCAAAGGCCTTTTTCTACGACACTTCAACGGAAGAGTCCGTGCGCCTGTCGCGCCTCGCGCAGCACTTGCCGCAATTCTCCGCCGAGGCGCTGGCGGACATCATGAACGGCAGAGCCCCTGATGCGACGCCTGTCGCGGACGCCGCGGACTGGTCGCTGATGCTTTACACCTCCGGCACGACGTCGAAGCCGAAGGGTGTCCCGCGCCGCCACGTGGCCGAACGCGCCGGCGCCGTCGCCCATGTCGCCCAGAACCTCTACAGGCATGGCGAGCGCACACTCGGCGTCATGCCGCTGTATCACACGATGGGCGTGCGCTCCCTGATCGCATCCTCGCTGATCGGCGGCACCTTCGTCTGCCTGCCGCGCTTCGACGCGGCAAAAGCGCTCGACCTGATCGAACAGGAAAAGATCACCAATCTTTATCTGGTGCCGACGCTTTATCATGACCTCTTGCATCACGAGGCTTTTTCTTCCGAGCGCGTCGCCTCCGTCCGCAAGCTCGGCTATGCCGGCGCTTCGATGACCGACGGATTGCTGAAGCGGCTGGAGCAGACCTTCCGGCCGGAGCTCTTCGTCAACCACTATGGTTCGTCGGAAATCTACACCTTCACGATCGAGCAGACGGCGGCCGCAAAACCCGGCTCCGCCGGCCGCGCCGGGATCAACCAGACGATCCGGGTCGTGAAGCTGGGCAGCCGCGACCCGGACGAGCGGGCGGCCGTCGGCGAGGAGGGCGAGATCATCGCGCTGATGAAGAGCGACGAGGCCTTCGAGGGTTACTGGAACCGGCCTGACGCGAATGCCAAGGCGCTTCACGGCGGCTGGTACTTCACCGGCGACACCGGCTTCGTCGATGGGGACGGTGATCTCTTCGTCACCGGCCGCGCCGACGACATGATCATCACCGGTGGCGAGAACGTTTCGCCGGTCGAGGTGGAAAGCTGCCTGTCGCTGCACGACGCTGTCGCCGAGGTCGCGGTCGTCGGCCTCCCCGACGAGCGCTGGGGCAAGATTGTTGTCGCCTTCATCAAACGGCGCGGCGAAGTCAGCGCCGAGGATCTCGACCGTCATTGCCGTGAGTCCGGTCTCGCAAATTTCCGCCGCCCACGCCGCATCGTCTTCGTCGAAGAGATCCCGAAATCCCCCGTCGGCAAGCTGCTACGCCGCCTTCTGGTGGCCGGCGAGTACACCGAGGAACGCATTCCCGAAAATCAATGAGCGGCACTCCGCCGCCAGACCAACGAAAGGACATTCCATGGCCGAATACGCCACATTCCAGGACCCGCGCCTGGCCGAACTCGACGGCTTCACCGTCACGATAGATCCGGCCCGACAGCGCGCCGATATCACGCTCGACTATCCGCCTTACAACGTGGTCTCCATGCCGGCCCGCGACCAGTTGCGCCTCGTCTTCGAGGCGCTCGACGAGGACGAGAGCGTGCGCATCATCGTCGTTGCGGGCAAGGGCGAGCATTTTTCATCCGGCGGCAACATCAAGGGCTTCCTCGAGGCGAGCCCGGAGCATGTCTCGCACCTCGCCTGGAACATCGCGGCACCGGCCCGCTGCTCCAAACCGGTCATCGCCGCCAACCGCGGCTATTGCTTCGGCGTCGGCTTCGAACTGTCACTTGCCTGCGACTTCCGTATTGCGACCAACACCACGCGCTACGCGCTGCCCGAGCAAAAGCTCGGCCAGATCCCAGGCTCCGGCGGCTCGGCCCGCCTGCAGAAGATGGTCGGCGTCACCCGCACCAAGAACATCGTGATGCGCTCGAAGCGGATCACCGGTCAGGAAGCCTACGACTGGGGCATCGCGTCGGAGATCGTTGCGGATGCCGATCTGGAAAAGGCCGTCGATGCGCTTGTCGAGGAACTGATCGGCTTCTCGCCGCTGGCCCAGCGCACGGCGAAGAAGCTCCTGAACGACACGGACGACGCGCTGCTGTCGACGGCCATCGAGCTCGAGGGCCATTGCTACAGCCGGCTTCGGACATCGGAGGATTTCCGCGAAGGCGTGCTCGCCTTCCACGAAAAGCGCGCGCCGTCCTTCGTCGGGCGCTGAATCAACGGCCGGGCGGGAGCCCGGCTTCATTTCCACGAGGAGGGAGCGGCCTCGGATCCGCTTCGGGAGGATTGAGAATGGATACGACCCAGCAGAAGACACAGGACACACGCCTTGTCGAACGGGGACCCGGCCTTTTGTCGGGTCTGCGCGACCTGCCGAAACATCTCGGCATGAAGACCATGAGCGCCGGGCTTGTCGCCGCCATCTTTGGCTGCTCCGGTCCGGCCCTGATCGTCATCGGGGCGGCCGAGGCCGGCCGTCTCAGCAACGGGCAGACCGTCGCCTGGCTCTTTGCGATCTACGTGCTCGGTGGGCTCATCAGCCTGCTGCTCGCGCTCTATTACAAGCAGCCGATCAATGGCGCCTATTCGATCCCGGGCGCGGCCCTTGTCGCCGGCTCGCTTGCCACCATTCCGTTCAACGAGGCCGTCGGCGGTTTCATCATGGCGGGCCTGCTGGTTCTGCTGCTCGGTGTGAGCGGGCTCATCGGCAAGGTGATGCGCTGGCTGCCGATGCCGATCGTCATGGCGATGATTGCCGGTGCGCTGATTCGGTTCGCTGTCGGCACGGTGACGGCGCTCAACTCGGCGCCGCTGATTGCCGGTGCGGCAATTCTAGCCTTCTTTGTCTCGATGCGCCTGACCAAATCCATTCCGCCGGTTCTGGCGGCCCTTGTCGCTGGCCTGGCCGTTGCACTTGCAACCGGTGCCGTCGGGGGCGGAGCCGCCAACATTGCCTTCGCCGCGCCCGAATTTACCATGCCGGTATTTTCCGTCGATGCCTTCTTCGCAATTGCCATCCCGCTCGCCCTTCTGGTGATCGGCGCCGAGAACGCGCAGGCGACCGGCGTGCTCATGGCCGAGGATTACAGGCCACCGGTCAACGCGATGACGATCATTTCCGGCATCGGCGGTGTCGCAGCCGGTTTCCTCGGCGGCCATAATGCCAATATCGCCGGCCCGATGACGGCGATCTGTTCGTCCGAGCAGGCGGGCGAGAACAAGGAGGGGCGTTATGCCGCGACCGTCGTCAACGGGTTGCTCTTCGCCGCCTTCGGCCTCCTCGCCGGCGCTGCAGTTCCGATCGTGCTCAGCCTGCCGTCAGCTCTCATCGGCACTGTCGCCGGCCTCGCCATGATCGGCGTGCTGCTGTCCGCCTTTCAGAACGCTTTCGGCAAGTCGCTCGGCAACCAGACAGGGGCCTTCGTGGCGCTCGCTGTCGCCATGTCGAACATCTCGCTGCTGGGAATCAGCGCACCCTTCTGGGCCCTGTTAGCGGGCGTCATCGTCTCCGCTCTGGTCGAGGCCGGAAAAATCGGGGGGAAACAGGCCGCTTGATTGCGGGTATCGCTATCGACGTCTGCTTAAAGGCGCCCCTATTGCTGTTCTGTATGTCCAGTATGGGGGCGCAAAGCCGCGCGGCAGCAATCCGAACATAGCGGCAGACGAATAGAGTACGGCCCCGCCGAAACGGAATCGCACAAGGTCAGATTTCGGTGTGCTCTGCCAATTCAAGGGCATCCGCAATGTCTGCGCCGAGATATCGGACCGAGTTTTCGATCTTCCTGTGGCCGAGCAGAATCTGGATCGCATGGGGATTGCCGGTCACCTTGTAGATCAACGCCGCCTTGGTCCGACGCAGCGAATATTAGTATCACTCCCAAATCATTCAAAATGACTGGGAAATATCCTGAACGCTGCCGTTACCAATGGCCGTTTGAAAAGATGCAAAAGCAACTCCTAATGACCGGCTATGGGGCGCAAAGCCGTCGCTCAGACAGGGGATTTACAGTGTTAGTTTGGCCTGACTGGACTACGCTGAGCGACCAATTCAGGCGGAGCCGAAGCTCCGCCCGAGCGTCTCAATAAAGAGCCGCCATCTGCATTTCGGCCGCCTTGCGGTCGACGGTCTGGCCGGGGTTCTCGGCCTGCCGCGCGAAGGGTTTCCAGGCCTCGCCGACGACCTCTTCGAAAGCGGTCGCAACACCCTCGGCCGCGCAGCGGGGCACATGGGCCTGAATTCCCATTTCGGCCGCGAACTTGCGCTTGCGCCGGGCATTGCTGTCAAATCCAACAGGACCGTCGAGATCCTCGTCGCGCGCATCATTGGCGGATTTCGCGGTCGCGTCTCGCGCTTCGGAGACAGCCCGGGAGTAGAACTGACCAGCGCCATGAGCTGAACCGACGATGCGCTGCAGGTGAATCTGCATGGCTCGGTTACCAAGGCCTTGGTTGAGAGATTCGGCCGTATCGACGATGGTTTTGTGGTGGAGGTCGCGGATACTGTCGATGACGGGAAGGCCGAAGCTTTCGGAGATGGCGGAGGCCTGGGCACTGTCCGGGCAGGCCAGCCGGACCATTTCGAGGGAAACGCCCTTGCGGAGCTGGACGAACTTGCCGGATTGACGCGAGGGACGAGCGTTGCTGGTCATGTGAGGTCCTTTCCTTCACGGTTTGACCGAAGGCTCGAGCCGGCCCCTGCCGGCCCTCCCTTCGGGCGCAGACAAAAGAAACCGGCGGCAAGACGGGGGCGTCAGGGTCCGCACGCACCGAGACGCGTGAACCTGTCCTGCGGGCCAGCAGGGCTCATCAAGCCTCTACGCAATCCCGCGGGACCAGTTTGGCGAGGATCGTGCGTGCGGCCGTACTGCGGCGCACCAGCGGTCTTGAAGGCGCCGGCCGCCGTTTTACGACCGCGACCAAAACCGAAGGGAGGCCGGCGGGATGGCATTCCACCGGTGCTCAACGTGACGGAAAGGAATTTGGCCCGGCATGAGCGCCTCGTCCGTCACAAAGCCGGTCATATATCCGCTCGCGCTTCAGGCCCGTCCCCAAGGGCCTTCGACCCGACGGCCGTGATCGGCCGTGTGGATACCATCTTGCCTTGCCCCTGACGATGACCGTCATTCGCTCAGCCCGGGCCATGATTTGGAGTTCGATCATGTCGAGATGCGCCTGCGTCTCGCGATGTGCGGCGTTGCCGTTCCTGCGGACGCGGCGTGCCATTTGGGGATGGGCGGTGCATAGATCAGGCCAGCTTCATCAGGTTCCGCGAAGGCCTTCCAGTAACGGCATATCTACCGTTGCCCGACGGTCTGAACTCGAGGCTTTTGGACGAGCGACAGATCGACATGTCGGGACTATTTCAGGGAAGCGGGCTGGTGGTGCTTCGGAACTCCCCGGTCGGTGCTTCCAGCTGCCGCATGCACCATAAGGGCGAAACTCCCTATAGCTTGCACCGCCCTCCGCCTCGCATTTCTGCGAGACGGAAGCATGTTTCGCCGGCCAGCCTCAGGCGGCGTTGAGTTTCTGCTCACAGCGAAGCAGCATTCCGTAGAGATCGCGGGGTTCGTCAGGGTCGGCGAGGAAGT
>JBLXGF010000002.1:0-433344 GCA_048261205.1 Hoeflea sp.
GTCATGCTGATTCTTCAAAGGGCGGCTGGCTGTCAAGAGCGCCGCGCCGATGCTGGTGCCGGTGCCTGTTACAGCGCTCACTGGCCTTTCCGTTGCGGCACGCAGCATATCCAGGAAGACCGGGTTGTCGGCGAATGGCGTCTCCGCCATGTCATTCCGCCACCGGATTTGGCAGCGGCTATGCTCGCGAGATGGCCGCTTAAATGACGCCGAGTGCTCCCAGCACAATCAATGCTCAATACCTGGTAATGACAGTAATCTTCCCGCTGGCCTGATCCGCATATTTATTGGCCGATCCGGTCATTTCCTGTTCGAAACCTTCATGACACCTTCGAAGCATCAGTGAATGAAAAGAGTGTTTTCGATGCTTCAGAAGAACTGCGATCAAAGCCCGAAAGAATCCCGAGTATCGACGCGGATCGATTTTATCTATCTGTCCGAGCCGGACATGGTCAGCGCGGGTGTCACCGACATGGCGGCCTGCGTGGACACGATGGAAGAGATGTTCGGCGTGCTTTACCATGGCGATTATCGCATGGCGGGGATCAATAACAACTCCCACGGCTCCGTCGTGGTTTTTCCCGAAAGCTCACCTTTTCCGACGATGCCAAAGCCGACACCGGACCGCCGCTTCATGGCGATGCCAGCCTATCTGGGCGGGCGTTTCGGGACGGCAGGGATGAAATGGTACGGATCCAACATTGAAAACCGCGACAAGGGGCTGCCCCGTTCGATCCTGATGTTCATTCTCAATGATGCCGATACGGGCGCGCCTCTGGCTTTCATGTCCGCCAATCTGTTGTCGGCCTATCGCACGGGCGCCGTTCCGGGGGTGGGCGCGCGGCATCTGGCGCGTGAGAATTCAAAGGTTGTCGGAATTCTGGGGCCAGGCGTCATGGCCAGGACATCGCTTTCGGCCTTCATGGCGGTCCGCCCGTCGATTGACACGGTCAAGATCAAAGGGCGGGGCAAGAAGAACCTCGATGCTTTCATCGAGTGGATTTCCGAGACATTTCCGCAGATTACCAGCGTTACCGTCGTGGACAGTGTCGAAGAGGTCGTGCGGGGGGCGGATATCGTCACATTCTGCGCGTCAGGGGCCACAGGCGATCCGTCGACCTACCCGACGGTCAAGCGCGAATGGATCAGCCCCGGCACGTTTTTGGCTATGCCTGCACTTTGCAATATCGACGAAGCGATGGAAGCACCGGAAATCCGCAAGGTTCTGGACAATCCGGGGCTCTATCACGCCTGGTTTGAAGAGAATCCTAAGCCGGTTCACAACCATATCCCCGCTGTCGGCATACGTTGGCTGGACCTGGTGGACGAAGGCAGGATCTCACCCGATGATCTGAAAGACCTTGGACAGATCGTTGCGGGCGATGCGGCCGGGCGGCGGGATGACGACGAGATCATCATGATGTCGGTCGGTGGTTTGCCGGTCGAGGATGTGGCCTGGGGCACGGTTGTCTATCGCAACGCAGTCGAGAAGGGCATCGGTGTCCGTCTGAACCTGTGGGATGTTCCAACGCTGCGCTGATCCTTGCGCTCTGCACGAGCGGCCCTGACAAATTTCTGAACAAGGTAAGAACCATGACCGAAATCGTGAAACTCAAGACTGGCTCCAAGTTCGAGGAGCATGGCAGCTATTCGCGCCTGGTTGCGGTCGACAACCTGATTTTCGTGTCCAACACCGCCGGGCGTAATCCGAAAACCAAGCTCATCCCGGAAGATCTGGCCGAGCAAACGCTGCAGGTGTTGGCCAATATCGAGACCGCGCTGAAGGCTGTCGGTTCTTGCCTGGAAGATGTTGTGAGGGCGCGTGTCTTTGTTCAGTTCACGGACGATATCGACGTCATCATGGCCGCCTACGGGCAGCGGATGCGCGGCATCAATCCGGCCCTTACCATGACCTGTCCGCCGCTTGGGTCGACGCAGTACAAGGTCGAGATCGACGTCACGGCCTATCGCGGTGCTGCAAAGGCCGCGGTTAAAGAAATGGCCATTACGCTGTGACCAGGCTGCGGTGCTTCGTGCTGCCGAACATCAATGAATTCATCGAAGGATTAGTGCCTTGGCTCCGGTGATTGTGCCTGTGCAAACCTCGCTCGACATACCGGCTGCGACCAGCGTTGTGGTGATCGGAGGGGGGATCGTCGGATTGACTGCCGCGCTGAATCTTGCGGAGCGGGGGATCCCCGTTGCCGTTCTCGAAAAAGGACATCTCGCCGGCGAGCAATCATCGCGCAATCTGGGATGGGTGCGCAAGACGGGCCGCCACATCTCTGACCTGCCGTTGTCGGTGGAATCCGACAGGCTTTGGGCCGGGATGCCAGAGCGGGTCGGTGCGGATGTCGGATATCGGAAGGCGGGCATCATGTATGTGGCCCGTACCAAAGCTGAGATGGAAAAGCACGAAAACTGGATTGGCTCTGCCGGGGGGCGGGCATTGGATTCACGTTTGCTCGGCGCGGGTGAAATCGACCGGCTTGTGCCGGGCGGTGCGGAGCGTTGGTTCGGCGGTATCCATACGCCATCGGATGGCCGCGCAGAGCCGACATTGGCCAGCGGCGCGATCGCGGCGGCCGCTATCGCAAAGGGCGCAGTCATCGTCGAGAACTGCGCGGTGCGCAGCCTGGTGATGTCAGCGGGGCGGGTGACGGGCGTGATGACAGAGCGGGGTGAAATCCGCTGTGAGCATGTATTGCTGGCGGGTGGAATTTGGTCACGGCGTTTTCTGGGCAATCATGGCGCCGCCTTGCCGACATTGCCGCTTGTCGCCTCGGTTTTCCGCACGGCGGCGATGGAGGGACCGACCGAGATGGCCGTTGGGGCCGCTGATTTCTCATTTCGCAAGCGAGCCGACGGCGGCTATACGATCACCCAGCGCGGAGCGCTCTTCGCGCCCTTGATGCTGGATCACCTGTTGATCGGGCATCGTTACCTTCCTGTCCTGAAAGCGGAATGGAAGAATGTACGCCTGTCTTTCGGGCGGGATTTCCTGCGCGACCTTTCGATGCCGCGGCGTTGGCAAGGCGGCGCAAGGTCGCCGATGGAACAGTTGCGCATGATGGACCCACCGGTGAACCACGGCCTGAACGCAGAGGCACTCAGGAACCTATGCAAGGCCTGGCCTGTCTTCAACAAGGCCGAGATCAAGCAAAGCTGGGCAGGAATGATCGATGTGACCCCGGATTCAAATCCGGTGATCTCGCCGGTTGCGAAGTTGCCGGGATTGACGCTGGCCTCGGGTTTTTCCGGGCACGGGTTCGGCACCGGGCCTGCGGCAGGACAACTGGCGGCAGACCTGATCACGGGCAGTACGCCGATTGTCGACCCTTCGCCGTACCGGCTTGACCGGCTTTGACGGATGGGGCGGCACCGGGGCGGTGCACAAGACCCGGAGCGGCGGATCATTAATTGAGGGTTGAGCCAAGGCCGATCCGAATCGGGAGTAAAAAGACCATGAGCGCGATGATTGAACGTGCGGGCGGAGCGGCTGTCCGAATTCCGGCAGCGAAGATCCTGATCGACGGGGACTGGCACGATAGTGCCGACGGGCGGATGATCGCGGTCTATGATCCCGCGACCGAGGAAAAGATCGCAGAGATTGTGGCCGCATCGGCGACAGATGTGGACCGCGCCGTGCAGGCAGCGCATCGCACATTTGAAAGTTCAGCATGGCAAAATATGCGTCCGCTGGACCGTGGCCACCTTCTGGAAAAGCTCGCGCTGCTGATCGAGCGTGACGCCGACGACCTTGCGCGGCTGGAAACATTGGACAATGGCAAACCCTTTGCCGTGTCGCGCAACGTGGACATGAAATTCGCCATTGATGCCTTGCGCTATTACGGCGGGTGGAGTTCCAAAATGGCGGGTGAATACATCCAGTTGTCGCCCATTGCTGATGATGGCGGCACCTACCGCGCCTATACGGAGCGCAAACCGGTGGGTGTTGTCGGCGGGATTACGCCGTGGAACTTCCCCCTGGGGCAGGCGATCCAGAAGATGGCACCAGCGATTGCGTTTGGCTGTACCGTGGTGCTGAAGCCGTCAGAAGAGGCGTCGCTGACGACGCTGCGGCTGGGTGAACTGGTCCTCGAAGCGGGGTTCCCGGAGGGGACAGTTAATATCGTGACCGGCTATGGCCATGAGGCCGGGCAGGCGCTTGTTGACCATCCGCTGGTGCGCAAGATTGCCTTCACCGGATCGACGGCGACAGGGCAAAAGATTCTCGCAGCCTCTGCGCAAACGATGAAACGAGTGACGCTGGAACTTGGCGGCAAGTCCCCGGCCATTGTGCTTGCCGACGCCGATCTTAACCTTGCGATACCCGGTGCCGCCAATGCTATTTTCCCGAACTCGGGGCAGGTCTGTACTGCCGGTTCGCGGCTATTGATAGATGCGTCGATCTATCACGAGGTGGTGCAGGGCGTGACCGAGATCGCACGGGATTTGAAGTTGGGCAGCGGCTTCGACCCTTCGGTTCAGTTGGGGCCGCTGGTGTCATCCCGGCAGTTGGAGAGGGTATCGGCATTGGTCGCGCAGGGGATTGATGAGGGGGCCGAGCCGCTGTGCGGCGGCGGACGGGCCGCGGACACGGGCTACTTCTATCAGCCAACCGTTCTGAGCGGCGGCCGCGGCGGGATGCGGATCGCGCAGGAAGAGGTGTTTGGCCCGGTGGTTCTGGCCATGGCCATACAAGACCCGCAGGACATCAAGTCATTGGCGAACGATACCGCCTTTGGTCTGGGTGCCAGCATCTGGACGCAGGACATCAACAAGGCGCATCTGCTGGCTGCGCAACTGGATTGCGGGACGGTTTGGATCAATACCCACAACGTGCTGGACCTTGCCATGCCGTTCGGCGGCACCAAGCTTTCGGGGCTTGGGCGGGAGTTTGGCACCGAGGTGATCCATGCATACACGGAGCCACGCGCAGTTTGTATGCGGCTGGAGACAACCGCTTTCGGCTGAAGCCCAGCTAAGGCGCGATACCTTTGTCCTCGGCCTCGGGCGTATTGGCCTTGCCGATGGAATGGCGCGCACGCTGCAGGGCGGCAATGGGAGTTTCGCCTGTCCATTCCCGAAAGGCGCGTGAAAAGGCCGATTGATTTGCATATCCCAGGTGCGCCGCAAGCTGGCTCACCTTGATACTGCCGGTGCTCAGCAGCATTTCAGCCTTTCTGAGACGTTCGCGATTGAGGATCTCGGTGAAGCTGGTGCCAAAGGTACTGAGTTGACGGCGCAGCGTGCGCGGCGCGATCCCAAGGATGTCGGCAAGGCTTTCCAGATCAACGCTTTCGCGACCCAGACGCTGGTCAACGAGTTGCGACAGCCGTTCGGGGACCGGGCGAAAGTCGTCTTCGGGCGCGCGCAGCAGATCGATAAGATGCATCTCGATAATTGCGCGGGCCGGTGCGTTTGAATTGACCCAAGCCTGCATGGGACGGTCAAGATCGGCATCACGGATCACGATGATATTTGCAGTGGCATTGCCCCTGACAGGACACCGGAAGTATCGCTTCAAAGGGGCTTCGCGTCCGGAAATGTCATGTTCAAAACATATTTCCACCGGGCTCCAGCGTTCGGAATACAATTGCCGGATTAGGGCGCAAAGACCGGCGGTTGAATTCTCCGCGTCCTGAACCCGCGGCCAGATCGCCATATCATTGATGGCATAGCCGTATCTGGTTTCACCGAACTCCTGATGGACGGTGCTGGTCGTGTGGCTTTGCCAGCTGGCCTGAAACCGCAGGAAAACGGCAAGAGCCTCGCGCAGGGTCGGCGCGGCCGCCAAAAGCGGGTAGACGGGCCCGATCTCCCATAGCCGGAAATTCTGGCCAAGTTCGAGCCCGAGAAAGGGCCGGTCAAGCACCAGAGCCGCCTCTTCGAAAAACGCGGCGTAGGCTTTCAGTGGATAGGTCGAATAGGGGTTCTGTGACTTCCCGGCCTTCAGATTGAATTTCGCCAAGGCACGCCGTGTTTCCGGTGTGTTGCCGCGCATCTCACTGATGATCTGATCCAGGAAAAACTGCCGCAATGTGGCTTCGTGAGGAGCAGAAACCTTGCGGCGCTTGGGGTATTCTGTGTCGTGGCCTGCATCTTTTTCACGCATGAAACTCCTCCTTTCCTGAATCTGCTTCATTTACAAAAAAATGCTATAGCATATAAATTCGATTTGACAGAACTGCATGAAATAACCCCGAAAATGGCCTGATCTGCACAATTAACGACCCCTGCTGACATAGACCGCGGTTTGAGCGCGGCATAATCTTGATTCAAGTTGCGAGAAACGCGGGCATTTTTCTTACCTTCAGACACGTGCCGGAAGAGCAGAGACGCAACTATGGGATAGGGCCGGAATGGCGAGCTGACCGGAATGCCGGCCATCTGACAAGAACTGAAAGTCCGGCTTTGCCGGGCAGGACAGAACCAAAAAAAGAACTGCCAAAGGCAGCGCCACGTCAACAGACAATCCAATAGGGGATACCAGATGAAAACCATAGATAGGCGTCTTTTCATGAAGCTTGCGGCGGTAACCGGTGGTGTGCTGCTGGTGAAGCCGGATTTTGCCTTTGCAGGAGAGATCGACAATCTCTCCATCGCGTGGACATCGGATACCGCGAGCTGGGACCCCAATCAGAGGCTTTCCCCGGATCCACAGACAATTCTGAAAATGGTGTTTGACCAACCCATCGATATGACGAGCGACCTCAAGCTGACACCAGGCCTATTGACGGAGTGGACGCTGGCAGACGATGCGATGAGCATGCATGTAACACTGCGCGATGATGTGACCTTTTCGGATGGTTCGAAACTGACAGCCGATGATTTTCGCTATACTTTCTATGAGCGCGTGAACCAGGGCGAGGAAATTGACCTTGCCGTCGGTTTCGGAAACGTGTCGGACATCGAGGTTCTTTCGCCGACCGAGGCGGTGATGCATTTCGAAAAGCCTTTCCCCATCGTGGCGCAATGGCTGAGCTTCAGCGCGAGCTACATCGTGTCCAAGGCCCATGCCGAAAAGGTGGGTCCCGAGGGCATGAAAACCGACCCGGTCGGGACCGGCCCCTACGTGTTGGCACAATACCAACGCGACAGCCGAATCGTGCTGACACGGCGCGATGACTACTGGGGAGAATTGCCCTCAGCCAAGCAGATCACAATCGAGATCATTCCTGATCCCACTGCACGGCTGGCCGCCCTGGAGTCAGGTACGGTTGATATCGCGACCGAACTTTCGATCCGTGACGTCAAACGCCTGCAGCAAGGCGATTCATTTAATGCAGTTACGAACCCGATTGCCCGCATCATCTATATCACGATCCGTGAGGATGGGGTGTTTGCGGATCGCAATGTTCGTTTGGCCGCCCACCATGCGGTGGACAAAGACCTGCTGTCCAAGGCGTTTTTTGGCGGAGATGCGGTGACCATCGACCAGCCGACAATTCCCGGCATGCCGAGCTTTTTGCCCGATTTCCACTTTGATTACGATGCGGACAAAGCCAGGGAACTGCTGGCGGCCTCGGGTTTTGGACAGGACAATCCTGTCAGCCTCGATTTTGCCACCACGAACGGCCAGTTTCCCGGCGACTATGACATCGCCCGTGCGGTTGTGACGATGTGGGAGAAAGTCGGCATCAAGGCCAATCTGACAGTGATTACCGAGTCGCAATGGTACGAACTGAATGCCTCCGGCAAGCTGCCGGCAGCGTCAATGTTCGTCTGGGAGAACGGCACAGGGGATCCCGAACTATTCGCCGGCAACATGTTTGACGCGGACCTGCCTTTCGCCACCTACCGCACGGAGGAAGTCACGGCGATGATCAAGCCGCTTCTGAAAGAACCGAACTATGAGAAGCGCATCAAAGGGTACGAAGAGTTCAACAAGTACCTGATCGAGGAAGGGGCCATGATCCCGCTTCTGCAGGCGATCCAGACCATTGGGTACCGCAAGGATATCGAGATTACGCCCTGGGCCAACGGTCTTATCCGGCCAAGCGCAATAACGACCAAGTAATTCGGGTGGATTGGATGCGCGCCCTCGCCGATCACGGCGATGGCGCGTCTTCATGGGTTAGGGAGCGTCGGCTTTGATCTTGGTTATTCTACGTGTCATTGCACGCAGGCTCTTGGCGATCGTTCCGGTTTTTGCGGTCGTGACCGTATTGATTTTTGGCGCATTGAGAATTCTGCCGGTCGATCCGGCACAGATGTCGCTGCCGCCTTCGGCTACAATCGAACAGGTTGAAGCCAAACGCGAAGCGATGGGTCTGAACCGGCCTATCTGGGAGCAGTATGCGATTTGGGCAAGGGGCGCGGTTGCGGGCGACCTGGGAGAGTCTTCGCAATTCCGCACATCAACCGTCGATGTGGTTCTGGAGCGTCTGCCCGCGACGATAGAGCTGGTGATCAGCGCGTTGATCTTTGCTGTCTGTGTAGGAATGGCTGGCGGAATGCTGATTTTTACGGCGCGCGGGACGGTTTTCGAGTCGGTGGGGCTTGTCGTCACCTCGGCGGTTATGGCCTTGCCTGATTTCCTGCTTGCGCTTCTCTTTATTCTGCTCTTCGGCGTTCTGGTCCCGATCTTTCCCGTGAATGGGCGGTTGGACCCGGGAATGCAGGTGACGTCGCACACCGGGTTCTTGCTGATTGATGCGATGCTGACCGGAGATATCAGGATATTCATCAGTGCAATTGAACATATCGCCCTGCCGGTTATGGCCTTGGGCCTGGCTTTTTCCCCGACCATTGTGCGGGTGCTGCACGCCAGCCTGATCAACACCTATCAGCAAAGCTATATCCTGCAGGCACGCCTGCGCGGATTGAATGGCCGCGAGATTCTGTTTGGTCAGGCCCTCAAGAACGCCATTTTGCCCGTCGTCATTCTTGTCGGCACGCAATTCGGCGGTCTGTTTGGCGGTACGCTGCTGGTTGAAATGATCTTCTCTTTTCCCGGATTGGGCAATCTGATGGTCAAGGCGATGCAAATGGCTGACCTTTCGGTGATCATGGCGATTGCGCTGATCTATTGCGCCACCACGCTGATCTTCAATTCTGTTGCAGATGCCCTGGCCTATTTGCTGAATCCGCGATTGAGGAACGGATAATGGGCCGGAACCATCGTTTTGCCGATCTAGGCCTGCTCATCGGCGGCTGTTTTGCAGCACTGGTGCTGATCTGCGGGATATTTGCGCCCTGGGTTGCACCCTACCATCCGAATGATCAGGAGCTGCTTTATATCCTTGCACCACCGGTTTGGATGGAAGGGGGAACGTCTGAGCATCTATTTGGCACCGACAGTCTGGGCCGTGATACGTTATCGCGCCTGATCTATGGCGCGCGCACGGCAATGACGGTTGCCGTTGCGGCCTCCCTTGGCGCGATGCTGCTGGGGGCTTTTTTCGCGCATTTGGCGGGCTATTTCGGCGGCTGGGTCGACTGGATCATCAGCCGGACGGTCGAGGTTTGGCTGTCTTTTCCGCCGGTTGTTCTATCAATGCTGTTGATCACCGGCCTTGGCATCGGGATAGACAAGGTCATCCTCGCCATTGTGCTGGTGGACTGGACACGGTTCTGCCGTGTCTTGCGCAGTGAAGTTCAGGTGGTTCGGGGACAGGACTATGTCGCCTTCGCGCGGCTGATCGGCCTGTCGCACCTGCGTGTCATCATGAAGGAGATCCTCCCTGCGACCTTGCCGATGCTGATCACCCTGCTGAGCCTGCAAATGGGCATATCGGTTGTGGTGGAGGCCATCCTGTCCTTCGTTGCGATGGGTGTGCCGTCTGATGTGCCAGCCTGGGGTCAGATGATCGCAGATGCGCGGATCGACATGTATTATGCCCCCTGGGGCCTTGCTCTGCCGATCTTTGCCATCTTTTTCACGGTTCTGAGTTTCAATCTTCTGGGTGACGGGCTGCGGCGAACGCTTGATCCGCGCCATCGTGCAGAGCGGAGCGCCTGATAGATGACCGGGCAGAACGTTCTTCGCATCAACCAACTCGAAATTTCGCTTGAGACGGGGCACAGGATACTGAATGGCGTGGAACTGGGGATTCAGCCAGGGCAGATCCTTGGGGTAATTGGTGAATCCGGTGCGGGCAAATCGATGATCGGTAGCGCAATTGCCGACACCCTGCCGCGGGGGCTCACCATTTCAGGCGGTTCGATCGATTTTGACGGGCTGACCCTGACGGACATGAACGCCCGGACCCGCCGCGACCTGCTGGGGCGCGATATCGGCTTCATCCCGCAAGAGCCGATGAGCGCGCTGAACCCCAGTTTGACCATTGGTCATCAGGTCTGTCATCACCTGGCCAGAATTGGCCTGAAATCCGCAAAGGTCCGCAAGGATCGGGCGGTTGAGCTTTTTGCCGAAGTCGGATTGGACCGGCCGCTTGCTTTGTTGGAAAACTATCCGCATCAGCTTTCCGGAGGGATGTTGCAACGGGTCCTGATCGCGATGGCCTTTGCGTCGAACCCGCGGCTGGTGATTGCTGATGAGCCGACCACGGCCCTGGATGTGACCATCCAGAAAAAGGTTGTCGAACTGATTGCCCGCACACGTGAAGCCCATGATACATCCGTGTTGTTCATCACGCATGATTTGCAGCTCGCGGCTGATATTTGTGACGATGTTTCTGTCCTTTATGCCGGGCGGATTGTTGAAACGGGGGAAGCGAGGCACATCATCAATGCGCCCAAGCATCCCTATTCCACTTGCCTCAATTTGGCGACGCCAAACCTGACGGGTCCGATGGCGCGGCTGATGATCCTGCCCAAGACAATGCCCGGGCCGCTGGAGCGCACCGGGATGAAAGGGTGCGAGTTTGCCACCCGCTGCCCCATTGCCGAAGACCTTTGCCAGACTTCCAGACCGCCACTGGCCGAGATCGAGTCCGGGCATTGGTCGGCTTGCCACTGGCCGGACCGCGCTGGATCGGTCACCGTGCCGGAAGTACCGGAAGCGCCGGACGGCTGGGCTCCGGGCAGCAATTTTGTGCTGCGGGCCAGGGGGCTGGGCAAGGCGTACCGCCAGCATGACTGGCTTGGCCGGGTGCGCGAGGTGCAGGCGCTTCGGAATCTGGATTTTGAAATCCGCGAAGGCGAATTTGTCGGGATCGTGGGCGAAAGCGGTTCGGGGAAGAGCAGTCTGACGAAGATGATCGTAGGATTGGAAGACGTGACGTCCGGTGTGCTGGAAGTGGCGGGCCTGAACCGGACCACCAGACCGCGCGAGGAGTTCTTCGACAAGATTCAACTGGTCTTTCAGGATCCGCAATCGGCGCTTAACCCGCGCCGCAAGATCGCAAGCCTTGTCACGCAGGCGCTGGAGGCGCGGCCGCGTTCTCTGTCAAGAGCGGAACACAAGGCGCTGGTGACGGCCTTGCTGGCCAAGGTGATGCTGCCGCCCGAAGTGGCCGAGCGGTTTCCAGATCAGTTGTCGGGGGGGCAAAAGCAGCGGGTGAACATCGCACGGGCGCTTTGTTCAAATCCAAGTCTGCTGATTGCGGATGAAATCGTTTCAGGCCTGGATGTATCGGTCCAGGCGCAGATTCTGGAGTTGCTGCGAGAGCTGCGCCGGGAGGCAAGTTTTTCACTTCTTCTGGTCTCGCATGACCTTGCCGTTGTCCGACATGTTTGTGACCGGGCGCTTGTGATGTGCAAAGGTGAGATTGTGGAGCAGGGACCGGTCGAAGAGGTCTTTGCAAACCCGCAGCATCCCTACACCCGTGAGTTGGTCATGGCGGCACTGGGCGGCGGCGGTTGAGGCCGGCGCGAAAGGCGGGTTCCGGTCCACTTGTACCAGGCGCGCCAGAACGCGGTTGCATCGGCGTAGCCCAGGGCGTCAGCCACCTGTGCGGCTCTTGTCTGCGGTTGCGAAAGCAGCATCTTCGCCCGTTCGCGGCGCGTGGTCTCCAGCAACTCGCGGAAATGTGTACCTGCTTCATTCAGGTGCCGTTTGCAAACCGCGCAGGGAGATCGACAGTGCGCGGACTGCGTGATCGAGCGTGACGGAAGAAATCCCAAGGCTTGCGAACGGCTAAGGCGCCACTGACAGGGATGGGAACGATAAGAACAATCAAGAATGGGCATATTCTAACCAGACAGCAGGGTGTCTGAAGCGAGGAGGCATGGTCCAGTACCACAAACGATCACTTGACGGGTATTTATTTCATATATAAAACTATGCACAAGCATAGAGTGAAAATAGGGAGCGCGATGCCGTCCATAGGCTATGAAGTAGTCGCCATTTCGAGCGAGACCCGGGATATTAAGCGGATCGAAGTGAAACCTTCGGCGCCGATCCCCATGGTGTGGACGGCAGGCGCGCATGTTCGTGTGAGCCTGAGCCAAGGGGGTGAACGATCATATTCCCTGCTGCGGCTTCCAGGCCTGCGACCCGGTCATCTCGCCCTCGGCGTGTTGCGAGAGGCACAAAGCACGGGCGGTTCGACGTTCATGCATGCGCTCAAGCCAGGGGGCAAGATTCGAATATCGAACCCGACAAACCACTTTGAGTTGGGCGACCACGCCGATCTTGCCGTGCTGATCGCAGGTGGCATCGGGATCACGCCGATCCTTTCCATGGCGGCGGAACTTGCTTCCAGCGGGCGGGCGTTCGAAGTCCATTACGCTGGACGTTCCGAGGGGATGCTCGCCTTTGTAAAGGAAATGCAGGAAATCTGCGGCGACCGGCTGCATTTGCATTACGACGATCAAGCCAGCAAGATGGATTTGTACGATATCCTGGGACGGGCCCCCGAAGGCGCGCATGTCTATTTTTGTGGACCGGCGGGCATGATCGAGGCTGTCAAATCCGTTTCGTCCAATCTGGGTTGGCCCACAGAGCGGGTACATTACGAGCTGTTCTCGGCTGCGGCCAATACCGTGGAAAACACGGCTTTCGACGTCGAAATCCACAGCACCGGCCAGATCGTCCACGTCCCTTCCGACAAGACGATCATCGAAGCGCTGGAGGAGGCCGGGCTTGACCCGCTTTATGACTGCCAGCGCGGCGACTGCGGGATTTGCCAGTGTGATGTGATCGAAGGAACCCCGGAGCATCGGGATGTCATCCTGACCGATGCCGAGAAGGCGGCGAACAACGTCATGCAGATCTGTGTTTCACGTTCGAAGACGCCGAAACTCGTCATTGATATCTGATCTTAACTGGAGACTGCCATGGACCGTTATCGCGGAAATTCCCAAGCCATCGCCGATTTGGTCAAGGGCCACGCAGTTCACCGTGACGTGTATGTGAACGAGGAAATCTTTGACCTGGAAATGGAGCAGCTCTTTCCCAATTGCTGGATCTACATCGGGCATGAAAGTCAGCTTAAGAACACCGGCGACTTCATCACGTCGAAGATCGGAGATCAGCCGGTTCTGGCGTCCCGGCACCGGGACGGTCAGGTCTATGTCCTGCACAACCGCTGCCCGCACAAGGGTGTCAAGATCGCGTCCGAACCTTGCGGGAACACCGGCAAGTTCTTTCGCTGCCCCTACCATGCTTGGTCGTTCAAGACGGACGGCTCGCTTTTGGCGATCCCTCTGAAGAAGGGTTATGAGGGCACAGGCTTTGATACCGATCAGGCGGCCGAGGGCCTCAAGCGGATCGAGAACGTAAAAATCTATCGCGGTTTGATTTTTGTACGTCTGGCGGACGAAGGTCTCAGCTTTGAGGAATTCTTCGGAGAGTCGCTCTCGACCATTGATAACATGGCAGACCGGTCGCCCTTGGGCGAGCTGGAGGTGATCGGCCAGCCAATCCGTTACATGCACACCTGCAATTGGAAGATGCTTGTCGAGAACCAGACCGATACCTGCCACCCGATGGTTGCACATGAAAGCTCTGCCGGAACGGCCGTCAGCGTCTGGGAGCGCGAGAAGCACAACTTCTCCGAAACACCTATGGCCGTTCAGCTCTACGCGCCCTTTATGAGCCCCTATGAGTTCTATGAGGGCGCGGGTATCCGTATCTGGCCCAACGGTCACGGTCATACCGGCGTGTCCGGGTCGATCCATCAGGATTACGAAGACGTGGACGGCTATCAGGACATGATGGTTGAGGCCTATGGCAAGGAACGCGCCGCCGAGATCCTCGGCGATATCCGCCACAACACGATCTACTTTCCCAATATCATGGTGAAGGGGCCGGTCGGCATCCTGCGCAACTTCATCCCGCTTGGGGTCGGCAAGACCTTGGTGGAAAGCTGGGTGTTCAAGCTGAAGGGCGCTCCGGACAAACTGTACGAACGCGGATTGATGTATAACCGCTTCATCAATGCGCCGACGTCCATTGTCGGCCATGACGATCTTGAGATGTATGAACGCGCGCAGGAAGGTCTGCTGTCCAACGGCAACGAATGGGTCAACCTGCGCCGCCTCTGGGAAGACGGGGAACCTGAAGAGGTTACCGAAGTCGTCAACGGCACATCCGAACGCCAGATGCGCAACCAGTTCTATGCCTGGCGGAAATTCATGGTTCAGAACACCGATCAGACTGTGGAGGCCGCCGAATGAACCGCGATGACCTGATCGACTTTGTCTATGATGAAGCCGCAACGATTGACCAGATGCGATGGGACGATTGGCTGGCGTTGTTTCACAAGGATGGACGCTACTGGATGCCGCTTGAATGGCAGCAGGACGACCCCGTTTTGCAGCCATCGCTGATGTATGAAGACCGGCTGCTGCTCACCGTCAGGGTGGAGCGGTTGGCAGGTGAGCGAACCTTCAGCCAGAAACCCAAGAGCCGGTGCCATCACCTGCTGGAGCGGCCGCGCATCATCTCTACGGGTGAAGACGACGGCCTCTATAAACTGCGCACATCCTTCATCTACACCGAAACACGGGGCGATCTGCTGGAACGCTATTCCGGCTGGGTCAGTCACGAACTGATCGAGGAGGACGGGGCATTGCAGATCAAGCTCAAGCGCATTGATCTGATAAATTTCGATGCGCCTTTCAGTAACATTCAGCTCTTTATCTGAGGCAGGCATGAACATCGAAACTGTATACACCCGCTTCAAGAAAACCGCCTCGAGACAGGGCGAAGCCGTCTTCATGCATGTGCTGGAGGAAACGGCAAAAATCTATGGCATCCCGCAAGGCGACATCAGCTATGGCCAAATGGCGGAACGGGTGGAGGACTGGCGCAAGCGGTTCATCGACGCAGGCTATGGCGCAGGTCACCGTGTCGGTCTGCTGTTGGAAAACCGACCAGTCTTTCTGGAAATCTGGCTTGCCCTGAACGCGCTTGGCGCTTCGGTGGTGCCCATCAATCCGGACTTGCGGCTGGCGGAACTGGAATACCTGGCCGAACACTCTGAAATGATTCTGGCGATTGTTCTTGCCGGGCGCATGGAAGAGATGAAGGCCGCCGTGGAAAATGCCGGAATTCCCACCCTTGTCACGCCGCCGGACGGACCACTGCCGCAGGCCATTCGGCCCGCGCCGGCAGATGCGGAGCCGAACGCGCTGACCGAATGTGCCTTGCTCTATACGTCGGGGACAACAGGCAAACCCAAAGGCTGCATCCTGTCCAACGAATATTACCTGTACTCCGGTGACTGGTATGCCGGGGCCGGTGGCCACATCAGTTTGCGCCCGAACAGGGAACGGATGCTGACGCCCCTGCCGGTTTTCCACATGAACGCGATGGCCGTCTCGGTGATGGCCATGATCACGGTGGGCGGTTGCCTGATCATGCTTGATCGTTTCCACCCCCGCAGCTGGTGGGCCTCCGTCCGCGAAAGCGGCGCGACAGTGGTGCATTACCTGGGTGTCATGCCGCCAATGCTGATGCGCTCCGACCCATCCGATGAAGACCGCAATCATAATGTCCGTTTCGGATTTGGCGCGGGCGTTGATCAGAAGCTGCATGAGCCATTCGAAGAGCGCTACGGCTTTCCGCTGATCGAGGCATGGGCCTGCACAGAGACCGGATCGGGCGGTGTCATCTGCGCCAATGAAGAGCCGCGGAAGATAGGAACAGCCTGCTTTGGCCGGCCCGAAAAGGAGGTGGACGTGCGCGTTGTCGACGATGCGGGTAAAGACGTGCCGCTGGGACAACCTGGTGAAATGCTTGTGCGTCGCGCCGGTGAAAACCCGCGCTACGGTTTCTTTTCAGGCTATCTGAAAAACCAGGAAGCGACGGACGAGCTATGGCAGGGTGGGTGGCTGCATACCGGTGATGTGGTCAAGCAGGACAAAGACGGATCGCTGCACTTCGTGGACCGCAAGAAAAACGTGATCCGCCGGTCAGGCGAGAACGTCTCGGCGGTGGAGGTTGAATCGATCCTGAACCGGCATCCCGAAATCAACTCTTGTGCCGCCGCAGCCGTCCCGGATGCGGTGCGCGGCGACGAGGTGGCCGTGTTCATCATCCTGGATGGCGGGGGAGGGCACAGAGCCAAAGCCGAAGAGATCGTGAACTGGGCGCTGGATCAGATGGCCTATTACAAGGCCCCCGGTTGGATTGCCTTTGTCGATGACATGCCCCTGACAGCGACACAGAAAATCCTCAGGGGCCAGTTGAAAGACCTCATGGTGAAAACCTTTGAATCAGATGGTTTCATCGACACCCGGCACCTGAAGAAACGCAAAACCTGATGGCGCGGCAGAAACCCTATGATGGCGCCGTCGTCTGTGCGCCGGTCACCGTCCCCTATGTGCGATACTCCGACAAGACCGCGCACTGGTGGACCGGCGGTGCCTTGGCGGCCCTTTCGCGCCAGACCGGGCTGGGGCCAGCCGACTTCGACGGGTTCTGTTTTGCCAGTTTTTCGGCCGGACCGGATTCCGTTGTCGGCATGGTCCAGCATCTGGGTCTGAGCCCGCGCTGGATGGATCACATCCCGACTGGCGGCGCGAGTGGCGTCATGGCTCTGCGCCGTGCTGCGCGTGCGGTTCAGGCAGGCGATGCCGACATCGTGGCATGCGTTGCCGCCGACACCAACCAGATTGACAGCTTCCGCCAGACATTGGCTGGTTTTTCGCGCTTTTCACAGGATGCCACCTATCCCTATGGGTTCGGCGGACCCAATGCGACCTTCGCGCTGATTGCCGATAACTTCATGCACGCTTACGGCGTCTCGCGGGAGGATTTTGCCAAACTCTGTGTCGCGCAAAGAGCAAATGCACTGTCCAACCCCCTTGCGCTTATGAAAAAGCCTTTGACCCACGCGCAATATATGCAGGCACGTCCGATCTCGGACCCGATACATCTTTTTGATTGTGTCATGCCCTGCGCCGGGGCCGAGGCCTTTATCGTGACAACGCCTGAAAAGGCGCGGGAACTGGGCCTGTCCACAGCGCGGCTGGCCGCGACCATCGAGCGGCACAATGCCTTTGCCGACGATCCGGTGCAGACACGCGGGGGCTGGGCGCGCGACATTGATGATCTGTGGTCGGCCGCAGGTTGCGCTCCGCAGGATATGGATATGGTCCAGCTTTATGACGATTACCCGGTGATCGTGGCCATGCAGCTGGCCGATCTGGGGTTTTGCGACAAGGCGGCGTTGTCCCGGTTTATCGCAGACAATGATTTCACAATTGCCGGTTCACTACCGCTCAATACGAATGGCGGGCAGCTGTCCGCAGGCCAGGCCGGTGCCGCCGGCGGCTTTCAGAACGTGACCGAAGGATTGCGGCAGATCTTGCAGGCGCCCCTTGGGGAGCAGGTGCCTGACGCAAAGCGCGCCCTGATTTCCGGCTTCGGGTTGGTGAATTATGATCGCGGTGTCTGCACGGGTGCCGCCGTTCTGGAACAGGATGTGTTGCGATGACCGATCCGCTGACACCGACAAAACGAAAGGACCCGCTGATTGCGACCCATGCGGGTCATGTGTCCCCCGCTTTGCGCAGCCGCGCGGCCACCGCGATGGCGGCGCGCGCCGGCGAGGGACGCTTTGTGCTCCAGGTCTGTGACGATTGCTCGCGGGCCACCTATCCGCAGCGTGACCGCTGCCCGTTTTGCTGGGGCACGTTGAACTGGCAGGATCAGCCCAATGGCGCAGTGATCGAGGCAGAGACAACAATCCGCAGTTCGGTTGATCTGTTTTTTAAGGATCACCTTCCCTGGCGCATCGGCTCCGTCCGACTGGATGCGGGGCCGATGGCAACTGTGCATCTGCATGGGGATGTCGGTCGTGGTGACCACGTAAGAATGGAACTGAAGCTCGACAGGGCCGGCAATCCGGCGCTTCTTGCCATGCCCGAAAAGGAGACGCCGCATATGGCCGACGATCCTCAATTGCGGGTGTTTACCGCCGATCCTAAATTCCGGCGCATCCTCGTGACTGACGGCCGGACCGCGACCGGCCAGGCGCTGGCCGAGGCCCTGCTCAAGGCAGGCGCAGATACAGTCTTCCTTGGTAATGCCGATCCCTTGATGCGCTATCCGGGGCAGGACCGGATCGAGAGCATGGAGGGGATCGAACCTGTCAGGTTGAGCCTGACCGATACCCGCAGCATCGAGGCCCTGGCCGGGCAACTGGGCGGGCGCGTGGACATCGTTGTCAACACGGTAGCCTTTGCCCGCCAGGGTGGTGTTGGCTTCGGCGGCAATCTGAACAATCTGCAGGCCGGACTGGACCTCGAAGTGACGGGATTGATGCGCCTTGCGCAGGGTTTTGCCCCGGCTCTTTCGGCGCGCTCAGACGATGGGGATCGTTCTGCCGCAGCCTTTGTCGATATCGTGTCTGTCCACGGGCTGACCGGAAAGGCGGGCTATGCCGGATCGTCTGCAACTGCCGCCGCCCGCCTTTCACTTGTTGCAAGCCTCCGGGGGGAGATGGCTCAAACCGGCATTCGTGTCATGTCCGTCCTGACGGGTCCGGTCGACGACTGCTGGCATCAGAACGTGCCGCCGCCCAAGACTACACCGGCGCAGATCGCAGGGGCAGTCGTTACCGCCCTTCAGCAAGGGCAGGAAACCGTTTGCGCGGACGAGGTAGCGAAAGATGTGCTTTCCCGCTGGCAGGACGATCCGACTTTGACAATTCGTGAGGAAAACAAATGAGCAAAACTGTGCTTGCGGATCTTGCGGTAGCGCTGGCGTCCGGCGAGGTTCGTGTCATCGACCTGACCAACACGCTGAGCCCGGATTTTCCGGTGATCGTGTTGCCGGCGGAATTCGGCCAATGCGCTCCGTTCCGCATGGAAAAGCTGTCGCGCTATGACGAGAATGGACCGGCCTGGTACTGGAACAACATTTCGATGAATGAACACACCGGAACCCATTTCGATGCCCCTGCGCATTGGGTGACGGGCAAGGATCTGCCATCGAATACGGTTGATGCCATCCCGGCGCAGGAATTTGTCGCACCGGCTGTTGTGATCGACATTTCCGCAGAGGCGGCAGCAGATGCTGATTTTGTCGTCACACGCGAATTCCTCGAGCATTGGGAAACGGTAAATGGCACCATCCCGCCCGACCACTGGATTGCCTTGCGGACGGATTGGTACAAACGTGTCAGGACACCGGAATATCTGAACCTGCTCGAAGACGGCGCGCATTCTCCGGGACCGGACGCAGGTGCTGTCGAGTTTCTGGTCCACGACCGCAAGTGCGTCGGCCTGGCGGTCGAGACCGTCGGCACCGATGCCGGCCAGGCAAGCACGTTCAATCCGCCCTTGCCGGCCCACTCGATCCTGCACGGTAATGGCAGGTTCGGCCTGCAATGCCTGACTAACCTCGACAAGCTGCCCACCTTCGGCGCGCTCATCGTCGCCTGCCCGCTCAAGATCGAAGGCGGTTCGGGCAGCCCGTTGCGCGTGGTCGCGCTGGTCGAAGGAAAGGATGCGTGAAAACAACCCTGATCACCGGGGGAAACTCCGGCATTGGCGCCGCGATTGGCGATCTGCTGCTCGCGCGGGGTGAAAAGATCGTGTCACTGGGACTGGAAAAGCCGGCCGCAGAGAATGACAATCTGTTTGGCTATACTGCCGATCTTACCGATCCGGCGGCGACCGCGCAGGTGGCAGCGCAGATTGCCGCCGATCACTCGATTGATGCCGTGGTTCATAACGCGGGCGCGATTCTGCCTGACTTGCTGCCCGACGCCGACCCGAACGACCTTCTGAAACTGGCGCAACTGCATCTGGCAGCCCCCATGGCGCTGACGCAGGCTTTCCTGCCTGGAATGACAGAGCGGGGGTTCGGGCGCATCCTGTTCATAACTTCACGCGCCTCGATGGGGATGCCGACCCGGTCCGCCTATTCCGCGACAAAGGCGGGTGTGCACGGCATGATGCGCACCTGGGCGCTGGAGCTGGCCCCGAAAGGGATCACGGCCAACGTCATCGCGCCCGGTCCGGTCCTGACAGAGAATTTCTGGGGCATTGTTCCCAAGGATGGTAAGCTGCAGGAGAAGATCGCCAATGGCGTGCCGGTTCGGCGCATTGGCACACCCAAAGATATCGCCAACGCGGCCGGGTTCTTCCTGGATGTGAATGCCAGCTTTATCACGGGTCAGGTGCTCTATGTCTGCGGCGGCACCAGCCTTGGTAGTCAGCCGTCGTGACCTGTGCGGGGTGAAGCGGCCAGCGGTTCAACGTGCTCCGAACCTGCCGGCATGATGTGCCCGTTCGCTGGTCGAGTTCCGCTGCGCCTGCGAATTGATTTAACGCTATCAAGGCAGAACGTGAAGGGTACTATGCCATCTTTGTCAGTCATTTTCCGGATGCGGGATCCTACGACGTGCGCAGCGTTGCCGATATGCCCGTGACAGGCCTCGGCCAGGCGACGATGCTTTGGTGTTGCAAGTTGGGGCAGCACCTTGGCATCGTGGCAATCAATCCCGGATCCGCCCCCTGGTTTCATCAGCAGGCCGGCAAGTACGGTCTGCGCGGCCGGGGAGGGCGCATATATTCCGTGCGTTTTGAGCCGGGCCAGATTCCTGGGGCCTATGGCGGCGAAGGCAAGGCAGTTGAGATCAAGGACCCGTTCGACAAACAGGCAGAAGCCCTGGTGGCGCAGAGCACGGAAGGTCCGCCTTACGAAGCCGATCGGGATGCGTCATCTATGATAAACAGCCATCCGGCATCACCGTAGTTGCGCAGAACTTCGATGCCGCCGCCGGTCAAATTCTGAATCTTCCCGTCTTCATCCGTAAGCTCAAGCTTCCAATGATTGGTCGAGAGCGCAATATCCTGATGAATGATATGGATACGGTTGCCAATCTCGATCTTGGGCTTGAGGGCAAGAAGCCCCTCATAGTCGGCCCGGGTCGCCGCCTTGCCAAGCAGTTCGGTCCCGTCAGGATTGATATAGGTGACATCGTCTGCGTAAAGCGCAATCAAACCATCGAGGTCGCCCGCATTGAAGCGGCCCTGCCAGGCATCGTAGACCTTTTTCAGATCGGTGACCGGCGCATAATCGCTTGTCGTCTGTGCAAAGAGCTCGTTCGCAGACAGGCCTGCGCCGCTGGCGAAAAGCCCTGCCCCGAAGATGCGGAGGAAATGAGCTCGGGTCAAACCATCTGCCGCAGTCTCATGCATTTCGTGGGCTTCAAGGTCGTTCGAAGGCAAGCTGTGGTATGCTTCTTTGATCGATTTCAACATCTGCATGGCCTTTCCCAGAGGATATTTAACCAAAAAGGCTAGTCATGGAAAATTCGGCGGTCCATTTCAGATCAGGTTGATTATTGTGCGCTTCCGGCCAAATTCGAAGACGCCAAGCTGTCTGCAGCGCCCGATTGGATTGCTGGAGCGGAACGTTGACAGACCTTAATCTTATAAATGAAACAGATTTCATCTGATTGATTTCATGCAGATATCCGGTGGCTGGGTGGACGACATCTACGAGCTTTTGTGCTTGCCGGCCAAGCTGCCGCGGAATGATGCCCCGCCCCAGTGACGGATCACGCGTGAAACGACGATCCAGGCAACCAGCAATCCGTATTTTCAGAGCCGCCTGCCGACCAGGATCGGCCTGGTGATTCTCGACTGCGGGCCGACGGCGATCACCTTTCTCTATGAGGGAACGGGAATGGGCAACTGCATCAGCGCGTCCTTCCATCTTGACGCTTTTGGCCGGGCAATGGACTGGGCGGAATGACCCGGCAATCGAATGCCCAAACTGCACGCGAATGGCCGCGGGGCTCGGTTCCGCAACGATAATTCCTGCTCATATAGAATATGCTGAAAAATATTTTTACTTGTAAAATAATTTGATACAGGCATTATCAGATTTAAGGGGTTCGCGCGAAGAACGCCAAAAAGGCCGTGTCCGGACAACACGATTTCATGTTGAAGGCAGCAACGGCAGCGCAGGCGGCAAATCAGAGTCATCACTCAAGGGGAGAAAAAATGATGAAGACCAAGGCAGTATTTTTGAAAGGGATCGCAGCAGTCATCGCGACAGGCACATGGCTTGCCACACCGCTGGCCGCCGAAGAAGTCACGCTGCGCGGCGTGAGCTGCTTTCCGATCGGCGCACCTCCCGGCGTGCCATTCGAACACCTGGTGACCGAGATCAACGAAAAGGGCAAAAGTGTCATTCAGATCAACCTTCTGGGCGGAGCCCCCGCCATCGGTAGCCCGTTTCAGGTTGTCGAGCGCATGGCCCAGGGGGCCTATGACATCGCCGGTTGCCCCGAGGCGTTCTTTGGCAATCTGATACCCGAAGCGCCTGTTCTGAGGCTTCAGGAGAAAACCTTTGCCGAACTGCGCGACAATGGTGGGATCAACTATTTCCAGGAAATCGCGGGCAAAAAGAACGTCAAATTCGTAGGCCGCCACCACGATGACGGAGCGTTCAACCTGTTCCTCGGTGAGGGCAAGGCCATCGACAAGGCCGACCTGACCGGTCTGAACCTGCGCGTTTCGCCTGTCTATACGGCCTTCTTCAAGGCCTTGGGCGCGACTGTTCAGCGCTCCTCCATGCCCGAGGTCTATACGCTGATGGAGAGCGGCGCGGTTGACGGCTATGGCTGGTCCGTGCGCGGGGTTTCACCATCTTGGTTTCCGGTTACCAAGTATCGTGTCGAACCTGGGGTTTACCGGGCCTCCATCCATACGGTCGCGAACCTGGCCAAATGGAATTCCCTGAGCGATGAAGCCCGCGCAATTCTCAACGAAGTTGTGATCGGTTGGGAGACGCGAATCGAAGGTTCCAGCGACTATGCAAAGCAGCTGGACGCAGAAACATTCAAGATGCTTGAGGAAAACGGCATCGAGACCATTACACTTGAAGGCGAGGAAGCCGAAAAGTGGGTCGACGCGGCGCGTGAAACCGCTTGGGCAGAGTTCATCGAACAAAACCCAGAGACGGGGCCAAAGCTGAAAGAGCTCTTTACCGTATCTGACTGATCAAAACTTTCGTGACATTCCGGCAGACCGTCGCCCGATGGTCTGCCGGCTTTGCGAGCAACACCAGCCGGAGACGTTTATGTCCTCGTTTATCGATAGCTTCGAAACCCTCTTCGAGAAACTTAACCTTTGTGTCGCCGTCTGTGTGGCCGGATCAATCGGTCTTTTCGCGATCCTCGTTCCTCTCGATTTCTTCTCCCGCAAACTGGGCTGGGGCGGTCTGGAGTGGTTGAATGAAGGTGCTGAATACGGCCTTTACGCAGGCGTTTTCCTGTCGGCGGCTTGGGTCCTGTACAAAGGCGCTCATGTGCGCGTCGACATTATTCTGACAGCAATCCCGGCACGCCTGAGCGCCACAGTTGAGCGCCTGATCGATCTGTTCGGCGTGCTGCTTTGGCCTTGCCATGGCATATTTCGGCGCCAACGGCACCCTTAGCAGCTATGCCTTCGGATCGTTGCCGGACAAGGACCTGCAGATCCCCAACTGGATCGTCCTCGCCGTTTTCACGGCTTCGTTCATCATGCTCGCGATCGAATTCCTGTTCCGCTTCAGGCGGGCAGGACGGCCCGACCATAAAGTCTCTACAGACATGGGATTTTGATAATGGAATGGTATTCCGCCCTTATCCTGCTGCTTGGGATCGTCTGCTTCTTTCTGTTCCTCGGCTTGCCGGTTGCCTTTGCCTTTATGGCTGCCAACATCTTCGGCACTGCCCTGTTCATCGGTGGCCTTGCGACCATGGGGGACTGGACGATTGCGTCCTTATCGCTTCAAAGCATGCCGATGGAGTTTCACGAGGCGATATCCTATTCGCTCTCGACCATCGCCTTGTTCCTATTGATGGGAGAAATCCTGCTTGAGACCGGTGTTGCGTTCAAGGCAATCGGTGCGATCGAGCGCATGATTTCGCGCATACCGGGCCGGCTTGCCATCGTGTCTATCGTTGGCGGAACCGTTTTTTCCTCATTGTCCGGCTCGACCGTGGCAAACACCGCTATCCTTGGTAAAGTCCTTTTACCGGACATGCTCAGGCGCGGTTACAAACCTGCCATTGCAATGGGGCCGATCATGGCTGTAGGTGGTATTGCCATGCTGATCCCGCCCTCCTCGCTGGCGGTGCTGCTGGCAAGCATTGCACAGAAATCGGTGGCCCTGCTTCTGGTGGCCGGAATTATCCCCGGCATCCTGATGGCGATGAGTTTCTTCGCCTATGTGATTATCCGGTGCACCATCAACCCGGATCTGGCACCCCCATACGAACCTGATACCGGCTACCTTGACCGGCCGCTTACCATAGCGGTCAACACCCGGCGCGGCACCGTCTGGACAAGAACATACGAAGGCCGTTGGCTGCGACTGATAAACCGCTTGCTGCCAACGCTTGTCTATATTCTTCCCCTATTCAGCATCTTTGTCGTGGTTGTCGGCAGTATCTTCACCAACTTTGCGTCGCCGACCGAAGCCGCTGCAATGGGCTGCCTGGCTGCACTTGGTGCGTGCCTGTTCTTCCGTCTGTTCAAGAACAAGATCACGATAACCGGCATCGAAGGCGCAGACTTTGGCTGGGCTGAGATTGGCAAGGCGTTGATGGAAACGGCGAAGGTCAACACCATGATCATCTTCATCATCGCCGGGTCGCTGGTGTTCACCCAGGCGATGGCAGTGGCCGGCGCAACGCAAGGATTGCTGCAAGCCCTTACCGCCCTTGATCTTTCACCGCTGTCGGTGGTTCTGCTAATGATCCTCATCCTGCTCTTTCTCGGGGCATTCATGGATCAGGTCAGCATGCTGCTGCTCACCCTGCCGTTCTTTCTGCTTGGGCCGAGCTCGCTTCAGGCGATCTACGGGATTGATCCGATCTGGCTTATGGTGCTGATCCTCATCACCATGGAGATCGGGTTGCTGACGCCACCATTCGGGCTATTGCTGTTCGTCATGCGGGGCGTCGCACCCGACGGCATCACGATCGGCCAGATCATCAACTCGGCGCTGCCCTTCATCCTGATCGAACTGGCAGTGCTCGCCCTTTTGATTTTCGTGCCGTCAGTTGCCACTTGGCTTCCCAATCTGATCAAGTAGGGCAGCAATCAATGCCGCAAGAAGCGCCATCTGTCTCGCATTCCCCCGGCAATGATTACTATGACGGGATCGTGGCTGAATTCGCGCCAGAGCATCGAACGCTCCGGTCAATGCTGCAACGACAGGCGGATCGCTATGGCGACCGGCCGTTCGTGACCTGCGGCGGCGTCAAGTGGTCGTTTGCCGAAACCGCCGAGGTCGCCCGCGCATGGGGCACGCGGCTTGCCGCGGCGGGGATCTGCGCGGGGGACCGCGTGCTGATCCACTGCGGCAACCGGGCCGAATTCCTTCAGGCCTATCTGGGGGCAACCTGGATCGGTGCCATTGCCACCCCCGTCAATACTGCGTTTCGCGGGGCGCAGCTTGCCCATGTCATGGCAAATGCACGCCCCAAAGTTCTGATCGTCGAAGCGCAGTTTCGGCCCGCCTACGATGATCTGGGCCAGGATGCGCAGTTGCCGCCACTGCTCTGGCCCATTACTGCAGACGGCATTCAGATGAGCGGATCAACTTCGGTCCCGGCATCCTCCGGCGCTGCCGCAGCGGGACCAGGCGATATCGCGGCAATTCTCTACACGTCCGGCACGACGGGCCCGTCAAAGGGCGTCTGCTGTCCACAGGCACAGTTCTTCTGGTGGGGTATCTATTCGGGCCGTGCACTTGGCGTGCGCGAAGGCGATGTGCTGATGACCGCGCTTCCGGTCTTCCACACCAATGCCCTCAATGCTTTTTATCAAGCGCTGTTGATCGGATGCGAGTATGTGCTGGTGCCCAAGTTTTCGGCCTCAGGCTACTGGAAAACTGCGGCAGAATGCGGTGCCACAGTGACCTATCTGCTGGGCGCAATGGCGTCCATTCTCATGGCTCAGCCCGAACGGGGCGAGGACCGCAAACATTCGATCCGAACCGCATTGGGCGGCGGCGTTCCAGAAAGGTTGCAAGACCCGTTTTATCATCGGTTCGGCATTCCCCTGGTCGACGGCTATGCCTCTACCGAAAGCAACTTCCTGTTCTACAATCGATACCCATCGCCCCACCCGGGCAGCATGGGCAAGCTTGCCAAGGGGGCTGAGGCCATCGTGGTCGATGAGAACGACGTGGCTGTCCCTGACGGCACAGCCGGTGAACTGCTGCTGCGCCCAACTGAACCGCATTCCTTTGCATCCGGATACTTCGGAATGCCGGACAAGACGGTCGAGGCCTGGGCCAATCTGTGGTTCCACACCGGAGACCGCGTGGTCCGCCATCCTGACGGCTACTTCAGTTTCATTGACCGGATGAAGGACGCAATCCGCCGGCGGGGCGAGAACGTATCCTCCTGGGAGGTCGAGCACGCCATCATGACTCACAACGCGATAGAGGCATGTGCGGTTTATCCCGTCCCCTCGGAACTTGGCGAAGACGAGGTTGCGGCGGCGATCCAGTTGAAGCATGGCCAGAGCCTGCCACCGCTGGAGCTGATCCAATACCTGGAAACGCGCCTGGCCCATTTTGCGGTGCCACGCTTCGTCCGGTTGATGGACGCGATGCCCCTGACCGAGAACGGCAAGATCAAGAAGCTCGTTTTACGCGAAGAAGGGATTGTTGCGGACATGTGGGATCTGGAGACCACGGGATACAAGATCAAACGCTGACGCCTGCCCGTTGGCGGCCCATCCGGATCAGCATTGTCATCGTCGAACGCGGCCTGCCAAGGTTCAGGCAAAGCCGCGTCCGATCCTGTCGGTTTACAGGTACTTTCCTGATAACAACGCTCCGCAGCCAGGCACATGCGGCTTGAGATTAAGCCTTGCCAGCATCTGGTGGGTCGTCGCCACGGCGGCAGACACCACGGGAATGCCGCATTCGTCCTCGACCTTCTGAATTGCCGCCAGCGAGGGCATCTGCACACAGGCCGACAGGACCAGCGCGTCGATGTTCTTGAGGTTCGCGCGCTTGTAGATCTCCGTCAGGTTCATCGGGTCCTGCGCCGCGACCTCGAGATTGTCGGGAATTTCAAGCGCAATGCTGTCGGAGACCTCGATCCCTTCCGCCGTGATATAGTCGGCCACCATGTCGGTCAGAGGACGCATATAGGGCGTCACGATGGAAACACGCTTGGCGCCCATCAGGTGCAACCCGTCGACAAGCGCACCGGCAGAGCTGACAACCGGCGCGGGGTGACCGTTGTCCACGGTCACCTGATGCAGCCGCTTCTGGCTTTCGCGATGATATCCGCGACCCATGGACATAATTGCGACCAGACAGGCGTAACCCATCACATCGACTGCTGCGTCGCTCAGCTCCATCGCACAGCGATCGCTGTCCTTGTCCATTGCGGTCAGCTCTTCCTTCGTGACCTTCTTCATCCGCATGCGGCTGGAGTGGAAGGAAAACCGCTCAGGATAGAGAGTTTCACGCGAACGCAGCATCGCCGGGATCTCTCGTTCCATCGTCAGGTTTGACGACGGAACGATCTGCCCGATCTTCAAGGTCTGGTGCATGTTCTCCATGTCAGTCCCCGATCTTGACGACGGGATTGCGCAACACGCCAATGCCATCCACACCGCATTCGATCACGTCACCGGGCCACATCCATTCTTGCGGATCGCGGCCTGCGCCGACGCCGGCCGGGGTGCCGGTGGCGATGATGTCTCCCGGCTCAAGCGTGATCCCCGAAGAGATGTCAGCTATCAGCGTCGGGATATCGAACAAGAGGTGCCTGGTGTTGGAGCGCTGCTTTTCTTCGCCGTTCTTTTTCAGCCAAAGCACCAGATCATGCGGGTTCGCAATATCTTCAGCGGTAACAATGGCCGGACCAAAGGGGCAATAGCTGTCCTGTCCCTTGGAGAATATCCATTGCCCCGCGCGGCGATTGTCGCGGGCCGATACGTCGTTGATGACCGAATAGCCAAACACATGGCTCATGGCGTCATCCTTGGAAATCCGCGTCGCACGCTTGCCGATGATCACGGCCAGTTCCACCTCCCAATCCAGCATCTGCGTCATGGAGGCATTGTGCTGGATCGGCTCGCCCGTTGCGATCACGCTGGTCGGGGGCTTGGAAAAAACCACCGGTTGCTTGGGCAGGTCCTTCGATGTGTCCAGTGACTTGGCGCTTTCAGCGACGTGCTCGACATAGTTCAGCCCGATCCCGAAGATGTTCTTGCGCGGCCGCGGGATCGGCGCCAGCAGGCGCACGTTTTCCTCTGGCACGGCAATCCCCGCGGGCCGGGCACCTTTGGTTTCGGCCAGGGCCCGGCGGATTTCGGCCAGCCCATCGGGCCCAAGGTCGATCAGTGTGAGCATGTCCGAGGGGAGCGCGGCACCAACTGCCTCGCCCAGATATTCCACGTCAATGACAAGACCGTCCTGAACAACGCCAAGGCGACCCTCGGCGGCGGCACCGTCTCGGTAGGTTACAAGTTTCATATTGGGTATCCTGTATTAATTACTGACGACCTGGTGGCCGTCGTTGTCTTCCAAAGCCTGTTCCGCGTAGAAGCCGAGCTTTCTCATGGTCGGCAGATCGTGGAACGAGAACAGGCAGGCATCGTCACCGCTTTGCGTGTTGCAATGCTCGTGCCACGTCCATGGCGGCACGCAGAAGATGTCCTTCTCTTTCCAGTCAAAGCGCTGTCCGCTGATCACGGAATAACCTTCGCCTTTGGCCACTTGATAGATGATGTTGCCGGTGTGGCGGTGCGCCTTGGTGTGTTCGGACGGGCGCAGAAGCTGCATATTCGCGCCCATGGTCAGCATCGGATCAGCTCCGGTCTTGGGGTTGATATAGCGCATGATCACACCGTCATAGGGCGACCCGTCAGTGACCTTGGCGTAGCTTTGCAGCGCCTCATAAGTCTGATCCCAGCGAAACTTCAGCAAGGGCGAATAGGATTTGTCCCACTTGTCCAACTCCGGCATCAGCGCGGGTGAGCCGTAAGTTGCTGGGCTGTCATCCAGCGGCAAGTTGCTTGCTTGATAGTCGTCGGGATGCACTTCGTAGAAATTCGCCTCAAGCGCATTTGTCAACGGGATGTCCAGCCCGTCCTGCCACAGGCAGGTACTGCCATCTTCCTCGATCCCGTGCTCGTGCCATGTGCCGTTGGGCGTCAGAACGAAATCCTTCGCTCCAAGGCTCATCTTGTGTCCCTCGACAATCGTATAGGCCCCTGTGCCTTCCATGATGAACCGCAGCGCAGAGGCCGCGTGGCGGTGCGCCCCGGCGCGTTCGCCGGCTTTCATGGTCTGGATGCCGGAGAACAGCCACCCGCAGGCAGCACTGACGTCCTGACGCTTCGGATTGCGCAGATAGACAACGCGCCGGCCTGCATCTTCGGGGCGCACGAGATCAATGGCGCGCAGAACCTGCGGGCGCAGGTCTTCCCAGCGCCACAGGACGGGATCGGATTTTGGCGTTGGCTCCCAGGGCTCGATCGAGTTGGCGACGGTCCAAAGCGCGCCGGTGTCCTGCTTCTCGAGATCCTTGTAATAGGCTTTCAGTTCTGGCGTGTCGCGCACCCGCGCACGGCCCAGTACATCATCTTCCTTGGCAATTTCATTGGCTGTATCAGTCATGATTTCCTCCAGTCCTGATTGGATTACTGTTTTTCGCTGTCATCGGGCATCGGCACAGCGCTCAGGTCCGGCGCGGTGGCCGGACCGGTATTCAGATTCACGGCAGCCTGCGGCATCTGATTGACCCTCAGGTCGAATATGTCGAAACGGTTGTAATGGCCGGTGATGTCATGCATCTGTTTGGGCTGAATACATTTGCCCAGGTCGATCTCGGCATAGACGATGCCTTCATCGTCAATCAGGCCTTCCCCGATCTGACGCCCGTCAGGCCCGATAATCCCGGAATAGGCGCTCGATTTGCGCTCAAGCAATGCACGCGCATCGGGGCGGATTTTCTCCATCTCGGTGATGATTTCATCCGAGACCGTCGACGTGGCAGTAATAGTGAAGACCTTGCCTTCGAAACTGTGCGACATGCTGCGCAGTTTTATTGCCTCGGCCATGTCGTAATCGGGGGGCGCGACCGGCAAGGAAATGTAGCTTGCCGTATGGACCAACTCGCCCTGCGCCAGCAGAGTGAAGCGGGCCAGGGTGTTTGTGTTCTCGCCACAGGCCAGGCCGCCCAGTGGGCCAATCTCCGTGTCATAGACCTTGAGGCTGGATCCGTCGCCGCCCGTCCAGGTCAGCTTCTCCGCCCAGGTGGGAACCAGTTTGCGGTGTTTGCCCAGAATCTCGCCATCGGGGCCGATGAACAGTAAGGTGTTATAAAGCGCGCCCAGCGATACAGGGCTGCGTTCGTTCAGACCCATCACGACGTAACAGTCATTGGCCTTGGCCGCCGCCTGGATCTTTGCAACCTCAGCGCCATCAGCAAAGACCGACGCCCGGACAAGTTTCTCAAACCACGCGCTGCCCGTCACAGGGTCGGTGATCCAGTTCCAATAGGGGTATCCCGGGATGAACACTTCGGGGAACACGACAAGGCGCGCACCGTTGCCGGCTGCTTCCGCAATCAGGCTTGCGGCCTTTTCCACGGTCCGCCCCGCGTCCAGAAAGACAGGGCTGGCCTGAACCGCCGCTGCTGTGAACCTGGGAAAGTCATTCAATGGCAACAAGTTCGTCTTCCTTTCCAGAATTGATTGAACCCAAATGCGAAAAAGCACGGGAATCTGCGTCAACGATGATAGGGGCCGGGCCGGCTTGCCTGCCTGCAGTTGGTCTGGCCGGGCAGGTGCCTCGGCTCGCCTGGCACCGTGAATTGGTCATGAATGACCATGCCACTCCTGCCAAAAATGAGGTGGCGATCTTTCTTGTAACATCATGTTTTTGAATCGTATTTTGTTCATTTCCGATTTGCTCGCACGAAGTAGGGAACTGATCATTGACTTATTTTACATATAAATCTATGCATTACCATACTTTTTTTTTGGGAGAGACGATTATGGCTGAACGATCCTTTGCGAAAGAAGTCGAAGACCTGAAGCTGGGACAGGGAGATCTGTTTCGCGGTGAGGGCATCCTGGCAATTACCAAGGCCCTGCTGCAGTCCGGTGTCGCTTATGTCGGCGGCTATCAGGGATCGCCGATCTCGCACCTGATGGATGTCCTGGCAGACGCCAATGACATCCTCGACGACCTCGGCGTGATCTTTCAAAGCTCGGCCAGCGAAGCAACGGCGGGCGCCATGCTGTCGGCTTCCGTCATGTATCCGATGCGTGGTGCTGTGGCCTGGAAATCGACCGTCGGCACCAACGTTGCCTCCGACGCCCTGTCGAACCTTGCGTCCGGCGGGGTGACCGGCGGCGCGATGGTGATCGTTGGCGAAGATTACGGCGAGGGCTCTTCCATCATGCAGGAACGCACCCATGCCTTTGCAATGAAATCGCAGATGTGGTTGCTGGACCCGCGCCCGGATCAGACCTGCCTGGTCAACCTGATTGAAAAGGGTTTCGAACTCTCCGAGGCATCCAACACGCCAGTCATGCTGCAGGTGCGGGTCAGATCATGTCACATGACGGGCGAATTTGTCTGCAAGGACAACAAGCGCCCCGATTTCACCCTGCGCGATGCAATGAATAACCCCGAACGCGATCTCGGCCGCATTGTTCTGCCGCCCGCCGCCTATGAGCATGAGGCCGAAAAGATCAAAGTGCGCATGCCCGCCGCGATAGACTTTATCCGCGATCAAAAACTCAACGAGTTTTTTGGCCCCACCGGAGAAGAAAAGACCGGCAAGACCGGGCTGATCGTTGTTGGAGGCATGTACAACAGCACCATCCGCGCGCTGCAGTTCCTTGGGCTTTGTGATGCATACGGCAATTCACGCGTGCCCATCTACGTGATGAACGTGGCCTATCCGACGATCAAATCCGAAGTCGACGAGTTCTGCGAAGGGTTGGATGCCGTCCTGATGGTCGAAGAAGGACAGCCCGAGTATATCGAGCAATCCATCTCGACCGTTCTGGCGCGCACGAAAAGCCCGACCGCAGTCCATGGCAAGGACTACCTGCCAATGGGTGGCGACTATACCGCTTCCGTGCTGACCGAAGGGATCGGCCGCTTCCTTGAGGATCATGAGCCGCAACAGCTTGGCAACCGTGCACCGGTCCCCGATCCGGTCCCAATCCTGAGCAATCCCGTGATCGAAAGGCTTTCCGACGTCGTTCCGGCCCGTCCGCCGGGCCTGTGTACCGGATGCCCCGAACGCCCCATCTTCGCCGCGATGAAGATGGTGTTCGAGGAAACCGGCACCCATCATGTCTCGGCTGACATCGGCTGTCACCTGTTCTCGATCCTGCCACCCTTCAACCTCGGCGCCACGACCATGGGCTTCGGCCTTGGCCCGGCCTCGGCTGCGGCATTCAACGTCAAAGGCGCCAAGCGCTCCATCTCGATCATGGGCGACGGCGGGTTCTGGCACAACGGGCTGACCAGCGGCATTGGCAATGCGGTCTTCAACAAGCACGACGGTGTCTTCGTTATCGTCGACAACTTCTATTCCTCCGCCACTGGCGGCCAGGACATCCTCTCATCCCGCGCCTACAATAAACGCCGGAACACCAACAATTCCATTGTGGACGCGGTCAAGGGGATCGGTGCGACATGGGTCCGGCAGGTTGACCACACCTATGACGTCACACGGATGCGGGACGTGCTGAACGAGGCGCTGACCACCGATGCCGAAGGGCCCAAGATCATCGTGGCTTCGTCCGAATGCATGCTGAACAAGCAACGGCGCGAGAAACCGAAACTGGCCAAGGCGATTAGCGGCGGCCAGCGCGTGGTGAAAGAGAAGTTCGGCGTTGACGAAGATGTTTGCACCGGCGATCACGCCTGCATGCGGCTGTCCGGCTGCCCCTCGCTGTCGGTCAAGGAGCTCGACGATCCGTTGCGGGACGATCCGGTTGCCTCGATCGACGACACCTGCGTTGCTTGCGGCAATTGCGGCGAAGTTGCGGATGCGGCCGTGCTCTGCCCCTCTTTCTTCCGCGCCGAGGTCACCCATAACCCGACAGGTTGGGACAAGCTCGGGGCCCGTCTCTCCGGCTCCGTGATCCGCTACCTGCAAGACCGCCGCGAAAAGCGTGCGGTTAGCTTTGGGGCATAGGCGAATGAAGGATGACACAGTCAAACTGGGGCTGAAGCCCAGCGACCCCGCAACAGAGCGGCCGATCTCGATCGCAATCGTGGCGATGGGCGGTCAGGGCGGCGGCGTTCTGACCAGCTGGATCGTGGATCTCGCGGAAACACACGGGTGGGTGGCGCAATCGACCTCCGTACCCGGGGTGGCCCAGCGCACCGGTGCCACCATCTATTACGTAGAGATGATGCGGCCCGGCGAAGCAGGGCAAAAACCTATTCTGGCACAGATGCCGACGCCCGGTGATGTCGACGTGGTGATCGCATCGGAGTTCATGGAAGCCGGCCGGTCGATCGTGCGCGGGATCGTGACGCCTGACCGGACCACGCTGATCGCATCCAGCCATCGGTCATTGTCAATCAGCGAAAAGATGGCGCCCGGTGACAGCATCGCAGACAGCAGCGCCGTGACCGATGCGATCGGCGTCGTTGCCAGACAGGAGATTGTCTTCGACATGAACGCGATGGCGGTCAAAAATGGCTCCGTTATCTCGTCCGCCATGTTCGGCAGCCTTGCGGCTTCAGGCACTCTGCCCTTTGAGCGGGAAGCCTATTACGATGTGATCCGCAAGGGCGGCAAAGGCGTCGAGGCCAGTATCCGAGCCTTTGATGCCGCTTTTGACCGGACAGTGAACGGCGCGGTGGTGCCGCAGCTTGATGCGCCTGACGCAGCCACTGCTGTTGCCGCATTACCTGACAACTTGCGCGACAAACGGGCAAACGCCCTGCTCACGCGCATCCGAGCGGAACTTCCTGAACAAGCGCATGCAATGGCCTATCTGGGCTTGCAGAAGGTCGTCGACTTTCAGGATGCAGCTTACGGCGAGGAGTACCTGGATATCCTGCGCGATCTCAGCCGCCGTGACCGTGAGGCAAATGGTGACGCACATGGCTTTGAGTTTACCGCGACAGCCGCCAAATATCTTGCAAATGCGATGGCATATGATGACGTGATCCGCGTCGCGCGCATCAAGACGCAAAGCGCGCGTCGTCAAAGGGTGGCAGAGGAGGTTGGCCTGCAGAGCGGCCAAGTCCTTCACACCACCGAATTCATGCACCCCCGCATGGAAGAAGCCGTATCAGTCCTGCCGGTCGGGTTGGCAAACTGGCTGAAGGCACGCAAGTCTCTCTATGACTGGCTTGACCGCCGCATCAACAAGGGCCGCCGTATTCAGACCTATCGTCTGACTGGATTTCTGCCGCTCCATTTTGTCGGTGCGCTCAAAGGAATGCGCCGCAGGTCCCTGCGCCACAAGATAGAAGTCACCCACCGTGATGCATGGCTGGCCGATGCTTCGCAGGCATTGGTGAACAATTATGACCTGGGTGTCGCGATGCTCACCTTCCGTCGCCTGATCAAGGGCTATTCAGATACCCATGTCCGGGGTCATTCGAAATTCGAAAAGGTCATGCGGACGACAAAGTCTATCGCCGGCCGTGACGACGCGGCGGAATGGGCGCAACGTCTTTTGACGTCTGCAATCAAGGATGCGTCCAGCAAGGATCTGGACGGCACGATCAAGACAATTGAAAGTTTTTCGAGCACATGAATAAAACAGGCAAACCAGCGTCATTTCCCAGTCCGCTCAGTCGGGCGGATATCCCGTTCCCGGACTGGAGCTACAAACATATCTTCCGGCATGGTCAATGTGACCCTGCAGGCATTGTCTACACACCCGAGTTTTTCAATGTGTTCAACCATGTGATCGAAGCATGGTTTTGTGAATGCCTGAACCTGTCCTACTATGATTTCATCGGCCCGCGCCGAACCGGACTGGGCTATGTCAACGCCCACGCCGAGTTCTTTTTGCCGGTCCAAATGGGCCAGGAAGTCGAATATTTCATCCGGGTTTCCAGAATTGGCGGCAAGTCATACGCGCTTGAATTGAATGCGATGCTTGGCGATTCAGAGGCACTGCGCGGGCTCTTTACAACCGTCACCACCAACCTTGATACGCATTCTTCAATCGACATTCCAACCGACCTGCGAGGTGCATTGAACCAATACGTGTTCTCGGATACTACCTAGTATGTAAAATTATGGAAACGCAGATAGATCGATGATGGCCCGTGATCCGGCTCCGGATACTTCAGATTACCGCAAGGACGAAACACGGCTCTGGCTCGGCGTGCTGGATGTCCATAGTTTCGTCTATCCTGAACTGAACAGGCAGCTCAAGGAGCGGACGGGCATCAGCGTTTCGAAATTCGATGTGCTTGCACAATTGGAACGCTACCCCGACGGTCTGAGCATGGGCGAACTTTCGGCCAGACTCAAGGTCAGCAACGGGAATGTATCCGGGTTGGTCAATAGGCTGCGCAAGGACAAACTGGTCGACAGATCAATGTCAGCCGGCGACAGGCGGTCCTTTGTCGCCGTGTTGACACCGGAAGGCCGGCAGCGCTTCGAGGAAGCCGCAGCCGTTCACGCAAAAGTCCTTGCAAAATGCTTTTCGCATCTGGACGCCGACAGCCTTGCGGAAACCATCGCCATGCTCAAATCAATCATCAAGAAACCAAGCGGCAAGGCTCCCACCGATCATGCGTAAGGCCCTTGAAGACGTTGAATTCCCCTTCACTACGCCAGAACAGCTTTCGCAATACCTGCCCTATCTCATGACGCGGCTGAGCAATCGGTGGCAAGTCAAGCAGGATTCCGACCTCAGAAGTCTTGGCATCCAAGGCGCGACGATGCGAATCATGTCATGCCTCCGCGCGTATAAGCAGCTTACCGTAAACGAAATATCCGTGCTCTCGGTGACTGAGCAATCCACCGTAAGCAGACTGGTCGAACAGCTTGTCACGTCCGGCATGGCGCAGCGCGAAATTGACGAATCCGACCAGCGTGTGCGCCGCGTCTCATTGACCTCCAAGGGCCGCAAGAAGCTCAAGGAAACTGCGCCGCTCGTCAACCGGAACTATCATAATATGACCGATGATATTGACCCTGCTCAACTGGCCGTCTGTGTTGAAGTGTTGCAAGCAATGCTCAAGAAAATTCGCGTTCACGACCTCTGACACGCCGGCCGTACGCCCGTTTGCCAGCCCAACCAGCAACAATGCCAGGGTTTCAAGCCGCTTCTTGCTCCAACCGGTCAATCCACTCGCTCAGACTTTCTAGAACGCCATCCGCGAAGATGTCGTCACCGCCGAACCAGATCCTGAGCAGCATGAACCAGGCGTCCAGACCCTGATGCGCGGGCTTTATGTCATCCGTCTCCATCATGCCGTGATCGGCCTGGTCGAAGACCCGGACCTCAAAGAAGGGTGCTGCTGAGCGCGAGAGCTCGGCGCGATATGTCCGGGCACTTGCGACCGGATCGACATAGGCGTCGTGCGAACCGAAGAGTGCCAGAACAGGCACGTCGATATTGCGCAGATCGGCGCGGACATCGGTGCGCCAATTGCGTTTCGCGAAGCCCCAAAAGGCCTTGCTCATCGGCCGGGCGTCCGGAACTCTGGAAATATGATCCAGATAGGCTTCGTAGGAGGCGTCACTTCGAATGAGAGCATTTATCGCGTCGTCGGCGTGTTCCTCTGCTGTTATCTGGTGTTCGCTCATGCCCGCCGCTTCCATGCGCTTGCGCCCTGAATAGCGGGACTGCTCCATCCAGTTGATAGCACCGGAAACCGAGATCATGAAGGCGACATCGTTACGCTTGTTCGCCACTTTGGGCATGACCCAGCCGGCCTGGCTGAAGCCGATCAGGCCCACCAGCCCATCATCCAGACCCATATGTGCGCGCAGGGAATCTATGGCTGAGGAAACTTCAGCGGCGCGATCTTCCATCGACTGCAATCGCCAGTCGCCGTCAGACGCGCCGACGCCCGGTTTGTCCCAGGAGAGCGAGCACCAGCCTTTTCTCGCAAAAAGGCGCCGGAAGGATTCGTAGTAGCCGTATGCATCCCGTGGCATGTCACCGGAACCATGAACGAACACGATGCAGGCCGATGGCTTGTTCGTTCCGGCTGGTAGGATCAGATGACCCCGCAACGTATTGCCTGCATGTGTGAAGCTGATGTCCCGCCGCTCAAGCCCGTCCGCCTCGGCAAGAACCATGATCGCACTCAGTGCCAAGAGTCCGATCGCCAGGCAGATCAGCCACCGGGCAATCCTGCGGGAGGGAAGCGTGGCAGTCATGAGGGTATTCCTTTCAGCGAACCTTCGTTCGCCGGTTTGGGTGCTTCCGTGCCGTATTGATGCGGGTGGCCGGACGCCGACAGCAGGATGTAGAGACAGGGAACGACGAGCGGCACGAGAAGAGTCGCGAGGCCGAGGCCCAGAATGACCGCCATGCAGAGCGGGTACCAGGCGGGTGCGGAGAAGGCGAGCGGCAGCAGGCCGGCGATGGTCGTAAGCGACGTCGTGAGGATCGGCCGGAGCCGGTCCGACGCACCGAGTGCAGCCGCTTCCCGTGCGCTTTTGCCTTCGCGCCGCCGCTCGTTGATCACCTCGACCATGACGATGGCGTCGTTCACGACGATGCCGACAAGGGCAATGATGCCGATCATGGCGGGGAACGACATAGGGATGGCAAGGAGAGAGAAACCGATAAAGGTCCCTGTAAGCGCGACCGGGACCATCGCCATGATGATGAAGGGCTGCAGAAAGGAGCCGAACAGCAGGATTAGGATGGCCGCGACGAACAGCCCCGCCAGGATCAGAGACAGCCGGGCTCCGCCAAAGGTCTCCCCGGCGGCTTCGATTTCGCCTGCCCATTGGATCGTGTAGCCCGCCGGCAATGTGCTTTGCAGGTCTGCAATCTGTGGCGACAGTTGCTTGGCCACACCGCTTGCCGTGATCCCCTCGGCGAGCTGTGCCTTGATGGTATTGGTACGCCGGCCGTTGCTGTGAAGATAGAGGCGGGGGCTCGTCGCGAGCGTCATCTCCGCCAGCAGCGGCAGAAACAGCGTCGCGCCGTCCCCGGTGACAACAGGGGTCGTTTCGAGTTCATAAAGACGGCGCGGGCCGCCCAGTTGCCCGTTCCGGCTTGGATGCTGCGCACCGAGATTGATGTCGAGATCGGGGTCGGTGCCGGGAACCTTGAAAGTACCGATCTTGTCTGTCGTGAGCGAGAAGCGCACCTGCTGCATGACCTCTACCTCGTTCAGGCGGTGATAGGCCAGCACATCAGGGTCGAGGGTGAAGCGGGCTTCGGTCTTGAAGGGGCCAATCGTGTCGCGAATATCATTCACACCGGGGATCGCCGCGAGCGCGCGCTGTATCGTTTTGGAAAGCGCATGCAGGCGCATGGGATCGTCGCCGGTCAGCCTGATCTGGATCGGGGCGGCCGAGGTCGCGCCGCCGAGATCCGGACTCAGCAGAATCGTCAGGCCTGGCTCGTCGGAGAGCGCCGTGGCCAGCCGTTCGCGGATCTCGGGCAGCGCCTCATAGGCGGCGATGGCGCGGTCAGCCTTCGGTTTGAAGAGCACCGATACGCCCACCATGTCTGCGCCGTAGAGCGGAAGAAGGTATTCGTCGATCATGTGCAGCGCGAAAGGGCTTTTCTCGGCTGCATGGGTGGTTACGCTGGCGAGATAGGGCAGGTCGCGGAGCGACTGCCCGGCTTTCAGCGCCACGCGCTCCGCATCCGCCAGGGTCGCGTCGGGGGGCAGCGACACGGTGATGCCGAGCGTACGGCGGTCTTCCTTCGGATAAAGGATCGAGGGCAGCGATTCCGCCAGGAGCGCCGATGCGAGAAAGCCGACCAAGGCCAGCGCAACCACGGCGGCGGCGCGCGCCTTGGAACGCAGGGGACCCTGGAGAAGCCAGGTCCCGACGCGGGAGGCGAGGAAGAGGGTGGCGCGGTCGACCGGTGTTGCGGCGGGCCTCACCTTGTGGGCGAGGACGAAGCGTGACAGCGGAATTGCTATCAGGAAGGCAACGCCCAGGCTCGCCACGAGGCAGGCGATGGCGGTCAGCGGAATGAGCCGGATGAACTTGCCGTCGATACCGCCAATCAGCATCAGCGGCAGCAGGGCGAGGACGGTGGTGGCCTGACCGGCAATGGCTGGCATGAGGTAGGCCTTGACGGTCGACCGGGCCGCATCGTCGAAGCTCAGACCCCGTATATAGAGCCCGTCGTGCATGCCTTCCATCACCAGGATGAAAACATCGACCAGCAGTCCGAGCGCGATGACCATGCCCAGAATGGTCAGCGTGTTGAGCGTGAAGCCGAGCTGATCGACAATGACCAGCGCGGCCAGCAGCGCAACCGGCATGGCGATCGCCGCGACGACGGCCTCGCGCCAGGTGAGCGCCAAGAGCAGAACCAGAAAAACCGCCGCGGCGCCCTGCATGAGGTTGGTCGTCACCTCGCGAAAGCTGTCGCGGATAACCTCCCGTTCGTCGCGGAGCGCGGTGACCGCAATGGCCGCGGGCCAGTCCGGCGCGGCTGTCAGTTCCGAGATGCGCTGGCTGACAGCCGCGATTGTGGCGACCGTGTCGCTGCCCGGACGCTTGAGGACCGACAGGCTGATCGCGGGCCGGAAACCCGCACCTTCGATGCTGACCTGCGTCGTGCCGTCCTCCTGGTCCAAGCCTATGAAGACCTCGGCCACGTCGCCGAGCCGGACGATCGTCCCGTCGTCAAGCGTTGCAATCTGGATTGCGCGCAGATCGGCGACAGTGGCCGCACGACCGGCAAGATAAAGCGGGCGTGTCGTTGTCTCCGTTTCCAGATCGCCCCAGGCGAGGTCCTGGTTGGCGGAGCGGATGCGGTCGCGCACCGTGGTTGCCGGAATGCCGAGCGGGGCAAGGCGTGCGGTATCGAGGCGGATCTGGACGGCACGGGGCCTTGCCCCCTGCAGGCGCACCGCGCGGACGCCCGGCAGCTCCTCCAGCCCGCGTTTCAGTCTGTCCGCTTGAAGATTGAGCCGGTCCTCGCCGGCATCGCCTGAGAGAACGAAGCTCGCCACGGGCATGTCGTTGACCGAGACCTGCTGTATGTCGGGTTTCTTGACCCCGGCTGGAAACCGGCTTTCCGCTTCGCTGATCCTGGCGCGCAATTCCTGCATGGCGAAGGGGATCGCGATGTCGGCATCGAACTGGAGGATAATGATGGACAGCGAGCCGCTCGAACTGCTCTGGTAAAACTTCAGTCCGGGAAGTGCCCGAATGGCATCCTCGACCGGCTTGGTGACTTCCTTTTCCATCTGTTCGGGGGAAGCGCCCGGCCATTCGGTCGCAATGACCGCCTGCGGGATAGCAAGATCGGGATAGTTCTCTCGCACCATGCTGAAGGCCGCGACGCCGCCCCCGATCAGGCATGCCGCCAGAAGAACGAGCGCCAGCGTCGGGTTGAGCAGGAAGAACTGAAGCGGACCGCGCCGTGTCATCGCGGCCTCTCGGGCACAGGGCGGTTGCCGGCACCTGCCGCCAAGGAGACGTTCCCGGCTCCGGAGGGATGCTCGCCGGCAAGCCGGACAGCCGCCCCGTCATCGAGAAGATGCTGACCGGTAACGACGACAAGCTCGCCGTCCTCTGCCCCGGATTGGATCGCGACGCGGGTATGATTGTTGAGGCCGACCTCCACCTGCCGTTTGTCGACCGTCGAACTGCCGGGTATGAAGGTGAATATGAACGGCTTGTCCCCGGAATGGACAAGCGCGCTTTCGGGCAGGAGGGTAGCATTATGAACCCTCGCGGCAGCGATCCAGACCGTCGCCAACATGCCGTCCTTGATAGCGCCGCCGCGAACGCGCAGCTTGACCTGAACGGCGCGGCTGCCGAGCCCGATCGACGGGCTGACCGACCAGATCTCCCCGGTTGCCACGTCCGGGTGTTTCGCGCCTTCGGTTGCGGCCTCCCAAACGGCTTCGGCGCTACCACTGGCAAGCACATCCTGCCCGGGCACCAGCTCTTTGGCTGCTGGCCAGGGCAGGTTGAGGGCGATCTCGAAGACCTCCTCATTGATAAGGATGGCAGCCGCGGTTTTCTCGCGCACGGCGTGTGAGCCGGCCGAAGCGCCTTCGATATAGTCTCCGACCTGCGCGTTGATGAGGGACAGGCGACCATCGAAGGGCGCGCGGAGCGTCATCTTTTCGAGACCGATCTCTGCCTGCCGCAATTGGGCCGCTGCCAGTTCGACTTCGGCGCGCGCGGCTTCCAGTTCCGCTTCTGCTGTTCGGACAGCGGCCTGCGCCGTCTCTGCGGCCCTTCGCGAGGCAATGCCACGAGATGCGAGCGCGCCCGTGCGCTCGTGTTGCTGTCTTGCCTGGTCTAATGTGGCCTGCGCCACCTCGACGCGCCGCTCTGTGCGCTGCCGCTCGGCCGCCGCCTGTTCCAGCCGTGCCCGTGCTTCCCGATCGTCGAGACGCAGCAGCAGTTGACCGCTCCGGCCATCGGGTTTCGGGCCATGAACGAAGGAACCTTCGCGTAGCGGTACTCCGGCCTCGTCCCGGCCGATTTCGGCGACGATCCCGGCAGCTTCGATGTGCAGGTAGCTCTTGCGGATGGCCTCGGCAATGCCCCGGGCGACGGTCCACTGGATCAGCGTCCCCCGCTCGGCCCGCGCGACGGCGACCACCGGTCTGTTGTCCACCCGCATGGCAACCCCCTGTGTGGGTGGTTCTTGAGCAAGCATGACCGCCAGGACCCCCGCCGCTATGAAGAGCAGAGCAAGACCGCCCACCCACCCGCGCAAATGCCTCTTCCGGCGGTTGGTGGCACTGCTCGCGGAGGGGTTCTTATGAGGCAACTTGCATCTTTCATTTATAAAATGAGTATTCGCTTTATAAAATGGCTTGCCAATTTTATCTGTCAATCTCATACTACGAATGAGCGTTCATTTTTTGAAAGGTTGCCCCTTTGAGAACCCGCAACGAGAGCCTGCACAAACGCAGGAAGTCGGAGATCTTGAGCGCGGCGGCCAAATGCTTCGCCGCCAGGGGCATCCATCAGACCAGCATGCAGGAGATCTGCGACACCGCAGCGATCAGCGCTGGCGCCCTCTACCGCTATTTTGAGAGCAAGGAGGCGATCATCGTCGCCTTGGCCGATGAGGAGCGGGCCGGGAATGCCGAGCTGATAGCCCATCTCGCAGCAGCAGACGACATTGTCGACGGGCTGTGCGAAGCCCTGCCTGAGATTATCGCTGTGCTGGGCAATGAACAATATGGCCGGCTGGCCGTCGAGATCGGCGCGGAAGCAACGCGCAATCCGGTGATCGCGGACGTGTTCGGGCGCAACGAAAGCGAGCTTCGCGGCGCGCTTGTCGAAGCTCTGGAACGGGGACAGAAACGCGGCACTGTCGATCCGGCGCTTGATGTCCAAGCCACGGTGTTCCTGATCCAGGCACTGTTTGACGGCATTCCGGGACGGAGCATCTTTGCGGAGGACGTTCCACCCAGGCAGGTTGCCGAGACCTTGGAACGATTTCTCCGCAAGGCATTGCGGGGCGCTTGAAGGTGCAGAAGATATGCTCAGCGCTGAGCCACACACGCGAGTTGCTTGCCGATGGCGGTTTGCTCATCCTGTTGGAAGAAACGTCAATGCACCCTTCTTTAGCGTCACTATGGGGGTGAAGACTGGGTTTGATCGTTCTGATGATGCAAGGCTGCGCATTGACCGTCCACTTCTCAGCAGCGAACAGTGGGAAAATGCCGATCTCAGGCTGGTCTCAGGCGCACTGTCGGCTTCCCGGAGATAAGGGGGATTCGCCCAGCCCTCATTCAGGCGTAGGGTTTCAGATCCAGGATCCGACCGCATATGGCAGGAATATCCGTGCGCGCTTGGGCTGTCCGTCATCGAATGATTTGAGGCAGATCAGCTTTGGAAGGATTGGAGTTTCTGGCCCGTCTGTTTGTTGATTTAAGCGGCTTGGTGCCGATGTTGCAATCGGCGCTGTCTGATTGTGTCGCGTTTGATCCTTTCTCGTTTCAACAAGACGGGTCTGGCCGCCGCCGACGTAAACGTCAGCAGGGGTTAGATTGCCGGTGCTTTCATGATATCGACGATAATTGTAATGATCGACGAAGGCAGCGATCTGTGCTTCGAGGTCTTCTGAGAAGGCGTAGCTTTCGAGCAGAATGCGGTTCTTCAACCAACGTCTGGTGCCAGCGTCTCCGCTGGCCGGCAGGTGTTGCTTGCAATGCCGAGACGCGATCTTGCCCGGGTCTGGGGGCCGGAGAACAGTGGACCCGCTCGATGGATCGCTTTTCCAGCCACTGGCCCAGGTCCGAGGCGATGTAGCACGGGCCTTAGCGCCTACAGAAAGAATGGGCGGAGACCGCCGAGACAACGGTGTGTGCTGTTTTTCCGCCTGATCTAGGCCACACAAGCCAGGCGCGGCTGGGCGCTTTCGATGAATTCCCCATGCAATGCCCGGATTGCCGGTTTAAGGGCGCTGCGGTCCACGATGAACTGGACATCGACATTGCGGGGACCCTGACTTGCACCAACGGCTGTCAGTCCTGCATCGGAAAGCGCGACCAGGCCGCGCGACAACACCGACAGGCCAGCCATGTCCCGGCCAATTACCGAGGCCATGGACAGCGTCCGTGTGATGATTTCCGCTGCTGGAAAAGCCTGCGCAATATCCTTTTCGACCCGGCGCATCGTCTTCAGAGAGGTGTCGAGGTAATGCGTGATGGTGTTGGCGTTGGACACCTTCGAGACAATCCGCACCCTGTGCCGCTTCAGGCTTTCGAGGATCGTCGCGTCATAGCCCTTGACCCCCACCATATCCTGTTCGAACACTTCCAAAGTCACGATATCCAAACCGGTGACAATCTCGACGGCGGGCGTTTCCGCCGCGCGGTCATCGATCAGTGTGCCCGGATCGTCCGGTTCGAACGCATTCGCAACCCGCAGCGGCACATTTGCCTGGCGAAGCGTCTTTGCGGCTTTGGGATGAATTGCCTCCATGCCCATGTTTGAAAGCTGGTCAGCAACGTCATAATTGGTCCGGCCCAGCTTGTTGACAGCGGTTGCACCCACAAGTTTCGGATCGCAGGATGACAGGTGGAATTCCTTGTGAATGATGGCCTCGCGGGCGCCAACCAAGGCTGCCAGGCGTGAAAATGTCACTTCGGAATAACCGCGATCATATTCGCCCATCAGGCCTTCCGAACATTGCGCATACCCCGTAACGATGGGCATTTCTGTTGCCGGATCGATGGTTTCCATGGCAGCACCGATTCGCTTGTCCAGCGTCACATCACCCTTGTCGCGCCAGCCCGACAGGTCGACAAAGCGGGCATTCACACCAGCCCGCCGCAGCAACAGCGTCGCGACCTGGGCCGAATGCGCCTCGCCCAGACCGGACAGCAATTCGCGGATCTGGGCCATATGCTCGACCAGTCTGAAATGGCCATAGGAGCACAGGCGCTGAAGGTCGATCAGGCAGTTGCGGGCACCTTGAAGACGCTCGTCGACAAGGTTGTCGGCTTGCTGGATGTCGGCCGGATGGCTGAGCAACTTTGCATGCGCCGCTTTCATCGCTGCGGCCACGCGGTCGATCCGGTCATGCCAGCCATGGTTCGAATCGTCGTTGGCAAACAGGGCGTAGACTCCGGGCTCTCCGGATTTCTTGTGTTCCAGCAGCAGGTCGGTGATCCCGGCAAATGCCGACACCACGAAGATGCGTCCGTAAAGATCCGCGTCAGCGCGACCGGCAATGAACAGCGTATGGCACAGCTCATCCATGCGCGACATCGATGTCCCGCCGATTTTCTCAACTGTACAGGTCAATTCAGGCCTCCTCGGCCGATGCATATGATCCGTCTTCGCGGTGCACTTCAGTGCCGGTGACCGGCGGATTGAAGACGCAGGCCATGACCAGCTCTTCTTCTGCCCGCAGAATGTGCCGGTCGTGTTCGTTGAGCGCATACATCACGCCGGGAATTATGTCGTGCGTTTCGCCCGTGCCCAGATCGGTGATCGAACCCTTTCCCGTCATGCAGTAGACGCTCTCGAAGTGGTTCTTGTATTCGAATGTGTGTTCCGAGCCTGCTTTGAGAATGGTGATGTGGAAGGAAAAGCCCATTCCATCGTTCGCCAGCAGCATCCGCACCGAGGTCCATTGCGCATCGGAAACGACCCGGTTGGGGTCTGTCTGGATGATCTTGTTCAAATCTCTAACGATCATGTCTGTTACTCCGCTGCAATCATCATTGGTTCAGACACGGCATCCCGAGCCGCGTCGAGCAGGATCGCAAATCCTTTTCGTAAGGTGTCGACCGGCGTGGTCAGCGGGGCAAGCACCTTGACCACCTGATCTTCGTTGCCCGAGGTTTCGATGATCAGGCCATTATCGAAGGCGCGGCTGCAAATCTCGGTCGCCAGATCCCCCGATCCGACATCAACGCCCTGCATCAGTCCACGTCCCTTGAGCATACCTTGCGGCACAATTCCGGCGAGCTCGGACAGCGCGCTTTGGAGCAGCTCGGTTTTTTCGGCGAGCTCCGCCTGGAACTTTCCGTCGGCCCAGAATTTTTCGATCGCCACCCTGGCGGTCACAAAAGCATGGGTATTGCCCCGGAAGGTACCGTTGTGCTCGGCAGGACCGAATACGTCATGCTCGGGCCGGACCAGAAGCACCGCCATCGGCAGACCGAAGCCGGAAAGCGACTTCGCCATGGTCACGATGTCGGGTGTTATGCCCATGTCCTCGAAGGAAAAGAATGTGCCGCAGCGGCCGCAGCCGGCCTGTATATCGTCGATGATCAGCAATGCGCCGTGTTTCGCAGCGATATCAGCCATCTTGCGCACCCATTGCGGCGAGGCAGCGTTCAGTCCGCCTTCGCCCTGTACGGTTTCGAACATAATCGCGGCAGGCGCATCGATGCCGCCCGAAGCGTCCGACAGCATCTGGTCCAGAAGGTCTGCACTGTCGAGGCCATCTGCATAGCCGTCGAAGGGCATGCGTGTGACACCATGCGTTTCCGTGCCCGCGCCGCCCCGGTGATAGCCGTTGCCGGTGGCTGCCAGCGCCCCCATGGTCACGCCGTGGAACCCGTTGGTGAAAGCGATGATGTTGGTCCGCCCAGTGCGCTTGCGGGCAATCTTCATCGCCGCCTCCACGGCATTGGCGCCGGTCGGGCCGGTGAACATGACCCGATGGTCCATTCCACGGGGGGAGAGGATATGTGTCTCAAAGGCTTTCAGGAAATCGCCCTTTGCATCGGTGTGCAGATCCAGTCCCATGGCGATGCCGTCCGACGCAATGTGTTCGATCAGCTCCGTCTTCATGTCGGGATCGTTGTGGCCGTAGTTGAGCGACGAACACCCGGCGAGAAAGTCGATCCAGGTGTTGCCTTCGGCGTCGCTCAGTTCGGAGCCGGAGGCGGTGGTGAACAGCGCCGGCATGTTGCGGCAATAGGAGCGTGCTTCGCTCTCGCGGCGTGCAAAAACGTCACGGGTTTCGGTCATGTCATTTAACATGAAACATCCTTTCAGGATTGAATTGGCCGCAGCCCTGTATCTGGGGCCGCTTTCGGGGTCAGGCCGCGCGCGCGAGTGGCTCGCGCTCAGGTAGCGTGATTGCAACCATGTGTTCGGTGGCGTGGCGGCCGACAAAGTGGGCGTTCCGCTCAAAATGCGGCTTGTCCGCAAGATCTCCGCCAATGTTGCGTGCGAAACTTTTGAACAGCGCCCAGGAGGCGTCATTGTCTCGGGTAATCGTGGTTTTCAGACGCGTGGCGCCGACACAGGCGTCGCGTTCGATCAACTCACCCAGCATCTTTTTTCCAAGTCCCAAGCCGCGGGCAGAGGGGCCTACCGCAACCTGCCAGACGAACAAGTCATCTGTCTCTGGGATCATGTGTGCGGAAATCCAACCCACGATCTCTCCATCAAGCTCGGCCACGACGCAGGTTCTGGCAAAGTGCTCCACCTGGATCAGATTGCAGTACATCGAGTTTTCATCCAGGGGCTTGCAGGTCCTGACAAGCTCCCAGACCGCAGCCCCATCGGTCGCAACTGGTTTGCGTAGACGGGGTTTGCCTGTTCGGGATGAGATGCTGTCCGTTGACATGGGCTTGAGACCCTCCTTTTTCATTCGAATGACTAGATAGTCGGATTCCCTGACTATTTCAACAAGCAAACTAAAAAACGTCAATTTATGCATGGCTTTCCGGGAAATGAATGAAAAATCTCTTGCTATGTCATTCGTTTATCAAAGGAAATATCCGGGAAATTCCTTTGGTTATCGAACCTAAATGCAGAAAAATTCACTGATTGTAACAGCCCCTGTCTTTGTGCGAATGTATGCTTCATGACGAACAATTTAGGCGACCGGACAGATGAAAGCTTGATTGCGCTGCGGCGCATTCTGCGCGCGACCGAGCTTTACGCCCGCAACCTTGCGCAGGCTGTCGGACTGACGCCTGCCCAGCTCAGGGCATTGCAGATCATCGATCAGAGCAGCAGCACCACGCCAAAGGCACTGGCCAAGCAAATCGGTGTCAGCCAGGCAACCGTCACGTCGCTGGTCGACAAGCTGGTGACCCAAGAAATGGTCAAGCGCGTGCCCTCGGAACTTGACCGCCGCCAGGTCAACGTGGTGATAACCCCCTTGGGGCACAGTACCGTGGAAAACGCACCGGATGCTCTGCAGCAACGCTATGTCAATGCGTTTGCGAAACTTGCCGATTGGGAGCAGGCGCAGCTTGTTTCGTCTCTCGAACGCGTTGCGCACATGTTGGACGCAAAAAGCATCGATGCATCACCCATGCTGACGACCGGCGATATTTTAACAAGCAAGCAATTCGAATAGAGAGCTGTCCGGATTTCTGCATATTGAAAGGTCACTGGGTACGCATTGATCGCAGATGAAATCGGAGTTCAGTTTCGCGGACCATCGGCAGCATACTTTCAGGCCGCAGCGGTGTTTGACAGAGAGCGCGAGCGGGATTTACTGGCCCAACCAGACTGGTGCGCGCTTCTCGGCAAAGGCCAGTGGCCCCTCTCGGGCGTCTTGCGAGACCAACATGCGTTTGTATGCGGGGTAGCTTTCCGCAAAGGCCGCTTCCACATCGGGCGCCGAAAGACCGCGGTACATCATCTGCTTCGTCGCCTGGATTGCAAGTGGTGCGCAGGCCAGGATCTCCTCCACCAGCCGCTCCACCGTCGCCAGGAAGTCCTTGCGCGGCACCACTTCGTTTACCAGGCCCATCGCCTTGCCTTCGGCTGCGGTGAAGATGCGACCGGTCAGCGCAAGGCGGGCGGCTGACTTGGCCGGCAGCTGGCGGATAAGGCGGTGCAGGCCGCCATGGGCGCAGAGGCCGACGCGAGGCTCCGGGAGGCCGAGACGGGCGGTGTCCACGGCGACCGCGAGATCGCAGGCCAGCACGGTCTCCAGCCCTCCGCCCAGTGCGTCTCCGTTGACCGCGGCAATCACCGGCTTGTCGAGGTCGTACCGTTCGCAAAGGCCCGCAAAGCCGGTACGGGGGGTCTCGTTGGAGCCTGCCTCCACGCGGTGCTTCAAGTCGGAACCGGCACAGAATGCCTTGTCGCCGCTGCCGGTTAGAACGGCAACCCAGAGCTCGTCATCCGCGGCAAAAGCGTCGAAGGCTGCGGCAAGCTGCTCATGCGCACAGGGGTTCAGCGCGTTGCGCACCTCCGGGCGTTCGATGGTGATCCAGAAGGCGCGTCCGCGCCGTTCGGTGGAAATGAAGCGGTTATCCGTCATTGTGAAGGCCCCGTTGGTTGCCTGTTAGGTGAAATTGATACGGATGCGGCCGAGGGCGCCGAAGTCGGCGCTCACGGTGCTGCCAGCGACGACAGGCAGGGTGGCCGTGGCCGATCCGGTGGTGATGTATTGGCCCGCCTCCAGTCCAAGCCCCCGGTCCGCCAGGAGATTGACGGTGTCCGCCAGCGCTTCGAGGGGCTCGGCGCGAATGTCTGGCGGGCTGTTCGCTGCCGGCGCAGAATCGTCGATCCGCATATCGACCGGGTGAGACAGCGGGTCGTAGGCGGTGCCTGAGGGGATTTCCGGGCCGATGACCAACGCGAATCCATTGCCGTTGTCGGCGATGGTCATGGCGGTGTTGCGGCAGGATGCCGGCAGGCTGGCGCTCATCCGGCTGCCGATAATCTCGATGGCGATGTGCGGCGCGACGATTGGAGCAAGCTCCTCCGCCGTCCAATTGCTCCGCAGACCCGTGCCGCGCAAAAAGCGAAAGGCGAATTCCGGCTCAAGCCGGCCGTTGGGAAAGCGGCCGGCCTCGAGGCGAAGATCATCGCCGAGGTGGAGGTCGGCCATGAAGACCCGGCCCGGCACGACGCCGTCATGCCCGTCTCGTGCGCGCATGCCGTCACTGGTGGCGCCGGCTTTCCAGCCCGCCACCTGCTGGCCGATCCGCCGGGCCATGAGATCCTGGACCAGGTAGGCGCTCTGGCGGTCCGTCAAAAGGACCGGAGGGAGGCTGTCGATCACTGTGCGGGCGGTCCATGCGTCGGCGAAGAGTGTGGCCAGATCCTCGAGCAAATCGGTGGCGGTCGTGTCAGACATTGTTTTTCTCCCTGATGGTGCCGCAAATCTCCGGCGACAGAGGCAAGTTGCGTAGGTGGCGGGATGATGTCACCGGATGATCGTATGAAGGCGGCTTGGATTCCCGCAAAAGTTCAGCAATGATGCCATTCAATCCGAAATGATGCATCAAAGGCCTCACCATGTCCGACCAGAAAGCCAGGATCATAGACATTGCCCTGCACGCAGGCGTCAGCACCGCGACCGTTGACCGTGTGCTCAACGAGCGGCCGGGGGTGCGCGAGAAAACCGTGCGAAAGGTTCTCGAAGCGGCCGAGTGGCTGAGCCGGAGCGGAGGGCGGCCGCAGGTGTTGGCGCCGGAACTGACGGGATTGACGCTGGACGTGATGCTCGGCGGTCAGCCCGGCTTCGCCAAGGACATGCTCATTAGCGCCCTGCGCGGAACCGCTCGCGAACTGGGGGTAACGCTGCGGATGCGATATGCGCAGAAGGCCAAGGTGCCCGAACTCTCAAGTGCGCTGAACGAGGCGCTGGCCGAAGGCACCAATGGCGTGATCATGGAGCCGATCGAACATCCCCTGATCCGCGACAAGGTTAATGAGCTGGCGGCGCACGGCATTCCGGTCGTCTCCATCCTCACTCCGCTGCCGGATGCCGATGTCGTGTTCTACTCGGGTATGGACAACCGGGCGGCCGGGCGAACGGCCGGCGCGCTGATGGGGCATATTTCAGGAAGAAAGGGCAAGGCGGCGATTTTCATGAGCGATACGCTCTATCGCAGCCACGAAGAGCGCGAAAGCGGTGTGCGCACCATATTGCGGCAGGATTTCCCCGATATCACGGTGCTCGATGTCATAACGATGGGAGACAACCCCTCGGCCTTTTATGGCCGCGCTCTGGACTTGCTGGACCGCCACCCGGACCTGACCTCTATCTGCAACCTGGGGGCTGGCAACCGCGGAATCGAAAGAGCCCTGCTCGAGAAGGGCCGGTCGCAGGATATGGCCTATATCGCCTTCAACCTGACGCCGCTCACCCGAAATGCACTGCTCGACGGCACGGTGGATGCGGTGATTCATCAGGACATGGTGAAGATCAGCGACATGGCGATGCGGGCGGTGGGCAATTTTCATGCGGGGCTGCCGATAGAAGCGCGCCGCGCTCCTTCCGAGATCATCATGCGTGAGAACGTGCATGATATTCGCGGGTCGAAAGAGATGGCAGTCGCCGGGCGAGAGTAATTCGTGCTTATGACGGACCGCGGTCCGCCGGTCCACCGGTCACCCACCGCGGTCCGCCGGCGCTTGCTGATGCATCAAATCTTCAATTTTGCCACCGGTGATGTAATTATTTCTATTTGATGCATCATTAGCGAGCGGGAGCTCTTTCGCAGGGTGACTGCTGTCTGTCTACCATTTGGTCAATCGGTGCCGGGGAGGTGCCGAGACGTTCCGCGACGGTTTCGCGGGGGAGGACGCAGCCCGATGACAAGGTCCGGGAAGACCAAATCATGGTGCGGCGTACAGATGGGAGGACATCATGTTCAAGAAATTCACCATTGCCACTGCAGTGGCCGCCTTCGGAATGTTCGGAGCGGCAAGCGCGGATACGATAATACTCGGCAACGTGGCGGAGCTGTCCGGGCCGGGGGCCACAGTCGGCAACGCCTGGACTGACGCGATCACCATGGGAGCCGACGAAATCAACGCCGCCGGTGGTGTGCTCGGCATGCAGTTGCAGATCGACACCTACGACACCCAAACCGACGCGCAGACCTCGCGCGCCCTGGTGCAGAAGGCCATCGACGACGGCGCCTTCCTGATCCTCGGAACGGTCTATTCGTCGTCCACCATCGTGAATATGCTGGTGACGATGCAGCAGGGCATTCCGCAGATCGTCGGCTCGGAGTCGCCCTCGATCACCCAGAAGGGCAACCCCTATGTGTTCCGCTCCAGCTTCGGAGCGCAGAAATCCATGCCCAAGATCGCGGCTTACATTGACGAGAACCTCGGTGCCAAGTCAGTCGCCGTGAGCTGGGTCAACAACGAGTTCGGCAAGGGTGGCCACGACGCCTTTGTCAGCGAGATGGAAGCCCGCGGCATCGAAGTTGTCGCCGATGTTTCAAGCGAGGTGGGCCAGGCCGACTTCGCTTCCGATGTCACCAAGCTCAAATCCTCGGGTGCCGACACGATCTTTGTCTATCTCCACGAGGAAGAAAGCGCACGCCTGCTCAAGGAACTGCGCAAGCAGAACGTCGAAGTGCCGATTCTCGGTGAGACAACCCTGTTGAACCAGAAGGTGATCGAGCTTTCCGAAGGCGCCGCCGATGGCATTATGGGCCATGTGGGCCTGACCGTGGATGCGCCCAACAAGGAAATCCAGGCCTTCGCCACCCGCTTCTCTGGCCGCTACGGCTACAAGGCCGACCACAACGCGATGAAGGGCTATGTTGCGATCTACACCGCCGCCACCGCCATCGAGCGAGCCGGTGAACTCGACCGCCAGAAGGTGGCCGACACACTGCACAACATGACCATCAAGGTCGAGGATGTGCCCAACATCCTTCTTGATGTCAGCTGGGACGAGACCGGCGAGGTCTCGCGTGAGAGCTTCCTGGTGGAAGTGCAGGGCGAGGAGACGATCGTGAAGGAAATGCTTCCCGCAAACTGATCCTTCCACATTTGAGACGGAGCATCTGCCGGTCCCTCAGGGCGATCGGCAGATGCTCTCTCTACGCCAAGCACCCGCAAAAAAGGTTACTCCATGTCCGACTTTTTGCAGCTCATAATCTCGGGCCTGTCGACCGGTTCGATCTATGCGCTTGCCGCCATCGGCTTCACACTGCTCTGGCAGGCTTCGCAGACCATCAACTTCGCGCAGGGCGAGTTCGTCATGGTCCCGGCCTTCTTCATAATCATCGGCAGCCAGGTTCTGGGTTTGCCCTTTCCCATAGCGATCGGCTTCGGACTGGCGCTCGCCGTCTTCATCCTTGGTTTCGTCTTCAAGCGCCTGGTGATCCAGCCGATGCTGCCGCACGGACACCTGCCCATCGTCATGGCAACCATCGCACTGGCGATCCTGATGCGAGAGATGGTCAAGGAGTTCTATTCCGCCGAGGCACAGACCTTTCCGTCGCTGTTCTCTGAAGAAACCTTCAACATCTTCGGCGCCGTAATCTCCTATCAGGACATCGGCAACCTGCTGGTCTCCGCTGTCGCCATTATCGCGCTGCAACTGTTTCTCAACGGCTCGCGCACGGGCCGCTCGATGCAGGCGACCGCGCAGAACCCTGCCGTCGCCGAGATTCTCGGGGTCAACGTGCAGCGCATGGTGCTCTACACCTTCATGATCAACGCCATGCTGGCAACATTGGCCTCGGTGCTGATCTCACCGATCTATCTGGCCAAGTTCTCCAATGGCGAGCCCATCGGCCTTGTCGCCTTTCTCGCGGCCATTGTCGGCGGATTCAACCAAGTGCGCGGCGCGCTCGTGGGCGGACTGCTGATCGGGGTAATCGACAACCTCTCCGCCGCCTATCTTTCGTCTGAGTACCGCATCGCGGGGCCGATGATCCTGCTCATCGTGATCATCCTGTTGCGCCCGCAGGGGCTGCTCGGCACCTCGGAGGGCCGTTCGGTATGAAACAGCTTAAGATTGCCGGCCTGCTGGCCATCCTCGCGGCGCTCATCATCGCGCCCTTCACGCAGGCCACCTATGGCACCTATGTGCTCTCGTCCTGGCTGGTGTTCACCGTCGCGGCGATGGGGCTGAACCTGACCCTGGGCTATGCCGGTCAGATCAGCCTCGCACAGGCGGCCTTCATGGGGATCGGGGCCTATACCACCGCCCTGATGACCATGGCGGGCATGCCCTGGATCGCTTCCGTTGTCGCCGGTATGGGCCTGTGTTTCGTCGTCGGCCTCATCCTCGGATATCCGGCGCTTCGAGTGCAGCACCATTTCCTCGCCTTCCTTACCCTCGCCTTCACCACGCTGGCCTTCCTCGTGATGCGAAATGAAGAATGGCTCACGGGAGGAATCTACGGGCTGGTCGGTGTGCCGCGGCCCTCGGTGGCCGGTATCAGCATGATGGACGGGCGGAGCTATTACTTCTTCACGCTCGGCGTGTTCATCGTCGCCTCCGGGATCTTCTGGTGGCTGGTCAACTCGCCCTGGGGGCGGGCCTTCAAGGGGCTGCGCGAAAACCCGATTCGAGCCAACTCGCTGGGCGTCGACACCCGGTTGATGACACTTCTCGCCTTCGCCATCGGCGCGGCCTATGGCGGGCTCTCGGGCGCGCTGATGGCCCCGCTGGTTCAATATATCGACCCGATGTCCTTCACCCTCATCATCTCTTTGAAGATCCTGTTGATGGTGGTTGTGGGCGGCTCGGGATATTTCTTCGGGCCGTTCCTCGGGGCCGGGCTGGTGATCATGCTGCCGGAGTTCCTACGCTTTGCTGAAGCCTATTACCTGATGATCTACGCCGCGCTGGTGGTCTTCCTTATGGTGGTCTGTCCCAGCGGCCTGCTCGGACTTCTGTCTCGCGCCATTGCCATGGTCCGCGCCCGCGAACCTGCCGAACGCGGCGATCTCAAGGAAGGAGCGCAGCTGTGAGCGATACGGTTCTATCGATCCGCAACATCTCCAAGAGTTTTGGCGGTATCCATGCGGTGCGCGATGTCTCCTTCGAGGTGCGCAAAGGAGAGGTCCTCGGCCTAATCGGGCCCAATGGCTCGGGCAAGTCGACGCTGTTCAACTGCGTGCTCGGTCAGCTCAGGCCCGACACCGGCGGTGTTACCGTCAATGGTAAAGAAGTAGCCGGTAAACGGGCCTGCGAGCTTTCCAAGCTCGGCGTGGGCCGGACTTTCCAGCAGCTCTCGGTCTTTCCCGAGATGACGGTGCTCGACAACATTATCCTTGCCGGACAGGAGCACAAGGGCAGCATGTTCAGCCGCCTTTTCGGTGCTGCCGATGCGGGTCTGACCGGAGAAGCCGACCAGATGATTGCCTTCTTCAAGCTTAACCACCTGCGCGACGAGCTGGCTGGCAGCCTCTCTTACGGGCAGCAGAAGCTGGTGGATGCCGCCATGGCCTTCATGGCGAACCCGGCGCTGGTGCTGCTGGACGAGCCGGCGGGCGGGGTGAACCTGACGATGTTGGGGCATCTCAAAGAACGGCTCAAGGCCTACAACCGCGAGCATGACACCACCTTCGTTGTGATCGAGCACAACATGGAATTTGTCATGTCGCTCTGCACCCGTATCGTGGTGCTGGCCGAGGGCGCCATCATCGCCGAGGGCACGCCCGAGGAAATCCGCGCCAACCAGACCGTCATTGACGCCTATTTGGGGAGCTGAACCATGTTGCAACTGAGAAATCTCTACGGCGGCTATGGCAAGATCACCATTCTGAATGGGGTGGAGTTCGAGATCCCGAAGGGGACGATCACAACCGTCATCGGGCCCAACGGTGCGGGCAAGTCGACCGTGTTCAAGGCAGTTTTCGGCCTGCTGAACATTCATTCTGGCGAGATCCTGCTGGAAGGCCGCAACGTGACTGGCAAGACGCCCAGGCAGATGATCGGTGAGGGCGTCACCTATGTTCCACAGGGCCGCAACGTGGTGCCGCAGCTTTCAGTTTACCACAACCTCGAGCTGGGCGGGATCACCGCGAAGGACCAGTCGGCGATACGCAAGCGGATCGACAAGGTGATGAACCAGTTCCCCATGCTGCGCGAGTTCAAGAACCGCAAGGCGATCGAGCTTTCCGGCGGGCAGCAGAAACAGCTCGAAGTTGCCCGCGCCCTCCTGCTCGACCCCAAGCTGATCCTCATCGACGAGCCGTCCATCGGCCTTTCACCCAATCTGGTGCAGGAGGTCTTCCGAACCCTGCAAGAACTGCGCGACCAGGGCGTGACGATCCTGATGGTGGAGCAGAACGCCAAGGCGGCGCTGGCGATGTCGGATTACGGCATTGTGCTGGAACTGGGTCAGACCCGGATGCACGACCGCGCCGACGCGCTGCTGGCCGATCCGCGGGTCGGCCAGCTTTTCCTCGGCGGCCACATGGAAGAGGCCTGAGCCATGCGTATTGCCATTCTAGGAGCCGGTTCGCTCGGCTGTGTTTTCGGTGGGCTGCTCGCCGATGCCGGGCACGAGGTGTTGCTGGTCAACCGCAACCGCGCGCTGGTTGACCGGCTGAACGCCGAGGGCCTTATCCTTGATCTCGGGGATGCCGGGCGGCGGTTGATCAAGGTGCAAGCCGACACGGTTTGCGCGCCCGACGCCCCCGTCGATTTGCTGATCGTGCTGGTCAAGAGCTTCGACACCGGCACCGCACTGGCCGGTGCCCGCGCCGCTATTGGCCCCCGGACACTTTTGCTTTCGTTGCAGAACGGTATGGGCCATGAGGACCTGATGGCCCCGTTCGCTGCGCCTGACCAGGTGCTGCTGGGCAAGACATATGCAGGCGGCACCATGACCCAGCCTGGTGTGGTGATCGGCGGGGCTGCGGGAAAGAAAACATTCATCGGCCCCGCATTCGGTGAAGTGACCGGGCGCATGAGGGAGGTCGCAGATGCCTTCAGTGCAGCCGGTCTTGCCTGTGAGGCGAGCGCAAAGATCATCGATCTCGCCTGGAACAAGCTGCTGGTCAACGTCTCCACCAGCGGGCTGAGCGCGCTGACGGGCCTTGCCTACGGCCCGCTCTACGCGCTTGCCGAAGTGCGAAGCTGCGCCCATGCGGCGGTGGCGGAGGGCATGGCCGTGGCCCGTGCGGCGGGGGCGAAACTCGACTTTGTGGATCCTGACGAACCCTGGAGGCTCGCCGCCGAAGGGCTGCCGCCGGGCTTCAAGGCCTCGATGCTGCAAAGCCTCGAAAAGGGGCGGCGCACCGAGATCGATTTCATCCATGGCGCGGTCGTCCGTCACGGTGCCCACCACAACATTCCCACGCCAGTCAACGCCACGCTCGTCGCAGCGGTGAAGGGGCTGGAGCATCGCATCACCGAGGAAGCGAAAAATGCCTGACATCAAGGAACTGCACTTCGACGAGGTCGAGACCGGCGCTGCCGGGACATCCCCCAAGGTCACCATGACCAGCGAAATGATCATGGCCTACGCCGACCTGACCGGAGATCACACCCCCGTCCATACGGACGAAGAGTTCGCCCGCAAGTCCGCCTTCGGGCAGCGCGTGGCGCATGGGCTGCTCGGGCTGTCGCTGGCCGACGGGCTTAAAACCCAGGCCGACCTGCGCTTCGTCCCCGGCATGTCGCTGGGCTGGGAGTGGGACTTCAAGCTGCCCATCGCCATTGGCGACGAGCTGTTCTGCCGTTTCACCGTCGAGAGCAAGCGCGAAACCAGCAAGGGCGGATGGGGGATCCTGCGGCTGGCCTCGGAGCTGGTGAATCAGCGCGGCGAAGTCGTCCAGACCGGAGTGCACAAGCTCATGATCCCGACGAAATCCACCGCAGCGGCCTGAAGATTGGAGCACAAGATGAAGAAGCAACCACTCCCGCTCACCGGCATCCGGGTCGTCGATTACTCGCACTACCTTGCCGGCCCCTTCATGTCCCGCGCGCTGGCGTCGATGGGCGCCGAGGTGATCAAGGTCGAGCGCCCGAAGCTGGGCGACGCAGGCCGCCGGCACCCCTATTTCGTCGGCGACCATAGCGGTTATTTTCTTCAGCAGAATATGGGGAAGAAGGGTCTCTGCCTGGACCTGCGGCAGGAGCAAGGCCGCGAACTGATGCAGCGTCTCATCAAGACGGCGGACGTGTTCGTCGAGAATTACCGGCCCGGCGCCCTGAAGAAGTTCGGGCTGGGCTATGAAGATCTGGCCAGGGTGAACCCGCGGCTCGTCTATTGCTCGGTCTCGGCTTACGGCCAGACTGGCCCGGACGCAGAACGCGCCGGGTTCGGCCTGATCGCCGAGGCCAAGAGCGGCGCAATGGCGATGGTGGGCACGCCGGGCGAGGCACCGCCGCTGTTCCGGATGCCGCTGGCCGACATGTACACCGGTGCCCATGGTATCGCCGCGATCTGCGCCGCGCTCTTCGGGCGCGAGCGTAGCGGCGAGGGTCAACAGCTCGACCTCGCGCTCTATGACTGCATGGTCTCCATGCATGATTTCGCTGTGCAGGCCTACAGCCTCTCGGACGGCAAGGTAATGCCGGTGCGCGCCGGCTCCGACCAGCCCGATTCCACCGTATACGGCGCTTTCGCCGCGCCCGACGGATATCTCGTGATCGCGGCCCAGGTCGACGAGATCTGGGCGAAGCTGTCCGCGCTGATCGGCGGGGCCGGCCTCGCCGCCGACACCCGCTTCCAGAGCGCCGCTGGACGGAACAACCACCGGGAAGAGGTGACCGGGCTGGTGCGCGCCTGGACCATGGCGCAGCCATCGGTCGCGGCCTGCATGGCGGCGCTGGATGCAGCCGGCGTGCCCGCCGCGCCGGTTCAGACGATCGACCAGGTGATGGACGATCCGCAAATTGCCGCGCGCGGAATGATCCTCGAGCAGAACCACCCGGAGCTTGGAAAGGTCCGCTTGCCCAACCTTCCCTTCAATTTCTCTGCCTGTGACAAGTCAACGCCCTCCATCGCGCCCGAACTCGGGCAGCACAATGCCGAGATCGCTGCCGAGCTGGGCTTCTCGGAGGACGAGATCATGGCGATGGAAGCGTCCGGTGCGCTCTATGCTGCGAAGCAGGCCGTGGCCCCGGTTTGACGCCAAGTGGCAACGGCAACACCACCACGGATGGATCCTGCTCCAGCCTACGAAGAAGCACCGTTGACGAGCGCTGTCTTCCACCGGGCCCGCAAGGCCTATCGCTCGATCATTGCGGGCGGACTGCTGAAAACTGCGGCCACGCTTTTTGATCCCTTCGCCGCCTGAACAAGGAGATACGCCAGATGTCCTGCACCTATGCCCTTTTCGGCAACCCTGTGAAGCACAGCAAGTCGCCCTGGCTGCATACGGCTTTTGCCCGTCAGACCGGGAAGGACATGACCTACAGCGCCATCGAAGCGCCGCTTGACGGGTTTCGCCAGGAGCTTGATATTTTTATGCAGCGTGGCGGGATGGGCGCCAATGTGACGGCCCCGTTCAAGCTTGAAGCATACGCCCTCGCCGACGAACGCCGCCAGCGCGCCGAGCTCGCAGGGGCGGCAAACTGCCTCAAGTTCGAGGACGGCAGGATCATTGCGGAAAACTTCGATGGAGTCGGACTGAAGAGGGACATCGAGCACAATATCGGACTTCCCCTCGTTGGTCGGCGCGTCCTGTTGCTCGGCGCAGGCGGCGCGGCACGCGGTGCCATCCAACCCTTTCTGGACGCGGGCCCGGCGCGGCTCGTCGTCGCCAACCGCACATTGGAAGAGGCGCTGGCGCTGGAGGCAACGGCCCCGTGGCGTGGCCGTATCAATGCCTGTGCGCTGAGCGACCTTGGCGGCGAGAGCTTCGACATGGTCGTCAATGCAACATCGGCGAGCCTGTTCGGCGAATTGCCCGAGATCCCGTCGAGCGTCTTCCACGAGGAGAGTCTCGCCTATGAGTTGGTCTACGGGAAGGGCCTCACGCCGTTTCTGGCGTTTGCACGGGCCAGCGGTGCCTGCCGGTTCGCCGACGGGGTCGGCATGCTGGTTGAGCAGGCAGCAGAAGCCTTCCACTGGTGGCGCGGTATTCGGCCTGAAACGGGCGCGATGATCAAGCAGATGACGGTGCCGCTCGAATAGGGCCAAAAAGCCTAGATTCTTGAGCCTACCTGCAGGCGGTGCTTCAAGCCGGCAACGACACGGAATGCCTTGCTGCCGCCGCGACTGGGGGGCTAAGGCAGCATAGTGCCGACGTGACCGGGATGGGCTAAAGCAGTCTTGATTCCGCGAAGTTCAGCCAGCCCTTTCAGACGGCCAATTGCCGGCCGGAGGGCGTGCCGTCGGCCATGATCGCAATCCGTGCCTGTCTTTTGGAAATGGCTTCAGCGGCCCAGACGCTCCCGGCTGGAACATGATGAAGAGCCGGTACGACGCCTCCGACACCAGCTTGCATCATATCGTCGATGGATACGCGATCGGCTGGGCCGAACCATCGCCAGGTCTGTCGCATATTACGGATCTCCCAGTGCTGCTGCCTTGAAGCGAACAGCACCATCAGAACTTTATGTTGACTACCATGGTAGATAGCATGCAGTATGCTTCAAGGGAGGAATTGGAGCGATGACAGTCAGGGATCTGCGCAGCCCGATGACACTGGAAGCGAAAGGCCCCGTCGGGCCGCAGCTTTTCAGGCTGCTTCGTGATCGCATCATTCGCTGTGATCTGGCGCCGGGCACGCGCCTGTCCGAGGCGGACGTTGCCAAAGCCTACGGAACAAGCCGGGGGTCTGTCCGGGAAACCTTCATAAAGCTGGCCGAAGCATCCCTGATCGACGTGTTTCCGCAAAGAGGCAGTTATGTCAGCCGTATTGACGTGGCATCGGTTCTGGCGGCGCGATTCATTCGCGAAGCTGTCGAGGCGGACATCGTGCGGCGTGTGGCCCAGGCTGCCGATTTATCTGAAGTGGCGCAGCTCGACGCAATATTGCTTCTCCAGGAAGAAACTGTCGCGCTCGACGATCCGCAGCCGTTTATGGCCTCCGACGAGGCGTTTCACCGCAAGCTTGCTGACCTTGCAGGGCAGGGGGCGGGATGGGAGTTCCTTCAGCCGCTCAAGACGCAGATGGACAGGGTCAGGCATCTCAGCGCGCAACAGTTTCCCCGCCGGACCCTGGTGCAGCAACACCGGGATATCGTTGATGCAATCAGGACAGGCGATCCCGATCTGGCAGAACAAAAGCTCCGCTATCATTTGCGCCGGATCCTTGACGATGTGCCGGTTGTAACCGCTGCACATCCAGATTTTTTCGAAAGTGAAGCGTCATGAGTTCCGCTGGAGACAGCGCTGGGTGAACACTGCCGCCCAGTTGGGAGGGGCGGGGGACTGCAGATCACGGGGCCTTGGGACTGTTTGTGTTCCACCGCAGCCTCGTCAGGGGGACCAACTAAGCCTGCCTCCAGCGTTTTGCTGACGGCGGGAAAACCAAGGGAGAAGGAAATGTCCAAAATGAAATTTGCCATTGATCGACGCAGCATGCTGCGTCTTGGCGGCGCCGCCATCGCTGCGCCCATGCTCATGCGTACCTCATGGGCGCAGGAAACATATGTTTGCAAGATCGCCCATTCCGAGGCGATTGGCTCTCCGTTCACGACTGCCTTTGAAAAATGGACAGCTGTGCTGAACGAGCGCAGCGAAGGCCGCATCGAGGCCCAGCATTTCCCCGCCAGCCAGCTCGGAGGTCTGGCTCAACTGCTCGAGATGAGCCGGATCGGCACCATTCAGGTGACTGCCGCCGGGCCTGACAGTGAAGAAGCCATCGCGCCGGAAATCGCCGCGACAGCTGGCGCACCAGGCTTCATCTACAAGAATGAAGCTCATGTCGACGCCGTGCTGCAGGGCGATATCGGTGAAGAGATAAGCAAGATTGCACGGGCGAAGACCGGTGTCGAATTCATCGCTTATGGTGAGGTCGGCTTTCGTCATCTCCTGACCAAGGAGCCGGTCACCGACCTTGCAAGCCTGCAGGGCGTCAAGCTGCGTGTGCCGGAGGTGCGCATCTGGGTCGATTTCTGGAAAAAACTGGGCGCCAACCCAACGCCGCTGCCCTATTCCGAACAGTATTCGGCGCTGTCGACGGGTGTCATTGACGGGCTGGACTCCGACTATTTCTCGATCCTCGGGTTCAAATGGCATGAGCAGGCCAAGAACATCCTGCCGACTTACCACTGGTTCCTGCCCAAGGCGATCCGGATGAACGCCGCGTGGCTCGATGCGCTTCCCGCCGACCTGCAGGAACTGTGCAGGACTTCGGCGAAAGAGGTTTTCGCAGAACAGCGTTCGGTCAACCGCGCCGGCGCCGACCAGGCGCTCGAGGATCTCAAGGCCGTGGGTTGCACGGTCCACCCGTTCCCGCCTGAAGAGAAAGCCAAGTGGGAAGAGAAGTCAGCCGGGCTCTTCGATGAGTTCGGTGCAACAAGCCCCGAAACCGCTGCGATGATCGCCAAGATCCGCGCGCTTGGCTGATGCGTTCTCTGCATGCCTCGCGAAATCATTCGCGGGGCATGCAATTTCCGTGAAATGGCGTTGAAAGAGATATTGATGGTAGATCTGACAACCAGTGCGGACCTGGCGGAGTTCCCACGGGCCTATCGCATGCTGGATCGTGTGCTGGAAATGACCAGCATCCTGTTGATGCTTGGCGCCACCTCGGTGGTTGTGTTGCAAGTCTTCTGTCGTTACGTGCTCAACGCATCCTTGCCGTGGCCGGAAGAAGCCGCCCAGTTCCTTTTCGTCTGGGCCGTGTTTCTGGGTATGGCGTTGTTGACTTTCCGTCAGCGGCATATCGCAATTTCGCTGTTCGTGCCGAAATTTTCCGTCCGGTTTCAGAGCCATCATGCGACATTTCTCCGGGTGGTGAACGTCATTGCCTGCATCATTCTTGTCATCCACGGCGTCGACTTCATGAACCGCACCATGCAGGTTCTTCCGGCTCTGCGTGTGCCATTGCGATATCTGTTCATGGCAGTGCCTGTGGGCGGCGTTCTGGCGGTCATATTTCTGAGTGCGCCTTTGCCGGGCAGGGCCTGGTGGAGTGGCTTGGCAACGATCGCCATGGGCATCGCCAGCTATTTTCTGCTGCGAAATATCGGCGGTGCGTTGTTCGGCGAGGCGAGCAGCACAACAATTCTGATGATCGTGTCGCTGGCACTGATCTTTGCTGAAGTGCCGATTGTCTTTGCGCTGGTGGTCGGGTCTTTCGCCGGGCTGACGCCGCTGCCGCCGCTGATGCTGGTGACCATCACGCAAAACATGTCAGGCGCGTTGAATTCTTTCACCCTGCTGGCGATACCGTTTTTCATTCTCGCCGCCGCAGTGATGAATGCCGGCGGGATAACGTCCCGGATCGTTGACCTGGCCTATCATCTGGTCGGGCATCTCCGTGGTGGCCTGGGGCAAGCGAATATCGTGACCAACGTGATGCTTGCAGGCGTGTCCGGTTCATCCACGGCGGACGCTTCAGCGACGGCAAAACTGCTGGTGCCGCAAATGGAAAAACATGGCTATGACCGCGCGTTCAGCTGCGCTCTTACCGCTGCGGCATCCACATTGGCGAACCTTATTCCGCCCGGTCTGGGACTTATCATATATGCCGCCCTCGCATCGGTCTCGGTCGGGGCGTTGTTCGTGGGCACCATTGTCCCCGGGCTGATGGTGGCAGCAGGGCTTTCGCTGGTTGTCTGGTTTATTTCCGCACGGCGCGGATATGGCGGGCAACAGGCCCAATCCACCGGGGCTGAGCGTTGGAAGTCGTTTTGGCTGGCCACTCCCGCCCTGTGCCTGCCCGTGATAATTGTCGGGGGTGTCCGGTTTGGCATCTTCACGGCGACCGAGGCCGGCGCGATCGCCTTTGTCTTTGCTCTTTGCTGTGGCGCACTGGTTTACCGCGGCCTTACGGTTGACAATTTGGCCGAGGCGTTTCGCGGCGCGGCCGAGGACACGGTCGCAGTCGCGGTGATCATAGCGGCTGCATCTCCTTTCGCGTGGATTCTGACCTTCGAACAGGCGCCGCAGCAAATTGCCGCCTGGCTCGGTGCCTTGACGGGTAACGCGTTCTACCTGCTGTTGCTGATCAACCTTTTCCTGGTCCTTGTCGGTCTTTTCATCGAAATGATTGCGGCAATGGTCATCCTCGTTCCCATCCTTGTTCCCGTGATCATTGCGGCCGGCGTCGATCCGCTGCAGTTCGGAATCGTCATGGTGATGAACCTGGTAATCGGCGCCCTGACGCCCCCGCTGGGTGTTCTGGTCTTTACCACCGCGCGTATCGGTGGCGCGTCCTCCACCGCGGTGTTCCGCGCCATCCTGCCGTTCATCGGCATGCAGATGGCCGTTCTTTTTCTGGTGACCCTGATCCCACAGATCACCTTGCTGCCGATCAGGTGGTTTGGACCTTGAGGAAACGATATGATTGAAAAGCCGCTTATCCGCCTGGCTGTTGTCGGACTCGGCATGGCGACAAAGCCGCATCTGGATGCTCTTGCAGAACTCAAGGGCCGCGTCGCCGTATCCGGCGTGTTCAACAGAACCCGCAGCAAGGCGGTGGCTGTGCAGGAAAAATTCGGCTTTCCGGTGTTCGACAGCCTTGAGGCGATTGCAGCAGATGCCGGAACTGACGGCGTCATCATCGCGACCCCTCCAAACCAGCGGAGCGAGATTGTTGCGCAGATGGCGGCGGCAGGAAAACACGTTCTGATGGAAAAGCCGGTTGAACGTACCCTGAGTGCTGCACAGGATATCGTGGCCTTGTGTGAGGTGAACGGGATCACACTTGGGATCGTGTTCCAGCATCGTTTTCGCCAGGCAGCCCGCCGATTGAAAATCCTGGTGGACAGCGGGGAACTGGGCGACCTCGCGCTGGTTCGCGCCGAAATCCCGTGGTGGCGCGATCAGGCTTACTACGACGTCGCCGGCCGCGGTTCACTGGAACGTGACGGTGGCGGTGTTCTGATATCGCAGGCGATCCATGTGCTGGACCTGATGCTGAGCCTGACCGGCCCGGCGCTGACCGTGCAGGCGCTGACCGCAACCACGCGGCTGCACAAGATGGAGACCGAAGACTTCGCAGCGGCCGGCATCCGTTTTGAGAATGGCGCGGTGGGATCTGTCGTTGCCACCACCGCGACCTATCCCGGAGAAGAGGAGCGGCTGGTTCTGGATGGCACAAAGGCTACTGCGGTGCTCAAAGGCGGCCAACTGACGGTGACATGGCGCGATGGACGCACAGAGAGCGTCGGCGAGGCTTCGGGCACAGGTGGTGGCGCCGATCCGATGGCGTTTCCGTGCGACTGGCATCGCGATCTGATTGAGCAGTTTGCGGTTGCAATCAGTGAGAATGGGCCTGCAGCGGTTTCAGGCCGGGAGGCCTTGCGTGTGCATGCGCTGATCGATGCCATCACCCGCTCGGGGCAGTCAGGAGTGCAGGTTGATGTGGAGAGTGTCTGATGCGTGAAATCCGCTTTGCCGTTATCGGGCTCGATCACCGGCACATCTATGGCATGACAGCGGGAATGCTGGATGCGGGTGCCATTTTGGCGGGCTGGTCGACTGAAGGTCACCCGCAGCCCCTCGACAAGTTCGTCCAACTTTTCCCCGACGCGCCGAAGCTTACCTTGCAGGCAATTCTGGATGACGCCGATATCTCGCTTGTGCTCATAGCCAGTCGGCCGGATCAACGCGCTGAACTCGCAATCGCCGCCATGAGGGCAGGGAAGGACGTGATGGTCGACAAGCCCGGCTGCATCACCGGGGATGAAGTCAGGCGGTTGCGTGATGCAGTGCGCGATACCGGAAGAATCTGGTCAGTCAACTTCTCCGAACGGTTCGAGGTGCCCGCCACATCGGTCGCCACACGGCTGGTCCAGCAAGGGGCAATTGGCAAGGTGGTTCACACGACAGGGCTGGGCCCGCACCGGCTGAATCCACAGACCCGGCCCGACTGGTTCTTCGATTCGTCGACCTATGGCGGCATTCTAACGGATATCGGCTCTCATCAGATCGAGCAGTTCCTGCATTTCACCGGAAGTGAAGATGCCGAGATCACGCTTGCCACCACAGGTAACTTCGCAAATCCCGGTTACCCGAAATTCGAGGATTTTGGGGAAATCGCCCTGCGCTCGGAGCGCGCGCAGGGCTACATCAGGGTTGACTGGTATACTGCCGATGCACTGCCAAACTGGGGTGACGGGCGCCTGTTCATCTCGGGCACAGAAGGCTCTATCGAGCTGCGGAAATATGTCGATATCGCAGGGCGGCCCGGATCCGATCACTTGTTCCTGGTCAATGGAACGCGCTGCGAGCATCTGGACTGCGCGGCCGAGCGGCTTGTCTATTTCGAGAACCTGCTGGCCGATATTCAGAACAGGACGGAGACAGCCTGTCCGCAATCGCGCACGTTCAGGGTGAGTGAGCTGGCCATCAAGGCGCAGGCGATGGCGTTTCGCCGGGGAAACCTGTCCGCCTGAGTGACCGGTTCATTGTGGGAGCGGAAAAGGGGCCTGTTGCAGATTCCCGCTATGGTCGAGAAAGAGCCGTTTCGGATACGCGGTCAGAAGGCTGCTGCCTCGTTCCGACATCATTTCCCTCACGCCCGCGAAGGCTCAGGCCGCAGGCCAGATATCAGTCAGCGCAAGGCAAGATGACCGACCGGTTGAATCGCGGCCCTTGACCATGGTCATCTGCCAAAACATGGAGAGGCGATTAGCGCTCGCCGGTCAGCGAAGAGTATGCAACAGAGCCGCCGCGCAACACAGACTATGCGGAACGGAAGCGGCCTAGTCGCCGATCGGTTTGGGACCTGGATCGCTGGACAGCGGTACCAGCGAGGTGCGGATGCGGCGCAGATATTCCTTGACCTGTTCGGGCCGGCGGCGCGCGGTGCCGGCCGCCAGCACGTCGATAATGGCGATATAGGCCAGACGCGAAGCCGACGGCTTGTAGATATCGTGATCCTCGGGAATGTCGATCTCGATTGAGACGTCGGTGGCGCGCGCCAGCTCCGAGCCGCGTTTGGTCAGGCTGATCGACCTGACGCCGTATTGCCTGGCGATCGCCACACTGTCGAGCAGCTCCGCGGGCGAACCGCTCTGGGAAATGGCAAACACCAGGTCGCCTTTCTCGAGTGTCGAGGCCAGCATGCGCTGGAAATAACCGTCGGCATGGGCTTCGGCCGGAACGCCCAACCGGAAGAACCGGTTGGCGCCTTCGCGCGCCACATTGGCAGAGCCGCCGCCGACACCGAAGAATGCGATCCGCCGCGCACCGGCGAGCAGGTCGATCGCCGCCTCGATGGCCGCGCTGTCGAGTTGCGAGCGCACCAGGTTGAGCGTGTCCACCAGCGCGCCGAAGACCTGCACCACAAGCTGGTCGGAGACCGAATTGTCGTTGCCGGGGCCGCCGAGATACTGAAGGCTGACGGCCACGCTCTGGGTGAGCCGTATCTTGAAGTCCCGGAAGCCTTCGCAACCCAGCGAGATGCAGAAGCGGTTGACCGTGGCGTCCGACACGCCCGCCGCCTTGGCGATTTCCGACTGGCGGAGATAGGCGGCCTGCTCCAGATTGGCGAGCACGAAGTCGGCCACCCGTTGCTCACGCTTGGGCAACTGGCCGTCAAGCTGCCGCATCTGCAGGATTATGTCGATGACCTTGTTCATGCCGTGCAGGTTCTGCCTATGAAGGATTGTAAGCTATTACATCCATTTCCACCTTGGCGTCGACCATCAGTGCGGATTGGACGGTGGAACGAGCCGGGGGATTGTCGAGAAAGTATTTTTCAAACACGCCGTTGAAGCTGGAAAAGTCGCGCGGGTCGTCGAGCCAGACATTGACCTTGACCACATGTTCCAGCCCGCATCCGGCCAGCGCCAGCACGGAGATGATGTTGGCCATCACCTGTTCGGTCTGGGCGACGATTCCGCCATTGATTATCTCGCCGTCCAGCGCAGGCACCTGACCGGAGACATAGATGAAATCTCCGGCGCGAACGGCTTTCGCAAAGGGGCGCCGCTGCCCGCCTGCGGCCAGGTCTGCGGTTTCGTAGCGGGTGATCCGGTGAGCGGCTTTTGACATGAAGAACTCCAAATTGGAAAAAACTTACGAGAAAATAGCTGCAAGATCGGCAATATGCAAATTTCATTTGACGGACTTTCAGCAAAATGTAAATTTCTTTCACGAAAGCGTTGTTGAGGCGGCGCTGTCTCACCGAGCAAGCAAATCAGAAGAAGGGGAATGACAATGAAATTCAATACCTGGTTGAAATCCACCGCGGTGGCCGCCGCGTTGCTGGCCATGAGCGGCTCCGCCATGGCGGACGGCATGCTGCGCTATGCCACGGTCGGCGAGCCGCCGAGCCTTGACCAGCAGGTCATCACGTCGGACCTGGCGACAACCATAGCCCACCACATGTTCGAGGGGCTGTACACCTTCGATTCGTCCAACGCGCCGGTGCCGCTTCTCGCCGCCAGCGACGAGACCAGCGCCGATGGCAAGATCATCACCATCAAGCTGCGTGAAGGTGTGACCTTCCACAACGGCGAACCGATGACGGCCGCCGATGTGCTGGCTTCGCTCAAGCGCTGGGGCGAGTTCGGTTCGCGCGGGGCACTGCTGTTCGATAATGTCGACAGCGTCGAGGCCACGGGTGATCACGAGATCACCATTACTCTCAAGGCGCCCTTCGGTCCCTGGAAGAACCTCATGGCCTTCATCAATGGCGGCCCGGCGATCTATCCGGCTTCCGTGCTCACGGACGCCGGCAAGGAGCCGATCGCACCGGAAAACTACATCGGCACCGGCCCCTACAAGTTCTCCAAGTGGGAGCCCAACCGCTATGTCGAGCTGGTCCGCAACGACGACTACGTCTCTCCCGAGGGCGAGGCTGACGGCTATGGCGGCAAGCGCGTCGCCGAATTCGATACGCTGCGCTTCATTCCGGTTTCCGATGTCGGCACCCGCGTCGCCGGCGTCCGCGCAGGCGACTACGACTATGCCGAAAGCATCCCGGGCGACCTGTTCGCCGATCTCGATGCCGACGCCTCGGTCAAGACCATCGTCAATGGCAGCCCGCTGTTCGGACTGGTGTTCATGAACTCCAAGGACGGCCCGCTGAAGGAAAATTTCGCGCTGCGCCGGGCGATCCAGACGGCCATCGACAAGGTTCCCGCGCTGCAGGTTTCCATCGGTCCTGACAAGCTGTGGCGCGCCAACGGCTCCTTCATGCCCAAGGGCAATGTCTGGTACGCGGAAGCCGGCGCCGAGAACTTCTCCAAGGGGGATGCGGAAGCCGCCAAGGCAATGGCCAAGGAAGCCGGTTACAATGGCGAGCCGATCAAGTTCATGGTCTCGACCAACTACCCGTTCCACTACGATTCGGCGATCGTCTACACCAAGCAGTTGGCCCAGGCCGGCTTCAACATCGATCTTCAGGTCTATGACTGGGCGACGCTGATAGAGAAACGGGCCCAGCCCGACCAGTGGGACATGTTCTTCACCCACCACGGTTTCGTTCCCGACCCGATCCTGATTTCGGTGATGAACGACAACTATCCCGGCTGGTGGGCAACGCCGGAAAAGGAAGCGCTGAAGGCCAGGTTCACCGCGTCCTCCGATCCGGCCGAGCGGCAGAAGATCTGGGCGGAAATCCAGGCGCTGATCTACGAGCAGGTTCCGACCATGAAGACCGGCGACGTCTATACCTACAACATCGCCTCGCCGGCGTTGAAGGGTCTGGCGGACGCCACGCTCATCTGGCCTGCCTTCTGGAACATATCCAAGTAGGCTGAAGCACCGAAAGCCCCTCCCCAACGATACAGGGGGAGGGGCTCTCCACAGGAAAACCTGGTCATCCCCATGCTCGCATATACATTCAAACGGCTTCTGGCCCTGATCCCGACCTTGCTGGCGGCATCCGTCCTGGTCTTCCTCTTCGTTCATCTCATTCCCGGAGACCCGGCAGCGGTTCTGCTCGGCGATTCCGCCACGCCCGAGGAAGTGGCCCGCCTGTCGCAGCAAATGGGTCTCGATCAACCCATATATGTGCAGTACTTCATCTGGCTCGGTCATGCGCTGCAGGGTGATTTCGGCACATCGGTGTTTTTCCGCACCCCGGTGATGGACGTGATCGCCGGCGGCGCCGAGACATCGATCCTGCTGGCAATGCTGACCATGGTCTGGATCATCATTCTCGGCGTCCCCATCGGCGTGATGTCGGCGACCCGGCACGGCAGCTGGGTGGACCAGCTCGCCTCCGGCGGCGCCATGCTGTTTGCCTCGGTGCCGACCTTCTGGCTCGGGCTCTATCTGATCCTGATCTTCGCCGTCTGGCTGGGATGGTTTCCGAGCTCCGGCTTCCCCTCGATCCACGACGAGGGCGGGCTGCTCAATCTGCGCTACCTGCTCTTGCCGAGCCTGACGCTGGCCGCGCCCAACGCGGCGCTGATCATCCGCCTGGTGCGCGCCTCCATGCTCGATGTGCAGCGCGAGGATCATGTGCGGACGGCGCGGGCCAAGGGGCTGCACCCGGCGCGCGTGGCGATCAAGCATGTCTTCCGCAACGCGCTCATCTCTGTCGCAGCAGCCTTCGGCTTCACTTTTGCCGCGCTGATCTCGGAAGCGGTGGTTACCGAGACCGTGTTCTCGCTTCCCGGTGTCGGGCGCCTGGTGGTCCAGTCGATCCTGCGGCGGGATTATCCGGTCATCCAGGGGGTCATTCTTGTGATCGTCTGTCTTTACATGGTCATCAACCTGATCGTGGACCTCGCCTATGCCTGGCTCGATCCGAGGGTGTCGCTGAAATGAATTTGCTTACCACCGCCCGGAACACCTTCCGCGGACGCATCATGGGCACCGCAGGTCTGATCTGGCTATGCCTGGTCTTGTTCGCTGCCCTTGCCGCGCCATGGATCGCGCCGTTCGACCCGCTCGACATTGACCCCGTCAACCGGCTGGCTGAGCCGGGCTGGCCGCATCTCTTCGGCACCGACCATTACGGCCGCGACACGTTTTCGCGCTGCATCTACGGCGCCCGGATGGCCATGCTGATCGGCCTTGGCAGCGTCGCCTTCGCGCTGGTGACCGGCGGACTGGTCGGCATGTTGTCGGCCTATTTCACCCGGCTGGGCAATTTTCTCATGCGCGGCATCGATGTGCTGATGGCATTCCCGGCGCTGCTGCTGGCGCTGGTGCTGATGACACTGCTCGAACGCAGCGTCGCCAACACCATCATCGTCATCGGCATTGTCTACGCCACCACTACGGCGCGGATTCTGTTCGGCATGACGCTGAAGCTCAAGCGCGAGGTCTTCATCGATGCTGCCGTCTGTTCGGGTGCCGGCCATGGGTCGATCCTGTTCCGGCACATCCTGCCCAATCTGATCTCGCCGCTCCTGGTGCAGGCGAGTTTCATTTTCGCCTTCGCCCAGCTGCAGGCCGCCGCCCTCGACTTTCTCGGGCTGGGCTTGCCGCCGGAGGTGCCGAGCTGGGGCAACATGCTGTCGGAATCGCGGATCTACGTCACCCGCGCACCCTGGTTGCTGCTTTATCCCGGACTGCTCATCATCCTGTCCGTGTTTTCGATGAACATGGTCGGCGACGCCATGCGTGACAGCATGGATCCACGCTTCAAAGACGACATTGCGGGAGTTTGACCGATGGCCCTTCTGGAAGTCAAAGACCTCGCCATCGCGGTTGCCGTCAGCGGCCAGCTGGTCCCGGTGGTTCAGGGCGTTTCGTTTGAAGTCGAGGCAGGCAAGACGCTCGGCATCGTCGGCGAGTCGGGCTGCGGCAAGAGCCTGACATCGCTGGCCATCATGGGCCTGCTCGAGGGCAGCCAGGTCCGCATCACCTCGGGCTCGATCCTGTTTGACGGGCAGGACATGCTGGTGCTGCCCGCAAAGCGCCGTCGCGCCATCATGGGCGCCGACATGGCGATGATCTTCCAGGAGCCGATGACCAGCCTCAATCCGGTCTACCGGGTTGGCGACCAGATCACCGAATCCATCCTGCAGCACCGCAGGATTTCGAAGGCGGCGGCGCGCGAGCGGGCCATCGAGCTGCTGCGGCTGGTGCGCATTCCCGATCCGGAGGGCCGGATCGACAGTTTTCCACATCAGCTTTCGGGCGGCATGCGCCAGCGGGTGATGATCGCCATGGCGCTGGCCTGCGACCCCAAGCTGCTGATCGCAGACGAGCCGACCACCGCTCTCGACGTCACCGTGCAGGCTCGCATACTCGACCTCATGAAGGAGCTGCAGGCCGAGACCGGCATGGCAATCATGCTGATCTCGCATGATCTCGGCGTCATCGCCGAGACCTGCGACAATGTCGCGGTGATGTATTGGGGCAAGGTGATTGAGACAGCGGCGGCCGACGAGCTGTTCGCCAATATGGCCCATCCCTATACCCGCGGTCTGCTCGCCTCGATCCCGGTGACCGACCGCGAGGTCGAACGGCTGGAGGCGATTCCGAGCCGGGTTCCGACCCTGGGGGAAAAGCTGACCGGCTGTGCCTTCCATCCGCGCTGTTCCCGCGCCCGCCCGATCTGTTCCGACATCGACCCGGCGGCAATCGCGGTCGCGCCGGACCATTTCGCCCGCTGCCATTTTCCCGGCGAGGATCCAGCATGACTGCCGCACCCCTGCTTGAGGTCGAAGACCTCAAAACCCACTTCTTTCTCGGCACGGCGCGGCCTTTCGGCTCCGGCCGCCGCTTGCTCAAGGCCGTCGATGGCGTGAGTTTTTCCATTGGCGCCGGCGAGGTGTTGAGTCTGGTCGGCGAATCCGGCTGCGGCAAGTCGACCGTCGGCCGGACGCTCACCCGGCTTGAGACCGCTTCCGGCGGTACCGCCCGGCTCGACGGCCGCGACATCCTCCCCCTCAGCCAGTCCGAATTCCGGCCGCTCAGGCGCGAGATCCAGATGATCTTTCAGGATCCCTTCGCCTCGCTCAATCCGCGGCTGACCATCGAACAGACGCTGGCCGAGCCGCTGCGCATTCACGGGCTGGCAAAGACCCGCGCCGAGGCTCGCGCGCTCATCGCCGAGACGCTGCAGCTGGTGGGCCTCGACCCCAAGGTGATGGAGCGCTATCCGCATGAATTCTCCGGCGGCCAGCGCCAGCGCATTGGCATTGCCAGGGTGATGATCCTTAAGCCACGGCTGGTCATCGCCGACGAGGCGGTCTCCGCGCTCGATGTGTCGATCCAGGCGCAGGTTCTCAACCTGATCAAGGATCTGCAGCGCGACAGCGGTGTGTCGATGCTGTTCATCAGCCATGATCTCGGCGTTGTCCGCCATGTCAGCGACCGGGTGGCGGTGATGTATCTGGGCAGGATTGTCGAGATCGGCACCCGCGCCGAGATTTTCGAGCAGCCTTCCCATCCCTATACGCGGCTGCTGTTGTCCTCGATCCCGCGCATTGTTCCCGGGCGCAAGCGGGTGGAAGATCTGGGAGAACCGGCCAACGCCGCCGCGCCGCCACCGGGCTGCGCCTTTCATCCCCGCTGCAAATTCGCCACCGACATCTGCCGGACCACCCAGCCGCTCCCGCAGGCGGTTGCCACCGGGCATTTCAGCGCCTGCCATCACATCGAAGACCTGCAGAAAGACCTTGCATGAAAACCAATGCCAAACGGGTATATGTCGGTTCGCTTGCCACCGAGTCCAACACCTTCTCCCCGCTCATAACCGACCTGCAGGATTTCAAGGACAGCTTCTACGCGCCACCCGGCGAGCATCCGCTCACCCCCACCCTGTGCAGCGCCGTCTTTCCCGCCGCGCGCGCCCGTGCCGAAAGCTACGGCTGGCAGGTGATCGAGGGCACGGCGACCTGGGCCGAGCCGGGTGGTATCGTCAACAGCCGCACCTGGCAGCTGCTGCGCGACCAGGTGCTGGCGGAAATCACCGCGGCGCTGCCGCTCGACGCCGTGCTGCTCGGCCTGCATGGCGCCATGGTGGCGCAGGATTGTCTCGACTGCGAAGGCGAGCTGCTTGAGGCGGTCCGCGGGATTGTCGGGCCGGACACCCTGGTCGGGGCAAGTTTCGACCCGCACAGCCATCTGAGTTCGCGCCGCGTCGACAATCTTGATCTGGTCACGGTGTTCAAGGAATTTCCGCATACCGATTTCGCCGAAACCGGAGAACGCCTGGTGGAGCTCGCAAATCATGCGCTTGCCGGCGAGATCTGTCCCGTGATTGCGGTTCACGACTGTCGCATGATCGAACTGCTGCCCACCTCGCGGCAGCCGATGCGCGGCTTCGTCGACCGCATGCGCGAGCTTGAACGGCAGCCGGGCATCCTCTCGGTTTCGGTGATCCACGGCTTCATGGCGGGCGACGTGCCGGATCTCGGCACCAAGGTGATCGTGGTCACCGACAACGATGCGGAGATGGCTGCCGAACTCGCCCGGAAGCTGGGCGAGGAACTGTTCAGCTTCCGCGGCACCACCCGCCCGGAATTCCTCAGCCCCGAACAGGCGCTCGACCGGGCCGGGGCGGTGGCGGACGGACCCGTGGTGATCGCCGATGTCTGGGACAATCCCGGCGGTGGCGTGCCCGGCGATTCCACCGTGCTGTTGCGGGCCATGCTCGAGCGCGGCGTGAAGAACGCCGCACTCGCCTCGATCTGGGATCCGATCGCGGTGCGCACCTGCATCTCGGCCGGCGAGGGCGCCCGGTTGCAGCTCCGTTTCGGCGGCAAGATGTCGGCGGGCAGCGGCGAGCCGCTCGATGCCAAAGTGATTGTGCGCGGCACGCGCACCGCCGCGCTGCAGAGCTTCGGCGACAGCGTGGTACCGCTTGGTGCTTCGGTGTGGATCGAGGTCGGCGGCATTGATGTCATTCTCAATACCGTCCGCTCGCAGGTCTTCAACCCGGACATCTTCTCCAATTTCGGTATAGACCCCAAAGCAAAATCGGTGCTGGCGGTGAAATCGACCAATCATTTTCAGGAGGCGTTCTCGCATATCGCCAGCGAAATCCTCTATGTTGCCATTGACGGTCCCTATCCGAACAACCCCGTCACCAATGACTACAAACATCTCACGCGTGCCATCTGGCCGCGGGTAGAGGATCCGCATAATGCTCTCGGCTGACCAATTCGGCGAACTCGACACGCCCTGCATCATCATCGATGAGGCGATCGCGCTCGCCAATATCCGCCGCTTGCAGGATCATTGCGATGCTCAGGGGCTTGCCTTTCGCCCGCATATCAAGACCCACAAGATGGTGGGTTTCGCCCGCGCCCAGATGGACGCCGGCGCCGCCGGCATCAATTGCCAGAAGGTGGACGAGGCTGCGGTGATGGCCGATGGCGGCCTCAAGGATATCCTGATCACCTTCAACATTCTCGGCGCGGAGAAGCTCGCCCGCCTGCGCGGCCTCGCCGGCCGTGTCGACAGGCTGGCGGTGACCGCCGACAGCGCAGTGACGGTCGCCGGGCTGAGCGGCGCCTTTGCCGATGCCGGGCGGCCGCTCGAGGTGCTGGTCGAATGCGACACCGGCGCCGGCCGCTGTGGTGTGCAGACGCCGCAGGCGGCCTTCGAACTGGCCAGGATCATCGCCTCGAGCCCGGGGCTGCGCTTCGGCGGATTGATGACCTATCCCGCCGTCGGCGGGGCAGGGGATGCGGCGCGCTTCATGCGCCAGGCCGTCGATCTGCTCGCCGCCGCCGGCGTCGATTGCCCTGTCGTCACCACCGGAGGCTCGCCTGACATGGCGGGCGCTGCGAGCCTAGGAATATTCACCGAATACCGGGCGGGCACCTATGTCTACAATGACCGTTCGCTGGTCGAGCGCGGCGCCTGCGGCTGGCAGGATTGCGCGCTCGGCGTGCTTGCGACCGTCGTCAGCCTGCCTGCGCCGGGACGCGCGGTGATCGATGCCGGTTCCAAGAGCCTGACCTCGGATCTCCTCGGGCTTGAGGGTTTCGGGTATGTGGCGGGCTCCACCGACACAGCGATCGTCTCGCTGAGCGAGGAACATGGCGTGTTGCATCATGGACCGGCCGATAACTACCGTATCGGTCAGCGCATCGTGGTGATCCCCAACCATGTCTGCGTCGTCTCCAACCTGTTTGACGAGGCGTGGCTGTTGAAGGCTGATGGCGCGCTGGCCCGGGTCGCAGTCGATGCGCGCGGCACCGTATCCTAGAGCGCTTCGATCCGATGGTGGCGAATTGCTTGTGCGGCACGGCGGCGGCACGGAACTGAAAAGCAAATTCGGATAGCCGAGGGCCATGCCCGCCTCCAACAAGCCAGGTTTGCCCTTGCGGCTTGCCCCGCACCTTTTCCCGCTCCCATTCAGAACGCCAGTTGCACCTTAACAGACCGGGACCGGTCGCCGGCGGCTTCAAACGCTGCCAGTGCGTCTTCGAGCGCATAGGGCGCGGTAATCATGGGGCTGACAGCAATGCTTCGTGAATTGATCAGATCGACCGCCTGCGCAGCCGGTATGTTCGGCGAAGGACGTGTGGTGGCCACTCTGCTCTTGACGCCTGGTGATTGTCATTGTTATGTGTAACACATATCAAAGTTGGGAGGAGATCCAGCCATGACACGTAGCAGCTCACGATGACCGTGCGAATTTTGCGCCAAAGGCTGCAGCAGGGTGGCATTCTGGCCGCTCCCGGTGCGCCCGATGCCTTGTCGGCCCGGGTGATCGCGGCTGCCGGGTTCGAGTCTGTCTACATGACCGGTCTGGGCGCCACGGCAAGCCGGCTGGGTCTGCCGGATCTCGGGCTGATGACACAAACCGAAATGGCCGAGCATGCCCGCGCGATGTGCCGCGCCGTGGATGTGCCGGTGATTGCCGACGCCGACACCGGATATGGCGGGCCTCTGAATATTCGCCGCGCTGTTGCCGACTATGTGCAGGCCGGCGTGGCGGCATTGCATCTGGAAGACCAGGTCTCGCCAAAGCGCTGCGGCCAGCTGGCTGGCGTCAAGGTGGTGCCGTTGGCCGAGGCCGAGGCCCGGCTGAAGGCGGCGCTCGCCGCGCGCGACGAATATGGAGACGTGATTATCATTGCCCGCACGGATGCGCTGCCAGGCCATGGTATCGAGCTGGCGGTGGAGCGGGCCCGGCGCTATGCCGACCTCGGTGTGGATCTGGTCTTCGTCGACGGCATCAAGACGGTGGCGGAAGTTGAGGCGATCGCTGCCCGGGTGCAAGGCCCCAAGGTGATCAGCATTGTCGACGGCACCGATGCGGCGCGCCTTGATCTGAAGGCGCTGGACCAGATGGGATTTGCCATCTGTCTGTATGCGGTGACAGGTCTGTTTGCAGGGTTGGCGGCGCAGACCGCTGCCTTCGCCGCGCTTCGATCCAGCGGGGCCCTGCCGCCGGTGGGCTATGACTACGGTCAGTTCTGCGAGCTGATCGGTCTCGCGCCGCATCAGCAATTTGCCCATCGGCACGAGATCGAGAGCGGCACGGAATGACCCGGCCGGTTGTCCTGATTACGGGTGGCGCGCGCGGCATTGGCCGGGCAATCGCCGACGAGGTTGTGGCCCGGGGCGCGGCTGTGATCCTGTGGGACATCGACGCCGGGGCGCTTGCTGATGCCAGCTCGGCGCTTGGATCCGCTGCCCATGTTGCACCGCTCGATATTTCCGATGCAGAATCTGTTGCCAAGGCCGAAGCAGCTCTTCCCCTGGCGCCCACGCATCTCGTCAACAATGCGGGAATCCTCGGCCGGGCAATGTCTTTCGATGCCATGGATGCGGTCGAAATCGACCGGGTCATGGGGATCAATCTGCGCGGCACATTGCTGGTGACGTCCGCGTTCCTGCGCGTCAGGCAGCCGCATCCAAGTGCCGCGATTGTCAACATGGCCTCCATTGCCGCGATGAATGGCGGGGCCACGGGGCGGGCCGTCTATGGCGCGAGCAAGGGCGCGATGCTGGCGCTTACAGCGGCGATGGCGCGGGATCTGGCGCCCGATCTGAGGGTCAATGCGCTCGCGCCGGGAATTATCGACACCGAAATCCAGACAACTCTCTTCGCAGATCGTGATGCTCTGGAAGCGACCACCGCTGGCATTCCGCTTGCCCGTCTCGGCGAGGCGCGCGAAGTGGCTGAAGCCGCTGCCTGGCTTTTGCTTGCTGCTCCCTATGTCAGCGGAGAGACAATTCGTGTCGCAGGAGGGCGGAAATGAAACGCCTCGAGACCCTCTTCTTCCGGATCAACGACATTCTGCTTGTGCTTCTGCTGGCGGCAATGACCGCCATGGTCTTTGTCAATGTCGTGCTGCGTTACGGCTTTGGATCCGGGCTCGACATCTCCGAGGAAATGTCGCGGTTCTGTTTCGTCTGGCTGATCTTCCTGGGTGCAATGACCGCGACCCGGTTGAACATGCATATGGGCTTCGACCTGGTGGTGATGAGCGTGGGGCCGGGCCTGCGCCGCGTACTGCTCACCATCGCCAATGCGCTCGTGCTTGGCGTCTGTGTGCTGATCATTGTCGGCACGTTGATGCAGTGGCATGTCAATGCGACGAACTCCGCGCCGGTGACAGGGCTTCCCATGATCTGGGTGTTCGGTGTTGCGTTGCCGATGAGTATGGTGACCGGTCTCTATTCCGGACTGCGCATGGTGGGATATGCCACAGGGCGGTTGAGCGAGCTTCCGACTGCTAAACAGGCGAATGCGGAATGAGCCTCGTTGTTTTTCTGGTCACCCTCGGCCTGACCCTGATCACCGGCGTTCCCGTTGCATTCGCGCTTCTGATTTGCGCGGTCATGATGGGGATCACGCTCGATCTGTTCGATCCGCAGATCATCACACAGCGGCTTGTCGTAGGGGCCAACAATTTCTCTCTGCTGGCCATTCCGTTCTTCCTGCTGGCCGGCGAGTTGATGAATGCCGGCGGGATGTCCAAGCGGATCATCGCCTTTGCCATGGCCTTTGTCGGGCACCTGCGTGGCGGGCTCGGTGTGGTGGCTATTTTTGCCGCCATAATTCTCGCCTCCCTGTCGGGCTCGGCGGCGGCGGATACTGCGGCGCTGATTGCCATCCTGCTGCCGATGATGCGCAAGTCGGGACATGACGAAGCGCGGTCGGTTGGCCTGATGGCGTCGGGTGGTATCATTGCGCCGATCATCCCGCCGTCGATCGCCTATATCATCTTCGGAGTGGCGACCAATCTGTCGATCACAAAGCTCTTCATGGCCGGTATCGTGCCGGGTGCCCTGATGGGGTTGAGCGCGCTCGCGGTCTGGATCTTCCTGGCCCGTCGCGAGAACGTGCCGCCACTGCCGCGCCAGGAATGGCCTGCACGGCTGCGGGCCCTGCGTGCGGCTTTGTTCTCCCTCGGATTGCCGGTGATCATCCTGGGCGGTATCCGTTTCGGTGTCGTCACCCCGACCGAGGCTGCCGTGATAGCCGCCGTCTATGCCTTGGTGGTGGGAATCTTCGTGCACGGAGAATTGAAGGTCTCCGAGCTGTTCGATGTGTTCCGCAGGGCTGCGCTCACCACATCGGTGGTTATGTTGCTGGCAGCGGCGGCGCTTGCGACATCCTGGTTCATATCCATCGCTGACCTGTCGGGCATCGTGCTCGATCTGGTGGCCCCGCTGGTTGACAATCCCAAGCTGCTGTTGCTGGCGATCATGGTGCTCGTGCTGGTCATCGGAACCATGCTGGATATGGGGCCGACGATCCTCATTCTCGCTCCGGTGCTGCTGCCGGTGGTCGAGAAAGCCGGGATCGACCCGATCTATTTTGGCGTGATCTTCGTCATCAACACAGCCATCGGTCTTGTAACACCGCCGGTCGGCATCGTGCTGTCGGTTGCCGCCGGCGTATCGGGCGTGCCGATGCACAAGGTTGCCATGGGCTCACTGCCATTTCTGGCCGCGCAGGTAGCCGTCCTGCTCCTGCTCGTGGCCTTTCCCGAGATTGTAACGGTTCCGATGGAATGGCTGCAATGACCTCAACCGGGGCGCGGCCCCAATTCGAGACAACTGCATAACTGCAAGGGAGGAGACATCAATGTCCAAATCTATCATCAGGGCCAGCGTGCTCGCGCTACTGACAACCGTAATGCTGGCCGTCCCCGCACAGGCGGCGGAATACGGAAGCCACACCTTCAAGGTGTCAAACGGCGCTTCCGAGGATCACCCGGTTTCGGCCGGCATCAACGCCATGTCGGCGTGCCTCGAAGATGGCTCCGGCGGCAAGATGAAGCTGCGGGGTTTCTACAACGGTCAATTGGGTGACGATGCCGAAGCGACGCAGTCGGTAAGATCAGGCTCGATCGAGATGGTTGTCACCGGCGCCGCCGCGATTGGCGGCATCGAGCCGGCGATGAGCGTCTTCGAACTCCCCTTCATGTTCGCTTCGGATAAGGAAGTCGACGCGATCATGACCGGTCCGTATTTCGATTATGTTGCCGCCAAGATGCCCGCACACGGCCTGGTGATGCTATCGATCTGGGAGAATGGTTTCCGCAACGCGACCAATGCCAAGCGGCCGATCAATGCGGTTTCGGACTTTGAAGGCCTGAACTTCCGCGTCATGCAGAACCCGATCTTCCTCGACACCTTCCGCCGGTTGGGCGCAAATCCGGTTCCGATGGCCTTCGGCGAAGTCTTTACCGCGCTCGAGACCGGGGCGGTTGACGGACAGGAAAACCCGCTGCCGCTGATTCAGGCCTCGAAGTTCTATGAGGTTCAGAAGTACCTTACCCTGACCCGCCACGCCTATTCGCCGACACCGGTGCTGATGTCCAAGGCTGTCTGGGACGGGTTGAATGCCGATGAGCAGGCGCTTGTGCAGGATTGCGCAGCTTCTGCCCGCGACGCGCAGATCGCCAAATCCCGTTCGGTCACGACCGAGGCGCAGGTCGAGCTCCAGAACGAGGGCATGGAAGTGTCCGAGCTCTCGGCCGAGGAAATGGACAAGCTGCGCGCTCTGGTCGCGCCGGTCTACGACGCCAGCATGGAAACGGTCGGCAAGGACAATTTTGACGCCCTGATGACCGAGCTCAACAAGCTCCGCGGCAAGTAAGCCTTATCCCGCCGCGCAGCAGGCCTGCGCGGCGGCCATCCAACCTGGGAAAATTTCATCGATGTCCAATTCGCCGAACCAGATGTCCGTAAATCTTGATAGCTGTGTGGCAGAGCTGCGCCAGCAGTTCCCGGCAGCAGCGGTCATGACCGGTGACGATATCCCTCAGCGCAATTTGCAGGACACCAGCTATCTGCCGGCGGTGCGGCCTCTGGCAGTCGTGAGGCCCGACAGCCCCGAAGGCGTCGCCGAGGCCATGCGCATCTGCACAGCTCACGGCGTCGCCGTGGTACCGCAGGGCGGGCTGACCGGACTGGCAGGCGGCGGGCACCCTGTTGAGGGCGCGGTCATGATCTCGCTTGAGCGGTTCTCGGGAATCGAAGAGCTGGATGCCGACGCCGCAACCATCACGGTCCGGGCAGGGACGCCGCTGGAGGTTATCCAGCGCGCCGCTGATGAAGCAGGTTTCTTCATCGCGCTCGACTTGGGCGCGCGCGGTTCCTGCCAGATCGGCGGCAATCTGTCGACCAATGCGGGCGGCAACCGGGTGATCCGTTATGGCATGGCCAAGGAAATGGTTCTCGGGCTCGAATATGTGCTGCCGGACGGCACGCTGGTGACCGGGCTCAACAAGATGCTCAAGAACAATGCCGGCTATGACCTCAAGCAGCTGTTCCTTGGCTCCGAAGGCACGCTCGGGATCATTACACGTGCTGTGCTGCGCCTGCATCCGCGCCCCGGCTGCACCCATGCCGCATTGTGCGGCGTGGAAAGCTACGAAGATGTTGTCAGGCTGCTCGGCGCCGCCCGGCGCGGCCTCGGACCGATGCTGTCGGCCTTCGAGGTGATGTGGCCGGATTACTGGCACGCGGCCACGGTGACGGTCAAAGGCATCCGCGCACCCATAGAAGGGGCGCACGGCTTTTATGTTCTGGTGGAAATGCAGGGGCTGGATGAGGTGGTGGACGGCGACCGCTTCATGGCTTGGATCGAGCAGGCCTTCGAGGACGGCATCATCGCCGATGCAGCGGTGTCGCAGAGCATGGCGGATGTCGCTTCGTTCTGGCGTACGCGCGATGCGGCGGCTGAATTTGGCACGGTGCTTGGCCCGCATTGCGCTTTTGATATCGGCCTGCCGGTGCGGAGCATGGATGCCTTTGCCGACGCCTGCAGAGCCAGGCTTGCGGCCGAGATTCCCAATTCACTCTCGGTCTATTACGGCCATATCGGCGACGGCAACCTGCACATCGTGGCACTTTCCATGGGTGCGCCAGTCCAGCCCGGCACGGCGATCAGCGACATTGTCTATGCGACCGTCCGCGAATTTGGCGGAACCATATCGGCCGAGCATGGCATCGGGCTGCTGAAGAAACCCTACCTGCATTACACCCGGACCCGGCAGGAGCTGGCGCTGATGCGGCGTCTCAAACGGGCCCTGGATCCTGGCAACCTGCTCAACCCCGGAAAGGTTGTCGATCTGGTGGAAAGCGAGAGCCAATGAACCCGCTCAGGAAACGCATGACCGCAGGCGGCATGGTGACCGCCGCCTGGGCCGAGCTGGGCAATGCGGATGTGGCCGAGATCATGGTGCGCCACGGCTGGCCCACTATCGTGATCGACGGCGAGCACGGAATTGGCGATGTCGAGACATGGGTCGGCATGGCCCGTGCCATCGAATCGGCGGGCGGCGAAGTGGTGCTGCGATTGCCGGACGGGTTGGACACGACGATCAAACGGACCATCGACCGGGGCTTTCGCAACTTCATCGTTCCAATGGTCAATTCGGCTGCGCAGGCCCAGGCGGTCGTCGATTCATTCCGCTATCCGTCACGTGGCAAGCGCGGTTATGCGGCTCCGATCATCCGCGCCTCGGACTGGGGCGTGAGGACCGGCTATGCGCGGGATGAGGCCCATGACGACGTGGTCATTATGCTGCAATGCGAGCATGTGGATGCGGTCGCCAATCTCGCCGAGATTGCCACGGTTCCGGGCATCGATGCGATTTTCATCGGACCAAATGATCTTGCCGCCTCTGCCGGCCATCTTGAACGGATGGACCACGCAGAGGTGCAGGACTTGCTGAAACAGATAGAGACCGTGGCCGCCAGGGCCGGGATGCCGCTGGCGACGATAGTCGGGGCCGGGCGCAACTGGTCCGATCTTGAGCGGTTGGGTTATCGCTTCGCCATAGGCGCGAACGATGTCTCGATGCTGATCGACAGTGCGCGGCGTCTGGCGGCGGAACGCGACGGATCGAAGCTTTCAACGCCTGCTGCGGGGTATTGACCACGCAAAGGCACGCCACCTCCGGGGCGCAGACCGGAGACAGGGAGGAAAGACGACAATGAAAATGTATCGACGGATGGTGTTGGCTGCGGCCGGCGCGGTGGCTATGATGGCGGCGTTGCCCGCGGTTGCGGAAGATTTCCCCGGCGGACCGGTCACACTGATCGTGCCTTGGGGAGCCGGTGGCGGAACTGACGCCACGGCGCGGATGATCGGGACCCTTCTGCAAGGCGAACTGGGCGTACCGGTGGCGGTCGAAAACCGCACCGGCGGGTCGGGCGTGATCGGTCATTCGGCGATTGCGGATGCAGAGCCCGACGGCCAGACGATCGGTGTGGCGACGCTGGAAATCGGCACGATGCACAATCTTGGCCTGACCGACCTCACCTACACGGCCTACACGCCGCTGGGATTGTACAATGCCGATCCGGCAGCGCTGTTCGTGCGCACCGACAGTCCCCATGCCGATGTCCAGGCTTTGATCGCCGCACTGGCTGCCGCATCCGACCGCGAGTTCAAGGCGTCCGGCTCGGCACAGGGCGGCGTGAACCATCTTGCCATGGCCGGCATGTTGCTGGCGGCAGGACTGCCTGCTGAGCGCGTGGCCTGGGTGCCCTCCGAAGGGGCGGCACCCGGTCTGCAGGATCTCGCCGCTGGCGGCGTACAGATCGCGACGGCCTCGCTGCCCGAGGCGGAAGCCTTGATGGGCGCCGGTCTTATCCGTCCCCTGGCCGTCTTTTCGGCCGCGCGGATGCCGAACGCGCCGGATGTGCCCACCTTTAACGAAGCGACCGGGAAGGACTTCACCATGGGGTCCTGGCGCGGATTGGTTGCGCCTGCGGGAGTGCCGCAAGACCGTATTGATGTCCTGACCGCTGCTTTGACCAAGGTCATGCAGAACCCCGATTACACAGGGTTCATGGAAGGCCGCGGCTATGCCATGCAATGGACCACGGGAGCCGACTTCGAGGCGTTCATGAAAACATCCGACGCAACCTTGGGCGGAACGCTCAAGGCGGTAGGTCTGGCCAAGTAGGCCTGCGGACATAGGCGGCGTATCCGGAACAAGCCCGGATACGCCGGCCACGATCGGGGAGGAGCCCGGGATGAAGATCAATGATGCGGTGCTCGGGGCGCTGCTGTTTCTTTTGGGATGTTCGATCACCCTGAGCGCATTTCAGTTTCCCGCCATGCCAGGTCAGGCGGTCGGCCCCGGAACATTTCCCAAGATCATCGGCAGTCTGATTGCGCTCCTGGGACTGGGGCTGGCACTCGGCGGGCAGAATCGCCGTGGGGTCCTGGTCGCCGTTGCCGACGGCTGGCGCGACAGCCGCCACGGTCCTGCCGCCGCCCTGGCGCTGATCGGCACTGCCGGTCTGGCGATCGGTTTTGAACAGATCGGGTTCCCGCTGGGCGCAAGCCTGCTGCTCTGTGTGCTTTACTTCGCCAGCCAGCGAAATGCGTGGCGGCTTCTGCCGCTCGCCGTCGGGTTCGTGTTTGCCGTGCATCTGGTGATGACGCGGCTGCTGCTGGTTCCGCTGCCGGCGGGACCGCTGAAAGGATGGCTCTGATGATTGCCAATCTCGATGCGGCAATGGCGCTGGTGTTCACCTGGAACATGGCCGCCATCATTCTGGCCTGTTCGACATTCGGTCTGTTCGTGGGCGCCATTCCGGGCCTTTCGGCCACCATGGCGACAGCGATGCTCGTGCCGATCACGTTCTTCATGGACCCGGTGCCGGCCGTTGCTGCAATTGTGACGACGGCGGCAATGGCGATATTCGCGTCGGATATCCCGGCGGCGCTGCTGCGTATTCCGGGAACAGCGGCTTCCGCAGCCTATATCGACGACCTGAACTCGCTGACCCATCAAGGCAAGGTTGGACGCGCGTTGGGGATATCGGTGACCTCTTCGGCCATCGGCGGAATCTTCGGTTCCGTTGTGTTGTTGATGGCGGCTCCGAAGCTCGCACTGGTTTCCCTCAACTTCACCTCGTTTGAATATTTCTGGCTGGCACTGCTCGGGCTGTCGGCGGCGGTGATGCTGGGTTCGGGCTCCCTGCTGCGCAGCCTGTTGTCACTGCTGATCGGTTTGATGATCGCCATGGTCGGTATGGACACCACCTCTGGCTTTCCGCGGTACACGTTTGGAATGACATCCCTTCTGGACGGCGTGGCATTCGTGCCCGCGTTGATCGGCATGTTCGCGATACCGGAACTGATCCGCAGCTTCACAGGCAAAGCATTACATGTACCCGTGCAGAGCGTCGGCAACCCGCTGCGCATCTTCGAAGGGGTTGGCGCACTGCTGTGGCGCAGGAAACTCAACCTGGCGCGCGGCTCGATCATCGGCACCGTGATCGGTATTCTGCCCGGGGCGGGGTCGGATATCGGGGCATGGATATCCTATGCAGTCTCCAAACGGTTTTCCAAACAGCCGGAGCAGTACGGCAAGGGTACCCAGGAAGGTCTGGTCGATGCCTGCGCCGCCAACAACGCGGCCTTGTCGGGAGCCTATGTCCCGGCGATGGTATTTGGAATTCCCGGCGATTCCATCACGGCGATCGTCATTGGCGTGCTCTACATGAAAGGACTCAATCCGGGACCGATGGTGTTCCTGACGTCCGCCGACAAGATTTCGGCGATCTTTCTGGTGTTTCTGATTGCCAATCTGCTGATCATCCCGCTGGGTCTTCTGGCGATTACACTGGCGTCGCAGGTGTTGCGCGTGCCCAAGCGCATCCTTGCACCCTTGATTTTGGGCTTCTGTATTGTCGGGTCTTATTCTATCAATGCGTCAGCTTCGGGCATCGTGGTCATGCTTGTGCTGGGCTTGGTGGCTTATGTGATGGAAGAAAACGACTTTCCCGTCGCACCAACCATTTTGGGGATTGTCATGGGGCTGCTCGTGGAACGGAATTTCGTGACATCACTGATCAAATCGGATGGCGGGGTCCTTCCCTTCATTGAGCGGCCGATCGCCGCCGGGCTGGCCCTGATGGTGCTTGTGATCTGGAGTGTACCGGTTCTGATCTGGCTGCGGGGGCGATCGCGCAAGTGAGTCTGAAACGAATCAAGCCACAGCCCTCGCTGGCCCAGATTGTCGCGGAACAGATTCGCGAGGCGATCATGACCGGGACATTGCCGCTGGGTGAAAACATCTCCGAAGACCGGTTGGTGACGCAGTTTGGCGTCTCGCGGTCGCCGATCCGGGATGCCATGGCGATGCTGTCGAATGAGGGGTTGGTTGTCGTCCGGCCGAAGCGGGGCAGCTTTGTGTTCGAGACCTCGCTTGAGGATATCAGCCAGATTTGTGACTATCGCCAGTTGCTGGAAGGCCAGGCAGTCCGGGCCGCGCTCAGATTTGCGCCGGAGGAATATCTCAGCGACATGAAACAGATCCTGGTCGAGATGGACGCAGCAATGGCGGCCGGTCAGCATCAGGCTTACAGCTTGCTGGACAATGACTTCCACCGGGTCGCATTTGACCGATGCGGCAATTCATATCTGCGCGACGCTTATGCGCGGGTTTCGGGCCGGATTTCCGCCCTGCGCTCGAATGTGACGGCACCCTATTCCGAGCGGCGGGCAGAGTCCCTTGTGGAGCACCACAAGATCTATGGTCATCTTTGTGACCGGTCGATGGACCTTTTTGACGCCGCGCTGGAGGTCCATATTCAACGCACCAAACAGGTTTACAGTGCGGCTCTTGCCGAAGGGCACCTTGGCTAAAACACCCTGATGCCGCTGTTTATTCAGTTGGGTTTATAAGCCCCGTTGCTGAATGAGCGAGAAATAGCAAAGGGTGTCATTTCCGCGCGGAAGTCAGCATCGACAGGGCTTGCTGGACAAAAGGGTCAGAACCCGACCAGCAACATGTCCAGTGCGGCCATGATCTCGCTGTCACGGCACGGTAAAGCCAACCTGTCGGCGATCGGGCTGTGCGACCTTTCAGCATGACCCAAGTCACTCGTGATCGCCTTTATCGCCGCCATCGGTTTCCAGCTGAAGTGATTGCTCACGCCGTGTGGCTTTATCTTCGTTTTCCGCTCAGCCTGCCCATGGCCGGAGATCTGTTGGTGGCGCGCGGGATCATCGTGTCGCACCAGAGCGCGCGCCTGCAAACCGCATAGGCTAAAGCCGTGCGCAACGTATTTGAACGGTGCCGGTGACAATGCTCCAGACGAATCTCGGCGCCAGACCCGCGTGACTGAACTGCCGGGAAGGCGATTCACAGCCATCCGGAATATTTGCAACAGAGCCTGGCTAGGTCCACTCCCGCTTGTTGTGCAAGATTGACGACCAGAGCGATATGCCGATCAAGGCAGCGCCGCCAAGGCCTGTCAGGACTTCGGGGATATGGATCTGGGTCTGGCAGAACATGATCAGCGACAAGACCAGGATGGCATAAAAAGCGCCGTGCTCCAGATATCTGTATTCTGCAAGCGTGCCCTTTTCGACCAGCATGATCGTCATCGAGCGCACATACATGGCACCGATGCCAAGGCCGATGGCTATGACGAAGAGGTTCTGCGTCAGTGCAAAGGCGCCGATCACGCCATCAAAGGAGAAGCTGGCATCGAGCACTTCGAGATAGATGAATGCGCCCAGACCACCGCTTGCGGCTGAACGCACACTTTGCTGGGACGCATCTATAAAACCGCCGGCAACCTCCACCAGCAGAAAGGTCACAAGGCCGTAGATCGCGCTGTAGACGAAGGATACCGGTTCGTTCATCTCTGTCTGCGAAGCATCTGCAATGGTGTAGGAAAATGCCAGGATCACGACCAGCATGAAGGCAATTTCGATGCCCTTGATGGCCGCGAAATTGGACAGATGGCGCTCCAGCCAGCCGATCCAGTGAACATCCTTTTCCTGATCGAAGAAGAACTTCAGCGCCACCATCATCAGAAATGTGCCGCCGAAGGCAGCAATCGGCAACCGGGCCTCATGCATGATGTCGGCATAGTCCTGCGGCCGGGTGGCCGCCATGACGATGGCATCGATCGGGCCGATGCCGGCGGCGATGACCACGACCAGCAGCGGAAAGACGATCCGCATGCCAAACACGGCAATCACGATACCCCAGGTCAGGAAACGCTTCTGCCAGACCGGCGTCATGGTCTTGAGCTTGTTGGCGTTCACAATGGCGTTGTCGAAGGAAAGCGAAATCTCAAGCACGGCCAGAACGGCGCAGATCATGAAGATCGTCGCCGTTCCGCCCAGGGTGCCGGTTGACTGCCAGCCAAGCCAGGCACCGAGCGCAAGCCCGACAAGGGTCAGGATAAAGGCCCATCTGAAATAACGTAAACCGGATATTTTGGGGGAGGTCTTGCTCATGGCTGCACCCGCCAGATCAGACCCTGGATCATGGTGGTAGCCAATATGGCGTCGTTCACGGTGTCGAATTCGACACACGTCGCAAGGGAGACAGGTGAGAACATTGTTCACTCGCCGCCGGCTTGTTTGCGGGTGATACCGACATCACGAGAGCGCCGTTTTTCTCGCCAGAGGGGCCCGGTATCAGGTTCTTGATGGCGCAAAATCATAACCAGCGCCTGCGAAGGAAAGTGTGTGGCACCGCGTCACAAGGCGGTGCTGGCAGTATCAGTTCAGATCGAAATGACCGAGAATGTCGCGGATCTTGGCGTCCTGTTCCGCACTCGGCAGGAGTGCTGGCTGCCGCGAGGCCCCCACAGACTTATCCTTCAGATAAAGCGCCCGCTTGACCAGCGCTGGCGGAAAGCCAAGGGCGTAGAGTTCGGTTCTGAAAGCCGTGAAAATGTCCTGCTGCCGCGCGGCATCGGCCATGTCACCGGAGTTGAAGCCGTTCAAAATGCCGGCAAGAACGTCCGGCATCGCATTTCCAAGGCCGGAAATGCAGCCGGCTGCACCATTTTGCAGCGCCCACAGGACGAGATGGTCGGGCCCCGAATAGACCTCGAAATCCGGCATGTCGCGGGCAACGGCCAGATAGGCCTCCAGCGTTTCCTGTGCGCCGCCGGAATCCTTGATCCCGGCAATATTGCCATGGGTTGCAAGCTTTCGTGCCGTTTCCGGCTCGATATGGTTCTGCGTGCGGGCCGGGATATCGTAGAGGTAGATCGGGGTCTTCACCGCATCCGCGACTGTCGAGAAATGGCGGATCAGACCGTCCTGCGTGCAGGCAATGAAGAACGGCGTAATAACTGCTATGCCGTTAACGCCGATGCGGTCGAATTCCTTTGCAAGCTGGAGTGTTTCGAAGGTGGCAGGCATGCCGGCATTGACGATCACCTGCACCTTGCCTGCGACCTCATCGACGACCTCTTCCGTCAGGCGGATCTTCTCGGCGTGGGTCAGCGCGGTAAAGTCGCCATTGGTGCCGGCACACATGATGTTGTTGCCAGCGGCCACCTGCCGGCGCACCTGCGCGCGGGTCGCTTCATAATTGATCGTCTCGTCCTCGTTGAAACAGGTCACGAGCGCGACAAAGGCTTTCTTGGACATCAGAAACTCCGTTTGAATTGGGGGGCAGTTGCCGAAAGGCGCGCCTCGCGGCGGGCAGACTGGACGTCTGGATCGGGATCGAGGCTGGCGCCCAGAAGCGCGCGGGTATAGTCCTCGCGCGGGCTGTCGAAGACTTGCCGTACGGTGCCGAGTTCGACGATCTCACCCTTTTCCATAACCATCACATGGTTGGCAAAATCCCGGACAACGGGCAGGTCGTGGGCGATGAAGATAAAGGCAATGCCCATGTCACGGCGCAGCTTGTCGAGGAGATCGATAACTTGCGCCTGAACGGATACATCAAGCGCCGAAACGGCCTCGTCGCAGATGATCAGCTGCGGCTCAAGCGCCAGCGCCCGCGCGATTGCGATACGCTGGCGCTCTCCACCGGAAAACTGGTGAGGATAGCGGCTCATATGTTCCTGTGACAGACCGACCTGATCGAGCAGTTCGGCCACCCGCTCGCGCCATTTCGCCTTTGGCAGAATGTCGGGATGGATGACCCAGGCTTCCGAGACAAGCTGGTAAACGGTCATGCGCGGATTAAGCGATTGCGTCGGATCCTGGAACACCATCTGCAGGTCGCGCCTGAGCTTGTAGAGCTCGCCCGGCTGCATCTGAAAAAGGTCTTTGCCTTTCCAGTGCGCGCTGCCGCCGTCGGGCTCCTCAAGCCGCAGCAAGACACGGGCAAGCGTTGACTTTCCCGATCCGCTTTCCCCAACCACGGCCATGGTTTCCCCGGCCATCAGGTTGAAGGAGACTCCCTTTAGTGCTTCGAAGACACCGTAGAACTTGCGCACGTCCTTGACGGCCAGCAGCGGTTCGCCCAACGCAATCGGCTCGTGCATACTGCCTTTGCCCGGTGCCGCCGCGATCAGCTTTTTCGTATAGGGATGGCGCGCATTCTTGTAGACTTCGCGCACTGTACCGCTTTCGACCAGAACGCCCTTTTCCATGACCACGACGCGGTCTGCGATATCGGCAACCACACCAAGATCATGGGTGATAATCAAGACGGCCATGCCGGTTTCCTGTTGCAGCTCTTTGAGGAGCGCCAGCACTTCGGCCTGCACCGTCACATCCAATGCGGTGGTCGGCTCGTCCGCAATCAGGAGATCCGGCTTCAGTGCCAGCGCCATGGCAATCATCACGCGTTGTCTCTGGCCGCCCGAGAATTCATGCGGATACTTGCCCATGGCATTTTCGGGATCGGGAATGCCGACCCGACCGAGCAGACGCAATGCCTCGCTTCTGGCACCATCCGAGGCCATTCCGTGGGTCGTCATCGCCTCGCAGATCTGCCATCCGACGGTATAGACCGGATTGAGATGACTGAGCGGATCCTGAAAGATCATCGCAATGCGTGACCCGTTGATGGCCCGCCGTGCCTCCGCTGGCATGGTCAGCAGGTCTTCGCCATCGAGCAGGATCTCGCCGGAGGTAATGCGACCGGGCGGCATGTCGATCAGGTTCATGATCGCCGATGACGACACAGATTTGCCCGAACCGCTTTCACCCAGAATGGCCAGCGTTTCGCTTCTGTCGAGATGATAGGAAATATCGCGCACCGCATGTACCACACCATTGACGGTGTGGAATTCGACGGAGAGATTGCGAACCTCGAGCAGATGGTCTGCCATGTCAGCGGCCTTTCATTTCCAGCCGCCAGCGCTGCACCGGATCAAGCGCGATGCGCAGCCAATTCGAGAGCAGGTTGAGCGACATGGTGGTCAGGATGATGGCAAGCCCCGGCCAGAAGGATAGCCACCAGGCATTGGTGAGATATTGGCGCCCTTGCGAAATCATCAGGCCCCAGGTGATTTCGGGTGGCTGGATGCCTATGCCCAGGAAGGACAACGCGCTTTCAGCAAGCATCACATAGGCGAAATCGAGTGTGGCAAGGGTGGTCAGTGTCGGGAATACCACCGGCAGGATATGGCGAAACAGGATGCGTTTGCTGGAGGCGCCCATGACCCGGGCCGCCTGCACAAACATGCGCTCACGGATTTCCAGTACCTCGGCGCGCGTTGTGCGCAGATAGACCGGAATGCGGGTGATCGCCAGAACAAGCATGAGGTTGAGGATCGACGAACCCAGTACATAGAGCACGATCACGGCAATCAGCAGCGACGGGAACGACATGATCACATCGGCTAGTCGCATGATGATCTGGCTGACGCGGGGCGACGCGACGCCGGCAATCAGGCCGAGCACGGTACCAATGACGGAGGAGAGGATGACCGCGCCAGCGGCGACCATCAGCGTATTCTGGGTGGCAACAATGATGCGGGCAAAGAGTGGGCGTCCAAGGGCATCGGCACCCATCCACCAGAACCAGGCACGCTCAAAATCGAAGGGCGCGAGATTGCGGCCGCGCAGGTTCTGCTTGGTGGCGATATCGCCAAGCCAGGCGGGGCCGAGCAGTGCAAAGATCAGCATCATCGCGAGGAAGATGGCGGCACACAGCGCGAATTTGTCGGCAAGCAGCATGCGTCCGAGGCGAATGACGAAGGGAGGTTCGGTTGTGGATAGACTGTTTGTTGACGGCATTGCCATGCTTCTGTCCTCTCAGTGACGGATGCGAGGATCGAGCAGCGCATAGGCAAGATCGATCAGCAGGTTCATGACAAAGATGGCAAGGGCCGTGACCAGAATGGCCGCCAGGACGACATTGAAGTCGCGCTGAAGAATGGAATCAATCATCAACTTGCCGACGCCTGGAAAACCGAAAATGGTCTCCACGATCACGGCCCCGTTGAGCAGGCTTGCGGCCTGGTCGCCGATAACGGTGATGACCGGGAGCATGGCGTTGCGCAAGGCATGGATAAAGATAATCGGCCCCGATCTGACACCCTTGGCGCGGGCAGTCTTCACATACGCTGATGACAGCGCTCCGATCATAGAGCCGCGCACCACCTGAACGATAATACCGAAAGGGCGCACGAAGAGCACGGCAATTGGCAAGATCCAATGTGATATCGAGCCTGTACCGGAGGTCGGCAGGACAGCGAGCTGGATGGAAAAGACAACGATGGCAACGATCGCCAGCCAGAAGTCCGGGACCGATGCGCCGATCAGTGAAATGATCGAGGAAAACCGGTCGAAGAAGCCACCCGAGCGGAAGGCCGCGAGCGAGCCAACGACAATTGCGGCAGCGGTCACCAGCGACATGGTGATGACGGCGAGCCAAAGCGTCCAGACAAAGGCTTCCAGAACCACGTCGAGGGCCGGACGCGCCTTGCGAAGCGACTCTCCCAGATTGCCGGTAAGTACGTCGCCAAAATAATGGGCAAATTGAACAAGCAGAGGATCGTTCAGACCATGCAGTTCGCGGAACTGGTTTTTCATCTCCGCCGAGGCTTCAACCGGCAGGAAGAGTGCGGCGGGATCGCCGGTCAGGCGTGACAGGAAGAACACCATCACCAAAAGCCCGGCAAGGGAGAAGAGGCTGGCAAAAGCCCGCTTGCGAATGAATCTGAACATGCTTGCCTCGGTCTGGGTTGACGGCGGGCATGGCCCGCCGCCGGTATGTCCTGCGTCTCGGCGAGCGGGTCGCCGAAGCCGTTACTTTATCTTGATTTCGGACAGCTGGAGCATGGAGTTGGTCGCCATGGTGGGTGTGTAGTCCAGCCGCTCGGAGACCCTGGAGAAACCGACCATGTGGAACAGCAGCACATCGGCCACGACATCGTCATGAAGATAGGCAATCAGCTGCGACCACAACTTGGCGCGTTCGTCGCCGTTGGCAGCAGCAGAAGCCCGAGCGATCAGGTCATCGACCTTGGCATCGGAGAAGCCCGATTGGGTACCCTTCGAGTCATATTTGAAAAACATCGAGAAGGACGGGTCGCCCTTGGAATTGTCGTGCATGGCAGCAACGAGCTGCGGACCGCGACCTTCCTTGAAAGGCTTGGAATAATAGACTTCGTGTTCGGCCACTTCGACGAATTTCAGGTCGATGTTGAATCCAACTTCCTGAAGCTGCGCCTGGATCGCTTCCATAATCTCGGTGACATTCGGGAAGTTTGCGGAGCGCGCAATGATGGTAATCGGTGTATCGACCTTGACGCCGTCAGCCTTGGCCTGTTCCAGCAGCTTCTTTGCTTCAGCCGGATCATAAGGGAAAACCTTGACGTCCGGGTTCCAGCCAAGAGTTGGCGGCGGCACGATGGCTGTTGCCAGGATCGCGCCTTCCGGAACCAGTGTGCCGAGGAAGGCATCTCGATCGATTGCAAGGTTCAATGCCTTGCGAATTCTCACGTCATTGAGAGGCTCTATATTGTGGTCGATGCGAAGATAGACGGTTTCGCTGTCGAGATAGGAAAAATCGGTGGCCGGATTGGTGGCTTCAATCTGGGAGATCGAAGGAGAAATATCGGCCTCTCCGGTCTGTACCATGGCGGCGCGAACCGACGGGTCGGCGCGGAACAGGTATGTAGCCTCGGTCACATCAGGCTTGTCGCCCCAATAGTCATCACGCTCCGTCAGAACGATGCGCTGGCCCGGGGTCCATTCCGTCAGCTTGTAGGGGCCGGTGCCGACAGGTTCGCGGACAAACTCCATTGGCGTTTCTTCTGGCACGATGGTCAGAAGCGATAGCAGGAGCGGCAGGATCGGCTGAGGGGGATTGACTGTCACGTCAATGGTGTTGTCATCGACGACGGTCGGCGTGATTGTCATGCCACCGAAATAACGGCGCGACTCGCAGGCATTCTTGTCGCTCATTACCCGTTCGATGCTGTGCTCTACGTCTTTCGCATCGAACGATGTGCCATCGGAAAAGGTCACACCTTCGCGAAGATGGAAGCGCCAATTACCTGGTTCGGTTTCTTCCCAACTGGTCGCCAGGCGGGGCATCAGCCCCTCGTCGCCACGCACGTCGAGTTCGGTCAGGGTTTCAGACACATTCTGCATGATGACACGACCGATATTCGAGCGGGTCGCCATGCAGGGCTCAAGCAGATCGGCCTCTTCCGGCAGAACGATTGTGATTGGTCCCGAAGCTGCCTGGGCTGAAGACAGCGTTGAGCCCAGCAGCAGTGCTGCGAGCAATAGTGATCTTTTCATTGGGTTCTCCTCCCTCTTGAATGCGCAGTATAATGGCTGGCAAATGCGGGCTCCGGGTGCAGACTGCACAAATGGACACCCTCCGCGACTACAGCTCCGTGACGGAACATTCCTCCCATATCATTGAGCCTTTCACGTTGACCAAAACATCCAATGTCCCGCCAAGTTTGTCAAATTATTTTGCTTATCTGGTTTGAAAAATTTTTTATATCTCTATATTAGGCAATAAAATCAATAAATTGATTGCACTTTATGAGTGAGATTGTCGCTTACTCATTTTCTGCAAAACTTGACAACTTTGTAAAATTGTCGATGGTCGCGATCATGGAGGAGTATTCTATGACACCTGACGACATCGCCCGGTCCATGACAGGCGTGCTAGAAAATTCGGCGGCCGGCAGACACGAAGCCTTGCTGCCATCGCCCATGGTGCAGAATCATGCGGCATTCCTGCATATGTTTGGAAATGGGGATCTTGTATGCACCTGGTTCGGCGGAACGCTGGAAGGGAAGTCGGATATCTCCATCTTTGCCTCCGTGCTGGTGGAGGGCGCGGACGTATGGGGCAAACCTCAGCGGCTGAGCTTCGATACGGATCATTCCGAGCAGAACCCGGTGCTGTTTCAGGCTCCTGACGGCCAACTTTTGCTGTTTCACACCTCACAGCCCTCCGGCAATCAGGATGAGTGCCGGATCCGCATGGCCGAAATCAGGCGCGATCCGCATGATCCCACAGGACTTCAAGCCGAAAAGGGGTGCTATCTCGATCTGCCGCGTGGTTGTTTCGTGCGCGCGCCGATTGTGGTCCGCGAAAACGGTGCATGGCTGTTACCGATTTTCCGCTGCATCCAGCGCCCCGGCCAGAAATGGAATGGCAGCCACGACCGCGCAGCGGTTGGCATCTCGTTGGATGGCGGCGCAAGCTGGACGCTCGAAGATCTGGACGGGTCCACCGGATGTGTTCATATGAGCCCGGTCGCTATGGATGATGGGCATTTCGCCGCTTTCTTTCGCCGCAGACAGGCAGATTTCATCTACCGTACTGAAAGCGCAGACGGCGGTCGCAAATGGTCTGCGCCCGAGGCGACCGACGTGCCCAATAACAATTCCTCCATTGCCGCTATTCGTCTGAAGGACGGTGGCATCGCGATTATCTGCAATCCAATCAATGCGGAACTGTCGCCTGATCGCCGCGCCTCGCTTTACGACGAGCTGGGTGAGGATGACGCGAGGCCGGATGCCGATCCGACCGGCGGATGCGTGCCGGTCTGGGGAGTGCCGCGTGCGCCGGTAATCGTTGCCATGTCGCAGGATGGAGGACGCAATTTTCCAATTCGCATTCTGATCGAAGACGGACCCGGCACCTGCCTCTCCAACGATTCCATCGATGGCCGCAACAAGGAGATGTCCTATCCCTGGTTGCTGGAAGGCCAGGATGGCAGCCTTCATATCGCCTATACCTATCACAGGCGTGCTATTAAATATGTCCGCCTCGCGCCCGGCTGGGCCAGCATGGCCGGGAGAACACGGAGACAAGCATGAGCAATATCATCGGCATCACCATGGGGGACCCCTGTGGCGTCGGCCCGGAAATTACCGTCAAGGCCTTGGCCGAGATGTCCAGCGAGGATCGGAACGCGACCCGCATTTATGGCAATCTGGCAACGTTGGAAGCAGCCCGCGAGGTATTGGGCCTGAGACTGGATCTGAAGCCCTTCGTCGTCGATCTGCCTGTTGAAGGTGCGCCGCTTGCCTGGGGAACTCTGTCACCAGTCGCAGGAGACGCGGCATTCCGCTTTATTGAAAAAGCGGTACGCCATGCGGAGGCAAATGCAATTGGCTGTATCGTAACGGCACCGATCAACAAGGAAGCGCTGAACCTGGCGGGCCACCATTACGACGGGCACACCGGGATGTTGCGCAGCCTGACCGCCTCGGCCGCGGCCTATATGCTGCTCGCATCCGAGCGGCTGAAGGTCATTCATGTCTCGACCCATGTGTCCTTGCAGGAGGCGATACGCCGCGCAACGACCGAACGTGTGCTCGCCACCATTCGCGCTGGCGATGCCCATCTGAAACGTATTGGCTATAAGAGCCCACGCATTGCCGTCGCCGGCCTTAATCCGCATTGCGGGGAAAACGGGCTGTTCGGTACTGAAGATGACGACCAGATTGCACCTGCTGTGGCGGCTGCGAAATCCGAAGGCATCAATGTGGAAGGCCCTATTTCGGCGGATACGGTCTTCCATCGGGCCTATTCGGGTGGTTTCGATCTGGTCGTCGCCCAGTATCACGATCAGGGCCATATCCCGATCAAACTGGTCGCCTTCGACACAGCCGTCAACGTCTCCGTCGATCTGCCAATCGACCGCACATCGGTTGATCATGGAACCGCCTTCGACATTGCCGGCAAGGGGATCGCCAATCACGGCAACATGAACTCCGCCATCGCCTATGCCCGCAAATTGGTGGCCGGCCAGGCAGAGAAGAGGAATGCGTCGTGATGGCAACACAGATCACGCTGCTCCAGCCGCGCCGGCTCATCGTCGGTGCAGGCTCTGTCGAACAGGTTGGGGCCTGGGCGCATGACGCCGCGTCTACGCTTGTCATTGCGACACCGATCACCTCCGGTTTTGCCGACCGGTTGAAGCTTTCCGGAAAGGTCGTCGTCTTCGATGCCATTCCAGGAGAACCCGATATTGCCACGCTCGAGGCGGCACTCGGTTCAGCGCGCGAACTCAGGCCGGATCTTGTCGTTGGTCTGGGTGGTGGTTCGGTGATGGATGTCGCCAAGCTGGTAGCAGCGCTTTGGGATGGCGAACAGACACTTGCCGATGTCGCCGGACCCGATCGTGTTCGCGGGCGAACCACGCGTCTGGCGCAGGTGCCAACCACGGCTGGCACGGGGTCCGAGGCGGGCATCCGCTCGTTGATCACCGATTCGGGCAAGGGCAACAAGATCGCCGTTGAAAGCCCGTATCTGATTGCCGATCTGGCCGTGCTTGATCCGGAGCTGACCTATGGCTTGCCACCTGCCGTGACGGCTGCGACGGGTGTCGATGCCTTGGCGCATTGCGTTGAAGCCTTTACCAACCGCAAGGCTCATCCGATGATCGACGGGTTTGCGCGCATGGGCTTTCATCTTGTCGGGAAGTTTCTGGCTCGGGCGGTGAAGGACGGTGCCGATACCGAGGCGCGCGAGGGCATGATGCTCGCCTCTTATTACGGCGGCATTTGTCTGGGGCCGGTGAATACGGCTGCAGGACACGCCATTGCCTATCCGCTCGGCACCTTGCTGCATCTGCCGCATGGTCTCGCCAATGCGATTATTTTCCCCCATGTGCTGGCATTCAATCAGCCGGCAGTGGCTGCCAAGACGGCTGAGGTGGCCTTGGCGCTGAACCTCGGAGAAGGGCTTTCGCAAATCGACCTTCGCTCTGCGGCCCTCAAGTTCTGCGCGGATCTCGGAATCGAGATGTCGCTCTCAGCCCATGGCGCGACCGAAGCTGACCTCGCCCGATACGCCAGTGATGCCCATGCGATAAGGCGATTGATGGACAATAACCCCCTCGACATGAGCGAAACGGACGTTCTGGAGATCTACCGCGGAGCCTTCTAGACAGTGTCCGAATCCGCCTTGCGCCTGCCGCCAGGACATTTCCTCCCCCGTGGCGGGAGGCGCGGGAAGTCCTGCAAGAACAGGTTCGCGTGCAAAATGCATCGAACAGAGCAAGGCACGTTGAGGTCGAACGCTTCGGGGCCGCCTGTTTGTCAATACGAAGCGTCAATTACTTGACAAATATGTACAAAATTCGGAACTTTAGATAACAACAGCTAGCGGGCGCCAAATTTCATGCTTGTCATTCTGGCCGACGATCTAACGGGAACGCTCGATTCTGCTGCACCTTTTGCCGGGCGCGGCCTGGTAACCGAAGTGGTGCTTCATCCAGACGCGCTGGATGAAGCCTTCGCTCAGGCGCCCGAGGTGGTGGCGATCAATCTCAGATCAAGAGAAATTACAGCCCTTGAGGCAGCAAACGCAACGGCAAACATGCTTAAACGGTTGCCCGCGGATATGCGGCTTTTCAAGAAGGTCGACTCGCGCCTGAAGGGCAATATTGTGGCAGAGCTTGATGCCATGTCGTTTGAGCGGGCATTGGTCGCACCGGCTATTCCTGACTTTGGTCGCGTGGTTGTTGGCGGCCATGTGCGTGGCTTCGGCATCGAGACGCCGATTGCCGTGGCCGCGAAACTGGGTGGCCATGCGGCCCGCGCGCATATTCCCGATACTTCATCACAAGACGAAATGCTGGCCTCTTTGCAATTCGCGCAGAAAGAGGGCTTTGATTTGCTGGTCGGTGCCAGAGGTCTTGCCGATGCCCTGGCCCATTCAATGACGGCAAAAGAACCTCAACCTTTGATGCGGCTGCCGGAAGCACCGACGCTGATCGTCGTCGGCTCGCGTGATCCGATTACGGTGAAACAGGTTGATGAGCTTCGAAGCCTCTGTGCGGTCGAATATCACGCAGCGCCCGCTGGTGTTTGTGACGCTTCTCCGGCCCAAACACGTGAAATGCTAACGGTTGTGCAGGCAACAGAGGGGCCAGCACCCGTTCAACCGGTGGAAGTGTCGGCAAATCTTGCCAAAATGGTTGTTCCGGCCTTCACTGACCGTGCGTCTACTCTCGTGCTCACCGGCGGAGCGACTGCGGAGGCCGTGCTCGAGAAGATGGGTGTATTGCGCTTCCGGCTTCTGGGAGAATGTATGCCCGGCATGGGGCTAGCCATTGCAGACGGGCGCCATATCATCACCAAGTCAGGTGGTTTCGGCCAGCCCGATACACTGCAAAGACTGGCGCGACAGATCCTGAGAAAGGCGGCATAGAGGATGGGACTTCAGCAAGGAACTTCCCGCAAGGGTTTGCCGGATATCGTTTTTGAGAGAATTCATCGCTCTATCAAGTCGGGTACCTACAAGCCGGACGAGCGGTTGCCGACCGAACACGACATGGCGATTGAATTCGAGGTATCCCGGCCAGTTATCCGCGAGGCATTGCGTCGTCTTCGCGAACAGGGGCTGATTTATTCGCGCCGCGGCGCTGGCAGCTTCATCCGGTCCATGGGCCTGCGCGATCCGCTCGGATTCGGTCAGCTCGAAAATGTTGCAGATCTGCTGAATTGTTACGAATTCCGCCTGACCGTGGAGCCAGCAGCGGCCGCGGCAGCTGCAATGCGGCACACGCCCGAAGATCTTGATAGCATAGGGCGGGCGCTGGAATTGATGCGCGACGCTACAAACCGACAGTCGCATCGCGAAGATGCCGACTACCAGTTTCACCTCGCCATCGCCCTCACAGCTCAGAACAATTACTTTTCCACGGCTATGGAAGCTTTGAAAGAGCATATCGCAGATGGCATGAAGTTTCATGGCGTGTCGGTCAAGCGCGAGGTGAGAGGGCTCGCGCGAGTCTTTGCCGAACATGAAGCCATTGCCAAGGCAATTGCAGATGGTGACGCAAACCTGGCACGCGAGATGATGCTGAAACACCTGACAAGCTCGCGCGACCGGCTGTTTTTGGCCTCAAGCAAAGACTGATCAGCTCGGGCCACCGGGGAACCTCGGCTGCGGAATTCTCGCCTGATAGGCTGGGGCAGTGGCAAGTGCCGCTTGACGCTTAATTGAGAAAAAGCACCGGTTCAGTAGAGGTTTGGCAGTTAATCGTGAGAATCGTGGACGTCAGATTCTCACGATTAACTGCTTCTGCGATGATGGTGCAGATCTGCGAATTCAGGCAATCCTTTACTTGGCGGCGTTAGTGAAACGGACCCCTGTTGTCGTCGATCATGTGACGACGCCGTATTCTGAGCGTCGCCGGTCCAGCTGCTTCGTTCCGAATCGCCTCGTCTCTCTGAAATCATTACAAAACCATGCGATCAAGGCCTGCGTCCGATTCGTAGGTTTGATGCCGCCCCAGTCCGTGCGCCGCTCATCGACCTGGCATCTGAGGAATTGGAAATCCTGCAGGGCATCATCGACGCCCATCGGTAGAGCGGCAATACTGTCCTCACCACGCAGGCCTCCCGGCACAATGCGGGTTTTGTCCTCGGCCGAGTGATGCTTGCGCGTCGCACGGCCGATGTCCTTGATTACACATTTGGCAGCAGGTTTCTGCGGCCCGGTTTTCTGTCTCATCTTCGTTTTTTATCAGCTCGTTGAACGCAGTTGTCCGGTGGCGGAGGCTTCGAAGCGATTGGGCGTTAGCCGGGGTCCTCGACCGTATCGCATCCGTGTCATGCGCCAGGGCAGTTCCAACTCTGCGGGATCCTGCATAAAGCGGAGCGGGATCCCGCAAATATTACAGCGGGTTCCTGCAAATGGTTCAACACTATCAGCCGTATATTCACTTTTCATGATATCGAGTGTTGATCGGCGGAGCGCTTCATGCATTGTCTATCGCTCCGGAAAGCGGGTTCGTTTTCCCGGGAGGGTCGGAGGACTCTGTTCAAATCTTAATCGATCTCAGGGAGGGAACGATAATGCTGAAGAAAATTCTCGGCCGGGCGCTTGTCGCCGCATCGGCCATTATGGTGTCTGGCGCGGCCATGGCAGCGGACTACAACTGGACATTCCAGACATCCGAAACAGCCGGCGAGCCCGGCTTCATCAACAAGCAGAAATGGGCAGAAAGCGTCAAGCAGATGTCCGGCGGCCGCATCGAGATCGAAATCCTGCCAATCGCCGCAGTGGTTCCGCACACCGATACGCTTGATGCCGTCGGCTCCGGCATCCTGCAGGGGCATCTGACAGATCCAAGCTATTTCGCGGGCAAGGATCCGGCATTCGCCATGATGGGCAACCTGGTTGGCGCCTGGAGCGATCCGTTCGAACTGCTGGGTTTCATGCAGTCCGGTGGCGGTCATGAACTCTATTCGGAACTGGTCGAGCCCTATGGCGTCCACTTCATCGGGGCTGCGGCCACCGAGCCGGAAGCCTTTGTATCGGCCAAGCCGGTGCGGTCCGTTGCGGATCTCAAGGGCCTGAAGCTGCGCGCACCTGAAGGCATGGTTTACGAGATTTTCTCGAAGGCCGGCGCATCACCCGTGGCGCTTCCGGGATCGGAAGTCTTTACCGCGCTCGACAAGGGCGTTGTTGATGCTGCTGACTATACGGTGTTTGCCACGAACCAGTCCCAGGGCATGAACGACATTGCCAAATTCCCACTGTATCCCGGCTTCCACTCGTTGCCGCTGATCGACATCTCGATGACCAAGTCGATCTGGGACGAGTTGCCGGACGACCTGAAGGCAATCCTGAACGCGTCCGTTGACAAGTTCATTTTCCAGCACGTCTATTCGGTCCGCAAGCTCGACGCCGAAGCGGTCGCTAAGGCAAAGGAAAACCCGGAAATCGAGATCATCAACTGGTCGGGTGACGAGCGTACCAAGTTCCGTCAGATCGCCCAGCAGGAATGGGAAAACTGGGCCGGCAAGACCGACATGACGCAGCGTTACTACGATGCCGTCGTCTCCTATCTGAAGGGCCGCAACCAGCTTTGATCCCCGCTGTTTGACTGGGATTTGAACTGGTGAGGCGCAAGGGCCCGGCCGGCTTACGGCCGGGCCCTGTCATGCTTCGAAAGGAAAATGAATGTCGGAACAACCTGACCCAGCTGCACCCGCCGATCTTTCGGAATCGGACACCCGGAGCGGTCTTGATCGTATAGTCGCCAACTCGGCCAAAATGTTCTCCTGGGGCATCTTCATCGCCTTTGCAATCAGCGTTTACGAGGTGTTTGCCCGTTACGTGTTCGACAGTCCCACCATGTGGGTGCATGAAACGACCACTTTCCTGATTGCCGCCACCTTTCTGATCGGCGGACCTGTGGCGCTCGCGCGCAACAAGCACATCCGCGTCCGGATGATTTACGATACGGTATCGCCCGCCACGCGGCGCTGGCTCGACATCGTCAACTCCATCATTGCGATGATCTTCTTCGCCGGCCTGGGCTTTGCGGGCTGGACCCTAGCCTGGAAGGCCACCCACACGCCCACGGGCGCCATCCATTTCGAGGGAACAGGCACGGCCTGGAACCCGCCGACTCCGGCGCTGCTCAAGATCATCATCCTGATCTGTGTGGTGCTGATGCTCGTGCAGACTGCCATCCATCTGGTGAAGGCAATCCGCCGCGACGTCACCGAGCAGACAGACGGGGATCATTGATATGGGACTGGCTTCGCTCGGAATCGAAAACGGGACATTTCTCCTCGTTGGCCTGATATTTCTGCTTCTTATGACCGGCCAACCATTGGCCTGGGTCACGGGGCTTGTCGCCCTGTTCTTCACCTACGGATGGTTCGGCGGCAATGCGCTGCCACTGGTGACGTCGCGAATTTTCGGCTTCATCACCGAGTATTCACTCGTCGCCATCCCGATGTTCATCCTGATGGCGGCGCTGCTGGACCGTTCGGGCATCGCCAAGGATCTGTTCAACGGCATGCGGGTGCTTGCCGGCCGCTTGCCGGGCGGTGTGGCTGTGCAGACCCTGATCGTCGCGATCCTGATGGCGGCGATGTCCGGTGTCATTGGTGGCGAAATCGTTCTGCTCGGCATTCTGGCGCTGCCGCAGATGCTGCGCCTGGGTTATGACCGCTCGCTTTCCATCGGCGTGGTTTGCGCGGGCGGCTCGCTCGGTACCATGATGCCACCGTCAATTGTTCTGATCATCTACGGTCTCGTCGCCGGGGTTTCGATTGCCGATCTGTTTGTGGCCGCCATCACTCCGGCGCTTCTGCTGCTTGGCTGCTACATTGCCTATGTGCTGGTGCTTTGCCTGCGCAATCCAAGGCTCGGGCCGCCGATGTCAGCGGAAGAACATGCCGAGGAATCCGTGGGCACGGCAGTGCGGGCGCTCGTGGCGCCGCTGTTCATCGTTGCCGCCGTGCTCGGCTCGATTTACGCCGGTGTGGCCTCGATCACCGAGGCTGCTGCTTTGGGCGTCTCGTCGGTGCTGATCATCTCTCTTCTGCGCCGCGAACTCAATCTGAAGATGATGCAGGACAGCCTGGTTCATACGCTCGAAACCTGCGGCATGATTATCTGGATCGGTATCGCTGCCGCCGTACTGGTTGGTGTCTACAATCTGATGGGCGGAAATCGTTTCGTTTCGGCAGCCATCCTCGGGCTTGACGCGTCGCCGGTCGTCATCGTCATGGTGATGATGTTGATCCTGATCGTGCTGGGCATGTTCCTCGACTGGATCGGCATCGCTCTTCTGACCCTGCCGATCTTCGTGCCGATCATTCGCGAACTTGGCTATGATCCGATCTGGTTCGGCATCCTGTTTGCCGTCAACATGCAGGTTTCCTACCTTACGCCGCCGTTTGGCCCCGCCGCGTTTTATCTCAAGAGCGTGGCGCCGCCTGACATCACGCTCAAGCACATCTATGTCGCCATGCTGCCGTTCATTGCGCTGCAATTGCTGGTATTGGGCACGCTGCTGCTGTTCCCGCCATTGGCAACCTGGATGCTGTAACAGGGAACCCTGCCGATGAAGATCGTTTCCGTCACCGCGCATGTCGTCAACGCGGAAATGCGCAACTGGGTGTTCGTCAAGGTTCAGACCGATGTGCCTGGGCTGCATGGGTGGGGCGAGGCGACACTGGAATGGAAAACCAGAAGCGTCGCCGGCGCTGTCGAGGATCTCACGCCGTTGATCCTCGGCCGCAGCCCGCTTGATATCGAACAGGCTGTCCGGGCGATGCGCAAGCAGTCGTTCTGGCGCCTGGGCGCCATCGGCATGAGTGCCATCTCCGGCATTGAGCTCGCCTTGTGGGATATTGCCGGCAAGCATTTCGGCGTGCCTGTGTGGCAGTTGCTCGGCGGCAAGGTGCGCGAGAAGGTGCATGTCTACACACATCTCGGGTTTGGCGACATGCGGGCGGTCTATGAGACCGACAGCGTCGACCCGCTTGTCGAGCGCACGCATGAAGTGCTGGCCAAGGGCTATACCGCGTTCAAGGTGGTTATCCTGCCCTATGTGCACGCCTATGCACCGCGAAAGGCGGTGTCCCACGTTGAACGGTTGATGGCGGCGCTGCGTGAGGCTGCCGGACCGGATACCGAGATCATGCTGGATTTCCACGGCAAGCCTGGGTCTGTGGCCACCGCACTGTCGTTCATCGAGGCGGTAGCGCCCTATGGGCCAATGTTTGTGGAAGAGCCTATCCAGCCGGGCGACGCCAGGGGAATGCGACAGATTACCGAGCGCTCGCGTGTGCCGATCGCCACCGGAGAGCGGCTGGTTGAACGATCGGAGTTTGAGGAGCATTTCCACTTGAGGGCGATGGACATCGCCCAGCCCGACATCTGTCACTGCGGCGGACTGCTGGAAGCCAAGAAGATAGCGGCCATGGCTGAAACCGCGGGCATGGGTGTGGCACCGCACAATCCGCTGGGCCCGATTGCCGGCGCAGCGGCGCTTCATTTCGCAGTGTCGACGCCGAGCCACATTATCCAGGAAGAAATGGTCGGCGCTGTGCCATGGTATTTTGACGTGGTTCGCGGACCGATCGAGATGGCCGGCGGGCACTGGCTCGTACCCGAGGCGCCGGGTCTGGGCATTGAAGTTGATGAAGACGAATGCGCAAAGCATCCCTTTGCGCCGGAAGTCTATCACACCGCCAATGCGGTTCTCGATGATGGCACCATCGTTGACTGGTAGTTTTTCAGAGCAAGAACAAAGCTGCTTGCCCGTTAAGGTTCTGGCCTTTCAGGCGTTGGCTTGCACCAATCCACATTGACGCCACCAAAGCCTTAGCCTTGAATGTCTCGCCCTGGCTTTGCCCCAGCCCCCTGATTTGGAAGTCAGCGCCGGGGCGGAGCTTCGACATTGACGTGGATGGCGTACACGCTGGTGGTCGCGGTAATGAAGAGATGGGTGTTCCGAGGCCCGCCGAAGGTCAGGTTGGACACAACCTCCGGCACAAGAATGCGGCCCAACAGTTCACCCTCTGAACTGAAACACCGCACACTGTCGGCGGATGACACCCAAAGATTTCCGAACGCATCGACCCTGATACCATCGGGCAGGCCGGCCGAAACGGTGGCAAAGACGCGCGGATTGGCCAGGGTCCTGCCGCCCTGGACGTCGAAGGCACGGACAACAGCCGGAATATCCTCCCGATGGCTGCGGCCTGATTCAGCGACGTATAAAACGGATTCATCGGGCGAAAATGCCAATCCGTTCGGCTGACAAAAGTCGCTGACGACGCTGTCTATTTCCCCGCTGTCCGGATCAAGCCGGAAGACGTTTTTCAAGGGTTGTTCCGGCACCGCCCGATTGCCTTCATAGTTCCCCATGATGCCGTAGGTCGGATCGGTAAACCAGATCGAGCCGTCGCTCTTTACAACAACGTCATTTGGCGAATTCAGGCGCTTTCCATTGAAACTATGGGCCAGCGTCGAGATCGACCCGTCATGTTCGGTTCGAACCACTGAACGGGTCCCGTGCTGACAGCTCACCAATCTCCCCTGTGCATCCAATGTATTGCCATTGGTGAAATTCGACGAATTACGCAGAGGGGTAACAGAGCCATCGGGAGTCCAACGCAGAATCCGCTGATTGGGAATGTCGGAAAAATATAGACACTGGTGGGCGGGAACCCAGACGGGTCCTTCGGTCCACATGTGTCCGGAGGACAATTTCATCAGCCCGACATTTTGAAGCACAAGTGCGTTGAATTCTGGTCGTATGACATCATAGAGCCCCGTCATGCCGAGTAGCTCCTCTTGCTGGCGAAAATAACAACGGCAACGATGATGGTGCCGGTGAGCAGGAGTCTGACGCCCGCGCCGAGGCCAAGGCTGTTGAGCATCGACACCAATAGAAACATGAACAGCGCCGCGCCCCAGATGCCGGGCACGTTGCTCTTGCCACCGGCGATCGAGGTGCCACCGATCACCACTACGGCAATCGACATCAGCATGTACTCGGTGCCCATGTTCAGATTGGCGCCGCCCGAAAAACTTGCAAGCAGGAAGCCGGCCAGCGATGCGAGAGTTGCTGATCCCACATAGACGCTGATGCGGACCAGGTTTACCGGGACAGCACTGAGTTGAGCGGCCCGCATGTTCTGGCCTGTCGCCAGGAGCCAGCGCCCGAATATGGTCCGCTCAAGCACGAACCAGGCGACTATGGCCAGCAGGATAACGAGAACAGCCACATTGGGCACTCCCATTACGCTGCCGGTTGCGAAGTCGGACAGGGGGGCTGGCGGTTTGATGCGCAGGCCGCGATTTGACCAGATTGCGATCGACTGGAAAATGAACGACGAGGACAAGGTGGCGATGATGGGTGGAATGCGCAAAGCCAGAATCAGACCGTAATTGAATATGCCGCATACCAGCCCCACGGCCAGCGCGATCAGCAGGCCCGGCAGGATCAGCCCGGCATCAGAGGCCATGAACTTCAGCGACAAGGTGCCGGCCAGGGTCATGCTGGCCGGGACGGATAGGTCAACATTGCCCGGCCCCAGGGTGATGACGAACATCTGCCCGATGCCCACGACAACTGAAAATGCAGCGAATGTCAGGGCGGCGCTGGCCAGCGAGACGGTTCCCTGGCCGCTGGAAATGACCATCGAGGCACCGAAAGCCAAGGCGGCAGCCAGGAAAGACCAGATCCAGGGCGCCTGGCCAAGGCTGTCAAATATCCTCCCACCCGGTCCACGGCTCTCCGGCGTACTCATGCGGTCCTCCGATAGGAAATGAGCAGGCGTGCCGCCAGCACCAGGATCAGGATCGCCCCCTGTGCACCGATCTGCCAATCGGGAGACAGCCTGAGAAACGACAGGAAGCTTGCTGCCAATGTCAGTGTCAGGGCACCGATCACGGCACCAATGGGAGATACGCGACCACCGGAGAATTCGCCGCCGCCGAGGATAACACCGGCGATCGAGAGAAGCGTGTACCGCAGAGCGATATTGGCATCTGCCGACGTGGTCAGCCCAACCAGCGCCATACCCGCCAAAGCGCCAAACAGGCCGGCCAGACCATAGGCCAATGCCTTCAGGCGGAGGATGGACCAGCCCGATCTGTCGAGAGCCCGTTCATTGCCGCCAACACCCTGCAGCACAACGCCAAGGGAAGAGCGCTTGATGAACAGATGCATAACCAGGGCGACGACGAAGGGGGCGATGATCGCCAGAGGGGCCAGGGGCGGCTTGATGCTCATGAGCGTTCGCACCCAGGCGGGCGCTGCGCCGCCGGGGGAAGGCAGGATCAGGACCGCCAGACCTGCCCAGACAAAGGACGCTCCCAGCGTTACAACAATGGCCGGCAGGCTGCGCAGATGAATGACCGCACCCATGCAGGCATAGGCCAGTACAGAGACGGCAAGCACAGCATAACCGATGAGCGGCGTGTCATGGACCAGAGTTGCCGTTACGCAGGCACAAAAGCTGACATAGGTGCCGATGGAAAGGTCGATGTCGTTGACCATGATGATCAGCATCTGCGCCATGGTGGCCAATGCCAGCGGAATGGCGAGATTGAACAACAGGTTGAGACCGAAATAGCTCATGGCCCGCGGCTGCAGCCAGAACACGGCAGCCAGCAGAACGGAAAGGGAGACAACCGGCAGCAGCGTCCTGATCTGATCGCGCGTCATGACGGGGTTTCCTGCATCGTGAACGAGGCCTTGAGGATGCTTTCTTCCGAAATCTCCGCGCCTGTCAATTCCGCCGAGATTTCCTTGTCCCGGAACACGAACACGCGGTCACATTCCAGGATTTCGTCAGTTTCGGTCGAATACCAAAGGAAGGTCCGGCCAGCCTCGGCCTCCGTCTGGATCATGCGGTAGACTTCCTTTTTGGTGCCGATGTCGACGCCACGCATGGGATCGTCCATCAGCACGATCGGCGCACCCGATGCCAGTGCCTTGGCGAACAGAACCTTTTGCTGGTTGCCGCCCGACAGGGACAATATGGGGTTGTCGAGATCCGGTGTCTTGATTTGAATCTTCTGTTTCCAGGTGTCGCCGAGCTCTCGTTCCTTGCGCCGGTCCACAAGACCATAGCGCCCGAATTCGGTCAGCGTGGACAGGCTGAGATTTTGCAGGATCGACCAGATTGGCATAATGCCATCCCGGCTCCGGTCTCCTGCCACAAAGACGACATCAGGCTTTCGGCGGGACCGCCAGGTGGATGTATTGACAAAGTAGCTGTTGGCCAATGCTTCTGCCTGTCCGTGGCCCGCCAGGCCGGCAAGGCCGACAATCTCGCCCTTGCGGGCAGTCAACCCATTGGGCAGGCTCAGGACGACGTCGCCAAGTTCGCGTTTGTTGCGGGCGACTTCCGCTGGGCCGCCATCTGCGGTGACGTGGCCCATGGCATCGACCAGGCTCTGACGCGTAAACTGGTCTGCGGGCCGGTCTTCAACGATGCGGCCGTCTTTCATGACGGCGATACGTCCCGCCACTTCGAAAATTTCACCCATCATGTGGGTAATGAATATGACAGCCCCGCCGCGCGCGCAGAATTTGCGGACATGGTCGAGAAGCTGGCGTGATATTCCCGCATCCAGTGAAGAGGTCGGTTCGTCGAGGATCAAAAGGCGCGGCGCGATATCGCGCGCTGAAAAGGCGATGGCTATTTCGACCATCTGCCGCTCGGCGATTGTCAGGTCAGCCACGATGGCTTCGGGCGCAATGCCATGACCGGGAAAGACTTCGTTGAGGGCGTTCAGCACAGCCTTGCGTGCCACGGCACGCCAGCCCCAGCGCGGCATGTTGCGGAACGGAATACGGTAGTTTTCGAGCACCGAAAGATTGGGACAGAGCGACAGTTCCTGGAACACGCTTCGAATCCCGTTGGCGGAGGCCAGATCTGCATTTCCGCCCCGCCTGCCGGTGATGCTGACTGCATACTCGACCTGTCCCGCGGTTGGCGCCAGGCGTCCATTGATGACATTGACCAAGGTCGATTTTCCGGCGCCATTGTGGCCAACCAGCCCGATACACTCTCCGGCATGGACGCGCAGTGATGCTCCCGACAGGGCGCGAACAGGTCCAAAGGACTTGTCCACACCCCGCAGTGAGATAACCGGCGCTGGATCAGCGCCGGAAATAGTTGCGGAAAGGCTCATGCGGCCCGTTACCGTGCGGCTTCGATGACGGCTTTGGCGTCGTCGAGCGAATACTCGACATTGGCCACGGAGCCTGCAGGCGTGGTTTCCAGCGCGGCTTCCAGACCGTCCTGATCAATGGTCAGGAACGGCACTGACAGATCCTTGGGGACTTCCTGCCCATCGAGGATCTGCTGGGCAACCCAGAAAGCCAAGGTGCTGACGCCCGGCGCAATGGAGAGCGACGTGGTTTCGTAGCCATTGGCTGCCTTCTGCTCGGCCCACCACGCCAATTCGTCCTGGCGGTTGCCCATAATGATGGTGGGCATCTCGCGATCGGTTGCCGCGATCGCCTGAGCTGCACCGTAGCCGTCACCGCCCTGGGTTACCACGGCAACAAGTTCCGGCAGGCTTGGCAGGATGCCGGCGACGGCCTTCTGCGCAACGTCCTGCGCCCAATCGCCGTTTACCGAACCGACGATCTTGAAGTTGGTATCGGCAACCTGCTCGTGGATGCCTGCACTGATCTCGTCATCAACGAAGACGCCTGCAAGGCCACGGATTTCGAGGAGATTTCCACCATCGGGGTAACGTGCCGCCAGATAAGTCACCTGGTCACGGCCCATCTGCCGGAAGTCCACCGCAATGCGCCAAGCGCAGGGTTCGGTTACGATACCATCGAAAGACACGACAGTGATCCCGGCGTCGCAGGCTTCCTTGACGGCGCCATTGAGCGAGGTGGGGGATGCTGCGTTGATGACGATGGCGTCATAACCCTGCAGGATCATGTTCTGGATCTGGGCGGCCTGTTCGGTTGCCTGGTTTTCTGCTGTCGTGAACGCGTCAGCCGCAGCCACCACGCCATCTGCGACGGCAGCGCCAGCCACCTTGTCCCAGCTCTCCAGCATGGCTTGACGCCAGCTGTTGCCAGCGTAATTGTTGGAAAGGGCAATGCGCTTGTCTGACGTGTCAGCAAGCACCGGCGATGCGGCAACAATCGCCAGAATTGCGGCAGTGGAAATAAATTTCACTCGATTAGACATTGATGTCCTCCCTGATGCGACATGTGTCGCGTTGACAGTCTTGGCTGCGCCTCCACGCATCGGCTTTGATGAAATCACAATGCCACCTGTTTCCACAGAGTATTAAATGCACAACAATTGCGGGAACCCGCAAGTGAGACGCATCTGCCCGCAAGACAGCGGGACGCTTGTGCAATAGAATAACAGGGAGGAAGAGGGTGGAAATCGTGCACAATTACGTCAGAATTTCGAACCACTTGGCGGGCACGCTCGACATCCGCTCGGCTTTGCGGGCCGTGAGCGGCGAGATCGAGGAAATCATCGCCTACGACCACCTGGACGTCTGTTTTATCGACGAAGACGGTTTATGGAATACCTCCTACGAGGTTGGACTGCGTACGAGCTGGAGCAGTTCGCGCTCACTCATCGAGGAATCACCGATCAGGCACATTCTGAATGGCATTACCGACACCATGCTGACCTCGGATGCGTTGAGCGATCCGCGCTATTCGTTTCCCGGTTCGCTTTCGGAGCCGATACGCAAACACGGGCTCAGAAGCCGCATCAATGTCGCGATGAAAGTGTTCGGACGCACAGCCGGGGCGTTGAATCTATCGATGCGGCAGCTCGGCTACTACAATGAATCCCATATCGAACCGGTGCAAAATCTGGCTGACGTTCTGGCACCGTATTTCTTTGCCCTGCGGGCCAGTGAAACAGCCAAGAAGTCAGCCATACAGCGCACCAAGATTGCAGGTCAGCAGGAGGGCTTGCGCCTTGGCGCATTGCGCCTGACCGAAGCGCTGGAGCAGGAACGTCAGCGGATCGGAATGGATCTGCATGATCAGACGCTTGCCGATCTCACACGGCTATCACGGCTTTTGCGGCCTGGCCTTTCGAGTGATGAAACCAGCAAACTGCAGGACGAATTTCAGCACTGCATTCAGCAGCTCAGGCGAATAATCGAAACCTCTGTTCCGTCCATTTTTGAATTGTTCGGCTTTGAAGAAGCCATTCGGGCACACTTTGAAACCGCGCGGGGACCTGACCAGACCATCGCGCTGTCCTTTCAGGACAAAACATCCGGTGCGCTTAACCAGTTGGGCGATACCGAGCGCATTGCTCTGTTCCGTATCTGCCAGGAAGCCATCAACAACAGTCTCAAACATGCTGACGCTTCGCTGCTCGAGGTTGGCATAGAGCTTGACGATGACGGCAGAGTTCGCCTGCAAGTGCGTGACAATGGCCGCTTTGATGGCGACGCCAGCACCCGGCAGGGTGGACTGTTGCACATGCGGACACGAGCCAAACTGATCGGCGCCAGCTTCAAGATCGATATGGCGTCCGGTTCGACAATTTCCGTGGTTCTGCCGGTATCGGATCAAAAGGGAACAGCAAATTGAGAATTTTGCTCGTCGAAGATGACAAATTGCATCTGACCTTTCTTCAGGATCAGGTTGCCCGTGCCTTCGAGCATGTCGAGATGCTCTGCTGCGCGACTTCGGGAGCCGAGGCGGAAGACCTGGCGCGCAAGGAAAATCTGACCGCGATCGTGATGGACTTGCGGATGAAAGGCCGAAACGGGGTTGAGGCCGCCAGAGTCATCTGGCGCGAGCGCCCGCAGACACGCATTCTGTTCTGGTCGAACTATTCCGATGAGGCTTATCTCCGGGGTATTTCGCGCATCGTGCCGGATAATTCTGCCTACGGATATGTGCTCAAAACAGCGCCGCCGGAGCGGTTGGGGCCTGCTTTGCGGGCGGTGCTTGGAGAAGGACAGATCCTGATTGACCGGGAGGTGCACTCCCTGAATTCCTTCGGATATCTGCGAAGGGAGGCTCTGACCGAAGTCGAGCTGTTGATCCTCAATGATGTTGCACTCGGATTGCCCGACAAGCTGGTCGCCTTGCGGCACTCACTCTCATTGCGGACCGTGCAGAACCGGCTGACCGGACTTTATAACAAGCTTTCACTGCATGATGACCTGTTTGATCGCTTGGGCGCCGAACCTAACAAGCGCACACGCGCAATCGCCGCAGCGGTCAAGCAGGGCGTCATAACGTCGGAGACACTTGAGGCGGCCGAAAACGAGGTTGCCGCCTGGTGCGCCAGGACATCCAAGAGGTAGACTAAGCCGGCTTGCCACAATCATGATCGAGGGAAAGCTCGGCGTGTTGGCAAATAGCTCTGCAGCGGCAAAACCGAAACTGGCGGCCAAAGAACGCTTAATCAAGACAGATACCCCGCCCCTTTGTTTGTGCGCGTGACTGCCGCCGGTGTTGCAAGACGATCTGGAACCTTTGGGTGCGATCGGACGCGGGGGATTTTGAGACGGTCAGCGCTTCTACAGGTTTTCCTTCAACAGGATTTCGATGCGTATTTTCTCCTGTGATGCCAAGGGCTCACGCTGGTCGTTGCGGGCCTTGAGAATCCGGATCGCGCTTCTGACCAGGTGGCCGGGATTCTGTGCAATTACAGCGTCGATCTGGCCATTTTGCAGCGCGGCTTCCGTGAAAGGTGTGCGCTCGTGAACGATTTTGACCAAAGGCTGTGTGGTGATTTTCGACATCTCTTCGATCGGGATGCGTGCTTCCGAACTTAGAACATAGATGCCCAGAATGTCCGGATAGTTCGCGACGATGTTGTTGAAGATTTTGCGGGTTCTTGCCAGGTCACTGTGGGTTTCGATGGAGGGCAGGGTCTGAAGGTCCTGATATTCCCGGTTCATGACTTCATCGAAGCCCAGTCTGCGGTCAATGCTGTCGCGCGACTGCATGGTCTCCGAAGTGACGATGATTTTTCCCTTTTGGCCGCCCAGAAACCGGCCCATCAATTGTGCGGCAGTGGCGCCTGCAGCGTAATTGTTGATGCCGACGAAATCGGTGCTGACGGCCTTTGGCTGGCCTGCGATGAACTGGACAACTTCTATTCCGCGCTCCAGCAGGCGATTGATGGCATCACGAACCTGCGGGGATTCCGGCGCCATGATGGCGATGCCATGCACCAGGCTGGCATCCAGACTGCCGAGGTATGCTGCCATCCGATAGGGGTCTTCAGCCGGAAGGCGCACAGTTGTCGCATCAACCATCTCAGCGGAGAATGCGGCTCTCGCTTCGTCAATGTGGTTTACAAGAACATCGAGAAACTGATCGCCATGTTCGGGCAGCAGGAACCGGAACTGGTAGTTTTTCTTGCGGGCAAGATTGACCGCAGACAGGTTGCGGACAAAGCCTATTCTATCAATCGCCTCGTTTACCTTGGTGATTGTGCGCGGTTTTACGCCCGGGCGGCCATTCAGTACGCGGTCAATCGTTGCGAGGCTGACGCCCGCTTCTGCCGCTAAGTCTTTTGCTGTTGGTCGCATCTGCCTGAAGTGTTCCGCATCATTGGGAGTTCTCATATCTCTCGACAGCCGATTTGTTCAATAAATTTTGCGGAAAAGCAAATTTTGAGGTGCGCACCTCAAGAATCGCTTGCAATGAGGTGCGCACCTCATTACTGATAATGCTAGGAGGCCCTGCCATGCTGGCGGGATTGTAAAACGGGAGGAATGTCTACTATGAAATTCAATCTGATGAATTCCGCGGCTGCAGCCGGCCTGATGCTCGGAGCAACGGCGGGTGCCGGTTCCGCGCAGGCTGCTGACCTGACGCTGTGCTGGGCTGCCTGGGATCCGGCCAATGCCCTGGTTGAGATGAGCAAGGATTTCGAGGCCGAATCCGGACACAAGATGAGCTTCGAATTTGTGCCGTGGCCAAATTTTGCCGACCGCATGCTCAATGAGCTGAACTCCGGCGGTACGCTCTGTGATCTGCTGATTGGCGACAGTCAATGGATTGGCGGTGCTGCCGAAAATGGCCAGTATGTGAAGCTGAATGACTTCTTCGATGCCGAAGGCATCAAGATGGATGACTTCCTGCCGGCGACCGTGACCGGTTATGCTGAATGGCCGAAGAATACCCCGAACTATTATGCCTTGCCTGCCTATGCCGACGTCGTCGGCTGGACCTACCGCAAGGACTGGTTCTCGCGGCCTGAAATCCAGGCTGAATTCAAGGAGAAATATGGCCGCGATCTGGATGCGCCGAAGACTCTTGAAGAGCTCAAGGAGATCGGTGAATTCTTCCAGGGCCGTGATATCGACGGCAAAAAGGTCTATGGCGCGGCGATCTACACCGAGCGCGGCTCGGAAGGCATCACCATGGGCGTGACCAACGTCCTGTATAATTACGGCTTCCAGTACGAAAATCCCGACAAGCCCTACGATCTCGAAGGCTATGTCAATTCCGCCGGTGCAATCGAAGGTCTCGAATTCTACAAGGCCTTGTATGATTGCTGCACGCCTCCAGGCGCCTCAGATGCCTACATGTCGCAGAACATTGACGCCTATAAATCCGGCCAGGTCGCCATGCAGATGAACTTCGCGTTCATCTGGCCAGGTGTTGAAGTTGACCCGAATGTGGGGGATGGCAAGTCAGGCTATTTTGCCAACCCGGCTGGTCCGTCCGGACAGTTCGCGCAGCTCGGCGGTCAGGGTATTTCGGTTGTTGCAAACACCGAGAACATGGATGCGGCTCTGGAATACATCAAATGGTTCGCCCAAAAGGACGTGCAGCAGAAATGGTGGGACGTGGGCGGCGCATCCGCAATGCGTGCTGTCGTGGAAGCGCCGGGCTTCGCGGAAAGTCAGCCATTTGCCCAGACCTTCCTCGACTCCATGGCCATCGTGAAGGATTTCTGGGCTGAGCCTTCCTATGCATCCTTGCTGCTGCCGATGCAGGAGCGCGTGCACAACTACGTCGTTGCCGGCAACGGCACCGCCAAGGAAGCGCTGGATGGCCTGGTCAAGGACTGGGATGAAGTCTTTGAAGACGAAGGCAAGAAGTAAGCCCTAACGTTACACTCCTCCCAAGGAGCAGTGAGGCCGGAAGAAAGTGCTCCGGCCTCACACATGGGAATCAGGTGAAAATTCGATGTCAGATTCAGTAATAGACCGCGCGGCCCGGGCTACCCCGGACGCTATGGCGCATAAGGTAAGAGGGCTTTCAGACAGAGCCATAGCCTGGATATTTGTCGCCCCGACAATCTTCATTTTGCTGGCGATCAATATTTTCCCGCTCATCTGGACGATTTATCTGAGTTTTACCAATTTCCGGGTGAACCGTCCCAACAATGCGGTCGAATGGGTGGGGTTGCGCAATTACGAGCGTATTCTCGGTGATCCCGACATCTGGATGACGATGCAGGCCACTGCGCATTTCCTGATCTGGACCATTGTCAGTCAGGTGCTGATCGGCTTCACGCTGGCCTATCTCATCAACAAGAAATTCAAGGGTAACGATCTCTGGACCACGATCATCGTGTTCCCGATGATGCTTTCACCTGCGGTTGTCGGCAATTTCTGGACGTTTCTGTACGAGCCACAGATCGGCCTGTTCAACTATGTCGTTGGATTTGTCACGGGCGCAGATCCTTCCAGCTTCTCCATGATCGGGGAGGTTTCGCTCGCGCCCTGGTCCATCGTGATTGTCGACACGTGGATGTGGACACCCTTTGTGATGCTGATCTGCCTCGCTGGTCTCAGGTCCATTCCCGACAGCATCTATGAAGCGGCGGAATGCGACCGGGCGAGCAAATGGCGGCAATTCTGGACGATCACCATCCCGATGATCCTGCCATTTCTGATGCTGGCGGTGCTTTTCCGCGGCATCGAAAACTTCAAGATGTTCGATCTGGTGGTGCAACTGACCGGTGGTGGCCCAGGCAACACGACGACATTGACCTCGATTGATCTCAAGCGTGAGGCCTTTGAAAAATGGCGCACCGGGTTTTCATCGGCCTATGCGGTGATCCTGTTCGTCACGGTGTTCGGGCTTGCGTCCATTTACGTGAAGGCGCTCAACAAGGTGAAGCAACGATGAGCTACTCTGTAACGCAGCCGTCGGTCAGGCAGAAATGGATCGCCGGGATACTGGTGGTTGGCTACGCGGTCATTACCATGCTGCCGCTTCTGTGGATCGTCGCCACCGGCTTCAAATCATCGGCGGATTCAATCGCCTATCCGCCGAAGATTGTGTTCGAGCCGACGGTCGAGGGGTATGTGAATGTCTTCACCACCCAGACACGCCTGAGTTCTGAACTCGCAGCCGAGCCGCGTGACGATCTGCCTTGGTACGAGCAGTTGGTGCGTAACAAGGGCAACACGATTGTCGGGGCGTCGCGCTATTCGGAGCGGTTTTTCAATTCCGTGGTCATCGGCTTCGGGTCGACATTCTTCGCTATCTTCCTGGGAACCGCCGCCGCCTATGCATTCTCAAGATTCAAGGTTCCGCTCAAGGATGACCTTCTGTTTTTCATCCTGTCTACACGAATGATGCCGCCGATCGCGGTCGCTATTCCGATCTTCCTGATGTTCAGGAACCTGGGTCTGAATGACACCCATGCCGGCATGATCCTGCTTTACACGGCTATCAACCTGTCTCTCGCTGTCTGGCTGATCAATGGCTTCATCGACGAGATTCCGATTGAGTATGAAGAGGCCGCTTTGATCGATGGCTACACACGGTTTCAGGCCTTCTACAAGGTCGTGCTGCCGCAGGCCGCGACGGGTATTGCGTCAACCGCAATCTTCTGCCTGATCTTCTCCTGGAACGAATATGCCCTGGCCGTGCTGTTGACCTCAGGTACTGCGCAAACAGCACCTCCGTTCATTCCGACGATCATCGGGGTTGGTGGTCAGGACTGGCCTGCGGTAGCTGCCGGCGCGACTATCTTCCTGGTTCCCGTGATGGTTTTCACCATTCTCCTGCGCAAGCATCTGCTTCGCGGCATCACATTCGGAGCAGTTCGCAAATGACAAACTTCTTCAATGGTCTGCTGCGCTTGAGGCGCGGTTCGTGGGAAATGCTGGCGTCGATTCTGATCGCGCTGGGTGTGGTGATGCTGATGCAGCCATTCGCACTCTGGCTGTTCACCTATTCCTTCATCATAACGCTGGTCGGCACCGTGATGTTCATCATCGTCAGCCATTTCCCGGAGTAACCCATGGCACAGATCATGATCAAGAATGTGCGCAAGGACTTCGGCTCGTTCAATGCGGTCAAATCGTCGACCTTCACAATTGAAGATGGCGAGTTCTTCATGCTGCTCGGCCCCTCCGGTTGCGGCAAGACCACGACCTTGCGGATGATGGCCGGGCTTGAACTTCCGACAAGTGGCGAAATCTACATTGATGGCGAAGAGGTGGGCATGAAGCCGGCCAGCCAACGCGATATCGCCTTCGTCTTCCAAATGTTCGCTCTGTATCCGCACATGAATGTGGGCAAGAATATTTCCTATCCGCTCATCAGCCAGGGCATGCCCCGGGCGCAGGTGAAAAAGAAGGTCGGAGAAGTTGCCGAGATCCTGGGGATCACCGATATTCTCAACCGCCCGGTGGGCGGCCTGTCGGGTGGCGACCGCCAGCGGGTGGCGCTGGGGCGGGCCATTGTTCGAGACCCCAAGGCCTTCTTCATGGACGAGCCGCTGGGAGCACTTGATGCCGAGTTCCGCGAACGCATGTCAGAAGAGCTGCGCGCACTGCATGATCGCATGGGAGCAACGACGGTTTACGTAACCCATGATCAGCTGGAAGCCATGCAGATGGGCGACAAGATCGTGGTGATGAACCATGGCGTTGTTGAACAATTCGGGCGGCCACAGCAGATTTACGATTGGCCATCAACTATGTTCGTGGCCAGTTTCCTCGGTTCGCCATCGATGAATTTTCTCACATTCGAGGGAATGCTCGGAAACAATCAGACCAGTGTCCAGATGCAAGGCGTTGATTTCAAGATCCCGGCTTCGCTTGAGGGTGCAGGCGGCAAGCTGGCATTCGGTGTGCGGCCCGAGCATGTGCACTTTTCTGATTCAAGTGCCTACAGGGGCGAAGTCCTGGCGACCGAGTATCTTGGCACGACCCAAATCGTCACTGTCGCCACGCCGAACGGGAATTTGAAATCCCGGATCAGTGCGTCTCAGGCAGTCACGGTTGGCGAGAAGGTGGGGCTGGAATTTGATCAACGCACCATAACAATCTTCAACGTCGAAACGGGCCGGGCTTTGTTGTCGCAAGCCAATCGGGAGGTCCTGGGACATGGCTGAAGTTGTTCTGAAAAATGTGACGAAAAAGTTCGGCTCCGAGATCGCGCTTGATAATGTCAGCATGACAATTCCGGACGGATCCTTCGTGGTTCTGCTCGGACCAACAGGGGCTGGTAAAACGACAACCCTGCGTATGGTTTCCGGTCTTGATACCCCTGATTCAGGAGAGATTTTGATCGGTGGTCAATCGATGACCGGCCTTACACCCGCCCAGAGAAACGTCGCCATGGTGTTTCAGCAATACTCGCTGTATCCGCACCTGACTGTGCGTGAGAACCTGGCCTTTCCGCTGAAGTCGCCTTTGCTCAAGACGCCGGCGGATGCCATCGCCCGCAAGATCAAGGATGTTGCCGAAGTCCTGCAGATCTCCCACAAGCTGGACAACAAGGCGACAGAATTGTCGGGTGGAGAAATGCAGCGTGTTTCCATCGGCCGTGCTCTGGTGCGCAATCCCTCGATCTACCTGATGGATGAGCCATTGAGCTCGCTGGATGCGAAGCTTCGCGCCGATCTGAGAATTGAGCTGAAACGAATTCAAGCGAACTCCGGTGCGACTTTGCTTTATGTGACCCACGACCAGATTGAAGCCATGACCATGGCGACACATGTGGGCGTTCTGGATCAGGGCAAACTGGTTCAGTTCGGCAGTCCACGGGAGATCTATGAAAACCCGGTGAGCATCTATGCCGCAAGCCGTCTTGGCCAGCCGCGGATCAATATTCTGCCCGCGGACCTTTTTCCCGGCGCGCCGGACACAGCGGTCAAGATCGGTCTGAGGCCGGAGCAAATTGTCCAGGGGTCGGGTGAAGACAGCCTCGTTACGCGCGTCGAACATCTGGGTGACCAGACAAGGCTGCATCTGTCATTCAGGAACCATGACCTGGTCTCTGTCACGGATGCGCACACGACGTTGAGCGAGGGCGACATCGTCAAAATCAGGCCGGAGAAGCCGTTTTATTTCAACGCCGACGGTGCGAGAATTGTCTCAGGAGGAAGTCTATGACGCAGTTTATGAACAGCAAGGAAGACCTCGTCACGGATGCGGTCGATGGTATCGTTGCAGCGTCTGGCGGCAAGCTTGCCCGGCTTGATGGGTACCCCCACATCCGGGTGGTGGTGCGCAATGACTGGGACAAGTCGAAAGTGGCGCTGGTCTCGGGTGGCGGGTCCGGCCACGAACCCGCGCATGCGGGATTTGTCGGCGAAGGCATGCTGACTGCTGCGGTGTGCGGGGATGTGTTTGCCTCGCCCTCGGTTGATGCCGTGCTGGCCGGGATCCTGGCCGTGACGGGGCCTGCCGGCTGCCTGCTCATCGTCAAGAACTACACCGGCGACCGGCTGAATTTCGGGTTGGCAGCGGAACGCGCCAAGGCATTCGGGCTGGATGTAAGCATGGTCGTCGTCGATGACGACGTTGCCTTGCCTGATCTGCCGCAGGCGCGCGGCGTGGCCGGAACCCTGTTCGTGCACAAGATTGCTGGCGCTTTGGCTGAACGTGGTGTCAAACTTGACGAGATCACCCGGCGGGTCGAGACAGTCATTGCCGGGACCAAGACAATCGGCATGTCTCTGGATACCTGTACGGTTCCAGGGTCTCCGAAAGAAACCCGCATTCCAAAAGGCATGGCCGAACTCGGACTTGGCATTCACGGTGAAGCCGGTGTCGAGCAGATTGAGTATTCCGACGCCAAGCAGGCCATGGATGCCGTCGTCGCCAAGCTCGACAAGCACATGGGCGATGGTCAACATGTCGCCTTGCTGAACAATCTGGGTGGAGCATCCGTTCTCGAGATGGCGGTTCTGGCCAATGAAATGGTCAGTTCCAGCATTGCGGCAAAACTGAAATGGATTGTCGGGCCGGCGGCGATGGTCACATCGCTGGATATGCGTGGATTCTCGGTTTCGGTCTATCCGGCAGGTCTGGAAGATCTTGATGCGCTTGCCCAGCCAACGCCGCTTTCAGCCTGGCCGGGTCTTTTCGAGATCACGCCGGTCAAGATCCTCAATCTGCCTGATGGTCTGGCGCCGATCAAACCGCTTCCGTCAGAGCATAAGGAAACGCGGGCATTTCTGACCAAATGCTGCGAGATCCTGATCGAATCGGAGAGTGACCTGAATGCGCTTGATGCCAAATCGGGTGACGGCGATACCGGGTCGACGCTGGCCGGTGCAGCACGGGCGCTGATAGCCACGATGGATACGCTGCCCTTGGCGGACCACACGCAGCTCTACCGGGCCATCGGGCAGGAACTCAGCCAGACCATGGGCGGTTCCTCGGGCGTGTTGCTGGCGATCTTCTTCGCAGCGGCCGGGGACGCCGCTTCAAGCGGCTTGTCGATGACCGGCTCGCTCAAGGCGGGGCTCGCCCGAATGCAGGATATCGGTGGCGCCAAACTCGGCGACCGGACAATGGTGGACGCCTTGTACCCGGCGCTTGATGCGCTGGAAGACAGTCTGCATCTGGCTGCCAAGGCGGCACGTGCCGGTGCTGATCATACAGCAACCCTGACCAAGGCAAATGCGGGCCGGGCAAGCTACATCAATGCGCAGCAGCTTGAAGGCCATACCGATCCGGGTGCTGAAGCCGTGGCGCGTCTGTTCGAGCATCTGCAGGGATGAATGTCCGCCACCGCGATGGCGAGTGCCGGAGCTGAGGCGCGGGCGGTGGGTAATCCATATGAGCAGGAGGTGGTCATATTGGCTCCCTGGTCCTGACGGTAAAAACGGCGCGGAGAGATCCGCGCCGTTTCACATTCTGGCATCATCAGAAAATCAGGCCCGGGCCGTGGGACGCGCCGCCACTGTTCAAGCGATTGGGGTGCTGGCGGCACGGTTCCATCATTGCTGGAAATGGCATGAATGGACATCCCCGAAATCAGCATGGTGAAGCTGTAAGGGGGGCAAGAAACCCACATCAATTGTCATGTCCCTGAAAAATATGAAAGTTCATGGAGGCGTCGTCAAGGGCTTGCAGCAAAAGAGTGCGTTTTCATATTTTAAGCTTGAAGTTAATTCAGAGCTGTGTGAGCTTTCACTTCAGATGCAGGGTTTGGAGTGGACTTGACGAATGAGCCTGATCATTAAAGTGTTTGTGTATGCATATAATGGTTCATGCATGACCGTCTTCCCGGGTGCAGGGGCAGGTGCAATGCCGTCAGTTCAATGTCTTGCAGGTGCCGGCTGATGCAACGACGATTTTGCCCGGCAAAGGATGAACTGTGTTTTCCAGGATGGACAGAATGAAGATTGTTGTAATCGGTGGCGGTAACGGATCCTACGCGGCAGCAGCCGATTTTGCCGAGGCAGGTCACGATGTGCGCTGGTGGCGGCGCAATGCCAGTGACTTTGCGGAAGTGACGAAGGCTGGCGGCATTGTCGTGACCGATTTCAAGGGCAGCAGGCCGGTCAAGCTTGTACCGACAGATGATCTGGCTGCTGCAATGACCGGCGCGGAACTGATCGTTGCTCCGACACCCGCCAATGCCCAGGCGGATATTGCCGACAAACTGGCCCCGCACATGGCCGACGGGCAGGTGATATTCCTGCCGCCGGGCACATTTGGGTCCTACATCATGATGAAGCGGATGCGCGACGCAGGCTGCACTGCGGATTTTGCGATAGCCGAGACCGGTACTCTGCCCTGGCTGACGCGTAAGCAGAGCCAGACCGAGGTCCGGATTTCGACCCGCGCATCGCGGTTGCCAACCGGTGTGCTGCCCGCGCGCAAGACCGATGAAGCCATTGCCGTCATTTCGCAGGCTTTCCCGGATGCAATCGAAACCATCGAGGATGCGCTGTCCGGCGCCCTGATGAACGCCGGCCCGATCATCCATCCGCCGTTGATTATGATGAATGCCGGCCCGATCGAGCATTTCGAGCGTTGGGATATTCATAATGAAGGCACCCAGCCAGCCATCCGCCGTGTCCATACGGCACTCGACAACGAGCGCATCGCAATCCGTGAGGCGCTCGGGTATGGCGCGCCACATTTTCCGCTTGCCGATCACTATGAGACGAGCGACTGGATGTACGGCAATCTGGCGCATGACAAGCTGGTTGGTTCCGGCGACTGGCACGAGCATCTGGATCTCAAGACCCATCGCTACATGCAGGAAGACATCGGTCTTGGCCTTGCCTTCCTTGTGTCGGTCGGAGAGTGGGCTGGCGTGCCGTGCCCGGTGGCGCAAGGGCTGCTGGCGGTCGCCGAAGCCGTGTCGGAATGTGACTTCCGCAAGGATGGCCGCACGATGGTGACGATCGGTCTGGCGGGCAAGGAGCCGGCTGCGGTGCAGGCCATGCTGCGTGAGGGTCTGTGATGAATTCCCGGCCTGCCATCGCTTGTATCGGTGCGGGACGAATGGGCCGCGGTATCGCCCACAGCGTTGCCTATGCGGGGCACCGGGCCGTGCTGGTGGATGCGAAGAGCCGCAGCGACGAGGATTTCGCACGTCTGAGAAGTGAGGCGCTTGCCGAGATCCAGGGCGCGCTGGCATCCGTGGCAGCACTGGGAGCCTTCGATGCTGCCGCCATTCCGGTGATCATGGATCGCATCAGAATCTGCAGCCTGGCGGATGCGGCTCACGGCCTGGCGGGGTGCGAGACTGTTTTCGAGGCGGTGCCGGAAGTGCTTGATGCCAAACGCGATGCGTTTGCGCTGTTCGATGCACATGCAGACGATGACGCGATCCTGGCCTCGACCACATCGACCATTCTGTCGACCGAACTTGCCGGGCTGACCCGGCGTCCTGAGAATTTTCTCAATGCCCACTGGCTCAATCCTGCCTTCCTGATGCCGCTGATTGAACTCAGCCCAAGCGATTCCACGACCGGGCGGACGCTCAGCCGCATGCGTGAACTGCTTGAAGGCATGGGCAAGGTTCCGATCGTCTGCAAGGCTTCGCCCGGCTACATCGTTCCGCGCATTCAGGCACTGGCCATGAACGAGGCAGCGCGTCTGGTGGAAGAAGGGGTTGCCAGTGCAGAAGATGTCGACAAGGCCGTCAAATACGGCTTCGGCCTTCGCTTTGGTGTCCTCGGACTTCTGGAGTTCATTGACTGGGGCGGCGGAGATATCCTCTATTACGCCAGCAATTATCTGCGCGACGCCTTCGATGATGACCGCTTCGCAGCGCCGGACGTTATCTCGCAGAATATGAAGGATGGCCGTATCGGCCTGAAGACGGGTTCAGGATTCTTCGATTATTCGAAAATGGATGTCGAAGCGTACCGCCAGCGCCGCATGGCGGATTTTCTCAAGGCGCTTGAAGGTGCCGGAGTGACAAGAGGTCCGGTGCTCGACGACCAATCAGAATAACTCAAGCGGGGGCCAACTCCGTGCAACCAGAGGAGAATGATACAATGAAACATACACATCATCTAGGCCGACGCATCGCCGCCACGGCCGTTTCCGGCACCGCGCTGGCGCTGGTCTTCATGGCCGGTGCGGCCAATGCAGAAGAGACGCTGCGCGCAGTTTCCGCCTTCCCCAAACCGCTGGCGTTCTCACAGAGCTTCCAGGGCTTTGTCGACCTGGTCAACGAGAAGGGCAAGGGCGTCATCAAGATCGACTATATCGGTGGACCCGAAATGTTCCCGCCCAACCAGCAGGTCGACGCGGTCCGGCGTGGCGTCGTGGACATGCAGTATGGTCCGGCGTCCTACTATCTTGGCACCATGCCGGAAGCAGATGCCTGGGTCGGCTCTACCGTCTCGGCAGCGGATGCGCGCGCCAATGGCGGCTTCGAAATCATGCAGAAGGCATTTTCTGACAAGCTCGGTGTCAACCTGGTGGCGCACCTCGATACCGGCGTCCAGTTCCACATCTACACAATCGATGAGCCAAAGCGCACCGAGGATGGCGGCGTTGATCTCGATGGTTTGCGGATCCGGTCGCAGCCGATCTACAACTCGTTCTTTGAATCGCTGGGCGCGATCCCGGTCTCAGTTCCGGTTCCCGATGTCTACACCGGTCTCGAGCGTCACACTTTTGACGGGTCGGGCTGGCCGATCATTGCGATCAAGGATCTCTCATGGGACAAGTTCCTGCGCCACCGGATCGACCCCGGCTTTTTTCAGACGGATCTCGCTGTCGTCGTGAATCCGGCCAAATGGGATGCTTTGAGCGACGAGGCCAAGACTATCATCAACGAGGCGTCTGCCGAGTATGAAAAGACATCCTATGACAATTTCCAGACCATGATCTCGGAAACCGACAAGGCCGTTAAGGATGAAGGCATGCAGGTGATAACGCTGGAAGGCGATGCTGCCGCCAAGTATCTTGACGGTGCCTATGACAGCGCCTGGAAGCGTATGAAGGAAGCGGGTTCGGAGCATTATGATGCGCTCCGCGAGGCCTACTACAATCGTTGACTTGATCTGCCGGCGGAGGCCATTGTTGCCTCCGCCGGCTTTTTGGCCGCATTGGAGCCACCATGCTTGCGCGTTTCTATGACAGGATAATCACCGGTCTGGCGGTCACTGGCGGCATCAGCCTGGTCGTCATCACCATCGCCATCATCATTGACGTAGTCTTGCGCAACACAGGCTTCCGTCCCTCGCAATCGACCAGTGCGCTGGTCGAATATGTCATGCTCTATTCCACCATGGCGGCTGCCCCCTGGCTGGTGCGCAAGAACGGACACGTGGCCATCACCTCCTTCATCGAACACCTGCCCGACGGCTTGCGGTTTCTCGCCGGCCGCGCCGTGCTGATCCTGTGCATCATCGTGCTCGGGCTGTTGTCCTGGCGCTCCGGCGCGGTCGGGCTGGAGATGCTGGCCTCCAATTCGGTCGACATGCGCTCGATCAACATTCCGTCCTGGGTACTCTATGCCATGCTTGCCGTAGGCTTCGGGCTGATGACGCTCGAATTCCTGCGCATGCTGTTCCGAGGTGACATCTACACCGGCAGCGAGGCCACCCATTGATCCGCACCCGTATATGTGAAGCGAGACTGCCATGATGGAGTGGTATGAGGCGGCCGGTCTGATGGTGGGCGGCCTTTTGTTCATGATGTTCTTCGGGATGCCGGTGGCGATCGCGTTTCTCACCATCAATGTTGTCGGCGTCTATCTGTTCATGGGCGGTATCATCGGCATCGACCAGCTTGTGGCCAACGCCACCACGTCGGTGACCAGTTTTGCGCTGGTGCCGGTCCCGCTGTTTCTGATCATGGGCGAGTTGCTGTTTCACACTGGCCTTGCCGTTCGGGTGTTTGATGCTCTCGACAAGTGTTTTGGCGGTATCAAGGGACGGCTTTCCTACCTGACGGTCGGAGGCGGGACCATTTTTGCGACCTTGTCCGGCTCGTCGATGGCCAACACGGCAATGCTCGGCACCACGCTGATGCCCGACATGATCAAGCGTGGCTACAAGCCGAAGATGATCATGGGGCCGATCCTGGCCACCGGTGGTCTTGCGATGATCATTCCGCCGTCATCGCTGGCCGTGCTGCTCGGCTCGCTGGCGCGGATCGACGTCGGTGCACTGCTGATCGCCGGATTGGTGCCCGGGCTGGTGCTGGCCCTGATGTTCGTCGCCACCATCCGGCTGCAGATCGCACTCGATCCCGATGCCGCACCCGGCTACGCCGCCGAGCGCGCGACGTTCGGCGAAATAATCTACGCCATTACCACTGACATATTGCCGATGGGCCTCGTCATCTTCGCGGTGGTCGGCCTGATCCTGCTCGGCTGGGCGACGCCGACGGAATCCGCGGCCTTTGGCACGCTGGCAGTCGCCATCCTGGCGGCAATCTACGGGAAACTGACCTGGGACGCGATGATTGCGGCGATGAAAGGCACGCTGATGGTCTCGGCCATGATGCTGATGATCATTGTCGGTTCGACCACCTTCTCGCAAATTCTTGCTTTTTCCGGCGCTTCAACCGGGCTGATCTCCTACGCCATGAGCTTTGATTTCGGTTTCTATGCCATTCTGGCGCTGATGTTCCTGGTGCTCATCATCCTCGGCATGTTCATGGATCAGCTCTCGATCATGATGCTGACACTACCGATCTTCATGCCGCTTGCCTCCAGCTACGGCTTCGATCCGATCTGGTTCGGGGTGATCATGCTGCTGGCGCTGGAGCTGAGCCTCGCGACGCCGCCTTTCGGATTGTTGCTGTTTGTTATGGTGGGTGTCAGCCCGCCCGGCACCACCATCGGCCAGGTGGCCTGGGCTGCTGCCCCCTATATCGCCTGCACGCTATTGCTGGTGCTTATTCTTGCGGTGTTCCCGGAGCTGGCGCTTTGGTTGCCGGGTTTGATGAGGAGTTAGGTCATGAAGATCTGGTATCAGAGCTATGTCGATTACGAGCACGGAGCTGGGTATTGGGACGAGTTGCGCAAGCATCTCGACAAGATTGTCGATCCCGGTACCCAGATCGACATCAAGGGCATCACCCCGCACGACAATTACGCCCATGCCATTGTCGAGTTCCGCTGCGCCCGCGAGGTGATCTGCAACGCTGTGAAGGCCGAGCGCGAGGGTTACGATGCCTTCATCATCGGGCATTTTCAGGATGCGGGGCTTTATGAGGCGCGTTCGGTGGTCGACATTCCGGTGCTCGGCATGGGCGAGGCGTCGATGCTGCATTCCTGCCAGCTCGGGCAACGGTCAGGCATCGTCACCATCAACCGTCGGTTCATTCCGTGGTTCCATCACCAGATCGGGAAATATGGATTGAAAGAACGGGTCACAGGCGTTCACGCCATGAATTTCGAGCCCGGGCAGATCCTCTCGGCGTTCGGATCGGATGAACGGCTGGAAGAGGTTCGGGCTTTGTTTGAGGCGCAGGCAAAGCCGTTGGTCGAGCAGGGGGTGGATGTGTTGATCCCTGGCGGAGGTATTCCGATGCTGCTGTTTTCGCAGCTCAACGATCACCGTGTTGACGGTGCGCCGGTGATCAACGGCATCCCGATTGTCGTCAAGATGGCGGAAATGGCTGTGCGCCTGCGCGAACTGACCGGGCTTGGGATCAGCCGTACCTCCGATTACGTCAAACCGCCGCTCGAGATCATCGAGGAATTCATGGCCCATCCGAAGGGGCTTTAGCCGAAAGATCGTCCGCCAATCGCTTGCACCCGTTGGGCGGCAATCCATCGGACGCCGGGAAACGCAGCATCGGTTTCTGGGAGGCGTGAGGTCAGGGCTTGTCGGCTGGTATGTTCTGCGAATGCGGAATTGCGCCGCCTCTTGTCCGTCCATTGCCGATGAAGCTATGGCTGGCCAATCTGTGAAGTATGCCCGTCAATTCATCAAAATCGACCGGTTTGGCAATGCAGGTAGCCGTCTGTGAGATCTCGGCAGGTATGGTCGATGATCCGCCGCAAAACACGACAACCGGAATCCCTGCATGACAAAGCCCTGAGACGAATTTCATGTCGAGAGGATCGGGCTGCCGGAAATCGAACACCGCAGCATCAATATCTTGCCGAACCGACCAGAGTGCATAATCGCCCCGGGTTATTGGTAAGACCGTAAAGCCCTGGCCTTCCAACTCATAAAGCAGGTCAACAAGCAGTATCGGTTCGTCCGAAACAATCAGGATTTTTGGACTGTCATTCATATGTACTCCTCAGAGGCCGCAGCTTCGAAAGACGTAGGAAAATGTGCCGCCGGTCGAACGCCGCAGATGTTTTACAGAAGATGGTGCGAATAATGTCTTCAATAAAGGCCACGGTTGCGCCGGCGGCAAACATCACGCTGATATCGTGCAATCAGTCTCTTGCAATTTGTACGTCAATTACCAACATAATACTGAAAACAGGGTTTTTGGGGTCCACGAAATGTATCGTGAAAGAAATGAGCGCCTGCAGATCATGCTGTCGCCTGAGGAACTGAACGCCATCGATGACTGGCGGTTTCGGCAGAGAATGCCCAGCAGAGCTTCGGCTGTGCGGGAGCTGTTGCGACGTGGCTTGCAAGCCGATGGCGTCGAGATTGCCGCGTCTCATGAAAAATCAAGCGACTTTGGTGTTCTCGAAAAACGTGGTGATGGCGAGTAAACCTTCGCAAACCAGCGTGATCGTGCGGCCCCACCTTACGCAAAGCCTGTCAGGCCAGCTTTTGGTCCGGTCAAGGCAATATCGTCAAATCCCTCTCATTCTCTTTCAAATCTGCAGGAACAATCCGTCTGGCATGAGGTTCTTCGTGCTGGATGTGGGCATGCCGTACATCCTGGTAGGACTGCCACTTTTATCTGGCGGAATTTGGCGAGACCAACGCCCGCGCAGCCGATGCGGCACAGGGCGCCGGCTCTGATCCTGCTGAGTCCGCAACGAGTGGAATTCTATGACCAATTTCTATGCGGATCCTCGCATCACGAGCTTGCCGTCATACAGTGTCACGGTGCGTGGCATTCCGTGCTGTTCGGACTCAATCAAGCTGAACAGGGTCTCGGCGCTTTTGGCCGCGATAGACGTATAATCCTGTGAAACGGTGGTCAGTGTGGGGCAGGTGTAGCGGGAGAAGGGATGGTCATCGTGACCGGCAATGCGCAGGGCGCAAGTGGGCCCGAGGCCAACCCGCAGCCCGAGCTGATAAGCCGCCGACAGAAGGCCGATCGCCAGCCGGTCGTTGCTGCACAGAATGGTGTCGGTTGGAAGTGTGCGTTCTGATATGATACGCGAGCCTTCGCGAAATCCGATTTCCTCGAAATCCCAACCATCGCCCTCGGCCTGAATCAGATGTGGTTCGTGGCCCAGCCGGTTCATCGATTTGATGTAGGCGGTTCGACGTTTGATGGCGTTCGGATTGGTCGGGGTACGCATTTCGAAGAAAGACGGCGGTTGTCCGGTTCTGCACAGATAATCGACAATCAGATCAATGCTCTGGTCATTGTCCGAGCCGATGAAGGCTTCACCGACATTATCGATGTTTGCGTCAAACAGCACAGTAGGCACTTCCTTGCAGAAGGCGGCGATGCGCTCAGGATCCGACACACGTCCAAGCGGGCCAAGCAAAACTCCCGCAGGCTTGATCAGGCGCAGATTGTTGAGGTTCTCGATCTCCTGCTCGGGGTCGCCGTGAGATCCGAGCACAACCGGGCGAAACCCTGCCTCGATCACATGGTTTTCGATATTCCGCGCGATCTCTGCAAAGAAGGGGTCAGCCATATAGGGGATGACGATACCGACATTCTTGGTCAAACGGCGGTTCTGGTTCATCGCGTAGAAATTCGGCCTGTAGTCATATTGCTCCAGAGCTTTCTCAATGCGCTCTCTGGTGGATTTGCGGACGCTGTCGGGGTCATTGAAGTATTTGGAAATCGTTGGGCGTGAAATGCCGCTCAAGGATGCAAAATCGTCCATGTTCTTGATTTTTTTTTCACTCATCCAGAAACGCCCTTTGCAACTGCAATTCCGCACAGGAAATCTCGACGGCCGTCAATTCCACATTGTGCCAATGACTGCAGTGTAGTTATCGCGCGTCAATTATACCAGTGATCTGAAATGTCTTGTGTTGAAATGGAAGCGAGCCGTTGAGCTTTAGCAGCGAGGACTCGAGATCACTGCAAGACCGGTCTCTTGTGGTGTGTGCCGGGAGGACCTTTGGCGAAACCTAGTGCGCCGAGCCGGGCAGGTTTGTTTCAGAGCAAAGCGACGAAGGATTTGGCGCCAGTTGCAAAATGGCCTCCAATCCACAATTGCCGCAGACAAGGTCATCGAGCGTTATCATGTCCAGCTCATGGTAAAACGCTTCCACCGCGCGTTTGATGAAATCCCGCAACCGACAGGTGCCGGTCAGTGGGCAGGTGTTGTCATCTGCTGCAAAGCACTCGGCAAAGGGCACGCTGGATTCGAATAGGCGAAAGACTTTTCCAATGCTTATGTCGCGTGGCCCGAGAGCAAGCCGCAAGCCTCCGGCGCGCCCGCGCAAGGTCTCGACGAAACCATGCTGCTGCAGCTTGTGAACAACATGCCCCAAATGGTTGCCCGATGCATTGCAGGCCTTGGCAATATCGGAGGATTTGACAAGTTTGCCTTCATGCACCGCACAGAACATCAGAACACGGGAAGCAAGATTGGTTCTGGTTGTCAGACGCATGGCGCACTCCCCGGCTCGTTGATAGAGAGGTAAAATAGACTGCAACGATCAGGCTGGAGTTGATTCAGATCACTCCGGCGCTTGTTGGGTGCAGATAACATGCATCCTGGAAACAGCTTTACAGGCCAACACATTGTCAAAACCGGAGACGGACCCCAAGCTGGCCGAGCATGTGCTGGAACAATTGCTGCGCCCAATCCGGGGACCGCTGCGCCTTGCGTCAATGCTTGTCGTGGTGTCGTCATTGATCTGGGTGTTGCAGGCAGCGGTTGTGGCGCTTGCAATCGCGGGGCTGCTTGCGCCGGAGAGCGGAGCCGGGGCCGACATGGCCACAGCCGCAATTGCATTCGTTGCCTGCGGCATTCTGCGTGCTTGTTTGACCTATTACGCAGAAGGCTTGCTGTTTGCTGCCGGCACAAGGGTGGTGACGAAGGCAAGGGAGGAAATTGTCCGGCGCGAAATGCGGACAAGCGGTTCCGCAGGAGCAGGGTCGATTGCCGCCCTGGCCAGCGAAAAGCTTGATGTCATCACCCCCTATATCACCCGATACGCTCCGGCCCGTGCGCGGGTGATGATCGTGCCATTGGTCATTCTGGTGCTTGGTTTCTGGTTTTCATGGGCGGTCGGCGTGGTGCTGCTGGTGACCGGGCCATTGATCCCGGTCTTCATGGCGCTGGTCGGGATGGCGGCCAGGGAGGCAAGCCAGCGGCAGATGGCCGACATTGGTTCGCTCAATGATCTCCTGATTGAGCGCTTGGCTGCGCTGGCCGATATCAGACTGCTCGATGCCGGATCCTCTGTGATTTCCGATTTTTCCAGTGGCGCTGAGCAGCTCAGGGCGAGAACCATGAACGTGCTGCGGATCGCGTTCCTGTCCTCGACGGTGCTGGAGCTTTTCGCCGCCATCGGTGTGGCGATGGTCGCGGTCTATGTCGGCTTTGCGCTGCTCGGCGCCATCGGATTTGGCAGCTACGCCCTGCCGCTCAGTCCCGCCGCCGGGATATTTCTTTTGTTGTTGGCACCGGATTATTATCAGCCATTACGGGATTTGTCGGCTGCCTGGCATGACAAGGCTGCGGCGCTGGCCGTCGCCGGCGAACTTTCTGAATGGCGGGCGCAAAGGCCCCCGGTGATGCTTGGCAGTGGCGCGCGCGCCGGGAAACTTCACGGGTCTGCCGAAATCAACTTGCAGGGCGTGGCAGTTCAATCGGGAAACAGGCTGATCCGCTTTCCCGACATGACCATCCGGGCGGGTGAGAGCGTGGCACTTATGGGCCCGTCCGGCGCAGGCAAGACGACGCTGCTGCGGCTCATTGCCGGCCTGGCAAGTCCGGTTGAGGGAACGCTCCATGTTGCGGGCAAAGAACTCGGCACCGGCACCGCAGACGCCTGGCGGGCGCGATTGGGCTGGATGCCGCAAGCGCCGCATTTTCTCAATTCCAGCCTGGCAGACAATGTGAGCTTCGGGCAGACCGGAGATCTCGATGAAGCCTTGCGCGCTGCAGCGGTGGGGTCTGTTGTCGATGCGTTGCCGGGTGGAAAGCAAGCCCTTCTGGGTGAAACCGGCGGTGGGCTTTCAGGAGGCGAGGCGCGCCGGATCACGCTGGCGCGGGCGATCTTCGCGCGGCCGGACATCCTGCTTGCCGATGAGCCGACGGCCGATCTCGATCCTGAAACAGCTGACATGGTGATGGCCGGTATGCACCAACTCTCAGAGCGGGGGTGCAGTCTTGTCGTCGCCACGCATGACCGCGAGCTGGCTGCGCGGATGGACCGGATCATCCGGATTGGAGACGGGGTATGAGTTCCTTGTGGCGGATTTTCCGGCTCATCCTGCGGGACCAGAAGACCGCATTGATGCGCGGTGCAGTGCTGAGTCTTGTTGTCTTGATCGCCGGCATCGCTCTGCTCGGGCTGTCGGGCTGGTTCATCACTGCTGCAGCGGCCGCGGGTCTGGCAGGCGCGGGGCTGGTTTTTGATGTGTTCCGGCCTTCGGCGATGGTGCGGTTTCTGGCATTGGGCAGAACTGCCGCACGCTATGGCGAAAGGCTCTTGACCCATGACGCGACACTCAAGGCGCTGACATCCATCAGGATACGGTTGCTGGAAGCCACTGTGTCCGCCCCGCATGATGCTTTGGTGCGCTTGCGCGGCCCGCAGGCGCTGAACCGCCTGATGGCGGATGTTGATGCGCTTGATGGTGTGCCGCTGCGGTTGATCCTGCCGGTTATGGCCGGCATCGCTGCCCAGTTGCTGACATTTCTGGTGTTGTGGTGGCTGGTGGATATTCGCATTGCGCTGTGGATTATTGCGGGCTTTCTCGCGGCCTCGACGGTTACCTTGATTGCTGCCGCCCGGGCTGCTGCTGCAGCGTCACGGCAAGAAGAAACTGCAGCCCAGAATTTCCGTTCGGGTTTCATTGATCTGATCCGCGCGCGTGCCGATCTTGCCGTTTACGGGCAATTGGCGCGGCAGGGGGAGGCCGTACTGGCAAGTGATGCCAGCCGTCAAACAAGACGTACCAGGCTTGATCTGGTGGAGCGGCGCGCCGGGTTTGCACTTTCCGTTACGGGAACGGTCGTGGCCTCAGGCGCGCTTGCCATCGGCATGGTGCTGGTGCAGGCCGGTACCATCACCCCCGCACTGGCAGCGATCGGTTTCTTCGTTTCGCTGGCCTTGATGGAGACGGTCGCCCCGCTGCGCCGGGCAATGGCCGATCTGGGCCGGATGGTGGTCGCGGCAGGAAGAGTGGATGACAGCCTGTCAGTGGTTGGAACGGACGGCAACGGTACCTTGTCCAGTGAAACCGCGCGTTTGCGGATTGAAGATCTGACGTTCCGCCGGAGCGATGCCACGCGGCCTGTTCTGAACGGTGTATCGCTGGAGCTTGGTCCCGGAGAGAGCCTGGCCATTACCGGCGCGAGCGGATCCGGCAAGACCACGTTGTTGCTGCTTGCGGCCCGGATTCTGCCTGCCAGTGATGGGCACATATCCGTGGGCGGCGTGCGGCTTGAGGACTGGAGTGAAAGAGAATTGCGCTCGGTCCTTACCCTGGTCCCACAACGCAGCGCCCTGATGGCGGGCACAATCAGCGAAGCCCTGCGGCTGGGCGCGCGCGATGCCACCGATGCCGAACTTTGGGATGTGCTCGAGGCTGTTGCACTGGCGAGCGTCGTTGTTGCCAAAGGCGGGCTGGATTTCCGGTTGGAACCGATGGGGGCGGGGCTGTCGGGCGGTGAAGCGCGGCGGCTTGTCATTGCACGCAGTCTCTTGCGGCATCCGAAACTGCTTTTGCTTGATGAGCCGACCGAGGAGCTGGATGATGCGACGGCTCTTGCCGTACTCGCCGGGATCCGTGCGTATCTTCCTGAGGCCGGGATCCTGACAGCGTCGCACCGTATGGCTGAAATCAAATGGGCGGATCGTGTCATGGCTCTGGACCAATCCTGCCCGCAGGCAGAGGATGGTCTTTGACAAGTGGGGCGCGGCACAAAGGCGCATTTCCAATACAGCTTTATTGATTCAAATCAATGCTGCTGGTTTGATCCGGACATACTCGGGAACTTGCAGATATTTTGAGAGCAGCAATCGTCCTCATTCACAGGAGCACAGCAAATGGAATTCGGGATCGTCGAGCTGTCACGGCTGCAGTTTGCCGTGACGGTCATGTATCACTTCCTCTTTGTTCCGCTGACACTGGGGCTCTCGATTCTCGTGGCGATCATGGAAACGGTCTACGTGATGACCAACCGCCCGATATGGCGGCAGATGACCAAATTCTGGGGCTTGCTGTTCGGCATCAATTTCGCCCTCGGAGTGGCCACAGGTATCACCATGGAATTTCAGTTCGGGATGAACTGGAGCTATTACAGCCATTATGTCGGCGACATTTTCGGCGCGCCGCTGGCGATCGAAGGGCTGATGGCCTTCTTTCTCGAGGCTACGTTTGTCGGGCTGTTCTTCTTCGGCTGGGACAAGCTGAGCAAGGTCGCGCATCTGGTTGTCGCCTGGCTGGTGGCCATTGGTTCAAACTTCTCCGCGCTATGGATCCTGATCGCCAATGGGTGGATGCAGAATCCCGTCGGTGCTCAGTTCAACCCGATGACGATGCGCATGGAGATGACGGATTTCTTCGCGGTGCTGTTCAACGAAGTGGCGCAGGCCAAATTCGTACATACCGTTTCAGCCGGATACGTGACCGCGTCTGTCTTCGTGCTCGGTGTTTCGGCTTGGTACCTGCTGCGCGGACGCCATATCGAGCTGGCGCGGCGCTCGATCACAGTGGCAGCAGCGTTCGGGCTTGCTTCGGCGTTCTCCGTGGTGCTGCTGGGTGACGAATCTGGCTACAGCGCCACCCACAGCCAGAAAATGAAACTGGCGGCCATCGAAGGCATGTGGGAAACCGAGCCGGCTCCGGCAGCGTTCACAGCTTTCGGTTTTCCCGATCAGGACGCGCGCGAAACCCACTACGCCATCCATATCCCCTATGTGATGGGGCTGATCGGTACCCGGTCCCTGACCACATCCATTCCCGGCATCGAAGAGCTTGAGCGCCAGGCTGAGACCCGCATTCGCTCCGGCATGATTGCCTATGACGCGTTGATGCACATCCGCGAAGAACGCGACAACGCCGATCCAGCCGAGACAGCGCGGTTCGAGGCGCATTCGGCGGATCTGGGTTTCGCGTTCCTCTTGAAGAAATATGTCGACGATCCCAGAGAGGCGACGCCCGAGCAAATCGTGCAGGCCGCCAATGACACCATCCCGACGGTGTGGCCACTGTTCTGGGCGTTCCGGATCATGGTGGCGCTGGGCTTCGGGTTCATTGCAACGATGAGCTATTTCTTCTGGCGCGCCTCGTTCAAGGGCATGAACTTCCCGCGTCCTGCGCTGCATCTCGCCGTCTGGATGATCCCGGCACCATGGATTGCTGCGGAACTCGGCTGGTTTGTCGCCGAATACGGCCGGCAGCCATGGACCGTCGACGGCGTGCTGCCGACAGCCATGTCGGTCTCGGCGCTGTCGATGACCGAGGTGGCGATTACGCTCGCGGGATTTGTCATCTTCTACACAGTGCTTTTCGTGATCGAGATGGGTCTGATGCTGAAATATATCCGCAAGGGCCCCTTCCAGGATGTCGAGGAAACCGACGCCTGGGTTGCCAGACACACTGAACGGCTGGCCGGGCGGCGCAATGCCGACTCCATCGCCATGCCAGCGGAGTAAGACCGATGATCCTGCACACTTTAATCGACTATGACGTCCTGCGCGTGATCTGGTGGGGATTGCTCGGCGTCCTGCTGATCGGCTTTGCCATGACCGACGGCTTCGACATGGGCGTTGGCGCATTGCTGCCGTTTGTTGCCAAGACCGATTCCGAACGCCGCGTGGCAATCAACACGGTGGGTCCTGTCTGGGAAGGCAACCAGGTCTGGTTTATCCTCGGCGGCGGGGCGATCTTTGCCGCATGGCCCCCGCTCTATGCCGTCTCGTTTTCGGGCTTCTATCTGGCCATGTTTGTCATCCTTGCTGCTTTCATCGTCCGGCCGGTGGCGTTCAAATACCGCTCCAAGCGTGATGATGTGCGCTGGCGGACACGCTGGGATTGGGCCCTGTTTGCCAGCGGCGCGATCCCGGCACTGTTGTTCGGTGTTGCCGTCGGCAATGTGATTCAGGGCGTGCCGTTCCATTTCACCGATGACTTGCACACCATCTACGAGGGTGCCTGGTACACCAAATTCATCGGTCTGCTGGATCCGTTCTCGCTGCTTGCGGGCGTCGTGTCGCTGTCCATGCTGGTCATGCATGGCAGCGCATGGCTGACATTGAAAGCAGAAGGCAATGTCCGTGACCGGGCCCGGCGTTTCGGCTCCATCGCAGCTCTGGTTGCGGTTGCTGGCTATGCACTGGCTGGTGTCTGGATGGCGGTCGGTATCGACGGCTACCGCATTGTCGGTGACTATGTGACCGGCGGCCCGTCCAATCCATTGCATTTCGAGGTTGAAAAGACCGCGAGCTGGCTCACCTCCTATTCGGATCGCCCGTGGATCGCGATTGCGCCGGTGATGGGTATTCTGGGTGGTCTGCTGACCTTTGCAGGGCTCAGGGCAGGGCGCGAAATCTCGACACTGCTGGTTTCCAAGTTGGCGATTTTGGGAGTGATATCGTCTGTCGGGCTGACCATGTTCCCGTTCATCATGCCGTCTTCCTCCGATCCGCGCTCGTCGCTGACGGTGTGGAACAGCTCGTCGTCCCACTTGACCCTGTTCATCATGCTGGTGGCGACCGTGATCTTCCTGCCGCTGATCCTGGTCTATACGGCATGGGTCTACAAGGTTCTCTGGGGCAAGGTCACCGAGGACGACGTCACCGACAATTCTCATTCCGTCTACTGATCAGGAGGATCAAGACATGTGGTATTTCGCCTGGTTGCTCGGACTTCCACTGGCGGCAATGTTCGCCGTCGTCAACGCCATGTGGCTGGAGCTGCAGGAAGACAGCCGCATGATCAATGATCAGGGGCGTACCGGGAAAACCGGCAGCGCGCATCGCTGATCGCTGTGTCACGCGCATAATGTCGAGGGCGCTGCTTCAAAGCGGCGCCCTTTCGTGTTCGGATCACTCAAACAACGTGCTGAATTTACTGCTTGGTATCAAGCCGGCAGGCAGTGTGGCAATCGGATCGGGCCGAAAGCTATTACACGCTGGTGTTGAATGGCATGCGCCAAGGGTTGAGTTGCTTTCCCAGTGAGGCTATTTGGTGTGCGCCACAGGCGGAATTTCCGCAAACACGAAGGCGCATTCACGCATGATCCCAGATTTCCTCGTCACCCATTCCGGCGGTTTCCATGCCGACGAGTTGCTGTCCAGCGTCATCCTGACACGGTTATTCCCAAAGTCGCGCATCGTGCGCAGCCGCTCACCGGAATGGATTACACCGGCAACTGACCGGATCATCTATGATGTGGGCGGCGCCTATGATGCTGAAGCGCGGATCTTTGATCACCATCAGCGCGGAGCACCGCTGCGCGAGGACGGGCAACCCTACAGCTCATTCGGGTTGATCTGGAAGCACTATGGCCGCGACTATCTTGCCGTTACCGGACTGCCTGAAGCGCATATCGAAACCATTTTTGCGGCTTTCGATGCGAGTTTCGTGTTGCCAATCGACCTGATGGACAATGGCGCCATGAGCCCATCCGTTGCGGGGCCGCTGGCGGTGCTGACACTGCCGGTTCTGCTGGAAGCCCTGAAGCCTGTGTTCGACGAGCCCGACGCGGAGGCGCTGGAGCGGGCGTTCGGCGAGGCTCTGGCGATTGCCAGAAGCTTTCTTGAGGCCAAGATCGCCGGGAGTGCTGCTAAACTGCGGGCAGAGGACATTGTGCTCAAGGCTGTCGCAGATGCTGGCGAGGCACGCGTTCTGGAGCTGCCCATGGGCATGCCATTCCGCTCTGCCGTGATGAAGTCAGGTGCCGATCATCTGCTGTTCGTGGTTCACCCGCGCGACAAGGACTGGTGCCTGACCGGAATTCGCCGCGCGGATGAGGGGTTTGAGTTGCGTGCCGATCTTCCCGCGGCCTGGGCGGGCCTGACCAATGGCGAGTTGGAAAAGGCCTGCGGCGTGGAGGGCGCGAGCTTCTGCCACAATGGCCGCTTCATTGCCGCCGCCAGGAGCCGCGAAGCAATCCTCGAGATGGCACAGATCGCCGTAAAGGAAGCTGTCGCAACCCAATAGAGGTTGTAGCCTCCTGATCCTGGTTTTCCTGCAGGCTTGTCAGGTTTGCCCATCTGCAGAGCAGATAGCTCTTTGCGGCAAACGGGACTGGCATAATTCTGGCGCGAGGCCAGAGAGCCATGCTTTAGCTGTCCTTGGTGGCTGTTGGCCCTTGATCTTTGCCGCGAGTGCATCGGCAGAGTGATGCCCTGGACGAAACTCCGACTGGCGACTTGCTCCAGCTTCAAGCACTGTTCTGCTGGTCGAATGACATTGCACGTGGTCAACTGTAAATGCGCTGATCCATCGGTGTGCGTGCAATCAGTCCGGTTAGTCCGGTCAGCATCGCCACTTCTGCCCGGTTTGGTTTGGAGTGCGGGTTCCAGACCACATGCACATCGATGGCCGGAGGCGCCTCATAGGGCGGCAGACGCCACAGCCGTCCGCGTTCGACATCCTCGCGCACCACATGCAGCGGCAGCGGGCCGATGCCGAGGCCGGCTATGATCATGCGTTTGACTTCTTCGAGATTTGGGGACGTGCCGACGATGCGTGCCTCGAGCTGGGCTTCGGCGCGCATTTGAGCCACGGGCCGCAGCGCATCGTCCATCTGGTCGGTCACAAAGCTCACCGAGGAGTGGCCTGCGAGGTCAGCAATGCTGATGCCTTCGCGTCCGAACAGCGGATGGGTCGGTCCGCAGAACAGGCCAAAATATTCCCGGAACAGCCGCCGGTATTCGAGTTGCGGACTGCGTTCCATCACAAGACAAATGGCAAGTGAGGCGCGGCGTGCGGCAACGGCGGTCAAGGCGCTGCGGCTTGCCATTGCCTCGATCGACAACGTGGCGCGGGGATGGTCCTTGTGAAACTGGGTCAGCGTCGCGTCGAACAGGGGGCTGGTAACGTGGCTGGCCATGACGATGCGGACATGACCGCTGACCTCGTCCTCGACATCCCGGATGGCGGTGCCAAGCCTGAGAATGGCGCCATGAATGTCGATTGCCTCGTCATAAAGTAGCCGGCCGGCCGCGGTGAGCTCAAACCGCCCCGGTTTGCGGTTGATCAGCTGCTTGCCGAGTCGTTCCTCCAGGCGCTTGAGGGCGCTGGAGACGGTAGGCTGTTTCAGGCTCAGGCGTTCTGCGGCTTCGGTGACCGAGCGGGAATCGGCAAGCACCAGAAAAGTGCGCAACAGGTTCCAGTCGAGATCACGGGCGAGACGTTCGGGCGGAGTGAGGCTGCTCATTTCATTATAGATATCATCTATAGTTAGAATATCAATTATCTATTTGATCAATGTGGCTTTCCGCAACATCATACCCGCAACAAGAACGCCGGGGAGCGTCGGGACCATGAGCATCGAACAACGCGAGGCGCAGCAGCCGTGGATTCTGCTGACTCCAGCACTGACGGCGATCGTGATGCTACTGATCGTGCCGCTGATCTTCATCGTCGTCTATTCGTTCTGGCTCAAGAGTGCCGCAGGTGCCGATACGCCCGGGTTTTTTCTCGACAATTGGCAAGAAGCGCTGACTGACCCTTTCTATCGCGACATCTTGCTCAACACCTTGAAGATCGCGGCCCTCACCACAATCGCCTGTGCGCTTCTGGGCTATCCGGCTGCCTATTTCATTGCCCGCTCCCAGGGCAACAAGCTTGTGCTGCTGGTGCTGCTGATGCTGCCGTTCTGGATCAGCTACATCATCCGCACGATGAGCTGGATCAATATTCTGGGCGTCTCCGGTGCGCTCAATTCGGCGATGATCTGGCTCGGGATCATCAACGAGCCGATCCAGATGCTTTACAACGAAACCACGGTGATCCTCGGTCTGGTGCATTTCCTGCTGCCCTTCATGGTGCTCAATATCTTCGTCAGTCTCGACGGCATCGATACCAATCTTGAAGATGCAGCCTCCTCGCTCGGCGCAACCCGCTGGCAGGGCTTCCTGCAGGTGACGCTGCCGCTGTCGCTGCCTGGACTGGCCGCGGGCGGGCTGCTGTGTTTCGTGCTGTCAGCAGGGACCTACATCACGCCTGTCATTCTCGGCGGGCCGCGTGATGCGATGTTTGCCAATCTTGTCTACGAGGCGATCATCCGGCAGCTCAACTGGCCGCTCGGCTCGGCGCTGTCGCTGCTGCTGCTCGTCGTACTCGGGGTACTGGTGGTCATCTACAATCGCTATCTCGGCATGGCGCAACTGGCGAAGGGATTGGGCTGATGGGCTGGCGTCTGATCCGGACCTACACGATTCTGGTCTATCTCTTCATGTTCCTGCCCATCGCGGTGGTGGTGCTGTTGTCATTCAACGCCAACCAGTTCGGCAGCTTCCCGATGACCGGATTGTCGACCCGCTGGTTCGAAGTGCTGTGGAACAATGACGCCATCATGCGGGCATTCAAGACCTCGATCGTTCTCGGGCTGATGACGGCAGCGATCTCGACCGTACTTGGCGTATTAGCGAGCCTGGCTTTGGTGCGGTATCAGATTCCGGGCCGCAACCTGATCACGACGTTGCTGATCGCGCCGATCCTGGTGCCGGAAGTGGTGCTCGCGGTGGCATTGCTGCTGTTTCTCAATTTTCTGAATATCGGCAAGAGTTTCACGTTGTTGCTGGCGGGGCACGTCATCTTCACGCTGCCTTTCGTCATCCTGGTGGTGCAGGCGCGGCTGGTCAGTATCCGCCGCGATGTCGAGGAGGCGGCGTTGAGCCTTGGCGCGTCGCCGATGCAGACGTTCTTCACGATTACGCTGCCGCAGCTGATGCCGGCGGTGGCGGCGGGCGGGTTGTTCGCCTTCACCATCAGCTTTGATGACATCACTGGCACGCTGTTCTGGAAGCCGGGCGGGATTGAAACCGTGCCAACGCAGATTTTCTCGATGCTTCGCAATTCGATCTCTCCCGAGATCAACGCTCTTGGCACGGTCATTATCGTGCTGACGGTCGGGCTGCCGCTGATCGGTGCGGCCATTGCCCGAAGACTTGCAACAAAAAGCGGCGGATAAACCGCCCGTCTGAACCTGAACCAGAGTTGGAGAACAAGAATGGACGATACAAAACGCTATGAACGATTGCGCGAGCGGTTCCAGAACGGTGATATCAGCCGCCGCAAATTCTTCGGCCTTCTCGGCGCTGCGGGCGCTGCCTATGGCCTGCAGATGCCGTTTGCTCGGCAGGCGCTGGCGGCCGGTGATGTCACCCAGGTCCGCTTTGACGGCTGGGGCGGTGTCGTTTCCGAAGCCTTCCGCAAGCATGCCTTCGATCCCTATACCGCCAAGACCGGCATCAAGGTCATCGACGGCACATTTCCCGGCGGTGACGAATATCTCGCCCTGGTGCGTGCCAGCCAGCCGGGCGAATACAACATCGCCCACCTGTCAGGCGTGTTTGACTATGCCCGCTACCACAGCTTCGATCTGACCAGCGAACTCAACCTCGCCAATATTCCGAACATGGCCAATGTCATGCCGGCGCTGATGAACGCCTTCAAGTCGATCACGCCGGACAGCCTGAGTGCCGCGCCTTACGACTACGGAACCACGGGTCTTGCCTATAACCGCAAGTTCATTTCCGACGACGAGATGAAGGAAAAGGGCGCCAAGATCCTCATCGACGAGAAGTACAAGGGCAAGATCGGCGGATGGAGCGATTGGCGCACCCGGATGTGGTACGCTGCGTTGCAGACCGGGCAGGATCCCAACAACATCGAGGACACGGACGCCGCGTGGGATGCCGTGCGCAAGCACCGCGATCTGGCGCTGAAATACTGGGCGTCGGGCGCCGAGCTGATGAGCCTGCTGGCGGAGGAGGAAATCCACGTCACGGAAGGCTGGTCCGGCCGCATCTTCGCGCTGCAGGAACAGGGTCACGATATCGGCTACTACGATCCGCCGAACGGCTTTGGCTGGCAGGAATGCCTGTTCGTGCTCAAGGGCAGCCCGATGGCAGCCTGCGAAGAGCTGCTCAACTTCATGCTCGACAAGGACACTTCGATTGCAGTGGCCGAAGGCCAGAGCTATCCGCCGGCACTCGACCCGACAAAGGTCGATCTCGGCGCAAAGATTCCAAAGCTTCCGGCCTTTGACCCGACCGGTACGTTGTCCGGACTGACCTTTGCCAATCCGGCCTACTGGAACGGCAACGAGGCGGACTGGTCCAAGGAATTCGGCCGCGTTCAGCGCGGGTACTAAGCCAATCTCCGGCCCTGCCGAAAAGGCGGGGCCGGTCCTTTCCTCAACTGGAGGCATGCTGCCGTGAGTGCCGTATCCTTACGAAATATCGTCAAGCGCTTTGGCGACTACACCGCTGTGCACCAGATGTCGCTGGATATCACTGAGGGCAGCTTTGTTACCCTGCTCGGCCCTTCCGGCTGCGGCAAGACCACGACCTTGCGGATGATTGCCGGCCTGCTGGACCCCAGCGAGGGAGAGATTGCCATCAAGGGCAAGCGGGTCAATGATGTGCCGATCCACAAGCGCAATCTCGGCCTGGTGTTTCAGAACTATGCGCTGTTTCCGCACAAGACGGTGGCGGAAAACGTTGCCTTCGGCCTGAACTACCGCAATGTCGGCAAGGACGACGCCAGGCGCAAAGTCGCCGAGGCGCTGGACCTGGTGCAATTGCCGGATCTGGGCGGGCGTTATCCGAAAGAACTGTCCGGTGGGCAGCAGCAGCGCATTGCGCTGGCGCGCGCTATTGTCATCGAACCCGACGTGTTGCTGCTCGACGAGCCGTTGTCGGCACTTGATGCCAATCTTCGCGAAGACATGCGGGTCGAACTCAAGCGTATCCAGCAAAGCATCGGCGTGACCACGGTGTTTGTGACGCACGACCAGACCGAAGCGTTGGCGATGTCGGACCAGATCATTGTCATGTCAGAAGGCCGGGTCGAGCAGATCGGTGCGCCGGAAGAGGTCTACAACACGCCTGCCAGCGAGTTTGTTGCGCAGTTTCTTGGGGCTTCCAATCTGCTGCCGGCAGATTGCACTGGTGTGTCGAGCAGCGAAATTGCAGTCGATCTTCCGGGGTTTCCGCGTATTGCGATCCCGAAGGAACGTGCCCCGAAGATTTCCGCTGCCGGTCCTGTCCGGCTGGTAATCCGTGCTGAGAAACTGACGCTGAAAGCTGCTGATACTGCAGCAGACGATAAACTGAGCGTCGAGGCGGTTGTTGTGAATGTCGATTACCAGGGGCAGTCCGCGCGCTATTTCCTGCGTGTCGGCGAGCATCAGTTGCAGGCCATCAACATGATTGATGATCATCCTTTCCCGATGGGTGCCAAGGTTGTCTTGTGCTTCCGGGAGAAGGATTGCGCGGCATTGCCGGTGGAGGCGCATTCGTGAAACCTGAAAGCCATCTGTTTTACCAGACGCGTTCGCGGCGGCCGGTGCTGGCCGAAGCCCGCGGTGTCTATATGTGGGATGTCGACGGCAAGCGCTATCTCGACGGCTCGTCCGGCGCGATGGTCAGCAATATCGGCCATTCCAATCCGCGCGTGCTCGACGCCATGCGGCGGCAAATGGAGAAATCCACCTTCGGCTACCGGCTGCATTTCGAAACCGAACCCAGCGAACGGCTTGCGGCCAAGGTCGCGTCCCTTTCGCCGGCGGGGATGGAGAAAGTCTTCTTCGTGTCCGGCGGCTCGGAGGCCGTGGAAAGCGCCATCAAACTGGCACGGCAATATGCGGTGACTGTCGGTCAGGGATCGCGCTGGAAGGTGATTTCGCGCGATCCGAGCTATCACGGCTCCACACTGGGGGCGCTGGCACTGACGGGGTATGCACCACTGTCTGATCCGTTCCTGCCGATGATGCGGGCGATGCCGAAAATTCCGGCGCCACGGGCCTATCTCGACGGGCTGGACATCAATGACCCGACGACGGGTGTCCATTACGCAGCGATGCTCGAGGCCAAAATTCTGGAGGAAGGCGCGGACAGCGTTCTTGCCTTTATCGTCGAACCGATCGGCGGGGCGTCGACCGGCGCGCTGATGCCGCCGGCTGGTTACATGCAGGCGGTTCGCGAGATCTGTGATCGCTACGGCGTCTTGCTGATCCATGACGAGGTGATGTCGGGTGGCGGGCGCACCGGCAAGTTCATGGGGGCGGAACATTTTGGTGTAGAGCCTGACATCATCGCCATCTCCAAGGGGTTCGGAGCCGGTTATGCGCCGCTTGGCGCAATGATCGCCCATGACCGTCTGATCGATCCGGTGCTTGATGCCGGCGGTTTTCTGCACGGCCATACCTATGCCGGCAACCCGCTGGCCTGCGCTGCCGGGCTGGCGGTCCTGGAGGAGATCGAAGCTGAAGGATTGATGCAGAACGCCACACGCATGGGCGGTTTGCTCAAGGCGCGGCTTGAGAACCTGATGCAGCGCTTCTCCTTCATCGGCGATGTGCGCGGGGAAGGCCTGTTGCTGGCGTTTGAACTGGTGTCCGACCGGCAGACCATGCAGCCTCTGCCCAAGGCGCTCAATGCCTACAATGAACTGGTGGAACTTGCCTATGCCGAAGGGCTGATCATCTATTCACGCCGCACACGTGGCGGTCTTGAGGGCGATCATTTCCTGGTTTGTCCGCCGATGGTCATTTCGGAAGGTCAGGTTGATGAGATCATCGACATGTTGACCAACGCTCTGGACAAGTTCGCGGCCAGCGCCGGTCTTGCTGTCGAGATGGCCTGACGGAGAATTGCATGTCGAAAATCATCATTTCCTGCGCCGTAACCGGCTCGATCCACACGCCATCCATGTCACCCTACCTGCCGGTCACTGCCGAGGCGATTGCCGGGCAGGCGATTGGCGCGGCAGAGGCAGGGGCCGCAATCCTGCATCTGCATGCCCGCGATCCCGTGACCGGGAAGCCTTCAGCCGCGCTTGAGGACTACATGGCGTTTCTTACCGGGATCAAGGCCGGAACCGATGCGGTGATAAACCTCACCACCGGCGGCAGCGCGGTGATGACGCTGGAACAGCGGCTTGCGGCACCTTTGGCGGCAAAGCCGGAAATGTGTTCGCTCAACATGGGCTCGATGAATTTCGCGCTCTATCCGATGCTTGGCAAACGCACGGAGTGGCTGCATGACTGGGAAGAGCCGTTCCTGCGCAATTCCGATGATCTGGTGTTCAAGAACACGCCGCGCGACATCGAGGGTGTGCTCAGGCAGATGGGGCAGGAGCGTGGTGCGCGGTTCGAGTTCGAATGCTACGACATCAGCCATCTCTACATGCTCAGGCATTTTGTTGACCGGGGGCTGATCCAGACACCGATGTTCATCCAGTTCGTCATGGGCGTGCTGGGCGGGATTCCCGCCGAACCGGAGCATCTGGCCTATCTCAAGCAGACGGCCGACAGCCTTTTCGGCGATGATTACCTGTTTTCGGTGCTTGCCGCCGGTCGTCAGCAAATGGCGCTGGCCAAGCTTGGTGCGACCATGGGCGGCCATGTGCGGGTGGGGCTGGAAGACAATCTCTATATCGCGCGGGGACAATTGGCCAAATCCAATGCCGAACAGGTGGAGATGGTCCGCGATATCGTCGAATCCATCGGCCGTAGCGTGGCGACGCCTGATGAAGCGCGGAGGATGCTGGGCTTGAAGGGCAAGGACAATGTGGGGTTTTGATCGTGGATGACATCTGCATCAGGCCAGCGGTGCCCGATGACGCAGCCGCCGTGAACCGGGCGCTGGGCCAGCTGTCGGCCGATATGGGGGACGTGCATGCGGCCCATGACGCCGATATCGCGCGCTTCTGTTTCGGGCCTTCGCCGGTTTTCCGTGCACTTCTGGCCGAAGCCGCAGATGGCAGCATTGTCGGTGTGGCGGCCTTTTCGCCGTTCTTCTCGACGGTGTACGGATCAGTCGGGATCTACGTTTCGGACCTGTGGGTGGCCGAGCAGGCCCGCGGACGAAAGCTCGGGCAACGGCTTCTGTCTGCGGTGCGGGCTTTTGGACTGGATGCCTGGGATGCCCGTTTCATCCGTCTGAATGTCTATCACGACAATCAGAAGGCCCTGGCCTTTTATGAGCGTGTCGGTTTCGAGCCAACCACCGATACCCAATACATGACGCTGGCGGGCACGGCATATGATGCTCTGGGAGACAAACCATGAAGGCCATTTTTGACGAGCGCCAGTGGGCGCATGATCCCAAACACTTCATGGCCAATGGCCGGCTGTCCGCCAATCCAGAGCAGCCGCAACGGATCGAGGAACTCAGCCGCGGCGCCCGGGCCGCCGGGTGTGATTTCATCATTCCTGCTGACCATGGCATGGGGCCGATTGCCGAGATCCATTCGCCGGAATACCTGACCTTTCTCGAAACCATTCACGCCCGCTGGATCCGGACCGAGGGCGCTTCCGACGAAGTCATCCCCAATATCCATCCGGACCGCCGGACTGTCAGCTATCCGAAGTCAGCGACCGGACAGTCCGGCTTTCACCAGGCCGACACGTCGTGCCCGATTGCCGCAGGCACCTGGCAATCAGCCTACTGGTCGGCGCAATCTGCACTCAGTGCCGCGGATGTGGTTCTCGGCGGCGAGCCTGCGGCCTATGCGTTGTGCCGCCCGCCCGGTCACCACGCGTTTGGCGATCTGGCCGGCGGGTTCTGTTTTCTCAACAATTCCGCGATTGCTGCCCAGGCGCTGCTGCGCGCCGGACGCCGTCCGGCGATCCTTGATGTCGATGTGCATCACGGCAATGGCACGCAAGGAATCTTCTATCACCGCCGCGATGTGCTGACCGTGTCCATCCATGCAGATCCGGCGCGGTTCTATCCTTTCTTCTGGGGTCACGCAGGAGAGCGTGGCGAGGGTGAGGGTATGGGCTACAATCTCAACCTGCCGCTGCCACGCGGTACCGGCGATGCGGATTATATGGCGGCGCTGGAGATTGCTCTCAAGCGGATACGCGCCTTTGGCGCGGATGTGCTGGTGGTGGCCATGGGGCTGGATGCGCACGAGAACGATCCTTTCCACGGGTTCAAGGTAACGACGCCGGGCTTCGGCCAGATCGCCCAGGCCATTGCAGGTCTGGATCTTCCCGCCATCATCGTGCAGGAAGGCGGTTATCTGTCGTCCGATCTGGGCGACAACCTGACAAGCTTTCTCAACGGATATCAGGCGGGATGAGCACAAACACAGATGTATTGGTGATCGGCGGCGGGATTGCCGGGATCAGCGCCGCCGCCCGGCTGGCGCCGGATGCCAAGGTGACCGTTCTCGAAGCCGAGCCGATGATAGGGCATCATTCCTCGGGCCGGTCCGCGGCGATTTTCATCCGCAATTATGGCAATGCCACCTTGCGGGCCTTGAACGCGGCATCGGCCGGATTTCTGGCGCAGCCGGAAGGTGTCTCTGATACCAGCCTGCTGTCGCCGCGTGGCGAATTGCTGTTGGCGACGGATGAGGATCTTGCCCAGTTCGATGCTTATCTGGATGGCAGCGATGGGCTGGAGCAATTGTCGGCGCAACAGGCGCTTGAACTGGTCCCGATCTTGCGGAAAGACGCCATTGCTGCAGCCGCAATTGAATGGGATGCACAGGACATTGATGTCGACCGCATGCTGCAGGGATTTGCCCGCAAGTTGCGCAGCCTCGGCGGCAGCATCGTCACCGGCGCTCCGGTGCAGGCGATTGCGCGCCACGATGGTGTCTGGACTGTCGTGACGCCCGCAGGGGAGTTCACGGCGCCGCTGCTGGTCAATGCGGCCGGCGGCTGGGCCGACACGGTGGCGCAGATGGCCGGTGTCCGTACTTCGGGTCTGGCGCCCCTGCGCCGGTCTGCGGTGCTGATTCCAGCGCCCGAGGGCCATGACATCAATCGATGGCCATTGTTCGCCAATGCCGGGGATCAATGGTACGCCAAACCGGAAGCCGGCAAGCTGATGATCTCGCCGGCAGACGAAGATCCGGTCGAGCCGCATGACGTGTGGGCCGAGGACATGGTGATTGCCGAGGGGCTTCACCGCTATGAGCAAGCCGTGACCATTCCGGTCACGCGGGTGGAGCATACCTGGGCGGGTATGCGCACTTTTGCGCCGGACCGGACCCCGGTCGTCGGCTTCGCGCCGGACGCCGATGGCTTCTTCTGGCTTGCAGGGCAGGGTGGATATGGCATGCAGACGGCGCCGGCCCTGTCGCAACTGTCAGCAGATTTGTGTCTGGGACGTCTATCGCCGTTGGCCCAGACCGTAATAGAAGCGCTTAGCCCTGGACGGGCGGTACTGAATTTTCAACAGGGATAAAACACATGAGTGACATCAAACGCATCGAAACCGGCCCGCGCATGAGCCAGGCCGTGGTCCATGGCGGCGTCGTCTATCTGGCTGGCCAGGTTGGTACCGCCGGAGCCAGCATCACTGAGCAGACGCAGGTTATCCTTGCAAATATCGATCGTCTGCTGGCTGAAGTCGGCTCGGACAAGACAAAGATCCTGCAGACCACCATCTGGCTGTCCTCCATGGATGATTTCGCCGAGATGAACGCAGTCTGGGATGCCTGGGTGCCGCAGGGCCATACGCCCGCGCGCGCCGCCGGCGAATCCAAACTGGCGACACCGGATTACAATGTCGAAATACTCTGCATCGCAGCTGTTTGAGGCTGAGGACGGATCTTCTGAGCCAGTTATCCTGGCGTTTGATGTCCTGGGACCAGCAGTCTGAGATCTGATGACAACGCCGCGCATCAACACGATGCGCGGCGTTGTCATTTGTAAATTGCGGAGAAATTTGGGGAAAGGCTCGCGACTGCAGCCGGTTCTGTGCCATGGTTTGCCTCTTCCCATGAAAGTGATTCCATGCCGCTATCCGAAAGCCGTGCCGAACCCGTGATTGCCAGCAATGCAAGCAAGGATCCACTTGCTATCCTGAACAGGGTCTATGGCTATCCTGCCTTTCGCGGACGGCAGGCCGAGGTGGTCAACCAGGTTGTTTCGGGTGGTGATGCAGTGGTGCTGTTTCCCACGGGCGCGGGCAAGTCGCTGTGCTTCCAGATCCCTGCACTGTGCAGGGAAGGCGTGGGCATTGTTGTTTCTCCTCTGATTGCGCTGATGCGTGACCAGGTGGAAGCGCTCAAGCAGTTGGGCGTTCGCGCGGCGGCTCTCAATTCGTCGCTGACGCGTGAAGAGTTCATGGATGTGCGCACTGCGATCAGCAGCGGCGAGCTTGATCTTTTGTATGTGACGCCGGAGCGGATTGTCACACCCGGTTTCAAGGACATGATCGGCAATGCCAGGATTGCGTTGTTTGCGATCGACGAGGCCCATTGCGTTTCGCAATGGGGGCATGACTTCCGGCCCGAATATCGCGAACTTGGTCATCTCGCCGAGCATTATCCCGGCGTGCCGCGGATGGCGCTCACAGCGACGGCTGATCCGCATACAAGAGAAGACATCATCGACAAGCTGGCGCTGCGCTCGGGCGAGGTGTTCACCACGTCGTTCGACCGTCCGAACATTGCCTATGAGATTGTCGAGCGGGATCAGGCGCGCCAGCAGCTGTTGCGTTTTCTGTCCCGCCACACCGGATCGAGCGGCATCGTTTACTGTCTTTCCCGCGCCAAGGTCGAGGACACGGCAGAATGGCTCAACAAGCAGGGGATCCGGGCGAGGGCCTACCACGCCGGCATGGCGCGCGAGGTTCGTGACGCCAATCAGGATGCGTTCCTCAAGGAAGAAGATCTCTGCCTCGTTGCCACGGTGGCTTTCGGGATGGGTATCGACAAGCCAAATGTCCGCTATGTCGCGCATCTGGATCTGCCCGGCTCGGTCGAGGCCTATTATCAGGAAACGGGGCGTGCCGGCCGTGACGGCCTGCCATCCGATGTCTGGATGGCCTACGGCATGGCCGATGTGATCCAGCGTGGCCGGATGATCGACGGCGGCGGGTCTGGTGAAGATATCAAGAGGGTCGAGCGGGCCAAGCTTAATGCGCTGCTTGCCATCTGCGAGACACCGGGCTGCCGGCGGCAGGCGATTCTCGCGCATTTCGGTGAGGCGCATCCGGGCAGTTGCGGCAATTGCGACACATGCCAGAAGCCGGTTGAAACCTGGGATGGAACGGAGGCTGCGATCAAGGCATTGGCCGCAGTCTACCGGACCGGTGAACGCTTTGGCACCGGGCATCTGATCGATGTGCTGACGGGCAACGAGAACGACAAGACCAAGCGTTTTGGGCATGTCGACATGCCTGTCTTCGGGGCAGGCAGCGATATTCCCGCCAAGACCTGGCAATCGGTCTACAGGCAGTTGCTGGCCAGCGGACTGGTCAGTGTCGATCACGAAGCCTACGGAGCTCTGAAGCTGGAGCCCGAGGCGCGTGCCGTGTTCAAACGCGAGCGCGAAGTCCGGTTTCGCAAGGACCGCCCGACCAAGGGCAAGGCGGACAGGCGCCAGTCAACGGGGTCGATGAACGCCAAATCAGCGCTCGAAGAAGCGGATGTCGAACTGTTCGAAGCGCTTCGCGCCGCCCGCATGGCAATCGCCAAGGAGCTGGGAGTGCCGCCCTACGTGGTGTTCCCCGACACAACGCTGGTGGCGTTTGCAACCAACCGGCCGGCGGATCATGAAGCGCTGCTGGGCATATCCGGCGTCGGCCAGTCAAAGCTGGAACGCTACGGAGATAAATTCCTCGAAGTGATCCTGGCGCACGAGAAATAGTATCGATGCCAGCTGAAGCTCTCGTTATTGCGCCTTGATGGCTCCGGTTGCCTGACGGACAACTTCGGATATCTGTGTCAGCTGCTTGGCGAGCGGGCTTGTCTTGCGCCAGATCATGCCGATGGTTCGTGACGGCTGTGGACTTTTAAAATGAGCGATCGAAACCGGGGCGGAACGGGTTTCGACAGAAATGGCCATTTCCGGGATCAGTGTGACGCCCAGACCGGCGCCGACCATCTGCACCAGAGTGGCCAGCGAACTTGCATCCAGCATCTCGCGCGGTTTTGATGATTGAATGTTGCAGAACGACAGAGCCTGATCGCGAAAGCAGTGGCCTTCCTCAAGCAGAAGCAGTTTCATCTCGCGCAGGTCCTCGTGATCGGGCACCGGCTTGGCTTCGTCTCCAATCGGTCGCACCAGCACGAATTTTTCCTCAAACAGCGCGACTTCGGTCAAGGACGATTCCGAGACCGGAAGCGCGACAATGGCCGCGTCGAGGAGCCCGTCGGCGAGTTCGCGAACCAGGATTGGCGTCAGTGATTCCCTGATCTGGATTTCGATGTTGCTGTTGGAAGCCGTCAGGTTGGTGATGATATCGGGCAGCAGATAAGGCGCGATTGTCGGGATCACGCCTATACGAAGGCGCCCGACCAGATGATCGCGGGAGGCGCGTGCCAGCTCGCCCAGCTCATCAACGGAGCGCAGGATGCCGCGCACCCGGACGGCAAAGTCCTCTCCGAAATTCGTCAGCCGAACCTGGCGCGGGCCGCGTTCGAAGAGCCCGGTTCCCAGTGTCTCCTCAAGTTCCCTGATCTGCACCGACAAGGCCGGCTGGGATATTGAGCAGGCGTGGGATGCACGTCCGAAATGGCCATGTTGCGCCAACGCTTCAAAATAGCGGAGCTGTTTGAGCGTCAAATTTCTCATAGTTTTAAATTATCGCAACGATCAATAATTTCAACTTAAATAAATGGCGCAATTGTTATATGTAAACGTCAGGAGATGGGGAGGGCTTGGCTTGCAGCTTCGTAGCCTCTTCCCGATTTTGCGACTCATCGCACCCATGGCCGCTGGACCTTCGCCGGACTTGAAGATGCAGGCGGTTCGGATCGCGCATGAATGTTGCATGACCCACGAGATTTCCAGGATTTCATCAACGGATGAAGCCAATCAACGCAGGTAGGATCGGAGACGAAAATGAACGCTATAGACAAAGTGAATAAATGCCCCGTTATGCATGGTGGCAACACCATTTCGGGCAGCAGTGTCGTGAGCTGGTGGCCGAAATCGCTCAATCTGGAAATTCTCCACCAGCATGACACCAAGACCAATCCTCTCGGCAAAGACTTCGACTATCGCGATGAGCTGAAGAAGCTCGATGTCGAAGCCCTGAAAAAGGACATGCATGCCCTCCTGACCGATAGCAAGGACTGGTGGCCGGCAGACTATGGTCACTATGGCGGACTGATGATCCGCCTGGCCTGGCATTCAGCCGGCTCGTACCGCCTGGCTGATGGCCGTGGCGGCGCCGGCGCCGGCAATATACGTTTTGCGCCGCTGAACTCCTGGCCCGACAACGGCAACCTCGATAAGGCCCGCCGTCTGTTGTGGCCGCTCAAGAAAAAATACGGTAATGCCGTCTCCTGGGCCGACCTGATCATCCTCGCCGGCACGATCGCCTATGAAAACATGGGCCTGAAGACATTCGGTTTCGGTTTCGGCCGCAATGACATCTGGCATCCGGAAATCGACACCTACTGGGGTGCCGAGAAGGAATGGCTGGCGCCGTCCGACAACCGCTACGAGGATGTCGGCAAGCCTGACACGATGGAAAACCCGCTCGCCGCTGTGCAGATGGGCCTCATCTACGTCAACCCGGAAGGCGTGAACGGCCAGTCCGACCCGCTGAAGACCGCCGCGCAGGTTCGCGAGACCTTTGCCCGGATGGCCATGGATGACGAGGAAACCGCCGCCCTGACCGCTGGTGGCCACACTGTCGGCAAGACCCACGGCAACGGCGATGCCGGCGCGCTGGGCGTGGAGCCCGAGGCCGCTGACGTCGAGAACATGGGCTTCGGCTGGATCAATCCGAACCTCGGCGGCAAGGCATCCAACGCCATCACCTCCGGCATCGAGGGTGCATGGACCACCAACCCGACCGTGTTCGACATGGGCTATTTCGAACTCCTGTTCGGCTACGAGTGGGAACTCGCCAAGAGCCCGGCCGGTGCCAACCAGTGGCAGCCTGTCGGCATCAAGGAAGAGGATATGCCCGTGGATGCGACAGATCCTTCGATCCGTCGCATGCCGATCATGACCGACGCCGACATGGCCATGAAGATGGACCCGATCTACAACTCGATATGCCAGAAGTTCATGGCCGATCCGGACTACTTCCGCGACGCATTCGCCCGTGCCTGGTTCAAGTTGACCCACCGCGACATGGGCCCGAAGGTCCGCTATGTCGGCCCGGATGTTCCGAAGGACGAGCTGATCTGGATGGACCCGGTTCCGGCCGGTCCGGACAACTATGATGTCGGCGCCATCAAGTCGAAGATTGCGGCGTCCGGCCTTAGCGTTGCCGAACTGGTATCGACGGCCTGGGACAGTGCCCGCACCTATCGCGGTTCTGACATGCGCGGCGGCGCCAACGGCGCACGCATTCGTCTCGCGCCGCAAAAGGACTGGGAAGGCAATGAGCCAGCCCGTCTGGGCAAGGTCCTCGGTGTCCTGGAGCTGATCGCGGCCGAATATGGCGCCAGCCTCGCCGATGTGATCGTGCTTGCCGGCAATGTGGGTGTCGAGAAAGCAGCGAAGGCCGCCGGCTACGACGTCTCCGTTCCCTTCGCACCGGGCCGTGGCGATGCGACCGATGAGATGACCGATGCGGCATCCTTCGATGTGCTCGAACCGCTCGCTGACGGCTATCGCAACTGGCTCAAGAAGGACTATGTCGTCAGCCCCGAAGAACTTATGCTCGACCGCACCCAGCTGATGGGGTTGACCGCGCCGGAAATGACGGCTCTGGTCGGCGGCATGCGTGTGCTCGGCGCCAATTATGCCGGCACCAGGCATGGTGTCTTCACCGACCGCGAAGGCGCGCTGACGACTGACTTCTTCGTCAACCTGACCGACATGGGCAACACCTGGGATCCGGTCGACGGCGGCATCTATGAAATCCGTGACCGCAAGACTGGGTCGGTCAAATGGACGGCGACACGCGTCGACCTCGTCTTCGGCTCCAATTCGATCCTGCGCGCCTATGCCGAGGTCTACGCCCAGGACGACGCCAAGCTGAAGTTCGTGAACGACTTCGTTGCCGCCTGGGTCAAGGTGATGAACGCAGATCGCTTCGACCTCGCGGCCTGATTTCGTCATGACAATGTTCGGGCGCGGATGGAGTTTTCCGTCTGCGCCCGAATTACGCCGTTCCGCGGGATAGTCTGGCCGGGACGGTCCGGCTACATTTCTGCGCTGTCGGCAGCGACTGCCTCGTGCAATTTTCTCAACAGATCCGGATTGGCTGACTGGACCCGGCTCCAGTTCGGGATGAATGGGGTTTCCATCGGGTTTTCGAGGAAAATCTGACCGGCGGTGACGATGTTTGCCGCAAACAGCTCCACGGCCTCCTCTTCCTGGTGCCGGTCGGTGTGCAGTCCGTTCATGATTGCATCGTTGTGATACATCTCGATCAGATCGAGGGCCGTGCGGTAGTAGGTCGCCTTGATGGTCCTGAACGTTTCCTGCGTGAAGACAACGCCGTCGGTGGCGAGCTTGCGGAACAGGGCCTTGGAGATGTCGACCGACATGCGCGACAGGCCTTGGGTCGAGTCGGCCTTGGACAGCTCCTGATGCTTGTGGTCATAGGCATCGGAAATATCCACCTGACAGACCGAGCGATGTGACAAATTGCGCCAGACTTCCGACAGCACGCCGATTTCCAGACCCCAGTCGGAGGGAATGCGCATGTCCGGCAGCATGCTGACGCGCATGGCGAATTCACCGGCCAGCGGATAGCGGAAGCCCTTGAGGTACTCGATGTAATCGAGGTGGCCGAAGACCTTTTGAATCGACAACAACAGTGGGGAGACGAGCAACCGGGAAACGCGCCCGTTGAGCTTGCCGTCGGCAATCCTCGGATAATAACCCTTGCAGAACTGGTAGGGAAAGGCCGGGTTGGTGACGGGATAGACCAGACGCGCCAGCATTTCGCGGGAATAGGTGGTGATGTCGCAATCATGCAGGGCCACCACATCCGAGTTCTGCGACGCCAGCGCATAACCGATGCAGTACCAGACATTGCGGCCCTTGCCAGGTTCCTTGGGGGCAAGACCAGCTTCCTGCAGCTGGTTGTCGATCGCCGTCAGACGCGGTCCGTCATTCCACAGGATGGCATGCTTCTGCGGCAGGCGGGAGAAATAGTCCCTGGCAAAGCGGTACTGTTCCTCGGTTGCCTGATCGAGGCCGATGATGATGTGATTGATGTAGGTCGCGCCACTCAACTCATCGAGAATATGCGAGAGCGCATCGCGGCCTAGCTCGGAAAACAATGACGGCAGGATCAGCGTGATCTTGCGGTTGGCGGAGAATTGCCGGAGCTGGCCTTCCATCATCTCCAAAGGCATGCGGGTGAGATTGTGGAGTGTTGCGACGCTGCCATTCTGGTGAAAATCGGCCATTTGAATTCCTATTTCTTCGCTGCTGTCTCAAGCAGTGACATGATGACTTCATTCCATCCCGCGGGACCGGCGGATTTGGCCCTGATGATGCGTCCGGCGGCTTCTCCGGCAAGCTGCGGCAGTTCCCGATGCGCCGGGTTGGGAATGATCACGCCGAGATCTGCCTGCTCGATCATCGCCACATCGTTCTGCGCATCGCCGAGCGCCACGACAAAGGCAGGTGTTCCGGCTCTGCTGTGGCGTTCGGTGATTTCCATCATACGCTGCGCCTTGTTGCCGCCAAATGACAGGGTGAGAAACCGCCCGCCTTGCTGCACCGTGAGGCCTGCGTCTTGCGCGGCGGATAGGAATGCATCCCGGTCCTGGTCGCTGCCGAGCCAGAGCCCGGGTTCGGAGAAGCGGCGGATCTTGGCATTCGCGGCATCTTCCAGGGGCAGGCCGGTGCGGGCGGAGACTTCCTCGGCGCTCCAGTCGGCAAATCCCCGGTAATGCTGGCGCAGTGGTCTGGGGATTTGGTTCAGCACCTGAAGCAGTCGTTGATAGGTGTCGCTGGATTGGCTGCCGTCATCCTGCGGTTCGAGAACGCCCGAACCGTTCTCGACGATGGCCTCGCAGTGCGAAAACCCGAGCTCGTTGCGCAAAGGGATGATCTCTGCCGCGGTTTTGCTTGAGGCCAGGATCAGCGGAATACCCAGGTCGCGTAATCGGCTGAGTGCGGGCTCTGCCTCGCTATAGGCGTAGGTTTCGTGATCGAGAAGCGTGCCATCGAGGTCGGTGAAGACGATCAGGTTCCGGTTGAGGGGAGCGGTCACGAAGCCACCATTCAGTTGGTGATCCAGCGGCATTGGTAGGGCGAGAATTCAATCTCGCCGCCGGTTCCGCTGATTTCCTCTCCCGATATCAGGTCGCTCCAGTTTGCGCCGCCGATCAGGTTGAGCGACATCACCGGGATCGAGACAGTCTGGTCTGTCAGATTGTGAATGGCAAAGATGCTTTGCGAGCGGTCGAGGCTCTGCCGCCAGAAGCCGAAAAACTGCTCGCCGAGCTGCAGGGTAAATTGCGTGGCATTGGGATGAAATGCCGCCTGTTTCGATCTGGTTTTCAGTATTTGCGTCAATGCGGTGAACACCCGCGCATGTGTGCTGGCGGGATCATCCAGCTGTTCGAGCAGGTCCGGATAATGCCAGCGGTGCCGGTTGATTGCCCGGTTGTGTCCGGTTTTTTCAACGCCTTCATGGTCGTTGCCGGTGGCCAGCAGTGAATGGATGTAGAAACCGGGGATGCCTTCGAGCCCCATTGCGATGATCTGGCTGCACAGAAAGCGTTCGATGTTCCACTCGTCAATACCGTCGATGGTGCCCTTCAGCGCGTCGATCAGCGCGATGTTGATCTCATAGGGCCGGGTGGTGCCATCGGGCATCTTGCGCATCGAGAGCAGGCCGCCAAATTCCTGCACCGTGTCAATCACCCGGGCGATGTCGTCTTCGCTCAACAGGCCCTCGGCCGGCCGCATGCCGATGCCGTCATGCGAGGCAGTGAAATTGAAATAGGCGCATCCGAGTTGCGCCGGCGGCATCGACATCTGCCAGGTGTTGAGGTGTTTCGAGGTGCCATGCAGCAGCGCATGGAGCAGCAAGGGCGGCAGCGAGAAATTATAGACCATGTGCGCTTCATTGCGATTGCCGAAATAGCTCAGGTTCTCGGCGTTGGGCACATTGGTCTCGGTGAGCAGCACCAGCGGCTCACGGGTGTAATCGGCGAGCAGCCGGATCAGCCGGACAATCTCGTGGGTCTGGCGCAGATGAATCGAGGGTGAGCCAACCTCCTTCCAGAGAAAGGCAATTGCATCCAGCCGCAGGGTCTGGACGCCCTTGGAGATATGGAAGCGTAAAATGCGCAGGAACTCGAACAGCACTTCCGGATTGGAGAAATCGAAATCGACCTGATCATGGCTGAAGGTGCACCAGACATGGCGTGTTCCATTGGCGGTTTCCACCGGCCGGAGCAGCGCATGGGCGCGGGGGCGGACCACCATCGACAGGTCATCGTCAGGATCCGCTTCGAAGAAGAACTTGTCGTAAGGCTGATGGCCGAGAAGGTACTCATTGAAAAAAGTGCTCTGGCTCGAGCAGTGATTGATCACCAGATCCGACATCAGCCGGAAATCGCTGGCTATGCGCCCAATATCTTCCCAGGCACCCAGCCCGCTGTCGACGGCGTAATAGTCGGTTATGGCGAAGCCATCGTCCGAGGTGTAGGGGAAATAGGGCAGGATGTGCACACCGGTGGCGGTGTCTTTCAACCGGGTGTGGAGAAAGTCATACAGCAGATCCAGCGGCTTGTGCTCGCCGTTTACGAAGGTGTTGCCGTAGGTGATGATGTAGCTGTCTTGTTCGTTCCACAGCGTGTTGGCAGGTACCCGCCCGCGCCGTTTCGGCTGTTCGTCATTGGGCCAGAACGCAGCGATGGTCTGCTCAAGCAATGCCGATTGATCTTCATCCGGGTAGATTGAGTGCAGAAGCATCTGCAATCCGTCGCGCAATCTTTTCGGGATCGGCTTGGGGAGGGGCGCCGGACTATCCGCTGCATCTGCATAAAAAACTTCCATGTCCAATTTTTATGCACATTTTGATTTTCTGGCAAGACGGCTCGCGCGAATTTCGGGATCTGGCGTTTGGACCTTGTCAGCAGTAGCTCTCGACGCCGATTGACTGCTCGACTGAATAGCGGTCTCCGTGGGCAAAGCCGGGTGGGAGGATACGCTCGATCTCTGCCAGTTGGGATGGGTCAAGTTTGAGATCGACTCCACGCGCGCACTCTTCCAGATGGCCGGCCGAGCGGGTTCCGGGAATTGGGATCACATGGTCTCCGCGAGTAAGCAGCCATGCGATCGCCAGAGCGACCGGCGTGCTGCCGATGTCGCGGGCGTAGTCCTTGAATGGTGCCACGGCGTTGATGTTGCAGCTGAGGTTGGGTTCGAGGAAGCGTGGATTCGCGCTGCGGAAATCACCATTGCCGAAATTGGCCCGGTCGGGCGCCTGGGCGCCGAAGATACCGCGGCCAAGCGGGCAGAAGGCGACGAAGGCAACGCCGAGTTCCTTGCAGGCCTGAACCATTCCGAGATCCGGCTGCCGGGTCCACAGCGAATACTCGCTTTGCACCGCCATCACCGGCGCTGTCGCGTGAGCCAGCCGGAGCGAGGCGGGCGCGATTTCGGAGAAGCCGAAGCCGCCGATCTTTCCCTCGTGTCTGAGTTGCTCCAGCGTCTCCACAACCTCTTCGATGGGCCGGTCCGCTTCGCGCCGATGGACGTAGAAGAGATCGACATGGTCGACGCCAAGCCGTTTGAGCGACGATTCCAGTTCGCCTCTGAGATGTTCCGGGGCATTGTTGAAGCTGCGCGCGCCGGTCGATGGATCACGGCAAATGCCGGCCTTGGTGGCAATCCTGAAATGACCCGGGTTTTGCCGGAGGTAGTTTCCGATCACCGTCTCGGAAACGCCCATGCCATAGACATTGGACGTGTCGAGAAAGTTGATGCCGAGATCCTTCGCTGCGGCGAGGGTCTCGTGGCTCTCTTGTTCGGAGGTCGGGCCATAGGCCCCGGCGAAGTTCCAACAGCCGAGCCCGATTGCCGAAACGCTGGGGCCGGCTTTTCCCAATGGTCTGTGTTTCATCCGGATTTTGTAAAGGCAAATTATTGCACGGGCAATTCAAATCAGAGCGCTCAACCGCCAGGCCCGCCGCTGTCCGCAAAAAAGCCAGCCCTCGAAAGGGCTGGCTTGATTTTCAGATCCAGCGGTGTCGCGCTTCAGGTCAGGCCGCGCCGAGAACTTCCTTGACGCTGTCCGTCATCGCGATGATCACCGCATCGGCCTCTGTCTTCGACAGGCAGAGCGGCGGTGCGAAGCCGATGATGTCACCCTGCGGCATTGCGCGGGCAATGATATTGCGCTTGAGCAGGGCTGCGGCCACCTGCGGGCCGATCTTCTTGCTCGGGTCGTAGAAGGCGCGGTCAGCCTTGTCTTCAACGAATTCGACCGCGCAGAGCATGCCCTCGCCGCGTACGTCTCCGACATGGGCGTGATCGCCAACGGCGTCTTTCATTGCCTGGTTGAAATAGGCGCCCATCTTGCCGGCGTTGTCGACCAGGCCCATGGAGTCGATCAGATTGAGATTGGCGACGCCAGCGGCTGCTCCGATCGGGTGGGCCGAATAGGTCCAGCCGTGACCGATCGGGCCATTCTCGTCGGTGCCCTGTTCCAGCACCTTCCAGACCTTGTCGGAAATGATCGACCCGGACAGCGGCGCATAGGCCGAGGTCAGGCCCTTGGCGATTGTGATGATGTCGGATTCGATGCCGTAGTGATCGGAGCCGAACATGGTGCCGAGACGGCCGAAACCGGTGACCACTTCGTCGGCGATCATCAGGATGTCGTGCTTCTTCAGCACCTTCTGGATGGCTTCCCAGTATCCGGCCGGCGGCGGCACCAGGCCGCCGGTGCCAAGCAGTGGTTCGCCAATGAAAGCAGCAATCGTGTCAGCGCCTTCGCGCTCGATCAGGGCCTCGAGTTCGCTGACGCAATGGGCAACAAACTGCGCTTCGCTCTGGTTCAGATCGGCACGGCGGAAATAGTCCGGCGCGATCGTGTGCTTGACCTGCGAGAGCGGCAGATCGAACTTCTTGTGGAAGACCTCAAGGCCAGTCAGCGAGCCTGTCATCAGGCCGGAGCCGTGATAGCCGCGCCAGCGCGAAATGATTTTCTTCTTCTCGGGGCGGCCGAGAATGTTGTTGTAGTACCAGACCAGCTTGATGTTGGTCTCGTTGGCGTCCGAACCGCCGAGGCCGAAATAGACCTTCGACATGTTCGACGGCGCCCGGTCGAGCACCATCTTGGACAGTGTGATCGAGGCCTCTGTGCCGTGGCCGACATAGGCATGGTAATAGGCCAGTTCCTTGGCCTGGGCGGCAATCGCATCCTGGACCTCGGTGCGGCCATAACCGACATTGACGCAATAAAGCCCGGCAAATGCGTCGAGCAATCTGTTGCCGTCGCGATCCTCGATGAACACGCCGTCGCCGCCGGTGACAATGCGTGACGGGCTTTCGCCGCGGGCGTGCTGGGCAAGATGGGTCGACGGGTGGAAGAAATTCTCCCGGTCCCATTGAGACAGTTGGTCATTGGTCAGCATGTTTGTGTCCTTTTCGATGTGTGTCATGCCCAGTCGCGGCAGACATATTTGACCTCTGTGAAAGCCTCCATGCCAAGGCGTGAGCCCTCGCGTTCGAGGCCGGATTGTTTCATCCCGCCGAAGGGAATAGGTGCGCCGGTCACCTTGGTGCGGTTGACGGCAACCATGCCGAATTGAAGCGCCCGGCTGGCGCGGTAGATCCTGCGCGGATCCTGTGTGTGCAGATAGGCAACCAGACCATACTCGGTGTCGTTGGCCTTTTGCAGGACTTCTTCCTCCGTGTCGAATGGTGCGATCGCTGCCACCGGGCCGAAGGTCTCTTCGTGCATGATGAGGGCTTCGGCGGGGACATCAGCCAGAACCGTCGGCTCATAGAACAGAGTTCCGGCCTTGTGACGGTTGCCGCCGATAAGCAGACGGGCGCCTTTGGCAAGAGCGTCAGCAACATGCTCTTCCTGCTTGGTTACCGCCTTTTCGTTCATCAGGGGACCCAGGTCCGGGTCATTAATGCCGATGCCCACGGTCAGCTTTGTGGTCGCGTCGGCGAATTTTTTACAAAATGCATCATAGACCGGGCGTTCGATGAAGAAGCGGTTGGCGCCAAGACAATCCTGGCCGGATGTTGCGAATTTTGCTTTGATGGCTTCAGCGACCGCCTGCTTGAGATCAGCATCGGCAAACACGATGAATGGCGCGTGACCACCCAGTTCGAGCACCAGCCGTTTGACCGTGTCGGCACTCTGTCGGTAGAGCAGCTTTCCGATTTCGGTGGAGCCGGTGAACGAGACCGCCCGAACCCGCTTGTCCTTCATCCATGGTTCGACGACCACTGGTGCGTTTCCGGTGATGACATTGAAGACACCTGCGGGAAAACCGGCGCGCTCGCCAAGTTCGGCCAGGGCAAGGGCAGAAAACGGTGTTTCTGCGGATGGATGAGCCACGACGGTGCATCCGGCGGCGAGGGCTGCGGCTGCCTTGCGGGTGAGCATGGCGGAGGGGAAGTTCCAAGGCGTGATCAGGGCGGCGACACCGACGGGTTCGCGCCAGATCTCGACTTCCGCGTCAGGCAGATGCGAGGTGACGCTTTCAATGTTTGGGCGCTTTGCCTCCTCGGCAAAGAACTCGACAAAGGATGCGCCATAGTCGATCTCGCCACGGGCTTCGGAAATCGGCTTGCCCTGCTCGAGGGTCATGATTTGTGCGAGATCCTGCTTGTGTTCGAGCATCAGCTCGAACCAGCGGCGAAGAATGGCGGAGCGCTTCTGCGGCAGCATGGACGACCAGGCGGCAAAGGCCTCCTGTGCCGCATCAATGGCACCGGCGCTGTCCACGGCCGACAGGCTGGCGACATCGCCAAGATGACTGCCGTCAGCCGGATTGGAGACTGCGAACATCTGGGCTGCGGCTCCGGCTGTCCAGCGTCCGCCGATATAGGAAAAGCCCCGGAACAGGGCCGGATCGGAAAGCTCGAACTGCGTCGTGTTGAATTTCGATTGAACAATGGACACTGCGATTGCTCCCGGGTTGGGTTGTCGTGCCCAGACTGTAGCCGTGTCCGCGGAGATGAATTCTCTGATGGCTGTGCTTCTGCCAGAGGTTTTATCCATTGTTTCGCCCCTGGCAGGCTAATTCGTCTCCGGCGCCGCAGCGGTCAGAATGTCGAAAGGCGGAACTGTCGAATGCTTGACCGGTTTGGTGACGATGTAGGTGAAGTAGCGCGCCAGCCCGGCACGCCGTGCCAGAAGATCGTCAATCAGCCGCTGGTAACTGTCGATATCGCGGGTGATGACATGCAGCAGATAATCAAAGCCGCCACCCAGCGCCCAGCACGACATGATCTCGTCATAGCCGTCGATGGCCTGCTCGAAGGCCTGGAATGTGGTAGAGCGGTGGTTTTCCAGTTCGATCATGACGAAGACCGAGACCTGCGGTCCGACATGCTTCAACTCAATGTCGGCATGATAGCCGGAAATGATGCCGGCCTTTTCCAGCCGGCTCAGGCGTTCCCAGCAGGGTGTCGGGCTGAGATTGACGCGCTTTGCCAGGTCAGACTTGGAAATCCGGCCTTCGCGTGAAAGTGTTGCGAGGATTTTGATGTCGCGGTCATCGAGTTTGATTGAAGCCATGGGAATGACTTTTGATTGAGCTCCAGGGGGTTGTCAATTAATGTGATTAAGGCCATCAATAAATCATGACAATCTGGCCTCCAAAACCGGGCGAGCTGCGCCGTCCCGCCTACAGATCGCTTGCTGATACATTGGTACGAGCCGTTGATGCGGGCGAGCTGCGCAGTGGCGACCGGCTCCCGACCCACCGGAATCTTGCCTACGATCTGGAACTGAGCGTGCAGACGGTCAGCAGAGCCTATGACGAGTTGATCCGTCGCGGCGTCATCGCCGGCGAAGTCGGGCGCGGGACATTTGTCCGCGCGGGCCGTAGCGACACGAAGACTCCCTACGTTCCGGACAGCCAGAACGAGAAGTTCATCGATTTTTCGATCCTGATGCCGGTCTTCGAGGCAATGCATCTTGAAGAGATGCGCCGTGCATTGACGCGGCTTGGGGCCGATCTGCCAAGTTCGGCCATCTCCGCATTCCGGCCTTCCACGGCGCTGAAGAAATATACACCTGCCGCCGCCAAGTGGTTGACGCGTTGCGGCCTTGATCCGTCCGCTCAAGGCCTGCTGATGACCAATGGCAATACGTCGGCGATGACGATTGCGTTGATGACAGTGGCAAGTTCCGGAGATCTGATTGTCACGGAAGAGCTCGCGCATCACACTTTGAAGGCGCTGTCACGCTATCTGGGGTTGCGAATACAAGGACTCGAGATCGACGCGGAGGGCGTTATCCCCGCAGCTTTCGAGGCCGCTTGCAAGCGATCGCAAGTCAAGGCGATTTATCTGATGCCGAGCGGGCTGAACCCGCGTGCAGCCATGATGTCCGCTGAAAGGCGTGCTGAGCTGGTCGGGATCGCCCGGCGTCATGATGTGCTGATAATAGAGAACGATGCCTGGGGGCCGCTGCAGCCAGGCAGGCCGGATCCCATAGCTGCGATGGCACCGGAGCGGACCTTCTATTTCACCAGCCTGACCAAGTGCATCATGCCAGGACTGAGGTTCGGGTTCCTGACGATGCCCGAGGCTTTTGAATCAGCTACAGCCAACCGGCATCTTGTGACAAACTGGATGGCGACAGCGCTGATGGCGGAGATAGGCTGCCGCTGGATCGAGGATGGAACGGCGGAACGCCTGCTGAACTGGCAGATGAATGCCTTGGGCAAGCGCAATCAAGTGGCCGCGAAAACGCTTTCGGATATTCCGTTTCAAGCCAGCCCGAACGGCATGCATGTCTGGCTTCCCGTTCCGGGATCGTGGACCGAGGATGCGTTTGTGGCGCATGCGCGTCTCAACGGTGTTGCGGTGGCGCCGGGGTCTGCCTTTGCCATGTCGGAGACTGTACGCAAACAGGGTGTCCGGATCTGTCTTGGGGCTGAAACAAGCAAGACACTTGAGCGCGGCCTGAATGTTATATCACGGCTTGCGCGCAGCAATCCGGAGCCAGCCCTGCTCACCCTGTAAGCAGCTGCATCTCATAAGTTCCCGCAGAGCCTCAGCTTTTGATTGCAGAAAAGGCATGATTGCGTGCAATAGCGGCTCGCAACAAAATTGTCATGATTTAATAATCGCATTGACTCTTTATTGTCCTTGTTCAACTCTCGTCAAATCATAACAATAAGGAGGCGGGGGTGTTGATTTTGCAATGCTCCACTCGCTCGCATGAGGGCTGCCGGAGATCATTTTGGTGAATGGTGATTGCCATGTCCCGGCACGCAACAATTTTCACCGGCCGGATGGCCGGCGCGTCAACACGAGCAAAAAATCAAAAGAGAGGAACCGACTATGAAACCGACATTCCGCAATTTTCTTGGTGGCGTTGCCGCCGTCGCCATGCTGGCCGGCGGCTCGGTCGCCGCTCAGGCCGATGACTGGAAATACGCCTTTGAGGAATCCCTGACAGAGGTTCAGGGCGTTTACGCAACGAAGTTCAAGGAAGCTGTCGAGGCAAACTCCGATCACACAATCCAGCTGTTTCCCTATGGAACCCTGGGTGAATCCGCCGATATCATGGAGCAGGCGCAGGCCGGGATTCTTCAGTTTGTCGACCAGTCTCCCGGCTTCACCGGTGCGCTGATCCCTGAGGCGCAGGTGTTCTTCGTTCCCTATCTGCTGCCGACAGACCAGGCGCATCTGGCCCGGTTCTACAAGGAGAGCAAGGCGATCAACGAGGATTTCGAGGATCTGTACGCGAACCAGGGACTTGAGCTTCTGGTGATGTTCCCTGAAGGCGAAGTGGCGATGACCACGAAGGAGCCGGTCAAGAGCTGTGCCGACCTCAACGAAGTCAAGTTCCGGGTCATGACCAACCCGCTGCTGGTTGAATCCTACAAGGCTTTCGGCGCAACGCCGACACCGCTTCCATGGGGCGAGGTCTATGGCGGCCTGCAGACCAACATCATCCAGGGTCAGGAAAATCCGACCTTCTTCCTGTATTCGACCGGCATCTACGAGGTGACCGATCACATCACCTATACCGGCCACAACAACTTCACGACCGCGGTGATGGCCAACAAGGACTTTTATGACGGTCTCGGCGACGCCGACAAGAAGGTGATCGAGGATGCTGCGGCATCAGCCTATGATTACATCGTCGAATACCAGAAGGGCCTCGCCGAAAGCGAGCTGAAGAAGATCAAGGAAGCCAAGCCTGAGATAACGGTGACCGTGCTTTCCGAAGAAGAGCGTGCCTGCTTCAAGGAAGCGGCCGCAGAGGTCGAAGCCAAATTCATCGAGATGACCGGTGATAGCGGCAAGGCCATCCTTGATCAGCTGAAAGCTGACCTGGCTGCCACCAAGAACTGATCCGCTCCGGATCTCAGGTTCCGAAAACTCCGAAGGCCACGTGGTGATGGCCTTCGGTCCGGGCAGCAACAAGCCGGGAGGCGATCTTGGACGATCTGAAGGAAAACAACCCGCATGAATCGTCACTGCCAGGTGTTCTGGGCGTGATCGATTCAACCATCAGCCGGGTGGAATCAGTTCTGCTTGCCGCCGGTGTTTTGCTGATGGCATTCAACACCGTGGCCAATGTGGTTGGCCGGTTCGTGTTTCAGTACAGCCTGTTTTTCTCCGAGGAACTCAACCGCATTCTGATCATCCTGATCACCTTCGCCGGCATCAGCTATGCCGCCCGGCAGGGGCGTCATATCCGTATGTCGGCAATTTATGATGCATTGCCGCCCCCGGCGCGCAAGGGTTTCATGGTGCTGATCGCGGCGGTCACCGCGCTGACGATGTTCGCGCTTTGCTATTTTTCGATCGGCTATATCACCAAGGTCGCGACCTCGGGACGCGTGCTCCCGTCACTGCAGCTGCCGGTCTACTGGATCTTCCTCTGGGTGCCGGTCGGCTTCTTCATGACCGGCCTCCAATACGCGCTCACCGCAATCAAGAATCTGACCGCAAAAGATATCTATCTGTCGACCCGCGTTCTCGAGGGTTACGACGAAGACGAACTCGAGATTTGAGGGAAGACGTTCCATGGCACTGACCATTTTCCTGATCATGATCGTTCTGCTGTTGCTCGGCTTTCCGATGATGATCCCGCTGCTCGTCGCCACCTTTGTCGGCTTCCTCTTCATGTTCGGTGATATCGGCAAGATGGACTTCATGATTCAGCAGATCATGGCGGGCATTCGTCCCGCCTCGCTGATCGCGGTCCCAATGTTCATTCTTGCCGCCGATATCATGACGCGGGGTCAGTCGGCCAACCGGCTGATCGATATGGTGATGAAGTTCGTCGGGCACGTCAAAGGCGGGCTGGCGGTCAGCACTGCCGCGGCCTGCACCCTGTTCGGGGCGGTATCCGGGTCGACCCAGGCAACTGTTGTTGCCGTCGGTTCGCCATTGCGGCCACGCATGCTGAAAGCGGGCTACAAGGATTCCTTCGTTCTGGCGCTGATTATCAACGCATCCGACATCGCATTCCTGATTCCGCCCTCGATCGGCATGATCATCTACGGGGTGATTTCGAGCACCTCGATCTCTGAATTGTTTATCGCGGGCATCGGGCCGGGGCTTTTGCTGCTGGTTCTGTTTTCCGCCTACAGCATGGCCTACGCCGTCATCAACAAGGTGCCGACCGAGCCGAAAGCCAGCTGGGCCGAGCGGGGACAGGCGGTCAAGCGGGCCATATGGCCGCTTGGCTTTCCTGTGATCATTGTCGGCGGCATCTATGGCGGCATCTTCAGCCCGACCGAAGCTGCGGCGGCTTGCGTGCTTTACGCGATCATTCTTGAATTCGTCGTGTTCCGCTCGCTGGACCTGCCCGATATCTACCGCATCGCCAAATCGACAGGACTGATCACCGCGGTGGTGTTCATTCTGGTTGGCGCGGGGGCCGCGTTTTCCTGGGTCATTTCGTTTGCCCAGGTGCCGCAGGCGATCCTCGCAGCTGTTGGTGTTGCCGACATGGGGCCGAAGGGCGTGCTGGCGGTGATCTCGATTGCCTTTTTCATCGGCTGCATGTTTGTCGATCCGATCGTGGTGATCCTGATCCTGGTTCCGATCTTCGCACCTGTGGTCAAGACGGTGGGGCTCGACCCGGTGCTGGTCGGCACCATCATCACGCTTCAGGTGGCGATCGGGTCAGCGACGCCACCGTTTGGCTGTGACATCTTTACGGCGATTGCGATTTTTAAGAGGCCCTATATCGAGGTCATCCGCGGCATCTTCCCGTTCACGATGATCCTGCTTTGCGTCTCTGTGGCCCTTATTTATTTCCCACAGATTGCGCTGTTTCTTCGCGATCTGGCATTCCGGTAGGGGAGGAAACGATGTTTGAACGAATTCTTGTTGCGGTCGACGGATCCGAGGGATCCAAGAAGGCGCTGAGGCTGGCAGCAAATCTTCAGCAGACCTGCGGCAGCGAATTGATGATCCTGACCGTGTTCCGGCACCATTCTCTGCTTGAGGCATCGATGTCGATGGTGCGTCCGGACGAGCCGGAAAGCCTCGACGATTCCATGCGCGCCTATGCCAAGCAGGTGGCCGAAGACGCCAAGACGATTGCGGCGGAGGCTGGTGCAGAAAAAGTGCGGGCTTTCGTCAAGGCCGGACAACCGGCGCGGACAATCGTGAAGTTCGGCGAAGAGCACAAAGCTGACCTGATCATTGTCGGCAGCCGTGGCCAGGGCGACATGCAGGGTTTTCTGCTTGGCAGTGTCTCACATAAGGTGACAAGTCTGGCGGCGGCTCCGGTGATGGTGGTCTGATAGTTTTTGGCAAGCAGGGCCGCCGAAGCGTCCCAAAGCGAAGGAGGGAGTTGGCGGATGAACAGCATCAGTGTTTCACGATCAGACGAAACAGTCCGGCTCAATGACGCCGGCGCGACAGCGCGGTTCGGTCTCATCGCTCTTGCCACCGACCTCACCAGCGAACGCGACCTCTATCGCCAATTGCCGCAGGAGCATGTTTCGATCCACGTCACCCGTGTTGCGTTTGAGAACCCGACAACGCCTGAAAATCTTCGGAAAATGGCGCCGCACCTGACCGAGGCCGCTCAACTGCTTGCGCCGCTGCAGCCGTTGAAAGCGGTCTGCTACAGTTGTACCGCCGCCTCCGTGGCAATCGGTGACGATCCCGTAAGGGCGTCGATCCATGCAGGCATGGGAGAGATTCCGGTGGTGACGCCATCGGCGGCTGCGCGGACGGCGTTTGCGGCACTTGGCGTCCGGCGCATCGCTGTCCTCACGCCCTACACGGTTGAAACCACCAAGCCGATGGCGGTCTATTTCATCAGCTACGGGATGGAGCTTTCAAATGTCGCCTGTCTCGGTCTCGAGGATGATCGCGATATGGCACGGGTCAGCGACCGGACAATCCTCAATGCGGCACTCGCTGTTGATACGGCAGATGCAGAGGCGGTGTTTCTTTCCTGCACAGGCCTGCCCGCGATCAATGTCATTGCCGAGCTTGAGCAACGGACCGGCAAACCGGTGGTCACGTCCAATCAGGCGAGTGCATGGATGATGGCACGCCTTGGCGGTTTTACCGATCACCGGCCGGCACAGTTCGGCAGGCTGTTTGGCCGGGCCTTGCCAGATCATGCCTTTGGCGAGGCTGCATAATATGTCCCAGCCCTTTGTCGATCTGAGTGAAATCGAGCGTGCACGCGACGCCATTGCCTCCACCGTGCGGACGACGCCGGTCAATGTGTCGCCCTCGCTGTCAGACCTCGCCGGCATTCCTGTGCATCTGAAGCTGGAACACACACAGCTGACCGGCAGCTTTAAACTGCGCGGAGCGACCAATGCGGTCGCGTCGCTCTCTGATGCCGAGAAAAACCGTGGCGTGGTCGGTGTCTCAACCGGCAATCACGGGCGCGGGCTTGCCTATGCCGCCAGGGCTGCCGGTGTGAAGTGTATCATCTGCATGTCGCGGCTGGTTCCGCAGGCCAAGATCGACGGGATCAAGGCGCAAGGGGCGGAGGTTCGCATTGTCGGCAGTTCGCAGGACGAGGCGCAGGTGGAAGTTGATCGGCTGGTCGAGGAAGACGGCATGACCATGATCCCGCCCTTTGATCATCGCAAGGTGATTGCGGGGCAAGGTACCCTCGGTCTGGAATTGCTTGAACAGGTGCCGGATGTGGCCACGGTTCTGGTTCCGCTTTCTGGCGGCGGATTGATTTCGGGCGTAGCCGCAGCGATCAAGGCCAAGCGTCCCGGTGTCCGGATCGTTGGGGTTTCTATGGAGCGCGGGGCAGCCATGCATGCCTGTCTGAAAGCCGGCAAGCCGGTTCCGGTCGAGGAGCTCGCCACGCTGGCCGACTCGCTCGGCGGCGGCATCGGTCTGGATAACCAGCTGACATTTGCCATGACGCGGGATCTGGTCAATGACATCATTCTGGTCAGTGAAGCGGAGATCGCTGCCGCCATCAGGCATATCTACTGGCAGGAACGCCAGATCATAGAAGGTTCGGGCTCCGTCGGCGTTGCGGCGCTTCTGACGCAGAAGGTTGATAGCAGAGGCCCGGTCGTCGCCATCCTGAGCGGCGGTAACATCGACATGGAACAGCACCATCGCATCATCTCCGGCGAAGATGTCGATGTTACTCAAGAGGCGGCATAACATGACCCACATCAAGATCCTGACCGAGGCGGATTTGCGCAGCCTGGTGAAGCTGGATCTTGATGCCATCGATTGCGTCGAACAGGCCTTTGCGGCTCTGGCGAGTGGTGAAGTGGTGATGCCGCCGATCCTGTCGATGGCGATTGCGCCGTCCAATGGCGAGGTTGATGTCAAAACCGCGTTCGTGCCGGGCATCGACAGTTTCGCCATCAAGATTTCTCCGGGCTTCTTTGACAATCCGAAAATCGGACTGCCGAGCACGTCGGGATTGATGGTGCTGTTTTCAGCCAGGACCGGTATGCTTGAGGCGCTGTTGCTCGACAATGGCTATCTCACCGATGTGCGGACGGCTGCCGCGGGAGCGGTTGCCGCCCGCCATTTGTCGCGCCCTGACGTCTCCACCGCCTGTATCCTGGGCGCTGGCGCTCAGGGAAAGCTGCAGCTCGAGGCGCTTTGCCTGGTCCGCCCGATCAGGAGTGCAACCATCTGGGCGCGGGGTCAGGACAAGGCAGCTGCTGCTGCGAAGCAGATGACACAGGAACTCGGAATTGAAGTGAGGGCCGCGACGGATCTCGCCAGCGCCGTGTCTGCGGCGGATGTGATTATCACCACAACGCCGGCTGCACAGCCGATCCTGCAGGCGCAGTGGTTGCGCCCGGGGCAGCACATCACTGCGATGGGGTCGGATCAGGAGCACAAGAATGAGCTCGATCCGCTCTGCTTCAGCAAAGCCGATCTCTACGTGCCGGACCGGCTGTCGCAAACACGAGGATTGGGTGAGCTTCGATCCGCTATTGCTGCAGGTGTCGTGGCAGCGGATGCGGAGTTTGCCGAACTCGGTATGATTGTTGCGGGAAAGGCCAAGGGCCGAATGTCCGGCAATGCCATCACCATCGCTGATCTGACCGGGACCGGCGTTCAGGATACGGCGATCGCAACATTCGCCAGCAGCCGTGCACTTGCCGCGAATGCCGGCACTGACTTTTCAAACTGAAGTCCCACCAAGAAAGGAAAATCCCCCCGAATGTCCGCGCCAGTTCTCAATTTCAGCCGGGACGAATATTCACAGCGCGTAGCCAAGACGCGCACCGCCATGGCTGCCGCAGGTGTCGATGTCATCATCGTGTCCGACCCGTCCAACATGGCCTGGCTGACCGGCTATGACGGTTGGTCGTTTTACGTGCATCAGTGCGTGGTGGTGGGGCCTGATGGTGATCCTGTCTGGTTCGGCCGCGGCCAGGATGCAAATGGTGCCCGGCGCACAGCCTATCTTTCCGACAGCGACATCATTGGCTACGCGGATCACTACGTTCAATCGACCGAGCGGCACCCGATGGATTATCTCTCGGTCAAACTTGAGGAGCGCGGATGGGGCAACAAACGCATCGGCGTCGAGATGGACAATTACTGGTTTTCGGCGGCGGCCTATGCCGCGCTGCAGAAGCATCTGCCGAACGCAAAATTCTCCGATGTGACTGCGCTGGTGAATTGGCAGCGGGCGGTCAAGTCGAACCAGGAACTTGACTACATGCGCAAGGCTGCACGTCTTGTCGAGCGGATGCATCAGACGATCTTCGAGAAATGCGAGCCGGGGTACCGCAAGTGCGACCTGGTGGCTGACATCTATGAGGCTGGCCTGCGCTATGACGACGGGCTGGGGTTTGGCGGCGACTACCCGGCGATCGTGCCGCTGCTGCCCTCGGGGGCTGATGCGTCCGCGCCGCACCTGACCTGGGATGACCAGCCGATGAAGAGCGGCGAGGGCACGTTCTTCGAGATCGCGGGCGTTTACAAACGTTACCATTGCCCGCTGTCACGCACCGTGTTTCTGGGCAAGCCGACGCAGACGTTCATCGATGCCGAGAAGGCTGTGCTGGAGGGCATGGAAGCTGGTCTCGAAGCGGCCAAGGCTGGCAATTTGTGTGAGGATATCGCCATCGCCTTCTTCACAGTGCTGAACAAATACGGAATCACCAAGGACAACCGGACCGGCTATCCGATTGGTCTGTCCTATCCGCCGGACTGGGGCGAGCGCACAATGTCGCTGCGTCCTGGCGACAAGACCGTGCTTGAGGAAAACATGACGTTTCACTTCATGACCGGGCTGTGGATGGATGACTGGGGTTTCGAGATCACCGAGAGCATCGTTATCGGGGCGAACGGGCCTGAGTGCCTGGCCAACGTGCCGCGCCGCCTGCATGTAAAGGATTGATCGCACATGCCAGGCAATCCAATTACGCCGACAATTCCGCTCAATGAAGACGGAGTGCATCACGGGTTTCTGCGTCTGCCTTACAGCCGCGATGATTCCGCCTGGGGATCGGTGATGATCCCCATCACCGTGATCAAGAACGGGATCGGACCGTGTGCTCTTTTGACCGGCGCCAATCACGGCGATGAATATGAAGGTCCCGTCGCTTTGATGGATCTGGCGGTCTCGTTGAAGCCCGAGGACATCGAGGGCCGGGTTATCATCGTTCCGGCCATGAACTACCCGGCATTCCGGTCGGGAACCCGCACATCTCCGATTGACCGGGGTAACATGAACCGGTCATTTCCGGGGTCGCCAAGTGGTACGGTTACGGAAAAAATTGCGGACTATATCCAGACCGTTCTGTTGCCGGAGGCCAGTATCGTGCTCGACTTCCATTCAGGTGGCAGGACGCTGGATTTCATTCCGTTCGCGTCTGCCCATGTGCTGGAAAACAAAGAACAGCAGGCCGCCTGCGTGGCGGCGGTGGAAGCCTTCAACGCACCCTACTCGATGATCATGCTCGAGATCGACAATGTCGGCATGTATGACACCAGCGTCGAGGATCAGGGCAAGACCTTTGTCACCACTGAACTGGGCGGCGGCGGCACCTCCACGGCGTTCTCGAACATGATTGCCAAGAAAGGCGTGCGAAACGTGCTCAAGCACGCCGGCATCATGAAGGGCGAACTGGAAATCGCTCCCTCGGTGATGCTCGACATGCCTGATGATGATTGCTTCGTCTTTTCCCAGGATGACGGGATGATCGAGGCGATGAAAGACCTTGGCGATGAGGTGAAACAAGGCGAGATCGTCGCCCGCGTCTGGCCCGTCGATCGAACCGGCAGATTGCCGGTGGATTATCGCGCCAGGCGCTCGGGGATTGTGGCATCGCGGCATTTTCCCGGCCTGGTCAAGTCTGGAGACTGCATGGTGGTTGTGGCCGTCAAGATTTAGGCCGTCGCTGTCTTCGTCGATCAGCTGAAAGAAAACGCCCCGCCGGATCACCGGGCGGGGCGTTTCGATGTTCGGATCGGACTATTCTGTGCCGACGGCTTCCGGATCAGCCGATACGGGCAGCAATGCTTTTGACCTTGCAATAGCTCTTGAGGCCTTCGATGCCCTTTTCCCGGCCGAAGCCGGATTGCCTGTTTCCACCAAACGGGACTTCGATGCCGCCGGCGAAATATTCGTTGATGTAAATCTGTCCGGCATCAATGTCGCGGGCCAGTTGATGGGCCTTGGCGAAGTCAGCGGTGAAAACGCCGGCAACAAGACCGAAACGGGTGCTGTTGGCCAGATGCAGCGCGTGGACTGGATCATCGGCTTTCTGGACGGTGAGAACCGGGCCGAAGATTTCTTCCTGCACCAGTTCATCGTCTTCTGGACGGTTGGCGACTATTGTCGGTTCGATGAAATAGCCCTTGCCGGATTCGGTGTTTGCCGAAACCTGTCCGCCGCTGATGAATTCGGCTCCGCGCACACGCGCCCGGTCGAGAAATCCGAGAATCTTGTCGCGTTGGGCCGCGGAACTCACCGGTCCCATGTCGGGGGAGCGAAGCCCATGGCCCAGTGAAATGGTCCTGGCCTTCTTGCCGAGTGCCTCGACGAAGCGGTCGTGAATTCCGGCTTCGATCACGAGGCGCGAACCGGCGGAGCAGATCTGTCCGGCGTGTTCGAAGATCGCGCCGGCGACATTGGCGATGGTGCTGTCGAAATCGCAGTCGCTGAGCACAACGACCGGCGATTTGCCGCCGAGCTCCATCACCGAACGGGTGACGTTGTCGGCACAGGCGCGCATCACGTGTCCGCCGGTCGTTACCGAGCCGGTGAAGGTGACATGATCAATGCCGGTACTGGCCACCAGCGGGGCGCCGGCTTCCGCGCCGGTGCCGGTGACCACATTGCAAACACCAGCCGGCAATCCTGCCTCGACGAGCAATTCGGCGAGCAGAAGCGCGGTGAGCGGGCTTTGTTCGGCCGGCTTGGCGACCACGGTGCAGCCGGCGGCCAATGCCGGGGCCATGCCGCGGGCTGCGGTGGAAATCGGGAAGTTCCAGGGAATGATGTGCGCAGTGACACCGACGGGTTCGAACTGGCTGAAGCCGACATAATTGGACGGCAGCGGAAAAGTGCTTCCCTCCAGCTTGTCGCATGCACCGGCGTAGTATTCGAACGTCCGTGCCGCCCCCGACACGTCGCCGCGGGCTTCGCCGATCGGTTTGCCGCTGTCGAGGCATTCCACAATCGCCAGGCGTTCGCTGTTGCGGCGGATCAGCTCTGCGGTGCGGGCGAGGATGCGTCCGCGTTCGGCGGGCGGGGTGCGACGCCAGAGGGCAAAGGCCTTGCGCGAACTGGAGACGGCGTCAGCGATATCATCGGCGTCGCCGCGGGCGAAATCGGCGAAAGCTTCGCCACGGCCCGGATCTTCGCTCTGCATGCTGCGCCCGGAGCGGGCAGCGCAATACTGGCCGTCGATGAAATGGCCATCGGGAAGCCGAAGGTCGGTGACGTCTGTGAGGTATTTCAGCAGACTGTCGGGTGTTGTCAGCATGGGTCAGCCTCCGATCGAACTGATCTGGTGTTTGGATTGCTCCAGCCATGCCGGGTTGATTTCGACGCCCCAGCCGGGTGCATTGGTAATCGTCGCCTTGCCGTCGGCAATGGCATAGGGCGATTCAACAAAGAGACCGTCCTGCCAGGGGTAGTAATCCTCGCCCTCAATGGAGAACTCGAGATACTTGCCGGCATTGGGGATGGCGCGCAGCATGTGCATGGTGAACAATGTCACCATCGACCAGTTGGCGCAGTGCGGCGTGCAGGGAAGCCCGGCCTTGTGGGCCATGTCTGCCACCCGCAAGGTGCGGGTGAGACCGCCGAGATAGCAGATGTCGGGCTGGACGATGTCGACGGCCTTCATGTCAATCATCCAGCGCCAGTTCGGCAGCTCGCAATCCTGTTCACCGCCGGTCACGTCGATGGGCAGCGCCGAGAGGGCTTCGGTGACCTGTTTGGTCTGTTCGTATTCCCAGTAGGGGCAAGGTTCCTCGAAATGGCTGATGCCATTGTCGATCAGCAGCTTGCCGATCTCGATGGCCCGAGCCGGTGAGTAGCAGGAATTGGCGTCAACCAGCAGGGCGACGCTGTCATCCATGGCGTTGCGCATGGTGGGGACGATTTCCTCGGTGCGTCCTGGCCATTCGTCCTGGCCGCGGCCGCATTCAGCGCCAATGCGGAACTTGAAGGCGTCGAAACCGAACTGGTCGCGCAACCGGCTCAATCGTGCAGCCTCGTCCTTGGGCGTGATGTCGCGTTTCATCGAGGAACCATAGGCGCGGACAGTGCCGGGCGTGCCGCCGATCAGCTCACAGACCGGCTTGCCTTCAAGGCGGCCGCGCAGATCCCACAAGGCTGTGTCGAGTCCGCCGAGCGCACGCTTGAGGTAGGAGCCGGGGAACTTGTGCTCTTTTTCGGGGATCAGATCGACAAGGTAATCGATATCAAGAGCGGATTGGCCGAGCGCATAGGGTGCGACCTGCCGGTGCACGATCTGAGCCGTGATATCCGCGTAATACGGCGCCACCTGACCCCAGCCAATGTCACCGGTATCGGTGGTGACCTTGACGAAGCAGACGAACTCGTTGGTGAATGTTTCGATGTGAGAGATTTTCATGTGATGCATACCCGTGCCGAATTTTTTTAAACCGTAGCGGGTAGATTGGACTTACGATAAGGTCCAATCTCGCAAAGCTTCCAGACCAATTCAAGCTATGGTGGTCCGTCATTCATGAAAACCAAGGCCGGAGCAATTCTCTCTTCGATCCGGATTGACCGGGATCAGGACAGGAAAATCAGCGTGCAACTCTACATGGGACTGCGCGACATAATCCTCTCGGGCGGATTGAATGGGGGCGAACGGCTGCCGGCGACGCGGACGCTGGCAAGCGAGGTTGGTGTGTCGCGGACGACCGCGCTGGATGCGGTCAGCCGGTTGATATCGGAAGGTTTGCTGGAATCGCGCATTGGCGCCGGAACCTTTGTCAGCCACACCATGACGGGCCGGGCTCAGGTCAAGCCGAAGATCGTGGGAGCTGAGCACGAGCGGCAACCGCGGCTGTCTCCGTCCACACTTCGTGCACGGCAATTGTTTGCGGAGCGGCGCCGGTTGCCGCACAAGTCACAGGCTTTTGTTACGGCCCTTCCTGCACTCAATGCATTCCCAATGGCCCAGTGGGCGCGGCTTTCGGCGCGGCATCTGAGGTCGGACCGGGACGCCGTCATGGGTTATGGCAACCCATATGGCCTGCCGCGGCTTCGGGCCGCGATTGCCACCCATCTCAATGCGAGCCGGGGCATTCAGTGTGATCCCGAGCAGGTGTTTGTCGTCGGTGGGGCGCAGCAGGCGTTCTCGCTGATCGGCGGCATGTTGCTCGACCGGGGGGAGAAGGTCTGGTTTGAAAACCCGGGCGCTATTGGCGCACGCAACGCCTTCATATCACAAGGCGCGGATCTGGTTCCGGTGGCGGTGGATGACGAGGGCATCGTGGTCGAGGACGGGCTGGCAAAAGCGCCTGACTTCCGGCTGGCCTTCGTCACCCCATCTCACCAGCAGCCGCTGAGCAAGATCCTCAGCCTGGCGCGCCGGCTGGCATTGCTCGATGCAGCCGACCAGGCCGATGCCTTTATCGTCGAGGATGATTATGACGGTGATTTCTATTTTGGCGACCAGCCGTTGCCGACGCTCAAGAGCATCGATACCAATGGCAGGGTGATTTATGTCGGGACCTTCTCGAAGACGCTATTTCCGTCGCTGCGGCTCGGTTTCATGGTGGCGCCCGCCAGCATGGTGGATGCCATGTCGAGCATCTTCTCGTCTGCGCTAAGCGGGGTTCCGACCTGGCCGCAGGCCATCGTTGCCGATTTCATCGATGAGGGCCACTTCGCCACGCACATCAGAACCATGCGGCAGCATTACAAGCGCCGGCATGAGATCCTGCACGAGCACGCAAGTCAGCTTGAACCGCACATGCAGATCCAGCGTGCTTCCGCAGGTTTTCATACGGTGGGATACTTCAAGGACCCGAAGATAGACGAGGCGGCCTTTATCAGCGCTGCGACAGCCGCCGGTCTTACCCTGTCAGGGATCGGGCGGTATTGCCTCACTCCGATCGAGCGCAAGGGAGTGGTCATTGGTTACGGGGCAGCCAGTGAAAGTGAAATCCGGCAAGGCCTGGACGTCATGGCGCAGCTGTTTGGCTGAGGATGCATTGTCCCGCTATGGTTGGTCCTGGTTTGACATGCAGCGGCTTGATGTGTTCGACCTTGTTTGCCGCAAGTCTTCAGCCGTCACAAATTGGTATGGAAAAATATCTATAATGGATATGCGGTGCAGTCCAATGAGGGGCTACGCTTCTTGTCATCTGCGCGGGTTATAATCAATAATGCGCCGATATTCAGAGGGTTCAAAGGGAGTCTAACATGATCATGAAACTAGCAATGGCCGGGCTTTTGGCCACAACAGTTATGGCAGTCGTGCCGGCGCAGGCAGAGACCCTGCGTCTGTTGACATGGGGCTCCTATGCTCCTGACGAACTGGTGAAGAAGTTTGAAGCGGCAAATCCAGACATCACGGTCGAGGTGACTTTCTCGAACAACGAGGAAATGGTTGCCAAGCTGCGTGCCACTGGCGGCGCCGGTTTCGATCTGGCTCAGCCGAGCCATGACCGTATCTATGCCGTGCAGCAGGAATATAACATCTACAAGCCGCTTGATCTGTCAAAGATCAACACTGATGCAATGCAGGCAAAGCTGCTCGACGGCGTCAAGGCCAACACCACGATTGATGGCGAAGTCTACGCCGTGCCGCACCAGTGGGGCACATCCGGTCTGATGGCCAACAAGTCGATGGCGCCGGACGTCAAGGCCTGGGGCGATCTTTGCGATCCGCAGTACAAGGGCAAGACCTCGATGCGCCTGAAGCGCACCATCCTGCTCGGTATGGCTTTCGACATGGGTGAAGATCCGTTTGCAGCCTACGCCGATCTCGACAAGTATCAGGGCATTCTCGACAAGGTCGCCGACAAGCTGATCTCGTGCAAGGACAACCTCAAGGCCTACTGGAAGGGCGGCGACGACCTTTCGGCCATGATGATGTCTGGCGAAATCGTTGCGTCTGAAACCTGGGACTCGACTGCTTACAAGCTCTATGGCGAGAACAAGGACATCGTGTTCGTGCCGCCGAAGACCGGCGCACTGGCCTGGATCGACACCTTCGCGATGCCGCGCAAGGGCGAAGCCGATGATGCCGCCTATAAGTGGATCAACTTCGTGCTCGAGCCCGAGAATGTGAAGATCATGTCCGCAAGCACCGGCGCCATTGCCGCCGTCAACGGTGGCAAGGACCTGTTGCCGGATGACAAAAAGGCTGCCGTCAATGCCGCCTTCACCGACGAAGACATCGACAATCTGAAGTTCTTCGCCAATATCCCGGCCGGTGTCGAGGACATGGAAGGCAAGACGCTTGAGAAGATCAAGGCTGCCACCGGCTCGGAATAAGCCCGGCACCACGATTTTCTTTTCGTGACATGATGCGGCTGCCCGATGTGTTTCGGGCGGCCGCGCACAAACCTTCAAAAACTTCTGACGTCAACGCGCTGGGCACCCGATGCAATCAATGACCGAGAACGATGTGGCGACTGCCGAGAACGATCTGGAATGTGTTCAGGTCAAGAAGCACTTTGGCTCGGTCCGGGCTGTTGATGACGTCTCTTTCGAGATTCCAAAGGGTTCGTTCTTTTCCATTCTCGGTCCGTCGGGATGTGGCAAGACCACTCTGATGCGGATGATTGCGGGATTTGAATCTCCGACCTCCGGCGACATCCGGATCAAGGGTAAATCGGTGATCGGCACACCGCCGAACCGGCGCAATGTGAAGATGGTGTTCCAGCATCTTGCGCTGTTTCCGATGATGAATGTCTACGAGAATATCGCATACGGCCTGCGCTGTGCCGGCGCCTCGAAAGAGGTGATCCGCACCAAAGTGCATGATGTTCTCGAACGGATCTCGCTGCCTGACGTCGCCAACCGCGAAATCACCCAGCTTTCCGGCGGCCAGAAGCAGCGCATTGCCATTGCGCGCTGCATGGTGCTGGATCCTGACGTGCTGCTGCTCGACGAACCGCTCGGTGCGCTCGACCTGAAGCTGCGCGAGGCCATGAAGATTGAGCTCAAGCTGCTGCAGCATCAGTTCGACACGACATTCGTCTACATCACCCATGACCAGTCCGAGGCGCTGGTGATGTCGGACAATGTGGCGATCATGAACGAGGGCAAATTCGTCCAGATAGGAACGCCGCAGGACCTTTATCACAACCCGTCCGCGGCCTTTGTCGCGGGCTTTGTCGGAGACACCAACCGCTGGGCCGGCAAGGTGACCCGCGTCGAGAATGGCGCAGTTGAGGTTGCAACCGAAGCCGGATTGACCATGCGCGGCTCCGTGCGCGGGGCTGGTGCTCCGGGCGTCGGCGATACCGTTAGCGCTTTTGTCCGGCCCGAATTCATTACCGCTGAAAAAGCCACTGGCTCAACCAAGCCTGCAGATCCGACGCACAATGTGATCAGCGGCAAGGTCGACAGCATCCTGTTCAATGGTGCCAACAGCCGTATTCTGGTCAGGGATGGCGCGGGTGAGCTGATTGAAGCCGATGTCGTGCTGACCGGCGGAACCCAGGATCTCAAGCCCAAAGATGACGTCATGCTTTCATGGTCGCCCGAGCAGACCATGAGCTTCAAGGTTTGAGGGCGATCCGATGATGCAGAGTGATATCAAGCGCCTTTCGCTTATTCTGCTGTTCGCACCTTTCGCGTTGTGGATTTTCCTGCTGATCATTCTTCCGCATCTGGGGATGTTCTACATCTCGGTGCAGGAAAAGGTCGGGCCCCGGATGTATGAATTCGGGCTTGGCAACTACATCAATTTCTTCACCGAGCCGATCTACTGGAACACGCTGATCCGGACTGGATCGATGTCGCTTCTGGTGACCGTGCTGGCGCTGCTGCTCGGGTTTCCGATCGCCTATTACATCGCCAAGATCGCCGGAAACCGCACCCGCGGTGCGCTGTTCCTGATGTGCCTGATTCCGCTGTGGGTCAGCGATTTGATCCGGGCGTTCGGCTGGATCCTGCTGCTTCGCGAAACCGGAATCATATCCACAAGCCTGCAGTGGGCGGGTGTGATCAACACGCCGATCGAGTTTTTGTACAATGATGCCGCGGTGATCATGGGGCTGGTCTACACGGTGATCCTGTTCATGATCGTGCCGCTGGTCTCGACGCTGGACGGCATGGACAATGCGATGATCGAGGCAGGCTACAATCTCGGCGGCAATGGCCCGACCGTGCTACGCCGGATCATCATTCCCTATGCCATGCCGGGCATCGTTTCGGGCTGCATCGTGGTCTTCATGCTGACAGCCGGCAGCTACCTGACGCCGATCCTGCTGGGCGGCAAGAACTCGAGCTGGTTCACCGAGCAGATCTATGACCAGTTCATCACCCGCTACAACTGGGAATCGGGTGCGGCGTTCGGCTTCCTGCTGCTGGCGTTTACATCGCTGGTGGTCTGGGGCGGGCTCAAGCTCTCCGGACAGACACTCAACTCCACGGTGGCGAGAAGCTGATGGCCATTAAACCCAACACCGCGTTCCTGACCAGCTACCGTGTCTATGTGGCGGCTTTCTTCTTGTTTCTGGCAGCGCCGCTGGTGGCTGCAGGCATGTTCGCTTTCAACGATTCAGTCTTTCCCTCGCTGCCGTGGCAGGGGTTTACGCTTGACTGGTTCTTCAACGATACCGAACCGAAGCTCGGCATGTTTCATGACCGCAGGCTGTTGCGGGGGCTGTATTATTCCTTTGTCATTGCAGGCTTTGTGTCGCTGCTGTCGGTTTTCGTTGGTACCTGCAACGCCTTCCTTTTCGTGCGCTGCAAATTCCCGGCCAAGGATTTCTTCTACATCATGATGGTGCTGCCGCTGGTTATTCCGGGCGTCATCCTGGGTATCTCGATCCTGTTGCTGGCCAGCAATATCGCCAATGGTGCGGAAGAGGCGCTCTCGCTGGATCTCGATTTCCTCCGGCCCGGGATCATTCTCGTGGTTCTGGGGCAGTTTTCTTTCATCACCACTATTACTTCGCTGGTGATCATTGCCCGGTTGAAGAAGTTCGATGAGTCGATGGAAGAAGCCGCATTCAATCTTGGCGCCAGCCGGGTGCGGGTACTCAGGACGATCACTCTGCCGTTCCTGTTCCCCGCGATGGCCGCCGCAGGCATCGTGGCTTTCCTGGTGTCTTTCGAGAACTTCAACACCACGTTGTTTCTGGTTGGCTCCGAAGCGCCGTTGACGATCACCATGTATGACCGGATGGTCAAGGTCGGATCGACACCGGTGCTCAATGCCGTGTCGTTCTTCCTGATGGTCGGCTCGGCATTGTTGGCCCTGGTCTCGGTGCTGGTGCAACGCGACAAACCCCAGACCTGAGTTTTAAACCAAAGCGCCAACCCTGAGAGTGGTCCAGCACGTGCAAACCTATGATTTCGTGATTGTCGGGGCAGGGTCCGCCGGCTGTGTCCTGGCCAACCGGCTGAGCGAGAATGGCAAGTATTCGGTGCTGCTGCTTGAGGCGGGCGGTCATGATCGGAATTTCAAGATCTGGATGCCAATCGGCTACGGCATGGCGTTTTATGACAATCGCATCAACTGGATGTACCGGTCCGAGCCTGACCCGGGTACCGGCAATCGGGTCAGCTACTGGCCACGCGGTAAGGTGATCGGTGGATCATCCTCGATCAATGCCATGGTCTATATTCGCGGGCATCATGGTGATTTCGATGACTGGGCGGCGATGGGCAATCCCGGCTGGGGCTGGAACGATGTGCTGCCGTATTTCAAGAAGAGCGAGACCAGCGACCAGGGCGGAAACGAATGGCGCGGCGACAGCGGGCCACTCGCGGTGTCGACCATGGAGCAGGACCTGCATCCGACCTGCCAGAATTTCATCAGGGCCGGCGAGGAATGCGGGCTGAGTTACAACCCGGATTTCAACGCTGCCAGCAATGAAGGTGTCGGGCTTTACCAGAACACCGCCAAGGGCGGCTTCCGGATGTCGGCAGCGCGCGCCTATTTGCACCCGGCGATGCGACGGTCCAACCTGACTGTTGTCACTCGGGCTCATGCGACGCGAATTCTGTTCGACGGGTCTCAAGCCACCGGTGTCGAATATGTTCGCAACGGGACAGTTTCGCAGGTATATGCCGGCCGTGAAGTCATCGTCTCGGGCGGCTCGGTGAACTCGCCGCAACTGCTGATGCTGTCCGGCGTCGGTCCTGCTGAAACACTCAAGCAGTATGGCATCGACATTGTCCATGAACAGCGCAATGTGGGCCGGCACCTGCAGGATCATCTGTGCATCGATCACACCTACAAGGCCAAGGTCCGGACACTGAATGATGATCTGAGACCGCTTTACGGCAAGGTGATGCATGGGCTGAACTATGTGCTCAGACGCAGGGGACCGCTTTCGCTTGGCGTCAACCAGGCCGGCGGTTTCATCAAGACCCGGCCGGAGCTTGAGCGGCCCAACATGCAGCTCTATTTCTCGCCGGTGAGTTATACCAAGGCGCCACCCGGTAAACGGCCGCTGATGAGCCCGGATCCGTTTTCGGGCGTCATCATGGGAACCCAGCCGACCCGGCCGACAAGCCGTGGACATCTCGATCTCAAGTCGGCAGATCCGTTCGATGCGCCGGCGATCCATCCCAATTATCTTTCGACCAATCATGATGTGGCCGAGCAGCTCGAGGGCGCGCGGTTCCTGCGCAGGCTTGCCGATGCCCCTGCCTTTGCCGAGATCCTTGATGAAGAAATCCGGCCCGGACGGCAGGTGGAGACGGATGAGGAGATGATTGCCGATATCCGCGCGCGGGCGGGAACAGTTTTTCATCCGGTCAGCACTTGCCGGATGGGCGAGGGGCCAGCCAACAGTGTCGTCAGTCCGCGGCTGCAAGTGCACGGGCTGGCAAATCTGCGCGTGATCGATGCTTCCGTCTTTCCGACCGTCACGTCTGGAAACACCAACGCGCCGACAATAATGGTGGCTGAAAAAGGGGCTGACATGATCCTCTCCGACCACGCGGGAACCTGAGATGACACAAGACAGCGATTGCTTCAGCTCCGACTTCAAGCCTGTACCCTACTGGTGGGACGCCAGTCCGCGCCAGGCCGTTGATCTGACGAAACCGCCTGCGACAGCGGATGTGGTGATCATCGGGTCGGGCTATACCGGGCTGCATGCGGCGGTGCAGACGGCCCGGGCGGGACTCGATACAGTCGTCGTTGATGCCGAGGCTGCCGGGTTCGGGTGCTCAACCCGCAATGGCGGGCAGATTTCAACCAGTGTGAAGCCATCCTATTCCACGCTTTGCCAACGCTATGGCGAAGCACAGGCGATCCAGATCCTCAAGGAGGGCCAGGCATCGCTGCACCATGTGCGGGATTTTGTCTCCGAAGAGGCTATCGATTGCAGTTTCAATGAGGTTGGGCGTTTCCACGGTGCATATACTGCACGCCAGTATGACAAGCTGGCGCGTGAGTGTGACCACGGCCATCCCGGTTTTGAAACGGGGGCCTTCGCGGTTCCGCGCGATAAGCAGCATAGCGAGCTGGGCACCGATGCCTATTTTGGCGGGGTTGTTTTTCCGCGGCATTCGAGCATAGATCCCGGCAAGTACCATGCCGGTTTGCTTGCTGTTGCGAAGACCGCGGGCGCGCGTATCGTCAGCCAGTGCCGTGTGAATGATCTCGAGCGCGGACCGAACGGCTTTGAGGTCTCCACGGAGAAAGGCCGTATCCGGGCCAACAAGGTGATCATCGCGACCAATGGATACACCGGGCCGCTATCGCCCTGGCAGCAGCGGCGGGTGATCCCGATCGGATCCTATGTGATCGCCACGGAGGAAATTCCGGCCGAGACCATGGACCGGCTGTTTCCGACCAACCGCATTCTCTCCGACACCAGAAAGCTGGTTTATTACTACCGGCCATCGCCGGACCGGAAGCGCGTCCTTTTTGGCGGGCGTGTGTCTCTGCAGGAAACCGATCCACGCAAGAGCGGCCCGAAGCTTCTGGCCGAACTGGTGCGGTTGTTTCCAGACCTCAAGAACACCCGCATCAGCCATTCCTGGGCCGGTATCGTGGCGTTCACCTTCGACACGCTGATGCATTGCGGTGAGGACAACAACCTCTTCTATGCCATGGGCTACTGCGGCTCAGGCGTCGGCATGGCCGGCTATCTCGGCTCGAAGCTCGGCAAGGCGGTAGCGGGTGTGGACACGGATCTGGGCGCCTTCAGCACAATCCCGTTTAAGACGCTGCCGTTCTACACCGGGAACCCATGGTTTCTGGCCCCATCCGTTGCGGCCTACCGGTTGCGCGACAGGCTCGGGATCTGAGGATCGTCAGCGCGCGTCCGTCTTTTTGGTGACCACTGCCTCCGCCTCGATCTCGACGCGGAAATCGCCGATCAGATTGCCGACAAGAAATGTGGTGTTGGCCGGCGGGTTGGTGGTGAAGCGCAACCCGTGAGCGCGGGCCGCGGCTTCCACGTCTTCATCACCGCGCAGATACATGCGGGTGCGCAGGATATCCTTCGGATCTCCACCGAGCGCGCGCACGGATGCCGCGATCTTGTCGAGAATATAGGTTGTCTGGGCGCCGGCATCATTGATCGCCACAGTGCGGTCGACGCCGTGCGTGGCGGTTGTTCCGGACACCACGATGCGGTCGCCGTCGCGAAGAGCGCGGCAATAGCCGGCGATCGGCTCCCATAGCGACCCTGAAAACACCCGAGCCCTGTCCGGATTGTCCGGATCGGGTACAGCGGTCAGTGCGCTGGGCATGGCCGCCAGATGATGGCTGAGGTCGCCGGAAGCGGTTAGGAAAGGCGGCTGGCGGTATTCATCGCCGCAATCGCCGGGGATCATGCTGGTGGCAGTGAAGGCCTGATCCAGCAAGGCAAGATCGGACGCATCGAGCTCGAACTGGAACAGCCGCAGATTGTCGTCCCTGTGCTGGTTTTCGCCAAGCCGTGCCCCGACGATAACGCCTGCGACATGGGTGTGCTGCAGCACCCAGCGGGTGGCCACGTTGGAAATCGAGACGCCATGCTTTTTGGCGATGGTATTGGCGGCTTGCAGAATGCCCTGATAGCCGTTCCATCCACCGGCTGTCTGGATGAAACGGAGATATTTTGAACCACTCCAGTCTATTACTGCTGCGGGCTCAGGCTTCCCGAGCCAGCGCTCGGACAGGAAGCCGCCGCACAATGTCCCGTAGGCCAGAAGCCGTAGGCCATGTTGTTTGCAGGTCTCGGCGAGGTGGCCCGCAGCACGGCGGTCGATGAGCGAGAAAGACACCTGGTTGGAGACCAGCGGAATGCCTTCTGCCAAGGCAAGTGCGAGATGGGCAGCGTCGAAATTTGTGACGCCGATTTGCCCGATCAAACCTTCTTCCCTGAGGCGCTTGAGCTCATGAAGTGCGTCGAGCCAGGCGGGGTGTTCGAATGTCCACCAGTGAAACTGGAGAAGGTCGACACGCTCTACACCGAGACGGTCGAGACGGTCCTGAACTCCGGCACGCACCACTTCCGGGGTCATGGGGCCCGGTTCAGGACACCATTTGGTAAAAGCCCTGGGGCGTGTTTCCCCATTCCAGCTGCGCAAGAGTTCGCCTGTGATCAGTTCCGCACTGCCATAGTGGTCGGCCATGTCAAAAGTGTCGAAACCTGCGGATGCGTAGTCAGCCAAGGCTCTGGCACCTGCAACCGGATCAAGCGTGTCGCCGTCCTTCTCCTGATCGGCGACCTGCCAGAGGCCGGTCAAGATCCGGCTGATGGAAAGACCCGGTGCGAGTTCGGTGCGGTCAGGCTTCATGTGTCAAACGTCCTTGTTGCGGTGTCCGAGATGGCGTGAAACGGAGCGCACCTCGGGCAGAATGCCCTGAGGCCGCCAGAGCAGGATGGCGCAGAGCATGACGCCGATGATGACGATCTGCAGGGAGGCCGCGCGGGCCTGTTGGTCGGCCGGGAAAATTTCCGAGATCAAAGCACCCGAGAGCGCCCAGATGGCCCAGACCAGCACGGCACCGAGAATGGCGCCACGGTTGTTGCCGGAACCGCCGACGATGAGCATGGCCCAGACCTGGAATGTCATCATCGGCAGGTAATTGCCCGGTGCGATGAAACCGATGAAATGGGCCTGCACAGCGCCAGCCAGCGCCATGATGGCGCCGCCCAGCGCAAAAGCCTGAATCCGCAACAGGATCGGGTTCTTGCCAAGTGCCTGGGCTGCGACCTCATCTTCACGTACCGCTCTCAGTGCCCGGCCCCAGGGGCTGCGAAGAAGGTGTTCTAGCAGGAAGTAGAGCAGCAGAACGACAATGGCTGTCAGCCCCAGATTGAGCACGTTGAAGGCAATCGGCTCTCCCTGAAGCCCGGAAAACGGGCGCGGGATGAAGGCCATGCCGAAGGCGCCGCCGGTGAGGCTTTCGGTGTTCTGGAAGACAAGCTGCAGCGCCACGGCGATGCCGAAGGTGGTGATCGCAAGGTAATCCGACCGCATTCTCAGGGTTAGCAGACCAACCGCCAACGCCAGCAGACCGCCGGCCACCATGGCCGCCAGCCAACCCAGCATGATCGGAAGTTCGAAACCGCCAATGCGTTCTGCGGCGTCAGGAGTTGTAAGCGCAGCGGAGACATAGGCGCCGAGCCCGACAAAGCCGGCGATGCCGACATTGAACAGACCGGTCTGGCCCCATTGCACATTCAGTCCCAGACAGATGATGGCATAGGTCAGGGCAATGGTCAGGAAGAAGGCGGCGTAGGCGAGGATCTCCATTCTCAGGCCTCCCTTCGGCCAAAGAGGCCCTGCGGGCGCAGCATCAGCACGATGACGAGAATGACGAAGGAGATGGCGGCGCGCCATTCCGCGCCGATGACCTGCACCGCAAAGGCCTCGCTGAGACCGATGATCAGCCCGCCGAGCATCGCGCCGGGTATGGAGCCGATGCCGCCGAGGATGGCGGCGGAGAACAGCGGCAACAGCAGATCAAAGCCCATATAGGGGCGGATCTGCACCAGAAGGCCGGCCATGACACCTGCGATGCAGGCCATACCGGCGCCGATGATCCAGGTAACGCGCACCACCTTGCCGACATCAACGCCATAGACCCCCGCGAGGCTCGGGTTTTCCGATACCGCGCGCATGGCGCGGCCGGTGGCGCTGCGGGTGACAAGCAGATGCAGTGCGAGAACAAGCAGGGCAGTCAGCCCGATGACCAGAAGCTGATCCGGCGTGGCGCGCATGCCGAACCCCAGAGGTTTGGCGATCTGCAGGGCCTTGGTGAAATAGGCGGGCTTGGCGGTGAAGATGAATTCGAGAAGTGAGCGCAGCGCCATGGATGCGCCAAAGCTTGCCATGACGATAATGATCGCGTCAGCGCCGCGGGCGCGCAACCGGCCGAACAGAACGCGGTCGAGGCCGAGTGTCAGGGCCACAGTCAGCGCCACGCCGCCGAGCATGGCAAGCGGCAGCCCCCAGCCGAAGCTGAAGGGATAGACCGGCGCGCCGAGGCCGGCAGCCAGTCCGCCGAGGACACCTGCCACAGTGAGTGTCAGGTAGGCGCCCCAGGCGAGAAAATCTCCATGGGTGAAGTTGGCAAAGCGCAGGATCGAGTAGGTCAATGTCAGGCCGATTGCGCCGAGCCCGATGGTGGAGCCGGAGATCAATCCGTCGATGATGGCTTGCGGGTTCATTGATTTGCCTCCGCTGCGCGATGGCCGAGGAACAGTTCGCCCAGGAACCTTCCGTCGTGAAGCACATCGGTTGGCCCGTCATGCGCCAGCTTGCCGTCGACCAGCACCAGCGCCCGGTCGGTGAGTGTCAGGGCTGCACGGACATTCTGTTCCACCAGGACAAGGGTCACGCCGGCGTCCGAGATCCGGCGAAGCGTTTCAAACACCTGGCCGACCAGTTTGGGCGAGAGGCCGGCGGAAGGTTCATCGAGCATCAGCACCTCAGGCTCGGTCAGCAGCGCACGTGCGGCGGCAAGCATCTGGCGCTGTCCGCCCGACAGGGCTCCGGCCAGTTCACGGGGGCGGGCGGCGAGATCGGGGAACATGTCGAGCATCGCCTCGATCCGTCCGGGGCGCTCCGGTTTGGGCAGCAATTGCGCAGCAATCTGCAGATTTTCGATGATGCTGAGACGGGTGAAAATGTTTTCGGTCTGGGGAACGAAGCCCATACCCCTGCGCACCAGAAGATGGGAGGGAAGCCCGGTGACGTCAGCTTCACCAAGCCGCACGTTGCCGCCAAAACAGGGGACGAGCCCGGCGATGGCCTTGATCATGGTGGACTTCCCAGCTCCGTTGGGACCGAGAATGCAGACGGACTCACCCTTTTCGACGTTGAAGCTGACGCCCTTGACGATGGGCAGGTCCGGATCGTACCCGGCCTGCAGGTTCTCAAGTGACAAGGCGCTCATGCTGGCATGCCTTCAAGATAGACATCGATCACGTCGGCACGTTTGGTGACGTCAGCGGGCGGGCCTTCCGCCAGTGCCTTGCCTGCAGCCATGACGATGACGCGGGGACAGAGCCGCGCTATCATTTCCATGTTGTGCTCAATCAACAGCACGGCAATTCCCAGTTTGTTGATGGCAATGATCCGGTCGATGATCAGATCGAGAAGCGCCGGGTTGACCCCTGCAGCTGGTTCATCAAGCAGAATGACACGCGGGTCAGCCATGAGCACGCGCGCCAGTTCGAGCAGTTTTCTCTGCCCGCCCGAGAGCACAGCCGCCGGCTGGTCTTCAAGATGGGAGAGGGAGACGAAATCGAGGAGATCACGGGCGCGGGCGGCATTTGCCCGTTCCTGGGCGGCGACCAGTCTTGGCGCAGCAAGGGCTGAGAGCAGGCTTTCACCGCGCTGGTTTTGCGCTGCGGTCATGACGTTTTCCAGAACCGTCATGCGCGGAAAAGGCCGCGGGATCTGGAAGGTGCGTCCAAGTCCGGACTGTATGCGGGCTTCCGGACGGGCGTTTGACAGGTCCTTGCCTGCAAGACGAATGCTGCCCGAATCGATCGGCAGGGCGCCGGCGAGAAGATTGAACAAGGTGGATTTGCCCGCCCCGTTCGGACCTATTACCCCAAGGATTTCGGAGGCTGTCAGATCCAGCGAAATGTTGTTGACAACGCAGAAGCCACCGAAGGATTTGGTGATGCCGCGCGCCTCGAGAATAGGGGTCTGCCTAGGATCTGTCATTCACACAGCCAAAGTTGATCAACTATCATTTATCATTTACAGGATCATGTTTGAGGCCTAAAGTAAAGCTGCAAACGGAAGAAGGCGGCATTGGCAGAATGAACTTTCAGACCAGCTCAAAGTTTGACGGGCCGGGGCTGGAGCACCTCGCTCCGGTCGGCCGGGAAACCGTTCAGGACCGGATTTACCGGCAGCTTCGCGATGCGCTGATTCAGGGCCGGTTTGATGCCGGTGAGATATTTCTTGCCGGCGATGTGGCGCAACGGATGTCGGTGAGTTCCATGCCGGTGCGCGAGGCTCTGGCGCGGCTGGTTTCAGAGCGTGCGCTTGAGGCAATGGCCAACCGGCGTGTGCGGGTTCCCCTGCTGACGCTGGAACGGGCGCGCGATATCGCCCAGGCCCGCTCCCTGATCGAGGCAGAGCTGGCTGCACGGGCGATCACCAATCTTACTCCCGCGGACATAGAGCGGCTTGAGGCCTTGACCACCGAGTACGAGGAGACCCGCGACCCGCAGGATGTCGCCACGCTCAATCACGCCTTCCATTTCAAGCTCTACGAGGCTGCCGGGTCTTCGGTGTTCATGCCGATTGTCGAGAGCCTGTGGATGCAGGCCGGACCCTATGTGCGGGCGGCAGCCAAGCTGCACAGTCCGCTCACCGACAGGGCTGCGACGCATCATCACCGCGGCATTGTTGCAGCGGTTGCGGCGGGTGATAGGGCTCAGGTATCAGCGGAGCTTACTGCTGATATCAGCCAGGCCTTCGCCATTCTCGAACGGGCCGGCCCTGAATTCTGGGTTGGCCAAAGCGGAGTTGCGTCATGAGCAGCAATGAAGGTTTTGAGCTCTGGGACCTGAAGGTCGAGGTGGTAGCTCCCGAAGGAGCGAAGATCTGGTGCGGAGCCAATGTCGGCGATTATTTCGAACTTCGCGGCGAGATGCTGCACCTGCCGCCGGGGCAGGGAATGTCGATCTATTCGCTGGCTTCGGTTTTGCCACTGCTGGCAGCCAAGCAGCGAAAGACCGATCCCAATGACTGGATGTCGACTGATGCCGAAATCGCCTGCCCGGACCCGCATTGCCCGTCGCGTCTGAGGATTACCCGCACGAAGCTCAGACGCTTCAACCATTCAGAGACGACAGCGGTGCCGCTGGGAGATAACAATGCAGACATTTGACCTCGCGCCGGGGCACCGGATTTCGCGCGTCATCAAGGGCGGATGGCAACTCGCAGGCGGGCACGGCGATGTCGACCGGCAGGCAGGTATCGAGGATATGATCGCCTTCGCCGATGCCGGGATCACGACGTTTGACTGCGCCGACATCTATACCGGCGTGGAAGCGCTCATCGGGGCTTTCCGCAAGGAGTATGAACGGGTGCGCGGCGCGGAAGCGCTGAGCCGGATCAAGGTTCACACCAAGTTCGTCCCGGACCTTGGCAATCTTGGCACCCTGACGCGCGCGGATGTCGCCGAGGGCATTGAGACCTCGCTCACGCGCCTTGGCCTCGAACAGCTCAACCTCGTTCAGTTTCACTGGTGGGATTACGAAATCGACCGCCAGGTAGAGGTGGCAACCTGGCTGGCCGAGCTTCGGCAGGAAGGCAAGATCGCCAATATCGGCGGCACCAATTTCGACACGGAGCAGATGCTGCGGATCATTGATGCCGGCGTGCCGCTGGTCTCGATGCAGGTACAGTATTCGCTGATTGATGACCGGCCCTCGCGCACAATGGTTGAAGCGGCGAAAGCCCGTGGGGTGAGCCTGTTGTGCTATGGATCTGTCGGAGGCGGGCTGTTTTCTGAACGGATGCTTGGCGTGCCGGAGCTTCAGTCTCCATTCGAGAACCGGTCGCTAATCAAGTACAAGCTCATTGTCGACGAGTTCGGTGGATGGGACCTGTTTCAGGAGCTGCTGCAGGTGCTGTCCGAGGTCGCCAAACGTCATGGCAGTGATATCGCCTCGATTGCCAGCCGTGCTGTTCTGGAACGCCCGGCGGTTGCCGCCGTCATCGTCGGCGCGCGCAATCGCAATCATCTTGAGCGCAATCTTGCCATTCCGGACATCGCGTTGAGCGAGCAGGATTTTGCCGAGATCAATGCGGTTCTCGCGCGCGCCAATCAGGTGCCCGGTGATGTCTACACGCTGGAGCGGGACCGCAATGGCAAGCACGGTTCGGTGATGAAATACAATCTCAACAAAGAAGGGCATTGAGCCGATGGACCTGATCGCGCGCGCCCAGGCTGAAGTCGTCAAGCGGCACGATTTCTTTGTCGAGTGGTTCACCGGGCGCGCTACAGAAGCCGACCTGTCAGTTTCGCTGCGCGCCTTTGCGCCGGACATGGTGATGATAGAACCGGACAGCAACACCATCGGCACCGAAGAGATCGCTGCCATGATCACCTCGGCCCGCGGCAAACGTCCGGCGGATTTCGAAATCAGAGTGGACTTGATCGCGGCGCGGCAGCTCGGTGACGATGTCGCGCTTGTTGTCTACGACGAACACCAGGTGATTGACGGGCAGAAGTCAGCCCGCCGCTCTTCCGCCGTGTTCAGCGCCGATCCAGAGGCACCTGAGGGGGTGGTCTGGCGGCAGCTTCAGGAGACATGGATTTCTGCATAACGAAGCGGGCGAGTGAGGCCCCATAACAAGGAGAACGAATATGAACATGATCAGGAAATCCGGCCTTGCAATGGCCATGCTCTGTGCCTCGGCATTGAGCTCGCAAGCCTGCGACATCACCATCGGCATGGTGATGGAACTGACCGGTCCAGCCGGGGCCTATGGCCAGGCCGGGGCGAAATCGGTTGAAATGGCATTCCGTGACCTCAATGAAGCCGGTGGCGTGCTCGGCTGCGATCTGGTGACGGACACAAGAGACAGCCAGAGCCAGGGCAATGTTGCCGTCGACCAGGCCACCCAGCTGGTCAATGTCAAGCAGGTGCCGGTGGTTATCGGCGGCATCATCTCGTCGGTGTCGATCCCGATCCTGACCTCCGTGACCGCTGCCGCAGGTGTGGTGCAGGTCTCGCCTGCATCCTCCAGCCCGACGCTGACGCAGCTCAGCCGCGACGGCAAGACCGGCGGATATTTCTTCCGCACCATCACCTCGGATGCGCTGCAGGGAATCGCGGCGGCAAAATACGCCATCGATTCCGGCCTGAAGAAGCTCGCCATCATTCATGTGAACAATGACTTTGGTCTCAATCTGATGCGCGAATTCACCGCATCCTACGAGGCACTTGGCGGCGAGATCACATCGGCGACGCCCTATAACGAGAACCAGCCGAACTACAGCGCCGAAGTCACGGCGGCTATGGCCGGCGAGCCGGAAGCACTCTACCTGATCAGCTACCCGGTCGATGGCGCGACAGTGGCGCGGGCCTGGATCAGCCAGGGCGGAGCGCAGAAGTTCCTGCTCAACGATGGGATGAACTCGACCGACTTCATCGAGGCTGTCGGTGCCCAGTATCTTGAAGGTGCATTCGGAACGTCGTCAGGCACCACCGAGACGGACTCGACCAAGTATTTTTACGCCAATTACGAAGCGTTTTCCGGCGGCATTGCACCATCGGCGCCCGCGGCCGACCGCTCCTATGATGCGGGTGCGATTGTCGGACTGGCTGTCGCCAAGGCCGGCAAGGCCGAGTCCGATGCCATCCGCGACGCTATCCGTTCGGTGGTCGATCCGGAAGGCGAGGTCATCTATGCCGGGCCGGAAGAGTTCAAGAAGGCTTTGGCACTGATCAACGAAGGCAAGGCGATCAACTATCAGGGCGTGATCGGAAATGTGTCCTTCGACCAGTATGGCGACATCTCCGGCCCGTTCCGCCTCTGGCAGATCAAGGACGGCGAAGTGGTGACCAACGGTCAGATGACCGCCGCAGACGTGGCAGATGTAAAGGCTTCGATGAAGTAAGACTGCCACAGACCATCAGTCTGCTTTGACTGAACGCAAAGAAGGGGCGCCGGATTGAGGCGCCCCTTCTTTGCGTTCAGGTGAGCTTAGCGGCGCAGGAAGCGCGGCGTCAGCAGGTTGACGTCGGTTCCCTCGTCGCGGTGGCTGCCGCCGAGGCTTGCGAACCACCATGCAGCGCCTGCGCCGAGTGCAGCAGCTGCACCTGCAGCGAAGCCGTAAACAACAGTCAGCGTCTGGGTGTATTCAGCGACGTTGGCAGGGATTTCCTCAACAGTGCCGGTATTCACGCCAATGCCCGCAAGCGCTGCGCCCAAGGCGGCAACGGCTGCGACCGCCACTGTCGATACTGCCCAGACCGAAAGGCCGTGGACGCCGTCGCGAAACTCGACTTCGCTCTTGGCCACGTCACCCCAGCGGCTGCGCATGCGTCCGGCGATGTAACCGCCACCGGCCGAACTTGCCAGCGCTGTCAGGAAGAGCCACAGACTTGCAACAATAACCTGCCAGGACGGTTCGCCATTGGCCAGAACCGGCTCTCCGAGAGCCAGACCGGCGCTTCCGCCGAATTGTCCGAGGACGGTGGATGTGGCGATAGCGATGACGCTACCTCCCCATACTGCACCCCATTCGAGATAGGACTGCCCATTGGGCAGATTATCGGAATGAACCAATGCAGCTTTTACGCCTGTCGTTTCCACGTTCTTACCGCAGACCCAGCAGGGACAGGATGAACATGACCACGACCACCAGGCCGACCAGATAAATGATACCGTGCATTTGAAATCTCCTTGGGTACTTCAGGCCAGCACCATGCGTCGGCCCCGTGCACCCACAACGGGGATCCCGCGGTAAAGTTCCCGTGAGCTGCCTCTAACTCGATATCCGGCACTGCGGCCCAGCCATGATCAAACCGGTCATGCCGGGGGGTGCAATTGCCTTAAGGCTTCTATTCTGGAATGCTGGCGAACCAGTGCCGATAGAGGTTTCGTCTCAGCCGGGCAAGATCAGCTTCCGCTTCGGACAAGGCATCGAAAACACGATCTGCATCTGCTCCGATTTCATTGCGCAGCATCTTTTCGCAGTCTTCGATCTCGTACCAGTCTGCAAGAGTAGCGGCATCGAGCTCCGCGTGGAACTGGACCGAATGGGCTGCCCGGCCCCAGCTCATGGCCTGAACATTGCATCTGCCGGACGAGGCCAGAATCCGGACGCCTTCGGGCAAGCGGCTCACTTCCGCGCTGTGCCATTGAAAGCAGGAGAACTGATCGGGCATACCGTCAAACATCGGCGGGTTTCCATGCTTGGCGACATGCAACAGCCCGACCTCTGATTGAGGTGCGAGGCCGATTTGCCCTCCCAGCACATGCGCCAGCAGTTGATGGCCGAGGCAGATGCCGAAATAGGGAAGCTTTCGCCCCAGCACGGCTTCGCGGATCACGTCGATCTCCCTTGCAAGCCATGGCAATTCCTGCGCCTCCCAGACCTGCATCGGCCCGCCGAGCACCCAGAGCCCATCGATGCCGGCCAGATCAACGTCACCGATCATCTGCGGCGCTACGCAGGTGACGAGCTCGTGGCCGTCGCGCTCAAACAGCGCTCTGAATGCGCCGGCATGCTCTTTGTCGGAATGCTGGATGACGAGGATGCGCATTGGTGTGACCATTTGAAAGGTGGCTTGGAGTCGTTGCCCCCGTCGGCTTGGCGGGTGACGCCGGCTCAGGCCGTTTGCAGCGTCTTCAGACTATCCGCGAATTCGTCACTTGCCATCAGCGTCCTGCAGCGGGCGAAGCGGCCATCGGCATAGGCGCGGAAATCATCTGCCGGGTTGCCGTTGGCGAGCTGGATTAGGCCCCAGAGGGTCCACAACAGATCACACATCGCCTTGTAAATGATCATGCGCGCCCGGTCGGTGGCGACCGGCTCTCCGCCGAAATAGGCCTCCAGCAAGGCCTGATCCTGCTCGGCATCGAATTCGCCTTCGACGGAAAGATCACCGAGGTCCCACATCGGGTCGTTCATGCCGGAATATTCCCAGTCGACAATGAAGATGCGGCTGCCGGTATCAAGGAAATTCTCGCACAGCGGATCGCAATGGCAGGCTACCAGTTCGGCCGGATTTCTCGCCAGTGCCGCGCGGACGGCCTCCGCCTCGCGGACCACATCGTGGTAGCCATCGGGCAAAGCCACATCCTTGGTCGACAGGATCGCGAGATACTCGTCAATCATGGCGAAAAGCTCAAAGGTGAAGGGGAATTTAGCGCCTGATGTGTGCAATTGGCGAAAGGCCTCGCCGGCACGACGGACAGCGCCGATATCATTGCGGAAACCCTCCGGCGTCATGGTCGCAGCACCCTCAACAAAACGGGTCGCCATGACGCCGGTCTCCGGGTCGGCGTGGATGACCTCGGGGCTGACACCGGCATCCGCGGCGGCGCGGGCGGCAACAGCCTCATGCGCCCGGTTGATGTATTCCTCGGTGCCTGCACCGGGCAGGCGGACACAGGCGTCGCCGACGCGAAAGACCAGATTGGTCAGACCGCCAAGCCGTTCGACAGGACCGGTGTGGGTGGCAAGCGAGGGGATCGCCTTGAGACTGGCGCGCAGCTGGTTTTCTGTTTCATCGGACATGGCGGAGCGCTTCCTCTTTGCTTTTTTCAGTCCTGGTACAGTTCCACAAAGTCATTGAAATGGCTATGGTAACGAGATGCGGATCAACAGCGGAGCTGGACATGAGTGCTGAAAACAAGACGGCCCGGCTTGGTGCTGTGTATCAGGCCGAAAGTGCTGACGATGTGGCGCGGGTCTATGATTCCTGGGCCGAAAAATATGATGACGACATGTCACTCGCGGGCTACCGGCACCCGGCGATATCTCTGGCAATTCTGGCCCGTCATGTGCCCAAGGGCGAGGCACCTCTTCTCGACGCCGGTGCTGGCACCGGATTGATCGGAGAGTGGTTGGCGATCACAGGCTACAGCAATGTCGATGCACTGGATATTTCAGCCGGCATGCTGGCGGTGGCAGAGCGCAAGGGCGTTTACAAGGGGCTGCACAAGGCCGCACTCGGCGGCACGCTGCCTTTCAGCGACGATCAGTTTGCGGCAATCATTTCAGCCGGGGTATTCACGTCGGGCCATGTCGGGGTCGAGGGGCTTGATGACCTGCTTCGTGTCTGCGCGCCGGGCGGCACGATCGTGCTGACGGTCAAGGACGTTCTGTGGCAGGCAAGCTTCAGCGGGCGAATTGCCGAGCTCGAAGCCGCAGGTGTTCTCACATTGGTTGACGACACTGGGCCTTATGTGTCGATGCCCGGCGAGGTTGGAACCACGCCGAGCCGTTGCATTGCGCTCAAAGTAAGCTGAAGCCGCTCAGGCCTTGACCTTGGCGTTGGCCGGATCGAAAAACGGCTTCAGGCCGATTTTCGCCGGAACCCGGTCAAGGGCGATAACCAGTTCATAGGTTCCGTCTTCGAGGAACTCTTTCGACACGCCATCGTTATTGCGCACATAGCCGTAGCCGATGCTCTTGCCGATGCTGTAGCCATATCCGCCCGACGTCAGGTAGCCGACCGGTTTGCCGTTGCGCAAAATGGTTTCGCGCCCGACCAAAACAGCGTCGGCATCATCAATGACAAAGCCGGCAAAGCGCTTGGTCAAGGGCTTGCCGGCGACGGCCTTGAGCGCTGTTTCGCCAATGAAGCCGGCATTGGAGTTTTTCCGCACCGCCCAGCCGAGGCCCGCTTCATGAGGGGTGTCGTTGGGCGTGATGTCTGATCCCCAGGCGCGGTAACCTTTTTCGAGACGCAGCGATTCCAGTGCGCGGTAGCCGATGGGACGGATGTCCCAGGCCTGGCCTGCCTGCATCAAGGCGTCAAACACTTCGCCGATGGCTTCGATCGGGATATGGAGCTCCCAGCCAAGTTCGCCGACATAAGTGACTCTCAGGGCCCGAACGGTACTGCTGGCGATGTCGATCTCGCGGACATGGCCGAAGGGGAAAGCCTCGTTCGAGACATCCTCGGCGGTGACTTTCTCCAGCACGTCGCGGGCATGCGGGCCCATCAGCGACAGGGTACCATAGGCCTCGGTAATATCTTCGATCTTCACGTCTGTACCTTCAGGCACGTGTTCCCGGATCCATGCCAGGTCGTGGGTCCGGAAGCCGGTGCCGGTGACGACGTAGAATTTGTCATCGGCCAGTCTTGCCACAGTCAGATCGGCTTCGATGCCGCCGCGGGTGTTGAGAAGCTGGGTATAGGTGAGGCGGCCGGCCGGTTTGGTCACGTCATTGGCGCAGATGTGGCTGAGGGCGGTTAGTGCGCCGGAGCCGCTGATTTCGTATTTTGCGAAGGAGGATTGATCAAACACGCCGACCTTTTCGCGCACATGCCTGTGCTCCTCGCCGACCGCGTCGAACCAGTTCTGGCGGCCCATCGTCGGGATGTCGGCAGCTTCCATGCCCTCGGGGGCGAACCAGTTGGGGCGCTCCCAGCCGAGCTTCGAGCCGAAGACGGCACGATGGGTTTTCAGCCGCTCATAGAGAGGTGAAACAATGCGCGGCCGGCCGGACTCGTATTCGAGATGGGGAAAGCCGATGGCGTAGTGCTTGCCATAGGATTCCAGCGTGCGGTCATTGACCCATTGCCGGTCCTTGTGCATCTCGGAAAAGCGGCGGATATCGACCACCCAGAGATCGAGCGGTGCCTCGCCGTCGATCACCCATTGCGCCAGCACCCAGCCGGCGCCGCCGCCAGAGGCGATGCCAAAGGCATTGAAGCCGGCGCCCACGAACATGTTGGAGCATTCCGGCGCCGCGCCAAGGATGAAGTTGCCGTCCGGAGTAAAACTCTCCGGGCCATTGATCATCTGCTTGACGCCAACATTGCCAAGCGCTGGAACGCGCTCGATGGCCTGCAGCATGTGCTGCTCGAAATGATCGTAATCATCATCAAAGAGCTGAAACTCGAACTCGTTGGGGACGTCGCCGGTGGTCCAGCCCTGTGGGTTGGGTTCATAGCCGCCGAAGGAGAGGCCGCCGACTTCTTCCTTGAAATAGGTGCGGCGGTCGGGGTCGCGAATGGTTGGTGCGTCGCTCGACAGGCCGTCGATCTTCTCGGTGATGACATATTGATGCTTGACCGGCTGCAGCGGCACATTGATACCTGCCATCACGCCGATCTGGCGGGCCCATTGTCCGGCGCAATTGACGACTTTCTCGCAGGCAATGTCGCCCTTGTTGGTCTTGACCGCGAGGATGCGGCCATCCTTCATGTCGAAGCCCGTGACACGCACATTCTCGAAAATCTTGGCGCCATGCATGCGCGCGCCCTTGGCCAGCGACTGGGTGATATCGGAGGGGCTGGCCTGGCCGTCAGTCGGCAGCCAGCTGGCGCCGACGAGATCGCCGATTTCCATCAGAGGAAACTTGGCCTTGGCTTCCTGTGGCGACAGCAATTCCATATCCATGCCGAAACTCTGCGCGGTGGTGGCCAGCCTCCGGTATTCGATCCAGCGGTCCTGGTTGGTGGCAAGCCGCAGGCAGCCGGACATCTTCCAGCCGGTTTCAAGCCCGGTTTCCTGATCGAGCCGCTTGTAGAGGTCGACGGAGTATTTCAGCACCTTGGTAATCGAGGCCGACGAGCGCAATTGCCCGACCAATCCGGCGGCATGCCAGGTGGAGCCGGACGTCAGTTGACCCTGCTCAAGCAGAATGACATCGGCCTTGTGGTCGCGCGCCAGATGGTAGGCGGTCGAGCAACCGATAATGCCGCCACCGATAACGACGATTTGGGCTCTGTCTGGAAGGGTCATTGCGATGTCTTTCCGTAGGTCGAATGGTACTGATCAAGAGCGGCGTCTAGACGCTCAAGGTTTTCGGCGGTGTAAGCCTGGTAATCGGCACCGGGTGCATCAAGGTGCAGTTCCGATACAAGGCTCCACAGGGTTTCGCGGAGCAGCGAGGCGCATTGCATGGCCTGGAAGGATTGTGTGAGTGTGCTGTCGGGAGCGGCGCCGAGTGCTGCTTCAAGCAGGATGGCAGCTTCCGCATCATTCATCCCGGCGTTCGATGCGGCGCCGGCAATGTCGAACATGGCGGTGGAAAATCCGGCATATTCGAAATCGATCAGCCAGAGCTTGTGACCGTCATCGAGAAAATTGGCCGGCAAAAGATCGTTGTGCCCAAAGATGATCGGCAAGGGAACCTGAGCGGCTTCAAGCTTGTCAGCCAGCTCCAGCCATGCCGGCAGCCGGTCAACCATACGCGATCTGCCGGTCTCAAGCGTCCGGGCGTAATCGCGAATGACATGGAAGACCCAGAACATGAAGCCGGGCCCTTCAATGTGACGCGGCATCGTGGTGTGGAAATCGCGGATAAGCTGGCCGATTCGTCCGGGATTGGCGCGGACATCGGCTGCTTCGAAGGTGCGGGCTTCAATGAACGCGGAGACCATGATGCCGGGTTCAGCATATTCGACCCGCGGTGCGAATCCGGCAGCATGGGCGGCGCGTGCGGTCATCACCTCGCGCTTGCGGTCGACATGGTGAAACGGGAAGTCGCGGCCGAGCCGGACGACGTGGCGGCCGGTGGTGTCTGAGACCAGCCAGCTTTCGTTGCTCAACCCGCCGGTCAACGGCTCGATCTCGATCTTGCCCGAGAAACAGGGCAGGGCGCGGATATGATCAAGGGAAGCGAGTTCAGTCATGGCTTACTCCAGACCCAGGCGATGGCGGGCGCGGCTGGCTCCGGCGGATATCAGCCTGTCGGCAATGATGGCGATGGCAGCGATCGACAGGCCTGCGACCAGGCCGCGTCCGGTGTCCGCCTTGGTCAACGCGATGTAGACTTCCTGGCCAAGGTCGCGGGTGCCGACCAGCGCGGTGATGACCAGCATCGACAGCGCGAACATGATGGTCTGGTTGAGCCCGAGCAGGATTTCGGGCAGGGCGAGCTTCAGCCGGATGCGGGTGAGGATCTGCCACTCGGTGCAGCCCATGGCACGGCCGGCCTCGATCAGTTTCGGATCAACCTTGCGAATCCCGAGTGCTGCGTAACGGATGGCCGGCGCGATGGCGAAGGCGACGACGGCGATCATGGCGGTGAAATCGCCAACCCGGAACAACATGACCGCAGGCATCAGATAGACAAAGCTCGGCAGGGTCTGAAGTGTGTCGATGGCGAGCTGGACCCAGCCCCAGAGCCAGTCACGGGTGGCGGAAAAAATGCCGATCGGGATGCCGATCAGTGAGGCAAGCACTGCCGAGATGCCGCAGAGATAGACGGTGATCATCGCCTTTTCCCACTGGCCGGTCACGGCGATGAAAAGCGGGAGGCAAACCGTCAGCAGTCCCAGCCGCCAGCCGCCAAGCCGGTAGCCGGCAAAGCCGAGAAAGGCCGTCACGCCAAGCCAGGGCAGCTCGCCAAGGAAGCGCTTGAACGGGATGAGAACATTGAGCAGCATGGCGTTCTTGATGGCTTCAAGCGTGTCGAAATAATTGATGTTGATCCAGGCAACGACTTCCGACCAGAAAGTACCCGTCGATAGCTGCATCGCTTCGGGGTAGGTATGGATGGACGGGACCACGTATCCGAGCGCAGTGGTGGCAATAACAAGTGCCAGTGCGGCTGCCAGATAGGGATGGCGGGCAAGCAGGCCGCTGGTTTGCGGTTCCGGCGACGGTGCGGAGAGCTTTTCGGCTGCTGCCTGGCTCAGCCGGTCCATGGCAATGGCCAGCGCAACGATGGCGAAGCCTGCCTCGAGGCCTGCGCCGAAATCGAGCCGGCGCAAAGCCGCCAGAACATCAAAACCCAAACCGCCGGCGCCGATCATCGAGGCGATGATGACCATGTTGAGCGACAGCATGATCACCTGGTTCATGCCAACCATCAGGCTTTCGCGCGCCGCCGGCACCATGACCCGCCAGGTCATCTGCCGTTCGGTGCAGCCAACCATGTGCCCGAGATCGATGATTTCGCCAGGGACACTGCGCAGGGCAAGAATGGCGATACGAGTCATTGGCGGGGTGGCGAAGATCAGCGTGGCAATCACGGCGGCGGTCGGGCCGAAGCCGAACAGGAACAGCACCGGCACCAGATAGGCAAACACCGGAATCGTCTGCATCAGATCCAGAAGCGGCATGACCATCCGCTCGACCCAGCGCCAGCGCCAGGCGGCAACACCGAACAACAGGCCAAAAGCAACGCCAAGCGGTGCTGCGACGAGAATCGAGGCGAGCGTGATCATGGCACTGGTCCATTGCCCGAAGACCGCCATGAACAGGAAACAGCCGCCTGCCAGCAGCGCCAGCGATCTGCCGCCAAGCCAGTGTCCGAGCAGCATCACCAGGCCGATGACAGCAATCCAGGGCAATGGCGGGACAATCTGGATTGCCGAAGAGCCGCTGCCTTCAAGAAAGCCGGTGGACAGCAGGCTGGCCGCAATTGTGTAAGGAACATCCAGCACGGCAGACACGAAGCGGGTGAAATCGGTGAAGCTGAACAGGCCGAAGCTGGCCTCGTTGATCAGCCATTTCATCGACGTGCTGATCCACTTGGCGAGCTTTATTATATAGGCTTTCGGGTAGTCGAATGCCGCGGGGACCAGCGGTTTGGCGTAGAGCCAGAAAATCACAAAAACAGCTACGGCAATCAGCCAGGCGAAGGGGAGCCGCAACGATCGCTGCGAAGCCTGGGCCGTGTCGGGTTTCAACAGGGGGGTGCCGGACATAGCCATTTTCAGCCCTGCAGCATCAGCGAGACGACCGCTTCACGATCCAGTCTGCCAATGATCCGGCCATTGTCATCGGTCACTCCAAGATGGGTGGCGCCATCGAGAAACAGGGGGGCTGCTTCGGCAATATTGGAGCGGGCTGACACGGTCGGGATCTCGATGTCGTCAGCTGTGGCGGACACCATCAGGCTTCGGGTGCGGATCACCTTGGCGCGAGCGACGTTCTTGGTGAATTCCGCCACATAGGACGTCGCCGGTGTCAGGACGATATCTTCGGGGGTACCGGCCTGGACGATCTCGCCGTCCTTCATGATGGCGATCCTGTCAGCCAGGCGGATGGCTTCATCGAAATCGTGGGTGATGAAGACGATGGTCTTGTGAAGCTTGGTCTGCAGCCGCATGAACTCGTCCTGCATTTCGCGGCGGATCAGCGGGTCGAGCGCCGAGAACGGCTCGTCGAGGAACCAGATTTCAGGCTCTACGGCGAGCGAGCGGGCGATGCCGACGCGTTGCTGCTGGCCGCCGGAGAGCTGCCGCGGAAAGGCGCTCTCCTTTCCGGCCAAGCCAACCAGTTCGATCATCTCGCGGGCCCGGGCTTCGCGCGCCGCACGGTCCATGCCCTGGATATCGAGTGGAAAAGCAACGTTGTCGAGCACAGTCAGATGCGGCAACAGCGCGAAATGCTGAAACACCATGCCCATCTGGTGGCGACGGATTTCAATCATCCGCGACTGCGAAGCCTTGAGCAGATTTTCACCCTTGAACAGGACGTCACCGCCTGTGGGTTCGATCAGCCGGGACATCAGCCGGACCAGCGTCGATTTGCCTGATCCTGACAGCCCCATGATGACGAAAATCTCGCCCTCATGCACATCCAGATCGACCTGCCGCACCGCACCAACCAGCCCGGCTTGGGCAAGAGCGCCGGTGTCGGGGCGCCCGTCGTGACTGGCAAGGAACGCTTCGGCATCAGCGCCGAACAGCTTCCAGACATTGCGGCAGACGAGCTTGGCTTCAGGAGTGGTCATGGATAACTCGGTCGGAAATGCATAAAGGTGCTGAAGGGTGAAGGGCCGCTGGCCTTGTTCTCTTCTGTTGTCTGCAACCGGGACGGTAAACCCGGTTGCATTCCTTTCGGCAGATGCAGACGCATCTGGGGGCGGGCAGACTACTGCTTGATCCAGCCGGACCAGCGGGCTTCATTGGCGCCCATCCACTCGCCGACGACGTCGGAGACGGTCTTGCCGTCAAGGTCGACCTCGGTGATCATCTTGCCCATTTCGTCATTGTCGATGGTGAAGGCCTTGATCGCCTCATAGGCGCCAGGCCATTTGTCCTTCACGCCAGCCCAGCCGACTTTCCAGATTTCACCGAACGGCTTGCCGCAGTCATAGGCCATGTCAGGGTTGATGCCGGTTGCAGGATCATTGTAGCACTCGGCCGAATATTCCGGGAACTCGACCCAGGCGCCTTCATATTTGGCAGGAGCCCAGTGCGGGGCGTAGATCCACAGCATGATCGGGGCCTTGCGCTGATAGGCGCTTTCGAGCTCCGCGAAGAGTGCGGCATCGGTGCCGGCATGGATGACTTCGAACGGCAGATCGAGCGCTTCAACGCGTTCATCGTCAAAGCCGCCCCAGGTTACCGGTCCGCCAAGATAGCGGCCCTTGGGTGCGGTTTCGGCCGTTGAAAAGGCTTCGGCGCAGGCTTCGTCCTTGAGTGCTTCCCAGTTGGGCAGGCCCGGGCATTGCTCGGTCATGTAGGAAGGGTACCACCATTCCTCCTTGGCTTTCATGCCGGTGGGGCCGAAATTCTCGACCTTGCCGGTCGCGGTGGCAGCGTCCATGGCTTCGCGGCCCGTGGTTTCCCACATTTCCATGGCGACATGCAGGTCGCCGGATTCAAGCCCGGCGAACTGGGCCAGATAATCGGCCTGGACGTATTCAATGGAATAGCCGGCCTTTTTGAGCACTTCGCCCATGATTTCGGTGGTAATCAACTGACCGGTCCAGTCGTGGAGCGTCAGTTTGATCGGATCTGTGGATTCCTGTGCTGCCGCCGGAGCCGCCAGGGCCATGCACGAAGCGCCCGAAATGACGAGCGCTGCGGTCACTTGCCTGAAACTGCGGCCGGAAAAGAGATTGGCTGAATGCATGTCGAGCCTCCTGTTCACCCTGTTGTGTCGCCTGTTCCGGCGCATTCACTCTCCGCCCCGAAAAAGGCAGACAGCAGCGCACCTGTACGCGACTTGTTAACCTCTTGATCCCACACCACGCCTCCGACCTTGTCAATCAATTCTGTGGTTATTTTTCGCTTTGATGCCCGCTTTGTTTGGTTTTGATTGATTGAGTGGCGGTTGTCGCCTAAAAATGGTGCAGATCAACAGGACCTCAACAATGCTGTCCAAACGTCATACCGAAATCATGCGGATACTGGCAGATGAGGGCACGGTAACTATCTCCGGGCTTGCGGCGCGGCTGGGTGTTTCGCTCGAGACCGTGCGCCGGGATGTCCGGCCGCTGACGGAAAACGGATCGGTGCTCAAGATCCACGGCGCCGTCGGACTTGCGGGGCAGGTGGGGGAAGCGCCGTTCCAACGGCGGATGCGGGAGAATGCCGATGCCAAGCGCCGCATTGCCCGCGAGATGGCGCAGCTGATCCATGACGGCGATTCAGTGATGCTCGACACCGGAACCACAACGAGCTTCGTGGCGCGCGAGCTGCTCGGTCACCGGCGGCTTACAGTGGTGACCAATTCCTCCGATATTGCCCGGACGCTGGCCACGGTGAACGGCAACAAGGTCTACATGGCCGGTGGTGAGCTGCGGAGCGATTCCGGGGCCGCCTTCGGGGTCTCGGCAATCGAGTTCATCTCCAAGTTCTCGGTCTCTCACGCGATCATCTCTGCCGGCGCTATCGACGCCGGGGCCGGGGTGATGGACTTTGATCTGGAAGAGGCCGAATTTGCCCGGATGATGCTGTCGCGTGGCGAGAGAAGCTATGTGGTGACCGATCACACAAAGTTTGGTCGCCGTGGGCTGGTGCTGGTGGCTGGATTTGACGCCATTGGCCACGTGGTGACGGACGAAGCGGTCTCGGTGGAGATCGCCGCGACGCTGGAAGAGGCGGGAACGCGGCTGATAATCGGAGGCCCCGCTGCCGGATCGGACAGCGTTGCAGAAAGTGAATGAAGCCAAATTTTGGTGGCTCCATTCCTTTCAAGGCGGCTTGCTATCGCCGGATGATCATCTGTTCAGGGCCATAGGGGAAATTGGTGATGTTTTCCGCCCCGGTTTCGGTGATGATGAAAATGTCATGCTCGCGATAGCCTCCCGCACCCGGCATGCCCTCGGGGATCATGATCATCGGCTCCATTGAGACAACCATTCCCGGCTCCAGCACCGTGTCGACATCTTCGCGCAGTTCCACGCCGGCTTCACGGCCATAGTAATGCGAGAGAACGCCGAAGGAGTGACCGTAGCCGAAGGACCGGTATTTCAAGAGATCCCAGCCGCGATACATGTCATTGAGCGCCAGGGCGATGTCCGAGCATTTCTTGCCGGGCCCGATCATGTCTGAGCCGGCTTTCATGACAGCGCAGTTCTTTTCCCACAAATCGAGATGCGCATCGGATGCTTCCTCGCAGAACAAAGTGCGCTCAATGGCGGTGTAGTAACCGAAGATCATCGGGAAGCAGTTGAGGGACAGGATATCGCCGTGCGCGATGGTCTTGTTTGTCACCGGATTGTGGGCACCGTCAGTCATGATGCCTGACTGAAACCAGGTCCAGGTGTCCATCAGCTCGACAAAGGGAAAGCTTTTACCGATCTCGCGCACCATGGCCTGGGTTGAGGCGAGTGCCACTTCGTATTCCGGCACGCCTTCTGCAATTGCGTCCATCACGGCGCGCGCACCGACATTGCAGACGCGCGTGCCTTCGCGGATGAGTGCGTGTTCCTCGGCTGATTTCATTGTGCGCATCCACATCGAAGCCTCGGCGACATCGATGAACTCGACGCCTGGAAAGGTGTCGCCGAGCAGTTTGCGGAAATCGAGCGAAACATGGTCGAACTCGATACCGACGCGACGCGCATCTGCCGGGATGAGGGATTTCAGTGCGGCAAAGAAATTGTCCCGGCGCCAGTCGGAATAGATGATGTTGCCGCCATGGCTGCGCCGCCACGGCTGCCCGCCATCGATCCCGGCAGAGACAGTGGTTGCGTTGTCCTGCGTCAGTACGAAGCCGAATTTGCGGCCGAAAGAGCAATAGAGGAAGCCGGAATAGTAGCAGATGCCATGATAGGAGGTGAAAACCGCCGCATCGATATTACGGGCAGCCAAGTGCGTGCGCATGGCATTCTGGCGCCGGTCCATTTCGGCCGCCGAGAACGGCGACCATTGTTTTTCTCCATTCTTCCATTGGAAGACATGCAGCATGTCATCTGTGCTGTTGGGGTTTGTCATGTGAGAATCGCTTCAATTGGGCCTGATGGCCCGCGACCCTAATGCCGCGAACGTTGGCCTGGCCGGGAAGTGAAACCGGTCAGGCCAGCATAGACGAACCCGTCCGCCAAATCGCCACTGAAATTGACATGGTGTGGCGATTTCGCGACGAGACGCCGGGTCAGCTCAGCCGGGGCTGAGGCCGCGGAGGCGTTCGGATCTGCGGCGGAGCAGTTCCACCACAGTCAGCAGCATGATTGAAATCACCACAAGAATCGTAGCCACGGCAAGAATTGTCGGGCTGATCTGTTCACGCAGGCCGGTGAACATCTGCCATGGCAGCGTCTTCTGTCCTGCGGAGCCAACGAAGAGAACGACCACCACCTCGTCAAAGGAGGTGATGAATGCAAACAGGCCGCCCGAGATCACGCCCGGCAGAATCAGCGGCATTTGCACCTTGAAAAACGTGGTGACGGGATCAGCGCCCATATTGGCCGCGGCCCGGGTGAGCGACTTGTCGAAGCCGACCAATGTTGCCGTAACAGTGATGATGACGAAGGGAATGCCAAGCGCGGCGTGTGCCAGCACCACTCCGATATAGGTCCCCTGCAAACCGATGCGGGAGTAGAAGAAGTACATCCCGGCTGCCGAGATGATCAATGGAACGATCATCGGTGAAATCAGGATTGCCATGATTGCGCGCCGGAACGGCACATGCGGTTGCGACAGACCAATCGCGGCGAGGGTGCCAAGCGAAACAGAAATGATCGTTGCAGCCGGAGCAATCTGCACCGAGTTTTTCAGCGCCTGCTGCCAGTCCGGATTGGTAAAGAAATCGCGGTAGTGCTTGAGCGAATACCCCTCGGGGTCAAACGACAACATTGCCGGGGTGAAAGTGAAGAAGTTCTCAGCGTTGAAACTCAACGGGATGATCGTGATAATTGGCGCGATAAGAAAAAAGAAAATCGCTCCGCATATGAACTTGAACGTATTGTGCCACAGCACCTGACCAGGTGTGGCGTAGATAGGTGTTCCGGCGCGGTAGCTGCCGCTGGACAACCAGTAAGCCAGCCAGGAAAGCACGAACCCCACCACAAGGCCGCCGACAATCCCTCCTGTCCCGGCGATTATCATGCCGACAATTGCAAAAAGCACGGTTGCAGCGGCAATGCCAGTGCGCTTTGAGGGAATGAAGCTGATGAGACCCCAGGCCAGGGCCACGCCACAGACCGCGCCAATCAAGACTCCGAGAAACGACGAGTCATTTGCCGTGCCAACAAGAAATCCAAATATGGCACCGGCAAGCGCCATCAGCGGCAAGACGAAGCGGGTGAAGTCGACTGCAGGCTTGGTGAATTTGCTCATTGGTCTATCCCAGGCTCACATTGTCTATGCCCACGATGCGGTCATAGACCCAGTAGAGCAACAGAACGACCGCCAGAAGGATCGTCCCCAATGCGGCCGCGAGGCCCCAGTTGAGCGAGGACGAAATGTGGTAGGCGATCCGGTTGGAAATAAAGGTACCCGTCGTGCCACCCACCAGTTCAGGTGTGATGTAGTAGCCGATGGACAGGATGAAGACGAGGATCGAGCCGGCGCCGATTCCGGGCACCGATTGCGGAAAATAGACCCGCCAGAAGGCCGTCCAATTGGTGGCGCCGAGCGATTTGGCCGCACGCACATAGCTTGGCGGGATGGTTTTCATCACCGAATAGAGCGGCAGGATCATGAAGGGCAATAGGATATGCGTCATTGCAACAATGGTGCCGAACTGGTTGTTGATCATCACCAGCCGGTCTCCGTCGCCGACCAATCCGAGCCAGACCAGGATGTCGTTGATCACACCCTGTTGCTGCAGCAACACCTTCCAGGCCGACGTCCGCACAAGCAGCGAAGTCCAGAAGGGCAGCAGCACCAGAATCAGCAGCAGGTTGGAGGTCCTGAGCGGAAGGTTCGACAGCAAATAGGCAATGGGATAGCCGAGCAGGATGCACGAGCCCATGATCACCATGCTCATGAAAAGCGTACGGCCGAACAGCAGCATGTAGATCTGCTGGTTCTCCGGTTGAGGTTCAATTCCTGCCGGCGTCAGCTGAAGATCGACAGAGGAAAGAAAATAACCGGCGGTGTAAGGAGATGAGAAAGCCTTAACTGTGCCCCAGATCTGCGCGTCGGCCCAATCCTTGTCGATCTCGACGAACTGCTCCTGAAGCGAAACCGGCTCAAATCCGTCCAAAGCGTTGTCTGCTGCCTGCAGCATGTCCGCGCCTGCCCCCGAATAGGCCGAGATAGCCGATGCGGGCTGTGCGGCCAAGTCGCGATAGAGCATGGTGTAGATGAAATCGTCGGGTTGTTCTTCCGCCAGCACATCGTTCTTATTGGCGACGATACGCTGCCAGGACTGCCAGGCGGAGGCGGTTTCGGGCAGTGCATCAGCCACACCGGGCGATTGCATCATGTCCACCCAGATGGCTGGATCTTCCCATCTCGGGTCAAGCGCCACGAACTGCTTGGTGTATTCGTCCGTGTCCATGCGGCCGATACCGCGGCCGGTCTTGCGCAGCAGCGACGACATGCCGGTGGTCTCGTAATTGAGCCGCGAACCGAGCCGTGTATGGGTTTTGAATTCTTCTGCCTCGGACAAGTCCACATAGAGCGCGGCATAAACTTCTTCGCTCGGAGCGGCGGCATTGCCGTCGTCGTAATCCCACTGCTCGAGGGCGATTACGGTGCGTGGAATGGTTTCGGAGACGATCTCGTTCTCGACGGAGCGGAACAGCATGTCCGCAATCGGAGCGATGAAGCTTATCAGCACGAATAGAAGGAGAGGCGCGACAAGCGCAAGGGCACGCAGTTTTTGCCGGCGAAGTGCAATTTGCAGGCTTTTCTTCAACGGCGTGCCATCAGCGGAAAGCATGGGGCCAGTTGAGGGGCTGTTGGTGGCATCGGTCATTGGCCGGCTCCGTCCTGCTGTCGCGTCAAATCATGCTGAATGCGTGGTCAGGAAGGGGCCGGCTGGCGGCCCCTTCCGCGTTTTTATCGATTACTGGGCGAGCCAGGCCTGGAACTTGGCATCCAGGTCATCGCGGTAATCAGCCCACCATGTGTAGTTATACAGGAAGGTGTTCTTCGCGTTGTTCGGATCGGTAGGCATATGTGGCGCCATATCGATGCCGAGGTCCTCATGCTTGCCAACCAGCGGAGCCGACGATTTGCGTGCCGGACCGTAGGAGATGTACTTGGCCTGGTCCGCAAGACGCTGGGTGTCGGTGGCGAACTTGACGAAGTCCTTGACGCGGGCAAGACGATCTTCTGGAAGACCGGCCGGGATGATCCAACCGTCAAGGTCGAACACCTGGGCGTCCCAGAGCATGGCGACCGGCTGGTCCTGCTCCTCGATCAGGCTGAAGAGGCGGCCATTGTAGGTCGAACCCATGACAACTTCGCCGTCAGCGAGCAGCTGCGGTGTATCGGCACCGGCTGACCACCAGACAACCTGGTCCTTGATGGTGTCGAGCTTGGCCAGTGCCTGGGCCTGGCCTTCTTCGGTTTCGAGCACATCATAGACGTCGGCCTTGGCAACACCGTCGCAAAGCAGAGCCCATTCCATGTTGTTGATCGGACGCTTCTCCAGCGCGCGCTTGCCCGGATATTTTTCAAGGTCGAACACGTCGCAGATGTTGGTCGGAGGCGTGTCGCCGACCATGTCTGTACGGTAGCCGAAGGTTGTCGAGTAGACGATCTGCGGAATGAAGCAGTCGCTGACGATCAGGTCACCGAAGTCCTCGGATGCCGGTGATCCGTCATTGCCTTCAGCCAGCAATTCGTCGGGATCATACTCCATCGCCAGGCCTTCATCGCAAAGGCGGATGGCGTCGGCGGCCACAACGTCGACCAGGTCCCAGGTGATGTTGCCGGCTTCGTTCATGGCGCGCAGCTTGGCCACAGCCTCGTTCGAGCTCTCGTCCCAGATCACTTCGACCTCAGGATGCATTTCCTTGTAGGGCTCTGCATAGGCATTGATCTGGCTCTTTTGGTAGGCGCCGCCCCAGCTGACGATGGTCATGCTGTCGGCCATCTTGGCGTCCTGGGCGTGTGTGCCGGTAGCTACCAGTGCGGCTCCGCACATCAGGATTGCGAGTTTCAACTTCATATTTGTTCTCCTTGTTAGGATACCCGTTTATGGTTCCCCCCATGGATCGGGCAGTCACTGGGGGTATTTGAGTTAAGCGTCGAGCGCGCGGCAGTCCTGCGGACGCCAGCCGATCTCGATCATTTCACCCGGCTTGAGCCGGCGCTGATCCGGCGCGTTGCGAGTCTTGACGATGAAATCGTCCTTGCCCGCCACACGCAGCCGGGTGCGGTAGATGTCACCCATATAGATGAATTCCAGCACTTCGGCCTTGAGCGTATGGGCGTCAGGCAAAAGCCGTTCACGGTTGAATTCGACACGCTCAGGACGGATGGACACAAGGGTCCGGTCGCCGACATTGCTGACATTGACCGGGACAGTGTCGATAAGATCGCCATTGTCGAGGCGGACAACGGCGAGGTCCTTGTTGATCTTCTCGACTTTGCCCATAAGGGTGTTGTTTTCGCCGATAAACTGGGCCACGAAGCTGTTCTTTGGTTGTTCGTAAAGTTCATCCGGTGGGGCAAGCTGCTGGATCCGGCCATCCTCGAAGACAGCGACCCGGTCCGACATGGTCAGCGCCTCTGTCTGGTCGTGGGTGACGTAGACAACGGTGATGCCGAGATTGTCGGAGATGTGCTTGATCTCAAATTGCATGTGTTCACGCAATTGCTTGTCGAGCGCGCCGAGCGGTTCGTCCATCAAGACCAGTTCGGCTTCGAACACCAGTGCGCGGGCCAAGGCAATGCGCTGCTGCTGTCCACCGGACAACTGCGCCGGCCGCCGGCCGCCAAAAGCGCCCATCTGAACCATATCAAGCGCACGCTGAACCTTTGCCTCGCGCTCCGACTTGCCGATCTTGCGAACTTCCAGCGGGAACGAGAGGTTTTCAGCCACGGTCATATGCGGAAACAGGGCATAATTCTGGAACACCATGCCGATACCGCGTTTATGCGGCGGGATGTTGTTGATTTCCTTGCCGTCCAGCCTGATCGCACCATTGGTGGCGGTCTCGAAGCCAGCCAGCATCATCAAGCAGGTGGTTTTGCCAGAGCCCGACGGTCCCAGCATTGTGAGGAATTCGCCCCGCCCAATGGAAAGGTTGAGATCCTTAACGACAAGATTTTCCCCGTCATAGCTTTTCTGGACTCCGTCGAACACTACGAAGCCATCATTCGTGTTGGTTGATACCAAAACACGCTCCTACTTGCTGTGGGCGTTTGCGCCCTTCCCCTTGTAAATGGTCCAGCAATTAATTTGCCGGTTGCCACCTTGTCGATCGTATAGTGTCGAATTTTCAACTGGTCTAATGTTTGCAGATACAGGCTCGACTGTCCACCCGTAAGCGGCATGTGAATTCGGGACATGCGAATAGGCGCCGGCAATCAAGTGATAGTGATCCCTGTGGTCATAAATACTGTCAAAGCAATAGTATAACAGAATAATCCCGGCTCGCGTTGCGAACGGGAATTACCCGCATGGCGTAGACTGGGTTGCCCGGGTTTGAGCCGGCCGGCACCACAAGTCATGCAATGTTACCTGGGCCATACGCCCCTGACGTTGTCAGGAACTCGCCACGGGCGATATCGAGATTGAGCTTTCTTACAACGAGGACTTCCCCGTCATAACTTTTTTGCACGCTTTCATACCGTATGGCTGCGCCACGGTTTTCGCTCATATGTTCCCCTGCCTTCTGTCGCCCGTCTTCGTGGATGGGCGTTATCTTTAGGTCTTGCCCCTATGAAAGCGGCTGTCACCACCGCTTGTAAAGATAAAAATGCCCAGCTTGTGTAGATAATGCAAAAATGCCCGAATATTGCTCGAATTGATGGCGGAAAAGGCAATCTGACTGGAAAGAAGGATTATTTCCGGCCAAATGTCTGGCTGGACTGGGAGGGAGCTTAGCAAAAAACCGGATCATCCAGATACCAATTTGATGTGGATGTATCTTTGAGCACGTTCAGAAGCGATTGTCCGGTCCAATGATGCAAGCCGGCAGTGCGTTGCAGGTGAACACACGCTCTTTGCATCTTGAGCAATAGCCAAACTGTTCTCGGCCTAGGTTTTATTTCATCTATCCGGCTCTCGCTATCTCGGGCGTCACCGGAGCCTGGTAATCTGCAAGCGCATCGTCAGCTGACTTGGTTCCCGGGGTTGCATCTGCCGGTTCCAGTCATGTCGATTCATTCTGAAAGAAAACAATATTTCTGTCCCGGCCGGCCGTGCCGCGAAGACAAGTACCCACGATCCCGCGGGGGCCGGTCCAGGTAAGTGCCGCCTCGTGAACGGACTGATAGCTTGGCGCTTCGGGCCTGGTCGCTCGCTCCTATGGAGAAATGACGACGGCTCCAACAAGAAAATGTGTTGCCAAAAGCAAGCTGCAAATGCTGTGGTTTCGTTGTAAAATGGGCTATTGTCTGGCAGCGAATTACCACGTGTCATGTCGGACCAACTGTTGATTTCTTGAAAGTCTGGATCACGTTTTGAAACGATCAATTTTCACATGGATTGCCATTCTGGGCGTTTCTGGTTTCACGCCGGCTTACGGTGAAACTCCGCTGGTGGTGGAAATCGTTGTTGCCGAGAAAAAGGCAGAACAACGGACCTTGACCCTGACCGGCGAAATACAAGCCAAGGAAACGCTGATGGCGGCCTTCCCCATCGGAGGGCGGGTGACCGAAGTCATGGTCGAACTGGGTGCCAAAGTGGAAGAGAACCAGCCATTGGCGCGGCTCGATTCGATTCAGCAGGAATTGGCGGTTCGCACTGCAGAAGCCGGCTTGACCACGGCGAGGGCCGATCACCGCCAGGCGGTTGAGGATCTCGAACGCGCGGAGCAGCTCTTGTCCAGCGGAGCGACGACGCGTGCCGCACGGGATGCGGCATTTGATGCGTTACGTTCTGTTGAGGGTGGTCTTGAACAAGCCGAAGCGGACCTCGACCGGGCCACGAAAGCGCTTTCCGACACGGTCTTGCGTGCGCCGTTTGCATCCACGGTCATCAGCCGAAATATCGAGCCGGGCCAGATCATCGCACCCGCCCAGACGGCTATGGAGTTGGCATTGGACAAAGGCTTCGAAGCGGTCTTTGAGGTGCCCGAGGTGACAATGATTGGCGAGGTGCCGGCTTCCAATATCATGCTGTCGCGGCTGTCAGATCCGACAGCACAGTTTGAAGGCCAATTAGGCGAGGTTTCTCCGCTGATTGACGAGAAGACCGGCACAGTTGAGACAACGGTTGAAGTCATCGATCCGCCGGCTGACCTTGGTTACGGCGAACCGGTGCGCGGTTCAGCCACCTGGATGACGCCTCCGCAGATCAGCCTTCCCTACTCAGTCATGAGCGCGACTGCCGATGGACCTGCGGTGTGGCAGGTTGATCGGGATACCATGCAGGTATCACTACACCCTGTCACAATCGACCGCTATGAGACCGGCCGCGTCCTGCTCAGGGATGGTGTCGAAGAGGGAGCCTGGATCGTCAGCAAGGGCGCACAACTGCTCTATCCCGGACGCACCGTCCGTCGCGCCGGAGAGAACCCCGGAGAGACCCAATGAGAGCTTGCATACTTCTTCTGGGCCTCGTGATGAGCTTGCCTGCCCAGGCTGACGAGGCAACCGAAATTGCGCAGCAGGCGCGCCCGGTGGTCTCGGTGATTGTTGATGCGCAGGCTGGCATGTCACTGAGCTATACGGGCACGGTCGTTGCCCGGACCGAAACAGCACTTGGCTTTCCGATGAGCGGCACGGTTGCCGCGCGTCCGGCAAGCACGGGCGATCTGGTTAACAAAGGTGACGTTCTGGCGTCCCTCGACACGTCTGATCTTGATGCAGACCTGCGCACCGCGGATGCCGGTGTGACTGTGGCGCAGGCCCAGTTGCGTTCCGCAACGGACGCCCGCGATAGAGCCAAGACACTGGCCGAACGTGGCGTCGATAGCGCGACCCGGCTGGAGGATGCCGAACGAGCCTTGATCTCGGCGCAGGCACGCCTTGATCAAGCCAAGGCCTCGCAGGATCGTGCCCTGGATGTAAAGGGGCTGGCAATATTGACCGCGCCTTATGCCGGGGTTGTCACTGGCACGTTTGCGGAACCGGGGGCGACGCTTTCCGAAGGACAGACCGTCCTGCAACTCGCTGCAATCGGCCAAAGGGAAATTGTGATTGATGTTTCCGAGGAGGAGGCCGGATTACAGCAGCCTGGTGACCGGTTCATCGCCAGTCTGATGGCCAGCGATACCATTGAGGCAGATGCAGTGCTGACCCGCATTGACCCGGTGGCTGAAAAGGCGACGCGGACTTACCGGCTTCATCTGAGCATCGAGACCGCGCCGCAGGAATTCCGGCTTGGTTCACTTGTCAGGGTCTTGCCGGCAGTGGGCAAGGAGGCGGACATCATTCTTCCCAGGTCGGCTCTGCTGGAGCCGCCGGCGGTCTGGGTTGTCGACCGCAGCAACAATGTTGTGTCCCTCAGGCCAATCGAGGTTTCTGCCACCTCGGGAGATTATGTTGTTGTCAGCTCGGGTCTTGCCGCTGGAGATGAGGTTGTGACCAAGGGTATCCATTCACTTGAAGAAGGGCAGGCCGTCGGCCCGCGTGTGTCGGAATGAACTCTTTCAATCTCTCCGACTGGGCGCTCAAGCACCGTTCGTTTGTCTGGTTCCTGATGATCATTTCGCTGCTTGCGGGGACCATTTCCTACATGTCGATCGGGCGTGAGGAAGATCCGAATTTCGCGATCAAGACGATGATCATCTCGGCGTCGCTGCCGGGTGCCGACACGCGCGAGACGCTGACGCAGGTGACTGACCGGATCGAGAAGAAACTCGAGGATTTGAGCGAGCTTGATTATACCCGGTCCGTGACGCGGCCCGGTGTGAGCATTGTCTACCTTGAGCTGCTGCCGACCACATCTGCCAAGAACCTGCCGGAAATCTGGCAACGTGTTCGCAACATGATGTCGGACATCCGTGGTGAATTTCCTGCCGAGTTTGCTGGTTTCAGCTTCAATGACAGTTTTGGCGATGTTTTCGGGAATCTCTACGCGTTCACGTCCGACGGGTTTTCGCCGCGCGAGGTGCGTGACTATGCCGAAGACGTGCGGCGGTCCGTGCAGGGTCTGGCGGATTCAGGAAAGGTCGAACTTTTCGGCACCCGCGACGAGGTGATCTATCTCGAATTCTCCACCGAACGTCTGGCTGCCATGGGGCTGAACCAGGAAGCGGTGCAGGCAACACTGGCGGCCCAGAATGCAATCCTGCCGTCTGGCGTGATCGATGCCGGGCCGGAGCGCGTGCTGGTGCGTATCGGCGGCCAGTTTTCCGGGGCTGAAAGCCTGGAGGATATCAATCTGCGTGTCGGGGACCGGTTCTTCCGCTTGACCGATGTTGCCGATATCCGCCGGTCCTACGAAGATCCGGCGTCGGACTTGTTCCGGTACAACGGCCAGGACGCGATAGGTTTGGCGGTCGGCATGCGGCAGGGCGCCAATATTGTCGATTTCGGCGAAGAGCTGAATACCATCATCAGCAAGGCCCAGGCCCAGCTGCCAATCGGTGTCGATATTCATCAGGTGGCCGACCAGCCTCACGTCGTGGACGAGGCCGTTGGTCACTTCCTGCAGGCGCTGGTCGAAGCGGTGCTTATCGTTTTGGCTGTGAGCTTCATTTCGCTAGGTATGCGGGCAGGATTGGTGGTCGCCATGACCATTCCCCTGGTGCTGGCAATTACATTTGTGGTGATGAATTATACCGGATTTACCCTGCAGCGCATTTCACTCGGTGCGCTGATCATTGCGCTGGGGCTTCTCGTCGACGATGCGATGATTGCGATCGAGACCATGATCTCGCGACTTGAGCGGGGTGAATCGCTGACCAAATCTGCCTCCTACGCCTGGACTTCCATTGCCTTTCCAATGCTCTCTGGAACGCTGGTGACCGTGGCCGGATTTATTCCCATCGGGTTGAACACGTCGGCAGCGGGGGAATTCACCTTCTCGCTTTTCGTGGTCATTGCGGTCTCGCTGACGGTGTCATGGGTGGTTGCCGTGCTGTTTGCACCGCTGTTGGGGGTCACATTCCTGCCAGCCACGTTGAAACACCATAGTGGTGAGCCGGGCCGGATCAGACGGGCTTTTCACACCGCGCTCAAGGTCAGCATGAACCATCGCTGGATCACGATAGGGCTGACGCTTGCCGTTTTCGCCTTTTCGGTGTTCAGCATGCGTTTCGTCGAACAGCAGTTCTTTCCGAATTCTGACCGGCCGGAACTCATCCTCGATTTCACCTTGCCACAAAACGCCTCGATTTCCCAGACAGCCGCCGAGATGGCGCGCATGGAAAGCCGACTTGAAGGCAATGACAACGTCATGTTCTGGTCGACCTATGTCGGTCAGGGTGCTCCGCGTTTTCTTCTGGCCTATGATGTGACCACCCCGGCACCGAATATCGGTCAGATTGTTATCCAGACGCCGTCCGTGGAGGCGCGCGACACGCTGAGGGCTGAACTGAACGCCATCGCAGCCAACGATTTCCCCGGCGTCGACATCTTCGTCAAGCTGCTCGAAATCGGACCTCCGGTGGGACGACCGGTTCAGTACCGCATTTCCGGACCGGATATCGAGACCTTGCGGGATCATGCCCGCGACCTGACCGCAGTTGTTGCTTCCGATCAGCGACTGGACGGGATCGTCATGGACTGGAATGAACCTGTCCGTGTTGTGCGGGTCGACATTCTGCAGGACAAAGCCCGCCAGCTGGGCATCACGCAACGTGACATCGCTTCGGCGCTGAACGCAATCTATGACGGCGTTTCTGTAACTCAACTGCGCGATGCGGCCTATCTGGTTGATATTGTCGCGCGCGGTGATGCGGCCTCGCGGCAATCTGTTGAGGCGCTGGCGGCACTTCAACTGTCGGGCACCGGTTCTGTAACGATCCCGCTGCGCGCAGTGGCGACCTTCAGCTACGAGACCGAGCAGCCGGTGATCAACCAGCGCAATCGCAAGCCAACGATCACGGTCAAGGCGGCGATTTCAAGCAAGGATCAGCCGGCAACCATCGTGGCAGCTCTTGATCAACAGATTGCCGAATTCAATGCGAAGCTTCCTTTGGGCTATCATGTCGAAGTTGGCGGAGCCGTGGCCGAGAGTGCCAAGAGCCAGGCGCCAATCGCTGCCGTGGTACCGTTGATGATGCTGATCATGCTGACGCTGATCATGATGCAGGTTCAGAGCTTCAGGCTGGCTTTTGTCGTCATTTGCGTGGCGCCTCTTGGACTGATCGGCGTGGTTGCCGCGCTGGTTCCTTCGGGCGCGCCGCTCGGGTTTGTCGCAATCCTTGGCGTTCTGGCGCTGATCGGAATTCTGATCCGAAACTCGATCATTCTGATTGACGAGATCGAGGTACTTCGCGGCAAGGGGCAATCGGCGTGGGATGCGGTCTTCAATGCATCGGATGCGCGCTCGCGACCGATTCTGCTGACCGCCGCCGCAGCCAGCCTGGCGCTGATCCCGATCTCGCGGCAGATATTCTGGGGACCGATGGCCTATGCAATGATGGGCGGCATCATTGCGGGCACCGTGATCACGCTGTTCTTCGCTCCGGCGCTCTACCTCGCGGTTTTCCGGGTCAAGCGCGAAGGCAAGCCTGGGTCAGGCTCGAAAGAGCCTGCAAGCGGCGCAGTGAGCGCGGTATAGCCGGGCAACCCAGGCAGGATTATTGCGGGGCGGTGGCCAGGATGCCCGACTGTCCGCCGGATGCTCCGGTGTGTCCGTCCAGGCCTTCGGTGAACTCGGCGATCAGTGAGGTCACCACTTCACGGTGGGCTTCACTGGTGGATGCGCCGGCTGCAATTGCTGTTGTGTAGGTGGAGCGTTGCCGGTCGGCGCTGGTCCCGTTTGTAACAATCAACCGGGTCGCCTGAACCTCGGTCCAGCATCCCAGTGCTTCCGCATCTTCACGCACCATTTCGATGATCTCTTCCAGCAAGTCAGCGAAGACAATAACTTCGCCCTTGGCAAGATCGATCATACCGTTGGATACGCCATATCGTTGCGCACGCCAGCGGTTTTCCCCCACCAGAAACCGGTCGTAGATACGCCAGCGCTGGTTGCTGAGTTTGAGCCGCCACAGCATGCGCATGATTGATTGGGTCAAGGCGACGATGGAAAGTGCGTCGTCGAGGCGCGGAGAGACATCGCAAATACGCGATTCCAGGGTCGGGAACCGTGCGGAAGGCCGCAGGTCCCACCAGATTTTGGTGGCATCCTCTATCAATCCGCTGTCGATGATGATCTGAACCGATCGCTGGTATTCAGACCAGGAGGAAAAGCTTGGCGGCAAGCCGGTTCTGGGCAGGTTGTCGAAGACCGTGGGGCGATAAGCCTTGAGACCGGTATCGTCGCCCTTCCAGTAGGGAGAGGACGCCGACAGCGCCAGCAGGTGAGGCAGAAAACAGGGAAACTGCGCCATGAGATCGATACGCGTTTCATCGTCATCGATGCCGACATGCACATGCATGCCGCAGATCAGCGCGCGGCGGGCGACGCCGCCAAGGTCGCGCTCGAGTTCACGGTAGCGCTGTTTGTCTGTGAAATGCTGTTTGTGCCAGTCGGCGAAAGGATGGCAGGAAACGGCCAGCGGCGCCAGCCCATGCTGTTGTGCTATTCTTGCAATGGCAGAGCGAAGCCGCGCCAGATCAGCGCCGGCTTCGGCAACGGTCCTGCACACCCTTGTGCCCACCTCAATCTGGCATTGAAGAAACTCGGGACTGACCTGATCTTCGAGTTCGGCGACACAATCAGCCATGAAACTATCCGGCGCGGTGACGAGATCCAGGGTCTCGCGATCAACGAGCAGGTATTCTTCTTCGACACCAAGGGTAAAGCTGGGTTGATGGTGGCTCATAAGCGGATTTGAACCTCAAAACGATGCTCGTGCAAGTCAGACCGCTTCGGTCCGCAAATGCTCAATGGAGGACGGTACTGTCCCTCATTGCGCTACAACATGTCCTTCGGGGTTTCACCTTTGAAAAATGCATCGAGATTGTCCAGCGCCCTGAACCCCATCGCGTCACGGGTTCGTACCGTCGCACTGCCGATATGGGGCAGCATGAAGATGTTGCGATGGGAGGAAAATGCCGGGTTGCCACCCGGTTCAGTCACGAAGCAATCCAGCCCCGCAGCCGCAATGTGACCGCTTTCAACGGCAGCAAGCAGAGCGGCTTCGTCGACAAGCGCACCGCGGGCTGTGTTGACGAGAATAGCGCCTGAGGGCAATTGAGCCAACCGCTCGGCGTTCATCAGACCGGTGGTCTCCGGAGTTGCCGGACAATGCAATGACAGGAAATCGGCGACCGGAAGAAGGCTTTCGATTGTGCTGTGGTAAGTAGCGCCGTGCTCCTTGTCCGGTGTCAGGCGGGTGCGATTGTAATAGTGGATCTCCATGTCGAAGCCGCGCGCCTTGCGGGCAAATGCCTGGCCGACGCGACCCATGCCGATAATTCCCAGACGTGCCCCGGTCACCTGTTTGCCAACCATGAAGGACGGACTCCAGAAATCCCAGTTTCCGGACCGTACCAGGTGGTCTCCTTCAACAGCGTGCCGCGCCGCGCCAAGCATCAGCAGCATGGCGATTTCCGCGGTCGCATCCGACAGAACATCAGGCGTGTTGGTGACCACGATACCGCGGGATTTCAGGGCCGGCAGATCGCAGTGATCGACGCCGACCGAATGGTTGGCGATGATCTTCAGCCGTGGATCGAGCCGTTGAGCGACATCAGCGTTGAACAGCTCCGAATGGCAGGGAATGATCGCGTCGACCTTGGCGCTCATGGCCACGATTTCGTCAGCCGTGCTCAGCCCGTCGTCGGTATTGATGATCGTGTCATAGTCCCGTTGCGCCCGCTCGAGCGTCGCATCCGAGAGTCTGCGGGCAATCCAGAGCTTCGGTCTGCTGTTCATTTCTTGGGCCTGCGAACGCATTCTTCCCAGTAGTCGTAGACTGCCATCAACCCGACGACGATCACGATCACCATGAATGGCAGGCCGCCCCAGAATCCGGCAAATCCGTGCGATATTGAGCGGGACAGCTCGCCTATAAAGATCAGGAAAAGGGCGGTGCCGATGAGGCCGGCGATCACTTTGACGGGGTATGACATGAAATGTCCTTTCAGTTTTCAGCGGCTGCTGTTGCCAGTGTCGTCTGCAGCCAGCGCGCTGTGCGCAGCAATCGGTCGTCCTTTTCGGCTGCTCCGATCAACTGCACTCCAATTGGCAGTCCGGTTTCGCCCACCAGCAATGGCAGCGTCACGCAGGGCAGGCCGGCCAGGGTCCAGAGGGTGCAGAATATCGGATCGCCCGTTCCCCCGCCGAACACGGGCGCTTCACCGGCGGCAGCGGGTGCAAGGATGGCGTCGAACTCCAGAAAGAAATCGGCAAAGAATTTTTCCGCCGAGATCTTTACCGCCAGCGCGTCCTCGTATTCGCTCTGCCCGATCAGGCGGCCCCTTGTGACAATGGGTTTGAGCGTATCGCTGATCTGGTCCCAGTGTTCCTCAAAAGTATCGGACAGATGCCTGCTGAATTCATATTCATGGATGCGCGCCTGCACCGCCACCAGGTTCGAAAGCGTATCGGCAGGGGTCATGCGCAATACCCGTTCGCCCAATACATCCATGATGGCATCAAGGCCTTCACGTGCAGCATCGCTGAGCCGGTCATTGAAAGGCAGATCAAACCAGGCCAAATCGGGCGGCACCGGCACGTCCTGGGCTTGGCCAACTGACATGTGCGGCGCGGGATAGGCCAAGCTTACCGTGTCGCGCTGATCGTAACCCGAGATTGCATCCGTCAGCAAAGCAATATCGGCCAGGCTGCGGGCGAAGCAACCCACCTGGTCGAGCGTGATCGAGGTCTGCAAGACGCCCGCGCGCGAGATCACGCCGCGTGTCGGCTTGAATCCGAAAGTGCCGCAGAAGGAAGCCGGACGTATCACCGAACCATTGGTCTGGGTTCCGACAGCCAATGGCACCTGAAGCGCGCCGACCGCTGCCGCCGCACCGCTGGAAGAGCCGCCGGGACTGTGATTGTGATTGTGCGGATTCCGCGTTTCGCTGGGATGCATGAAGGCCAGTTCGGTCGTGACCGTCTTGCCCAGGATCACCGCACCGGCCGCACGCAGGAGCTCCACGACGCGTGCGTCCGCATCTGGCTGGCGACCGGCGAAGATGGGAGTGCCGCGTTGTGTCGGCATGCCGGCGGTATCGATGATGTCCTTGAGACCCACCGGCACCCCGTGCAGCGCCCCCAGGGCATAACCGGCCTTGCGCCGCCGGTCAGCTTCGGTGGCCTGCGCCAGCGCCGAGTCTGGATCCAGATGCACCCAGGCCCGGATTGAGCCATCCGTCTCGGCGATCCTGTCCAGACAGGACTGCACCAGCTGCACAGACGTCAATCGTCCGGCAGACATGGCTTCCAGGGCTTCGGCAGCTGACAGCTTGTAAGGCTCAATCCTCATGGAATGTAGGTTCCGAACAGATAGTCCGGCAGCCAAAGCGCGATACCCGGGAACTGATACATCAGCACCATGGTCAGGATCACGATGCCCAGATAGGGCATGATTCCGCGGAAAATCTCCATCAGTTCGATCTGCTTTTTCAGCACCCCTTTGAGATAGTAGGCGGACATGGCCATGGGTGGGGTCAGGAAGGACGTCTGCAGATTGAGCGCCACCAGCATGGCAAAGAAGTAGGGATTGACGCCAAAGGTGTCGAGCATCGGCAGGAATATCGGAACAAAGATGATCAGAATTTCCGACCATTCCAGCGGCCAGCCAAGCAGGAAGATGATGAGCTGCGCCAGGATCAGGAACTGCCAGGGCTGCAGATCAAAGCTGGTCACCCATTCGGCGATAAGATCATGGCCGCCAAGGTAGGAAAAGACCGAGGCAAAGGTCCACGATCCGACGAAAAGCCAACAGACCATGGCCGTCGACTTTGCCGTCAGAAATACGCTCTCCTTGACCTTTTGCCATGACAGGGAACGATAGAGCGCAGCAAGTACCAAACCACCCAGAGCGCCCATTGCGGCAGCTTCAGCCGGAGTTGCCAATCCGCCGAGGATCGAGCCCAGCACCAGCATGATCAATACCGTAAGTGGCACGAAGGAGACCAGAAGGTTCCAGTAGATCTCACGCGGTGGAGGCACGTCCTTCATATCCGGCTTTGGCGCCAGCGATGGCGTTATCCAGACCCGAACGATGACATAGACGATGTAGAGCCCGGCCAGGAGCAGGCCCGGGAACATGGCGGCGGCATACAGGCGCAAGGGCGACAGATCGGCGATCGCTGCGTAGACAATCAGCATGATCGAGGGTGGGATCAGAATACCCAGCGTGCCGCCAGCGCAAATCACGCCCGAAGCAAAACTCTTGTTGTAGTTGGCATTGGCCATGGCGGGAAAAGCAAGCAGCCCCATCAGCGTCACCACAGCGCCGACAATTCCCGACGCCGTGGAAAACACGGCACAGGTGAGCAGTGCGGCAATCGCCAGCGATCCGGGCAGGTTGCGCGCAGCCATGTAGAGAGAGACGAACAGCTTGTCGACGATGTTGGCCCGTTCGACCACGTATCCCATGAACAAGAACAATGGAATTGCAACAAGCGTGGCATTCTCCATCACCGAGTAGGTGTTCTGGTTGACCAGATAGAAGATATTGTTGTTGAAAATGTCGCTGAAGGCCTCGATCGGGTGGCCTTGATGATAGGCATAATAGCCGAAGCCGACACCCATCGCGAGCAAGGTGAAGGCAATCGGAAAGCCCAGCAGCACAAGGACGATAAACAGGCCCAGCATGAACAGGGCAACTTCTGGATTTGTCATTTTGTAAGGTTCCTAAGCGCCTGTCAGGTCAAGGAGTTTTCAACTCGGTCACATGCATGAGCATGTCCTCGGTCTCGCGTACATCCTCCAGCCGGTCGAGCCAGCGTCCCGAGCGGATCGCCATCACGCAGCGGATGAGTTCTGCAAAGCCCTGGATCAGCAGCAAAGCTCCCGCTACCGGGATCAGAGACTTGAAGAAATAGATCTGAATGCTGGCCGGGCTGTTGAAGCTGACTTCCTTGTAGCGCCAACTGTCTGATGCGATTTCCCAACCGAACCAGAAAAGCGCAAGAATGCCGGGGAAGAAGAAGAGAAAGTAGAGCACGAAATCCAGCGACGCCTGAACGCGTACCGGAAACAACCGGTAGAGCACATCGGCTCGCACATGGGTGTCCTGTGCCAGCGCGTAAGCACCGCACATCAGGAACAATGCGCCATACATCTGGATCATCATGTCAAAAGCCCAGACCGTCGGGCTGTTGAGCACATAGCGCACAAAAACTTCGTAGGACACTGAGAATGTCAGGACCAGGATGCACCACCCGAAGGCGCGTCCGACCCAAAGGCTTAGCCCCTCGATCGCGTGAACCAGTTTGACCACTTATACCCCTCCCAATTCGGCCAAAGAAACCGGGGGCCTGAAACAGGCCCCCGGACGTATCAAAGGTGATCAGGCTTTCTTGAAGTAGTGATCATAGGCCAGCTGATAGTTCGGCTGATTGAGGTTGAGATACCCCATGACATCCTTGGCGTAGGCCATCTGGGATGCCATCACCTTGGCGAAAAAGGGATCCTCTGACGCGATGCGGTTTGCGACAACATCCCAGGCGGCCAACTGATCGGCCATCACGGAGTCGGGTGTGCGGTAGACACTGACGCCATCCTGCTCCTGCAGCTTGATCAGGTCGTCGGAATAACGCTTGGTGTTGCCCCAGTAGAAGCCCGAGCTTTCCGCAAAGGACGCGTTGCGGATGATCGCCTGGTGCTCAGGCGACAGCGCATTGAACTTGTCCTTGTTGATGGTGACTTCAAAGAACTCCTGGCTCTGGTGGTAGGATGCCAGCATGTAGTGCTTGGACACGTCCTGCATACCGAAGTCGCGGTCAGATGTCGGGTTGTTGAACTCGGCCGCGTCAATCAGGCCGGATTTCATTGCCGGCTGAATTTCGCCGCCCGGCAACTGCACGACCGACATGCCCATTTCCAGCAGAACGTCTGCCGCCAGACCAACGGTCCGGTACTTCAGGCCCTTCATCTGGGCAGCGTCGGTTATCTGTTGGTTGAACCAGCCCAGCGGCTGTGCCGGCATGGGTGAATTGAAGAACGAGACAACGTTGAGCTGAAGTTCGGCCATCAGTTCGTCGAACAGTTCCTGACCGCCACCGGAATAGATCCAGCCCAGCACTTCGTTGCTGGACCAACCGAAACAGGGGCCGGTACCGAACAGAGATGCGGTCTTGGATTTGCCGTACCAGTAGGCCGTCACATAGTGCGCTGCATCCAAAACGCCGCGATGCACTGCGTCCTGCATCTGGCTTGTCTTGACGACAGAATCCACCGCCAACACTTCAATGGTCAGCGATCCGCCCGACATTTCGTTGACGCGGTTGGCAAAGGACTGAGCATTTTCAAGGAAAATACCTCCGCCCCAGGCAGCCTGCATTTTCAGTGTGGTTGTCGCGTTCTGAGCAATTGCCGGGGTTGCCAGTGCAGCGGTTCCGGCGATAGCGGAGCCACGCAGAAAATTCCTGCGATTAAGAGATTTAGACATGTTTCCTCCCACGGAAAATATTTTCGACTACTGTCGTTGTACGCTGACTCTTTTGTTCCCTCCCGGTAGGCCCGGATTTTCAATTCAGCTGAGACTGCATGACAACTTTTTCATAGTGTCATTTGAATGCGTTGAAGACAAGTGTCTTGCATAAGACGTCTTCGGGCCGCCGGGTTGCGCTGTTTTCCGCATGGATTTGAAGGCGTTGGAACCCGTGGATGCTATTTTGCGTCAGCCCGCCGAAGCGCGATCTGAGTGAGAAAAGGTCCTATGATTTCAAAGGCGATGGTGCTGGCGACCGCGACTGCGAGCAGATCCTCGCCGATTTCCGGGAACCGCTCGCCGGCGACCAGCGCCATGCCAATGGCCACGCCCGCCTGCGGCATTAGACCTAGTCCGGTCAGGCGGCTTTCGGTTGGCGGCAACCCTGCAAGGCGCCCGCCAAGCCATCCGCCGAGAAGCCGTGCCAGCGCCCTTAGAACACAGTAGGCTGCGCAGATGTAAGCGATCTCCGCAAGGTTGGCTGTCTTCAGCGAAGCGCCGGCCATGACGAAAAACAGCAGCATAAACGGCCATTCGATTCTCTCGATTTCGTAGAAAGGGCGCTCGTGATGGCGCGCGAGATTGACGATAGTGGCGCCGCAGACCATGCCAGTCAGCAGGAAGGAGAAGCCGAAATACAAGGCAAGCCCCGAGCACAGGAAGACCAGACCCACCGCCTCGATCAGCGTCGGTTCGCCGGGCTTGATACGTCCGGTCAGAAAGGCAGCGGGCAGGCCGATGGCAAGGCCGAGCAGCACAGCGCCTCCAACCTCGCGCCCGCCATGAACCAGTGCCATGACGGCATTCTGGTCCAACAGGATCCCGGTAACAGTGAGGGCGACCGAGAAAGCCAGGAGACCCCAGGCGTCATCAATCGCGACGATCCCGAGCAGGTTCCCGGCAAATCGTCCCCTGGCGCCGGTCTGGGTGATGACATCGTGCGTGGCGGCGGGATCGGTGGCTGCAGACAGACCGCCCAGCAGCACCGCTATGCCGACCGGCAGGCCGATCAGCCAAAGTCCTGTGGCGACGATAACGATGGATACGGCGACCAGTGTCAGCGAAATGATCACGATCTCCCGGCCGTGTGCTTTCAGCGTTTCGGGGCTGAGGGTTCCGCCGAGCAGAAAGGCCACCATGGTCAGCGCGGTGGGTGCGTAGAACTCGTTGGACTCATTGAAGCTGTGGGGCAGCAGATCCAGAACTGGCGGGCCGAGGAGGGTGCCGAGCAGGATCAGCAGGGTGACGCGGGGGACATGGACAATCCGGCCGATCTTGTCGAGCAACAGGCCGGCCAGAAACAGAATGCCGATTGCGACCAGAACTTCAGCGTTGTCCATCGGCGTTCCCCAGGTTTAAAGACGCATTGTCAGTTTACTCTCACCAAAACGGCCCGGAACTGGTTCCCGGGCCGTTGGCTGGATTTATTATCCCTTGCTCAAGGACGGGTCATGCCCGCCATGTCAACGGCAGCTTTGGATGACAAGTCCTCAAGACTGTCATAGGCGAGTTGTATTGCGTAGCGGGGATTGTGCGCATAGGCCCCATTTTCCTTGGCCAGAAACTGGTAGTTGTACGCCGCGCGCAGCAGGCGTGGCGTCCAGCTCTGATACCGGTTCGGAAACTTGGCCTCATCAGGGTCGGCCATGCCATTTCCGTTCAGATCATTGAAGAAATAGGGGTATGCGTGAGAGTCATAGGCTACGGGCTTGCCGGAGACTTCCTTTGCGTAAAGCATGACAGCCTCGCCGAGCTTCTCGTGCAGAGTGCTGATCTCGGCCCGGATGCCTTCCTTGACGTCGCCGTCGCCATCAATGTCGGCCGGGGTAATGCGGATATCGCGGACGGTTTCCGCCCCCTTGTGGCAGGCAACGCATTGATCGACCGCGACAACCTTGGTGGTGTGCGGATTGTGGCAGGTGGTGCAGGTGTTGAAGTCGGGCACATGGACAAACCGTTCGGCATAGGCCTTGCCATCATACTGGTAGCCGCCGCGAACAGCACCGCCGAACATGGTTGCTGCCGATGCCGCGTAGTGGACGTTGATAAATCCCAGCTCACTGTTAATGGCATCGTCTTCGCCACCTGCGATTGCCATGTTGACGGTGTCGCTTGAGGCGCGCCCCTGATGGCAGACCATGCAGATTGCCGAAGGGCTGGCCTCGGTCATGATTTCGCCGGATGGGAAAGTGATCTGCTCAAGATCGCTTGCGGCCTGGTTGTGGCAGGCGACGCAATCGATGGGCGCTTCGATTGCCGCTGGCGCATCAACCTTGCCGGCCATTGAGCCGTCAGCGCCGAGAAAATCCATCAATCCGGGCCCGGAATGGCAGGTGGCGCAATCCTCAGGCACTGCGCCTTCCTCGTTCCAGTGGACAAAAGCTTCGGCTTTCCGATCACCATGCGGAGAGGCGATCCAGCTTTCGACAATTGAGGTGACAGGGGATTGATCTTGTGCCTGAGCCGCCGGAACGGCGACGAGAATCAAAGACATGATGGGCAAAGCAAAACGGGTGTAAAACACGGGGGTCCTCCAGCGGTTCAGTCAGTTTGGGGTTAACCGGCAATTCTGGATGCTTGGCTTTTCTTTTGATTATGCCGCCGGACAAATGTCCTGCATTGATCTGGCTCAAGGGCATGTGTGTTCTGCGCTGATAGATTTCACGGATACTGAACAAAGGTACTTGGCCTGATGCAATATGTGTCAGGCTGAAACTTGAGGGATTATGTTGACGTGTTGCCCGGCTTGAGGATCGACCATACCAGTCTGCCAGACCAGACGGTTCACGATGGTGCGGCGGTGAAGGCAATTGCGCTTCTGGGGGCCGATCTTCCGGGGTTGCGGCCAAAACTGCTTTGTGAACAAGGCGACCGGGTCAAGCGCGGCCAGGCGGTCTTTCACGATCGCGCACACCCTGAAGTGGTTTTCGTTTCCCCGGTTTCCGGCGTGGTCAATTCGGTCACGCTGGGTCCAAGGCGCAGTCTTTCAGCGCTGGTTATCCAATCCGACCCCGATCAGCCTGAACCGGACCCTGTTGTCATGTCGCTGACGGCGGCGGAGGACCTGCGTGCAATGCTTCTTGCCAAGGGATTCTGGCCGGCCTTCCGGACCCGGCCCTATGGTCGTATTCCAGCACCTGATGCCGTGCCTGACGCCATCTTCGTGACCGTGACCCCCGACAATCAGCATGCGCCCGATCCCAGAGTGGTTCTGCGCGACCAGCATGAGACATTTGCCGCGGGGCTGAAAGCTATGGCGGGCTTGACCCGCGGAACGGTGCATGTCTGCCAGACTCCGGGTGTGGATATTGCCGCTGGTTGCGGCGACCGCATCCGCGGATCTTTCTTTCCCGAGGGCCGGTCTTCGGGTTTGAGCGGAACCCATATCCACAGGCTGCATCCGGTTGATCAGAGCCGCACGGTCTGGAGCATCGGCTATCAGGATCTGGCTGCTATCGGGAAGCTGATTGAGAGCGGGATCCAGGATTTCAGCCGGATTGTCGCTCTTGCCGGACCACGCGCCAGGCAGCCGAGGTTGCTCCAGACTGTTGCGGGCGCCAACCTGCAGGATCTTATCCGCGATGAAACCCTGCCGGGAGAGCAGGGCGCGTCACTTTGCGTTGTTTCCGGTTCCGTCGCCAACGGGCGGCAAGCCTCATGGCTCGGGCGTTATCATCAGCAGATTACACTGCTCGACGATGCGCCGGCGCGGAGCACGGTTTCCAAGGGCGGCTTCTTGGGGCTGTTTCGGCAGGCTTCATCACGGCCTGCGCCGGTGATCCCCACCGCGGCTCTCGATCAGTCCCTGCCATTCGATGTTCCGGTCGTTCCGTTCTTGCGGGCGCTGAGTGTTGGTGATGCGGAAACCGCAAGCCGGCTGGGATGTCTTGAAATGGTGGAAGAAGACGTCGCCGCCGTCTCGCTGGCCTGTACCAGCGGCGCTGATTACGGCCGGATGCTGCGTCACGTGCTGGATGAACTGGCGGAGGACACATGACCGGCTGGACCCTCGATCCCTTCCGGATGCGGCAGCGGACCGGGTGGACCCCGGCACGGGTGACCTATGTCCAGCTCATTGCGCTGGCGGCACCCGTGGCCGTGAGCCTGGCTGAGCGCGGATTGCAGCAAATTGTCGTGCTGCTGGCCGCTGCCGTCACCTACCTCGTCTGGGAAATGGCCTTCGATCTGATCCGTGGCCGATCACTGGGTTGGCATACTGCAACGGTGGCATTGATTTTTGCGGTTCTGGTGCCGGCATCAGTTCCCCTATGGCAGATCATCGTGGCCGTGAGCCTTGGTGTCGTGTTTGGCGAACTGGTGTTTGGCGGCAGGGGGTACGGCATTGTTTCCGGAGCTGCGGCAGCTGCGGGCTTCCTTGTGTTTTCCTTTCCCGGAACCGGGCTGCCGGTCCAAAGCGAGGTCATGGCGCTGGCGGTGCTCCCCGGTCTGGCCCTGCTTCTTGCCGGTGGCCTCGTTTCATGGCGGGTTGTGATTTCCGTGACCGCCGTTCTGGCCGCAGCCGGGTTGCTCCAGCATGGCATGGGCGGGTTGCTGACCACTGCCGTCACTGTGGCTTTTGGTGTGGTTTTCCTGATCGGCGATCCGGTTGCCGGTGCTTCGACCAATCCGGGCCGCTCGGCGTTCGGGGTGTTGGCCGGTCTGCTGATTGTGCTGTTTGACACTGTTAACGGTCCGGCCGTTGCGCCAGCCGCGGTTGTGTTTGCCTCGCTTCTTGCCAGTCTGTTTGCGCCGCTGATTGATCATGTGGCGGTTGCGCTGATTGTCCGGCGACGGAGGCTGCGGCATGGCTAAGCTGTTCTCGCCCGTCCGCAATTTTTTCGCGCGATCCAATGATGATCTGGTCAAGATCATCGGCATGGCCGTCCTTGTGGCGCTGGTTTCTTCTGCGGCTGTCTCTGTGACCGCAGTCATGCTGAGACCGTATCAGGAGGCCAATCGGGCTGCCGAGCAACAGGCCCGTATTGACAAGATGCTCGATACATTGCCGGGCATGCGCGACCTGATGATGGAAACCGGGGTCGACACGCTGGAGACCCGGCTGGTCAATCTTGATGATGGCAGCTTTGCAAGCAGCGATGAGGCGGCGGGATTTGATCTGGAGGCCGCACTTCAGGATCCTGAAGCGAGCATTGCGCTGGAGCCTGATGCAGATATTGCCGGGATAAAGCGCCGGGCAAACCAATCGCCGGTTTATCTGCTGCAGAAAGACGGCGATCTCAAGCTGATCGTGCTGCCGGTTTATGGTGCGGGCTATCAGTCCACCATCCGTGCAGCGCTGGCGATCGAATCCGATCTGGTCACCATCGCCGCCCTGGCAATTGTCGAGCAGGGCGACACGCCCGGCTTCGGCGCCCGGATCGAGGAGCCGGATTGGCTGGCACAATGGCCCGGAAAGAAAATTGCCGATGAAACCGGCACGGTTCGCATCGAGCTTGTTCGCAGCGGGGCATCGACGCCTTACGAAGTCGACGGGATATCCGGCGCCACGCGCACCAGCAACGGATTGACCAATATTTTGCGGTTCTGGTTGGGGGACAAGGGCTTCGGCCACTTCCTGACCCGGCTCCGGCAGGAAGGGCTCTAGGATGGCGCTCAAACATCACCTCATCGCCCCGTTGATCGGCAACAATCCGATCACACTGCAAATACTGGGCATATGTTCGGCCCTGGCGGTAACAACCACACTGTCGACGGCTGTCACCATGTCGGTGGCACTGACGGTGGTACTGTGCCTGTCGGGCGGCGTGATCAGCCTGATGCGGAATCACATTCCAGCGTCAATCCGGCTGATCATTCAAATCACCATTGTCGCCTCCATCGTCATCGTGATCGATCAGTTCATGCAGGCCTTCATGTTCGAGATGAGCAAGAAGCTGTCGATCTTCGTCGGACTGATCGTCACCAATTGTCTGGTGCTGGGCAGGGCGGAAGCCTTTGCCATGCGCAACCCGGTGTTGCCGAGCGTTATGGACGGACTGGGGAATGGTCTTGGCTACAGCCTGGTGCTGCTGATTGTCGGCGCCTTGCGCGAGTTCCTGGGAACCGGCGCCTTGATGGGGGTTCCGCTGGTCACCACCGTGGCGGATGGCGGCTGGTTCCAGCCGCTGGGCCTGATGCAGCTCGCGCCTAGCGCCTTCTTCATTCTCGGGCTTCTGGTCTGGCTGGTTCGGGCCATGCGTCCCGAGCAGGTGGAGCAGCCCGAATTCCGGCTGCGGGCGCCGGAGGATCAACGGTCATGAGCGAGCTGCTGATCAAATCCATTTTCCAGGAAAACCTGGCGCTGGCCTTCTTTCTGGGCATGTGCACCTTTCTGGCCGTATCCAAGCGGGTCGATACCGCATTCGGCCTGGGGCTCGCGGTGATCGTCGTTCAGGCAATCACTGTTCCGGTCAACTATCTGATCTTCAACATGTTGTTGCTGGAGGGCGCCTGGGCCTGGGCGGGATTGCCGGAGGTTGATCTGACCTTTCTCAAGCTGGTCAGCTTCATCGGCGTGATCGCCGCGATGGTTCAGATCCTGGAGATGACGCTCGACCGGTTCGTGCCGCGGCTTTACCGGGCGCTTGGCATTTTCCTGCCGTTGATCACCGTCAACTGCGCCATTCTGGGCGGCAGCCTGTTCATGGTGGAGCGGCATTATGATTTCGAGCAGTCGGTTGTTTACGGGATTGGCAGCGGTGTCGGCTGGGCACTGGCTATCGTGACTTTCGCCGCCATTCGGGAGCGGCTCAAATATTCTGACATGCCGAAAGGTGTGGAGGGGCTCGCCAGCGCCTTCATCGTCACCGGGTTGATGTCGCTCGGTTTCTCGGCCTTTTCCCTGGTGACGCCATGACGGAGATCTTTCTCGGTATCCTGTTGCTGACTGTAATCGTTCTCGTGCTTGCGATCACTGTGATGATGGCGCGGTCGATCCTTTCTCCCTCGCGCCCGGCGGTGCTGACCGTCAACGGCTCGAACCACTTTGACACACGCACCGGCATCAAGCTTCTCTCTGCCCTGCATGACAACGATATTTTGATCCCTTCGGCCTGCGCCGGCGCCGGAACCTGCGGATTATGCCGGGTGAAAATCCTGAAGGGTGGCGCCGCACCCTTGCCAACGGAAGCCGCGCGTCTGACCAAGTCCGATCTGCGGGACAATGTTCATCTTGCCTGTCAGGTGGTGATGCGCGGCGATATGGATGTCGAGGTCGACACAGATCTGATGTCCGCGGAAAAATTTGTTTGCACGGTTGAACGTGTGACGGCGCTCACACCGCTGATCCGCGAAATCGTTCTGCGACAGCCCGATGGCATGAAAGCCGATATCGAGGCGGGTTCCTTTGTGCAGGTGACGGCCCCGCCCTTCGAGCGGGACTATGCGGATATTGACGTGCCGGCAGAGCACCGCGATGTCTGGCAAAATCTGCGTGCGCTCAAGGTTTCAAGCTCCGAGCCGGTCACGCGGGCCTATTCAGTCTCCAACCGGCCCGAGGATACCGAAGCGGGCCTGATCGTGCTCAACATCAGATTGGCGTTGCCGCCGCCGTCGGTTCCCGGTGCAATGCCGGGCGTTGTTTCGAGCTGGCTGTTCTCGCTCCGTCCGGGTGACCGGGTCGATACATCGGGCCCGTTCGGCAGTTTCCGCGCCCAGCCCGGAGAAGCCGAGATGGTATTTATCGGCGGTGGAGTCGGCATGGCGCCGTTGCGCGCCATCATTTTCGATCAGCTGGAACGGGCCGGCACACAACGCCGCATCACCTACTGGTACGGGGCGCGCAACAAGGGTGATCTGCCTTATCAGGCCGAGTTTGACGCGCTGGCTGAAAAGCATCCGAATTTCAGCTGGACCGTGGCGCTGTCGGATCCGCGTGCGGAAGACAACTGGGAGGGGAGCACCGGGTTTGTGCATATGGTGGCCTGGACGAATTACCTGAAGGATCATCCTGCTCCGGAGGCTTGCGAATATTACCTGTGCGGTCCGCCGATGATGATCCGCGCCGTGCTGGCGATGCTGGATGATGCCGGTGTCGACAAGTCCCATATCTTCACAGATGATTTCGGAGTCTGAGCCATGAGGATGAACAGACGCAATTTTCTTTTCACCTGTGCCGGTGCCATGGCATCGACTGTTCGCCCTGCGTTAGCCGGTACGGTTGCCGTGGGTGGCCCGGCGTTCGGCAGCACCTGGCGTGCCGCCCTGCCGGATCAGGCCAGCTCACACGCGGTGCGGGAGATGGTTGCCTCGGTTGTCGCCGAGGTCAATCAGGCGATGTCGCCCTATCTGGCGCAGTCGGAGCTGTCGGTTTTCAACCGCGCCGCGACGCTGGACTGGCAGCACTGTTCTGCCCCGCTTGCCCTGGTTGCTGAGCACGCGCTCGAAATGTCCCGGTTTACCGGAGGCGCTTTTGATCCAACCATCGGTCCCGTGGTCAACCGCTTCGGATTCGGGCCTATACATGGCGGGCGGGCGCTGCCTGAAGACCTATCGGTATCGACCAACAGCTTGCGTAAACGCACAGCCGGCCTGACGCTTGATTTGTGCGGGATCGCCAAGGGCTATGCGCTGGACCGCATCATCGAAGGCTTGCCGGCCGTCGGGGTTGAGGCCGCGCTGGTTGAACTTGGCGGGGAAATCCGCACACTCGGACACCATCCGGACGGCAGGCCCTGGCAAGCTGGCATCGAACAGCCGGATGCTGAATCGGGCATGATGGCGCACATTGTGGCCCCGGGTAATATGGCTCTGGCGACATCGGGAACCGGGCGCCAGTTTGTCAGACTGGGGCAGGGTGGTGTCAGCCATTTGATTGATCCGCGCACCGCGCGCCCGGTTGATGCTGTTCCTGCTTCAGTCTCCGTTCTGGCCGAGACTGCAATGCGCGCTGATGGTTTGGCGACGGCACTGATGGTCATGGGCATGGAACGAGGGGCTGCTTTCGCCGAGGCACATGCAATCCCGGCGCTATTTGCCCGGCTCGATACGGATGGCAGCCACGAGATCATGACCGGTGGATTTGACGCCTACGTGAGCGCATAGGAGGAACGGACGATGGAGACATTTCTGCTCGCATTTGGACTGGTGCTCTTGTCCTTGCTCGGTCTGGCGCTCGGGGTGATCTTCGGGCGCTCGCCACTCAAGGGGTCCTGCGGCGGTCTGGCCTGCGCGACCGGGCTATCCTGCAGCGGCTGCCGCAAGGGACGGGGCTCATGAGCGACCGGCCCCGCATCAAGACCTATATGACCCGAGAGCTGATAACCCTGACACCCGACATGGAAATCAACCGGGCGATGAACCTTCTGATCGACAACCGGATTTCCGGGGCGCCGGTGCTTGATGCCACGGGAAATCTGGTCGGCATGCTGTCGCAGAAGGATTGTCTCAAGGCCGCGCTGCACGCAACCTATTACCGCGAGTGGGGCGATACGGTGGCCGGCTACATGTCTGGTCCGCCGGAGGTGCTGGATGCGGAGCTTGATCTGGTCGAGGCGGCGGAAGCGTTTCTCGCCAGCTCCTTCCGGCGCTTTCCTGTCCTGTCGGAAGGGCGACTGGTAGGACAGATAAGCCGGTCTGACCTGCTCCGGGCGCTTGCGGGCAATTGGCAGTAGAGGTCAGCCCGGTCACGCCAGAAGGCTGGCTACGGCTTGGGCGATGATACGCTCCTCATCGGCTTCCACGACAAAAGCCTGACGCTGACTGTCGGGGGTTGTCAGCCTTTTTTCGCCTGCCGCATTTGCTGCGGAATCCAGATCGAAGCCGAGCCACTCGAGCCGTTGCAGGGTCATGGCGCGGATCGGGGCTGCGTTTTCCCCGATGCCACCGGAAAAGACGATGGCATCGACGCCGCCAAGGCCTGCCGCTGCCGCGCCGATTTCCTGAACCAGCCGGTCGACAAACATCTCGACCGCAAAGGCGGAATCGGGCAGGTCACTGGCCAGAAGCGTGCGCATGTCACCAGAGAGGCCGGATACGCCGGACATGCCGCTCTGGTGATAGAACAACTTGCTGACAGCGCCGGTGTCGCCGCCGTGTTGCTCGATAAGCCAGAGCACCGCGCCGGGGTCCAGCCGCCCCGGGCGCTGGCCCATCATCAGCCCGTCGAGCGGTGTGAAGCCCATCGATGTCCAGAGGCTCGTGCCATCAAGCATGCCGCAGATCGAACAGCCATTGCCAAGATGGCAGGCGATTACCCGTTTTCCCGAAAGCTCGAGGCCTGCCAGGCTGGCGGCAACATGCTCATAGGACAGGCCGTGAAACCCATAGCGAAGCAACCCGTCTCGGGCGTAGCGGCGCGGCAGGGCCATCTCGCGCCGGACCGCAGGCAGGCTTGCGTGAAAGGCGGTGTCGAAGCAGGCAATTTGCGGAACGCCCGGCAAGGCCTGCATGGCCGCATCGATCCCCGCCAGATTGTGCGGCTGGTGACCTGGCGCCAGAGGCGTCAGCTCAGCGATACCTGCGCGGATATCCGGACCGATCCTGACCGGGGCCTTGAAACGTTCGCCGCCGTGGACAATGCGGTGGCCGACACCCGAGATTGCTCCCGCTCGGGGCAGGATGATGTCGGAAATCAGAGGCGGCAAGACGTCAGCGTGGCCTTGACCGGTGCCGCCGAACTCCTTCGTTTCGCCGGTTGAGGTCTTGAGCCTGGGGGTCTGGCCATGGCCGATCGCCTCAACCAGGCCGGAGAAAATACGCTCGAATTCAGGTGTGAACAGCGCGAACTTGATGGAGGACGAGCCGCAATTGAGCGCCAGCAGGCTTGCGTGCGGGCTTCCATTCATCGCGCTGTCCTTCCTTTTGATCCCTGCTCTGGATTGGCCTTTGACGGTTGGGCCGTCCTGTTGTGCCGGTTTGGCGGGAATCTGCAACTGAAAACCCCGGCTGGCCTTGTTTGTGCGGCCGTTTTGGCCTCATCGCCAGCCAGTGAGGATGAAATCGCGGGCCTGTGCACAGCAAATATAAGTCTGTTGCCAAGGCGGAGCGCACGTTTTATCTTTTGGTCAAAAAATAAAGACGGGTGCAGCTTAAAACCACTTCAAACAGGAGCGTCAGCCATGACCAAATCGCCTAAGTCTAGCCATCCTCATCTTCTCAAACGCCGACAGGTTCTAGCCGGTGCAGCCGCCGGGGTTGCCGCATTGAGCATGCCCGGTTTTCTGGGCAAAGCGCGCGCCGAGGGGCCCTTGAAGGTCGCTGCGATCTACACCGTGCCCGTCGAGCAGCAGTGGGTGAGCCGCATTCACAAGGCCGCCAATGCCGCGGTTGCGCGGGGTGACATCGAATATGTGTTTTCCGAAAACACCTCGAACAACGACTATGAACGCGTCATGCGCGAATACTCGGAAGCCGGACATGACCTGATCATCGGCGAAGTGTTTGCGGTCGAAGACGCGGCGCGCCAGGTGGCCGCCGACTATCCTGAAACGGCCTACCTCATGGGGTCGAGCTTCCTGCCCAAGGATGACTTGCCGAATTTCGCGGTGTTCGACAACTACATTCAGGACGCGTCTTACCTGTCCGGCATCATTGCCGGTGCGATGACCAAGTCGAAGAATATCGGCATGGTCGGTGGATTCCCGATCCCCGAAGTCAACCGGCTGATGCATGCGTTCATGGCCGGCGTCAAGGAAACCGCGCCTGAAACCAAATTTCAGGTCGCCTTCATCGGGTCGTGGTTCGATCCGCCGAAAGCCAAGGAAACGGCTTTTGCGCAGATCGACGGTGGCGCTGACATTCTTTATGCGGAACGTTTCGGCGTCTCCGATGCGGCCAAGGAAAAGGGCGTGCTGGCGATCGGCAACGTGATCGATACGCAGGCGGATTATCCCGAAACCGTGGTGGCTTCGGCTTTGTGGCACTTCGAGCCGACGCTTGATCACGCCATCGAGATGGTCAAGGCCGGCACGTTCAAGGCCGACAATTACGGCGTCTATTCGTTCATGAAGGAAGGTGGCAATTCGCTGGCGCCGCTTGGCACATTCGAAGGAAAGGTTCCCGAAGAGGCGATGAAGCTGGTGATGGAGCGGGAAGCTGCGATCAAGGACGGCTCTTTTGTGGTCGAGATCAATGACGAAGAGCCCAAGTCCAACTGATGGACGCTGACAAAAGCCCGGAGGCGGAGACCGTTCTCCGCCTCTCGGGCATCACCAAGAGATTTGGCCCGCTGGTCGCCAATGATGCCATCTCGCTGTCGCTGAAACGCGGCGAGGTGGTGGCACTGCTTGGCGAAAACGGCGCCGGCAAGACCACGCTGATGAACATCCTTTTCGGCCATTACACCGCTGATGAGGGGCAAATCGAGGTGTTCGGCAAGCCGCTGCCGACTGGCGATCCGAATGCGGCGCTCAGCGCCGGCATCGGTATGGTGCACCAGCACTTCACGCTGGCCGACCAGATGAGCGTGCTCGAAAATATCGTGCTCGGCACGCAACCCCTGTGGTCGCTCAATCTGGGCAAGGCGTGTGCGCGCGCAAAGATCCGGGCGCTGGCACAGGATTACGGGCTTGAGGTCGATCCGGACCGGATGATCACCGACCTCTCTGTTGGGGAGCGGCAGCGTGTCGAGATCCTCAAGGCGCTGTATCGCGAGGCGCGTATCCTCATTCTCGACGAACCGACGGCGGTGCTGACGCCGATGGAAACCGAGGCGCTCTTTTTCACACTTAAGAAACTGGTGGCGGCAGGGCTGTCGGTGATCTTCATTTCGCACAAACTTGGTGAGGTTCAATCGGTTTCCGATCGTGTTGTGGTGTTGCGCGGTGGCAAGCTTGCAGGCGAGCGCAAGACGAGTGACGCGACGCGGCGGGAACTGGCGGAGTTGATGGTCGGCGGGCAATTGCCGGTCAATGAAATCGGTCCTTCGACACCGCGGGATATCCTGTTCGAGCTCAAGTCCGTGTCCACGGCGAGCCTGGGCGGTGCGGCGCTCAAGCAGATATCGATGCAGTTGCGCGGTGGCGAAATCACCGGTCTGGCCGGGATTTCCGGCAATGGCCAGGCTGCCCTTGCAGCGCTGATTGCCGGCACCTTGCATGCCAGCGAGGGCGATATTGTCGTTCACGGTGCGCCCGCCAACCGCTGGTCGCCCCGCGCGGCCCTTGACCGAGGCCTGGGACGTATTCCGGAAGACCGCCATGCTACCGGGATGATCGGCGACATGAGTGTGGCCGAAAACGTGATTTCCGAAGCTTATCGCAGCCCGCGTTTTTCGCGGTTCGGGTTTCTTGACTGGAAGGCTGCCGCGGCATTCGCCAGCGATATCATCAAGGCCTATGACGTGAAATGCCCCTCGCCGGAAGCGCGGGTGCGGCTGCTGTCGGGCGGCAATATGCAGAAGCTCATTCTGGGGCGGGCGCTGGATGGTGATCCGGACATCATTCTGGCCAGCCAGCCAACGCGCGGGCTTGATGTCGGTGCGGTTGCTTATGTGCATGCACGGCTGATCGAGGCGCGTGATAGGGGCGCGGCGGTGCTGCTGATTTCCGAGGATCTGGATGAAATCCAGACATTGTCGGACCGGATCCTTGTGATCCATCGCGGCCAGCTGTCCAAACCTTCTCTGCGCGGGGAACTCAGCGTCATGGATCTGGGGGAACTGATGGCGGGACATGGCGTCGAAGAAGGGGCTCACCATGCGGCTTGAGCCGAGACCAGCGTCCTCGCTGACGACAAAGCTGCTCTGGCCTGCGGCGGCTATCCTTGCGACGATCGTGTTTTCATCGGTGCTGGTGATGATCGCCGGCGCGTCGCCGTTCACCGTCTTCTGGCTGGTGATCAAGGGAGCTGCGGGGTCGCAATTCGCAGTGCTGGAAACGCTGACCCGGGCGACGCCGCTGATCTTCACCGGGCTGGCCGTCGCCGTGGCGTTCCGGGCCAAACTCTGGAACATCGGGGCTGAAGCCCAGCTCTATCTCGGTGCGGTGATGACGGTGGTAATCGGCACCGGTGCGGTGACGCTGCCCTCGGCCGGGCTGATCCCGCTGATCATGATCGCGGCGATGCTCACCGGGGCGCTGACTCTGCTTGGTCCGGCCATCCTCAAGACCAAATTCGGCGTCGACGAGGTGGTGACCACGCTGCTGCTGAACTTCATCGTGTTGCTGTTTGTCTCGATGTTGCTCGAAGGGCCGCTGAAGGATCCGACAGGCATGGGCTGGCCGCAGTCGAAACGCGTCATTGCGGATGCGCAACTGTCACGGCTGATCAAGGGCAAGCGGCTGCATTTCGGCTTTATCCTCGCCATCGCCTCGGCCATCGTGGTCTGGGTGATCATGAAGAAAACCACGCTTGGCTACGAGATGCGTGCGGTCGGGCACAATGCGGAAGCCGCGCGTTTTGCAGGCATCCCGGTCAACCGGGTGATTGCCAAGACGGCGCTGTTGTCGGGCGGGCTTGCGGCACTGGCAGGCTTTTCCGAAGTGGCCGGACTCAAGGGCAATCTGACGCTCGATCTGTCGCCGGGCTACGGCTACACAGGCATTGTCGTGGCCATGCTGGCGATGCTCAATCCGCTTGGGGTGATCGCCGCCGCGATCTTTGTCGCGGGCATTTTTGTCGGCGCAGATGCGATGAGCCGCAGCGCCAATGTTCCAAGCTATATCGCCGAGGTGATGGTGGCGACATCGCTGCTGACCATGGTCGCCGCCATCATGCTGATGCGCTACCGCGTGCGCTGGAGATGACATGAGCGAAGCATTTGAAATCCTCTTCACCGCAAGTTTCTGGGTCGCAGCCATCCGCATCGCTTCGCCGCTGATCTTCGCCACCATGGGCGAACTTATCTGCGAGCGCGCCGGCGTGCTCAATCTGGGGATCGAAGGCATCATGGTGGCGGGTGCGTTTTCGGGCTGGTTCACCGTCTATATGGGCGGAGATCTGTGGACCGGGGTGTTCGTCGCGGCACTGACCGGGGCGATGTTCGGGTTGCTGCACGGGTTCCTCACCGTGCCGCTGGGTCTGTCACAGCATGTGACAGGAATCGGGGTGACGCTGCTCGCCTCGAGCCTGACCTATTTTACCTACCGAATCCTGTTGCCGGAAGTCTCGTCGCCGCCGAAGATCGAGCCGTTCCAGCCATTCGCGGTGCCGGTGTTGTCGGATATTCCGGTGCTCGGGCCTGCCTTTTTCAACCAGACGCCGCTGACCTATCTTGCCTATTTCAGCGTGGCTGCAGTTGCCTTCATCTTCTACCGCACGCCGGTCGGCATTGCGGTGCGGGCGGTGGGTGAGAACCCTGCGGCGGTCGAAGCGCAAGGTATTTCGGTGACAGCAGTGCGGATGGGTGCGGTGATGGCCGGATCGGCGCTGATGGCGATTGGCGGCGCGTTCCTGACCATGTCGGCGTTCAATTCGTTCTTTTTCGAGATGATCAACGGGCGCGGCTGGATTGCCATCGCGCTGGTGGTGTTCGGATCCTGGCGGCCCGGCAAGGCGTTGATTGGTGCGGTCCTGTTTGCGGCATTCGATGCCTATCAGGTGCGGCTGCAGCAGATTACCGGCGGGGTGATCCCCTACCAGATCTTCCTGATGATGCCGTTTGTCTTGTCGATCGTGGCGCTGGTTGTTGTCGCCCGCCGTGCGACCTATCCGAAGGCGTTGATGGTTCCCTATCAGAAAGGCGAGAGATGAGTTTTGACACTTTGCTCAAGGGCGGCGTTCTGCCCGATGGGACGGTTGCCGATATCGCCATACAGGATGGACGCATCGCCGCCATAGGGCCCGGCATCGAAGCGGAGGCAGGCGAGACACTTGATGTGTCGGGCAATCTGGTGTCGCCGCCCTTCGTCGATCCGCATTTTCACATGGATGCGACGTTGTCCTATGGCCAGCCGCGGATCAATGCTTCAGGTACGTTGCTTGAAGGAATCGGCCTTTGGGGCGAACTCAAGCCGCTTCTGACCCACGAGGCCGTCAAGGAACGGGCACTTGCCTATTGCGACTGGGCAGCGTCGATGGGGCTGCTTGCGATTCGCACCCATGTTGATGTCTGCGACCACCGGTTGCTGGCTGTCGAGGCACTGCTGGAAGTCAAAGAGGAGATCTCGCACTATATCGATCTGCAATTGGTGGCGTTTCCGCAGGACGGTCTCTATCGCTCGCCGACGGCGCGCGAGAATACCATCCGTGCGCTTGATCTCGGGGTCGACGTGGTCGGCGGTATTCCGCATTTCGAGCGCACCATGGCCGATGGCCGTGCGTCGGTTACCGAGCTGTGCGAGATCGCCGCGGAGCGCGGCCTGATGGTCGACATGCATTGTGACGAAACCGATGATCCGCTGTCACGCCATATCGAGCAACTGGCCTATGAGACCCAGCGGCTCGGGCTTCAAGGCCGGGTGGCGGGATCGCATCTGACTTCGATGCACTCGATGGACAATTACTATGTTTCCAAGCTGCTGCCGCTGATTGCCGAAGCCGAAGTGGCGGCGATCCCCAATCCGCTGATCAACATCACACTGCAGGGCCGGCACGACACCTATCCGAAACGGCGCGGCATGACGCGGGTCCCTGAAATGCTCAAGCACGGCATCCGGGTGGGGTTCGGCCAGGATTGTGTTCTTGATCCCTGGTACTCGCTGGGAACGGCAGACATGCTTGATGTTGCCTTCATGGGGCTGCATGTGGCGCAGATGACCAGCCCGGATGACATGCACCGCTGCTACGAAATGGTCACCACGCAGAGTGCGGCAATCATGGGGCTTGAAGACTACGGACTTGAGGTGGGTAAACGTGCCGATCTCGTCGTGCTTGACGCCGGCAACCCGATTGAAGCCATCCGCTTGCGGGCAACGCGGCTGCTGGTGATGGCAAGGGGCAAGGTCATTGCGCGGCGCGAGCCTTCGCCGATGCGGCTTGAGATTCCGGGCAGGGAGGCGAGTATTGACCGTCGCTTCACAGTGCCCGAGCAACACTGACGCAAACCGGGTCATGTCTTAAGGAACAGGGTTAATACTTATGTAAGTGCGTTGGCCTATGCTGCGTGGAGTTGTTCTGCGTAAAGGGTCTCCAGTAATGGCCGAAGCCAAGCGTAAATTGTCCCAGGTTTTCCGTATGTCCCGGAAGCTTGCACTGCTATCCGGGGCTTTCCTGTTCGTTCTCGGAGCCTCGGGAACTGCCGCACTGGTTTTTGCACCGGCGGCTATCATGCCGGGCTATAAGGAAGAGACCGGTGGCCATTGCAAAACGGTTTATCAGTCCGAGTTCAGGCGTGGCAAAGAAAATCGTCTGATTGCGGTGATTTCCGGCAACGATCGTGAGCCGAGGGAGCGGGTCAAGACAGGTCTGCGGCTGGCGCGGCACCTTTCCGATACGCTGCATCCTGATCTGGTTATCGTCCAGGTGGCCGACAATCGCGGGCCGATGTCACGGGCGGAGCTTCGCGGTGCGGCGATCGGCGCTGAAATTGCCTACGCCCCTAATCCGACGCGGACGCTCGCGGTGTCGCAGCCCTGGGAGGTGCGTTACGTGAACGCCGTTCCGACCAGCACCGGCTACTATTTCGGCGAACGTATCGACATGCCGCAAAGCGACATTGAAACCCTGACTCACGAAATCGACTTGATTGCCGGCTGCGATGGCGATCTGGTCGATGAAGAAGCCCAGACGGTTGCGGCAGGCGGGCATGACGAGCCGGCAAAACCGGCTGGCCACTGATCCCGCCTGAGCACTTTTGTGCTATTCGCTGCGGCTCTTCCGGGCCGGGAACAGGATCACATCGCGGATTGACGGCGCGTTGGTCAGCAGCATGATCAGCCGGTCGACACCGATGCCCAGGCCGCCAGCAGGCGGCATGCCCTGGTCGATGGCATCGAGAAACTCGTCATCAAGCTGCTTTTCCATCTCGCCGCGGGCGTGGGCCTGTTCGAGCTGCTCGACCATGCGTTTGCGCTGTTCTTCCGGGTCGTTGAGCTCGGAAAACGCATTGCCCAGTTCCCAGGCATTGCAATAGGTCTCAAAGCGCTCGACCAGACGCGGTTCGCCGGGGACTTCCTTGGCGAAAGGCGAGATGTCCTTCGGGAAATGCGTCACATGCGAAGGCTGGATCAATGTGGCTTCGACCTTTTCCTCGAAGATGAAGGCCAGGCATTCGCCCCAGGTCCAATCAGCCTCGATTTCAAACCCGGCGGCCTTGGCTGCAGCGCGGGCTTCCTCGTCGGTATCGATGGCGCGGAAATCGATGCCTGTTGCGTCCTTGACGGCATCGGGCATTGCCACCCGCTGGAACGGACCCTTGAAGGACAGTTCCTTGTCGCCATAGGCGATCTCGGTGGAGCCGTGGATCGACAAGGCCAGCTTCTCGAAAAGCCGCTCGACCAGGCCCATGATGTCCTCGTAGTCGGCATAGGCCCAGTAGCACTCGAGCATGGTGAACTCGGGGTTGTGCCTTGTGGACACACCTTCGTTGCGGAAGTTGCGGTTGACCTCGAACACCTTGTCGGTCAGTCCGGAAACCAGTGCCCGCTTGAGATACAGTTCCGGCGCAATGCGCAGATACATATCGAGCTTGAGCGTGTTGTGGTGGGTCTTGAACGGCTCGGCGGTGGCGCCGCCATAGACCGAGTGCAGCATCGGGGTTTCGATTTCCATGAAACCCTCGTCTTCCATGAAGCGGCGGATGCCGGAGACGATCTTCGAGCGTTGCTGGAAACGAAGCTTTGAATCCTCGTTGGTGAGGATGTCGAGGTGGCGCTTGCGGTAGCGCAATTCGATGTCAGACAGCCCGTGCCATTTTTCCGGCATCGGCAGCAGCGACTTGGTCAGCATTGTGATTTCGTGGGCGTTGACGGTGAGCTCGCCGCGCTTGGTGCGCCGCACTTCGCCGGTGACGCCGATGATGTCGCCCAGGTCGATCAGCGGCAGGAGATCCCGGGCTTCCTGCGGCGTGGTGTCCTTGTGACTGAAGATCTGAACCTTGCCGGAAGCATCATGAACATCCATGAACATGCCGGAATTGCGCGACGAGTACACCCGTCCGGCAACGGTGATGATATCACCGGTCAATGTGTCCGGCTCGATATCGGCGTATTTTTCCGCAAGCTCTTCATTGGTCATCGTGCGGTGGAAATGCGCCGGATAGACCTCGGCAACGGTCTCGCGCAGCTTGGCAAGCTTTTGGGCGCGCACTTCAGTGACGTCGGATGAAAGGCCGGGCTGAGTTGTTGTGTCGTTCATTGTCTTACCCGTTGTTTGCTTTGGCTGCTTCGACGCCGGCCTTGACCGCGAGTTCGGCCTGCTTCAGGCGCTGGCGCACCACGGAACGGCCAAGAATGGACATGGAATCAAACAGCGGCAAGGACCGCGAAGAACCGGAAACCGCAATGAAGAGCGGCGCCAGCAGGTTTCGCAATTTGATCTCGCTGCGCTCGGAAATGGCCCGAAGTTCGGCTTCGATGCTTTCCGCGTTCCACTCAAAGATGGTTTCGAGGTCCGGCTGAACAGTCTGGAGGATCTGAAGGACGTCTTCCAGCGAGACTTTCTTGATGTTGGAGAAGTCTGATGCAGTCAGTCCCAGATCACCCTTCAGCAGGAAACCTGTCAGATCCGGCAGGTCGGACAGCTTGGTGATGCGCGACTGTGCCAGTTTCATGCCTTCGCCAAAGCGACCATTTTCCTGGGCCCAGGCCAGGACGCGGGAAACAAATTCCGTTTCGGAGATGTTTTCGCGCAACCAGCGGCCATTGAGCCAGTCGAGTTTCTGAAGATCGAAGATCGCGCCGGCCTTGTTGAGGTTCTCCGGATCGAAATTTGCGACCAGCTGATCCATGGTCTGCAATTCCTCTCCCTCGGAGATCTGAATGAAGAACAGGCCGAGGAAGTTCATCAGCGCCTCAGGCAGGAAGCCCAGCGCGCCATAATAGGAAATCGAAGTCGGGTTCTTGCGCTTTGACAGCTTTGACTTGTCGGCATTGCGCATCAGCGACAGATGCATGAACACCGGCGGCTCGAGACCCAGATACTGATAGATCAGAATGTGCTTCGGAACGGAGGAGAGCCATTCTTCGCCGCGGGCCACGTGGGTGATCTTCATCAGATGATCGTCGACCACATTGGCCATGTGATAGGTCGGCATGCCGTCGGCCTTGAGCAGCACCTGCATGTCGACCGCTTCCCAGGGAATCTCGACCTCGCCATAGACGCCGTCGACAAATTTGCAGGCGCCTTCGGCCGGAATTTTCATCCGGACGACGGATGGTTCGCCTGCCGCCATGCGGGTGGTGACTTCCTCGGCCGTGAGGTTGAGGCAATGGCCGTCATATTTAGGCGGTTTGCCGGCTGCGCGCTGGGCGGCCCGCATTTCGCCGAGCCGTTCGGGTGTGCAGAAACAGCGGAAACCGTGGCCGTTTTCGACAATCTTCTCGACATAGGGAAGATAGAGGTCCTTGCGTTCGGATTGCCGGTAAGGGCCGTAGGGTCCGCCGATGTCGGGACCTTCGGACCAGGACAGGCCGCACCATTTCAGCGCGTCGAGAACCTTCTGTTCGAACTCCGGCGTTGAGCGCGCGGCGTCGGTGTCCTCGATGCGCAGGATGAACTCGCCGCCGTGCTTTTTCGCAAACAGGTAGTTGAACAGCGCGATGTAGGCGGTTCCGACATGCGGTTCGCCAGTCGGAGACGGTGCGATGCGCACCCGCGTTGCAGTGTTGGCCATTTTGTGTTCGCCCGCTTTCAGGTCCGGTTAATTGGTGCGCTTGGCGGCTTTTGCCGGCTGCGATCGCTGTCCGGTTTCGCTGCAGCCAGGCAAGGCGCGGCGGAGACCGGCAGGCGCTGCCTTAGGCCATATTGTGCCGGTTGCGTCAAGTATAAGGGCTGTCGGCTGGTTCGTCGCGGGAAAATTGGTGCGAACGGCAGCAGTTCGAGCCTTCGCAAGATTTCTGATTTACGTACCTCAAAAATTGCTCTAGAAGGCCCGCAGGAGGAGTCAATGCGACCAACCGTGCATGATATTGCGGCTGAGGCCGGGGTCAGCCTTGCGACTGTGGACCGGGTGCTCAACGCCCGCCCGGGTGTGCGGCAGAAGACCGTCGCCAAGGTCGCGGCCGCAGTGCAGCGGCTCGGTTATGTGCGTGATGTGCAGGCCGCCAATCTTGCCAAGAAGCGTATCTATCCGCTGGTGTTCGTCATCCCCGAGGGCCCCAACAGCTTCATGCGTGGGCTAGAGGCGGAGATCCGCTTGGCGATGCAGCGTTCACCGGTCGAGCGCACGTCAATCCAGCTCGAAACGGTGCCACCTTTCGACTCCGGTGCAATCGTGCGTATCCTCAATGCGATCAATCCCGCAGAGGTCACCGGCGTTGCGCTGGTCGCCACCGATACCGCCGACGTGTCCGCAGCTGTCGACCGCCTGACTGACAAGGGTGTTCATGTCACGACGCTGGTGTCAGATCTGCCGGGGTCGCGGCGAACCCATTTTTGCGGAATCGACAATCTGGCCGCGGGGCGCACGGCGGCGGGCCTGATCGGGCGGTTTTGTTCCGGACGCAGCGGCAAGGCGCTGGTGGTCGCCGGTTCCATGAAGCTTTCGGACCATATGGAGCGGGCTTCGGGGTTTGCCACGGTTCTGAATTCCGAATTTCCCGGGCTGGAGATTGTCGGCCCGGTTGAGACCAATGATGAGGCCGACAGGGTCAGCCAGGTGGTCAGAACCGCACTGGATACGGACGCAGATATCATTGCTGTCTATAATCTCGGCGCGGGCAATCGCGGACTGCTCGAGGCGTTGCCGCCTGCGAAAGAGCGGAAACTCGCCGTCGTAGTTCACGAGATCACAGGTGTGTCGCGCCAGGGCCTTGCCGAGGGTCTGTTCGATGCGGTGATCAACCAGGACTGCGGGCACGAGGTGCGCAGTGCAATCCGCGTGCTCAAAGCACGGTCGGACGGATTGATGCCGATCAGTGCGCAGGAGCGGATCCGCATAGATATTTTTCTCAAGGACAATTTGCCATGAGCGATTGTCGTGAACGCATTTGCCTGTTTTTTGAAAGGATCTGCCGCCATGTATCTTGGACTTGATCTCGGAACGTCATCGCTGAAGGCGTTGCTGATTGATGACACCCAGCGAATTCTGGGCTCCGCCAGCGCCCCGCTTACCGTGGAACGATTGCATCCCGGGTGGTCGGAGCAAGATCCCGACAGCTGGATCACGGCAACGCGGGCGGCGCTGGCGGAGCTTGGCAAGACCCACGCTTCGCAACTGGCAAAGGTGCGTGGCATTGGACTTTCCGGCCACATGCATGGTGCAACCACCATCGACGCGGATGGCAAGGTCATCCGTCCCTGCATCCTGTGGAATGACACGCGCAGCTTCAAGGAAGCCGCGGAGCTCGATGCCGATCCGCAATTCCGGCGGCTCACCGGCAATATCGTATTCCCCGGCTTCACCGCGCCGAAGCTGAAATGGATGGCTGCCAACGAACCGGAAGCCTTTGGACGGGTAGCAAAGGTGCTGCTACCCAAGGATTATCTGCGGCTCTGGCTGACAGGGGAAGCGATCTCCGAGATGTCGGATTCCGCTGGCACGTCCTGGCTCGATGTCGGAAAACGCGCCTGGGACGATGGTCTGCTCTCGGCCACCGGTCTTGACCGCAGCCAGATGCCGGCGCTGGTTGAAGGCACCGAGCGCGCCGGTGCATTGCGGCCTGATATTGCTTCGGAGCTTGGCTTGCCTGCGGGTATTCCGATTGCCGGCGGTGCGGGTGACAATGCTGCGTCGGCCTGCGGAATGGGGACCGTCGGTGACGGCCACGCCTTCGCGTCGCTGGGTACATCCGGGGTTCTGTTCGCTGCCAACAACCGCTACCTCCCCAATCCCGACAGTGCGGTGCATGCGTTTTGTCATGCGCTTCCCGGCACCTGGCACCAGATGGGCGTGATCCTGTCGGCAACGGATTCGCTCAACTGGCTCTCCGGTATCACTTCGACCGATCCGGCCGCATTGACCGCTGAATTGGGCGATACACTGGTCGCACCGGGCCCGGAAGTGTTCCTGCCCTATCTCTCGGGTGAACGAACACCCCACAATGATGCCGCCATTCGCGGCTGTTTTGCTGGTCTCGGCCATGAATCCGGCCGCGCCCATTTGACCCGAGCGGTGGTGGAGGGCGTGAGTTTTGCATTCCGCGACAGCCTGGCAGCTCTGGCGCAGGCGGGAACATCGTTGTCGCGGGTCACGGCCATCGGCGGCGGATCGAAGTCCGACTACTGGCTGGAAGCGCTTGCGACCGTGCTTAACCTGCCGGTCGATATTCCCGAGGGCGGCGATTTCGGCGCAGCCTTCGGTGCCGCCCGGCTGGGTCTGATTGCTGCGGAAAACGCTGATCCGTTTGCGATCTGCACAGCGCCCGCCACAGCAAAAACCATTTACCCCAATCGCGATCTGACTGCTGCTTTTGACGAAGCATACCAGACCTATCGTGCCCTCTATCCTGCAATCAAAGGAGCCATGTCATGAGCACTGGATTTTTCGGAGACGTCACAAAGATCAAATATGAAGGCCCGGACAGCACCAATGCGATGGCCTTCCGCCACTACAATGCCGACGAAGTCGTCGGCGGCAAGCGCATGGAAGACCATTTGCGTTTTGCCGTTGCCTACTGGCATTCCTTTGCCTGGGAGGGCGGCGATCCGTTTGGCGGCCAGACCTTCGACCGCCCGTGGTTCCCGGCCAACTCGATGGAACTCGCGAAGCTCAAGGCCGACGTGGCCTTCGAAATGTTCTCCGCTCTGGGCGCACCATTCTACTGCTTCCACGATGCAGACGTGCGCCCGGAAGGCTCCAACTTCGCAGAGAACACGAAGAACCTTGAAGAGATCGTCGACTATTTTGCCGGCAAGCAGGAAGCCACCGGCGTGAAGCTGCTGTGGGGCACGGCCAATCTGTTCTCCAACCGGCGCTTCATGTCGGGCGCTGCAACCAATCCCGACCCGGATGTGTTTGCCTTTTCCGCGGCGACCGTGAAGACCTGCATGGACGCCACCCACAAGCTCGGCGGCGCCAATTACGTGCTGTGGGGCGGCCGCGAAGGCTACGAGACGCTGCTCAACACCGACCTGAAGCGCGAAGATGCGCAGCTTGGCCGCTTCCTCAACCTGGTGGTCGAATATAAGCACAAGATCGGTTTTGACGGTACGATCCTGATCGAGCCGAAGCCGCAGGAGCCAACCAAACATCAGTATGATTACGATGTGGCGACAGTCTACGGCTTCCTGAAGCGGCACGGGCTGGAGAACGAGGTCAAGGTCAATATCGAGCAGGGCCATGCGATCCTTGCCGGCCATTCCTTCGAACACGAGATCGAACTTGCCCAGGCGCTTGGCATTTTTGGCTCCATCGACATGAACCGCAACGATTACCAGTCGGGCTGGGACACCGACCAGTTCCCCAACAATGTGCCGGAAATGGCGCTGGCCTATTACGCCATCCTGAAGGGCGGCGGATTCAAGACCGGCGGCACCAATTTCGATGCCAAGCTGCGCCGCCAGTCGCTCGATGCGGAAGACCTTCTCTATGCCCATATTGGCGGCATGGACACCTGTGCACGGGCTCTGAAGGCGGCGGCCAGGATGGTCGAGGACGGCGTGCTGACCGATTTCGTCGAGGATCGCTACAAGGGATGGTCGGTTCCGGAAGCCAAGAAGATGCTTGATGGTGGCTTCTCGCTGGCGGAAATCGAGGAATGGGTCCGCAAGGCCGATATCAATCCGCAGCCGAAATCCGGCAGGCAGGAATATCTGGAGAATGTCGTCAACCGGTATGTGTGACCGACGCCTGACAATGGTTGACTGATAGGGACGGCGGTTCATTGCGATGGGCCGCCGTTCTTTTTGAACAGTGTTTGTTTGCGTGGTGACGCTCTGTCGCGTAAATCAGGCTTCCAATCTGCAAGATCATCCCGGAAGGAAGCCTCGCCATGCAATTTGCCCGCCTGAACGGTGTCGTCATCCATCACCAGGTGATCGGTGCAGCCCCTGACAAGCCGACGATCGTTTTCGCCAATTCGCTGGGTACGGATTACCGCATCTGGCGTGATGTGATTGTGCGGATGGTGGGTGACTACAGCATCATCGCCTATGACAAGCGCGGCCATGGCCTGTCCGAAGCCGGTGAAGGCGAGATCACAATGGATGATCATATCGATGATCTGATTGCCCTGATCGAGCACTTTGAAGCCAAGAACGTCATTGTTTGCGGGTTGTCGGTCGGCGGGATGATCGCGCAGGGACTGGCGGCCAAACGGCCTGATCTGGTGCGGGCATTGATCCTGTGCGACACAGGCCACAAGATCGGCACGCGTGAGATGTGGGATGCCCGCATTTCCGCGATTACCGACCTTGGAATCGCAGGGCTCTCCGACGCTATTCTGGAGCGCTGGTTCACCAAGGACTATCGCAGCGCAGACAATGCCGAGTTTACCGGCTACCGGATGATGCTGGAGCGGACCCCGGTGAAAGGATATGTGGGGACGTGCGCTGCGATCCGCGACAGTGATTTCACCCAGTCCAGTTCCGAGCTGGTGCTGCCGGCCATCTGTGTGGTCGGAACCGACGATGGCTCGACGCCTCCCGCATTGGTGGGTGAACTGGCGCGGCTGATCCCCGGTGCGATGTATCAGGAAATACCAGGTGCGGCGCATCTGCCGTGCATCGAGAAGCCCATCGAACTGAGCGAAATCATCAAGGCATTCATCGAGCGGCTTTCCACAAACTGAAATACAGCCCCCACCGCCGGAGCGTCGTTTGATCAATTGGACGCTCTGCGCCAACCAAACGGAATCGAAATGACCTCTGACAGTTCGCCGCAAAAGCTGGCCCGCCGCTTTCCCGATGATTTTCTCTTCGGTGTGGCGACGGCATCCTACCAGATCGAGGGCGCTGTGCAGGCGGACGGCCGCAAACCCTCAATCTGGGATGCATTTTCGCACATGCCCGGGCGGGTCAAGGGCGGGGATACCGGAGACGTTGCCTGTGATCACTATAACAGGCTTGAAGCCGATCTCGACCTGATGGCCGAGCTCGGTGCGGAAGCTTACCGGTTTTCGATCGCCTGGCCGCGGCTTCTGCCCGACGGGACAGGCGCCATCAATGAAAAGGGATTTGATTTCTATGACCGCCTGCTCGACGGTCTGAATGCGCGCGGCATCAAGGCTTTTGCCACGCTCTATCATTGGGATCTGCCATTGGCGCTGATGGGGCGCGGCGGGTGGACGGACCGCGATACAGCGGACGCATTCGCCAATTATGCGGGTTTTGCAACGAAACGGCTCGGCGATCGCCTGGATACAATTGTGACATTCAACGAGCCGTGGTGTTCGGTCTATCTGGGCCATCTCATGGGCGTTCATGCCCCCGGTGAGCGGTCGATGGAAGCGGCGATGGCGGCGCTTCACGTCACCAATCTTGCGCATGGTCTCGGCGTGCAGGCGATCCGGGCTGAACGGGGGGATATTCCTGTCGGCATCGTTCTCAATGCGATGAGTGTCATGGCCGGCAGTGACAGCAATGCCGACCGCAAGGCAGCAGAGCGCGCCAATGATTTCCACAATGGCGTCTTCTTCGGACCGATGTTCGCCGGTGCCTATCCGCACTCCGTACTTGAGGGATGTCAGGATCTGGCCAGCCGCATCAAGCAGGGCGATCTCGAGACGATCCATCAGCCGCTGGATTTCTGGGGGCTGAATTATTATACGCCGATGCGGGTAAGCGATGATGCGTCATCGCCGTTCCCGCATGTCGTCAATGCGCCGGCAGTCAAGCCGGATAAGACCGATATCGGCTGGGAAATCGAGCCTGAGGGGCTCTCCCACGTGGTCAAGGATCTTTATGGCCGCTACACGCTGCCGGAATTCTACATCACCGAGAATGGTGCGGCCGACAACACGGACGTGGAAAATGGCGCCGTCAGCGACACGATGCGGCTTGATTACGTTTCAACCCATCTCTCTGTCGCTGCCGGTCTGATCGCTGAAAATTATCCCTTGAAGGGCTATTTCGCCTGGAGCCTGATGGACAATTTCGAGTGGGCCGAAGGCTATTCGCAGCGTTTCGGCATCGTGCATGTCGACTATGAAACGCAGAAACGCACAATCAAGCAAACCGGCCACTGGTACGCGTCACTGATCGCCGCGCACAAGGCTGCAAAGAGCTGATCAGCGCACCACGAACCCGTGGGCGAAGGGATCTTCCTCGTCATCAATGGTGATGGTGTTCAGACCCGTTTCGACGGCCCAGCCGGCCACTGACGGGATGATCGCGGGCTTGCCCGCCACTTCGGTTGCTGCCTCGACCCGGCCGTGGAAGAGCGATCCGATGATGCTCTCATGGACGAAGTCATCGCCCGGCTTGAGCTTGCCCTTGGCCGCCCACTGGGCCATTCGCGCCGATGTCCCGGTGCCGCAGGGTGAGCGGTCAATCGCCTTGTCGCCATAAAACACTGCATTGCGGGCATTGGCCTCAGCCCTGGTCGGATTGCCGGTCCAGAGAATGTGGCTCAGGCCGCGGATGTCGGGTTTTTCGGGGTGGATGAACTCGTGTTCGCTGTTGATGCGTTCCCGCAGAGCGGGGCTCATGCGGACGAGATCCGCTGCTGAGAAATCCGCCATGTCGGCAAAGTTTTCCTGGGCGTCGACGATGGCGTAGAAATTGCCGCCATAGGCGACGTCGACGGTGATGTCGCCCAATCCTTCGCACCAGGTCTTGATGCCGGTCGCATGCAGAAAGGCCGGCACATTGGTCAGCCGGACTTCCGTGACCTTGCGGCCTGTCTGCTGGTAGCGTGCGACAATGCGGCCAGCCGGGGTGTCGATCGCCAGCACGCCGGGTTCACGCGGGGAAACCAGTCCATTCTCGATCGCCATGGTCACGGTGCCGATGGTGCCGTGTCCGCACATGGGCAGGCAGCCGGACGTCTCGATGAACAGGAAGGCGATGTCGCAATCATCGCGCGTCGGCGGGTAAAGAATGGTGCCGGACATCATGTCGTGGCCGCGTGGTTCGAACATCAAACCGGTGCGGATCCAGTCATAGTCTGCAAGGAAATGGGCGCGCCGCTCCAGCATGGTGGCGCCGTCGAGTTGCGGACCACCACCAGTGACGACCCGTACCGGGTTGCCGCAGGTGTGGCCGTCGATGCAGAAAAAACGATTGCGCGCCATGATCAGCTCATTGCTACAGGGTTAGAAGCGGTCGGGCCGGTAGGCCGCGATGTCAATACTTGGAGTCTTGTGGCTCACAAGGTCGGTGATGAGGCGTCCCATAGCCGCGGACTGGGTCAATCCCAGATGGCCATTGCCAAAGGCCAGCAAGACAGACGGATCTTCAGGCAGGGCGCCGATCACCGGCAAAGTGTCAGGCAGGGAGGGGCGAAAGCCCATCCATTCGACACCGCCGGTTGTTTTCAGTCCAGGCAGGAAACTTGCCGCCTTGTCGAGCATGGCTTTCGAACGGGCAAAATTGGGTGGAAGATCGAGCCCGCCAAGTTCAACCGCGCCGCCAACACGCACTCCGGTTTCCAAAGGGGTCATGACGAAGCCGTGGTGACCGAAGATCAGCTGGCGTTTGAGATCGAATGCACCCGGGGGCAGCGTGGTGTTGTAGCCGCGCTCGGTGTCGAGCGGAATGCGCAGCCGGGTGACCGGGTTGATCAGCCGGGTTGACCATGATCCGGCACAGACGACAATGCGGTCTGCCTCCCGTGTCGTTCCATCCGCGAGGCGGATGGAGGGGCCTTTTTCAGACCGCTCCAGGGCGCGCACCCCGGCCTTTTCGAAAACAGCTCCGTGCCGTTGCGCATGGCTCCACAGTGCTTGAGCAAAGCGCTGCGGCTCCGAGACGGTTTTCCAGTCCGGCACGAAGGTGCCTGAGACAAACCGTGGAGACAGGCCGGGTTGCAATTCTGTCAGCCGGGCGCCGCGGACATGTTCGAATGCGATGCCGGCCTGCTCGCGCTGCCGCCAGCCATCTGCGGTGCTGTTGAATTCGGCTTCGCTTTCATACAGCTCCAGTGACCCGTCATGATGCACCATACCGGCAATGCCGGCGCGCTCGACCAGCGCCATCATCTCGGACTCTGCCAATCGCATCAGGCTGGCTTGCGCCGTGATCGAGGCCTGTTGCCGGCCGGGCAGGCTGGCTTTCAAGAATTGCCACAGCCAGGGCGTCAGCCGCGGCAGATAGGATGGCCGGATCGACAGAGGTCCGAGCGGGTCGAACAACCATTTCGGGGCTCTGAGAAGGGTTTTGGGCGATGCCAAAGGCATGATTTCGGAGAAAGCCAGTGCCGCGGCGTTGCCCTTGCTGGTTTCCTCGGCAATGCCGGACCGGTCGATCACCGTGACCGCATAACCTTGCTCCGACAGCAATGCTGCGCTGGCAATGCCGACAATTCCGGCGCCGATGATCAAGACCCTGTTTGCGGTCCGGGTCATGGATGATCGCCGTCCTGGCGTGCTTTTTCCTTGGCAGCCAGCATTTGTTGTTGACGCATCCGGAACCGGGCTCGGTCTTCCTCGCTGCGGGTGTGATAGCAGTGAGGGCAGGAAACACCGTCTTCGTAGAGCTCAGAGGCCAGTTCTTCGGTGGTGACCGGATTGCGGCAGGCGCGGCACAGGATCTCATCGCTTTCGCGCAGGCCATGGGTGACGGCGACCCGCTCGTCAAAGACAAAACAGGAGCCCTGCCAGAGGCTCTCTTCTTCCGGTATGTTTTCCAGATATTTCAGAATGCCGCCCTTGAGATGGTAGACATTTTCATAGCCCTGGGCGCGCATGAAGGCAGTCGCCTTTTCGCAGCGGATGCCGCCGGTGCAGAACATCGCGATGGGCTTGGTCTTGTCTTCGATGCCGGCCTGATCAACCCAGCCCGGAAACTCCCGGAACGTATGGGTCTCGGGATTGATCGCACCTTTGAAGGTGCCGATCCCGACCTCGTAATCGTTGCGGGTATCGATCACCACCGTTTCGGGATCTGAAATCAGCGCGTTCCAGTCCTTCGGATCGACATAGGCGCCGACGTCCACGAGTGGATCGATGTCGGGAACGCCCATGGTGACGATTTCCTTCTTCAGACGCACCTTCATGCGCCGGAACGGCATCTTGTGGGCGCTGCTTTCCTTGTGTTCCAGAGCTGCAAGGCCGGGGATCGCGCGCAGATGATCAAGCACAGCATCAATCGCCGAGCGAGTGCCGGCAATGGTTCCGTTGACGCCTTCGCGCGCCAGCAGCAAGGTGCCCTTGACGCCCTGCTCGTCGCACAATTGTGCCAAGGGCGGCTGCAGGGCTTCGTGCTCGGCCAGCCGGGCGAAATGATAGAGCGCAGCGACGACCACTGGCTGGTTCGGAACGGGTGTTTTTGCAGGTGTCTTCATACCTGCGGGCATAGCGCGTTCATGCAATTCAGGCAATCGGTGTGTGGGCCCCTGATGACGCAGCGGCATGGACAATTCATGATTGAGAGGCTATTCGGAGCGCTACAGTTGATGCCGCGAAAGGACCAGCGCCATGGGCGATAAAACCCAAGCCCTCATTTCCATTCTGAAATTGCAGCCTGTGGTGCCCGTGCTCGTCATCAAGGATCTCGCCCATGCCGTGCCGTTGGCGCGTGCGCTGGTGGCGGGTGGTTTGAAGGCAATCGAGATCACGATGAGAACGCCGGTTGCGCTGCAGGCTATCCGTGCGGTGGCTGATGAGGTTGAGGGCGCTGTTCCGGGCGCGGGAACCGTGCTCAATGCGGGCCAGTTTCACCAGGCTGTTGAAGCGGGCTCTCAGTTTATCGTTTCGCCCGGTACAACGCTTGAGTTGCTTGATGTGGCGCGCAAATCACCGGTTCCGCTGTTGCCGGGTGCTGCAACCCCGAGCGAGGTGATGGCGCTCAGCGAAGAAGGCTACAAGGTGCTCAAGTTCTTCCCGGCCGAACAGGCTGGAGGCGCTGCTTACCTGAAGTCCTTGTCATCTCCGCTGGCCGGCATGCAGTTTTGCCCGACCGGCGGCATTACGCCGGACAATGCGCGGGATTACCTGTCCCTGCCCAACGTGATTTGTGTCGGCGGCTCCTGGGTTGCGCCCAATGCTCTGGTGGAAGCCGGCGACTGGGACGGAATTACCCGACTGGCCACGGAAGCATCGCGCTTGTCGGCCTGACGCGGACACCTGATCATCGGTTTTGCTGTAGAGCTTGACTGACTGGCAAGCTGGGCCGGAGACGAGTGCTCCTGTGGCTGTTTGAAAGCGAGCCGACGGCTTCCTATCTCTATCCTGAAGCGGCCAGATCGTGTGGCCGCGCCAAGGAAGACAAGGACCTTCGCCATGTTCGATCCCAAAGCCCTGCTCGACCAGTTTCTCGGCTCAAATATTCCCGGAACTCAAGGCACGATTCGCGACAAGGCCGGTCAGGCCACGCAATTGGCAAAGGACAATCCTCTTGCCGCAGGGGCTATTGTCGCCGTGCTTCTGGGAACCGGAACTGGGCGGGCCATCGGCGGATCGGCCTTGAAACTTGGCGGCATGGCTGCAATCGCCGGTCTCGGTTACCAGGCCTGGAAGAACTACCAGGCCGGCAGATCTCCAAGTGACAGCGGCGTTGTGCCGGACCCTGAATTGCTGGCGCCTCCCTCGGATTCCGGGTTTTCAGCGGAGCCTGCCAGTGTGAACGGCGATTTTGCGCTTTCCCTGATCAGGGTCATGATTGCCGCGGCGCGCGCGGACGGTCATGTGGATGATGCAGAGCGTGCCCGCATTCATGACAAGCTGGCCTTGTCGGGACTGGGCGCTGACGCGGTCGCTTTTCTTGATGACGAGTTGTCCAAGCCTGTCGATATGGACGGGATCATCGCTGCCGCGTCGAGTGAAGCGCAGAAGGTGGAAATGTTCACCGCGGCCCGGCTTGCGATCGAACCTGACAGCCGCGCGGAACGAGGTTTCCTCGACCTGCTGGCAGGCCGGCTGGGACTTGCTGATCCTCTGGTTGATCACATCGAAGCAACGGTTGCGGCTGCCAAGGTCTGAACCGAGATCCGTTGATCTTGAAACAAGAACGGTGGGCCGGGTCTTTCGTGCTCTCGAATTTGTCGTGCAGGATTAACGAAGCTGGCGCCGCGCCGCTGCAGGTTCCTTGCGAGATCACTAAATTGCAGTGCTCCGGCGATTTCATTTCGGGATGAACGGCACTAAAGTCCGGCGATGCAATCACGGGTCGCCATCGAAAAACAATTCCGTCTGACCAGAATGGGTCTGTTTGTCGTCTGGGCGGTGCTTTCGGCGATTGTCGTGGCGTGGTCGGTGAGTGCCGCCAAGGAGCGAGCGCTGTCTGATGTCATGCAGAGGGCCGGCGAAACCCTGTCTGTGCAAACCGAAGTTCTCACAGGGGTTCTCGATAAATACCGGTTGCTGCCGCCGCTTTTGTCGCGTCAGTCTTCGATACGGGCGCTGTTCGTGCGTGATGCCGAAGGCAACGCCCAATCGCTTGACGCGCGCCGGACGGCGGAAGCGATTGGCGGCATGTCAGCTGCGATGGATGTGGCATTTTTCTTTCCTGACGGAGAACTGCTGGCAAGTGCACGCGGCTCGTTCGCCGTGCAAGATGAAAAGCTACCCGAATTGATCGACGTTGCGTTGCAGGGCCGCCTTGGACGTGCGGCGCTATCCAGCAGCCGTGGCGAGCGGACCTATGCCTTCTCCTCGGGAGTGCGCCGCGAGGGGAAGTTCGTCGGTGTCGTCATTGTCTATGTCGACTTCTACCGCGTCGAAGCTGCCTGGGCCTTGTCAGCGCGCCGCATTTTCGTAACCGACAAAACCGGTACGGTGTTTCTGGCGAATGATCCGAACTGGCGGCTTAATCCAATCTCCGAATTGCATCAGGCCGGCAGATTTGATCGCTACCTGATCAATGGTGACTATCAAGAGCGGCTGGATCTGGTGCGCCGCTTGCCGTTGCTCGAGTGGGATCTGCATGTGCTGGCCGATCCTTCTCCGGTTGCGGCGGCGCGGCTTAACGCGGCGGCGATTGCTTCCCTGGCCGGCTTGCTGTCCGGTGTGATTGCTTTGGTCGTGCTTCGCCGGAATGAGAGTGCAGTTATCAGATCCCGCTCTGATCGGGCGATTGCACTGCGGCTTGAGCGCGTTATCAGAGACCGGACACGGGCGCTTTCGATCACCAATCAGTCGCTAAGCCAGGAAGTCGAGGTTCGCCGCGAGGCAGAAGACCGGTTGCGAAAGACGCAGAATGAGCTGATTCAAACTGCCAAGCTGGCAGCACTGGGCCAAATGTCGACGGCCTTGAGCCATGAGTACAATCAGCCACTGGCAGCTATCCGGTCTTATGCGGACAATGCCCTGAAGTTTCTTGATCGCGGCGCAATATCGGAGGTGTCGGGAAATCTGTCGCGGATCAATTCCCTGGTTGAACGGATGGCTGAATTGTCGAAAACCCTGCTGTCCTTCTCCCGAAAGCCCGGCGCCACCATCGGACCTGTTCCGCTTGGCACGATTGTCGACGAGGCGTTGCTGCTGGCGCGGCCACGTGCTCGTGCGGCGGGGATTGCCGCAATTGCCGTGGGCGAGGGGGTGGCGGGTCTTCACGTCTTTGGCGGGCGGATCAGGTTGGGGCAGGTGATTGTCAATCTGGTCAACAACGCGATCGATGCCCTGTCGGGGCAGGCTGGCGCATATATCGAGATCGACGCACGCCGGGAAGGCGAGCGGGTTGTCGTGACAATAATGGACAATGGCCCCGGGATCGAACCTGAGCAATTGCCCAAGGTGTTCGAGCCATTCTTCACAACCAAAGGGGTCGGTGATGGAATTGGCATCGGCCTTTCCATTGTCGACAATATCATCCGGGACTTTGGCGGTACGATCATGGCAGCCAACAGGGCCGAGGGTGGAGCCTGTTTTACCATCAACCTGCGGGCTGCGGACCCTGATATTCCCGAAAGGGAGCCGGCTCTGAGATCGGAGGGGGCTGCGGTTTGATGCTGGACAAGATGGCGGCTTCATGATTTCAGGCTTTGCATCCATGCCATGGGGAGGTTTCGTCTTTTGGAAGATAATTCAGCACTGAGACCGCAGGACAGAATAGTTCATCTGGTCGATGATGATGAAGATCTTCGGCACGCGCTCAAGCAATCCCTGGAGCTCGAAGGGCTGAGTGTGACTTGCCACAGCAGCGCGGAAGATATTTCAGATCTGCCATTGCGCAGCCTCTATGGTGTTATTGTCTCTGATATCCGCATGCCCGGAATAGATGGATTGACGCTGATGCGCCGCATCCTTGGCATTGATCCGACCCTTCCCGTGGTGCTGATCACCGGACATGGCGATGTGCAGATGGCTGTGGAGGCGATGCGCGCCGGGGCCTATGATTTCATCGAGAAACCGTTCGCCGCAAACCGCTTGTTCTCGGTGGTTGAGCGGGCCCTTGAGAAGCGCCGGCTTGTGCTGGAGAACCGCTCTCTGCGCAATGCGCTTGAGGGCGGTGACGACCTCTCGTCGAGGCTGGTTGGCCGTAATCCTGCAATGCAGCGGCTGAGGGCGCAGATTTCTGCGGTTGCCGATACCGATGCGGATGTCTTGATTACCGGAGAAACAGGAACGGGCAAGGAAGTGGTCGCGCGGGCGCTGCATGACTTCGGCTCCCGGTCCAAGGGAAATTTTGTTGCCATCAATTGTGCAGCCCTGCCTGCTGATATTTTCGAATCCGAATTGTTCGGGCATGAGGCGGGGGCGTTTACCGGGGCGCAAAAACTCAGGATCGGCAAGCTGGAACACGCCAATGGCGGCACGGTGTTTCTCGACGAAATTGAATCGATGCCGATCGATCTGCAGGCCAAGCTGCTGCGCGCCATCGAGGCACGGTCAATCGAGCGGCTGGGATCGAACCGGCAGGTGGAGCTTGATGTGCGCTTCGTCGCGGCGACCAAGGCGGATCTTATCAACAACCCTTCATTCCGGACCGATCTTTATTACCGGCTCAATGTGATCACCCTGGACATCCCTGTGCTTCGGGTGCGCAGGGATGACATTCCGCTGTTGTTTTTTCACCTGGCGCGTGAAGCACGTGCGCGCTACCGGCGTGAGATTCCCGACGTCACGCCACAGATTGAAGCCGGATTGGTGGCGCATGACTGGCCGGGCAATGTGCGCGAGTTGCGGAACGTTGCCGACCGGTTTGTTCTGGGTATGTGGTCGGGGTTCGGGGCAGAGGCGGATGCCGGTATCGAAACCGGAACCGGCAATCTTTCGGAGCGCATGGACAGCTTTGAACGTGCGGTGATCACGGCGGAGATCAAGCGCAATGGTGGTAGCTTGAAGCCGACCTACGAAAGCCTCGGCGTTTCACGCAAGGGGCTGTACGAGAAGATGCGGCGTCTGGGCATCAGCTCCAGCAATGATGCCGATGGGTCGTAGACGACCCGTTGGCGTTTTTGGATGGGTAGACTGGCGCCCGCCGAATGCCGCAGTTCAGGCGCAATCGGCTCGATCTTCTGTTCCAGATGCTGTTTTTGAGCTATTCTGACAGCTTCAGGCGTCTCTGCCGAACTGGCACAGGGATTGCTATTGTCCAATAGAATGCGATGGACGGGAGGTCGTCGCTGGGAGGACGCCGGCTGTTTGCCGGTCTTTCCGGTATTCTCTTGTCTCCGCTTCGTTTGACAATTCCGGGCATGTTGCCCTTGTGGAGGATACCTCATGAAAAAGCTTCTTCTTGGCGCCGTTTCAGCCGCCGCTCTTCTTTTCACCGCAAACGCCGCTTCCGCCAATTGTGATGATGGCGAGATGGTCATCAAGTTCAGCCACGTTGTGGCTGCGACCGGACATCCCAAGGGCGACGCCGCAACCCTGTTGGCCGAACGGGTCAACACGGAGATGAATGGCAAGGCCTGCATGGAAGTGTTCGCCAATTCGACCCTGTTCGATGACGACAAGGTTCTCGAGGCGCTGCTTCTGGGCGATGTTCAGCTTGCTGCACCTTCGCTGTCGAAATTCGAAGCCTACACCCTCAAGTACCGCCTGTTCGACCTGCCGTTCCTGTTCGCCAGCCTCAAGGCCGTTGACGTCTTCACCCAGTCCGAGTCTGGCAAGGGTCTGCTGACTGTCATGGAAGATGTCGGTTACACCGGTCTTGGCTACTGGTCGTCAGGACTGAAGCAGTTTTCGGCCAACAAGCCGCTGTTGACGCCTTCTGATGCGGATGGTCTGAAGTTCCGCGTCCAGACCTCCGATGTCGCCGTTGCGATGATCGAAGCCATGGGTGGTTCGGCCCAGAAGCTGGCATTCAAGGAAGTCTATGGCGCTCTGCAGACCGGCGTTGTCGACGGGCAGGAAAATTCCTGGTCGAACATCTACACCCAGAAGTTCTTCGAAGTGCAGGATGGCGTGACTGAAACCAACCATCAGCTGCTGGCCTATCTGCTGGTGACTTCGACCGAATGGCTCAATGGCCTTGACGCCGATTTCCGTGAGCAGTTCGTCACCATCGCCAATGAAGTGACAATCGAAGCCAATGCGTCGGTTGCTGCCAAGGAAGCTGAAAACCGTCAGAACATTCTGGATGCCGGTGGCACAATCCGAGAACTCGACGCTGAACAGCGCAAGGCCTGGGTTGATGTGATGAAGCCTGTCTGGACCAAGTTTGAAGACGATATCGGCGCTGATCTGATCGAAGCCGCAGCGGCTTCCAACGACGCCAGCTAACAAAGCACGGTGGATCCGGACCTGAACGTCCGGATCCACCACACAGCCTGCCGGTAAAATCCGGCAAGTCCGGGGGGCCACGATGAATATCTACTTGCCTTATCTCATCATGGGGGCAGTGATTGCGCTGTTCTGGATCGCGGAACGCCGCAATCCGGAAGCTGTCACACGGTTCGAGGAGAATGTGCTGGCAGTGCTTCTGGCGCTGATCACATTCGTTTCCTTTACACAGGTAATAGCGCGTTACGGCTTCAACAGCGGCTGGACCGGTGCACTTGAGCTGACCCGTATCCTGTTTGCCTGGATGATCCTGTTCGGCATGAGTTACGGCCTCAAACAGGGCATGCATCTGGGTGTGGACGCGCTTCTGCGGCTGTTCCCCAAGCCCGTGTTTAGGTTTTTTGCGATTTTTGGCGCGGTCTGCGCCTTTCTCTATGCGGCTATACTGATTGAATCTTCCTGGCTCGGAATACTGGGTGCAGATACGAGCGGTGGCGCAATGGTCTACTGGTCGAAGTTCTTTCAGATCGGCATCGGTCTTGATGATCTGCGGTATCCGGAGTGGATGCAGGAAACATTCGGCTTGAAGGAACGCGTGCAGCGCTGGATTGCCTATCTCATTCTTCCCATCGGTTTGGGTCTGTTCGGATTCCGCGCGCTGCAAGCCATGATTGCGATCTGGCGCGGTGACCGCGAACTGATCATTGCCGGACATGAGGCGGAAGACCTCGTTGCCGAAAACCGCAACGTTTTGAAGGACTGATCCGTCATGGAAACCGCAATTCTGTTTGTGCTCGTTCTCGGGCTTCTGTTTGTCGGCGTACCCGTGGCGGTGTCGCTGGGGCTTTCGTCAATCATCCTGATCGCCTTTTTCTCCAATGACTCGATGTCCTCGGTGGCCATCCAGTTGTTCACGGCATCGCAAAACTACACGCTGCTTGCCATTCCGTTCTTTGTGTTGGCGTCGGCTTTCATGTCGACCGGCGGCGTGGCCAAGCGCATTATCCGCTTCGCGATTGCAACGGTCGGGCATTTCCGCGGTGGTCTTGCCATGGCCAGCGTGCTTGCCTGCATGCTGTTTGCCGCACTGTCCGGTTCATCGCCGGCGACTGTGGTGGCTATCGGCACCATTGCCATCGCCGGCATGCGGCAGGTTGGATATTCCAAGGAATTCGCAGCCGGTATCATTGCCAATGCAGGCACGCTCGGCATCCTCATCCCGCCGTCGATCGTCATGGTGGTCTATGCGGCGGCGACCGATGTGTCGGTCGGCCGGATGTTCCTGGCCGGTGTGATTCCGGGCATTGTTGCCGGTCTCATGCTGATGATCGCGATCTACATCGTGGCGCGCATCAAGGGCCTTCCGTCAGAACCATGGCGCGGATTTGGCGAAATTGTTGCGGGCGGCAAGGAAGCCGGCTGGGGCCTGTTCCTGATCATCATCATTATCGGTGGTATCTATGGCGGCGTGTTCACCCCGACCGAGGCGGCGGCCGTGGCTGCCGTCTATTCGTTCTTCATCGCGATCTTCATCTATCGTGACATGGGGCCGATGGCGGGGGTCACATGGGTCAACGACACCGACTCGCGCCGCGCCCGCGCCGGATTCTCCGGCGTTGTGTACGCGGTGGCGTTCTATTTCGTCTGGATGATCCTGTCGTTCTTTGCGACCAATGATTCCGAGACGATCACTTTCGCCGGCCGGTCCAATCTCGGGCTCGCCATCTCGTTTGCCATTCTGGTCGGTTACATCGCCTGGCGCGGTGACAAGGGAATTGCCGGTGTGCCTGGCGCGCTGGTTGCCGGTCTGCCGGTGTGGGGCCGCAATCTCTCGTTGATGGGCCGCAACTTCGGCCGTGCCTTCTTCAACGAAGACACCCGCAAGGTGATGGTGGATGCGTCGAAGACGACCATCATGCTGATGTTCATCATCGTCAACGCGCTGCTGTTTGCGCATGTGTTGACGTCAGAGCGGATCCCGGACGCCATCACCGAGCTGATGCTGGGCTACGGCTTCACCTGGTTCACCTTCCTGATTGCGGTCAACATCCTGCTGCTGATCGGTGGTCAGTTCATGGAACCGTCCGGTCTTTTGCTGATCGTGGCGCCTGTGGTGTTTCCGATCGCCATGGAGCTTGGCGTTGATCCGGTGCATCTGGGCATCATCATGGTGGTCAACATGGAAATCGGCATGATCACGCCGCCGATAGGCCTGAACCTGTTCGTTACCTCCGGAATAACCGGGATGAGCCTGGTGCAGGTTGTGCGTGCTGCGCTGCCATTCGTGGCGGTGCTGTTCCTGTTCCTCATCATCGTGACCTATGTGCCGGGTCTTTCGACCTGGCTGCCCTACAGCCTGATGGGGCCGGAGATTGTCACCAGATAGGCAATTGGGTGTCCGAGACCAATAATAACCCAAACCGAAACTGAACGGGGCGCGCAAGCGCCCCGCTTTTTTTTAAAGCGGGACCAATCGGTCGTGCGCGCAACGGTGTTTGAAGTCTTGATCAGTTGATCTGATGGGTGGCTTCAGAAAATGTCATCACTCCGGGCGTTGTGCTGGCTATAAGCCGATGCCATGCTGTCTGCATGATGAGCGACATCAACTTCCCATTGATCCTGACGGCTGCCTTCATGGCCACTGCCAGCCCCGGCCCTTCGACACTGGCAATTGCCGGGACTGCGATGGCACATGGGCGGGCGCAGGCTCTGGCTCTGGTGACGGGTATCGTCTCCGGTTCCTGGCTCTGGTCAGTGGCGGCGGCACTCGGGCTTGGCGCGGTCATGCAAGCCAATGCATGGACCTTTGAACTGTTGAGATATTTCGGAGCCGGCTACTTGCTGTTTCTGGCCTACAAGAGCGCTCGCAGCGCCTTGTCTGCCGGGCAGGCGAAACTGCGTTCGGTGTCAGCCGGACGTTACCGGACTGCCTGTGGCAAGGGGCTGGCGATGCATCTTACCAATCCCAAGGCGATCCTGTTCTTCGGGGCGCTGTTCTCGGTCGGTGTTCCGGCTTCGGCTTCACCGCTGCAAATTGCCTCGGTGGTTGTTGCCGTCGGTCTGCAGAGCCTGTGCGTTTTTGTGGCCTATGCGCTGCTGTTTTCCAATGGGCGGATTGTTGCGATCTATCTGCGCCTCAGGCGATGGTTCGAGGGCGTGTTCGCCATAGCGTTCGGCGTTGCCGGATTGACGCTGCTGGCGAGACGGCTCTGACTGCCTGGCCTTCGCTCCGCATGGCAGAAGCGCTGATTTTCAGTCCTTTTCGCCGGTTCTGTGCGGCAACGGGTCAAATAATGCCAGTTCTCGTTAAGATCCCGTTAACATTTGGAGCGCAACCTGATCATCAGACATGCCACTTCACTCCTCCCAAGAACGGCATGACGGATAAGGGCGGCGCAAGCCGCCCTTGATCTGTTCAGGGTTTGGCGTCTGCCAGAAATTCTCCAACGCGCAGGATGGCGGCCTTGATGTTGTCGTCAGAGTTGGCGCACGACACCCGGATATATCCCTCGCCGAGAATACCGAAATCCGGCCCGCCGATCAGCGCAACGCCGGCTTCTTCAAGAAGGGCACTGGCGAGCTTCTTGGCTTTCCATCCGGTCTCCGAAATGTTCGGGAAGGCGTAAAAAGCGCCCTTGGGAAGAACGCATGAGACGCCTGGCAAGTCGTTGAGCAGATCGGTGACCAGCCGGCGGCGGCGGTCGAAGGCGGTCAGCATGTCGGCCACCGCATCCTGGGGGCCGTCAATCGCCGCGATACCGGCGAACTGCGACGGGGCGTTGACACAGGACCAGCAATTAACGGCGAGTTTGCGGACATAGCCGATCAGACTTTCCGGCCAGATCGACCAGCCCATGCGCCAGCCGGTCATGGCCCAGGTCTTGGACCAGCCGTTGAGCACGATCAACCGGTCGCGGATCTCGGGATAGCTCAGCAACGAGGTGTGGCGTTCACCGTCATAGGTCATCACGTCGTAGATTTCGTCGGACAGGATGGCAACCTGCGGATGGTTTGCCAGTCCGGCGACGAGTTTGTCGATCTCGGCTTTCGGTGTCACGCCACCGGTGGGGTTGGCGGGCGAGTTGAGAATCAGCAGCCGCGTTTGTGGCGTGATCAGAGCCAGGGTTTCCTCGGCCGAGAAGGCAAATCCGTTTTCTTCACGCATGGGGACGGGAATTGGCCGTGCTCCCACATGCTCGATCATCGACCGGTAGATCGGAAAGCCCGGATCGGGGTAGAGAATATCGGCGCCGGGTTCGCCCAACATGCGGATGGCGGCATACATGGTCGGCTTGCCGCCGGGCATGATCATGACGCTGTCGGGCGAGATTTCCACACCGGTCATGGATAGCGTTCTGCGGCACACCGCTTCGCGGGTGGCGAGCAATCCATTGGCCGGCGTGTAGCCGTGATGACCATCGCGCAAGGCCTTGATCGCAGCCTCGACGATATGTTCCGGCGTTTTGAAATCCGGCTGGCCGATGCCGAGATTGATGATGTCCCGGCCCTGATTGGCAAGCTCAGTGGCGCGCGCCAGTACGGCAAAGGCATTTTCTTCGCCGATATGGTCAAAGGCTGCAACTGGACGGATCATCTGATTTTTCCTCGCGACGGTGGTTGTTTTGTCAGATGAACTCATGTCCTATCCCGGCGCGAATTTCAATTCTGGTGACAAAATGCGTGATTTGAGCAAATGGACGGCGCGACCCGCGCCACAGGGGTTTTCCGCCACGGGACGCTATGTGATGATTGAACCGTACCGGCGCGCGGTTCACGAAGCAGCATTGTGGGATGCGCTGGGCGGGGCGGGCGTCAGTGATTTGATCCGATATTTCCCCAATGGCCCGTATCAGACATCCTCGGAGCTTTGCGACTGGCTGGATCGCTCCGGCCAGGATGGCGGCTGGGTGACCTGCATCTTCCGTAGCCGCAAAACTGGCAATATTGTCGGCATGGCGTCACTGATGCGGCCGGACCCGGCAAACGGCGTGGTCGAGGTGGGATCGGTGGCCCACGGGGCGGCAATGGCGCGGTCGCCGATGTCGACCGAGGCGCACTACCTGATGGCACGGCATGTGTTCGAAGAACTCGATTACCGCCGCTACGAATGGAAATGCCACAATGAGAACGGGCCTTCCAAGGTAACGGCCGCTCGTCTCGGCTTTCAATTCGAAGGCGTGTTCCGGCAGCACATCGTTTCCAAAGGCGGCAACCGCGATACGGCCTGGTACTCGATGATCGACAGCGAATGGCCGGATCTCAAGCGCAGCTTCGAGGCCTGGCTTGATCCATCGAATTTTGAGCTGGACGGACGGCAGAAAAACCGTCTGGAGGATATAAGGGCCGCGCAGGGATGATGGATCTGCGCCGAGCCAAGACGGATGACCGGGCGCGCCTCGAGGCATTCCAGAGAGCCGCCTATGCACGGACCGAAGCCGCCGTCGGGGCGCGGGCAATTCCGCTTGAATGGGACTATGGCGAGATCCTGGATAACTGCGAAGTCTGGTTTGACGAGAGCGGTGGTGCGCTGATCGGGGTGCTGATCTTGCGTGTTCTCGAGACTGAACTTTTTCTTGAATCCATCGCCACAGCGCCGGACAGCGCTGGAACGGGGCGCGGGCGATTGTTGCTTGAGGCGGCCTTTGAAAGGGCGCGCGAGCTCGGTTTGAAGCAGATCGGCTTGATCACCAACAGTCTCAATCCTGCTCTTTCCTGGTACAAGAGAATGGGGTTTTCGGTGCACCGTGAAGATGTACGGCCCGATCGGCGTGTCATCCATATGTCTGCAGTTGTCCCGGGACTCTGAAGCCTGTTTCCGCAGAAAATCATGGCGCCCTGATGCCCGGGGAGGATCTCGGGTGTTGCAGTGAGGGCGAAAAGGCTTATCTGGTGCATGATCGGCGATTGCAAAGGACCACAGGCATGAGCGAACCAAGCACATCAAACCGCTCGTCGGCTATTGCAGCGGCGGTAATTCTCGGTGGCACCGGGCTCGTCTTCTATTTCATGCCGGCCATGATGATGTCTCTGTCGGAAATATCGCCGTGGTTATCCTATGCCCTGGCGACATTCTTCGTGCTGGCCTTTTTCGCGGTGTTCTGGTTGCGCGGCAAGCGGCAGAACAAGGACCGGAACTCACCGGAGTAGGATTTTACGCCTGCAGCGAAGCTGCCAGCAGCAGCAGTCCCAGTGCGAACACGGTTGCTGCACCCAGTATCTCAATCACTGAACCGACGGTTCCTCCCATGGAGGCGCCTGCCAAGCGCACAGCCGCGCCTTTGGCCAGAACTGCCAGAGTGGCCAGGGCGGACACGGTGATTGCAGTGCCGAGCGCCATGGCGAAGGCGGACACGATGCCCGCAATCCAGAGCCCGTTGAGCATCGAGAATGTGAGCACGATAAGCGCACCGGAACAGGGCCTCAATCCGACAGCCACAACCGCACTCCAGGCTTCACGCACACTGAAATCCCGGCCGGATATCAGCTTGGGATCAGGCAGGTGGGCATGGCCGCAGGTGCTGCAGACCTCTCCTTTTGCGTGCTCGTGGTGGTGGTGATGGCTGTGATCGTTATTGTGTTGATGGTGGTCGCCGTGTGCGTGTGAGTGTCCGGTATGGGCCTGGGGTTGCTGCGCCGGAACGGGGCTCAGTGCCGGGGTGGTGCGCAACGATAGCAGCTTGCGGCTGAGCAGCCACAGCCCGAACAGGGTTATCAGCGCGTAACTGGCAATTTCCATGAAATGCGTGGCCTGGGTCATGGAAACCGAGAGCCCCCGCAGCAGATAGTAGGCAACACCGACGACTGTTATTGCAGTGAGTGCCTGCAGCATGGACGAGAACAATGCCAATACCACGCCGCGCCTGAGCGCCACTTCATTGGCCAGCATGTAGGACGAGATCACTGCCTTGCCGTGGCCAGGGCCTGCGGCATGAAACACGCCATACAGGAAAGACAGGCTGACCAGGCCCCACATCTGCCATGGGTCGGAGCGCATGGCCTTCAGCGCACCGGTGAGCGCCCGATAGAACGCCTGTTGCTGCTGGTTAACCCAGTAGAGAACGGAGCCACCCAATCCCGTCGGCGTAATGGCCGGTTCGGCTGATCCGATGCCGAGCGAGGATTGCGCATGGGCCGCACCTGCCAGCACGAGGCAGGCAATCGTGGCCGCCACGATCACGCGTCTGGTAACGGGCCTCATTGGCAGTCAAGCTCCAGCCGCGTGGCAAGCAACTTTGAAAGGTCCCCGCTGCCGGTGGTTTCGAAAAAGGCTTCAGTCAGGGACGCCTGGTTCTGGGCGATGATTTCATCGGGATCCGGACGGACCACCTTGCGTGCGCATCGCGAGGTTGAACCGCCCGTCACCATCATGTCTTCATCATTGATGAAGTCGAGAGCGGCATACATGGTCGGATCAAACACACCCACCGCAATCTTGCCGTCGAGCGGCAGTTTCTTATCCGGAACAACTGCGAAGAACATCAGCAGTTGTCCGTCCTGATAATCGACATTGATGGCTTGTGGCAGTGAGATGCCGGCGTCCTTGCCGTTCACGGTGACGGAGATGTAGTAATCGAACTCGGCGAGAGACTGGGTGACCATGGTGCTGATGTTGGCAAGTTCGGCAGAGTCGAGTTTGAGATCCGCGTTCTCATCAAAATCCAGAATGACGCTTGACGAGAAGACCTCATCGAAGCGCCAGACGTTGCGCAGCTCGGTCACATTGCCATCAGCCGAAGTTTCGATTTCAAGGCGTGCTTCAGCGAACACATGGGGATGGGCCGAAGCTGCAGCAGGCAACAGACAGCCGGCCAGTATTACTAAGTCCCTTAGTCGCAACATCATATGCGTATCCATGTTTGGCGCTCTGCCTGAATTGTCCGGTGCGTTTGGTTCGCATTGAATATGGACCAAATTTCGACGCCCGCATAATCAGCTGCAAACAGGCGTCATTGCGTTGTCTTGAACCACTGGTTCAGATAGTCGACAAAAGCCCGCACTTTTGCCGGAAGATAGCGGCGATGCGGGTAAATGGCGTATATTCCCCGGTCATTCGCATTGAACTCCTCGAGAATGGGAACAAGAGTGCCGCCAGGTTGACGTTCCTTGAAAATGAAGTCGGGGAGCACGGTCACACCCAGGCCCGCTTCGGCTGCACGCATTGCGGTCAGGGGGCTGTTGACCTCAAGCCGGCCATGTACGGAAACAGAGATGGCGGTCCCTTCCTTGTTCACGAAGTGCCAGTTGTTGAGAGTCCGGCCGTTGGTGTCGACAATGCACGGAATATCGGAGAGCTGGGAGGGGTGAATAATCGGGCCGTGTTTCTCCAGAAACTCAGGCGAGGCGCAGGCGATCAGCGAGAAGGCTGAAAGTTTGCGGGCGATTAGTCCGGAATCCTCCAGCTTGGTGATGCGGATGGCCACATCATAGCCTTCCTCGACGAGGTCAACAAAGCGGTCATCCGAGATGATTTCCAGGGTGACATCCGGATGAGCCGCCGCGAAATCTATCAGTGACTGGCCAATGGCAGCGTCGGCAAATGTGCGTGGAGCCGATACGCGAATTCGACCCTTGAGATCGGTTGCGCCCTCGCGCACCAGATCTGCGAGATTATCGATCTCTTTGAGAATGTCCGAGGCGGTCCGGAAGTAAATGTGTCCTGCTTCGGTCAGGGAAAACTGCCGGGTTGTGCGGTTGAGCAACAAGGCACCCAGATCGTCTTCAAGTTCGCGGACATATTTCGACAAAAGCGCTTTGGACCGCCCGACCTTGCGTGCCGCGGCCGAAAAACCCTCAGCTTCCACCACGTCGATGAAAGCGCGAATCCTGGTCAATGTATCCATGTGAGGAAATTCCTTGAGGTTCGCACTGTACGCGAGCAAACGCTGACATGATTGTCAAAAAATGTACAATTACCGATATTCGTTCAGATGCCGGGCTTTTCAAGGGCGGGCCGGAGAAAACATTTGAGTGCGGCAGGTGAATTGAAGATTTGCATTGTCCGGAATTGACAAGTCTATGAGTACCCACCGGTGCTGGCTCCGCTGAGACTTCCTGGGGATGCCGGACAACAATTGATGGCTATGGCGGAGGCTTCAAGCCTGCTGGACCTTGAATGACGCCAGGTGTTCCAAAGGCCTGCCTGGCGGATTTCCAGCCTGTCGATGGGCCGGTCAACCCAGCTTGTGTAATGTTGATTGGGTTTGTGAGACTGGAACGGAATGCTGCCCAGCGCTTGAGGCAAATGCCGTGTGGCGGTTGAGACCGGGAGAGAATTTGGGCTGGCGCGATACGTGCCGAAGAGGTTGATGAAGCGCCGCAGCCTCAAGGACATGCGGCGCTTCAGTCTGTAAATTTCGGGATCAGAATACGATGCCGCCGCCATAATTGACGGGGCCGGCCGGGTATTTCTTGCCGGCGCTGTCTTCATGACGCCCGGTGGAAGAGGTTGCGGTGCAATCAATACCGCTGTTGGCGGCCTTTTGCGGCGCTTCGGCACAAAGATCGGCCTGTGTGTTGGCTGTTTCGGCAGATGCCGGCACGGATGCGAATGGCAGGATTACAGCAAGTGAAAGGGCTGCGATCGCGAACATCTTTTTCATCGTCGTCTCCTTTGAGAGCGTTTGCAATTTGACAACCCGTTTCCGTCATTCTCGCGAAAGTTCGGCGGAACAGGCGATGACCGCAATCTGGTGATTTGCCCGGCGGCATGCCGCGCAACTTTGAAATTTGGAGCGGAAGTTTCAGTATCGACGTGACAATTCCGGAATCGATTGGACTGTTGGGCCGAGGATACCTATTTCCGGTATGTGTCTGACGCAGGCCATGGGGCGGCGCGCAGTGAACGGACTTGAATATGTCAATTGAATTGACCCTGACTGGCTTTGTTGAGCTGATCCTGCGCGGCGGGACGTTTGGAATTCTTCTGCTTGTCATTGCCCGCCTGTTGCTGCGTCCTGATTTCACCGTCTTGTGTGGAACCGGCATATTGTTCGGCGTGACCGGCCTGGTGGAGATCATTCTCAATGCGCCGCCGGTTATCGATATGCTGGCTCCGGCAAGCTTCTTTGTTCTGGCGTTTCAGCAACTTCATTTTATCTCGTTGTGGTGGTTTGTGCTGGCGCTGTTCAATGACCGGTTTCGTTGGCGCGTGGGTCATTTCTGGCCGATTGCTGTCGCCGTTCCTCTGGTCGCCGGGGCATCTTTTGTTGCAGGAGATTGGCGTTGGTATTTTACCGCTGCGCTGGTTGTGTTGAACACAACGTTGTTGGCGCTGATCATCCACAGGGCCCTGCGAAACCGGGCCAGTGACCTGGTGGATGAGCGGCGCAGCTTCAGCCTGGCGTTGGCCTTCTCAGTGCCACCGTTCACGCTTTTTGTGTTCGCCACCAATCTGATCGCCATTGATGCGCCGCTCAATTCCAGCCTCTGTCTTGTCTATTCGGGTGTCTATCTTGTTCTGGCTCTCGGCTTTTCGGTCTGGCTGACGAATTTGAAGGAAGGGCTGTTCCAGCGCAGTGGCAACGGGGCGCTGGCTGCGGTTTCCCACAACGAAATGTCAGCGGCTGACCGGCTGGAGTTGGACCGGGTGGTCAAGGCGATGGATGACGGACTTTATCTTGAGCCGGGTCTGACCATCGGCGGACTGGCAGATGTGTTGAACATTCCGGAACACCGGTTGCGGCGCTTGATCAATGGCGGACTTGGCTACAGGAATTTTGCGGCTTTTGTGAATGATTACCGGGTCCGTGAGGCCAAGCGCAGACTGTCAGACCCGCAAATGGCACGTGAACAGATTATCCAGCATGCTTTCAGTCTGGGTTACGCTTCGCTTGCCCCGTTTAACCGGGCATTCCGGGAGCGGGTCGGTGTCAGCCCGACGGAGTACCGAGAGGCGGCGCTGACGAGCATGGCCGCCGAATAGCAGCCCATTCCAGCTCATTGACATTGCCGCCGTGCATCCCTATCTCACCGTCTTCGGGTCTGGAGCCCCGGCCGTCCGCAGGCATTGTGCCGTGGTGAAGTCTCCGGTTTTCGAGCAGTCATCTTTGTGTTGACATGCCAGATGGTGGAATGCGGACACCCCTTGAACACGGTATGTCATGTCAGGAGAACTGCCATGCGTGACCCCACGCCATTGCCAAATTTGAATACACTGAAAGATCAGGCCAGACGCCTGAGGACCCGACTGGAAGCCGGCGGTGAAACCGTTGGTCATTCCAAAGCACTGGAACTTGTTGCCGCACAACACGGCTTCAATGACTGGAACACGTTGCATGCAGCACTTGGCAACCGGCCAGGACCCGAAAGCCTTGGGCCTGGCAGCCGCGTGAGCGGAGCCTATCTCGGGCAGCCCTTCACCGCCAGGGTGGTTGGCATCCAGGCCATCACATCTTCGCCGGGCAATTACCGGGTGTCGCTGGATCTCGATAAAGCTGTTGATGTTGTTACTTTCGACAGCTTCTCGGCCTTCCGCAAGCGCGTCAACGGCGTCATCGGCAAGGACGGCGTCAGCCATTCCCGGACGTCAAATGGCCGCCCGCACCTGGAACTGTCCTGGTCGTAACCGGGGTGGTTGTCAGCCAGCAATGTCGATAACGCCACAGTCGCCTGCTTGCGATCCAAACGCGAGCAGGCGACCTGGCTTGTTCCAGGCCATTGAGGTGATCGGTCCCTTGCCAGGACGGCGCAAGAGCGCTTCCTTGCTGTCGGCTATGCGAACGGCCAGCACCATGCCGTCGCCAAATCCGATGGCGACAAGATCCTCGACCGGATGACAGGCAACGCAGGTCACCATGGTGTCGGCGCGCTGGCCAAGCTCCAACGGAGCCTTGCCCATAGGACCATCCTTGGCCGAGAACGGCCAGACGATTGCCGAAGGTGCGCCCGATGAAGCCAGCCATTTGCCCTTGTGCGACCAGGACAGGGATTTGACCTTGGCCGGATAACCGGTCATGCGCATGTGGCGCTGTTCACCGCCGGGCTTGCCATCAAGCTTCCAGCCATGCAGCGCGTTTTCCTGCATGGCAGTCACCAGAAACCGCCCGTCAGGGCTGAACATGACCTGATTGTGGGCACCCTTCCACTCGAAATCGAGCGCGGGCGCACTGCCTTGCACGAAGCTCAGCGAGACGCCGTTGTAGCGCGCCATTGCCAGCCGCAGACCCTTGGGAGCAAAGGCGAGACCTTCTATGGTCCGGGCTTCCTCGAAGGTCCGCTCGGTGCCATCGGCAAGCAGCACGGTTGCTGTTTTGCCATCGGCAAAGGCTACCGCGCTTTGCGGCCCTGCGGCCACGGCGCTCACCCATTTGCGCGCCGGGCCACGTAGCGTGGTCTCGGTTCCATCGGCGTCCAGCCGCATCACCTTGCCATCTTCGCCGCCGCTGATCAGGCTTTTGCCATCCCAGGTGACGTCAGTGGCTATCAGCCCGTCATGCAGCTCATGGCGATGAGTTCCGTGGTCGAGACGGACCACCTGTCCCGAAGCCAGCGCAAACACCGGGACGTCGTTCAAGAAACCGGTGGCAAGGCAATGGTCGTCGAGATCAATCGGCGCAACTGTCGGCATGATCGTTGCTCCCTCAGGCCTGGCAGGCCAGGAAGGTCCGCTCGAGTTTCTCGCGGTCAAGTTCACGGCCAATAAAGACGAGGCGGCTTTCGCGCTTCTCGTCTTCCTTCCAGGCGCGCTGATGATCGCCTTCGACAATCATGTGCACGCCCTGGATCACGTAGCGGTCCGCATCATCCTCAAAGGCGATGATGCCCTTGAGCCGGAGGATGTTGGGGCCTTCAAGCTGGGTGATCTTTTCGATCCACGGGAAGAACCGCTTCGGGTTGAGCGGCCCGGCGCGCAGCGAGATCGATTCGATGGTGAGATCGTGAATGGCGGACGGCGCGGCATGATCATGATGGCCGTGGCCGTGATGATCATGGTCATGGCCGTGGTGATCGTGCCCATGGTGATCGTGATCATGATCGCAGTCCGGGCCGCAGGCATGGTCTGGGTGGTCGTGATCGAGAAAATGCGGGTCGTTGTCGAGAGCCCGGCTGAGATCAAAAGCGCCGCGGTCAAGCACGGCATCAAGCGGTACAGCGGCGCGTTCGGTGCGGTGAATGCGGGCGGACGGATTGATGGCGCGCACGGTGCGTTCAACTGTTTCAAGCTCTTCCGGTGTCACCAGATCGGTCTTGTTGAGGATCACCACATCGGCAAATGCGATCTGGTCTTCGGCTTCGCGGCTGTCCTTGAGCCGTGCGGGCAGATGCCGCGCATCGACCAGTGCCACGACCGCGTCGAGCCTGGTCTTGGCGCGAACGTCCTCGTCCATGAAGAAGGTCTGGGCGACGGGAACAGGATCGGCCAGACCGGTGGTTTCGACGATGATCGCGTCAAAGCGGCCGGGACGGCGCATCAGGCCTTCGACGACGCGGATCAGGTCGCCGCGCACGGTGCAGCAGACGCAGCCATTGTTCATCTCGTAGATTTCCTCGTCGGATTCCACGATCAGATCATTGTCGATGCCGATTTCTCCGAACTCATTGACGATGACCGCATAGCGCTTGCCGTGCGGTTCGGAGAGAATGCGGTTGAGCAGAGTGGTCTTTCCGGCGCCGAGATAGCCGGTCAGAACAGTCACGGGGATGGGGGCCACGGGGGTGGTAACTGGCGCTTCGCTCATCGGATCTCTCTGTCAGGTATGTAGGTTTGACCCCATATAGGCGTTTCGCACTGCTTACGCCACTCACAAGGACATGATGTGATGGGCGAGAGCCTCGCCGGACTGATAGGCCGCCTCGGCGCGACCGCCGATGCACCAGTCGCCGCAGGCAAACAACGTGTTTTGCGGGTTGCCCAGAAAGGATTGATGCAGTGGTTTTTCCACAAGAGCGTAGAGCCAGCGATGGACCTCGAAATGGACGGGGTCAGGCAGATGCGGGGCCAGTCCCGTCTGCTGCCGCATTGCTTGCAGCATGGCCGATCTGACGGCATCCCGATCAGTTTCCAGGTGAGTGCGGCTCCATTGCGGTGTCGCGTGCATGACAAAGGTCTCGCCGGACCGGTTAGGCTTCGAGCCATTGCGCGCAATCAACGCGAGAATGTCGGTATCCAGCCCCCGGGTCAGATCCTTGACAGCTTTCAGCGGTTGATCAAACGCCAGCATGGCCGACCAGCAGGGCGCCATGCTGACGGTGCGCAAGTCAGCGAACACCGGATCAAGTGGTTCAAGCAGGGCAAGTGCTTGTGGTGCAGGAGCAGCAACGACCACCCTGGAAACCCGGTAAACAGGGCTGTCACCATCGGCAGCTTGTGTGTGAACCAGATAGGTCTGATCCTGCTCGGCAATGTGCGTTGCCCGTGTCTGGTAGGTGACGTCCAGCTTCCTGGCCAGAGTCTTGCCAATTGCCGACATGCCCGGTTGCCCGACCCACCAAGGGTGTGTGCTGTCCTTGCCCTCCGGGTTCCACTGCGCCAGGTGGCCGTTTTGAGACAATTGATCGAGGAGCGTCGAAAAGCCGGGAGTTCTTCCGGTCAGGTATTGTGCGCCATGATCGAAATGTCCGGCATCACTGCGGCGGGTCGACAGCCTGCCGCCCGCGGATCGGGATTTCTCGATGACGACGACCTTGCCCGCGCGGTCAGACAATTGCCGCGCGACAGTCAGGCCGGCCAGGCCGGCGCCTATGACAAGGGTGTCTGTTTCAATCATGCAAAGTGTCCTGACGGTTGTCGAATGCTGAACGGCTCTGTCTTGAAACTAGAGAAATCCTGAGCAATTCAAGCGCGATGGACAGGCCATTGCCTGCGGGATCGGGTGGGTTGCCGGCCGGGGGAAGTCCCGGTTAGCCCAGTTCGTCGACATTGAAGGCGGCCATATCGACCAGCAATTCGGTTAACCCTTGCAGGGAGTGGGCCAGAATTGCCTCGCCCTTGCTGGCGGATGCCCGGCTTGCCTTGCCGGCCGCACCTTGCGGATTGAGATCCGACATTTTCCAGCCGAAGGCATGTGGGCCATAGGCGCGCAAATGGGTGAAGCGTCTGGCAAACTCCGCTTGCCGGGAAGGGAAGTCCTGAAGTGCGTCCAGTCGAACGAGATCAGGGCGTATCGCCAGCATGACAGAGGTTTCGATGTCTCCGGCATGGATGTCGAAAGCCTTGTCTTCCGGCTCAATGATGCCGGTTGGCATGCCAAATCGGGTCCAGCTTGTTGCAACCGCCAGCATGTTGAAACGCACTCTGGCCTCGGTTGCGACAATGGTCAGCAGCGGGGAATTTCCCCCGTGCGCATTGAGCAGCATGAGCCGGCGTATTCCGCGATCGGCACAGCTGGCGGCGATGTCAATCCAGCGATTGACAGCTTCCTCAAAGCCAAGCGATCGCGTACCTGACACATCCATGTGCTCGATAGAATAACCGGTTGATTCGACGGGCAGCAATTCGGTCTGAATGCCAGCGGGAGCGGCGCGGCAAAGCCGCTGTGCGACCTCATGAGCGATCAGTGCATCGGTCTCGAAAGGCAGATGAGGGCCGTGCTGCTCGTGAGCACCCAAAGGGAGAATGGCGATGGGTACAGGTTGTGTGGGCATAGGGTGGTTATTCCGCTCGGGCCAAATTAGAGTCCGAACCCTAGGGTGAGGGAACAAAGGCCGCAAGAAGGAGCTGTCCGTGTCCGCCAAAAAGAAGACCAAAGTGAAAAAGACCAAGAAGAGCGATCATGCCGAAGCGTTTCTGATGATCAATCAGGTGGCACGCAATGCGAGGACTGCCCTGTCGCGGCATTTGCTGGATCTCGGGCTTTACGCCGGTCAGGATGGCGTCATGCTGGCGCTCGATGCTGATGATGGTCAAACGCCCGGCGCAATCGCGGCGTCGCTCGGGGTCACGGCCCCGACTGTCACCAAGACCATCGGTCGCCTTGCTGCCCAGGGTTTCCTGCGCCGCGAGGGATCGCCTGACGATGGGCGGATGATGCTGGTGTTCTTGACTGACGCAGGGCGGGACCAGATCAAGTCCATCCGCAAGTCGCAACGCAAGACCGAGAAGGCGGCCTTTGCCGGATTGAAGAAAAAAGAGGTGGCTGAGCTTCTGGCGCTTCTTGCAGCCGTGGATGCGAATATTTCTGCATCCTTGCGTCCAGCGGCAGTTTCCGCAGCTGCCCCAAACACTGCCGCCGAGGCCGTCACACCATTGCAAGACGACTCACCTGTTGGCGATGATGCGGCAACGGATGCTGACTGATTGCCAGTTCGGTTTAAACGTTTTAGTTTGTTGAATTGTTTGAATCGGGGCCAGGTGCCCTGTGATGGGGAACCGCAATTTGGCGCAGAAGATAAAACTTTCGACTATTGCCGAGGCATTGGGCCTTTCGACAGCAACCGTTTCCCTCGCATTGCGTGATAGCCCGCTGGTGGCGGATGTAACCCGTGACCGCATCAAGGAAAAAGCCATTGAGCTCGGCTATATCTACAATCGCCGTGCGGCTTCGCTCAGGACGTCGCGGTCAGGTATTATCGGGGTTGTCGTGCACGACATAATGAATCCGTTTTATGCCGAAATCCTGAAATCCATCGAGACCGAACTCGATCGCAGCAGGCAAACCTTCATCCTTTCCAACCATTACGACTCGGTCGACAAGCAGCGCAATTTCATTGAGACACTGCTGCAGTTGGGCGGAGACGGAGTGATCATGTCGCCGGCCATCGGAACGCCTGCATCCGATATCAGGCTGGCCGAAGACAATGGCATGCCGGCAATCCTGATCGCCAGGTCGGTTCCGGAAATAGATGTGCCGACCTTCCGTGGGGACGACGCTTACGGAACGGCTCTTGCCACCAATCATCTGATCAGTCTGGGGCACACCCGGATTGCCATGATTGGCGGCACGGACCATACGTCGACAGGGCGGGACCGCTATGCGGGATATGCCAATGCCTTGAAAAAGGCCGGCATCGAGGTCGATCCGGCGCTGAGAATTCCAGGTCCCCGGACCAAGCAGAGCGGCTTCGAAGCGGCAGTGAATTTTCTCGCCAATCCCTTGAAACCGACCGCGGCGGTGTGCTGGAACGATCTTGTTGCTATCGGATTGATGAATGGCATTGCCCGTGCGGGTCTGGTGCCTGGAAAGGATATATCTGTGACTGGTTATGACGATCTTGAGGAAGCGGCGATCGCCACTCCTGCCCTGACCACAGTCTGGAACGGACAATCGGAAGTCGGCCGTTTCGCGGCACGGGCATTGCTCGACAAGCTCAATGGCTCGAGTGAAGCTGATGGACTGCATCTGATCAAGCCCGAGATGCGGATCAGGCAATCGACCATGCCGCTCAACCCGGGAGCAGGCCGATGAGTGCTGAACGAGCCGTTGTGCTTCTTGCCGGAAAGGTTCACCCCCGGGTGCGGGAGCGCGTTGAAGCCAATTTCGAGGCTGTTTCCGTTGATACAGCTGATATCACCACGTTGAGTGAGGAGACGCGCAAAAGAATAAGGGGGCTCGCCGCGGCGACACGGATATCTGCGGAGTTTATCGATTCCCTGCCAAACCTCGAGGTGATTGCCAATTTTGGCGTCGGCTATGACGCCGTCGATGCAGCCCATGCGGCGACGCGCAATGTCATGGTCACCAACACGCCTGACGTCCTGTCGGATGAAGTTGCGGACACAACCATCGGATTGCTGCTCAACACAGTGCGCGAGCTGCCGAAGGCGGAAGCCTATCTGCGCGCCGGGCGCTGGGCGGCAGAAGGGGGTTACCCGCTGACCTCGCTTTCGCTCAGGGGGCGGACGGTCGGAATCTACGGTCTCGGGCGGATCGGCCTGGCCATCGCCCGGCGCCTGGAAGCATTCGGCTTGCCCATTCATTATCACACCAGAACGCAACGATCTGACGTGGCGTACACCTGGCATCCGCGCCTGATTGATATGGCTTCTGCGGTCGACATCCTGGTTGTGATCGTGCCTGGTGGTGCTGCGACGGAAAATACCGTCAACGCTGACATTCTCAACGCGCTTGGACCGCAGGGCGTCCTGATCAATGTCGGCCGTGGATCAACGGTCGATGAGCCGGCGCTGATCGCCGCACTTGCAGACCGCACAATCGCTGCGGCCGGGCTTGATGTCTTTGCGGATGAACCGAATGTGCCGCAAGCACTGATGGATTTGCCGAATGCCTGCCTGCTGCCGCATGTGGCGTCGGCGTCTGTCGATACACGCAACGCCATGGCCGATCTGGTGGTGGACAATCTTATCGAATGGCTGGCAGGGCGTCCGGCTATTACGCCGGTGCCTGAATGCGCAGGTTTTGACCGCGCTTCCGGCTGACCGGAACGCAGAATTCGTAATTGCGTCACTACAAAGCCCGGCCACAGCAATGTGCCCGGGCTTTTGTTCATTGTTGCTGCCTGGTTTGTCTATTCAGCGGCTTCGGCGGCAGGTCGAGCGTGGCGGGCGCGGACCGCATCTCCAAAGGCCGCAAAAATCTTGTCTGAAATGACGTCGTTGCCAACCCAGTATTCGGGATGCCACTGAACCCCAAGCGCAAAGCCGGGTGCGTCAATCACACTGACGGCTTCGACGGTGCCGTCGTCGGCAACAGCCTCGACTGCCAGCCGGGGCGCCAGTGTTGAAATAGCCTGACGATGCAGCGAATTGACGCTGACTTCGCCGTTGCCGACAATGGATGCCAGGCAACTGCCTTCCTTGACCTTTATCGTGTGGCGGATGGCGAATGCCTCGTCCCGGTCTTCGGTTTGCGGTTTGCGGTGATCCATGCGTCCCGGAAGATCCTGGATTTCGGTGGCGAGTGCGCCGCCGAGCGCGACATTGAGTTCCTGAATGCCGCGGCAGATGGCAAGCAGCGGAATGCCGCGTTCAATCGTGCGGCGGATGAGCGCCATCGAGAGCATATCGCGGGCGGGGTCAAACGGACCGTGATGTTCGGTTTCGTCCTCTCCATAGTTGGATGGATGAACGTTGGTGCGCGAGCCGCTGATCAATACTCCGTCGACGCGATCCAGCACCATATCGACGTCCGTTCCCTCACTCAGAGCCGGTACGATCAGTGGCAGGACACTCGATCCTTTGACCGCCGCCATGATGTATTGATCAGGCGCAGCATGCCAAGTGTATCCATCAAATTCACGAATATCCGCCGGTATTGCGACAAGTCCACTGTGCATCGCCCAATTCCCTTGATTTTTTCCGCCGAAATAGCGCGGCGCGTCGTCATTTGTTCTTTCGTTTCAGAAGGGCTTTGTCAATTCCGGCAGCTACGTATCGGCTTGTGAATATTAGCGATTTTTTTACCGGAATTTGTATGGTTTGGAACTGGCAAGAAAAATTGACCAATCCGGCTGAAATTGCCGTCTTTTGCTTGAAAGGCCTGTCGCAACATGGTTAGGTCACCCTCATGTCGTTGGGGTGTTTTGGTGTGCGAATCCCTTGCCTCGCGGCGCTAATTCAACTGGGAGGTTTTTATGGATCGTCGTTCCTTTATCAAGAAGGCTGGGGTCGCTGGTGCCGGCGCTGCTGCCGCAACCACGCTGGCCGCTCCGGCCATTGCGCAGACAATGCCAAAGATCACATGGCGCTGCTCGTCGGGTTTCCCGAAGGCGCTGGACACGATTTACGGTGCGGCGGAAGTTTTCGCCCAGGCTGTTTCGGAAGCCACTGATGGCAATTTCGAAATCCAGACCTATGGCGCCGGCGAAATCGTTGGCGCGCTTGAAGGTGCTGACGCGGTTCGCGACGCTACCATCGAAATGGCGCATACCGCGTCCTACTACTTCTTCGGCAAGGACCCGACCTGGGCATTCGGAACCGGCGTTCCGTTCGGCCTCAACCAGCGCATGACCAATGGCTGGTTGTATGAGGGCGGCGGGCTTGACCTGCTCAATGAATTCTATGCCGACAACAACATGATTGCTTTCCCGGCAGGTAACACCGGTGCCCAGATGGGTGGTTGGTTCCGCAAGGAAATCAACACCGTTGCAGACATGCAGGGCCTCAAGATGCGCATCGGCGGCTTTGGCGGCCGGATCATCCAGGAAGTTGGCGTTGTGCCGCAGAACATTCCTGGCGGCGACATCTATGCTGCACTCGAAAAGGGCACCATCGACGCGGCTGAATTCGTCGGTCCATATGATGACTCCAAGCTGGGCTTCAACAAGGTTGCTCCATACTTCTACTACCCTGGTTGGTGGGAAGGCGGCGTGACGCTGATGAACCTGATCAACCTCGACAAGTGGAACGAACTGCCAAGCGCCTACAAGGGCGTGGTCAAGTCGGCTTCGGCTTATGCCAACAGCGTGATGATGGCGCGTTACGACACCCTCAACCCGCCAGCTCTGAAGAAGCTCGTATCGGAAGGCACCAAGCTGCGTCCGTACAGCCTCGAAATTCTGGAAGCCTGTTTCAACGCGGCCAACAAGGTCTATGCTGAAATCGGTGCGGAAAACGCAGCGTTCAAGAAGCTGCATGATTCCTATATGGGCTATCGCGGCGATGGTTACCTCTGGTTCCAGCTGGCTGAGTACAACATGGATACCTTCATGATGATCCAGCAGCGCGGCGGCAAGCTCTAAGCTCCTTCCTTCGCCTGACATTCGAAGCCCCGGTTCCGCAAGGTGCCGGGGCTTTTTCGTGTCTGGATTCCAGGGCGCAGGGGTCTCTCTTGTGCAGATTGTTCCTGCGAAAGTAAGCGAGGCTTCGGTTGAGGCGGCTCGGCGCTGAGCAACACCGATGAACGGCTCTATTGGCTTCTGAGCATCTGTTGCAGGTTTGCAGGACCAGCCGTGAGCCCCGTGTGCCCAAACGGGATTGTTTCGGAGAAAAGAAAAGGCCGGCGGTTGGATACCGCCGGGCATTCAATTCTAGGCAGAAGGGGTGCCTGGTCAGTTGAAGTTAGGCAGCCCCGTTGCGCCACCAGGGGCAGGGAGGCCGCCCGGAGCTGGCAAGGTGTTGCCGCTTGATGGTTCAGCTGCTGGCTCGCCAAAGCTCGGCATTGCCGGCATGCCGTTGTCCGGCTCTCCACCAAGGTTCGGTGTTCCAGGAAGGCTCAGGCCTCCATCAAGGCTCAGACCCGAACCGGGCAGGCCAAATCCGCCACCACCAATGTTGTTGATTTCCTGGTTGATGTCGCCCTGGTCCATCATCACCGGATCGGTCTTGTAGTGTGTGACCAGCCCGGGGAAGGCGATCAGTATGCCCAGCATCACGATCTGGATGATAATGAAGGGCAAGGTTCCGGTGTAGATCGATTTGGTCGAGATCGGCTCGATCATCCGGTTCGTGGTCGTGTCATGCCAGGCTTTGATCGGTGCTACGGATCTGAGGTAGAAAAGGGCGAAGCCGAATGGCGGCGTCAGGAAGCTGGCCTGCAGGTTGAACCCGAGCAGCACGCCGAACCAGATCAGATCGATGCCGAGTTTCTCCGCTACCGGCGCCAGCAGGGGAACCATGATGAAGGCGATCTCGAAGAAATCGAGAAAGCAGCCCAGGATGAAAATCACGATCGAGACGGTGATCAGGAACCCGATTTCTCCGCCCGGAAGCGCCAGCAGCAGCTCTTCCACCCAGCGGTCGCCGGAAATGCCGTAGAAGGTGAGGGCAAACACGCGTGCACCGATCAGGATGAACATCACGAAGGTTGCCAGTTTCGCCGTGGAATCCAAGGCCTGCAGAAGTGTCTTCCTGTCCAGGCGGCCCTTCATTATCGACATGATCAGCGCGCCGGTTGCGCCCATGGCGCCGCCTTCGGTAGGCGTTGCAATTCCGAGGAAGATGGTGCCGAGAACCAGGAAGATCAGCGCCAGCGGCGGGATCAGGACGATCACCACCTGCTCTGCCATTTTTGACAGATAGCCGAGCTGCATCCTGCGATTGAGAAGAGCAAACCCGTAAGGGATAAGGGTGGCAACCAGGGCGGACCAGACCACCCGTGTTTCATAGCGCAGGTCATCAAATACAAAGTAGTCGCAGACGAAGAACAGCGCGACCGCCAAACCAATAATGATGAACAGCGACCGGCCGCCATTGCCAAGTGGCCGTGCTTCAGGCGGCAACGCCGGAACCCATTGCGGCTTGATCAGCGTGATGGCGAAAATATAGGCGCAATACATACCAACGATAATCAAAGCCGGGAAAAAGGCGCCGACATACATATCGCCCACGGAGCGCCCAAGCTGGTCGGCCATGACGATCAGGACAAGCGATGGGGGGATGATCTGTGCCAGCGTTCCCGATGCTGCGATGGTGCCGGCGGCAAGGCCGGGGTGGTAATTATAGCGCATCATGATCGGCAAGGAGATCAAGCCCATCGCGATAACAGAGGCTGCGACAACACCGGTGGTGGCAGCAAGCAACGCGCCCACAACGATGACGGCAAATGCGAGGCCACCACGCATGGTGCCGAACAGCTGGCCGATGGTGTCGAGCAGATCTTCAGCCATGCGCGAGCGCTCGAGAATCAGCCCCATAAAGGTGAAGAACGGAATCGCCAGCAGCGTGTCGTTGCGCATGACGTCGAAGACGCGGTTCATATTGGCCTGGGCCAGCGGCCAGAACAGCCTGATCTCCGGGGATATGTGGCTCAGTTCAACGCCTGCGACGAAGAAATACATGCCACCGGCTGCCAGGGTGAAGGCGACCGGATAGCCAAGCAGAAGCATCGCCATGACGGTGATGAACATGATTGGCGCGAGATTGTGGGCAAGAAAATCAAGCATCGGAGCGGCCCTTCATGTCAGCGGCTGCCTCGACTTGCGGCGGCATCGAATGATCATGGCCGACCTCTTCTTCCATCAGCCCCCTGATAATGGCGATACGCTTGATGATCTCGGAAACAGCCTGAGCTGTGAGCAGGATGAAACCCAGAAGGATACTTGCCTTTGCCGGCCAGATGATCAGACCGCCGGCGTTGCTGGACATCTCTCCAGACTGGAAAGATCGCCAGAAGAACGGCCAGGCGAGGTAGGTCATCATCAGGCAGAACGGCATCAGAAACAGGAGGTGGCCGAACAGGTCGATCCAGTCGCGTGTGCGCTTGGAAAGGTTGCCGGCAATGACGTCGATGCGGACATGCTCGTTCTTGCGAAGCGTATAGCCCGCAGCGAGCATGAAAACCGCGCCGAACAGGTACCACTGCACTTCCAGCCAGGCATTCGACGACATGTCAAACACTTTACGGATTGTTGCATTGCCGGCGCTGATCAGCACGGCGGCCAGCACCAGCCATGATACATTGCGTCCGACAAACTCATTGATCCGGTCGATGACACGGCTCAATGCCAAGAGACTTCCCATATTGACCTCCTGGTTGTTTCACCTCCACTTTGAAGGAGTGTGATCAACCAACGTTCCCATTTTTTATCCATATCATCTGCATGATGCAGCGCCAGCCCATATCAGGAAAAGCACATGAAACGCAACGAGTGGTGCATTTGTTTTACCAGTTAGCTGACCTTCCGGCGGTGGCGCTGATCAATGTGTGCGGCTATATCCTCAGCAAGGGTCAGGAAAAAGAGGTCAAAGGTGCAAACGAGCGAGTTATTTGACGTTTCAAACGAGATTGTGCTGGTAACCGGGGGAGGTACCGGACTGGGATTGGCAATGGCAAAGTCGCTGGCCCTCAATGGTGCAAAAGTGGTCATTGCCGGCAACAAGCCTGAGAATCTGGAGGCCGCCGCCAACACGATTGCCGAGCTTGGCGGAAAAGTGATGGCTGTTAACCTGGATGTGCGCTGTGACGACGCAATTTGCGCGGTTTTTGATCAGATTGAAGCGGCGATCGGACCGGTCAGCGTGCTGATCAACAATGCAGGCATTGCCCACCGCGACAAAGCGACCCACCTTGAGCGTGAAACGCTGCGAGAAGTGCTGGATGTCAATGTCGACAGTCTGTTCATGGTGGCTCAGGAAGGTGCTCGCCGCATGATACGCGATGCACGGGGCGGCTCGATCATCAATATATCAAGCGTCTTGTCCGAAATCCCGATCCGTCAGGTTGCAGCCTACAGCGCCTCAAAAGCGGCTGTCAGCCAGTTAACGCGAAGCCTTGCGCTGGAGTGGGCAAAATACGGAATCCGGGTCAACGAAATCAGGCCGGGCTGGTTCAACACCAGTTTGACGGCACCCTTTCTCAAAGGGCAGGGGGCCGCGGTAATGGTGGGCCAGAACCCTACCGGACGGCTTGGTGGTAACCATGATCTGGACGGAGTGGTGCTGCTGCTGGCGTCACGAGCCAGCGCCTACATGACCGGAAGCTCGATTGTCGTCGATGGCGGCCACTCCATCGGCCGCTGAATCGGTCGCTTTTCGTGCCGTTGACGACAGATAGTTTCGTTTCATGCGCGTCGCCAACCATCTGATTGCGCAGTCTGACTCTGTGCATGAATTCGATTGACCGCGGCGCCGACTGGCCCAAATATCATTGCAAATGTCACGGGTCGGGAGAATGTCCGTGGCTGGTTCGGCTAAAGCCCTGAGCTCAGCCGAGACAGTTTGAGGAGACTGTAGATGACAGTGCATGATGTTTCGCTCGACGACAAATTCAACCTGAGCAAGGACCGGATCTTTGTTACCGGATCACAGGCTGTTGTCCGGCTGCTGATGATGCAGCATGAGCGAGACCGCTTGGCCGGCCTGAACACAGCCGGGTTTGTCTCCGGATATCGAGGCTCGCCGCTTGGCGGCCTCGACCAGCAGATTCAGCGCGCGCAAAGGTCCTTGACCGAGCACAACATCGTGTTTCAGCCCGGATTGAATGAAGAACTGGCAGCGACGGCCTGTTGGGGGACGCAACAGTCAGGTCTGGATGGAACCGGCAAGTATGATGGGGTGTTTTCGCTGTGGTATGGCAAGGGCCCGGGCGTCGATCGCTCAGGGGACGTGTTTCGCCACGCAAACCTCGCGGGATCATCCAAACATGGCGGTGTTCTTGCCTTGATGGGAGACGACCATACGGCGGAAAGTTCGACCAACGCGCACCAGACCGAATTTAATTTCATCGACACCATGATCCCGATTCTCAATCCGGCCGGCGTGCAGGAGATGATTGATTACGGCCTGCATGGTTTCGCAATGTCCCGGTTCGCAGGCACATGGGCTGCGCTCAAATGCGTCAAGGATAATGTGGAATCCACTGCGTCTGTTGAGGCTGGACTTGATCGGTTGAAGATTGTCCTGCCTGAATTCACCATGCCGCCGGGCGGGCTCAATATCCGCGCCAATGACCTGGATTTCCTCGGCCAGGAAATGCGTCTGCACGAGTTCAAGCGTGACGCGGCCAGTGCCTATATCCGTGCCAATGGTCTTAACCGGATCATCTATTCCGGTGGAGCAAAGGCCAAGCTCGGCATCCTGACGGTTGGCAAGAATTATCTGGATGTACGCCAGGCACTCGACGACCTGGGTATCGATGAGGCGCGCGCCAACCAAATCGGGGTGCGGCTCTTCAAGGTTGCTTGCCCGTGGCCGTTCGATCTGGGTGACATGACCGAGTTCGTTGACGGCCTCGACATGGTGATTGTCGTTGAGGAAAAGCGGTCGTTGCTGGAAAGCCAGCTGCGGGAAGCACTTTACGGGACGGCGCGTCAACCGGTGGTGGTCGGTAAACGGGACGAGCGCGGGGAGTGGCTGTTCCCGGTCAAGGGGGCGCTTGATCCAAACGACATCGCTGTTGCGGTGGGCGAGCGTGTGCTCAAGGTTGCGGGCTATGCGGAAGATATCGACGCAAGGGTCAAGCGGATCCGCCAGTTCCAGAGCATGCTGGCGAGCGTGTCGGATGTGGCGTCGCGTACGCCCTATTTCTGTTCAGGATGCCCGCACAATTCATCGACGAAGGTGCCGGAAGGCTCCGTGGCAGCGGCGGGCATAGGGTGCCATTTCATGGCGCTGTGGATGGACCGGGACACCTCCGGCTTTACCCAGATGGGGGGCGAGGGCGCGCAATGGGTGGGGCAGGCACCCTTCACCACCCGCAAGCATATTTTCCAGAATCTGGGCGACGGAACCTACAATCATTCGGGTGTCTTGGCCTTGCGGTTTGCCATCGCATCAGGCGCCAATATCACCTACAAGATCCTCTACAATGACGCCGTCGCGATGACCGGTGGGCAAACGCATGAAGGCGGTTTGACCGTGGACGCCATCGCACGCCAGGTCCGTGCCGAAGGCGTGGAGCGGATCGCCCTGGTCAGCGATGAACCAGACAGATATGCTGCCGGGACCGCCTGGCCTCCGATGATGAGTGTTCACCACCGTTCCGAGATGGATGCGGTTCAGCGTGAACTGCGCGACATTCCCGGTGTCACAGCATTGATCTACGACCAGACTTGCGCTGCCGAGAAGCGCCGCCGCAGAAAGCGCGGCAGCTATCCCGACCCTGACAAGCGGGTGATTATCAACGAACTCGTCTGCGAAGGCTGTGGCGATTGTGGCATCAAGTCGAACTGCGTTTCGATCCAGCCGGTCGAGACCGAATTCGGCCGCAAGCGCAGGATAGACCAATCCAGCTGCAACAAGGACTTTTCCTGCACGGATGGGTTCTGCCCTTCCTTTGTTACAGTCCACGGCGGACGGATCCGCAAGGCCGATACGGCAGTGCTTAAATCAGCGCCCGATCCGCTCGCCGGATTGCCGGAACCTGACATTGCCTCGCTTGATCATGGCTGGGCCTCGATCATCGACGGTGTCGGCGGCACCGGCGTGGTCACCATCGGTGCCATACTGGGGATGGCGGCGCATCTTGAAGGCAAGGGCTGCGGGATGATCGACATGGCGGGCCTGGCGCAGAAGGGCGGCGCAGTGTCCTCGCATGTCAGGATTGCCCGCACACCGGCAGATATCCAGGCAATCCGGATCTCGGCGGGCAAGGCCGACCTGGTGCTGGGGTGTGATCTGGTGGTTTCGGGGTCGAGAAAAGTCCTGACGTCGGTTCGCGAGGGTGAAACAGCTTTCCTGGTCAACACCAATGAAGTGATGCCAGGTGACTTTGCGCGCGACGCGGATTTCTCCTTGCCCACAGAGCGGCTGAAACGGGCGATTGTCAAAGCCGCGGGTGCTGACAAAACCAGTTTCTTCAATGCGACAGTCGCGGCGACGCGATTGTTTGGCAATGCAATTGCAGCCAACATGATGATGCTGGGAATGGCGTCGCAAAAGGGTGCCTTGCCGCTTTCGCCGGACTCGGTTGAAGAAGCTATCCGCCTCAATGGCCAGTCGGTGAAGATGAATATCGAAGCGTTCCGCTGGGGCCGGAAGGCCGCACACGACCCACAAGCGGTGGAGGCGCTTTTCCCGGACCAGCGCGCCGAAGCCGAAACGGTGGTGGAGGAGACGGTTGCGGATATCATTGATCGCCGCGCGCAATTCCTCGAAGATTATCAGAACAAGGCCTGGGCGGCGAAGTATCGAGACATCCTTCAGCCGTTGGTCAATGCGGAAGAACTTGCGCTCGGCAAGGCTGGTTCCGTGTCGGAAGCTGCAGCGCGATCGCTGTTCAAGTTGATGGCGATCAAGGACGAGTATGAGGTCGCCAGGCTCTACAGTGATGGCAGCTTCAAACGGCAACTCGGCAAGCAGTTCGAAAGCTATGACAAGCTGGAATACCATATGGCGCCGCCGGTCCTGGGGCGGAAGGACGACAAGGGACATCCCGTCAAAACCACTTTCGGGCGCGGAATGGCGGTGCTCTTTCCTGTGCTCTCCGCGCTCAAGGTTTTGCGCGGAACACCTCTCGATCTATTCGGTTACAGTGCCGAGCGGCGTTTGGAGCGGCATATGTTGTCTGTCTTCATTGAGGAAGTCGCTCAGATGGGCAAATTGCTTCGCAAGGACAACGCCGGAGATGTTGCTGAGTTTCTTTCATATCCCATGAAGGTGAAAGGCTACGGTCATGTTAAGATGGGGAATTTCGAAGCAGCCCTGCCTGAAAAGGAATCCATTAAGCATTCAATATTAAACGATGTTGATGCGCGGCGGCCTGTGGCGGCTGAATAATTGGTGGGTCGTTTTATGCCGGCTTGTTTACGGATTCTTAACTGACATTCTTAAATCGATAATTCATTGTGATTGCTGCTGAATTTTGGCGCTGGATAAATGTGTTCTTAATTTCCGTCGGGTAGGTTGCTGTCTCAGAGTCAGGGATTCAGTGTTCATGCCATCCGCAGAAAACACATCATTTGCAGACGAAGTCCGTCTGTCCTTCGTAGCTTCGCTGTATCAGCAGAGAGGCACGTTGTTTGCCGGCATGATTGCGCATGTGGTCACTGCGATGGCTGTCTATATGCGTATCGACGACCCGTTCTATCTCTATGCGGCATTGACCCTTTTCGTTGTTTGGCTTGTTCGCAACATTGACATGATGGCATTCGACCGCCTGCAAAAGTCCGAGTTGAAACTGGCGGATACTTTGCACTGGGAAAAGCGCTATGTGACCGGATCGTTTATCACCTGCTCCATTCTGGGAACGATGTGCGGCCATGCCCTGGTCGTGGCTCAAGACCCATTTGCCGAGCTGGTGACGGTGTCGGTTACTCTGGCAAGCATGATCTCAGTGGTCGGACGGAATTTCGGATCTCGCTTGAATGTCGACATGATCATTCTGGCAGCCTGCCTTCCTATAACCGTCGGGCTTATGATCGCGCGCGATCCGTATATGAGCCTGATGGCGGTTCTTCTTCTGCCGCTTTTCCTGACGACACGTTCGATGGCAAACGGTGTCCGCGACTTTCTGTTCAATTCAGTTACTGCCGAGAGAAAGACCGCGGAGATTGCCGAAAAGTTCGATACCGCGCTCAACAATATGTCGCACGGGCTATTCATGCTTGATGGGGACGGCAGGATAGAAGTGGCGAACCGGAAGGCGCGCGAGTTCTTCAGCATTGACAAGCACACAGACCTGACCGGCAGGGCGTTAAAAGCGGCTTTAAGGCTGGGCACGCGCAACGGCGTGATTGCAAAGGAAAACTTCGGGCAAATTAGTCAGCATCTCGACAGTCTTGTCAGCGGCCGTGATGATCGCGCGCTGGTGCGTTTTGACAAGAGCAGCTGGCTGGAGTTCAGTGCAAGGTACCGCGGTGAAAAGGGTGTTGTTCTGATATTCGAAGATGTGTCCGAGCGCATCCAGGCTGAAAAACGTATTCTGCATATGGCGCGTTTTGACAATCTGACCAGCCTGCCGAACCGGTCATGGTTCGCAGAAGTCGTCAGCTTGAAAATGGCCAACGCCAAGCCTCAGCAGCAGATGGCTCTTGCGGTGCTCGATATCGACGATTTCAAGCATGTCAATGACAGCATGGGGCACGTCAATGGCGATAAATTGCTCATCGCAATTGCCAACAGGCTGCAGTCCCTATCGCGGCAAAAATACGTGGTCTCCCGTTTTGGCGGTGATGAGTTCGTGCTGTTCGTCCCTGACGTCAAGGACATTGAAGATCTCAATGCAACAATGGACTACGTGATCGATACGTTGCGCGGGACTTATATAATCGACGGCCACAAGCTTTTCATCAGTTTGTCCGGCGGGGTGGTGATGTCGCCGGTTGCAGGCGTGCAGATCGAGGAGATGCACATCCAGGCCGATTTGGCTCTTTATGAAGCGAAGCGCCGCGACAAGAACCGGTGGACCCTGTTCGAAGAATCGATGGATAAGCGCTACACCGAGCGTCAGGGTATGAAAGCCGCATTGCGTGAAGCGATCCGGACCCAGTCGATGGACCTGTTCTATCAACCGATGTTCAACCCCCAGGGTTCTCGCGTTGTTGGCGCAGAAGCTCTCTCACGCTGGATTCATCCGGAGTTGGGGCCCGTTTCGCCGGCTGTCTACATTCCTCTGGCGGAGGAAATGGGAATCATCAGTGAACTGACGCGGTGTGTGATCGGCCGGGCCGTGCAGGATGCGGCCAACTGGCCCGGAAACTTGCAGGTGTCAGTCAATCTCTCCGCTCACGACTTGAATGACCGCTCTATTGTTTCTGTGATCGCGGATGCGCTGGACCGAGCCAATCTGGCGCCGGGACGGCTCCAGCTGGAAATCACCGAAAGCGGTCTCATTAACGATCTGAAGACCGCTCGGGAGATCCTGACGGAACTCCGGTCTATGGGGATGTCCATAGCCATTGATGATTTCGGGACAGGCTATTCGAGCCTCAGTTACCTCGACATGCTGCCGCTTAACAAGGTCAAGATTGACCGCTCCTTTGTCAGGGACCTGACGAAAGATCCGAAGAAGCTGAAGCTGTTGCGTGGCGTCGTCAACCTGGCGCGAGAGCTGGGGCTTGAGGTCGTCGTGGAAGGCGTGGAAACCGAAGACCAGCTTGTGATGATCAGCGACAACAATTGCGCCGATATCATCCAGGGTTACATTTTCGGCATACCGATGCCCCATGGCTCGTTCATCGAGTTGGCGAACAAGCTTTCGAGCAATCCGCGGAAACTTACAGTCGTCGGTCAATCCAGCCACACACACAGATCCGGCAACTGACCTGCCCCGGATTTGTCGCCAGAGCGCTCCGCACAATTCCAAGAACTGACCGTGAATTCTTCCAGGCACTTTCTGATAGGGCCGTTGTTTTTAGCGCGAAAATTAAGAGTTGGTTAACCTTAATAAGTAGTTAACTGGCCTCCGGGCGCATCCTGCGATTGATTAACCCAAAATTAACGATAAGCTTTCCTCGTGCATAACGAAGGAGACTTTTCATCTATGGCGAACGCCGCTCAAAGCGAAGTCACTGGGTTTAGTGCGGGCGTTATGCGCTTCCTCGAGAGCATCGAGTACCGCCGGATCGAAAGTTCGGACGACCTCGAAGACATTGCCCGGTTGCGATACAAGGCTTTCACCACGGTCGGGCTGGCCCGGACCAATGATGAGTTGCTGCTGATTGATGATTTGGACTTCAAGCCAAATGCCCATGTGATGGGCATTTTCTTCGATGAGCAGCTCGTATCGACAATCCGTGTGCATCACGTCACGGATGCCCAGCGGGACGGCGTGGCGGTGGCCCGGTTTCCGGATGTCATGCACCCGCTTCTGGATGCAGGCAAGACCTTCATCGATCCTGTGCGCTTTGCAGCCGATCCCGACATCATGCGTGAATATCCGGCCTTGCCCTACCTGACCTTGCGCGTGGCAACCATGGCGACGGTTTATTACGATGTGGATTTCTGCCTTTCGGTGACCAAGCCAAACCACCGTGCCTTCTACAAACGGGTCTTCAATTCTATCGAGCTGGCAGGCCCGCGCTATGTCGAGCAATACCAGAACGAGCTTGAACTTCACGGCGCCAATGCAAATGAACTGAAGCGAACGCTGTTCAAGAGATACCCATTCTTTGACTCACAGCCGCACGAGCGGAAGATGATGTTTGCTCCGCGCGAAGTGCTTGGACTCACACCACTGACTATCCTGCCGACAGCGAGATACGCAATTCAGCAAGCGAGCAGAATGGCCCGAACAGACTGATGCTCGGGTGAGTGTTTTGCGGACCGCGAGACGCTTTTGACGCCGCCCAGTTGCCTGATGTCCATTGCACATTGGCCGGGGTTTGTGTAATCCCTGCATGAATTGTCAATTGGGGAGCTATCTTATGGCTGAACAGATGAATGGTCCTGTCGAAACCGGGGCTGCGATGGATTATTCCGAGCACGACAAAACCTACAACATGTTTCTTGCCGGCGCGAAATACGGAACGATCGTCATCGTGGCGTTGATGATTGCCATGGCGGTTTACTTCTTTTCCGGCGCAGGCGCGATCGTCAGCTTTCTGACATTTCTCGTTCTGAGCATCGGCGGCAGCATCCTCGCTCGTTGAGCCTTTCGCCGCGTGTTGATGCCGGATCGTTGAAGATCCGCTTCCACTCGTCTCATTCTGTTTGCCAGAGGAGGGGCTCTCGTGGGCGCCACTGTTTTTGTAGCTAAAGAGTCGGATTCGCTTGAATCGCGTGTCGCCGCATCGCCGGAGACCGTGAAAAAGATGACCGCGCTCGGTCTCGATGTCATCGTCCAGAAAGGCGCGGGCGAGAAGTCCCGAATCGCCGACGCGGATTTTGTTGCGGCGGGTGCGAAAGCCGGGACTGCTGCTGATGCCAAGAAGGCGGACGTTGTGCTTCGCGTGCGCCGGCCTTCCGAGGCAGAAATGAAATCCCTCAAATCGGGCGCTATCGTGCTCGCGCAGATGGACCCATACGGCAATGAGAAGGCGTTGGCAGCGCTTGCCAAGACCGGAGTGACAAGCTTCGCCATGGAGCTGATGCCGCGGATCACCCGTGCGCAGTCAATGGATGTGTTGTCATCCCAGGCGAACCTTGCCGGATATCAGGCGGTGATCGAAGCCGCACATACATTCGACCGGGCAATGCCGATGATGATGACTGCTGCAGGCACCGTGCCAGCTGCAAAGGTGTTCGTCATGGGGGCCGGCGTCGCCGGGTTGCAGGCGATTGCAACGGCCCGCCGTCTGGGCGCAGCCGTCTCGGCGACCGATGTGCGTCCGGCAGCAAAGGAGCAAGTCGCATCGCTTGGTGCCAAGTTCATCGCTGTGGAAGACGACGAGTTCAAGGCTGCAGAGACATCCGGCGGCTACGCCAAGGAAATGTCGAAGGAGTATCAGGCCAAACAGGCAGCCCTGGTGGCAGATCATATTTCCAAACAGGACATTGTGGTCACCACAGCGCTCATTCCAGGCCGTCCTGCTCCGAAACTGATTTCGCGTGACATGCTCAAGAGCATGCGTCTGGGCTCGGTCGTGGTTGACCTGGCGGTTGAACGCGGAGGCAATGTCGAGGGCTCCAAAGCCGGTGAGACGGTTACAGTCGATGGCGTTACCGTCATCGGAATTCTGAACATGCCGGGTCAGATCGCGGCCAGTGCTTCACTGCTCTACGCCAAGAACCTCCTGACTTTCCTCGACACGATGATCGACAAGGAAACAAAAACCGTTTCGGTCAATCTCGAGGATGAATTGGTCAAGGCTACCGCACTGACTCATGGCGGCTCAGTCGTTCATCCCGCATTTGGCGGTGAAACCAGCAAGGGAGCAGCGTGATGGCAGGGTCCGTACTCGATAACGCTCTTGAAAATCTCGAGCAGGCAGTCAGCGCTGTCCGTGCGGCCGCGGAAACCGCCGGTCCGGCAGGTGATGGCGTGGCAGCAGCAGTCCATGCGGCAAGCGGCGGTGCGATCGATCCGTTCGTCTTCCGGCTGGCGATTTTCGTTCTGGCGATTTTCGTCGGCTACTACGTGGTCTGGTCGGTGACGCCGGCCTTGCATACGCCGCTGATGGCGGTCACCAACGCGATCTCCTCGGTCATTGTCGTGGGGGCGTTGCTTGCGGTGGGCGCTTCGCTGTCCGGCTGGGCAACGGGGTTTGGATTTGTCGGGCTGGTGCTTGCATCAGTCAATATCTTTGGCGGCTTCCTCGTCACCCAGCGGATGCTGGCCATGTACAAGAAAAAAGAGAAGTGAGGGCGGGCTGATGTCAGAGAATTTTGCCGCATTTGCCTACCTCGTTTCGGGCGTTATGTTCATTATGGCTCTCAGGGGCCTTTCACATCCAACCACCAGCCGCCAGGGCAACGCCTACGGCATGGTCGGCATGGCGATTGCCATTGTCACGACACTGCTGCTTGCCAAGCCATCGGCCGGTGGATTTGCAATGATTGTTGCAGGCCTCGCCATCGGCGGCGGCGCTGGCGCTTACATCGCGCGCAAGATCCCCATGACCTCGATGCCACAGCTGGTCGCAGGCTTTCACAGCCTGGTTGGCATGGCGGCGGTTCTGGTGGCGGCCGCTGCGCTTTATGCGCCGCATGCCTTTGGGATCGGTGACGTTGGCGAAATCCACGCACAGGCGCTCATCGAGATGTCGCTCGGTGTCGCCATTGGCGCGATCACGTTCACCGGTTCGATCATTGCCTTTCTGAAGCTGGATGGCCGGATGTCGGGCAAGCCGATCATGCTGCCGATGCGTCATGTCATCAATGCTGCATTGCTGATCGGCATTGTTGTTCTTATCGGGGTGCTGGTCGCGACCGAAAGCTACACCGTGTTCTGGCTGATCGTTGCACTGTCGCTGGCGCTCGGTGTCCTGCTGATCGTGCCGATCGGCGGTGCCGACATGCCTGTTGTGGTGTCGATGCTCAACTCCTATTCCGGTTGGGCGGCAGCGGGTATCGGCTTTACGCTGGGCAATCTCGCATTGATCATCACCGGCGCGCTGGTTGGGTCTTCCGGTGCGATCCTGTCCTACATCATGTGCAAGGGAATGAACCGGTCGTTCATCTCGGTGATTTTGGGCGGATTTGGTGGAGAAGCAGCGGCCGGCGGCAGCGATGATATCGATCGCAGCGTCAAGCTTGGTTCGGCTGATGATGCGGCCTTCCTCATGGCCAATGCCTCGAAGGTTATTATCGTGCCAGGCTACGGCATGGCTGTTGCCCAGGCACAGCACGCCACACGGGAACTGGCAGACAGCCTGAAGGAACAGGGTGTTGAGGTCAAATATGCCATCCATCCGGTGGCAGGCCGCATGCCCGGTCACATGAACGTGCTGCTGGCAGAAGCCAATGTGCCTTATGACGAGGTCTTTGAACTCGAAGACATCAACTCGGAATTCGCACAGGCCGATGTGGCTTACGTGATTGGCGCCAATGACGTGACCAACCCTGCGGCACGCGATGACAAGTCTTCACCGATCTACGGCATGCCTATTCTGGACGTCGACAAGGCCCGGACATGTCTGTTCGTCAAACGGTCGCTCGGCTCCGGCTATGCCGGCATCGACAATACGCTGTTCTACAAGGACAGCACGATGATGCTTCTGGGCGATGCCAAGAAAATGACCGACGATATCGTCAAAGCCATGGATCACTGATCTCAATCAGTACCTCATTCAAAAAAGGCCCGGAAAATTTCCGGGCCTTTTTCTTTGCTGTTATGTGGTGCCGGTCAGTTGGCGGCTGAGCGCAACTGAAGCTCCGCGATGCCAGCGGCCACATTGACACCCTCCTGGGCCTGAACGCTGACGGGCTGAAGCGAGAAGGTGTCATCTGATCCACCGACCAAAAGATTGACCCCGGCGCCGGCAACCGCCGTTGCCTCTGCTGAGACGCCGCGATAATCGCCGGCGAGCGATCCAATCTGGTATTCATAATCTGTGGTCGGCGCAAGAACGACCCATTCGATCACGGTTGCATCGGTTACGCCGATGTCGATCCCGAATTTGTTGATCACGCCGAAATAGGCTTCTGTCGAAGCATTGCTGTTTGCGGGGGTGTATTCGCACATCAGATCCTTGGACGATCCGAAGATGAATCCAGTGCCGCCTTCCACGACGCATTCAAGCAGGCCGAGCTCTACGCTGTCGGCCTTCGATGGCACGGTTGTGGCGCTGAATGCGACGGTTGCGAGGAGTGCTGCTGCAGCTGCGGTTTTTGTCTTGGCGATCATTGTGAACTCACTTTCTTTCTTACTGGTTCGGGATCACAACGGGCTGAAGCGTCAATTGTTCCGCTTCTTGAGGACAAGACATCGGCACTTCACTCCCGCGCATTGCAGGAGTGAAGTCAAAACGCTTTCAAATCGGGTATTGAACAATGCGATCGTGAGCGAACTCGATAGATCGCCGGGCAATAAGTCCTTGCCCGGTACGTGCCTGCTGATCAGCGAACGCGGGCCAGTCCGTCAACTGCGGGCTGGTACTTGGGATCAAGCTGTGCCGCACGGGCATAGGATTTGGCTGCACGGCTCTTGTCACCACGCCGCTCATAGATCAGCGCCTGATTGGCCCAGGATTCGGCAATCCGCTGATCCAGTTCGATCGCTCTGTTGAAATCTGCAAAGGCGTTGTCGTCATCATTGAGGGCGACATAGGAAATTCCCCGTCCATTGTAAGGTTCGGGTGAATTGGGAGCCAGCGAGATAGCGGTCGAGAAATCTTCGATTGCCTGTGTGTGCTGATTGCTCAATTGTTTGATCAGGCCGCGGTTGTGGTAGGCGCGCGGATCGGTTGTCTGAAGGCTGATGGCACGATTGAAATCGTTCATTGCCTCATTCGTCCGGCCAGCCTGACGGTAAAGATTGCCACGGCCGATATAGGCCACATCATAGCGGGGATTGATCCTCAGCGCCTGATTGTAGTCATTCGCCGCGTCGGCCAGGTTACCCATCGATCTGTGGATCAGGGCGCGGTTGGCGTAAGCCTGATAAAATGACGGGTTGAGCTGAATCGCGCGGTTGAAATCATCCAGAGCATTGCTGTATTTGCCGGACTTGCCGTAAGCCGAGCCACGAACATTGTAGCCTTCCGGATTGCTCGGGTTCCGGCGGATGACATCGGTAAGCGAGGCAATGTTCTCTTCGGTGCCCTGAGTCCGGTCGATGGAGATGGTATCGATGGGTGAGGTAGTGTTGCAGCCGGCAAGCCCGATGCTCAATGCCGATAATGCAGCCAGCAACGACAAACGCACACTGTTTGGGTGCTGTTCATTTGTCTTGACTGCTGCAATCAACCGCATCGCTTGTGCCCCACCTGCATCTTCCGGGAACAGCCCGGCCCACCACACTGAAAAAGGCGGAGACGAATATTCGTCTCCGCCTCCAATTCATGCAACCCTAAAAGGGCGAAAAAACGACTGGCTCAGCGAGCAGGTGCTGCCGGACGGCCGCCACCGATAAGGCCTTCGCGCTGCGCGCGCTTGCGGGCCAGCTTGCGGACGCGGCGAACGGCTTCAGCCTTCTCACGCGCGCGCTTCTGCGATGGCTTCTCGTAAAAATCACGCATCTTCATTTCACGGAAAATGCCTTCACGCTGCATCTTCTTCTTGAGAGCGCGGAGCGCCTGATCGACATTGTTATCGCGGACAAGTACCTGCACGTTGATCCCGTTCCTTCGAGTTTTCGGTTAGCTTAAGCAACCCTGGCAAACAAAAATTCCGTTCGTTCGGCCGTGGGCGTTACGATTGGGGTGGCATATAACCGTTCTGATGGCCCAAGTCCAGTCCCCGGCAGCTTGACAATGCGTCTGCCGCCGTATTTTTCGTCAGCCAGAGAGCCAGGCCAGTACCTGTCCGCGGGTAAATGCTATAGTGCGACAAAACACACTGCGACATCGATGGCCATCAGGAAGTCGCAAAAGAGCCGATGCGGAGCTGATGAATTTGCTCTTGCTGCCATGAACAAATTCTAACCCGTTGGGAGCGAAACAGCCATGCGCAAATATTCTGCTTTTGCCGTTGCCCGCGAGGCGATGCGTGGCCACAAGGGTTGGCCTGCGCAGTGGACTTCGCCAGAGCCGCGGAAAAATTATGACGTGATCATTGTCGGCGCCGGCGGGCACGGTCTCGGTACCGCCTATTATCTGGCCAAGGAACACGGCATCACGAATATCGCCGTGATCGAGAAGGGCTGGCTGGGCGGCGGCAACACGGGCCGTAACACCACCATCATCCGGTCCAACTATCTCTATGACGAGAGTGCCGGTCTTTATGATCATGCGCTCAAGCTCTGGGACGGCCTGTCGCAGGACCTCAATTACAATGTGATGTATTCGGCGCGCGGTGTGATGATGCTGGCGCACAATGTGCACGATACCCAGGTGTTCAAGCGGCATATCCATGCCAACCGGCTCAATGGCATCGACAATGAGTGGCTGACACCGGAGCAGGCCAAGGAGTTCTGCCCGCCGCTGAATATTCATCAGTCCGCGCGGTACCCTGTTGTGGGCGCCGCGCTGCAGCGCCGCGGCGGCACAGCGCGCCATGATGCAGTGGCCTGGGGCTATGCCCGTGCGGCAGCCGACATGGGCGTTCACATCATCCAGAACTGCGAAGTCACCGGGGTGCGCCGCGCTGACGATGGATCGGTTTCGGGCGTTGACACCAGCCGCGGCTTCATCGGTGCCAAGAAGGTTGGCGTTGTTGCCGCGGGCCACACGTCGGTCATCATGGAAATGGCAGGCGTAAGAATGCCGCTCGAGAGCTTCCCGCTTCAGGCGCTCGTCTCCGAGCCGGTCAAGCCGATTTTTCCCTGCGTGGTGATGTCGAACACGGTGCATGCCTATATTTCGCAGTCGGACAAGGGCGAACTGGTGATTGGCGCAGGCACCGATCAATACACATCCTATTCGCAGACCGGCGGGCTGCATATTCTCAGCCACACGCTGGATGCCATTTGCGAAATGTTTCCGATTTTCACCCGGATGAAGATGCTGCGCTCCTGGGGTGGTATTGTCGACGTGACGCCGGACCGCTCGCCGATCCTTTCGAAAACACCGATCAAGGGGCTTTATGTCAATTGCGGCTGGGGAACGGGCGGGTTCAAGGCGACGCCGGGCTCGGCCAATGTCTTTGCCCACACGATTGCGCGTGACGAGCCGCACAAGATCAACGCCCCGTTCAATCTGGATCGGTTCCAGACCGGACGGCTGATCGATGAAGCGGCGGCTGCGGCCGTGGCCCATTGAGGCTTGAGCGATGAGCGAGCAATCCATCAATCTGGCTCACAAGCCGTGATCAAATTCAAGATCTGACCAAGGACCAAGCGATGCTTCTGATCCATTGTCCCTACTGCCAGGAAGACCGGCCCGAGCTCGAATTCCGAAACACGGGCGAGGCACATATCGAACGCCCGAAAGACATCGCCGCGATCAGTGATGCGGACTTCGAGAAGTTCTTCTTCATTCGCACCAACCCGAAAGGCGTTGCCTATGAGCGATGGCGGCACATTCACGGCTGCGCGCGGTTTTTCAATGCGGTGCGCGACACGGTTAGCGACCGGTTTGTGACCACCTACAAGGCCGGCGAGCCGCGAATTGATGTGGAACGCGGTGAAGACGGCATCCTGAAGGTCAAGGGAACAGCACAATGAGCGGCTCAAACCGGATCAAGGGCAAGGGCAGGCTGACCCCGGCAAAGACCCTTCGCTTTAATTTTGACGACAAGATGCTGACCGCGGTCGAGGGCGACACGCTGGCCTCCGCATTGATCGCCAATGGCATCCATCTGACGGGACGGTCGTTCAAATACCACCGGCCGCGGGGCATGCTGTCGGCCGGTCCGGAAGAGCCCAATGCACTGATGGATGTCGGCCGTGATGCGGTACGGCGCACACCGAATATCCGGGCAACCGTGCAGGAAGTCTATGACGGTATGCTGGCCCGTTCGCAAAACCGATGGCCGTCGCTGGCCTTCGATGTTGGCGGCTTGAACAATCTGGCCTCGCCATTCTTTGCAGCCGGCTTCTACTACAAGACCTTCATGTGGCCGAAAGCGGCATGGAAGAAAATCTATGAACCGGTAATCCGCGCCGCAGCCGGTCTCGGTGTTGCGCCAAGCGAACCGGATCCGGATCATTACGCCAACCATTTCGCCCACTGCGACGTGCTGGTGATCGGCGGCGGTGCTACCGGTCTTTCGGCTGCGCTTGCCGCTGCCCACACCGGAGCGCAAGTGATCCTGTGTGACGAGCAGCCGGAAACCGGCGGTGCGTTCCATCACGAAACGGATGCGACCATCGGCGGCCAATCGGGCTGGGACTGGGCGCAGGCGGTAACGGCTGAACTGCGTGGCATGGACAATGTCCGGGTGCTGACCCGCACCACGGCATTTGGCTATCAGGCGCAAAACCATGTCGGGCTGCTGGAGCGGGTAACCGAACATCTGGTGAACCCCGACCACACTTTGCCAAGGGAGCGGCTGTGGCAGGTGAGAGCCAGGCAGGTGGTGATCGCCACCGGCGCGATCGAGCGGCATATGGTGTTTGCCAACAATGACCGCCCCGGCATCATGCTGGCATCGGCGGCGCGGGCCTATCTCAATCATTATGGCGTGGCGGTTGGCGCCAAGGTCGGGGTATATACGGCCTGCGATTCGGCCTGGAATGCAGCATTCGACCTCAAGCAGGCGGGCGTGTCCGTTCCGGCGATTGTCGATGTGCGCTCCGATCCAAACCCGGATCTGGTGGCGCGGGCAAAAGAGCTCGGGATTGAGGTCCTTGCGGGACAGGCTGTGCTCGACACCTCGGGCAAGCTGCGGGTCAAATCGATGAAGGTCGGCAAGCCGTCCGGTGGCTCGACCCGCGACATCTCGATTGACGCACTGATCATGTCTGCTGGCTGGACCCCTTCGGTTCACATGTACTCCCAGTCGCGTGGCAAGGTTGTCTGGGATGAGGCAAGCCAGCGCTTTTTGCCTGGCCGCAATGTGCAGGATTGCGTCAGCGTCGGCGCCTGCAACGGTGTTGACGATCTGCACGAGGCAATTGCCGGCGCGGCACAGGCCGGACGCGAAGCGGCTATTGCTGCCGGTGTGAAGACCGGTGACGTATGGACCGCACCAGAAGCTGAAACACAGACCTCATGGGCCGGCAGCATGATGGGTTCGGCCGCCGGAGCTGGTGCGGACACAACGGTGAAGGCATTCGTTGATTTTCAGAACGATGTCACCGCCAAGGACATCCGGTTGGCTGTGCGTGAAGGCATGCATTCGATTGAGCATGTCAAACGTTTCACCACCAATGGCATGGCCACCGATCAGGGCAAGACGTCGAATATTCACGGCCTGGCAATTGCCGCCGAAATGCTCGACAAGCCGCTGCCGCAGGTGGGGCTGACCACGTTCCGCTCTCCCTATACGCCGGTAACCTTCGGCGCGATCGTCAACCATTCGCGTGGTGACCTGTTCGATCCGACACGGCGGACGCCGATGCATGGCTGGGAAGAGGCCCATGGCGCGGTGTTCGAGGATGTTGGTCAGTGGAAGCGCGCCTGGTATTACCCGCAGGCTGGCGAAGACATGCATGAGGCTGTCAATCGCGAGTGCCGGACGGTGCGCGAGGCTGCCGGCATGTTCGACGCGTCGACGCTTGGCAAGATCGAGGTGGTTGGTCCCGATGCGGCCCGGTTCCTCAATCTGATGTATACAAATGGCTGGGACAAGCTGGAGCCGGGCCGTTGCAAATACGGCATCATGCTGCGCGAGGACGGCTTCATCTATGATGACGGTGTTGTCGGGCGTTTGGCCGAAGACCGGTTCCACGTGACGACCACCACCGGAGGTGCGCCGCGGGTCATGCATCACATGGAAGATTACCTGCAAACCGAGTTTCCCGATCTGAAGGTCTGGCTGACATCAACGACCGAGCAATGGGCGGTGATTGCGGTGCAGGGACCGAAAGCGCGCGAGATCATTGCGCCGCTGGTCGAGGGGATCGACCTTTCCAATGAGGCTATGCCGCACATGAGCGTGCGCGAGGGGCAGATCTGCGGTGTTCAGACGCGCCTGTTCCGGATGTCGTTCACCGGTGAGGCCGGCTACGAGGTCAATGTGCCTGCAGACTATGGCGAGGCTGTCTGGAAAGCACTGTGGGCGCGTGCCGAAGCGCTGGGTGCCTGCGCCTATGGCACCGAGACCATGCATGTGCTGCGTGCCGAGAAAGGCTACATCATTGTCGGGCAGGACACCGACGGTACGGTCACGCCCGATGACGCCGGCTTGAACTGGGCTGTGGCGAAGAAGAAGCCGGATTTCGTCGGTATTCGCGGCATGAAGCGTCCGGACCTTGTCGGCGGCGGGCGTAAACAACTCGTTGGCCTGACCACCAAGGACCCCAAGATTGTTCTGGAAGAAGGCGCGCAGATCGTCGCCGATCCCAACCAGACCGTGCCGATGACCATGATCGGTCATGTCACATCGTCCTACTGGTCTGAAAATTGCGGCCGGTCCATTGCCATGGGTGTGGTCATTGACGGGCGGGCGCTGAAGGGCCAGACTCTCTATGTGCCGATGCCCGAGCGCACCATCGAAGTTGAAGTCACCGATACTGTTTTCATCGACAAAGAGGGAGTGCGCCTCAATGGCTGATATCGCTCACGCCACCCGTATCGAACCGCTCGCCGGACGCGCCGCCGGAGGCGCTGGCGTTTCGGTGACACCGGCCGGTCCCGCAAACCGCGTTTCCCTGAGGGCCGGATCTGCCGATACCAACGCATTGTCGAAGGCGTTGGGTCTCAAGTTGCCGATGAGCCCGAAGACATCCGAAAGCAACGGGAAGGGACGGCTGGCAGCCTGGCTCGGGCCGGACGAGTGGCTGATTATCGACGAGACCGGTGATCCGCTGGCAGATCTGGGTAAGGTGGACGTCTTGCATTCCGTCGTGGATATTTCCCACCGCAACACTGCAATCCTTGTTTCCGGCCAGGGAGCCCGGGCGACCCTGGAAGCGGGGTGTCCTCAAAACCTCAGCGACAGGGTTTTTCCGGTCGGATCAGCGACGCGCACTGTCATGGGCAAGATCGAGGTGGTGATCCTTCGCACCGGTGAAGATGATTTCCGGGTCGAATGCTGGCGTTCGTTTTCGGACTATGCCTTCGGAATGCTGAGCGAAGCCGCCAGGGATTGCCTGGCTTAAGGCAAGCGATATCGACCGGGGGTCAGGTTTCCGGCCAATCCTTGGGGTCAAACTGGATGATGGTTAACCATGTGGCCGTCATCGCCGGTTTCTTGCCGCCTTCGATTTCGATGGTCACCTCGTAGGTGGTCATCATTCTGCCGGCGCCGCGAAGCCGCGCATCCTTGAGGAAAAACCGGCCGCGGATACGGCTATCGACCGGCACCGGTGCCATGAAGCGCAATTTGTTGAAACCGTAATTGATGCCAAAATGGTCTTCCTTCACGCGCGGAACCGCATCCGTATGCATGGCCGACAAAAGCGAGAGCGACAGAAAACCGTGTGCGATGGTTCCACCGAAGGGCGTTTCCGCAGCTCGCTCGGGGTCGACATGGATGAACTGGTGGTCGTCAGTCGCATCGGCGAAGGTATCGATACGCGATTGCGGCACATCCATCCACCTGGATACACCGAGATCGGTTCCGATGAGATCCTTGATCTCCGTAATTGAAATCACTCGCTGCACGTAAATCTCCCGGCCTGAACACGTATCGGTGGTCATCCAATAATGGGATACATCAACGAATGCATCAACTTAAACCATCTTTCGATTAACAGGATGCTTATTAATATGAAGACCGTTGCCTGCGTGCACCCAGTCTATCGGTAGTGTCAGCCTGGCATTTCCTGCCAGCAAACAACGGAGCGCGGCGGGACAGGTTTTTCAATCGAAGCCCGTGGGCTCGCCGGGCACCACAGTCCGGAAGACGCGGGGAATACGCATCTTACTGCCTCATGGCTTCGGCTGAAGACGATTGTCAGGCGCTGACCTGGCGGCCCCAAAACCATCATGAAGCTGTTGAGATGTGAATTCTCCCAGTCAGCTGGCGTCATCGGCTGCCCATCTGTCTTCAGCCAGGCAACCTGGTCCGGATCTGCCGAACCGTCGCTGTCCTTGAGAAAATTCACCCGGCCGAGCAGGGGAGAGGTCTCCCGCAATTCGGCCCAGGCGCGTGTGAAATCCAGCCGCTGCTGATCGAGTTCCTCCCAGTTGCGCCAGGTGATGGCATTGTCCTGGGCGTAGGCATTGTTGTTGCCGTGCTGGCTATGGCCGAATTCGTCACCAGCTGTCAGCAGGATTGTCCCTCGACTGGCAAACAGCGTGGCGATCAGCGCACAGGCATCAGCTTCGCGGATGGCGCGGATGTTGTCATCGTCGCTCGGACCCTCCACTCCATTGTTCCATGAGTAGTTGGCGTTATGGCCGTCGCGGTTTTCCTCGCCGTTGGCTTCGTTGTGCTTTTCCTCGAAACAGACAAGATCGCCGAGCGGAAATCCGTCATGTGCGGCAACGAAGTTGATGCTGCGGGTTCTGGTGGCATTGTTGCTGGCAAAGACATCGGACGAGCCTGAAAGCCGGGTTGCCAGCGCGCCGGTCATGGAAGTGTCGCCGCGCCAATAACGGCGGATGTCGTCGCGGGCATGGTCGTTCCACTCGAGCCAGGGCGGGCCGAAATTGCCGAGCTGATAGCCGCCGGGACCAATGTCCCATGGTTCGGCAATCAGAACCCTGTCATGCAGGACCGGATCATCCGCTATGTGCTGCAAAAGTTTGGCATCAGGGGAGAAGCCGTTCGCATCGCGCCCGAGGATCGGAGCCAGGTCAAAGCGGAAGCCGTCAATGCCGGCCTGGGTCACGAAGTGACGCATTGAGCTGAGCACCAGTTCCTGCACTTCCGGCCGGTCGCAGGCGAGGGTGTTGCCGCAGCCCGTGTCATTGACCAGCGTACCCGGGGTATGCTGGTCGTGGCGATAATAGGTTGCGTTGCCGAGTCCACGCAGAGAAAGCGTCGGGCCATCACTGTCGCTTTCTCCGGTGTGATTGAAAACCACATCGAGAATGACGCCGATGTCTGCGGCATGCAGCGCTTCGACAACATGGCGAAGATCGGAAATGCCGCCGGGGGCGAGGCGCGGATCCAGCGCCATCATGGTCACCGGATTGTATCCCCAGGCATTGCTCAGCCCCAGCGGCGGAAGGTGACGCTCATCAATCCATGCCGCAATGGGCATCAATTCGACGGCGCTGACATGAAGCTTGCGCAGATGCTCGATGATGGAGGGATGCGCCAGTGCCCGCAAGGTTCCCCGATCCGCCTCCGGCACGTCGGGATGAAGCTGCGTGAAGGCCCGGACCGGAATCTCATAGATAAGCCCGCCAGCGTCAAAGATTGGACGACCGGGATTGAGCGGTGTCAGGGGTGCTTCGAGAACGGCTTTCGGGACAATACCCTGCGTATCTTCTCCGAATTTTCCGAGACGAGGATCATAGGAGAAAGGCCGGTCGAGCCGGACTGCATAGGGATCGACGAGCAGTTTCGAAGGATCGAACCGGTGACCCGCTTCCAGTTTCCAGGGACCGTCGGCGCGCAGGCCGTAGCGCGCGCCTGCCTTGAGCTCCGGGACTAGGGTTGAGAAGACATCGCCATCGCCGCGTTCGAGCTGATGGCGGGCCGTTTCGTTGTCCTGTTGATCGAACAGGCAGACGGTGACGGATGAAGCCGACGGCGCCCGAACGGTGAACCGCGCACCCTCGGCAGTCAGCTCCGCGCCAGGATTCTGCGGAGTGTCAAAATCCATGATTCCGCTCATCAGGTGATTACAGTTGGGGCGTCCCGCCCGGTTCGCTTGCTGATTTCGGCGAGCGCCTCGGCGGCTTCAATCAGCGGTGCGAGAGCAGCCTGGGTATCCTGATCGTGCATCGCGGGGTCAGGCTCGTAACGCTCCACATAGATCCTCAATGTTGCGCCCGACGTGCCGGTGCCAGAGAGCCTGAAGACCAGCCGTGAGCCGCCTTCGAAAAAGATCCGGAGCCCCTGATTGCGGCTGACCGACCCATCTATCGGATCGTGATAGGTAAAGCTGTCGGCTTTCGCGACCGTCAGGGACCCGATCTGTTGACCGGGCAAGCGATCAAGACGGTCTTCGATGGCAGTCATCAGCTGGTTGGCGCTCTCGGTTTCGATCGCCTCGTAATCGTGGCGGGAATAATAGGTTCGGCCGAACTCCGCCCAGTGATCCTTCACAATCTCGAGTGCGCTCTGGCGCCGTACTGCAAGAATGTTGAGCCACAGCAGCACTGCCCACAGGCCGTCCTTTTCCCGGACATGATCGGAGCCGGTGCCGGCGCTTTCCTCACCGCAGATGGTGCAGCGTCCGGCATCAAGCAGATTGCCGAAGAATTTCCAGCCGGTCGGTGTCTCGTGCATCTCGACGCCAAGCTTTGCCGCCACCCTGTCCGCAGCGCCGCTGGTGGGCATCGAACGGGCAATGCCCTTGAGGCCTCCCTTGTAGCCGGGAGCCAGATGAGCATTGGCAGCCAGCATGGCAAGCGAATCCGACGGGGTTACGAATATGCCTTTACCGATGATCAGATTTCTGTCGCCGTCACCGTCCGATGCGGCGCCGAAATCGGGCGCGTCGGGGCCCATCATCAGATCGTAGAGGGCCTTGGCATGGACCAGATTAGGATCGGGATGGTGGCCGCCAAAGTCTTCGAGCGGGGTTGCATTGAACACCAATGCCGCATCAACACCCAGACGCCGCACCAGTATTTCGCTGGCGTAGGGGCCGGTAACAGCGTGCATGGCATCAAAAGCCACCTTGAAACCCTCCTTCACAAACGCACGGATCGCGCCGAAATCGAAGAGGGTTTCCATCAGATCCGCATAGTCGGTGACAGGGTCGACGACCTCGATTGTCATTCCGTCCGCTTCGAACGTGCCGATTTGGTCGAGATCCACGTCATCGAATTCCGCGATCTTGTAGTGGTCAATGGATTGGGATCGGGCGAAGATGGCTTCGGTGATCTTCTCCGGGGCGGGACCGCCATTGGAAATGTTGTACTTGATCCCGAAATCCTCGGTGGGACCACCCGGATTGTGGCTTGCCGAGAGAATGAGGCCGCCGAAAGCCTTTCTCTTGCGGATCAGGTGCGAGGCAGCAGGTGTCGACAGAATTCCGCCCTGGCCTACCAGAACACGCCCGAAACCGTTGGCCGCGGCCATGCGGATGGCGGTCTGTATGACCTCGCGATTGTAGTATCTCCCGTCGCCGCCAATGACGAGAGACTTGCCTTCAAATCCCTCGAGACTGTCGAATACCGACTGGATGAAAGCTTCGGTGTAGCCCGGCGCCTGAAAAACCGGGACTTTCTTGCGCAGTCCCGAGGTTCCGGGTTTCTGGTCAGGGAAGGGGCTTACAGAAACGGTCCGGTTCATGTTTTTTCGCTCTTTGATTTTAAAAGATCGGCATAGAGACTGGCATAGCGCAACGCACTGCGATCCCAGGAGACATCTGCTTTCATGCCGCGGTTCTGAAGCCGTTCCCATAGCTTGGGTTCGGCAAAGGCCCGAACCGCACGGCGCAGGGCCTCGCGCAGGGCGTCAGGCGAAACCGGTGAAAACTGAAATCCGGTGGCAACCTCGGCGGCTAGTCCCGCCTCGTTGGCATCGATGATTGTGTCGGCAAGTCCGCCGGTGCGCGCCACCACAGGGACATTGCCGTAGCGCAGTCCGTAGAGCTGGGTCAGGCCGCATGGCTCAAACCGTGAGGGGACCAGGATCACATCGCCGCCCGCCTGCATGAGGTGTGACAGCGCCTCGTTGTATCCGATGACCAATCCTATATCGCCAGGGTGCCGTTCTGCTGCGGACCGCAGAGCTGCTTCGAGAGCCTGGTCGCCGGAGCCGAGCACTGCAAGCCTGCCGCCCATGGCGACAATGTCGTCGGCAAGTTCGGTGAGGACATCGATGCCCTTTTGCCAGGTCAGGCGGCTGACGACAGTGAAAACAGGCTTGTCGGTATCTTCAAAATGGAAATAGTCAGCCAGCGCAGTGCGGTTCGCCTGCCGTTTTTTTGGTTTTGCAAGGCTGTAATTGGCGGCAATGATCTTGTCCGTCGCCGGGTCCCAGACCTCTGTATCAATGCCATTGACGATGCCATGCAGGCTGTCAGCGCGCGCATTGATCAAGCCATCCAGGCCCATGCCGAAGGCGGGGGTGCGGATTTCCTGCGCATAGGTCGGGCTGACGGTGGTGATGGCGGTTGCCATTTGCAGCCCGCCCTTGAGAAAGCTGACATCGCCATAATACTCGACCCCATCCATCGAGAACACGGATTGCGGCAGATCGAGCTTCGGGAAAATATCCGGGCCAAACTGACCCTGAAACGCGATGTTGTGGATGGTGATCACCGTCGGGGTCGCCGCCGCCTTGCCCTGCATCATGTAGACGGGGGTTAGACCGGCTTGCCAGTCGTGGGCATGCACGATGTCAGGCGTCCAGTCCTCAAGCGCGCCTTCCGCGATGTTGGCAGCCGCGCGGCACAATGCGGCAAACCGCAGCCAGTTGTCCGGATGATCGGCGTTGACTGCGTCGGTGTAAGGACCGCCTTCGCGGTCGAACAGTTCCGGAGCGTCGAGGACGAGGTAATCCACCCCGTCCAATACGCTTGCGAGGATTGTGGCGCTGACACCAAGGAGGTCGTCAAACCTGATCAACGGCACCGGATTGCGGAGCTTCGCCATCACCTGCTGGTAGCCTGGAAGCAGCACCCGCATGTCCACGCCATGGGCCGACAGTGCCGCGGGCAGGGCGCCCGCCACGTCTGCCAGACCGCCGGTCTTGATCAGCGGGTACACCTCAGAGGCGACAGAGAGTACTTTCATTCGTAAATCAGCCCCGCTCGGTCAAGCATATCCTGTGTGATCAGGCATATCCCCGATTCAGAGCGATGGAAACGGCTGGCATCGAGTACGGGGTCTTCTCCCACAACAAGGCCGGCAGGGATTTTGACACCCCGGTCAATCACCACCCGGGAGAGATTGGCGTGGCGGCCAATCACGCATTCAGGCAGCACCACCGCTTCGTTCAGGCTGGAATAGGAACGGCACAACACTCCCGAGAACAGCAAGGAACGGTGTATTTCCGAGCCGGAGATGATGCAGTCGCCGGACACCAGAGAGGAGAGCGCCATACCGCGACGGCCCTCTTCATTGTGCACGAACTTTGCCGGTGGGCGGATTTCCGCGTAGGTCCAGATCGGCCAGGACCGGTCATATAAATCAAGTTCCGGCAGGATGTCGGTGAGATCGATATTGGCCTGCCAATAGGCGTCCACGGTGCCGACGTCGCGCCAATAGGCTTCCTTGTCCGGCGTTTCACGCACGCAGGACTCGGAAAACCGGTGCGCCACGGCTTTGCCGTTTTCAACAATGTAGGGGATGATGTCCTTGCCGAAATCGCGGCTCGAGCCGGGGGTTTCGGCATCCCGGCGCAATTCATCCATCAGGAAATCGGTGTTGAAGACATAAATCCCCATTGATGCCAGTGCCATGTCAGGCTTGTCCGGCATGGCTGGCGGATCGGCGGGCTTTTCGACAAAGGCAACGATCTCGTCCTTGTCGTTGACATGCATGACACCAAAGCCGGTGGCTTCCATTCGCGGCACTTCAAGGCAACCGACTGTGACGTCTGCACCGGAATTGACGTGCTGCTGCAACATAAGTTCATAGTCCATCTTGTAGATGTGGTCACCGGCCAGAATGACCATGAACTTGGGTTCATAGGCTTCGATGATATCGATGTTCTGGAACACCGCGTCAGCTGTGCCGTCATACCACTGGGTTTCCGAGACGCGCTGGCTGGCGGGGAGAATGTCGAAGCTCTCGTTGCGTTCGGGCCGCAGGAAGTTCCAGCCGCGTTGCAAATGCCTGATCAGGGAATGAGCCTTGTATTGGGTGGCAACGCCGATCCGCCTGATACCGGAATTCAAAGCATTGGAGAGGGCGAAATCGATAATCCGGGTCTTGCCGCCGAAATAGACCGCAGGCTTGGCCCGGCGATCGGTGAGTTCCTTGAGCCGGCTGCCGCGGCCGCCTGCGAGGACATAGGCCATGGCGTCTCGCGCCAGAGGCTGAACCCTTTTATGCTCCATTTTTTCCTCCCCTTGTTACCTCGATCCGGTTTATCCCGGCTTGAACATCAGTGTCGCCAGTGGCGGAAGCGTCAGTTCGGCGATTGCGCGGCCATCCTCGGACCTTGTCGCCGTTACCTTGCCAAGATTGCCCTTGCCGGACCCACTGTAAACGGTGGAGTCCGAATTGAATATTTCAAGCCAGTCGCCGTCCTGCGGCATCGGAACCGGGTATCCGGTCAGCACATTCGGCGTGAAGTTGGAGATGACGACCACCGGGTCTTCCCCCGGCGCACGGCGGACCCAGGCGAAAACCGAGTTCGCGTCGTCATCCGCAATCAGCCACTCAAAGCCTTCCGGCTCGCAATCGCGTGCGTGCAGGGCAGGTGTCCTGGCGTAGAGCCGGTTGAGATCGCGAACCAGATCCTGCATGCCGTGATGGCGCGGGTCATCAAGATGATCCCAGTCCAGCTGGCGGGCTTCGCTCCATTCCCCGCGCTGGGCAAATTCCTGACCCATGAACAACAGCTTCTTGCCTGGATAGCCCCACATGAAGCCGTAAAAGGCGCGAAGATTGGCAAATTTCTGCCATTCGTCACCCGGCATCTTGGTCAGCATGGAGCCTTTGCCGTGGACGACTTCGTCGTGCGAAATCGGCAGGACGAAGTTTTCCGAAAAGGCGTAGAGCAGGCCGAAGGTCAGATCGCTGTGATGATGCTTCCGGTAGATCGGATCACGCTGCATATAGGACAGGGTGTCATGCATGAATCCCATGTTCCATTTGAAACCGAAACCAAGCCCGCCCTCGTGAACGGGAGCGGAAACCTTGGGCCAGGACGTCGATTCCTCGGCTATGGTGACAATGCCGGGATGGCTGCCGTAAGTGGCCTTGTTCATGGCCTTGAGAAAATCGACCGCGTCGAGGTTCTCCCGCCCACCGTCCTTGTTGGGGATCCACTCGCCTTCCTTGCGGGAATAATCGAGGTAGAGCATGGAGGCGACCGCATCCACGCGCAGGCCATCGATATGGTAGGTCTCGGCCCAGAACAGCGCATTGTTGACGAGGAATGACGAGACTTCCCGGCGCCCGAAATTGTAGATTGCGGTGTTCCAGTCGGGGTGAAAACCCTGGCGCGGGTCCGCGTGTTCATAGAGCGCAGTGCCGTCAAACTTCGCAAGCCCATGGGCATCGGTGGGAAAATGCGCCGGCACCCAATCCAGAATGACACCGAGGCCGACCTGGTGCGCGCCATCGACAAAGCGGGCAAAGCCTTCCGGCTCGCCGAACCGCGCTGACGGCGCGTAAAGCCCCGTGGTCTGGTAGCCCCAGGAGGGGTCGTAGGGATGCTCGGAGACCGGCAGGAACTCGATGTGGGTGAAGCCCATTTCCACGCAATAGGGGATCAACTCGTCACCCATCTGGTCCCAGGACAGGAAGGAACCGTCGTCATGCCTGCGCCATGAGCCGGGATGCACTTCATAGATGGACATTGGCTGACGGCGAGCGTCGACCTTGCTCCAGTGAGTGCGATGGGCATTGTCGCCCCAGGCGTGTTCAAGGTTTGATGCGACAATGGAGGCAGTAGCCGGACGCAGCTCGGAGCGGCGGGCAAAGGGGTCGGCCTTGAGCGGCAGCCTTTCACCGTCCGGTCCGATGATTTCGAATTTGTAAGCGGCTCCCGGCTTGACCCCGGGTGCGAAGATTTCCCAGATTCCGACATCGGTGCGCAGGCGCATGACATGGCGGCGTCCGTCCCAATCGTTGAAATCGCCAACGACGGAGACCCTGCGGGCATTGGGAGCCCAGACGGCGAAATGCACACCATCGCTGCCTTCGTGATGGATGAGATGCGCTCCCATTTTGTCGAAGAGCCGCAGATGGGAACCCTCGGCGATGAAATAATCGTCCATCGGGCCAAGCACCGGGCCGTAGGAATAGGGATCGTCGACTTCCCAGGTATCACCGGCAGTATTGGATGCCGCGTAGCGCAACGGCTGGCGCCTGGTGATGGCGAGGCGTCCTTCGAAGAGGCCGCCGACAGAACTGGTCGCGAGTTGGCCTGCGGGTTGACCATCCAGTGTCAGCGCCTGAAGGCTGTCGGCGCCTGGAACAAATGCGCGCGCAACAAACCTTCCATCGGATTCCTGCACACCGAGAACAGAAAAGGGATTTCCATGCGTACCGGAAGCGATCGCTTCCGCTTCTTCAACCGACAGGTGAGGCACCTTGTTGTCGGCGTCTGGCACGTTTCCCTTTTGGGTCATGGGCCGGCCTTCCATATTTCCTTTGCATACTGACGTATGGTGCGGTCCGACGAGAACCAGCCAACACGCGCCGTGTTGAGGATAGTACGGCTATACCAGGCCTGTTCGTCAACCCACAAACTGTCAACCTGGCGCTGGGCCTTGGCATAAGCGTCGAAATCGGCAGCCACCATGAACCAGTCGTGGTCATAGAGGCCGGCGATCAGATCGCTGTAGCGGTTGCGGTCATCCGGGCTGAAAACGCCTGAGGAAATGGCCGTCAGCGCCTGTGACAGCTCCGGTGACGCTTCGATGATGCCGCGCGGATTGTGGCCGGTGGCCCTGTGGTCGGCCACCTCGGATGCTGTCAGGCCGAAGATGACGATATTGTCGTCGCCAACGCACTCCTTGATCTCGACATTGGCACCATCAAGGGTGCCGATGGTTAGCGCCCCATTGAGCGCAAACTTCATGTTGCCGGTGCCTGATGCTTCCATGCCCGCGGTTGAAATCTGCTCGGACAGATCGGCAGCCGGCACGATGACTTCTGCCAGCGAGACATTGTAGTTGGGGATGAAGGCGATCTTCAGCAAACCGCGCACGGCCGGATCATTGTTGATCACCCGGGCTACATCATTGGCGAGTTTGATGATCAGCTTTGCATTGTGGTAGCTGGGCGCGGCCTTGCCGGCGAAAAATTTCACCCTCGGGGTCCAGTCGCGTTCGGGATGTGAGCGCATCTGGTCATAGAGTGCCACAGCCTCAATGATGTTGAGCAATTGCCGCTTGTATTCGTGGATCCGCTTGATCTGGATGTCGAACAGCGCCGATGGATCGACCTTGATCCCCATGCGGCGCGCTACCAGATTGGACAGCCGGATCTTGTTTTCGCGTTTGACAGCGGCAAACCGGGCCCTGAATTCGGTGTCTCCAGCGAAGTCGTCGAGTGCCGAAAGCGCCTCCGTATCGTCCATGAATTCATCACCGATGGCTTCCCGGATCAGCGAAAACAGACCTGGATTGCACTGCATCAGCCAGCGGCGCGGTGTAATGCCATTGGTCTTGTTGTTGATGCGGTCAGGGTAGAGGCCGTGCAGATCGGAAAAGACGGTCTGCTTCATCAGGTCCGTGTGCAGGGCGGAAACACCATTGATGGAATGAGAGCCGATAAAGGCCAGATTGCCCATGCGCACGCGGCGCTCGCCACCCTCATCGATCAGCGAGACAGATCGTATCTGCTCCTCGTCATAGCCGCGTTCCTTGCGAGCCTGGCGCAGAACCTTGGCGTTGATGGCATAGACCAGCTGCATGTGGCGTGGCAGCAGCCGTTCGAACAGCGGCACCGGCCAGCTTTCCAGTGCTTCGGGCAACAATGTGTGGTTGGTGTAGCTGAAAGTCTTGCGGGTGATCTCCCAGGCGGGATCGAACTCGATGCGGTGGACGTCGATCAGAAGCCGCATCAACTCTGCCACGGAAACGGCGGGATGTGTATCGTTGAGCTGTATCGCGGCCTTGTCCGGCAGTGTGCGCAAATCGCCAAATTGCTGCAAATGACGGCGTATAATGTCCTGCAAAGAGGCTGAGCAGAAGAAATACTCCTGACGCAGCCGCAATTCCTGACCGGCCGGGGTCTGATCCGCAGGATAGAGCACACGGGCGAGCGCCTCGGCCTTGTTGCTCTCGCGCAGCGCCCCGATATGGTCACCTGCATTGAAAGCGTCGAGCAGGATCGGATCAATCGGCTGGGCGGTCCAGAGTCTGAGCGTGTTGACCCGCTTAGCGCGCCAGCCGACGACCGGCGTGTCGTAGGCAACGGCCATCATGCGCTCCTGGGGTTTCCAGATGCAGCGCTGGGTTTCGTCCGAGCCGTTGCCGACGGTTTCGACCGATCCACCAAAGCCAATTTCATAAGCGCTTTCGCGGCGTGGAAACTCCCAGGGATTGCCCTGGCTGAGCCAGGTTTCAGGCAGTTCCACCTGCCATCCGTCGCTCATCTGCTGCTTGAACAGGCCGTGGACATAGCGGATGCCGTAGCCATAGGCCGGGATGTCGACGGTGGCCATCGATTCCATGAAGCAGGCCGCAAGCCGCCCGAGGCCGCCATTGCCCAAAGCCGCATCAGGCTCCAGCGCCGCGACGGCATCGAAATCGACGCCGAGCGACTGCAGCGCTTCGCGCACTTCGTCGAGCATTTCCAGATTGGAGACGGCGTCGCGGGTCAGCCGCCCGATAAGGAATTCCAGCGAGAGGTAATAGACGCGTTTGCTGCCATCCTCATAGGTTTGGCGGGTGGATGCCATCCAGCGGTCGATGACGCGGTCACGGATCACCAGAATGGTAGCCGTCATCCAGTCATGCGGCTTGGCAACCTTGGCATCCTTGCCGATGGAATAGGTCAGCCGTTCAATAATTTCGGCGGCAAGGGCTGCCGGTTCGCCGCTGCGCAGTGCGGGAGCGGGAAGATCAGCTATGGCGGACTTTGATATCATGTGATGTCCCATTCATCTTGGGCCGACGCGCAGCAGCGGGGATCCGCGCAGCGATTCGTCTGGTGGCAGGATGGATTCAAGCAATGAATGAAATTTACACCAATATCCAGCAATTAAATCCATTAGATCGCCGATTTCAGCAGTAAATGGCACGATTCCATCAAATGAAGATGCGGAATTTTATGCCGTTTTGGCGCAAAAGCGGGCACCTGCTGGCCGCCGCCCGCGAGTTGACTTCAATTGAGGCAGAAGGCGGAGCAAGGGCGTGAAGAGCCTACTCGATTGTCAGGTAGTTCGAGGTAATGCGTTTCTTGAGGTGCCGGTTGACCGCAGCACGATCCTGGCAGAAGTACATCTTACCTTCGCAATGGTCCCGCAATGCTGCCAGATCGGAGAACATGGGTGATATGTCGAGGCCTGCAGCTTCTATCAACGAGACGCCGAGATAGGCGATGTCGAGGCTGGCAAAATCGAAGGGCCGCATGTCGACATCGGTTCCGATGCCGTGAACGGTGAAATATGTGAGGTAAGCCGGGGAGCCGAGGTCATAAAGTGCGAAGTCCGGGTTAAGCTCGGTCATGACATCGCGGGTGGCGAAGGACTGGTGATCGCCGAATTCCAGGATGATGGCTGGATGGCTGGCACTCTCGTTTTCAGCCTGATCAATGAACCAGCGGAAATCCCTCTGGGATTGGGCGACGCGCCTGACATATTCGTCAAGTTCGAAGATGCCACTTTCGCTGGCGCTTTCCGGCTCTGCGTCAGCCAAAAGGTCCGAGTAAGGCGAATGCGCAAACATGGTTTGCACTTCAAGAAAAAGCGGCCTGCCGTCCGTTCTCCGGTGCTCTTCAATAAAGGCCCGGGCGGCTTCGAAATAAAATCTGTCCCGATGGGCATATTCGCTGGCGCCGATGCGGTCGTAATCGAGGATCTCGTCGAAGCCGAGCGATTTGAGAAACGGCCCTTCGTTGACGAATCCATGATCCATGGGCATCAGCACTGCGGTCCTGTAGCCGCAACGCGACAATTCTGTTGCCAGTGATTGATGGACTTTGCCTTCCAGGCTGGTGGTCAAATAGGGCGCGCGCCAGCCGAATTCGAGGCTCGACAGCCCGGTCATCAACGAGAAATTGGAGATCCAGGTGCCGCCAGCGAAGGTTTCCACGCGGAGCTTGCGGCGTTTTCCATCGGCAGATTCGAACTGCCCTGAGAATTGCTGTCCGATACCATATTGATCAAGCCGGCTCAGATCGGCCTGGCTTTCGCTCAGCACCACAAACAGGTCCGGTTTCGATCCTGTGGTTTCGCACTCTCCGGCGGCGGCGAAGGGCTCGGCCGCCGGCATGTTTGCAAAGCGCTCGGCATTTCCCTGTCCAAAGGTCGCGTCCCTGAGGTCGAGGAAGGAAATAAAGAATGCGGAGGCGTTGTAGCCGCCGAGGTAGTGGAAATATCGCGGCTCTTCAGCATGCAACGGATAGCTGACAGGGATCAGCGCGACAGTGGCAGCGACAAGCCCGCTTCGCTTGAGGGGGGTGATTGAAAGCTTTCGATCCCGAATGAAAACAAATGCAAGCACGGCAATACTGGCCATTAATAGCCCCGCAAACGGCAGGATGTAGATTTTGAATCCATCCAGCAGAAAGGCGAAGGCCTTGGGGTCCGTTCCTGTGAAGACCACGTCATAGATGTGAAGATCAAACCCCTTGGTCCGGTATTTCAGGACAGAGGCGATGGAAAGCAATGTCGTGACAGTGAGCGCGGTGTAGATCGAAAAATACAAGCGCCGGCTCAACAGGAACAGCATGGTGGCGATAGCGAGGACGCAGAGCATCACAAACGGCATATGATTGAGCGCACCTTCGAGCAGGTAGAGAAGTGCCGCACACAAAAGGGTTGCGGCGATGGCTGTCTCTCGATGGAGGAGCAAATCTGCTGCTCTTGCCGTCAGCGTCATGCTGTTTGTCGACCTCATGGCCGTGCCTCCAATGTTGAAGAGAAGACAGATGCATTCTTCGTCCACCTATTCAAACCCGACCATGAGTTAACCTTACCGGACTGCCGGGATCTTATCTCGAATGCCGGTTTTCCACTCCAGACCGGCAGACAGGCGGCCACCGCATGCAAATAATCGGTGAAGCAGAACTCCCCACGTTTTCCGATGGTTACGGTGCCACTGGTCAGTGTTGCGTCCGGCCAAAAATGCAGCCAGCTGCGGTTCTTGCGTAGAGGGCAATCTTGAAGGCTGTCAGGCTGCTGTGAGAACCGGATGGTGGGCGCAGCAGGCATTGGCCTGTGCGCTCCACACTATCAATCTGGCTTTTTACGGAAAGCCATGTGCCGGGAAGAGGCCTGCTGCTTAAATCGCGATGGTGCCATCGACGATGACATAGGCCAGCCCGCGCGAGCAGTTCTCGATGCGGGCGTCGACATGATAGACCTCGCGCAGGAGTTCTTCGGTGATCACGCCGGCCACCGGTCCGCTGGCCACCATGGTTCCGTCAGCGATGACGATGACATTGTCGCAGTAGCGCAGCGCATGGTTGAGGTCGTGCAGGGCGATCAGCACGGTCATGTCCATGCGTACTGCCAGGTCGCGGATCAGGGCCAGCACTTCGATCTGCCGCGACAGATCCAGCGCCGAGGTCGGCTCATCCATCAGCAACACACCGGGCTTGCGCACCAGCGCCTGGGCGATCGACACCAGCTGGCGCTGGCCGCCGGAGAGTTCCGACAGGTGCCGGAAGGCAAGCTCGGTGATGCGCAATGCATCAAGTGTGTCGTCGATGTTGGCAAGCTGTTCGTCCGAGACGCGCCAGTTGCCGCCTTGCTTGGCGGCTAGCAGGACCGATTCATAGACCGTCAGCACCGCATTGGCGCCGGTGTCTTGCGGCATGTAGCAGATGCGTCCGCTGGCGGCATCCGAACCGCTGACCTCGACCACACCGTCGCCGCCGATCAGATCGGCAACGCGCTTGAACAATGTCGACTTGCCGGCCGCATTGGGCCCGATAACAGCGGTCAGCTCTCCGCTGACAAGCAGTCCGGAATTCACATCGGAGAGCACCACGTGCTTGCCATAGCGGGCGCCAATGCCGTTCAGCGTCAGGTTCACCATGACCGCCTCCGATTGGTGAAGATCAGCGAGAAGAAGAACGGCACGCCCACCAGCGCGGTGATCACGCCGATCGGCAGGATGGCGCCGGGAATGATCATCTTGCTGACCACCGAGGTGACCGAGAGCATCAGTGCACCGCAGATCACCGATGCGGGCAGATAGAAGCGCTGGTCCTCACCGACCAGCATGCGGGCGATATGCGGTCCGACCAGGCCAATAAAGCCGATGGTGCCGACAAACGCGACAGGGATGGCGGCGAGAAGGCTGACGAGCAGCAAGGTCTCGAGCCGCAGCCGGCGAATATTGACGCCCATGCTGGCCGCCTTGTCATCGCCAAGCCGCAAAGCGGTCAGCGCCCAGGCATTGCGCGCAAACAGCGGCGCGCAGACGGCAAGGACACCGCCGGTGATCCAAACCTTGGCCCAGGTGGCCTTGGTCAGGCTGCCCATGGTCCAGAAAATGACCGCGGCCAGCGCCTGTTCGGACGCCAGATATTCAAGCAGCGCCAGCAGCGCGTTGAAGGTGAACACCAGTGCGATGCCGAGCAGCACGATGGTTTCAACATTGACGCCGCGCATGGTCGAAACGCCATAGATGAACAGCGATGCCAGCATTGCCATGACAAAGGCATTGAGCGGCACCATGTATTGCACCGCTGCCGGAAAGATGGCGACTCCTCCCACCAGTCCGAGGGCTGCGCCAAACCCGGCGGCAGCCGAAATGCCGAGAGTGAACGGACTGGCGAGCGGATTGGCGAGAATGGTCTGCATCTGCGCGCCTGCCAGCGACAGGCAGGCGCCGACGGTGACCGCCATCATGGCGATCGGCATGCGGATATCCCAGATCACCACCTGCAGCTGAATATCGACACTGCCGGGCCAGAATACGGCGGTTACAACCTGGCTGAGGCTGTAATTGGCAGGGCCGAGCGCCATGTCGGTGGCAATGCTGAGCGCCAGCGCCGCAACCAGGCCGGCGATCAGCAGGATCCGCCGCGCCGCCAGTGCACGGTATTGGATGCCGCCATGGATGTCGGGGAGAGTTTCGCTGGCCATTGTCATGGGAATATCCGGTTCGATCAGAGAACTCCGGCGGCAGGGCCGCCGGAGGAACGTGGCATCACTGTGTCGGGTTGAGTGAAGCAAAGTAGCCCGGGCGGTATTCTACCGGCAGGAACTTCTCGTGCAGTTCGGCGAATGTCTGGTTGGGATCAAGATCCTTGAACAGCTCCGGATGCAGCCACTTGGCCATCTGCTGAACCGCCACGAACTGATAGGGGCTGTTGTAGAACTGGTGCCAGATACCGTGCACATTGCCGTCCTTGACGGCCTTGACCCCGGTGAAGGCCGGGCGCTGCATCAGCACATTGAGCTTGCGCACGGACTCGGCATTGTCAGCTCCGGCGCCCAGGCCCACCCAATTGCCGCTTGGAACATAGTTTTCCCAGTTGGCGCCGGTGATGACGATCTGGTCAGGATCGGAGGCAATGATCTGCTCGGGATTGACCGTGCCGAATGTGCCGGGAATGATGTCCTTGGCCATGTTGATGCCGCCGGCCATCTCCACCATCTTGCCGAAGTTCTCGTTGCCGAAGGACATGCAGCAATCGTCGCTGTAACCGCCGGCACGCTCAACGAAGACCAGCGGCTTCTCAAGATCGTCGATCTTGTCGAGCACATCTGTCACCCTTGCCATCTGCTCCTGACGGAATTCGACAAATTCCTCGGCGCGGGCTTCCTTGCCGAACAGCTTGCCGATGATGCGCATCGACTGGTCGGTGTGGGCGATCGGCTTTTCACGGAAATCGATGTAGACCAGCGGAATGCCGACCTTGGCGAGCTTTTCGATATAGCCGCTTTCCTGGGTGGCCGATTTTGCTTCCGTGTTCATGATGATGACGTCGGGATTTAACTCGATGGCCTGCTCGAGATTGAACGTACCGTCCTTCATGCCGCCGAAGGTTGGAATGTCATCCATCTGCGGGAATGTCTCAAGATATTCATTGTAGCCGTCGAGATCGGCTTTCCGGAAATCGTCACGCCAGCCGACCACACGCTTGAAAGGTGCATCGGTATCAAGGGCTGCAACAAAGTAAATCTGCCGGCCTTCGCCGAGGATAACCCGCTCAACCGGCACGCTGACTTCGACCTTGCGTCCGGTGATATCGGTGATCGTGACTGTCTCGTCAGCCATGGCATCTGCAGAAAAAAGCGCGAACGAAATCGTGGCGGCGAATGCCACCTTCTTGAAAATAAACATTTTGTCTCCAGCAATTTGGTCGTGGAGGTGAATTATTATATTATGACTTTCACAGTCAAGTTTTATCTTTTAGAAGCGTTCCAAGTGCAATCGGAGACAGGAACGTGGACGGATCAGCCATGCAGCAGAATTATGGACTCAGGGATGAAATCAAGGCCTATTGGTCCTTGCGCGCCGAGAGCTTTGACAGCCAGGCTGGTCATGAAATCTTTTCGGAACCTGAACGTGCCGCCTGGCACCAGCTGATCAGCCGCCATCTCGGCCGAGCCGAGCACCGGCGCGTCCTCGACCTTGCCTCGGGCACTGGCGTTGTCTCTCATCTGCTTTATGATCTCGGTTTCGATGTTACCGGCATGGACTGGGCGGAGCCGATGCTGGAGCGTGCCCGTGCCAAAGCGAGGCTGCGCGACCGTCCGCTTCGCTTCCTGATGGGCGATGCTGAAAAGACCATGGAGCCCGACAACAGCTATGATGCGATCACCAACCGGCATCTGGTATGGACGCTTGTTGATCCCGAAGCGGCATTTACAGAGTGGCTGCGGGTGCTCAAGCCCGGTGGTCAACTGCTGATCGTCGACGGTGACTTCGTCAATTCCGGGCTTCCGGCCCGGCTCGCCAGCGTAGTTGCCCGCGTCATTGCCCGCTTTCGCACGAGCGCACCCGTTGGCATGCATTCTGCGGCGATGATGGAGACGCACCAAAGCATCTTGTCGAGAGTCTATTTTTCCGGCGGGGCCAGAGCCAACGCCGTGGTGGAGCTGCTGGCTCGGGCCGGCTTCGAAGACATCGTCATCGACACCGATATGCGAGCGATTCACAAGGCACAGAAACGCAACTTCCCGTTTCTCAAACGCATCGAGCGCGCCACCCAGCACCGCTACGCCATTTGCGCTAAAAAACCCATGGGTTGAATCTTCGGCGGACCGCACAGCTGAATCCGGTGGTCTTTCAACCGGATTCTAAGCGGCGCTGAATGACGCACCATCCAAAGGGGCAAGTCCGGCGACTGCCGGCATATGTGCCAAAGCCGGCCATCACGCCATCATCAATGGTTTGGAGGCAGAGGCTTGGAAGATTGGGGGCTTGGAAGATTGGAGGGTCGGATGGTGGGCGTAACAGGGATTGAACCTGTGACCCCTACAATGTCAATGTAGTGCTCTCCCGCTGAGCTATACGCCCATCCGATGTCGCGCATACACCACAGAACCCCCCGTTTCGTCAATACGAAAACGGCGGGTTTTTTATGGAGCTTCGAGGATGCTGTGCACAGGTCGGAGAAACGCTGCTTATAACGGCAAAGCCCGGACAGATTTGTCCGGGCAAGAGCAGTGGCGTTGTCTCGCAAGGGCTGGCAGCCTGGGCAAGTTCGATGTCAGGCGGCGAGAATCATCTTGTTGACCTCGTCGACGAGGTCGCGGAGGTGGAAGGGCTTGGAGAGGACCTTGGCATCCTTGGGCGCCTTTGAATCCGGGTTCAGTGCCACGGCGGCGAATCCGGTGATGAACATGACCTTGAGATCGGGATCCAGCTCCGTGGCTCTGCGGGCAAGCTCGATGCCGTCCATTTCCGGCATGACAATGTCGGTCAGCAGCAGCGAGAAGGGCTCTTCACGCAGGCGATCATAAGCGCTTGCGCCATTGTCAAAGGAGCGGACCTCGTAACCGGCTTTTTCCAGCGCCTTGACCAGAAACCGGCGCATATCATTGTCGTCTTCCGCGAGGAGAATTTTCGGGTTCATTCGTTTTCCAAACCTGTCAGCGTGCTCGTCGAGCTCTATCTAGCCCATCTATGCCGTGCTCCAGTAAACATCAGGTGAATATTGGCGAATTTGCGATGCGTTTTGTCCCGGACTGGACAGCCGTTGGGGCAACTGGCAAGGTGATTCAGGCAGTTGCATGGGTAAAGGGACAAATATGCGCGAAGCCGAAAGGCCCGGCACGGGACGCTCACCAGACGCCGGCGCTCAGCCGGTCGCTCCATTCGAGATCCGCCGCCCGTTGCAGCAAACCGAATCGTTTGTGTTCAATTCGCCCCATTCCGGCCGGGTATACCCCGAACTGTTCCTGCGCATGTCCCGGCTTGACCGGCTGTCGATCCGGCGCTCGGAAGATCATTACGTCGATGAATTGTTTGCCGGTGTGGTGCAAATGGGCGCGCCATTGCTTGCGGCGCAATTTCCCCGCGCCTGGCTGGACGTCAATCGCGAACCCTATGAGCTTGATCCGCGGATGTTTGACGGCCCGTTGCCACCGTTCGCCAATATAGGGTCAATGCGGGTGGCTGGCGGTCTGGGGACCATCCCGCGGCTGGTGGCCGAGAACATGGATATCTACCGGGGGCGGATGAGCGTTGAAGAAGGGCTTTCGCGGATCGAGGGTGTCTATCGTCCCTATCACGCCAATCTGCGCCGCCTGATTGCGCAAACCCATGTCCAGTTTGGCAAGGCGATCCTGATTGATTGTCATTCCATGCCCGCCAATGTTCGCGTGGCAAGCGGCAGCCGCCGGCCGGACATCATCATCGGGGATCGCTATGGCGCCAGTGCTGCTCATGATCTCTCCCGCGCCGCCGTGTCGTTCCTGTCTGAGCTTGGCTATAATGTGGTGCGCAACAAGCCCTATGCCGGCGGGTTTATCACCGAGCATTACGGCCGTCCCGGGCGGGGCCTGCATGCCTTGCAAATTGAAATCAACCGCGGCCTTTACGTCGATGAGACGAATCTGGAAAAAACTTCCGGCTTCGATCTTCTCAAGGCCGATCTCGGGGAGTTTGCGGGCCGGATGATGGCCTATGTCCGTGAGGGGTTTTCGGACGATCGTCTGGCTGCGGAGTAGCCGCTGCCGGCAAATGGCGCCATGCTCATCCGCACTCTGAGAGGCCATCAGGTTCAGGCCATTGCCGGGGCAAAAAAAACCGCGCTTGTGGCGCGGCAAAATCTAGGGAGGAAACGCCCAAGGAGGGCATTTACAGTCCTAAGACTGTGATTAGAATGTAATGCTGCAGCGCACAAAAGTCAACTGCTGGGGCATTGTTCTTTGTGCGTATGCGAAATGTCCAGCAAGCCGCACCAGCTAGACTTGCAATTCAATGCCAGCCGGGTCAGGAATCTGGCCAAACAGAGATCGGCTGTCCCGGCTTTCACTTCTCTTTCATGGAATTTTCAATGCTCCCCGATATCGCCTTTTTTGATGCCATTGCCGAAGCGGCCGCTGCTGAAACGCTTCCGCGCTTCCGGATGCCGGTGACCATCGACAACAAACACGCCAGCGGGTTTGATCCGGTGACCGAGGCCGACCGCGCCGCCGAGAAAGCGATCCGTCAGCTGATTACCGAGCGCTATCCCGAGCACGGGATCCTGGGCGAAGAGCATGGCGATATCGGCCTGGACCGTGATTATGTCTGGGTCATTGATCCGATCGATGGCACCCGGGCTTTTATTTCGGGCCTGCCGGTCTGGGGAACGCTTGTCGGGCTGTACCACAAGGGCAAGGCGGTCATGGGGATGATGGATCAGCCATTTACCGGGGAACGGTTCATCGCAAAGTCTGGTGAATCTGTTGTGAAACGCAATGGCGCTGTATCCAGGCTCAGCACGCGCAAGAACGTGTCGCTGGACCAGGCGATCATGATGACGACATCGCCGATGATTTTCCCTGAAGCGCTCGAGCCATCCTACAAACGGGTTGAAGCCAGTGTTCAGCTGGCCCGCTACGGATGCGATTGTTACGCCTATGCAATGGTCGCGTCAGGCCATATCGATCTGGTGGTGGAATCCGACCTCAAGCCTTACGATGTCGGCGGGCTTATTCCGTTGATCGAACAAGCGGGCGGCGTCATGACGACCTGGACTGGCGGACGGCCGGAAATGGGTGGAACCATTGTCGCCAGCGGGTCGGCTGACCTGCACGAAGCGGTTCTGGAATTGCTCAACCGGAACTGACTGCAATTTCCGGTTCAGATGTCTGGTCCGGCGGTATGAATGCATCAATTGCGGCAAGCGTCGGGATCCGGTAACGGTCGGCCTCCTGCAACAATTCGTGGCGCGCGCCGTCAATGATGACTGCGCGACCGGCGCGAAACCGGTTGCCAAGCCGCTCGATGGCGTTCGCTGCAACGATCTTGTCGTTGCCGGCGCCGATCAGCAATGTCGGAACCTTGATCTGATCGAGATGCTCAAATCTGGTGACGCGTACCATCGCATTGAGCATTTCGCTGACCCACGCGAAACTCGGCGGTGCAAGACGAAGCTCGGGATGGGCCATGTGGAGGGCCTGATTACGGCTAAACCGCTCCAGATCCGTTGTCAGGGGATTGCCGGAAAACGGTTTGGGGAAGCGGTCTCTGCCTGAACCAAGACGCCCAAGACCTATTATCCGCATCAGGCGGGAGGCCAGCCGGATGCTCCAGCTTGGCAAAGCCTGGCCGGACAATTCGACAAATGGAGCCAGCAGAACCATCCGCTCAATGCGGTTTGCCAGTTTTGGCGCCATTGAAAGAGCGACCAAAGCTCCCATCGAGTGGGCCACCATGCAAAAGGGAAGCCGTGCTTCCGGCAGCACGATAGTCTCGAGGAAGATGGACAAGTCGGCTTCAAAATCGCCAAACCTGCGGACATGTCCGCGCAGCGGGTTTTTCAGCAACCGGTCGGAAAGGCCCTGACCCCGCCAGTCAAAGGTCGCGACCCAGAGCCCCCGCGCGGTGAAATGACGAATGGTCTCGAAGTATTTTTCGATGCATTCGTTGCGGCCCTGCAGCAGCACAACCGTGCCGCGGGCTACCGGAACATGGGATTTGAAAATCGCATAGCGCAATCGTTTGCCGCCGGCGCTCTCAAACCAGCCGGTGACATGATTGTCCGGTACCGGGTTGCCATTCGTCTCGATCAGCAGGGGAAGATCATTGCTCATGACATCGGGAATTAGTCTTTCGCCACTGTTTGGTCAAAAGGAAAAAGGCCGAAGTCACAAAGCATGCAACTCCGGCCAGGCGCCTGGAGCAGAAGGGACGGGATACTCCGGGCAGCGTCAGACTGTTTTGTCTGATGCTGATGAGGATAGGGGCGCAGACCTGAATGGGCTCCGAACGGGCAATTCATCTGGCATTCAGGACGGATTTCTTCTTTTTGTGAGGTCAAAAAGATCTTGAACAGCTCTGCAGGAGTTCCCACATTGACAGTGCAGACGCCGGATACCGGGTCTGCTGGCAGGGATGCCGCCCTATGTGGGGCAGCCCAAGAGCCATAACGCAAACTCTAGTCGCTCTAAAGGAGGACACCTATGCGTCACGTTGATTTTTCGCCACTCTACCGTTCCACTGTCGGTTTCGACAAGTTGCTGACCATGCTGGATGGCATGGCTCCAACCGATCAGTCCCAGTCCTATCCGCCCTATAATATCGAACGCACCGGCGAGACCACTTACCGCATCACAATGGCGGTCGCAGGTTTCGACGAAGCCGAGATCTCGATAGAGGCACGCGAACACGTGCTGACGGTCAAGGGCGAGAAGGCCGACGAAAACGAGGCCGAAGGCACCCAGTACCTGTATCGCGGGATTGCCAAGCGGGCATTCGAGCGTCGTTTCCAGCTCGCCGATCATGTGGAAGTAACCGGCGCATCGCTGCGCAACGGTCTGCTGCATGTTGATCTGGTTCGCGAGCTTCCCGAAACGATGAAGCCGCGCCGTATTGCCATCACCACCGATGCCGGCGCCAAACCGAAGCAGATTGAAGCCACGAACGCCTGATCTTATCCTTCCGCAAGTGGAACAGGCTGCATGGCGCTCAGGAAACTGAGCGCCATTTTTGTGTTCAAGCCTTTGTGAGGTGCCGCTGCTTCAGGAGCGGAATTTCGTCAGCAGGGAATCGACGGACAACAATCCCGGTCCTTTGAGGATGATGACAGCCAACGGCACGATCCACAGCAAGCGTTGATCCGCGATTACGCTGTCCGGCAACCGGTCGAAAAGGGCGCCAATACTCTCGGCGCCGATCTGATGGACTGTGATGTCGACGAAGGTCTGAACCGCAATGAAGCCGATCATGCCAAGCGCCGCAAGACGTGAAAACAAGCCGATGACGACAAGAAGAGGCAGAATGAATTCGGCGTAAGTTCCCATCGTGACAATGAGCCCCCAGGGGAAGAATGCCACGGCATCAACGTCGCCTCCTGCCGCTTCCACCGCGGGCAGGGCTATCTGGTAGTAGGCACCCGGCGAGATGGAGAAAAATCCGAGAAGTCCTTCTCCAACCTTGGTTTTGGCGGAATTGAGGAAATAGAACCAGAGCACGGCGGCAAAGGCGAAGCGGGCGGTCAATCCAAGCAGCCAGGCATCGCCTTGCCGTTCGAGAAAACCGAATACCCGGTGGTGAAGACCGGTCAGAAAATTGATCGCGGATCTCATAGGCTGTGCTCCCTGGGTGTCTGGCCGACAGAACAGGCGGAAAATACGCCCGCTTCAAGCATGGCAGAAATTGCTGAGGGCAGATCAAACCCGGGATGGCTGGACATCGTCTGGTCTGCTGCTTCGCCAAGTGTGGCACCGGCTATCAATGCATTGAAAAACTTTGCCGCACCGGGTGGCAGTTGCCGAACCTCGACAGTGCCGGACGGGCGAGTGATGAGCGCGTCTTCCGGGGTGGCTGGCTTTATGTCTTCAAGTGACCGCTCTTCGCGGCTGGCGGAAAAGATTGACACGGCAGCGAAGTTGCTTTGAACGATGTGTGTTGCCGGATGCACGGTAAATCTGGTTTCAGCGAGCTGTTCGGGCGGAATCTCACCAAGAGCGCCGGGCTGTAATGGGTCTGCATCAGCCGAATGAAATGCCGCAAGCCATGCCTTTTCCAGGCGCGCCACATCGGGGAGGTAGGGGTAGCCGGAGACCGGCTCGAAGCTCTCGAGGAAGGCGGCAAATCCGCTGCCGTACTCGAACATAACCGCCGAGCGGGGCGGTTCTTTGGCAATGTAAAGCCGCGCCATGTCGCGGAAAAAAGCTTCGCCGACAAGCCGCTGGATGGCCGGGAAGATGTCGGCGAGCACCGCTATCAGGCTGACGGTGACATTGTTGCGGTAGACCGCGAAGCGTTTTTGGGCACTCTTGCCGTGCGGGCCGACGATGCCTTTTGGCAGTGGCAGGTCCGCATCAAGCAGAGCTGCACCGAATTCGCGTTGCCCGCGCTCATTTGCTGCATCACTCCGCAGCATGACGGGATCCAAGCAGAGATGCGGGCCCAAGCCGGGCAAGAACAGCGTCAGCGAGACGGGCCTCGCGGCGCAGCACCGGCCATTCGGGCACATCGTTGTCCCACTCAATGAGTGTCGGAAGTGCGCCGGCCTGGCTGATGACGATCTCGTAAAGCTTCCAGACCGCATCGGCGACCGGGCGGTCATGAGCATCGATCAGGAGCACATCTCCTTCGTCATCGACATCTTCGGCGTGGCCGGCGAGGTGAATCTCTTCCACCAGTTCGAGCGGGAAACTGCACAGATATTGCAATGGTTTCCAGCCATGATTGGTGGCGGAGACGAAAACATTGTTGATGTCGAGCAGAAGGCCGCAACCGGATTTCTGGGCAATTTCGCGGATGAAATCGGTCTCGCTCATGGTTGTCTGCTCGAAGGCCACGTAGGTGGACGGATTTTCAAGCAGTATCGGACGCTTCAACCGGTCCTGTATCTGGCTGATGTGAGACACCACGCGCTCAAGTGTGCGGGCGTTGTAAGGGACCGGCAGGAGGTCATTGAAATAACCTGCGTCATGGCTGGACCAGGCAAGATGTTCAGACACCATTGCCGGTTCATAGCGATCGACGACTCCGGCGAGACGTTCAAGATGGCCGGGGTTGATGCCGTTTTCGGAACCAATCGAGAGGCCGACGCCGTGGACTGAGAGTGGAAATTCGGCGCGGATCGCTTCCAGCCCGCGGTGAGCCGGGCCGCCGTCGCCCATGTAATTTTCCGCATGAACTTCGAGGAACCCAATCCTGTAGTCGTCGGATAGGATGGCGTCGATATGTTCGGTCTTGAGACCTGCTCCCGCGCGAAGCGGGAGCGGGCCGTTCGGGAAACGGGACGCCTGAACAATCGGCGATGTGGGGGCAGACTGTGTCATGTCGTGGTTCCCGTTTGCCATGTGTTTCCGGATCAGGCAGGCATGTCGCGATCAAGCGGCTCAAGCGAACCCATGCGGCCGCCCTCCAGGCTCATCGTGGTGCAGGTTCCGGCCTCAACGCTTTTCCAGGCATTGCCCTGATAGTCGACCTTAGACGTTCCAGCGCATGTAGTGCCGGGACCGGCGGCGCAATCGTTCTGACCGGCCATAGCTACACCATAGCATTTTTCTGTGGCTGCGGATGCACCCTGGGTCGATGCGAGGAACGTCGCGCCCGAGATAGCCATGGCTACTGCGCCTGCGAGGGTTGATGCACCGATAAGTGTTTTCTGCGACATGATGTTCTCCTTTGAATGTTTTTGAAACTATTACCGGGCTGTTCTCGTCCGGTAGGGGGAGAATGGCAAAATGACGCATCACTTGGAAATCAAGCGCGCGTTATTGGGCATCACTTGAGCGTGAGCTTGCTGTGATCACAACTCTGCCGTTTGGAGAGGTCAAGGCCGGGGCCGGAGACTATCCGACGATGTCGATGAACTGGTCGACGTTGTCCTGTGTGGTGGCAAAGCTGGTAACCAGTCTGAGCATGGTCTCGTCTGAACCAACCAGATGAGATGCTGAACGGGGCGGCGTCCATTCGTAGAACATCGCCCCTTTGGCGGCGAGCTGTTTGGCCAGCGCCTTTGATACGATCGGGAATGTCTCGTTTGCGGGACTCTGCCAGGCCAGCCGGGAGTTGCTGGATGCGGAGATGCCTGATTGGAGACGGGCTGACATGGCGTTTGCATGTCTGGCAATGTCGAGCCAGAGATCGTTCTCGAAATAGGCGTCGAACTGAGCTGCGATAAAGCGGCTTTTGGAGAACAGGTGGGCGGCACGTTTGCGAATGAAGGGGGTTTGTTCGGCCATCGCGGGATCCAGGAAGACCAGTGCTTCAGCGCACCAGCAGCCATTCTTGGTGCCACCAAACGAGACGATATCTACGCCCAGGTCTGCCGTCATCTGCGCCGGTGTGAGGTCAAGCGCGACCAGGGCATTGGCGAAACGGGCACCATCCATGTGAAGCGGCAATTGGTGGGCTTTGGCGATTGCTGATATGGCACGGATCTCGTCAGGTGTGTAAACAGTGCCGGATTCCGTCGCCTGGGTCAGCGTGATGGCCATGGGCTGACCGGCATGGACAAACCCCGCGGGAAACCGCGCGATCTGCGCTTCCAGATTGGCCGGGTCCATCTTGCCTTCCAGGCCGTCGACGGGAACAAGCCTCGATCCGTGACTGAAAAATTCCGGCGCGCCGCATTCGTCCGCGATGACGTGGGCCTCGCTGTGGCAGAATGAGACGCCGCCTGGCCGGTTGACGGCTGACAATGCGAGCGAGTTTGCCGCAGTGCCCGTGCCGACAAAGAACACCGCGACCTCGCGTTCGAACACCTCGTTGAACTTCTGCTCAACCTTGCGATCCAGATCGCTGGTGCCATAGGCCGGGGCAAAACCGGTTGAATGGGCCGTCAACGACGCTGCAATGGAAGGGTGAGCGCCAGCCCAGTTATCAGAAGTGAAGATCATGCGAATGGGTTCCCGAATGCGTTTGTTGGTTCGGCTATGCCACGATTTTGGGGGCTTTCAAAGAGCTCGACGCTGTGTGGGACGCAAGGCGTTCATGAGGAAAGATAGGGTCCGGCAAAAAGGAGGTGTCCCAGGTTTTGCTGCTTCCGGCAGCAAAACGCCGGAAAGCAACTCGCGAAAGCAATAAAGTTGCGTTCATTCCGCCTAATTGATCATTTAAGGTCGCTAAGGGGTGGTTTTTTGGGGTCGGTATCTTGCACAACGTCACGCATTCTGTCATAGAACAATCGAAATAGGACAGCCTTGCTGTCCTATTTGTGTCTGACAGGGCCAACTGGCAAAGGCCTGGGCGGACACAAGGGGCTGAGAGCTGCATCTGCTGATGCGCTACATGGCGGTTCATGGTGACCGTGCTGCCCCTTCGTGATACAAAACCACGCCGCGCGCCCGCGCACACCGGGTGAAGCTTGATAGGCGCGCATGGCCAGACGACAATTGTATCCGGAACGTAAAGCGTCGCCGCACCCGGCGGGGGCGAACGATGGGCCGGGATCAACCGCTACGGCGGCCTTGAAGGAGGAATGAAGATGGCAGACCTTTTACCATCTCTGACGGACGATACCGCTTGTGAGGCTCGCGCCGACACCAAGCCTACCACCGCGCAGACCTTTGGATTGCCGCCCAAACAGGGCCTCTATGATCCGCGCAACGAACATGATGCCTGCGGCGTCGGATTTGTTGCCCATATGAAAGGCCAGAAATCGCACCAGATCGTGCGTGACGGCCTTTTCATGCTTGAAAACCTGACCCATCGCGGTGCGGTTGGAGCCGACCCCTTGATGGGTGATGGCGCGGGGCTTCTGGTGCAGATCCCTGACCGCTTCTTCCGCGAAGAAATGGCTGAACAGGGCGTGACGCTGCCTGCGGCTGGCGATTACGCCGTCGGTTTCATCTTCATGCCGAAGGACGAGGCGCTCAGCAATCATCTCAAGGGGATCATCGCCGAAGTTGTTGCTGCTGAAGGCCAGACATTGCTCGGCTTTCGCGACGTTCCCGTCGACAACTCCTCACTGTCCAAGGCCCCGGAAATCGCTGCAACCGAGCCGCGCCATGTTCAGGTGTTCATCGGCCGCGGTGAAGGCACCGAAGACCAGGGCGACTTCAAGCGTCAATTGTTCGTGCTTCGCAAGGTGATTTCGAACCGGGTCTACAACGAGATCGATGATGGCGATGACGGCTTCTACTTCGTCTCCTTGTCGACGCAGACTGTTGTCTACAAGGGTATGTTCCTGGCCTACCAGGTCGGCGCTTATTATAAAGACTTGAGCGATCCGCGTTTTGAGTCCGCTGTCGCTTTGGTTCACCAGAGGTTCTCAACCAACACCTTTCCCTCCTGGAAGCTTGCGCATCCCTACCGGATGGTGGCGCATAACGGCGAAATCAACACGCTGCGCGGCAACGTCAACTGGATGGCAGCGCGTCAGGCGTCGGTCTCTTCGCCGCTGTTTGGCGATGATATCTCGAAGCTGTGGCCGATTTCCTACGAAGGCCAGTCGGATACGGCGTGTTTTGACAACGCGCTCGAATTCCTGATCCGCGGTGGATATTCCATGGCGCATGCGGTGATGATGCTGATCCCGGAAGCATGGGCCGGCAACGCGCTGATGAGCGAAGACCGCAAGGCGTTTTACGAGTATCATGCGGCGTTGATGGAGCCCTGGGACGGACCGGCTGCGGTTGCCTTTACCGATGGCGTCCAGATCGGTGCCACGCTCGACCGCAACGGTCTGCGTCCGGCGCGTTACATTGTCACCAATGACGACCGGGTCATCATGGCGTCGGAAGCCGGCGTCTTGCCGGTGGATGAAAGCTCCATCGTCAAGAAGTGGCGGCTTCAGCCTGGCAAGATGTTGCTGATCGACATGGAAGAAGGCCGGATTATTTCCGACGCGGAAGTCAAATCGGATCTGGCGACAAAGCACCCCTATCGTGAGTGGCTCGAGCGCACCCAGCTGATCCTTGAAGACCTGAAGCCGGTGGAGCCGCGGGCGCTGCGCAAGGACGTATCGCTGCTCGATCGCCAGCAGGCGTTCGGCTATTCGCAGGAAGATACCAGAATCCTGATGTCGCCAATGGCGACCACCGGGCAGGAAGCCATTGGATCGATGGGTACCGACACGCCGATTTCCGCGATGTCGCAGAAGTCGAAGCTGCTCTACACCTATTTCAAGCAAAACTTTGCCCAAGTGACCAACCCGCCGATCGATCCGATCCGGGAAGAGCTGGTGATGAGCCTGGTGTCCTTCATTGGGCCGCGGCCGAACATTCTTGATCACAAGGGAGCGGCCAAGAAAAAGCGGCTCGAGGTCCGTCAGCCAATTCTTACCAATGGTGATCTTGAAAAGATCCGGTCAATCGGTCACACGGAAGACCGGTTTGACACCAAGACGCTCGACTTCACCTATGCGAGCGACAAGGGTTCGGATGGCATGAAGGCCGCGCTCGATCGTCTCTGCGACCGGGCCGAGGAAGCCGTGACCGGTGGCTACAACATCATCATACTGTCTGACCGTCAGGTCGGGCCTGACCGGATAGCGATCCCGGCACTTCTGGCTACGGCTGCCGTGCATCATCACCTTATCCGCAAGGGGCTGCGCACCTCGGTCGGCCTTGTGGTCGAATCGGGTGAGCCGCGCGAAATCCACCATTTTGCCTGCCTGGCGGGCTACGGCGCCGAAGCGATCAATCCGTATCTGGCATTTGATACGCTGCTTGATATGCACAAGCGCGGGGAATTCCCGCCGGAAGTCGACCAGTACGAGATTGTTTCGCGTTACATCAAGGCGATCGGCAAGGGCATCCTCAAGGTGATGTCGAAGATGGGGATTTCGACCTATCAGTCCTATTGCGGCGCGCAGATCTTTGATGCGATCGGCCTGTCCAGTGAGTTCGTCAACGCTTACTTTACCGGCACGGCGACGACAATCGAAGGTGTAGGGCTTACCGAAGTCGCAACAGAAACTGCCGAGCGTCACCGGCTTGCATTCTCCAATGATCCGGTGCTGGCCACCTCGCTGGAAGTGGGTGGCGAGTATGCCTACCGGATACGCGGTGAAGAGCATGCCTGGACACCGGACGCGGTCGCGACACTTCAGCATGCGGTGCGCGGCAATGCCCAGGACCGCTACCGCGAATTTGCCGATATGGTCAACGAGTCGACCCTGCGGATGAACGCCATTCGTGGCCTGTTCGAGATCCGCACTGCCGAGGCTTCAGGCCGCAAACCGGTTCCGCTGGATGAGGTGGAATCCGCTGCGGATATCGTCAAGCGGTTCTCCACCGGCGCGATGTCGTTCGGTTCGATCAGCCGCGAGGCGCACACCACTCTCGCGATTGCCATGAACCAGATCGGTGGCAAATCCAACACCGGCGAAGGTGGCGAGGAGCCGGATCGCTATCTGCCGCTCTATGGCGGCGGCCGCAATCCCGAGCGCTCCGCGATCAAGCAGGTGGCGTCTGGCCGGTTCGGCGTGACGACCGAGTATCTGGTCAACGCAGACATGATTCAGATCAAGGTGGCTCAGGGTGCGAAGCCGGGCGAGGGCGGGCAGTTGCCGGGCCACAAGGTCGACGCGACGATTGCCAAGACCCGTCACTCGACGCCTGGCGTTGGCCTGATTTCACCGCCACCGCACCACGACATCTATTCGATCGAAGACCTGGCGCAGCTGATCTTCGATCTCAAGAACGTCAATCCTGAGGCTGATATCTCGGTCAAGCTGGTGTCGGAAGTGGGCGTGGGAACGGTTGCTGCCGGCGTTGCGAAAGCGCGCGCCGATCACATCACCATTTCGGGTTATGATGGTGGCACTGGCGCGTCGCCACTGACATCGCTCAAGCATGCCGGCAGCCCGTGGGAAATCGGCCTTGCCGAAACCCATCAGACGCTGGTGCTCAATGGCCTGCGGTCGCGCATTGCGCTGCAGGTCGATGGAGGATTGAAGACCGGACGTGATGTGATCGTCGGCGCGTTGCTGGGAGCTGATGAATTCGGTTTCTCGACCGCACCGTTGATTGCGGCAGGCTGCATCATGATGCGCAAGTGTCATCTCAACACCTGCCCGGTGGGCGTTGCGACGCAGGATCCCGTGTTGCGCAAGCGCTTCAAGGGCACGCCGGAGCATGTCGTCAATTACTTCTTCTTCATCGCGGAAGAGGTGCGCGAGTGGCTCGCTGCCATGGGCTATCGCAATCTGGACGAGATCATCGGTCAATCGGAGCTGCTGGCCAAGGATGGCATGATCGAGCACTGGAAGGCGAAGGGGCTGGATTTCAGCCGGATTTTCTACAAGCCGGATGCGCCCAAGGAAAAGACCTACTGGACCGAACGCCAGAACCATCCGATCGCGGATGTTCTCGACAGGCAGTTGATTGAAAAGGCGATGCCGGCACTTGAGACCAGGGAAAAGGTCGAGTTCGGCGTCAACATCAAGAATGTTGACCGTTCGGCCGGTGCCATGCTCTCGGGTGAGGTTGCCAAGCGGTTCGGCCACAAGGGGCTGCCGGAAGACACGATCACGGTCAAACTCACCGGAACTGCCGGGCAGTCGTTTGGCGCATTCCTGGCTCACGGTGTGACATTTGATCTCGCCGGCGACGCCAACGACTATGTCGGCAAGGGTCTGTCGGGGGGCTGTATCATTGTCAGGCCGCCTGAAAACTCACCGATCGTGGCTGAAAATTCGATTATCGTCGGCAACACCGTGCTCTACGGCGCGATTGAGGGCGAGTGCTATTTCCGCGGTGTGGCGGGCGAACGCTTTGCCGTGCGGAACTCGGGTGCTATCGCGGTGGTCGAAGGTGTCGGCGATCACGGCTGCGAATACATGACCGGCGGTCTTGTGGTGGTGATCGGTGAAACCGGCCGCAACTTCGCAGCCGGCATGTCGGGCGGTGTTGCCTATGTGCTGGACGAAGCCGGCGATTTCGCCAGCCGTTGTAACATGGCGATGGTTGAGCTGGAGCCGGTGCCTGAGGAAGACGACATTCTTGAAAAGCTACATCACCATGGCGGAGATCTGGCCCACAAGGGCCGTGTTGACGTCAGCGGTGACATGACCCGGCATGACGAGGAGCGGCTGTTCCAGCTGATTTCCAATCACATGCACTATACCGGGTCGACGCGCGCCAAGGAGATCCTCGACAACTGGGCCGATTACCGCCCGAAATTCCGGAAGGTGATGCCGGTCGAATACCGGCGTGCGCTTGAGGACATGGAACGGATGCGCATCGGCGTGGCTGCGGAGTGAATCGGGGGCAGTCTTCCACAGGCTGCTTCCGACGGCGATCGCAATCGCCGTGCCGGCGGTTGCCTGCGTCGTCAATGACAGGTTCGACATAGAATTCATCGTACCAGGGGCGGTCATTGGCCTGGCCTATTGGTACTGGGGGCCTTCGTGGCCGCCACTCTGATGTGAGGAAGATAAATGGGTAAGGTAACGGGTTTTCTCGAAATCGACCGGCAGACGGCGAAGTATCAGCCGGCGTCTGACCGTATTCGCCATTTCCGCGAGTTCACCATCCGGATGAGCGACCAGGAAGTCCAGAAGCAGGCGGCGCGCTGCATGGATTGCGGCATCCCCTATTGTCATGGCCCCACCGGTTGCCCGGTTCACAACCAGATCCCCGACTGGAACGATCTGGTCTACAACAACAACTGGGAAGAGGCGATCCGCAACCTGCACTCGACCAACAACTTCCCCGAATTCACCGGCCGCATCTGTCCGGCGCCTTGCGAGGAAGCCTGCACGCTCAACCTCGAAGACGCACCTGTGACGATCAAGACGGTGGAACAGGCGATTGCCGACAAGGCCTATGAAATGGGCTTTATCGTGCCGCAACCGGTAACCAGGAAGACCGGCAAGAAGGTTGCGCTGATCGGTTCCGGGCCTGCCGGCATGGCCGCCGCTCAGCAGCTTGGCCGCGCAGGGCACGAGGTCCATGTCTATGAGCGGGAAAGCCGCCCGGGCGGATTGCTTCGCTATGGCATTCCGGATTTCAAGATGGAGAAGCACTTCATCGACCGCCGCATCGAGCAGATGGAAGGCGAGGGCGTCACATTCTTCTGCAACGTCAATGTCGGCGTCGACAAGAGCATGGAAGAGCTGCTGTCGGCTTATGACGCGGTGCTTTACACCGGCGGGTCGGAGAAGCCGCGCGACGTGGGTATTCCAGGTGCTGATCTGGTCGGCGTTCATGACGCCATGCCGTACCTGGTTCAGCAAAACAAACGCGTTGCCCGCGAGAGCATCGACAATGTCGGCTGGCCTTCCGATCCGGTGCTTGCCGGTGGCAAGCATGTGGTTGTGATCGGCGGCGGCGATACCGCATCCGATTGTGTTGGAACTGCCTTCCGACAGGGCGCGGTCAAGGTGACGCAGCTGGACATCAGGCCGCAGCCGCCGGAGAAGGAAGACAAGCTTGCCGTCTGGCCCTACTGGGCCACGAAGATGCGTACCTCGTCCTCGCAGGCTGAAGGCGCTGTCCGCGAATTCCAGGTCGGTACACTCGAACTGGTCGGCGAAAACGGCATTCTGGCTGGCGTGAAATGCTGTCATGTCGATGAAAAGCGCAAACCTCTGGCCGGAACCGAATTCATCATCAAGGCTGACCTGGTGTTTGTGGCGATCGGTTTCACCGGTGTTCTTGAGGCCGGCGTGGCCAGCGAGCTTGGCGATAAGCTGGCGATTGATACGGACCGCCGTGGCTCAACCAATGTTGCTGCCAATGACATCGATTATCGCACATCGGTGGACAAGCTCTGGGCAGCCGGCGATGTGCGCCGGGGCCAGAGCCTTGTTGTCTGGGCTATCCGTGAAGGCCGTCAAGCGGCACGGGAGATCGATCTGAGCCTGATGGGCGCGACTGATCTGCCGAGGTAGAATGTCTGTTTCCGATCAAGATCGTGCTCAAACGAACCGCTTGAGCACGATCTTGATCAGGGCTCGGTGCGCGGCCAGGCAAAATTGTCGACCCGTCCTTCAGGCGGTTCAGGCAGCTTGCCATCAAGCACAAGCTGGTCGCGCGGAGAGCGAACCAGACCGGCTGTTGCCGGCATTTCGCCCAGCAGCTCCGTTCCACCATCAAGGGCGGGATCCGTCATCGCCACCGGCATCGTACGCATGATGGCCGCAACGCTTTCGTCGGGCGGAGGCGGCATGAATATTTCCGGGAAATTGGCCGAATCGATCGCAGAGACACCCTCGGCGGCAGCGTCGCCCAACAGCCTCCGGATCGACTTCTCGGCATAAAATGCAATCTTGCGGCGGCCCGCTGTGGTCACGTTGATGCCATCGGATCCGCGAAGCCGGACCTGTTGTCCGTTGATGTCGGAACCGGTGAAGATGAATTTGCCTTCCTCATCGACAAAGCCGTCCCAAATGTCGATGAATTCGCCGCCTGCCTTTTCAACCTGTTTGCGTATGACACCGTTGAGCGCCACCATATCTGTGGTCATCGATGGCGATTTGAAAGCAGGCAGTCCGACCCATAGCAACGGCCTGCTGCCGCCTCCCAGCGCATCTATCAGGGCCCGGGTCCTGCGTTCATATTCAGCTGTCCAGTTCGCGGAGCGGACGGGTTCGCGCTTGCCGTCGACCAGCAATTGTTGGCGGTCATTGGATCCAAGCTGCACGACGATGATTGAGGGCTGCACTTCCTCGACGATCCCGCGCGCTTGGCCGGGCCAATCGTAATAATCGTCGCGAACCAGACCTGATGATCCGTTTGTCCGATCCACAACAACAACACCCGGCGCTTGAGAAAAAGCGACCGTCAAACCGTCGGCTGTGCCGTTTGCAAGAAAATCACCGACCACCAGAATCTTGCGGGCATTTTCAAGTTTCTCGACAACCGGCTCTGGTGGTGGAGCAATGCTTCTTGGCGATGGAGCTGTCTTGACGCGGCTGGTGCGCGAGACTTCCGGCGCGGCCTTCTGAGTGGTCTGTCCGCCGCCGCCGAACAGCAATTGCAGAAAAGACTTTCGTTCCACGCGTTCTTGCGCAGCGGCCGGTTGGACCGGCTGCAGAACAGCCAGGCCGGATATGGTTGCCAGGATCAGGAATGCCGCAAGACGCAGCACCGGCAGCCTTCTTGACGCGGCTGCGGGAGACCCGGTTGGACCCCGGGACCGGCGCTTCTGCAGCAAATGGCTCTTAATATCGGCGGATCGCATCCAATACCTTCTGCGATGGAACGGCCTCGCCGGTCAAGCCGGTGCGCGATTGAAAGGCAGCGATGGCCGCCTTTGATCCTGAACCAAAATTGCCATCGATGTCGCCGTCATAGTAGCCCAGTCGCTTGAGTCTGGTCTGCAATTCAAACTTCTCTTTGACATCGAGTGTGCCGGCAGGGCGTGGCCAACGCTGGTCAACGCCGCCGTATCCGGCAATCTCGTCAGCCAGGACGCCCACGCCAAGAGCGTAGGAATCGGAATTGTTGTAGCGTTTGATGACAAAGAAGTTCTTGGTCATCAGGAATGCCGGCCCGTTGGCGCCGCCAGGCATCTTCAGTTCAGCGCGGCGGTCGCCGACGGGAAAGCTCTTTCCGCCCGGGCGGGTGAAACCGAGCGCCGCCCACTGCGACAGTGTCTTGGTCTGGCCGTTATACTTGGCGCCGCCTCGGGGTGCCACGGATTCGTAACCCCAGGTTTCACCGGTTCTCCAGCCGTTCTTCTTGAGCAGGTTTGCAGCAGTCGCAAGCGCATCGGGAATGGAATTCCAGATGTCGCGGTGACCGTTGCCATCGGCATCGACGGCATAGGCGAGATAGCTTGTGGGAATGAACTGCGTGTGCCCCATGGCGCCAGCCCATGACCCGGTCATTTGGCGGGTCGAAATGTCGCCCGACTGCAGGATTTTCAACGCCGCAACCAGCTGCTGGCGGGCAAATTTGGCCCGCTTGCGGTCGGCATAAGCAAGTGTGGCGAGCGCTTGCGGAACATAGTGCAGCCGGTCAGTCTTGGTGAGGATTTCGCCATAGTTGGATTCCATTGACCAGATGGCCAGCAAGATCGTGGCATCAACGCCGAAGTGACGTTCAATCGCGTCGAGGGTTCTCTTGTGCTGAGACCCCATCTCCCGTCCCTTGGAAACGGTGTAGGGATTCACGCGCGAATCCAGGTAATCCCATACCTCGGTGGTAAATTCGGGTTGGTAGCGGGCTTTTTCAAGTACATCCGGGTCTGGAGCGGTGACGCCGCTAAACGCCTTGTCATAGGTCGATCGCGAAATTCCTGATTTCGCAGCGGTACCATAAAAGCCGGAGACCCATTTCTGAAAGCCTGCATCAGCATGCGCCGATAGTGGGGACAGCACCGCGGTGAAAAGGCAAAGGCTGGCGGTGCGAACAAATTTACTGGGTGTTCGGATCATGTTCCAAGCATCCTGTTGATTGGGGCTGTTTCGGGTGACTGATCGGCAATCATATCCGGGAGCTGTCAACAAATCGTTTACCATATCCGTCGTCCCAAAGCAGTGTTCGATAAACTGTACGCATTCTGCTGCGGTAAATTCGGGAGCTGGAAGCTGAATTCCGGCGATGGGCAAACCAGGCCGGTCATTCGCGAAGAAAGTCCTTCTCAGCACTTGAAAATATGCCGCCCTTCAGGTTGGTTGGAACCAGCTGGCTGAAGCGCCTGAGGAAATCAGAGATCAGACCGCATCGCTGTTCTGCGCGGCGCTTCCTGTGGACCAACAGGTTTGAGCCAACAAAATGCATCCTGTTGATTGAACCATGCTCTAACATTTGCGTTGGCTCCTTCTAACAAGTGGTGCGTACTGACCCAAAAAGCATTCAGGATGCACCGGTCAGATTATTCATGAGAAATGAGGAAAATACATGACGACGATACACAAAGTCAGAAAAGCCGTGCTGCCTGTTGCAGGATTGGGAACGCGGTTTCTTCCTGCAACCAAGGCTGTGCCGAAGGAAATGCTGACGGTGGTCGACAAGCCGGTGGTTCAGTATGTCGTTGAAGAGGCCATGGCTGCAGGCATTGAGCACTTTGTGTTTGTCACTGGCCGCAACAAGGGCGTGATTGAAGATCATTTCGATATTCAGGTCGAACTCGAAGCGACATTGCGCGAACGTGGCAAAACCGTCGAACTGAGATCCCTGGAAGACATGTTGCCGAAAGCAGGCGCCACGAGTTTCACGCGCCAGCAAGCGCCGCTTGGGCTTGGCCACGCCGTATGGTGTGCCCGCGACATTATCGGGGACGAACCTTTCGCCCTGCTGCTTCCCGATATGGTCATGCATGACAAGGTCGGTTGCCTTGCCGGAATGGTTGAACTTTACGAAAAGGTCGGCGGCAACATTGTTGCGGTGGCTGAATGCGATCCGGCGCTGGCCCATAAATACGGCATTGTCGGCAAGGGTGAAGCTCTGGAAGGCGGTTTTCAGATTACCCAGATGGTGGAAAAACCGGCCAAAGGGACTGCGCCGTCCAATTACTACATCAATGGCCGCTATATCCTGCAGCCCGAGATCTTCGATATTCTGTCCAGGCAGGAACGCGGTGCGGGCAACGAAATCCAGGTCACCGACGCCATGCTGAAGCTGGCGGACACGCAGCCCTTCTCGGCTTACCCGTTTGCCGGCCAGACCTATGACTGTGGATCAAAGGAAGGGTTCATTCTCGCCAATGTCGCTTTCGCTCTCGACCGCGAAGACATAAAGCCGCTGGTCGTACAGGAACTGCAAAAGCTCATTGCCAAGGCCTGAGACGCGGCAAACCGGGTCGGCTATGCGGGGACGGCGCTTTGCCGGCCGTCCTCTCATCTGCGCAGTTTGAGGCCCACGCCGAGGCTCATTGTTTCCTCGTCGGTGCCGCCTGTTTCCTTGGTCCGCTCGTAGCTGGCGTCTGCTTCCAAATCCAGGTAGCGGTTGACGGTCCAGGTCAGGCCGGTCGAGGCACCGTAGCTCTGCTGGTTATTGCGGCCACTGCCGCTGTCGTAATCCGTGTAGCTTGCAGTCGCGCCAAGCCTGGCAACAAGATTGTTTCGAACCTGCTGTGACAGTGTGGAATCGAGCTCATAAACCACAGCACCCGACTGGCCGGCTGCCGTCGAGGTTTGGAGTGTTGTTGCCAGACCGACATTGACGTCGGTGCCTCTCGCGGGTGACCAGTTGAGCTCGCCATCCACCGTCAGCCCGGAGATATCGGCGAGATTGGCGTCATCGAATGATCGCAACACATAGCCGGCGGCGAATTCACCCGACAGCTTTTCTCCCAGATTGATTTCCGCACCGGCCCGCGCGCCCATCGTGGTTGAGGATCTCTCGGCACCCGTAGAATCGATACGTCGATCGTATTTCTCGCGGCCGATGGACGCTTCAAGAAACGGCACCAATGCCGGAGACACCTGGTAGCCGATCCGGCTGGTGACCTCGGCGCCCAGCGTATCGCGGTCGTTGACACTCAGGCTGTTTCCGTTCGCCAGAGTGGCGTCGCCGTACAGCCTGCGGGTGATATCGAGTGTCGTGGTTCCGCGCAGAAGACCCAGGTTCTTCGCCAGTCCGATGCTTGCGCGCAATTCATGAATGCCAGACTGGGTGGTGGCGCCGGAGATGGCATTCGGATCGGTGCGGCTTTCCTGGGAGTAGCTGTACCCGGTGCCGAGAATTGCCGTGAAATCGTTGACCAGATCCAGATTTAACAGTGCGTTGAGGTTCGCGCTCGGAGATTCCGTTCCGGTGCCAGAGATGTTTTCCTGCCAGGTGCCCGAGCCGTCGATGCGAAGTTGATGGCGCGACCAATCGGACTCCAGAACTCCCGATAACGTCGTCTCGCTGTAGGTGCGGTTGGTCCTGCTGGAGCCGAAACGCACGGATTCGTAGACAACTCTCTGATCAAGGGTGGGGCGCAGGGTCAGGGTGCCGAGCGAAATTCCCGTCCCATCGTCTTCTTCGCTCAAGGGATCCAGCGGCAGGTCATCAACCGTTCCGGCGCGTGCGTTTTGCCGCGCCAGACTTGCCGCGTAGTCCTGATCTGCCGCACTGAGATCTGAAGGTGATCTGATTGCCCCCGTTGTCTCCTGCAAATCCGGTTGGATGGTGCTTGCTGAAGGAGCGCCTGCGCCTGGGGTGGCTGATGCGCCGAAAGCGTCAGTTCCGGCGCTTGTGGTGGCCCTTGTTGCAGGGACGGGCAATGCGCCATAGAGCGAGGCCGCCGCATCTTGTTGAGCGGATACGGGTTGTTCCGACGTGCCACGGAGTTGATAAAGCCCGTTGGTACTGCTCGTGGATTGCGCATGAGCAGCCGGTGCTGCGGCGAGCAGGCAGAGTGCGGACACAGTGAGACAAAGCCCGTCGCGGCGCGGCGCTTTTGGTGTCTGGTTGGTATCTCTGTGGTCGCGCATGCGTCTTGGGTTCCGGACTCGTCCAAATCCTGTCAAAGCGTAAACACTTGTGGTTAACGCAAGGTTTCGATCTCGCGGGTTGCGAACGATTGACGAGCTTGATGGACACAGGCGCGCCAAAGCGATATTGCGGCCTTATGAAGAAGATTCTGCCAGATTATCCACGCGCCGAGATGCTGAGTTCTGCCGGCCGCACGATCCAGACGGAAAAAGCCGGGCTGGATGCACTCGCGGCAGCCCTGGAAAATGGGCTGTCCGAACCATTCACGCGAGCGGTCGAGGCTATTGGATCGATCTCGGGCCGGGTGATTGTGACCGGCGTCGGCAAGAGCGGGCACATTGGCGCAAAGATCGCCGCCACTCTGGCTTCGACCGGAACACCGTCGCATTTCGTCCATCCTGCAGAAGCAAACCATGGCGACCTGGGCATGATTGCTCAGGATGACGCGATCATTGTGCTGTCCTGGTCGGGCGAAACTGCGGAATTGAAAGGCATTCTTGCCTATTCGCGGCGCTTCGGAATTCCGCTGGTTGCCTTCACTTCGGGCGCAACGTCGGCTCTCGGGCGCGAGGCGGATATTGTGCTGCTGCTCCCGCGCGAACAGGAGGCCTGCCCGCATGGGCTGGCGCCAACCACTTCAACCCTGATGCAACTGGCTCTTGGTGATGCACTCGCCGTGGCGCTGCTTGAAGCCAAGGGGTTCACGGCAGGCGATTTCCATACGTTTCATCCGGGCGGACAGCTCGGCGCAACTCTGGCGCATGTGGCCGATGTGATGCACACAGGCGACTCGCTGCCGCTGGTGCTATCCGGCACGCCTGTGCCGGAAGCGATCATGACGTTGTCGTTGCGAAAGTTCGGTTGCGTTGGGGTTACTGCGCCGGATGGACGCTTGATCGGGATTGTTACCGATGGCGACGTGGCCCGCAATCTGGGGAGCAACCTCGTCGACCAGCCGATTGATGCGATCATGACCAGTCAGCCGAAGACCATCGCCTCCACGGCACTCGCCAGCAGCGCGATGGCGATATTGAACAAGAACTCAATCGGCGCGCTGATGGTCACGGATGAAAATCATGTTCCGGTCGGTATCGTGCATTTCCACGACCTTCTCAGGATCGGCGTGGCCTGAAATCAAGCCCGCTCAACCGTCAAACCACCCGATTGTGCTGCTATGATGCGGACTTTCGTTCCTGCCGGCAGGTCCGGTCCCTGTACGATCCAGGTCGTATCATCAAGCCGGATGCGCCCCTTGCCGTCGCTGAGTGGTTCTTCCAGCGTGGCGGTCCGTCCGACCAGTCCTTCGACCCGCCGGTTGAGCATGGGTTGATCGCTTTCCGCGTTCGATCCCGACAGCCGCCGGCCGAGGACAGCCGAGGCAACGGCCAGCATGGCGAACACCAGAAACTGCAATTGCCAGCCCCAGAACGCCGAGCCCCAGAGCGGAATCGACATAGCGCCGACCACAATCGCGGCAAGTCCGATCCACAGCAGGAAAACGCCGGGTATCAGGATCTCCAGGCCCAGGAACACCAGGCCCAGTATCCACCAGCTCCAGGGACCGAGTTCGGTGACGAGGCTTGCTATCATGTGTCCTGCTCTCCTCGTGGAGATGCGGTGTAGCCTGGTGTGGTGGTGGCGCGTGATTCACGCGGCGGTTGGCCGGGGACGCGTTTTGGGCTGCTCGAAGAGCCGTTGCCGCTGTCCTTGCCGAAAATTTCCTGGGCGATAGCGCCAATGCCGCCCAGTGAGCCGATCAGCGAGGAGGCTTCCAGTGGCATCATGATGACCTTGTGGTTGGGGGCCGAGGCCATCTTTCCAAGCGCTTCGGTGTATTTCTGAGCGACGAAGTAATTGATCGCTGAAACATCGCCTTCGGAGATGGCGACCGACATCATTGTCGTCGCCTTGGCTTCCGCTTCGGCGAGCCGCTCACGCGCTTCTGCGTCACGGAATGCAGCGTCCCGGCGGCCTTCGGCCTCGAGGATGGCGGATTGTTTGGCGCCTTCTGCCCGCAAGATCTGTGAATTGCGCGAGCCTTCCGCTTCCAGGATATCTGCGCGCTTTTCGCGCTCGGCCTTCATCTGCCGGCCCATCGCCTCGACGAGGTCAACCGGAGGCGCAATGTCCTTGATTTCGACACGGGTGATCTTGATGCCCCAGGGAGCCGCGGCCTGGTCAACAACCTTGAGCAGACGATCATTGATTGCATCACGGTTGGACAACAGCTCATCGAGATCCATCGATCCCATCACCGAACGAATGTTGGTCATGGTCAGGTTGAGCAGTGCCTGCTCAAGATTGGAGACCTGGTAGGCGGCCTCGGCTGCATTGAGCACCTGATAGAACGAGACTGCGTCGGCTGAAACCGATGCGTTGTCACGGGTGATGACTTCCTGGGTGGGAATGTCGAGCACCTGTTCCATGATGTTTATCTTGCGGCCGATGCGGTCAACAAAGGGAACAATGATGTTCAAACCCGGCGTCAGCGTCTTGGTATAGCGCCCGAACCGTTCAACGGTGAAGGCAAAGCCCTGAGGCACAGTCTTGATCCCGGAGAACAGGAGCAAGATCGCAATGACAACAATGACAATGACTGTAACGTCGAGTCCCAACATGGCCAGCGGCCTCCTCACCTTCAAGACATGCGGAGTTTCACCGCCTGTTTAGACAGGTAGTTGGTCTGAGCTGGCCATGCAATCATCGGGACAGATTATCTTCGCCTCGGCTTCGCAGAATGGTGGGCCAAATTGGCGAGAATTTCAGACCCAGCCCTGCAATTCCCGGCGGACAATGGTCTCAAGCACCTTCATGCCGCCCTCGCTGTCGTTCAGGCAGGGAATGTGGGTGAAGTGCTCGCCACCATGCTCATGGAAGATCTCGCCGGCTTCGCCTGCGATTTCCTCAAGCGTCTCAAGGCAATCTGAAACGAAACCGGGGTTGATGACGGCGATACGCTTCACACCTTCCTTGGCAAGCTTCTCCACGGTCTTGTCGGTGTAGGGTTGAAGCCACTCTTCCGGTCCGAAACGTGACTGAAAGGTCGGCATCAGTTTTTCCTTGGACCAGCCCAGCCGCTCCCGCACCAGGCGCGCTGTTTTCAGGCACTGGCAGTGATAGGGGTCGCCCTTGAGGAAATAAGATTGCGGGATGCCGTGGAACGAGGTCAGCACGATCTCAGGCTCCCAGTCCAATCCGGCAAGGTGGGTCTCGATCGACTGGGCGATCGCTTCGATATAGGCCGGATCATCATGATAGGGCGGTACTGTGCGCAAGGCCGGTTGCCAGCGCATGTCCATCAATGCCTGGAATGCCTTGTCGTTGACGGTGGCTGTGGTGGCGGCGGCATATTGCGGATAGAGCGGAAACAGCACAATCCGGTCGCAGCCGGCATCCTTGAGCGCCTGCAGCTTGTCGGGAATGGAAGGCTGACCGTAACGCATGGCCCAATCGACCATGACCGAGGGATGCTCCGCGAGGATCGCGCCGAGCTGGTCCGACTGGTTGCGGGTGTAGGTTCTCAAATAGCTTTCATCGAGATCCTTGTTCCAGATTTCCTCATAGGCCTTGCCGACGCGTCCGGGACGGGTGTTGAGGACGATGCCGAACAGGATCGGGTACCAGAGGAAGCGCGACCATTCGATCACCCGCTTGTCGGTGAGAAATTCCTTGAGGTAGCGCCGCATCGATTTGTAATCGGTGCCGTCCGGTGTGCCCAGATTGACGATCAGCACGCCGACTTTCTGGATTTTCACGGGAGGGTGTTCGACTGGCAGCTCGCCTACAGCACGGCAGGTCTCGTCAGTCAGGGTCATATGGCTGTTCACGGGCGCGGTCCAATCCGGGGTCATCTGTCTCGTTCGGTTGGCCCGGGGCACGCATCTGCCTGTACGCCAGCCGATCTGTTGTTGAACGGGAACATAGAGAACTCAATCGACAAATCAATCTTCGCCGGATGCGGCTTTTTGCCAAAGAGACAAAACAAAAGGGCCCAGAGAACCGGGCCCTTTCGTCGTTCAAACTGGTTGTGAAATCACTTGGCCGGGATCGACAGTGTTTCACCGATCACAAGATCGTTCGGGTTTGCCGAAGGGTTGGCTTCGGCAATCATGGTCCACATCGTGGCATCGCCGTAGTAGGTCTTGGCGAGATCCCAGAAATTGTCGCCCGCGGCAATGACATGCTGCTTGCCTGCCATTGCTTCGGCTGCCGGCTCTTCTTTGGTCATCATGGTATCCGCGGCTGGTGCGGCTTCCTCGGACATCATCGGCGCCGAAGTGGTCAGGTCCTTGAAGCCAGCCAGCGGCTCGGGAACCTGGATTGTTTCAGCCGCAGGGGCAGCTTCTTCCATTGGGGCTGCTTCTTCAGCCGCCGGTGCCATTTCGGTCATCGGCTTTTCTGCAGCAGCCATCACGCGGCCATCGGTGTAAGGGGTGTAGGGGTTGTTCTTGGCGAGGTAGTCAGCAACCGCCTGCTCAAGGCCCGGGCCGAAATCATAGGCGTTCATGCCTGCAGACTTGAAGACTGCATAGCCATCGCCACCGCCGCGCATGTAATTGTTGGTCGCCACAGTGTAGACTGCTTCGGGATCAATCGGCTCAAAGCCGTCGCCCTTCTTGACTTCGACGGAGACGATCCGCGAGCCTGGCTCGGCGGTCTTGTCGAAGGTGTAGCGAAGGCCCGCGACCTGCGCGAAGCGGCCCGCGCCTTCCTCGATCTGGCTGACGCCATTTTCGAGCGCTGCGACAACATCTGAACCCTTGAGCTCGAATGTGGCCAGCGTGTTCTGGAAAGGCAGAACCGTGAGAACTTCACCCATGGTGAGTTCGCCCGAATCGATCGACGCCCGCAGGCCGCCGCCGTTCTGTATGGCGATGGTCACACCCTGATCGCTGACCCGGTCGAGCATGGCGTCGGCCACCAGATTGCCCATTTCGCATTCGCCAGCCCGGCAAGTGTCACGGCTGCCATCGATTTCCTTGGTGGAGGCCGAGACGATTTTCGTCTTGAGCTCTTCGATCGGGGCGCCGAGTTCCTTGATGCGGGCCAGAACGCCTTCATCAGGCGTGATGGAGCTGTCGAGCAGGATCGGATCGCCCTTGGCTTCCTTGACCACGCCATTGTCGTCGAAGGTGACTGTGAATTCGCCGAGATATTTCGAGTAGGATGCGGCCTGCGTCACTGGAACCTTGTAGCCATCGGGATTGTCGATCATCGTCGGGTAGGGGCCCTCGGCCTTCTCGTCGGTGTTGGACAGCAGCGAGTGCGAGTGACCGCCGACGACGACATCGACGCCCGGGATCTTGGCAATCATTTCCTTGTCGCGCGGGTAGCCGACATGGGTCAGCGCGATGATCTTGTTGATTCCCTCGGCCTGAAGCTTTTTGACCTCGGCGGTGATCGTGTTGATGTCATCGGCAATCAGAATGTTGGGGCCGGGAGACGCAATATCGGGGGTGTCGTTGGTCACAGCGCCGACGATGCCGATCTTCTCACCACCGACTTCGATAACCATGGATGGCTTGATCCGGTCGCCGACCTTCGAGGAGGCGCCGGCTGCGACGTTTGCGGAGAGAACCGGGAATTCTATGACATCGAGGAAGGGAACCAGCGCTTCTTCGCCATCATCAAACTCATGGTTGCCCACGGTCATGGCATCGAATTTCATCTGGTTGAGAAATTCGGCTTCCACGGCACCCTTGTAGGTGGTGTAAAACAGCGAGCCCTGGAAATTGTCGCCGCCGTTGAGAAGCAGAACGTTGCCATCCTTGAGCGCCTCGCGCCGATCGGCAATGGCTGTGACCAGGCGCGCCGCGCCGCCGAAGCATTTGCCTTCGGTCTCATCGTCTGCCGAACAGGTGGATTCGTACTTGTTGTTGGATTCGATGCGGCTATGCCAGTCGTTGATGTGCAGAATGGTCAGACTGTAATCAGCCAGGGCCGCCCCCGAGCTGATGCCCAGAACAGATGCTGACAACAACGTGCGTTTGACAAGTGTTTTCATGGAATAGCTCCGTTTTTCGCTGCTCACAGCGTGCCACTTGACCGTCTGGATGGACGCCCGGGCAGGCTTGAGTGAATGGTTTCACTAACAGGCGGGAACTTCAAGTGCGAGTTAAGTGCCGTACCAATTATGGACAGGATTCAGGCGGTATAGTCGCGCTCGTCAACAATCACCTTGCCATCATTGGGTATGCTGCCCGGAATTGAAAGCTGCACAGAGCCACGCAATTTCGTGATTGCCGAAAGGGTTGCCTCGATATCCTTGACTGAGAACTCCTCGCCCTTGGTGGGTTCGACAATCAGGGTCATAACATCCGCGTCACCAGAACGGCTGACAACCAGCCGGGCCTTTGCGATTTCCGGGTGGGCCTTGAGGATTTCTGAAACCTGCTTGGGATCGACGAACATGCCCTTGATCTTGGTGCGCTGATCAGCTCTGCCCATCCAGCCCTGAATGCGGGGACCTGTGCGGCCGCACGGCGAAGATCCTGGAAGTATGGCAGAGAGATCCCCGGTTCCGAAGCGAACCAGCGGGTAGCCCGGGTTGAGTGTGGTGACGACGAGTTCGCCGACTTCGCCGTCAGGCACCGGGTCATTGGTCCCCGGGCGGACGATTTCGACAATCATGCCCTCATTGACGATCATGCCCGGGTGAGGCGCACCATTGGAGTCCGCGCTTTCATAGGCAATCACGCCCAGATCGGCGGTGGCATAACATTGAAGCACTGAGACGCCCCGGTCGGCGTAATACTGACGCAGTGATGGAAACAGTGCACCGCCCGAGACCAGCGCTCGCTTGATGGAAGACAAATCCCGCCCCAGCTCATCGGCCTTTTCGAGAATTACCTTGAGATAGTCGGGCGTTCCGGTGAACCCGGACGGTTTGAGCCTGGTGGCAGCATCGACCTGCGCTTCAGTGTTGCCGGCGCCTGCGGGAAAGACCAGACATCCCAGTGCGCGCGCGCCTTCATCCAGAATGAAGCCGCCAGGGGTCATGTGATAGGCAAGGCTGTTGTGCACCAGATCGCCGGAGCGAAAGCCTGCCGCGAACAGGGCGCGGGCCGAGGCCCACGGGTCAACGCCCAGGCCCTGCGGTTCCCAGACAGGTCCGGGAGACATGAAAACGCGGTTGCCTTTAAGCGCATCCGGGTCGGCCAGCCCGCCGAATGGCGGATTGGCTTCCTGCATCTGCATCAGGTCGGGTTTGCGCAACACCGGAAGTGCGGCCAGGGCGGTGCGATCCGCGAGTGCCGCCGGATCGGGGTTGCCCAGCCAATCAGCGAGCGCGGGGAGCCGTTCAAGACTGCGGCTTAGCAATGCCCGCAGATTTTCAAAGGTTTCCTTCTCGCGCCCCGCGGCGGCCCGCGTTTCGCGCTCGTCGAAATGGCTGGTCATGATGAAAGCCTGTGCTTGCTTAGATAGTGCGACGTACCAGGGTGAACTGCGCGCCGGTTGAAGAAGTGCAGTTGAGCTGGGACTGGGAGGCAAGCGCGCAATTGACACGCGAAGTCGTCTGACGCAGCAATGAGGTCAGTTCGATTTCGACGACCTGAGCTGAGACTTGCCGGTAAGACCCCTCGGCCAACAACGAGTTGGTGTCAGTGGTGCGTGTTTCGAAACGACCGTTTGAAAAGCTTGAAATGATTCCATTGGGATCAGTCCATTGGCCTTCGATTCCCTGAGGCTGCATCGGCATCGGGCTCGGGGCATAGGTTGCGGACTGGCAGGCCGCAAGCAGTCCGGCGAGCGCGCCAATGGCGATAATGCGGTGTAGGTTCATGGCGCGGTGATCCCCCTCGAGCCGATGTCGATACGATAATGATGAACGGTGCACCCGAATTCACTGGAATGCATCACGCATCGTTTCAAATTTTAACAGCGTCGCGGATGAATCCACCTGGAATCAGGGCGCTGTAATGGTTGAAGAATGCAGTGCCAGCACGGCGAAAGCAAGGCAACGCAGCCCGGCCGGCCTTATGGCCGGTCGGGTTTTAGGCCGCTGTGGCAAACCTAGCGCACAAGGACGTTGCGGAACTGCCAGGGGTCGCTCTCGTCGATATCTTCCGGAAACAGGCCGGGACGGCCGGTGAGCGGGGTCCAGTCGGTATAGTGGCCTTCCACCGGCCCGAGATAGGGCTTTTGTACTTCGAGGCAGCGCTTGTAGTCGACCTCGTCGGCCTCGACGATGCCGGCGTTGGGGTTCTCCAGCGCCCAGACCATGCCGGCCAGCACGGCCGATGTGACCTGCATGCCGGTGGCGTTCTGATAAGGTGCGAGACGGCGGGTCTCTTCCAGCGACAGGCGTGAGCCATACCAGTAGGCGTTCTTGTCGTGGCCATAGAGCAGCACGCCAAGTTCATCGAGACCCTCGACCAGTTCGTTTTCGTCAAGCACATGCAGGACCGGTTGCGCGGTGCCGCCATTGCCGAACATTTCGTGCAGCGACAATACCGCATCATTGGCCGGGTGATAGGCGTAATGGCAGGTCGGGCGATAGGTGACATCGCCCTTCTTGTCCTTGACAGTGAAGTAGTCGGCGATCGAGATCGACTCGTTGTGGGTGACCAGGAAACCATACTGCGGGCCGGGTGTCGGGCACCAGGTGCGCACCCTTGTGTTGGCGCCGGGCTGCTCGAGATAGATCGCTGCCTTGCAGCCCTTCTTGTGCTTCTTGGCGTTCTTCGGCATCCAGTTTTCGTGGGTGCCCCAGCCAAGCTCGGCGGGCTGCAGGCCTTCCGAGATGAAGCCTTCCACCGACCAGGTGTTCCAGAACACGTTGAGCGGCTTCGGGTTCCTGGTCAGCTGCGTATCGCGCTCAGCAATGTGAACGCCCTTGACGCCGACCTTCTTCATCAGCTTGGCCCAGCCTTCGCGGTCGTCCTGGGCAGGCTCCTTGAACTCGATATTGAGGTCGTTGGCGAGGTTGACCAGCGCCTGTTTGACGAACCACGACACCATGCCCGGATTGGCGCCACAGGTGGACACGGCTGTGGTGCCGCCGGAATTTTTCTTTTTCTCGTGGCGAAGCGTCTCGCGCAGCGCGTAATTGGTGCGCTCCGAGTTCTTCATGTTCTTGTCGAAGTAGAAGCCGAGCCAGGGCTCAATAACGGTGTCGATGTAGAGAACGTCGAGCTTTCGGCAGAGCTTGATCAGGTCAAGCGAGCCGGTGTCGACCGAGAGATTGACGCAGAAGCCCTGGCCTTCGCCTTCGGACAGAAGCGGCTTGAGCAACTCCTTGTAGTTGTCCTTGGTGACATGCGCCTTGATGTGACGGATACCATGCTGGGCAAGGATTTCCATGTCGCCGGCGTCGTCGCGCGGATCGATGACAACCATCCGGCTCTTGTCGAATTTGAAGTGCCGTTCAATCAACGGCAGAGTGCCGCGGCCGATGGATCCAAACCCGATCATCACGATAGGGCCGGTGATCTCCCCGTAGACCGGAAAATCCTGCTGGGTCATGTCTTTCGCTCCGTTAGCTGACGCTGCAGCCGTCTGCGGCGGTAGCGGCGGCTAAACCATACTTCACTGTTACAATAAAGCGAAATCAGACACTCAGCCGTCCATTGCCTCCAGTTCGTCAATCAAGCCTTCAATCATCGACAGGCCCTGATTCCAGAAATCGGGATCGGAGGCATCGAGACCGAAGGGGACAAGCAGTTCCGAATGGTGTTTGGTACCGCCGGCCTTGAGCATATCGAAATAGCGGTCACGGAAGCCGTCGGGCGCATTTTCATAAACCGAGTACAGCGAATTCACCAGGCAATCGCCGAAAGCGTAGGCGTACACATAAAACGGCGAATGGATGAAATGCGGGATATAGGCCCAGAAGGTTTCGTAACCCTCGGATAAATTGACCGCCGGGCCGAGGCTTTCGGATTGAACGTCAAGCCAGAGCGTCCCCAATTGCTCGGACGTCAGTTCACCTTCGCGGCGCGCGGTGTGGACGCGGCGCTCAAATTCGTAAAATGCGATCTGGCGGACCACGGTGTTGATCATGTCTTCGACCTTCTGGGCCAGCATCGCCTTGCGCTCGCGACGGTCGGTCGTGCGTTCGAGCAAGGCACGGAAGGTCAGCATCTCGCCAAAGACCGAGGCGGTCTCGGCCAGGGTCAACGGTGTTGACGACATCAGGGCACCCTGTGCACCGGCCAGCACCTGATGCACGCCGTGGCCAAGCTCGTGCGCCAGCGTCATGACGTCACGCGGTTTGCCGAGATAGTTGACCAGTACATAGGGGTGAACAGACGGCACGGTCGGATGGGCAAAGGCACCGGAGATCTTGCCGGGACGGCTCGGGGCATCAATCCAGTTGCGATCAAAGAAGCGGCGAGCGATATCCGCCATCTCCGGTGAAAAGCCGTGATAGGCGGACAAGACCGTGTTTTTGGCTTCGTCCCAGGCGATGGTCTCGCGCGGGGTTTCGGGCAACGGCGCGTTGCGGTCCCAGAATTCCAGCTTTTCCAGGCCAAGCCAGCGCGCTTTCATGGCGTAATAGCGATGCGACAGCCGCGGACAGGCCTCGCGAACAGCCTGAGCCAGCGCATCGACGACCTGGCGCTCCACACGGTTGGCCAGGTGACGGCTGTCGGCGATATCTTCAAACCCGCGCCAGCGGTCGGAAATCTCCTTGTCCTTGGCAAGCGTGTTGGTGATCAGGGTGAAGGTCCGCAGATTGTCCTTGAAGGTGGCGGCAAGGGCGAGGCCGGCCTTTTTGCGCTTTGCACCATCGGCATCCTGCAGCAGTGACAGGGTGTTTTCGAGCGGCAATTTATCATCATCAATGGTGAACTCGAGACTGCTCATGGTCTCATCGAACAGCCGGTTCCAGGCTGCGTGTCCGGTCATCGACTTTTCATGAAAGAGCTGTTCAATCCGGTCTTCGAGCTGAAAAGGCCGGTCCAGCCTGAGGTCATGGACCCAGGGCGTGTAGCGGGCGGCACGCGCATCGCGTTTCAGGCTGTCTTCAATCAGCGCATCATCAATGCGGTTGAGTTCGAGCGCGAAAAACAAAAGATGTGCGCTGGTGTCGGTCATCTCGCTCTGCACATCGCCGTAGAATTTGGCAATTGCGGGATCGGATGTGTCGGTAAAATAGGCGAGGCCGGCGTAAGAGATGATCCGGCCCATCACCTCCTCGAGCTTCTCGTAGGCTTCGATCGCTGCGCCAAGTCCGTCATCGCCACTGCTTTTGGCGGCCTCTTCAATTCGGCCTTTCCAGCGCGCCTCAAATTGTTGGGCGCCGGTGCGCGCGGCAGCGAGATCGGCCTTGAATTCAGGCGAATCACGGCCGGGGTAGAGATCGCCGAGATTCCAGTCGGGCAGAGTGCCGAGTTCGCTGTCGCTCCCACGGGCCGTTGCGGGCGCACAAACACGGGTATGGTCCAGAATCGATTTCGGCATTAGGGCACTCACTTTTCAAAACAGTATCGGCCATCACGAGCTTGGCGATGCGGCAACCCGGTTTTACCGGCAGCTACGATTAAAATGCAATCATTTACCGCAATCCGATTTTCAGGCTTTGCTGCCAATCTCCCGCAATGACCAAAAGTCTTCTCCGCGCCACCGGAAATGAGGAAACAAGATCCGTGTCCAAACGAATTTTGATTGTTGATGACGACCCGGTACAACGCCGCCTGCTCAAGGCGGCGGCCGAAAAGGCCGGATATGAAATCGAGTTGCTGACAGAAGGGCGCTCGGCGCTTGCCCGGCTGATCGAGCCGGATCACGATATCGGTGCCGTGGTGCTCGACCTGATGATGCCGGAAATGGGCGGGCTGGAAGTGCTGGAGCGGTTGTCGGCAGCCGGAAGCACGGTTCCTGTCATTGTCCAGACCGGGCAGGGCGGGATCGAGACCGTGGTCCAGGCAATGCGCGCCGGTGCTTTCGATTTTGTCGTCAAGCCGGTGTCGCCGGAACGGCTGGCGCTGGCAATTGGCAATGCCTTGAAAGCCGCCCGTATCAATTCCATACCGGTGCCTTCAATCCGGCATACGGGCTTTCAGGGTATCGTCGCGGCCAGCCCCGCAATGGAGCGGGTCATTTCGCTCGGCAAACGCGCTGCGGCATCCACCATTCCGGTGGTTCTTGAGGGCGAGTCCGGGGTCGGCAAGGAAATGGTTGCCCACGCAATTCAGTCCGAAAGTACCCGCCGCAACAAGCCATTTGTCACGGTCAATTGTGGTGCTATCCCGGAAAACCTGGTCGAAAGCATTCTGTTCGGCCATGAAAAGGGTGCGTTCACCGGTGCTACCGAGCGGCACGCCGGAAAGTTCTCCGAAGCCGATGGCGGAACGCTGTTTCTTGATGAGGTTGGCGAGTTGCCGCTGGAAGTTCAGGTCAAGCTGTTGCGTGCCGTGCAGTTGGGCGAGATCGAGACTGTCGGGTCAAGATTGCCCAAGAAGGTGGATATCCGGTTGATTTCGGCCACCAACAAGGATCTGATCGAAGAGGTCAAGGCCGGCCGGTTCCGTGAAGATCTGTATTACCGGCTCAATGTGTTTCCTATTCATGTCCCCGCGTTGCGCAAGCGCAAAGAGGACATTCCGCAGCTCGTGCGGCACTTCACCGAGCGCTATGCGGGTGTGATCGGCGGCAAGCGCATCCGCAGTATTGCGCCTGATGCGATGGCGATGCTCACCGCCCATGACTGGCCCGGGAATATCCGGGAACTGGAGAATGCGATCCACAGGGCCATCGTGTTGTGCGACGGCGAGATGCTGACCACCGACCTGTTTCCGCAGATAGCTGCGCAGATACCTGGCTACAGGTTCGAGGAGGCGGACCGCATTGAAGACGCGGCAACGGGCTCCCGGCAGACGCCCGGTCCGGTTGACCTGACCCCGAATGACGCGACTGCCAGTCCGGACGACACGGCTGTTTCCCTGGCGGATGAGTCGAACTTCCATGTCGAGACCGGCATGCCTGCAGTGAATGCGATTACCGCTGAGGGCGAAGTGCGCCGGCTTGCAGAAGTCGAGGAAGAGCTGATCCGTTTTGCCCTGTCGTTTTATCGCGGTCAGATGAGTGAAGTCGCCCGCCGGCTTGGTATCGGACGTTCGACGCTGTACCGGAAGCTCAAGGACTATGCGATCAACCCGGATGATCCCGACCGCGAGGCTGCCTGATCGGGATCAAACGGGCGGCAAGAAAAAACTGTTGCCCGTTTGATCTGCTTCATTCCCTGTTAAGTGATCATTCACTATAAGTGTTCCCGCAGCGATACATGGCACTGGTTGCCATTGTGTCACCGCATTTGACCACCAAATGGTGTTCAACAACGGTTTTCCGGCGTCCGGGGACAGCATTGGCGACTTTGAACACAGTTTCATCATTGGCTCAGGCCACTTGGTCCATGGGTGTGCGTTTCTGGCACATAGTGCGCGTTGCCGTTGTGCAGGTGCTTTTGCTGGTGGCGATTGCTGTGTCCGCCGGTGTCACGACTGCGTCAGACGCGGTGGCGGAGACGCGGTCTCTCAAGCTCTACTATATCCATACGAAGGAAAAGGCCGAGATCGTCTACAAGCGCAATGGCCGCTATGACCAGGCCGGCCTGAACAAGCTCAACCGTTTTTTGCGTGACTGGCGGCGGAACGAGCCGACCAAGATGGATCCGCGGCTGTTTGATCTGATCTGGGAAGTTTACAACAAGGTCGGGGCGAGAGACTATATCAACGTTGTCTCGGCCTACCGGTCACCGGCGACCAATGATATGCTGCGCAGGACCCGAGGCGGGCAGGCCAAGAAAAGCCAGCACATGCTTGGCAAGGCGATGGATTTTTATATTCCTGGCGTCAAGCTCAGCACGCTTCGCGCAGCCGCCATGAAAATGCAGGGTGGCGGAGTGGGGTATTATCCCAAATCCGGATCGCCTTTCGTGCATCTTGATGTGGCCAGTGTGCGCGCCTGGCCACGGATGAGCCGGCAAGAACTGGTAAGCCTTTTTCCAGACGGCAAGACACTCCACTTGCCGCCAGACGGCAAACCACTGCCCGGCTACAAGACAGCAATGGCTGAATACAAGCAGCGCGGCGGGGCGATTGTTTCAAGCGGCGGCAGCAATTCCAGCTCAAATTCAAAAAAATCCGGCGGATTGCTGGCGGTCTTGTTCGGCGGTGGCGATGAGGATGAAGAGCCAGATGCAATCGCGTCGGCGCCTGTCCCTGTTGCCGCTCCACCACAGACGCAGATCGCATCACTGCCGGGCGTGCTGGATGCTCCGGCTGCGCCTGCCGCAATCGAAACGGCCTTCGCCTTGCCTGTACAGCCGCCTATCCCGGTGGCGCGCCCGGTGATTGAACAGCCGCAACCGGTTGTGGTGGCAGCGCTTGCGCCGCCAGTGCCGTTCCTGCCGGCGCAGAGCGAAATCGACGCTTTCGCCGCAGCCGCGAACGCAGATGTCGGAATTGCCGAGCCAGAAGCTGTCGATCTGGCAAGCATTCGTGCCCCGATCCCGCAATTGCTGTCTGAGCGGGCTGCCGGACGCCCGGCCGAAAACCCTGCCGCCGCCGTGGAAATGGCGGCACTTCCGGTTCCAAACCTGATCAGGGCGCGAATGCAGGTGGAGGCGACCGGGCAGGCTACTGAGGATCAGCAGATAGCCGCAGCACTGGTTGACCGGGCCGCCGAGGCCGCACCGAGCGAAACCACGCGGACATCGTTCGCGACCGCAGATGCCGTGAACCTGCCAACGGCCGAGGACTTCGTTCCCTTGCCGATACGCCGGCCCGGTGATCGCGCCAGCGACAAGGTGCCTGCACTGGCGCAGCAGAAAGTGGAATTGGCGTCTCTGGCGGCGCCACAGCGCGGCAGCCGGGTTGCGGGCTTGTCAACTGTTGGCTCGAGCGCCCGCAAGGGAGACCGGCCAACGGCCACTATTGCGGCAGAGCAGCCGCAGCGGAGCTCGATACGCACAGAACCCAAGCTGACGGACACGATCATCTCGAAATGGGCGCTGGCCCAGGATCGGGTGAAGACGATGTCGACTCCTCCGGGGCAGGCGCGGAAGTTCGTCGGATCGCAACTGCGCGAAGCACCGAAAACGGTTTATGCCAACGCTTTCGCGCCAGGCGGCGACCTGCCGCACAACCAGTTCACCGGTTCCGCGGTCAACTTCATCAATGTGGCGCGTTTCGGCGACTGAGGCTGACACCCATCATCTGACTTATTGCAGCTGTGCGGGCTTCTTGATGATTTCCGGCTACCAAAAAACGCCGCGCCTTTGATGAAAGGCGCGGCGTTTTGATGTTTATGCAGCAAGCTGCACTTTGAAACGATCCATGTGCCGGATCAGATTGCGTCTTCGGGTTCCGGCGCCATGCCCAGCGCATGCAGATAGGTGTCGAGGATCGCTTCCTGCTCCAGCCGGTCATTCTGATCCTGCTTGCGGATGGCGATGATCTTGCGGAGCACCTTTACGTCGTAGCCGTTCGATTTTGCTTCGCCATAGACATCCTTGATGTCGTCGGCGATGGTCTTTTTTTCTTCTTCCAGCCGTTCGATACGCTCGACAATGGAACGAAGCTGGTCGCGGGCAACTGCGCCGGAATCAGACATGAGGTCTCTCCTACAAGGACAATGAGGGGGTAAAATGTGTGAGGCTTCAAGTGCCCAAAGCCAGGCTTCGGGTCAAGGGTGTTTGCACAATACGCAGGGATTAATCCTGCCTTTCACCTGTCATCAAGTGACACGGGACCCGTGAAGTTCAATCTCGTGCAGTTCCGGCAATCCGGTCAGCGCAGAAAGAATGGGAACCAGGCGGTCGACCCAGGAATCCACACCTGCTGTATTTGAAATCAGATCCTGCCGGATTTCGAGCAAGGCATGCGCGAGACCGGTCATCGAGCAATGGCGGTGCATGGTGTCGCCTCTGAGCGCCCCGTCATAGGGCTCGTTGTCTCCGACGATCAGGGCCGGATCTGCCCTCAGCGCCTCGATCAAAGGGTACACTGCACGCGGATCGGTGTCCCACAAGACCCCGGCGTGCCAGGGCCTGGCAACCCCTTTCCAGGCGTGCGTGAACGAGTGAAGCGAAATAACAAGCGGTGGCTTGCCGGATTTGCGCCAGGTTTCGGCAATCACCGAGGCGACGGTATCATGATAGGGCCGATGATAGAGATCGAGACGGCGTTCGCGTTCCGCGGCCGAAAGCGGATGGTTGGCGGGGATCACCATTCCGTCGGAGAGCTTCATGATCAGGGTCGGATCATCTTCGCCCCGGTTGGGATCGATCAGCAAGCGGGAAAAACAGCCAAGGACGGCGGGTACGCCCAATCGCGCGGCGAGCTTTCGGGTGACCTCTTCAACGCCGATATCATAGGCGATGTGCCGGGTGAACGCTTCGGCAGGCAGCCCCAGATCACCATATTCGTCAGGCAGGCGGTTCATGGCATGGTCGCCAAGAATCACCAGTGAGTGGCTCGGGTCGCCGGGAATGATTTCAAAAGGCTGAAAGCCGGACATATCAGGTTCAGATGCCAAGTTGGAGGTCGGTCCAGGAAACCGGATCAATTGCATAGGCGCGCTATATGGGCAACCATCCGAATCAGGCAGTTTGCCTGAGATAGGGATGTGAAAGCGCGATTGACCTGTAAAGCTTGACTTTGGTCTGGTGTCTTCGTTGACATTCACTGCCCCCCGGCGCAAAAAGCAAAGCACAAATCGAGAGCGGAGACTGACCGAAATTGTTGTTTCGCAAGTTGCCAAAATCCTGTTTTGCCATCGTCAGATTTGCCGTGCTCATCCCCCTGGCCGCCGGGGCGTTGATGCTCGCGTCTGCGCAGGATGCGAGGGCCGATTTCCGGGTATGTAACGGCACACAATCGCTTGTTGGCGGTGCTATCGGTTACAGGACCGGAGAAGGCTGGGTGACGGAAGGGTGGTGGCAGATTCCTGCAAATTCCTGTGCTACGCTGATCGAAGGCCAGCTCGGTTCCCGCTATTATTACCTCTATGCGGAGGATGCCGGCGGTGGTGGCCGCTGGGCTGGTGACATCAATATGTGCGTCGCCGACAATGAATTTCGCATTGTCGGGGTAGCTGACTGTTTCGCCCGTGGTTTCCAGCGTGTGGGATTCAAAGAATACGATACCGGGAGACAAGGCAGCTGGATGGTCCAGCTATCGGATGCCCCGGAAGCGCCAGAAAGCCAGAATTGATGAAGCGGCTACGCAATGTGAAAATCCTCGCAACCCTCGGACCGGCCTCGTCGGACGAAGCGATGATCCAGAAACTGCATGAAGCGGGCGCTGACCTGTTCCGCATCAACATGAGCCATTCGAGCCATGAGCTGATGCGCACGCTGGTTGGCCGCATCCGGGCGGTGGAAAAGACTTGCGGGCGGCCGATCGGTATCCTTGCCGATCTTCAGGGTCCGAAGTTGCGGGTAGGCAAGTTTGCGGAAGGGTCTGCGACGCTGACCGCTGGGCAGACATTCACCCTCGACAATAACGACACGCCTGGCGATGCGACGCGGGTCTATCTGCCGCATCCTGAAATTCTTGAAGCGGTACAGCCGGGCCACCGGTTGCTGATTGATGATGGCCGCTTGAGCCTGCTTGCGGTCAAATCCAACAAGACATCGATTGTCTGCACGGTCGTCAGCGGCACCAAGATTTCCGACCGCAAGGGCGTCAGCCTGCCTGACACGACGCTCGGTGTCAGCGCACTGACAGAGAAAGACCGCAGCGACCTTGATGCCGTTCTGGCCATCGATGATGTCGACTGGGTGGCGCTTTCGTTTATCCAGCGTCCCGAGGACCTTGCCGAGGTCCGCAAGATCGCCCGCGGCCGGGTTGGCCTGATGTCGAAGATCGAAAAGCCGCAGGCGCTTGAGTGTATCGACGAAATCATCGAGCTTTCCGATGCTCTGATGGTGGCGCGCGGCGATCTGGGTGTGGAAATGCCCATCGAATCGGTACCCGGTATCCAGAAGCAGCTGACCCGCGCTTGCCGCAAGGCCGGCAAGCCGGTCGTCGTCGCCACGCAGATGCTGGAATCGATGATCTCAGCTCCGGTTCCGACCCGTGCTGAAGTGTCCGATGTTGCAACAGCTGTGTTTGAAGGTGCCGACGCGGTTATGCTTTCGGCCGAATCTGCCGCCGGTGATTATCCGGTGGAAGCTGTCCTGACCATGGCGTCGATTGCACGCAAGGTGGAGCGCGATCCGAACTATCCCGGCATCATCTATTCCCAGCGCCCGCAGCCGGATGCGACCGGAGCAGACGCAATTTCGCTGGCCGCACGCCAGATCGCCGAGACGCTCAACCTGTCTGCGATCGTCTGCTATACCTCGTCAGGCAACACCGGCCTGCGTTCTGCGCGTGAGCGGCCGAATGTGCCGGTTATTGCGCTGTCGCCGGTGATACAGACGGCGCGGCGGCTTTCCGTTGTGTGGGGGCTGCACTGCGTTGTCACCCAGGATGCGACCGATCTCGACGATATGGTCGACCGGGCGTGCCGGATTGCGTTCCGTGAAGAGTTCGGCAAGCCGGGTGACCGCATCATTATCTCGGCTGGCGTGCCGCTGGGTACACCCGGATCGACCAACATGCTGCGGATTGCCTATATCGGCTCCGACGGCATGACCGGCATCTGATTTGAATCAGATTGGATGAGCTGATCTATCAATCCTGGCAGCTGGCGTCGTCGGCTGCCAGGGCAGCTTCGGCCATTGCCGCAGCTTTTTTCAGATCATCATCCTTGCCTGCTACTTTCTCGATTGCACGGACGGCCAGATCTGTCGTGACATGATCAGGCTTGTGGCCGAGATTGCGGATCCAGATCAGTTCCGAACCTTCTATGTCGCGTGCCAGCCCTTCCGAGTGAATGTGGGCAAGGACAACGGAATCACTGTCGCCGGTGATGATGACGGTCGGGCTCTTGATCTCGGGGTAGCGTGGCGCGACCCGGCTCACATAAGGTTTGAGATTGGCCACATCGATTGCATTGTTGCGAAAGGCGCCCGGTCTGAGCACCAGCGCAGGCGCTGTTGTGCTGATGTAATCTCCCGGCTTGGGGTTGGGTGCGAAGACGCAGGCCGAGCCGCTTTCGAGCCGGGACAGGCCAGCGGGCAGGGCAAGCGTATTGGCGAACAGCGGCCCAATAAGCGGCGTCCGGGTCAGGCCGTAATACCAGGCAATTCCGCCTGGCCAGGAATGAGTGGCCGGAGCCAGAAAAACCAGACCGGCGGTCATCTGCGGATGGGCGAGCGCAAAACTTGCAGCGATAGCGCCGCCGAAAGAGTGGCCGATGATGATGGCCCTGGATATGCCCTTGGCTTTCATGGCGGCGGCAATCGCATCGGCCTGTCCATCGGGTGTGGCATTGGCCGCGCCGCCGCGTTCCGACCAGCCATGGCCAGGGCGATCGATGAACAGCATTTCCGCCCGCCCTTCGAACCTGGGCCGGAACGGTACTGACTGATCCAGCAGGTTGCCGCTGGCGCCGTGGATGAAGACGAGCGGCGGCAGGTCCGCGTCAGCCGGACGCGGCACGTGCACGGCATGGAGCCTGTAGCCACCGACATCGATCATCTCTCCGGTGGGAGGGTACAGCGCCTCGATCTCGCGTGCCTTCACCCGGGTCCAGGCAGCAAGTGCGGCCAACAGCAAGACAATGATGGCGATCAGGATAATCACGGCGGTTCGGACCGGGCTTTGAGCGAGCATGAGCAATGGGTGCCAACAGGTTTGAGAAACAGGAACGGCTTGAGTTGTTCCATACGGGGTGCATGACAGGAAAGTTTCAGATCCTGCTGCCGGCCAGCTTGTCCGCCAGTTCACCGATCCTTGTCTGGGCCTGCCGGTTTGCCGGATAGATTTCCAGCACCTGCTCCCAGGCCCGCAGCTCGAGTTCGTCTTTTCCGGAAGCTGCGAGTATGGCGGCCATGCCGGAGATGGCTCCGAAGTGGCGCGGTTCAAGCTTGAGGACACGGGCGATGTCGGACATGGATTTGCCGTGGTTGCCCATTGCGTAGTTCAGCGTGGCCCTGCGGTTCCAGCCTTCGGCGAACTCCGGCATCAGAACGACCACCTGGTCCAGCAGATCGAGAGCCAAACTGTTCTTCTGTTCAGCCACAGCCTTGTCGGCCCACTGCATCAGAAGATTTGCCGTGGCACTGCCTGAATCGCGCCACTTGGCCCAGATGCGCTCACTGATTCGCTTGGCCTGGCGGTCTTCTCGCTCGCGCTTGAGCTCCGCAAAGAGCGAATCAAGCGTATCGGCTGGTTGATTTGCAGCTGAAACCGGGTTCGGGCTGCCGGTCTCGGCGAAAGCGGGCACATTCGCAGCGTTGCAGCATAGGAAAGCTGCAAAGACAGCGGGAGTAATTTTTGAATACGAAAAATGGCGCATGACGGAAAACTAGTCCGTCTGCGCCAAATATCAAATGCAAATTTTAGTGAAAGCCTGACGGCCCTCAGCTTCAGCCCTGGCGAGCCTTGAAGCGTGGGTTCTGCTTGTTGATGATGTAGACCCGGCCCTTGCGACGAACCAGCTGGTTGTCACGGTGACGGGCTTTGAGCGCTTTAAGCGAATTTTTGATCTTCATTGTTCTGATCCGCGTGTTATTCGGGCGGCGAAGCCGCCTCATCAATCAAAAACGCGCCAGCAAGGACGCGCTCATCGGTTGGCAGGGGATGTAGCCCTTCGGACATTTGCTGTCAACTATGGGGTGGTTTTTTCCCGTCCTGATCGGGTCTAAACGGTTCGGTTTGCGCGCTTATCCGGGTGACATGGCCCATTTTGCGGCCCGGGCGTGCTTCGGACTTGCCATAAAGATGCAGGACAGCATCCGGCTCGCCGGCCAATTCGACGAAGTTGTAGATATCGGAGCCGATGAGATTCTCCATCACGCAATCGGAATGGCGTCTCGTGTCGCCAAGAGGAAGGCCGGCAATGGCGCGAATATGCTGCTCGAATTGCGATATGGCGCAGGCGGCTTCCGTCCAGTGGCCTGAATTGTGAACCCGGGGCGCGATTTCGTTGACCAGAAGCCGATGCTTGCCATCCTCGCGCACGGCAAAGAACTCAACGGCAAAAACCCCGACATAGTCCAGATGCGCGGCGATCGCCGACGCAATTCTGAGCGCCTCGGCTTGCGCCTCGGGACCGAGACCGGAGGGCACGGTGGAGGTATGGAGGATGTGGTTGCGGTGGACATTCTCCGAAATGTCAAACGCGCGAACGTCGCCGGACAGGCCACGGGCCGCAACAACGGAAACCTCGCATTCGAAATGGACGAAGGATTCGAGAATGGCCATCTGGCCCTGCATGGCGGCAAATGCAGTGTCGGCATCGTCCGGACGCAACAGTTTTGCCTGTCCCTTGCCATCATAGCCAAGCCTCGTTGTCTTCAGCACAGCCGGCAATCCGGTGATGGCGATGGCGTCGTCGAGTTCCGTGCGTTTGGAGACGGCGGCGAACAGTGCGGTTTCAGCGCCCAGTTGACGCGCCATGGCTTTCTCAAGCAGGCGATCCTGAGCAACTTCAAGCGCTTTTGACCCAGGTCTGACCGCGACGCGGGATTCTAGCCACTGAACCGCCTTGACCGGTACATTCTCGAATTCGTAGGTGACCACGTCGCAAAGATCGGCCAATTGCTGCAGCGCTGCCGGGTCATCATAGTCAGCGACGATCTGGGTATTGGCGACTTGCTCGGCCGGGGCGTTGCTGTCGGGCTCCAGAATGATGGTCTCGTATCCGAGCCGGGCTGCTGCCATGGCAAGCATGCGGCCCAATTGTCCACCGCCAATGATTCCGATGACGGAGCCGGGTGGGAGTGCCCCGGAGCTCATGGCTGATCCACCGGCTGCTCTGCAACCGCATCGGTCCGTGCCTGCCTCCAGGCATCAAGCCTTCGGGCCAGAGCCTCGTCGGAGAGCGCCAGCACGCTTGCTGCAAGAAGGGCTGCGTTGATGGCGCCGGGTTTTCCGATCGCCAGGGTGCCGACAGGAATACCGGCGGGCATCTGCACGATCGACAACAGGCTGTCCTGACCCGACAGCGCCCTGGATTCGATGGGCACCCCGAAAACAGGCAGCGGGGTGAAGGCTGCGGTCATGCCGGGCAGATGTGCGGCACCGCCGGCGCCGGCAACAATCACCTTGTAGCCTTCATCACGGGCATTCTTGGCAAATGAAACCAGGCGGTCGGGTGTCCGGTGCGCCGATACGATGAGCGGCTGGTGCGAAATCCCAAGCTCCTCCAGCGTTTCCGAGGCATGTTTCATGGTTGGCCAGTCAGATTGACTGCCCATGATAACGGCGACCTTTGGTGGTTCGGTTTGGCTCATGGATGGCTCCCGGTCAGGCAATTATATCCGGTATGATCTGGTCTTCGAGTTCAATGATCTTGTCCTTGATCGCCAGCTTTTTTTTCTTCATTCGCTGAACACGAAGTTGATCACAGCCAACCTGAATCATTGCATTGATGGCGGCGTCGAAGTCTTCGTGCTCATGGCGCAAACGCGCCACCAGCATGCGAAGCTCCGCCTGTTCCTGATTGGACATGCAGTTTCCCCGTTAAACGCATCCTGCCGGCACCTGCCCCGGCTTTGGTATATGCGGGCGCTCGTACCATAAAAACAGGTGTAACGGGAAGTTATCCTTGTTGAAGAAATGATCTTCGACAAATGGGGAAAGCCGTGGCACACTCTTTGTTGTCAACAAACGATTTGCACCGGTGTTCCGGCGCCGGCGCAGTCCAACAAAGGAGTCGCTTATGTCGATTGATGCTCACCTTGCCACACTTGAAAAGAAGCATGGCGAACTGGAGGACAAACTCCGCACGGTGCAATCCCAGCCATCCGTCCATGACGATATGATTGTGGATATCAAACGACGCAAGCTCAAGCTCAAGGACGAGATCACCCGTATTCGCGCCGATACGCAACATTGACCAGATTTGCATGACACGAGGATGACAGCAGGCGCGGGAAATTTCCCGCGCCTTTTTTGATTCCCGGACAAGCCGATCATGATCCTTGAGGGATCGAGCAATATGTGCCGCGCTCGGCGAGCTCTGGGCATTGTTTCAAAGAATGGATTTTTGCCGGCGCGGGGACGAGCTCACGACCAGAATTGCTCTACCCACAGATTGAGGCGCATAAAACCATCGGTCCGGACCGTGTAGATCCTGCGGGTACCCTTATTTGTCACAGTCACCAGATTGCTTTCAAGAAGCGCCTTGAGGTGTTGCGAAACAGCAGGCCTGCTGATTGGCAGGCCCTCCGCCAGTTCGTTGACCGTACGAGGCTGGCGGCGCAATTCCTCCAGAAGATAACGTCTGTTGGGGTCGGCAATAGCTTGAAAAGCATCCATGGTCATGCAGGCAAGCTAAGTTAAACAATCTTGACCGGCAAGTCTTTTGTGTGCGGTGCACACTGCGTGGCGTTGTTAGCCTCAAATACCGTTCAATGATCTAAAAAGCGTGACGATAAAACACTTTCAAGCTCTGAAGCGCAGCAGGATTTGTCAGCAAGCCAGATTCAGGACGCGCCGAGGTTTTTGGCCTGGTCGCGCAGCAGGTATTTCTGGATCTTGCCGGTCGATGTCTTGGGTACCTCGTGGAAGATAACAGTTCTCGGACATTTGAATCTTGCCAGCAATCCGCGGCAATGCTCGATGACTTCTTCTTCGCTCAAACTGTAGCCGGCGCGCAGTTCAACGAAAGCGCACGGCGTTTCGCCCCACTTGTCGTCAGGTCTGGCCACCACTGCCGCAGCCATGATTCCGGGATGCTTGTAGAGCGCGTCCTCGACCTCGATCGACGAGATGTTCTCGCCGCCTGAAATGATGATGTCCTTTGAACGGTCCTTGAGCTGCAGATAGCCGTCGGGGTGCATGACGCCAAGATCGCCGGAGTGAAACCAGCCGCCGCGGAAGGCCTCTTCGCTGGCCGCGGGATTTTTCAGATACCCCTTCATGACGATATTGCCGCGGAACATGACCTCGCCGATGGTTTCGCCGTCGGCAGGCACATTTTCCATGGTCTCCGGGTTCATCACGGCCAGGTTTTCCAGCGCCGGGTAGCGCACACCCTGACGGGCCTTCTTGGTGGTGCGGGTGCTGCGATCAAGGTCTGACCACTCCCGCTTCCATTCGTTGACCACGGCGGGTCCGTAGGTCTCGGTCAGCCCGTAAAGGTGGACAACCTCGAAGCCGGCGTCGGCCATGCCGGCCAAAACGGCTTCGGGAGGAGGGGCGGCGGCCGTGTTGAAGCTGACTGTCTGGGAAAACTCCCGTTTTTCCTGCTCGCTCGCGTTCAGCAGCGTCGACATGACAATCGGCGCTCCGCACAGGTGGGTCACGCCGCGGTCGGCAATGGCATCATACATGGCTTTTGCGCGAACCCAGCGCAGGCAGACATGGGTGCCGCCGACAACGCCGAGCGTCCAGGGAAAGCACCAGCCATTGCAGTGAAACATCGGCAAGGTCCACAGATAGACCGGGTGCCGGCCCATCCCTGAAGCAATCACGTTCGAGTAGCCCATCATCGCGGCACCACGGTGATGGTAGACCACGCCCTTGGGATTTCCTGTGGTGCCGGATGTATAGTTGAGCGAGACCGCTTCCCACTCATCATCAGGCAGGGTCCGGGTGAAATCCGGGGACGCGGCCTGAAGGAATTCCTCATAATCATGCGAGCCGATGCGTTCGCCCTTGGGAAACGGGGCGTCGTCGGGGTACTCGGTGTCGTCATAATCGATCACCACCGGATCAGTTTCCGCAAGGGCCAAGGCTTCGGCCATGACAGCGGAGAACTCGCGGTCGACGATCAGCACCTTGCACTCGGCGTGGTCAAGCTGGAAAGCGATGGCCGGCGCATCGAGCCGGGTGTTGATGGAATGCAGAACCGCTCCGATCATCGGCACGCCGTGATGGGCTTCGAGCATTGCCGGGGTGTTGGAGAGCATTACCGAGACAGTGCTGCCCTTGGAAAGCCCCAGCCCCGCCAAGGCATTGGCAAGCTGTTTGGAGCGCTCGAGGAAGGTGCGATAGCTCATCTGCATGGCGCCATGGATGATGGCTATGTGGTCAGGATGGATCAGCGCCGCGCGCTCCAGATGCGCCAGTGGCGTCAGCGGCTGATAGTTGGCGGCGTTGCGGTCGAGATCGGTTTCGTAAGGATTGGCACTCAAGGTTGGTTTCCCATGCAAATGTCATTCGCTGGGCAGCATCAAATCACCTGAACGCAGCGTTGTCATCAAGCCAATAGGTGAATGGCGCCATCCCAGATCAGTTTCAGTGCGGCCAGCAGGACCATCGCGTACATGAAGGGATAGAATATATCCGGTTTCATGCGCCGGACGATGAATGCGCCGGCCAGCGTTGCCACCGGCGCCAGCGGCGCAAGAGCCAGGGAAGTGGACAGATTGGTTGCGTCAAACTGCCCGAGTGCGAAATAGGGCACCAGCTTGACCGCATTCATGATGGCGAAGAAGCGGACGCTGGTTCCGGTGTAGGTCTTGGGATCCTGCTGCAGTGGCAGGGTGTAAATCTGGTAGGGCGGTCCGCCGGCATGTGAGACGAAGCTGGTGAAACCGGACAATGTGCCCCAAAGCACGCCAGGGACCGGCTGGTGTCCGCGCGGCGGCTGCTTGCCGCCAGTGCGGGCGGCTGCCAGGTTTTGCATGATGTATCGCCATACAAACCACAGTGCCACTGCCCCGACGATAAGCCTGATCATCGGGGCGGTGACCCAGGCGGCCGTGGCCCAGCCGATGGTGATGCCGATCAGCGCGCCGGGCAGCATGATGGCAAGCGTCTTGTTGTCCTTGTGGCTGCGCCAGGTCCATAGGCTGACGATGTCCATGACAATGAGAATTGGCAGCAGGATTGCCGCGGCCTGAACCGGTGAGACGGCAAGGGCCATCAGCGGCACTCCCAGCAGCGCCATGGCACCGCCGAAACCACCTTTGGACAGCCCAACCATGATGACGGCCGGGATGGCAGCGGCATAGAAGAAGGGGTCTGTCATCATTGTGGTGGTTGATCCTTGTGCCGCGCCGGTCTATCCCGTTTGCACTCAATTGGCCATATCGGCTTTCAGCGCCGACCCCGACAGGATCTTCCATGACCGACGCCATCAACCGTTGCCGCCTCGTTCTCGTGACGCCAGACATTGCCGATGCCGCTGAACTGGCAGCCGTGACGGGGGATGCGCTCCGCGGCGGCGATGTTGCCTCCGTGATCATTCCGCAGAACGATCTGGACGAAAAAAGCTTCCAGAAACGCTGCGAAGCCTTGATCCCGGTCATTCAAGATGCAGGCGCTGCGGCGCTAGTGGCTGGCGATTCCAGGGTCGCCGGACGAGTGAGGCCGGATGGGCTGCACATCGAAGTTGGCCCAACCGCCATGGCCGAGGCCGTCGGTCGTTATGCTCCCGGCTTGATCGTCGGTGGAGGCAATGCGCGCGAACGGCATGCTGCGCTTTCGATCGGCGAAGCCCAGCCGGACTATGTGATCTTCGGATCGATCGATGGCGACATCAAGCCGGAACCGCATTCCAAGAACATCGCGCTGGCGGAATGGTGGGCCGACATGATCGAAATTCCCTGCCTGCTGATGGGTGGAACAAGCACCGCCTTTGTCGAAGAGATGGCGCAAACCCGGGCCGAGTTCATCGTTTTCGGCAAGGCGGTTTTTGCTGATCCCGCAAATGCTGCGCGGATGGTTGCTGAAATCAATGCGACTCTTGACGAAAAAGCGCCACGGTTAGGCCGATAATGGGCAAAATGTCCGAGTTTGACGTTTTGACTTCCCGCAGGATGGTTTCCATGGTTCGCCGATCATCCAGACTGTTTCCATTGGCGTTGATGCTGACGCTGGCCGGCGGACCGTCGCTGGCCCAGACCGAAAGCGGGGAAACTGCGCCCGCGGCTGAAGCGCAAGACGACAAATCTCCGACAGACGCCACATTGCGAGCCTTTGGTGCATTTCAGCGCGGCTATTATCTTACCGCGATGGAACTGGCTTTGCCGCGTGCACAGCTGGGGGATCCCGCCGCCCAAACCTTGCTGGCAGAACTGTTTGCCGCCGGGCTTGGCGTGGCGCGCAACATGGATGATGCCGCATTCTGGTACAAGCAGGCTGCGGAAAACGGAGATGCCTCCGCGCAATTCAAATATGGTTTGATGCTGCTTGAGGGAAAATATGTCGAGGCCGATCAGGCCAAGGCCGAAGAACTGATGAAGAAGGCGGCGGATGCAGGAAATGCGTTTGCCCAGTTCAATCACGCACAATTTCTGGTTAGCCAGAAGCCCGGTGATACCGGAATATTCGAGGCGCTCCCCTACTTCGAGAAAGCTGCCGAACAAGGTGTTGCGGATGCGCAATACGCGCTTGCCCAGATTTATCGCAATACTGACGGCGTTTCCGAGGAAAAACAGGCAAGGGCCCGCGAATTCATGGAGAAGGCAGCGCGTGCCGGCTATGACACTGCGCAGCTGGACTATGCTATCTGGCTGATTGACGGAATCGGCGGCCCGAAAGATTATGAGGCCGGGTTTTACTGGATGGAAGTCGCCGCAACGCGGGGCAATGTGGTGGCCCAGAACCGGATGGCAGTGCTGCACATCAATGCGATCGGGACCAGTGGTGATCCGGTTGAGGCAGGTAAGTGGTATATTCTGTCACGCCGCGCCGGATATGACGACCGGTCGCTCGACGACTTTTACCAGGGCCTGACTGAAGAAGAGCAAAAGCAGGCGATCGACGCTGCAAACAAGTTCGGCAAGCGTTGAATCTGCTGCCTGAAGCAGCCGTCAAAAGGCGCAGACTTGAAAAGCTCCGGTTTTTGTGGTCTTGAGGCCGCCAAGCGGGGCCGAAAACCGGTGCCGGACAAAGCTTGACGCGGAACGCTCTCATGAAAATCAACGGAAACGAAATTCGCCCCGGCAACGTGCTTGAGCACAATGGCGGCCTCTGGGCCGTGGTGAAAACCAATGCGGTGAAGCCCGGCAAGGGCGGCGCCTTCAATCAGGTCGAGATGAAGAACCTCATCGACGGCACCAAGCTCAATGAACGGTTTCGGGCATCCGAGACGGTCGAGCGGATCCGTCTCGAGCAGAAGGACTTCCAGTTCCTCTACGAGCAGGGCGAAGCTCTGGTGTTCATGGATCTGGAAAGTTATGAGCAGCTTGAACTGCAAAAGGATTTCGTTGGCGATCGCCGCGCCTTCCTGCAGGACGGCATGATGGTAACGGTCGAACTGCATGAAGAGCGGCCGATTGGCATCGCCCTGCCGGATCATGTAACGCTGGCAATCGCGGAAGCCGATCCGGTGGTCAAGGGTCAGACTGCGGCATCGTCGTACAAGCCCGCGATCCTTGAAAATGGTGTGCGCATTCTGGTGCCGCCGTTCATCTCGTCCGGCGAGCGCGTGATTGTCGACACCAACGAATTGACCTATCTGCGCCGCGCTGACTAATCCGGTCGCAAGACCATGGTCCGCTTCGAGCCCTGAGACACCGGCGTATGGCGCGTTTGTGCAACGCGCCGCCGACACCAAGGAAAAACCAAGATGGCGCGTTCAGCCCTTCTCAATGTAATGGTTCAATCGGCGTTGAAGGCCGGACGTTCGCTTGCGCGTGATTTTGGCGAGGTGCAAAATCTGCAGGTCTCGCTCAAGGGACCGGGCGACTATGTCAGCCAGGCGGACCGCAAGGCCGAAACCATCATCAAGACCGAGTTGATGCGGGCGCGGCCGACCTATGGATTCATGGGCGAGGAAAGTGCTGAAGAAAAAGGCACCGATGGCGCACACCGCTGGATTGTCGATCCGCTGGACGGCACCACGAACTTCCTGCACGGCATGCCGCATTTTGCGGTGTCCATCGCGCTCGAGCGCAATGGCGAGATCGTGGCCGGGGTCATCTATAACCCCTCCACGGACGAGCTTTACACTGCCGAGCGCGGCGGTGGCGCGTTCCTCAACGACCGCCGTCTCCGGGTCGCCGGACGCAAGGCGATGTCGGACGCGGTGATCGGCACGGGCGTCCCGCATCTCGGGCGCGGCCATCACGGCAAGTTCCTGGTTGAATTGCGCCACGTGATGGGCGAATGCGCCGGTATCCGGCGCATGGGCGCTGCCGCGCTTGACCTGGCTTATGTCGCTGCGGGCAGGCTCGACGGATTTTGGGAAACGCCGCTTGAACCATGGGACATGGCCGCAGGCATCCTGTTGATCCGGGAAGCTGGCGGCTTTGTGTCCGACGCCAAGGGTGGAACCGATATGTTCGGCAGCCGGTCGGTTGCAGCGGGCAATGAGTATATCCTCAAGGGGCTTCTTGAGCTCGTGCAGCGGCCAGTCCCGAAAGCCTGATACCAAGGTCACAGCGTTGTTTTGAAAGCATGCTTTCATTTCCGCCATATTATCGGTTAGTCTCCGCCTGATCTTTTTGATTTGAGACAGAGGCCGGGACGGATAGCGCATGGCAAAACTGACGATGTCTGGATGGGGTATCTCCGAAGACGGCAGCGGTGCGGATCCGCATAAGCTGTCCAGCCCGCTGGTGTTCTTCTGGAGCATGATGATTTTTCTCATCCTCTCCGGTTTTGTCGCGGCCATTCTCTACCGGCAAATTCAGACGGCTTTTCTCGCCAATCCGGGCCTGAACGGGCTGATTGTCGGTGTATTGGCCGTTGGTGTGCTTCTGGTCTTTACGCATGTACTCAGGCTTCGTCCGGAAGTCCGGTGGGTTAATTCACTGCGCGCGACAGGGGATGCCGAGAAGGTCGGGCGTGACCCGGTGCTGCTTGCGCCGATGCGGGCGCTGATTGGCCGCCGTCAGGAAATGGCGCTGTCGACCTCTTCGCTCCGGTCGATTCTTGATTCGATCGGCACCAGGCTTGACGAATCCCGTGACACCTCCCGCTATCTTATCGGGCTTCTGGTGTTTCTCGGCCTGCTCGGAACGTTCTGGGGCCTGCTTGGCACCATCGGTTCGATTAATCAGGTGATCCAGTCGCTGGACCCGGGCACTGGCGGCACTGAAGATGTCCTGTCCACACTGAAAAGCGGCCTGTCAGCGCCGCTGGACGGAATGGGAACGGCGTTCTCCTCGTCTCTGTTTGGTCTTGCCGGATCTCTGGTGCTTGGCTTTCTCGACCTGCAGGCCGGCCGTGCGCAGAACCGGTTCTACACCGAGCTGGAAAACTGGTTGTCGACGATGACGGATCTGGATTCAGGCATGGTGGTGTCGGCGGAAAGCTCCGGTACGACGGAAGAAATCCGGATGCTGTCCGAGCGGATGCAGTCTCTGTCGCAAGAGTCCGGCATGACGCCGCGGACGACGGCAGCGATGGCCAGTCTGGCGGAAGGAATTCAGGGGCTGGTGAAAAACATGCGCAACGAGCAGCAGATGCTCAGGGACTGGATCGAGGCGCAGCAGGTTGAATCGCGCCGCTTGCGCGAAACGCTCGACAAGCTTGCCGACAAGATCGGGGACAAATAGGACATGGCGCTGGCACGAAACCGGCGGCGGGAGCGGACGGTCGATTACTGGCCGGGTTTTGTCGATGCCTTGTCGACTCTGCTTCTGTCCATCATGTTTCTGCTCACGGTGTTTGTTCTGGCGCAGTTTTTTCTGTCGCGCGAGATCTCCGGCCGGGACCAGGTTCTCAACCGCCTCAACAGCCAGATCAATGAGCTGACCCAGCTTCTGGCGCTGGAGCGATCAGGCAATCAGGATCTGGAAGATACATTGGCCAACCTGCAGGCCTCTCTTTCAGAATCGGAATCGGACCGGTCAAGACTGCAGGAACTGCTTGCCAGCGGGGCAGGTGCAAGCAGCGCCGCGGAAGCCAGGATAGGTACGCTTTCGGAATCCCTTGATGCGGAAAAGAAGGTGTCGCAACGCGCACTCAACCAGGTTGATCTGCTGAACCAGCAGATTGCTGCACTCAGGACGCAGCTTGGGGCGCTGGAGGATGCCCTTGATGTGTCCGAGAGCAAGGACCGCGAGACCCAGGCGAAAATTGCTGATCTCGGCCGCCGGCTCAATGTCGCCTTGGCGCAGCGGGTGCAGGAGCTGAACCGCTACCGGTCGGACTTCTTCGGCCGCTTGCGCGAGATCCTGTCCAGCCGCGAGGATGTGCGGGTGGTGGGCGACCGTTTCGTGTTCCAGTCGGAAGTGCTGTTTCCCTCTGGCGGCAATGAACTCAATCCTGCCGGCAAGGAGCAGATGACCAAACTTGCCGCAGCGATCATCGAGCTTGCGCGGGAAATTCCCGATGAGATCAACTGGGTTCTGCGCGTGGATGGCCACACCGACAATGTTCCGTTGTCGGGCAATGGCCGCTATGCGGACAACTGGGAGCTGTCGAGCGCGCGCGCGACGTCGGTGGTCAAGTATCTTGTCACCCAGGGTGTGCCGGCAAACCGCCTGGTGGCCGCCGGTTTTGGCGAGTTCCAGCCGATTGCCGAAGGCGATACAGACGAAGCCCGCGCGACCAACCGGCGGATCGAGCTCAAGCTGACGGAGCGCTGACGGCGGCGGTTCAGCCAGCCGGTTGCGGGAAGACTTGCCGCACAGGCAGAAAATTTGCGAGCGGAGCGTAATCCGCGGGCGTAAACCGTACCAGTCCGGAGGCGAGGAACACGGCGTCGCGAATGTCCGGATCGAGACCGGCTATGGCATTGCCGAACGCATCGGCAATGGTATCTGCGCGATCCGCAAAGCCGACGCTGGTGATAAGCGGCAAGGCGGGTGTCTGCGGTGTTGTCGCAAAGACCACCAGATCATCGGCCGCTGGCTCATGGCGGCGGGCCAGCTGCCATGTGACGACATCGATTGCAGCCCAGTCCGCCTGGCGCAGCGCAACCGCCCGGATGGAAGCCCGGTGAGCCCCGGTCTCCAGCCGCTGTGGCAAGGATTCGTAACCGCCTGCCGCGAGCAGACGGACCGGCGCGGCGAAACCCGACTGCGAATGCGCCATATTGTAGGCAAAGCGCATGCTGGCCAAATCTTGCAGGTTCCGGGGGCGCTCGCTTTTTCGTGAGACCAGGACGCTGAAATAATGGCCCGGTCGCGCGTCGGTCACCGCGTAAACGGGTGTTCCGACGAGCGCCACCTTGCCTGCAAGCCTGTTGGCATAGGGATAGCCGCAGGTTTGGGACAGGAGCAGGCCGGGACTGCTCCACAGAGGTTCGGGGTCGGCGCTGCGGTCCAGCGCGGCAGGCGGTGCTATCCCGCTGACGCTCAGTTCCCGCCGGATTGCAGCCCACACGGCATCGGTCGCATCACGGATCTCCGGCCAGTCATACATCGGCAGGGAGACGGCACTGCTTCCAGTGCCGTCCGCTTGCCGCTGGATGTCACTCATGCCTCGTCGCCGCGTTGCTTGCGCGTGCCTTCGATCGGCCATGCGACCGGTTCCTTGGGCCGCAGCGCGAACCGCCGGAACACATCCCAGTAGCTTTGATAGCGATAACCGCCGTTCATGCGCAGGAAACGGGTCCGGTTTTCCCGGAAGAATGCGGGAATGCGGTACCAGGCAAGCGACGGATAGGCGTGGTGCACCGAGTGGAAGTTGTTGTTGAGAAACAGCAGGCTCAACGGCCCTCGTGTTTCGATGATCACCGAGCGGTGGTTGGCTTTTTCAACAGCCTGATGCTCGATGAAGGAGCGCACCATCAGCAGTCCCATGCCGAAATAGGCAGCCATGAAATAGGCTGCCGGGGAGAGGCTGCCAAAGCTGGCGATCAGCGAGAACAACAGGACTACTGCCAGTATATGACGCAACCATGTTGTAAGGATCACACGGTCTCCGGCAATGATCCGGCCGAGTTCGCTGCGGGCAAACCCGATTGTGGCCAGGGCCGGACCGAGGGTAACCCGTCCGATGAGCGTGTTGTTGGCCACCAGCAGGAGCTTCAGCCAGCCCGGTATCGCTGTCCAGACGCCCCGGTCGAGATAATAGCTCTCCGGGTCGTCATAGGGATCGGTGATGTTTTCGTTGATGTGATGAGTGAGGTGGCAGGATTTGAAGCGCAGATAAGGTACCAGCACTCCAATTGGCGGGGAGATCAAGAGATCGTTTAATGTCTGGTTCCTGAATGGATGACCGTGCAAAAATTCATGTTGAAGAGAGGAATGCAGTGTGATGGTGGGGATCAGCAGCAGGACACGCACTAGGTCCGGCAAGTCTGCCCATCCGAAAGCCAGCAACAACCACACAGCATAGCAAACGCCCGCCAATAGCAGGGTCCGCCACTCCGCGTCATTCCGCATTGTGGATACACCTTCTGAATGTTCCCGTTATAACCCGCGGACAGAGGTCCCGCCCCCCGCGTGGCTTCCAGACGAACGGCAGATAATTACCCTGATTTGACGGGTTTCACAATAATGCAGCCGGCAGTTCGAAGAATTATTTGCCGGCTGTGGATCAGGCCTCGATGGGGCCTGCGGCGAGGGCCTCGGCGCCATGCTCGAACTGCAACCGGGCAAGGCGGGCATAGAGCCCGCCACGGGCCACCAGCTCGACGTGAGTGCCTTCCTCGACAATCCGCCCCTTGTCCATCACCAGAATGCGGTCAGCGCGCAGCACGGTCGCAAGACGGTGGGCGATGACGATTGTCGTGCGGTCGAGCATCAGCCCTTCAAGCGCTTTTTGCACCAGGGTTTCGTTTTCCGCGTCCAGCGCCGATGTGGCCTCGTCAAGCAGCAGGATCGGCGCATCGCGCAGGATCGCCCGGGCAATGGCCACACGCTGTCGCTGACCGCCCGACAGGGTGATGCCGCGCTCGCCGACAGGTGTGTCATACCCCTTATCGAGCGCCATGATGAAGTCGTGCGCCTGGGCTGCCTGAGCGGCGGCCTCAATGTCTGCCTGGCTGGCTCCCGAGCGCCCGAAGGCTATGTTGTCGCCAACGCTGCCGGCAAAGATCGTCACATCCTGCGGAACCAGTGCGATGCGGCCGCGGACATCGGCAGGGTCGGCCTCGCGCACATCGACATTGTCGACAAACACGATGCCGCTGGTGGCGTCGTAAAACCTCAGGATCAGGGAAAACAAGGTCGACTTGCCGGCACCGGAGGCACCGACGACGGCCACAGTTTCACCGGGCCGCACATGGAAGCTGGTTCCGGTGAGCGCGGATGTGTCCGGCCGGGCAGGGTAGGCAAAGCGGACATTGTCAAAGCGGATGTCTCCGATAGCGGGAGAAGGCAGCGCCATTGGAAATTCGGGAGCCCGGATCTCCGGGATCTCATCGAGCAATTCGCTGAGCCGTTCGGCCGCGCCGGCTGCCTGCGAAAGCTCGCCCCACACTTCGGACAATGCGCCAAGACTGCCTGCGGCAAAGACCGAGTAAAGCAGAAACTGACCCAGCGTGCCGGGGGTCAGTTCGCCGGTCAGTACCGATTGCGCGCCGTACCAGAGCACTGCCACCACCGAACCGAACGCCATCGCGATGGCAAATCCGGTGAGGATGGAGCGGGCGAGGATGGATTGGCGGGTTGCACTGAAGGCAGCTTCGACAGCCTGACTGAAACGGGCGCGGGCGGTTGCCTCCGTGTTGAAGGCCTGCACGGTGCGGGTCGCACCGATGGATTCACCGGCAAAGGTCATGGCTTCGGCCAGTTTGTCCTGTGCCTTGCGGGAGCGCGCCCTTACCTTGCGTCCGAAGCCGACCATCGGAAAGACGATGATCGGAATCGCCACCAGCACAAGGGCCGAAAGCTTGGGGGAGGTGATGAACATCATCGCGCCCGCGCCAACGCACAAAATGGTGTTGCGCAAGGCAAGCGAAGCGGTCGCGCCAACTGTGGACTTGATCTGGGTGGTGTCAGCGGTCAGACGCGAGACAATCTCGCCCGAGCGGTTGGCATCGTAAAACGCGGCCGACAATTCGGTGACATGATCGAAGACATCGCGGCGGATATCGGAGACCACACGTTCACCCAGCGTGATGACAAAATAGTAGCGGCAGGCCGAGGCCAGCGCCAGCAGGATGGCAATGGCTGCCAGCATGGAGAAGTAGGTGTTGATGAAGCCTGCGTCCTGGGCAGAGAAGCCGTGGTCAATCATCCGGCGCACGGCCATGGGAAGGGTGAGGGTGGTGACGGCGGCCAGCGCCAGAAACGTCAGAGCGCCAAGCACCAGATGGGGATAGCGCCGGATGTAGGGATAAAGGCGGGCGAGTGGACGCACCGACGGGCGGGCCCTTTTGGGGGTATCGGTTTGATCAGCCACGTCCGCTCCTGGTATGCGCATTCGATGTCACGGCAATGCTGCAAAAACCGGCGCAGCTCTTGTTATCGCCCATGCCTTCATGTATAGGCTCGCCATCGAATTGGGAAGTCGTTGTTCCAAAGGACACCGGCTTCATTTATGTGTTTGGCCAAAATGCCGCAAGCTTTGCTGCGCAGGCCTCCCAAAGGCAGGACAAAGAAGATGAAGTCGAACATCCATCCCGACTACCACATGATCAAGGTGGTCATGACCGACGGCACAGAATACATGACCCAGTCCACCTGGGGCGCTGAAGGCGACACCATGAACCTCGAAATCGATCCCAACTCGCATCCGGCGTGGACCGGCGGCAACCAGCAGATGCTGGACCGTGGCGGCCGTCTTTCGAAGTTCAAGAAGCGTTTCGAAGGTCTCAACCTTTAAGATTTCCGGCAATCGCCGGGACGCAAGAACCCGCCGGTTTCGGCGGGTTTTTTGTTGCCTGGAGTTTGGTGCGCGTGAAGCTTGACGTGAAAATGCAAAAAGCCCGCGGGATATGCCGCGGGCTTTGAAGACTGGAATGATTTACAGGCCGGTTTTCAGCGCTTGTTGAAAACGGTCTGCAGGAGATGCTGCTGGGCCTGGACCGAGTTCTCGTTGTCCGGCTTGAGGGCGGCGGCTTCCGCCGGGCGGTAGATTTCACGATCAAGCAAAGCCACCCGGTTCTGAATGCGCAGCGAGCGCTCGACGAGATCCTTGAATGAATCCGGCAGATCGCTCCAGCCCTGTGCGGTGCGATCGCAGTTGAAGCTGTCGAGACGCACCTTGTTCTTTTCGGCAAGAACCTGATCGCGGTTCATTTCGCCATTGTTGACGGCACGCTGCAGCAGCAGCCAGGACGCCATCTGCATGAGGCGGGTTGTCAGGCGCATCGATTCCGCGGCGTAGAGAACGCCGGCCAGACGCGGCAGGCCTTTCGAGGCCGCGCGACCCGGGCCGTCAAGGTAATTTGCCGTTTCCTCAACCAGACCCATGCCTTCGGCGTACAGCGCCTTGAACTGGGTCGAATTGGCCATACGATCTGCGAGATTGATGGGGTTGAGGCTGGTTTCAGACATGGCCGGATATTCCTGATTACAAAATACTGGGTAGGCGGCGTTTGCTGGCGTCGTGTGTCTCTGCCGAGCAAGTGCAGAATGGACCTGGGACTCTGTTCCGGCAAGTCTATTCTTAAGAAAGGGTTAACGTCAAAACCGGGTAAAACAGCTGATGCGTTGGCCCGCAGATTGGTGTTGCGGATCCAAAACAACCATTGTCAATCAGGTCTGTGACGCCCGCATATCCCGGGCACTTGCTTGAAGAAACCATAGCATAGGGTGCCTGGTTCGTCAGGATCAAGCCAAAAAAAGAGCCGCATCAGCGGCTCTCAAGAGTTTAACAGGGAGGCGTCAAACAGTTTGACCAGAGGTCAGACTGTCAAATCCAGGAAGCCTGGATGCCTATAGTAAAGACTTGTAAACCTTAACCGAAGCTTAACAATCAAGTCTAATCTGGTAAGCTGTTGCCATGGTTGCTTTATTTCGACTTGAAAAAGCTCTCCGCGGCGCTCCGGCTTGATGTTTTGGAGGCCTTGTCTGCTTCCAGGCGCTCGATTTCTTCATGTAACAAGGCGATTCGTTCCTCGATCTCATCGGCCGACAGGAACGTCAGATCACATCCGAGTTCATGCAGCTTCTTCGGTTTCGGGCGATCATCATCTGCAAACATGTTTTGATCTCTTGTTTCGCTCGGTGCGGGCGCTGTTTCTTGAAGATGCGTCCGCGGTGAGCCTGTATTGATCTGGTACAACCGGCCAACCGGCATTGCCGTCATCCTAGCCTGTGCCTAAGTTGTGGAAAAGTGTCGCAAGGAGATTTGATCAGATGCGCAGTATCGAAATTCGCCAGCCCGGCGGTCCGGAGGTTCTAACCCTGGCAACGCGTGACAAGCCAGTGCCGGGTGAAACAGAGCTGCTGATCAAGGTGGCGGCCGCAGGCGTCAACCGTCCCGATTGCCTGCAGAGGCAGGGCGCATACCCGCCGCCGCCCGGTGCATCCGATATTCCAGGTCTTGAGATTGCAGGAGAAGTGGAATCGGCCGGTGCGGGCGTAATGGGGTTCAAGCCGGGCGATCAGGTGTGCGCGCTGGTGCCTGGTGGCGGATACGCGGAATATTGCACGGTGGACGAGACCAATGCCCTGCTGGCTCCTGCCGCACTGACCATGACTGAAGCAGCGGCAATTCCCGAGACCTTCTTCACCGTGTGGCACAATGTCTTCCAGCGCGGCGGGCTCAAATCCGGAGAGACTTTTCTGGTGCACGGCGGAACATCCGGTATCGGAACGACAGCCATCCAGTTGGCCAAGGCATTTGGCGCGCGGGTGCTGGCCACTGCCGGCTCAGAGGCGAAATGTGCGGCCATGCGTGATCTGGGCGCTGATCTGGCAATCAATTACCGGGATGCCGATTTCGTGGAAGCGGTGAAGGACGCGACCGGAGGCAAGGGGGCCGATCTGATCCTCGACATGGTGGGTGGCGACTATATCAACCGCAACTACAAGGCTGCGGCAGTCGAAGGCCGGATCGTTCAGATCGCGTTTCTGAAGGGGCGGCAGGCTGAAGTCGATTTTTCATTGCTGATGATGAAGCGATTGACCCATACCGGTTCCACGCTGCGAGCTCGCGATATCGCGTTTAAAGCAGGCATTGCCCAGGAGCTGCGTCAGCATGTCTGGCCGTTGCTGAGCGATCGCAAGGTGCTGCCGGTGATGGATTCGATCTTCCCGCTGGAACAGGCCTCAGCCGCGCATCGCAGGATGGAAGACGGAGAGCACATCGGAAAGATCGTGCTCGATATGAGCTGAGGTGTGTGGCGGCTTGTCTTGATCGGCATGCAGTCATAACAGGAAAACGCCCGCTTCCGGTTCGGATGCGGGCGTTTTTGTATTTCGAGACCTGCGTATCGCGTTCAGAGGGGCCATTCGAACGCGAGCGGCTCAATTCTCAGGCGAGGCGCGGGGGTCGAGGTTGATCGACTCTGGCGTGGCTGCACGGGCGGAAGGGATCGAGGCGAATTGTTCGCGATCTTCCGCCGGGATCGCCGCCCGCATGCGGCTGCGGATAAGCGCATATGCGGCCACGCCAAGGTGAGATGCGGCGGTCACGGCAAACAGCAGATAGGGGCTGTAGCCCATGGTGATGCCGCCAATAAGCGGGCCGATGATCGTGCCGACGCCATAGAGAAGCAGCAGGCCGCCGGACACTGTGACGAACTTGTCGCTGTCGGCGTAGTCGTTGGCGTGGGCGACGATGATCGAATAGAGCGTGTAGGACATCGCGCCATACAGTGAGATCAACCCGTACAGAACGGCGATCCCGGAGGGCTTGATGATGGTGATGGCCAGCCCGGACAGTCCGGCAACGGTTGCAAGCCCGGCGAGAACGTAACGACGATCCATGCGGTCGGACATGCGGCCGGCGGGCAGCTGCATGACCGCGCCGGAGAAAATGGTGATCGACATCATTGTTGCGATTGTGAATGTGGTCAGCCCGACCTCAGCGCCGAAAACAGGCGCGAGTGTGCCGAAGGCGCCATTGGCCACGCCGACCAGCAGTATCCCCACGAAGGAGACCGGCGAATTGCGATAAATCATCTTGAGGTCAAGCTTGACCTCTTTCAACGGCGCCGGACTGGAGGCAGTCGATACCGCTGTGGGCAGAAGCGCAAGACAATACAGAATGCCGGCGATTACGAAGAATGTCGTTTGCGTGACATCACCAAAGGCAACGCTCATCTGTCCGGCGACAATGGCGACATAGGTCACGGTCATGTAGAGCGAAAAGATGAGGCCGCGGGTCTCGTTGGTAGCGCGTTCGTTCAACCAGCTCTCGATGATCATGAAGGCTGCAGCAAGCGAGAAGCCGGTCACAACGCGCAGCAGGACCCAGCTGACCGGATCGACCAGCAAACCGGTCAGGAGCGCTATAATGGCGATCGTCGCGGAGAATGCCGAGAAGGCGCGGACGTGGCCAATGCGCCTGACCAGCCGTTGCGAGAAAATACATCCGAGAACAAAACCGGTGGCCCAGGCGGTACCAAGAAGGCCCAGCGATGTCGGTGAAAAGCCTTCCGCGGAGCCGCGCATTGGCAGCAGCAGGCCGTGCAGTCCATTGCCGGCCAGTAGAAATGCGGTGCCAAGGAGCAATGACAGGACAGGAAGAAGATTGCTGCGCATAAGGAACCGCTATGTAAAAGTGTTTCGATGGCTATGTGAATGAACCGGGAATCAACGCCCGAAACTCGTTAAGCCTAGCTGATCGACGAAGATCATGACAGGTATGTGGCCAAAATGAAAAAGGCATGACGCATGGCGACGAAAATACTGCTTGTTCTGGTTCTGGTGGCCATGTGCCTGCATCTGATCAAACCCTTCGGTCTTCCGGGCTTGAAGCGCCGGGGCGACGTCTGGAAAATCGCGCTTATTCTGATCTTTGCGATGATGATGGCGCTGGTGATTCGTCCTGAATAAACCGGGCGATATGCTGTGCCCAGTGCTTGTAGCCCAGCGCGTTGGCGTGGAAGCCATCAATGGCGAAGCCCCCAGGTCCTTCAACCGGCAGCGGGGTGATTGCGGTGGCATTGCGTTCGCGGCACAGCTGCACGCCCATGGCATTGATGATTTGCGCGCGAAGGCCGAGAATGAAGCCGAGTGAAGGGGGCAGCGCGGGAACATCCGCCATGGCAATGACAGGTGACCAGAAAACCTCTGCATCGGGCCACCGGGCGTGGATTGCGTAAAGAAGTCCGCCGAAGCCCTTCTTGAATGCCAGGCGGGACTTGAAGTTCTTGGCGTCGTTGGTGCCGACTGCGATAATCACATGGGTTAAATTGCGCTCTTCGATATGCGGGACCACGTAGTCGCGCACCTGCGCGGCAGTGGCTGAATTGGCGCCCGCATTGCGCCAGGCGACAGTCTTTCCGCTGGCTTGGTTGAGGATCGCGGCGAGTTGAGGCCCCAGCGTGTCTTCAATCTTCCCGGCGCCGACACCGGCAGCAGAGGAATCCCCGATGATCAGCAGGCGGGTTCCGGCTTCGCCTTCGCCGATCTGGCCCTTTGGGCGGCCACGCGGCGGCGGCAGGCGCGGCACTGTCCGGCGTACACCCAATCCCTTGAACAGTGCGACTGGCAGCAGCAACCAGCTGACGGGACCGGCAAGGAAAGTGTTCATGGCTGTGTCGTTTCTCCGGGTCTGAAACAACATGATTCAGACAATCGGATCACCCTAAATTGCACCCCGCCGTGTTGTCACGGCGTGGTGCAACAATTCTTTTCAGGGATGTCTGGTCAGCCCGCGCGGGAGGCTTCGAAGATGCTGTCGATCGTGGCGGCAAGTGTCGCATCAAAGTCCGCATCGCTCTGGCCGTGGGACAGGCCCTCGGTCAATGCGCGGGAGAAGGAAGCAATCACGCCGGTGTTTGCGCTGAGCAGCTGGTTGGCCTCATCGCGCGAATAACCGCCGGACAGGGCTACAACCCGCATGACCCGTGGGTCATCAACCAGCGGCTTGTAGAGATTGGCAACCGTTGGCAGGGAGAGCTTCAGCATGATCCTCTGGCCGGTCGGCACAGTGTCGAGGTGACGCTGGATTGCGGCCAGCAGCAGCTGCTCCGCTTCAGCCTTGTCGGCAATCTTGATGTTCACTTCCGGCTCGATGATCGGCATCAGCTCATGGCCGAGGATCTGCTTGCCGACCTCGAACTGCTGGGCAACGATGGCTTCGATCCCGCCGCTGTTGGCGGCATTGATCACCGAACGCATCTTGGTGCCGAAAACATTCTTGGAGACGGCGCGTTTCAGAAGCGCGTCGAGATCGCCCATCGGCTTCATCAGCTGCACGCCGTTTTCTTCCGCCATCAAACCCTTGTCGACCTTCAGAAAGGGGACGATGCGGCGTTTGTCCCAGAGATAATCTGCGGTTGGAACGCCGTCGATCTCGCCATCCATGGTGCGCTCGAACAGGATCGCGCCAATCACCTTGTCGCCGGTGAAGGCAGGAGACTTGATAATGCGCGCACGCATCGCATGGATCGCCGCAAACATCTCTTCGTCGTTGGAATAGGCATCTTCCGACACGCCATACAGGGCCAGCGCCTTTGGCGTGGATCCGCCGGACTGATCGAGCGCGGCGATGAAGCCGTCCTTGTCCGCCATCTGTTTCGCCATGGTTTGATTCATCATGCCTTCATCCCCGTTCTCCTACAGCGCCGCGCAGCCAACCGGATACACAAGGCGCTGTGGTGCTCCAAAATTGCACATGTCCATTCTCGTTCAGACGAAAAGGTTTGAACGCGACATGCATCGATCTTGCGTGCTGCTTTAACAGATGCGGCAAGGCGGAGAAAATAGGCAGCAGCAAGCTTGAATCGATTGAAAATCTTTCAATCGATTGAAAATACATGTGTTTTCAAACCATGCTTAACGCTGCGCCGTGCTTGAGCAGGTGCGGCTGACGGTATCAGCCCTTCAGCACATCGACGCCCGGCAATGGTTTGCCTTCCATCCACTCGAGGAAGGCGCCGCCAGCGGTGGACACGTAGGTGAAGTCGTCGGCAACATCCGCGTGATTGAGCGCTGATACCGTGTCGCCGCCGCCAGCGACCGAGACGAGCAAGCCTTCCGCGGTGCGGCGGGCCGCGTGTTGGGCCGCTGATACCGTTGCCGCATCGAAGGGCGGGATTTCGAAGGCGCCAAGCGGGCCGTTCCAGACCAGGGTGTCGGCCTTGGTGATCCAGGCATTGATGGCCTCGATGGATTTTGGCCCAACGTCGAGCATCATGGCATCGGCGGGAATGGCTGTAACATCAACGGTTTCGTTGTCGGCGCCAGCCTTGAATTCGCGCGCCACGACGCCGTCAACCGGCAGGACGATGGCACATCCCGATGCGAGAGCTTCGGCTTCAATCGCCTTGGCGGTTTCTGCAAGATCGTGCTCGCAGAGGGATTTGCCGACATCGATGCCGCGGGCAGCCAGGAAAGTGTTGGCCATGCCGCCGCCGATCACCAGCGCATCGACCTTCTTGACCAGGTTCTGCAACAGGTCGATCTTGGTCGACACCTTGGCGCCGCCGACAATGGCCACCACCGGCCGGGCCGGATTGCCGAGGCCTTTCTCAAGTGCGATCAGTTCTGCCTGCATGGTGCGGCCGGCATAGGACGGCAGAAAATGCGCCAGCCCTTCGGTGGAGGCGTGGGCGCGATGGGCCGCCGAGAAAGCGTCGTTGACGAAGATGTCGCCATTTTGCGCCAGCGCCTTGGCGAATTCCGGATCGTTTTTTTCCTCTCCGGCATGAAACCTTGTGTTTTCAAGCAGCAGAACGTCACCATTGACCATTGCATCGACCGCTTTCTGTGCGGTTTCGCCGATGCAATCGGCTGCGAAATGAACGCGGTGATCGAGAACGCTTTCAACGATGCCGGCAATAGGGTCGAGCGACATCGACGGAACAGCCTGACCCTTGGGACGGCCGAAATGCGCAAGCAGGATCACCCGCGCGCCTTTGCCCGACAGTTCCATGATTGTCGGGGCGACCCGCTCGATGCGGGTGGTGTCGGTAACCTTGCCATCCTTGACGGGGACATTCAGATCGACCCGCAAGAGAACGCGCTTGCCGGAAAGGTCGGTCAGATCATCGAGGGTTTTGAATGCGGTCATGGTGTCTTCTCCCGTCAAAGGATTCGTTCGAATAGGTCTGGATAGTCGATAACAAAACCATCGTCATCGACAGGTAATTCGGCGGTAAATGGACGATCGGCGGCCTCGTAGCGATACTTCTGTCCGGCATCAAGGCAGGTGTAGAGCTGATCGTCGGGGTGTGGCTCGAGTGTCGTGAACGGCACATAGAGCACCCGCAGCCGGATGGTTCCGTCAGCTGGCTCTGGTCTCAGGCGGCGGATAGGCAAGGTGTTGGAGAACGGCGTTCCAGAAAAATCAATGTCGATGCAGCCATCATATCGCGGTTGCGGCGTTCCATCGGTAAGCCGCCAATGGCCCTCTCCATCCGACAACATCTCAAGGCGCTCGCCGGAGGTTGCTGCGATCTTGAAGGCCCGGACGCACCAGTTCGCGTCGCACTCAATCCGGTAGCGGATGCCGTATGGCCTGCCGTCATCGTGTCCGGCCAGCACGCTTTCAGCGTGAATGGAGGAGCTGCTGGCGCGAACCGTGAGATGTTCCAGCCCCTCTCCCTCGACGGGACGCCAGCGTACCGTTTTGAGGGAAAGGGGCCTGAACATGGCCTAGATCAGCTTCGCCATGGCAACCGCGGTGTCGCCCATGCGGTTGGAGAAGCCCCATTCATTGTCGTACCAGGTCAGGATCGAGCACAGGGTGCCCTCCATGACCTTGGTCTGGTCCATGTGGAAAACCGAGGAATGCGGGTTGTGGTTGAAGTCGATCGAGACATTGGGCTCATCGGTGAAGCCGAGAACGCCCTTCAACGGACCGTTTGCCGCATCACGGATGGCCTTGTTGATTTCTTCAACGGAGGTCTCGCGCTTGGCGATGAACTTCAGGTCGACAACCGAGACGTTCGGGGTCGGGACGCGGATCGACATGCCATCGAGCTTGCCATTGAGCTCGGGCAGGACGAGGCCAACGGCCTTGGCCGCACCGGTCGAGGTCGGGATCATCGACATGGCCGCTGCACGGGCGCGGTAGAGATCCTTGTGCATGGTGTCGAGCGTTGGCTGGTCACCGGTGTAGGAGTGGATCGTCGTCATCATGCCCTTTTCAATGCCGATGGCATTGTTGAGCACATAGGCCACCGGCGCCAGGCAGTTGGTGGTGCAGGATGCGTTGGAGACCACCAGGTCATCCTTGGTCAGCACATCGGTGTTGACGCCATAGACGATGGTCTTGTCGGCGCCTGCGGAAGGTGCGGACACCAGAACCCGCTTTGCGCCGGCTTCCAGATGGATCGCTGCCTTGTCGCGGGCGGTGAAGATGCCGGTGCATTCCATCACGATGTCGATGCCGAGATCGGCCCAGGGCAGGTTCTTCGGGTCACGTTCGGCGAAGACCTTGAACGAGTCGCCACCTTCGATCTTGATGGTGTCGCCATCGACTTCGACGGTCTTGGGGAACTTTCCGTGGACCGAATCCCAGCGCAGCAGATGGGCATTGGTTTCAACCGGGCCGAGATCGTTGATCGCCACGATGTCGATATCGGTGCGACCGGATTCATAAATGGCGCGCACAACATTGCGGCCGATACGGCCAAATCCGTTAATGGCAATCCTGGTCTTCATGCTATTCCTCCGTCCTGGGTCCGAGTGTGCCTGTCCCTGTCAGAAATCAGGCTTCGTCATGTAAGCGGGCTTCGACTGCAGCCACTGCAGCCTCGGCAGTGATGCCGAAATGCTCGTAGAGTTCCTTGTACGGCCCGGATGCTCCGAAACCGGTCATGCCGATGAACAGGCCATCAGAGCCGATGAAACGATCCCATCCCTGGCGGATGCCCGCCTCGATAGCGATCTTGACCTTGGACTCGCCGATCACTGCCTTTTTATACTCTGCGCTTTGTTCTTCAAACAACTCGAAGCAGGGCACCGAGACCACGCGTGTGGTGTGACCATTCGCCTCAAGCTTCTCACGTGCTTCAAGAGCGATTTCGATTTCCGAACCGGTCGCGAAGATCGTGACCTCCGCATCGCTGGCTGACACAAGGTCATAAGCGCCATAGCGGCAGAGGTTTTCTTCGGTGAAATCGGTGCGCACGGTGGGCAGGTTCTGACGCGTCAGTGCGATACCGCTCGGGCGCTTCTCCGCTTCAAGCGCGATCTGCCAGCATTCCGCGGTTTCGACCGTATCCGCGGGGCGGAACATCAAAAGGTTGGGGATGGCGCGAAGGGCTGCCATCTGTTCGACCGGCTGGTGGGTCGGGCCGTCTTCGCCAAGACCGATGGAATCATGGGTCAGAACGTGAATGACGCGAATGCCCATCAGTGCGGCAAGGCGGATCGAGGGCCGGCAGTAATCCGAGAAAATCAGGAAGCCGCCGGAATAGGGGATCAGGCCGCCATGCAGCGCGATCCCGTTCATCATTGCAGCCATGCCGTGTTCACGGATGCCGTAATGGATGTAGCGGCCGGAGAAATCGTCCGGGGTGATCGCCTTGGTCTGGCTGGTCCGGGTGTTGTTGGACCCGGTCAGGTCCGCCGATCCGCCCAGGGTTTCGGGGACAACGCCATTGATGACTTCCAGCGCCATCTCGGAAGCCTTGCGGGTGGCGACCGTCGGCAGGTCTTCGGCCAGCTTCTTCTTGTAGGCGATGATGGCGGGTTCAAGTTCGCCCGGCAGATCGCCGTTCATCCGGCGCTCGAAAGCCATGCGGACGTCGTTGTCCGTTTCGGCCAGGCGCGATTCCCAGGCCTTGCGGTCCTTGACCGAGCGCAAGCCCGCCAGGCGCCAGGCGTCGAGAATGTCGGATGGCACGACGAAAGGTTCTTCGTCCCAGCCAAGTGCTGCGCGGGTGCCTGCGATTTCCTTGTCGCCCAAGGGAGAGCCGTGGGCGCCGCTGGTTCCGGCCTTGTTGGGTGCGCCGAAACCGATAACGGTCTTGGCGGCGATCAGGGTCGGCCGGTCTGATGCCTGCGCGGCTTCGATTGCCTGCGCGATGGCGTCGGGATCATGGCCGTCAATATCAAGCGTGTTCCAGCCCGATGCTGCGAAGCGGGCGAGCTGGTCGGTCGAATCGGTCAATGAAACCGGGCCGTCGATGGAAATCGAGTTGTTGTCCCAGAAGACGATGAGCTTGTTGAGTTTGAGGTGGCCGGCCAGGGTAATGGCTTCCTGGCTGATACCTTCCATCAGGCAGCCGTCGCCGGCCAGCGCATAGGTGTAGTGTTCGACCAGGTCCGATCCGAACTCCTCGGCGAGCTTGCGCTCGGCAATGGCCATGCCGACTGCGTTGCCGATGCCCTGGCCAAGCGGGCCGGTGGTGGTTTCGATGCCTGCTGCGTGGCCATATTCGGGGTGGCCGGCGGTCGGAGAGCCGAGCTGGCGGAAATTCTTGATGTCGTCGAGCGAGATGTCGTCATATCCGAGCAGATAAAGCAGCGAATAGATCAGCATCGAGCCGTGACCGGCTGACAGCACAAAACGGTCCCGGTCCGGCCAGCCCGGCTTTTTCGGGTCGAAAGTCAGGTAGCGCGAAAACAGCACCGTGGCGACATCGGCTGCGCCCATCGGCAAGCCGGGATGCCCGGATTTGGCTTTCTCTACTGCATCAATGGACAGAAACCGGATTGCATTGGCCATCCGGTCGTGTTTTTCGCGTGAAATCATGATGGTTCCGCCTGGTCGCGTTCATGTCAGGTCCGGGCTGGATATAGACCGGATCGAAGGCCGCGCACACATAGCAGTTGCTAGGCGGGAGTCAACAAATGCCTTGGCTGCAAACGTCTGGGGATGCAAAAGGTGGTTTTGTTGACGCCCCGTTCGGCTGATGCGTAAACTGTTGCTCACAAGTATCCGGAATTCAAGCGATTCGGCTTGTAGTCCAGATCCAGGGAAGCTGATGATGCCGGTTGAAAAGACTGTACAATCCGCACTTGAGGCGTTGAAAAAAGCTTTGAATCAGCTCGACAATGAAGTCGACAGGCAGGTTGAGACGAGCCGCAATTCGACCGAGGCGGCGGCTGAGCTGAGCCGGATGATTGAAGATCGTTCGCGCATTGCGCTGGAATTGGATCAATCCGAGGACAGGGCCAATCGTCTGGAGGAAGCCAATCGCGAGGTTTCCCGCCGGCTGGTGACGGCCATGGAAACGATAAGGGCGGTTCTCGACCGTTGAGACTGACAGGATCAAAAAGCATCAGCCTTCGATCATCCGGGGTCGTGCAAAACAGGACGTGTTGAATGGCGCAAGTTACGGTTACCATTGACAGCAAGACCTATCGGATGGCCTGCGAAGAGGGCCAGGAAGAGCATCTGAGCGACCTTGCCGGACGCTTTGACCGTTATGTCGGTCATCTCAAAGGCCAATTCGGCGAAATCGGCGACCTGCGTATCACGGTCATGGCCGGTATCATGGTGATGGACGAGTTGCACGAACTGCAGCGCCGGATGCGCGGCCTTGAAGCCGAAGTCGAGACGCTGAAGAAGACGCGCGACAATGCGCTGACCAAGGTCGACAAGACCGACCACGACCTGGCCGAAGCGCTGTCAGAGGTGACCGGCAAGATCGAGCAGATTGCCGGCAAGCTGTCAGGACGAAGCTGAAATCCGGATCGTGAGCCATTGCTGGTGTGATCAACGGTGTTGCCTTGTTTGCAAGCTGTATGAGGCCGTTTCAGATGTCCGCAGATGGGTCGGATGACGAAAGTCTTCGCTGCTTGGCGCGCCTGGACCGGATAATATGCTGACTTGCAATTTGCTCATTGGAGTTGGGCGCGGGATGGCCTATATGGGTCATGCGATCTGCGCCTCTCGACAGGATACTCGAACCCTGGGGCCTTAATTGATCCAAAGGGAGCTGTCCCTGACCGGACCCGTGGGTCCGGACATATGGCGCCCACCTACGTTGTAGGTTCCCAGGATCAATAAATCCATCGGTTGCCGTGGATCGCACTTTTCAAGCTTTATGGACAGAAATGGGGTTGAGCGCTTTTTGGGCGGCTACTCGATCAGGCCCATTTTCATGGCGCGGGCGACGGCCTCTATCGTGGTGCTCGCCAGAAGCTTCCTGCGGGCGGATGCAAGATGGTCGTTGCCGGTTTTGTGGGATTTTTCGCGTGGTTGGGGGGCAACGACCGGAGTTTGGCCTCTTGCCACGGATTGCAGGCAAGATCTTTCTGGATGAGTTAATCGCTCAGTCTGGTCTGTCATGAATACCTGAAAATGTATTTGTTTGAAAACTATCGCGGCGCAATTTGAGCGGCATTCGCTTGCAGGTCCAGAATAGCTGCAAGCGGCAACCGGTGGCAATCAATCATGGATAAGGTCGTATACAGATGGTGAAATGGGGCTGTGCTGAATTGAGACGACGGTTCTGCCGGCCGGCGTAAAATGTCCGGGCAAAATCGTTGATGTTTGGCGCCTGACCGCTTACCCCTCGCTGCCGGAGTACTCACGATGGAGAGGTTGATGGACAGCAAGGCAAGCATTCGTTCGGCAATTCTGGCTCGGCGCGATTCATTGGCACTGGATGATCGTATTGAAATGAGCCTCGCCATGGCGGAAGGAGCCGAGCAGCTGCAATTTGAGCCCGGTACCGTGATCGCGGGGTATCTGCCGATCCGGTCAGAGCCCGACCTCCGCCCCCTGCTTGCCCGGCTGCGGGAGCGCGGCGCGCGGCTGTGCCTGCCCGTTGTACTCGACCGCGAGACCATCGTGTTTCGCGATTTCGTCAGGGGAGCCGATCTCGTCAATACGGGATTTGGAACATCGGGGCCGGGGGCTGATGCGGAGGTGCTTGATCCTGATGTTCTGATGATGCCCTTGTCGTCGTTTGATGGCGATGGCAACCGTCTGGGCTATGGCGCCGGTCATTATGACCGGGCGATCGCAAGGCTTCGCGCCAAGGGCAGATCGCCTTTGTTGATAGGCACCGCATTTTCGATTCAGGAAACCGGCAGGCTGCCGGCGGAAGATCATGATGTGCCGCTCGACATGATCCTGACAGAGCAAGGCTTGCGCTCCTTTTCGCAACCGTTATAGAGAGCCGATGCGCCTGTTATTTCTTGGAGATCTGGTCGGACGATCCGGCCGCACCGCGGTCTGGAACCGCCTTCCCGGCCTGATCCGCGATTACAAGCTGGATTTTGTCATCGTCAATGGTGAGAACGCGGCCGGCGGCTTCGGGATTACCGAGGATATCTTTCTCGAAACGCTCAATGCCGGCGCTGACGTGGTGACCACCGGCAACCATGTCTGGGACCAGCGCGAAGCGCTTGTCTATGCCGACCGGCAGGATCGTTTTCTAAGACCCGCAAACTACCCTGCTGGAACACCGGGCCGGGGCTCCAATCTCTACATTGCCCGCAACGGGGCGCGGGTGCTCGTCGCCAATGTGATGGGACGGGTGTTCATGCATCCCGATCTTGACGACCCCTTCGCGGCCGGCGAGGCGATCCTTGAAGCCTGCCCGCTGGGCGAGCAGGCCGATGCGGTGGTGTTCGATTTCCATGCCGAAGCCACCAGCGAGAAACTGTGCTTTGCGCATTTTGTCGATGGCCGGGCAAGTTTCGTGGTGGGAACCCATACCCATGTGCCAACCGCGGATGCGCAAATCCTGAATGGCGGCACGGCTTACCTGTCGGATGCCGGCATGTGCGGTGACTATGATTCCTCCATCGGTATGGACAAGGAAGAACCGGTCAGCCGGTTCGTGTCGAAGATCCCGAAAGGCCGGTTCGAAGTGGCTTCGGGGCCGGCTACCATCTGTGGCGTCGCCGTCGAGATTTCCGACCGCACCGGTCTGGCCGAGAAGATCGCGCCGTTGCGCATCGGCCCCAGACTCGCCGAGACCATGCCCGATTTCTGGAGCTGAGATCCTAGAGATCCTGCTGCTTGCCCTTGATCAGCGGCCGCTTGGCGTCGGGATCGGGTGGCAGCATGCCGCGTTCCTTGAGCCAGGGGTGAATGGTGACCGCGCGGCTCAAGGCTGAAACAGCCACTTCGGGCCGCCCCATGCGGATGAGCACATGATACATGCCCGACCAGGCGGCAAAGTGATCCGGATCGAGGTCGACCGCTTTTTCGAGATCTGACAGCGACCCGTCGATATTGTCGCGCAGGAACCGGACAAAGGCGCGCTGGTTCCAGCCTTCGGCATAGTCCGGCGCCTGTTGCACGGCCTTGTCGAATGACGCTTCGGCTGCCTCGAAGTCATAGGCCTCGCGCCGTTTCATGCCATAGTCAATGGCCTCGCGCACCTCAAGAGTCGGGGCCTGATCGAGCCACCAGTTCCAGATGGCGTTTTCGGCAAGACGTCCCTCGCGCTCCGTTTTCGCTGTCCTTAACGCCTCGAACAGCCTTTCACGTTGCGTGTCGGTGCTGGCCTGCAGCGTGAAAGGCGCGGTCACTGCCAAGATGAGACCAGCAGCGCCGGTCAGAAGGGTTCTGCGGTGCATGCTCAAATTCCTTTCAGAACGAGAATTGTCGGACGGCGCGGCAATGTCCGTGCGGAGATCGTGAAGCTGTCGTCGTTGACGAAGTCGGTTGCGAACTTGTCGCCCATCATTTCGATAAAGCTCGACAAAGGCGCGCCACGGCGGTGCATTGGCAGCAGGATCGAGGATTGCAGGCGCTGGGCGATGCCGGTCATGGCGGCGTGGCTCAGGGTCAGGCCGCCATCGACAGGCACCATGACGATGTCGAGCCGGCCGATCTCGGCGAAGTGCCGGTCTTCGAGCGGGTGATGCAGATGACCGAGATGGCCGATACACAGATCCGCCACCTCGAAGATGAAAATCGAATTGCCGTCCGGCTCCATCATGCCGAAATTGCGGATGTCGGTGGTGACGTTGCGCACATAGACATCTTCCACCACCACATCATGATCAGCGGGTGTGCCATCGAAATTCCAGCCGCGCAGCACCTCTCCGATGCGTTCGTCAGCGGCCAGCGTGAAATGCGAGGAATGGGCCTTGTTCATGGTGACGATGTCGGGGACGGCCACGCGTCCTGCCCAGCCGTTGTAGTCGGTGGCGATGGAAATGCCGGCAGGCGTGGTGATGACGTAGGTCGAATGGCCGGCGAACATGATTTCGACTTCGCCCGAACCCGCTGCAACAGGCTCTATCTGCAAGTCAATCGCGTCGGGGGTGAGATTGGCGTAGGTGGCGCCGGGAAGCGTTTGGGCGACCGCCAGGCATTGGCTGAACGGACGCTGGTTTTCCTGCGCATTCGCTGGTGCGGCGAAAGCAAGCAATGCGATCCCAAGGACGAAGGTGCTCATACGGTGCATGCTGCCGGCTCCGTGAAACAGTCTCTCTCGTCAATAAGTGTAGTGCAGCTTTACCCCAGGTAAAGGGGCCTGGATCCCGGGGGTGGATATTTGCTCAGGCGGAGCGCGTCATTGCCTGCCAGCGCAGCTTCAGTGCTTCATAGCCGTCGGCCGGCTGGGCGTCGTAGCTCAGCTCATCGTCAGCAATCTTCATGAATGGCTGTTTTGAGCTGCACCAGATGTGCCCGGCGGGAACAAGCCAGGAGGTGTCGTCAAGGGTGCCTGCCTTGATGTTGATTTCTGCCGATCCATCTGTGCCATGCCAGATCCGGACACCGCAATCGGGGCAGAACCAGCCCTGGCGCTGCTTGCCGGATTCGCTCATGCGGCTGACGCTGACCAGCCCCGCATCGACATCCATGTCTTCGCGCCTGAAACGCAAGCTTTCGCCAAAAGCGGACGAGGTGTGGCGCTGGCATTCGGTGCAGTGGCAGAGATAGAAAACCAGGGGCTTGGCTCTGAGAGAGTAGCGGATTTTGCCGCACTGACATCCGCCGGTCAGAGGCAAGGCAGGCACACTGGTTTTTTGCATGGTCTGATCCTTCTGGACGAAACGTGGTTAGGCCCTTATAACGCGCCCATCCAGAATTCAGAGTAAAGATCAGGGGCATTATGGCCGGCCACTCACAATTTAAAAACATCATGCACCGCAAGGGACGGCAGGACGCTGTCCGTTCCAAGATGTTCTCCAAGCTCGGGCGCGAAATCACCGTTGCCGCCAAGATGGGAGCGCCCGACCCGGCGATGAATCCGCGGCTGCGGCTGGCGATCCAGAACGCCAAGGCGCAGTCGATGCCGAAGGACAACATCCAGCGGGCCATCAACAAGGCGACGGGCGGCGACAGCGAAGCCTATGAGGAAGTGCGCTACGAGGGCTACGGCCCGGGCGGCGTTGCCGTTATCGTCGAAGCACTCACCGACAACCGCAACCGCACCGCTTCGAGCGTGCGCGCGGCTTTCACCAAATCAGGCGGTGCATTGGGCGAGACCGGATCGGTCGGGTTCATGTTCTCGCGCGTTGGTGAAATCATCTATCCCGTAGAGGCCGGCGACGCTGACGCGATCATGGAAGCCGCGATCATGGCCGGCGCCGAGGATGTGACCAGCGGCGAAGAAGAACACGTCATTCTTTGCGCTTTCGAGGATATCGGCGAAGTTTCCACGGCACTTGAAGAAGCGCTGGGTGAAGCTACGTCCGTGAAGGCCGTGTGGAAGCCGCAGACTTCCGCCCCGGTGGATGAAGACAAGGCCGTATCCGTGCTCAAGCTGATCGCGACGCTCGATGATGATGATGACGTGCAGAACGTCTATGCCAACTTCGAAGTCTCCGACGAAATCATGGCCAAGCTTTCCGCCTGATTCGAGCTTATCGCTGAAATTCGCAAGCCGCCGGTTGATCGACCGGCGGCTTTTTCGTGTCTCAGAGCGCGGTTCGCACGGCTCCGAACAGGTCAACGGATTTCAGCCGGGCATCGATGGAATGAATCGGCATGGAAATCATGATCTCGTCGGCCTTGGTGGCTGTGATGAAATCCTGCATTTTCTGTTTTGCGGTGTCAGGACCGCCGACAACTGCATAGCGCAGGGTATGCTCGACGGCGATCTGTTCCATTTCGTTCCAGTAGCCGTCCATGCTGTCGATGGGTCTTGGCATCTTGCCACGGGCATTGCGGCGCATATTGACGAAGGTCTGCTGCAAGGTGGTGAACAGGTAATCAGCCTCACTGTCGGTATCGGCCATCACGCCCATGGTGGCGGCCATGACATAGGGCGTATCAAGCTGAGCTGAAGGCGTGAATTTGGCGCGGTAGATGTCGAGCGCCTCCAGAAGCATGTCCGGGGCAAAATGCGAGGCAAAGGCGTAGGGCAATCCGAGCGCTGCGGCCAGATGTGCACTGTAGATGCTCGAGCCAAGAATCCACAGCGGAACATGCGAGCCTGCGCCGGGTACGGCGATCAGCTTGGTGTCGTCGGCTTCGCCCAGCCAGTGCTGCAGCTCGACGATATCATCCGGGAAGCTGTTGGCGCCGGTTTCGAGGTTTCTGCGCAGAGCCCGCGCGGTGTTCATGTCGGTGCCGGGCGCACGGCCAAGGCCGAGATCGACGCGGCCCGGAAACAGCGCTTCGAGTGTGCCGAACTGTTCGGCGATCACCAGCGGCGCATGGTTGGGCAGCATGATGCCGCCCGAGCCGATGCGGATGGTGCTCGTTGCATGGCCGGCCTCGGCGATGACCAGCGCCGTGGCCGCGCTGGCAATGCCCTTCATGCCGTGATGTTCGGCCAGCCAGAACCGGGTGTAACCGGCATCTTCGGCCTGTTTGGCCATCAGCCGCGTGCTGGAAAGTGCATCACTTGTGGAGCCGCCTTCGACAATGGGGCAGAGATCGAGAATGGAAAAGGCTGTCATTTGAAATCTTTCAGGTCAGAACGGGCTTTGCCTGCATGTAGGAAGCCATCGGGCGAAAGCCAAAGACTGTTTGCTGACCTTTGTGTTTGTTTTTGTTTTGTTCACATTTTGATGGAATGGTCCGGCGCATCGGGATAGGGTTTTTTCATGGCGGAAGCGATTCGAATAATCGGTATTGATCCAGGGCTGCGGAACACCGGATGGGGTGTGATCGACAGTCTGGGCAACTCTTTGCGGTTTGTCGCCTCAGGCACGGTCAAGTCGGACAACAAGCTGGATCTGGCTTCCCGGCTGAACCAGCTTTATGAGGGCCTGGAGAGCATATTGCACCAGTTTCAGCCCTTCGAGGCGGCGGTGGAGAACACCTTCGTCAACAAGGACGCCACGGCGACGCTGAAACTCGGGCAGGCCCGGGGCATTGCCTTGCTGGCGCCGGCGCGGGCCGGGTTGCGGGTGGGGGAATATGCGCCGAACGCGGTCAAGAAGGCCGTGATCGGTGTCGGGCATGGCGACAAGAAGCAGATCGTGATGATGGTCAAGATGCTGATCCCGAAGGCCACCTTTGACAGCGACCACGCAGCGGATGCGCTGGCGATCGCCATCTGTCATGCACATCACAGGACATCGCCGGAGTGGCGCATGGCAGCGGAATGAGGACCCTCCAATGATTGGCAAGCTCAAGGGCACACTCGAGGAAATCGGCGAGGACTATGCGCTGATCGACGTGCACGGCGTCTGTTACGTCGCGTTCTGCTCAATGCGCACGCTGTCGCGGCTCGGATCCCCCGGCGAAGCGGCGGTTCTGTATATCGAGACCTATGTGCGCGAGGACCAGCTCAAGCTGTTCGGTTTCGAAACGGCACTGGAGCGCGAGTGGTTCCGGCTGCTGCAAAGCGTGCAGGGGGTCGGCGCCAAGGTGGCGCTGGCGGTGCTGTCGACACTGACGGCCTCCGAACTTGCCAGTGCGATTGCGCTGCAGGACAAGGCAACGGTGTCGCGGGCGCCCGGTATCGGGCCGAAAGTGGCGCAGCGCATTGTTGCCGAACTGAAGAACAAGGTGCCGGCGCTGGGCGGCGATGCGGGCGAGGCGATGGGGCTGAAGCAGGAGCTGGGCGAGGGCGTTGCCTCCGCACCGGTGGCCGATGCGGTTTCGGCGCTGTCCAATCTCGGCTATTCGCGCGATCAGGCCGCCAATGCGGTTTCCGCAGCGCTGAAGACGGCGGGTGACAACCCGGACTCGGCCAAGCTGATCCGGCTGGGGCTGAAGGAATTGGCTAAATAGAGCGATTCCTTGCGAGGCACAGTTTTCCTTACTATATTTGCCGGTAAGGAAATTGAATGTGGGTAAGGTAATGGGCATAGAGTCAAAATTGACCACCAAAGGCCAGACAACAATCCCGCTGGAAGTGCGCGAGTTTCTCAAGGTGGGCGCGGGTGATCGTCTCGGGTATGAATTTGTCGACGGGAAAGTGATGCTTGTTCCCAAAAACCGCAGCGCGCTGGATTTTGCGGGGGCGCTTCATGTGCCTGACCGCGCTCCGGTTTCCGTCGAGTCCATGAATGAAGCTCTCGATGAGGGGATTGCTGAACGATTTGGGCGGGCGCGTGATCGGGATTGATACAAACATCATCGTTCGCCTTTTGACGCGCGACGAGCCGATTCAATTTGATGCGGCGGTTTCCCTTGTCAAATCCAGCAGTGCGGAGGAACCCCTGTTCGTCAATCCGATTGTCGTGCTTGAGGCCGTCTGGGTGCTCGAAAGGGTGTACAAGGTGGACCGGATGGTGGCGCGGCAACAACTGTCAGGCTTGCTCGACACAGTGGAAATCAAGGTTCCGGAAACATTGCGCATGGAGAATTGGGCTCAGTGGTTTACATCACCGCATAGCGATTTCTCTGATGTCGTCATTGCCGAACTTAACCGTGCGAATGGATGTGAAAAGACGATGACCTTCGACCGCAAGGCCGCCAATTCGGTTCCGGGCATGGAACTCTTGGCATGAGCGACGCTGACCGCCTGATCACCCCCGACAAGCGTGGCGAGGATGTCGATACGACATTGCGGCCCCAGACGCTGGATGATTTCACCGGCCAGGCTGAGGCGCGGGCCAATCTGAAGGTGTTCATCGAGGCGGCCAAGGGCCGGGCCGAGGCGCTCGACCATGTGCTGTTTGTCGGTCCTCCGGGGCTGGGCAAGACCACTCTGGCGCAGATCATGGCCAAGGAACTGGGCGTGAATTTCCGCTCGACGTCCGGCCCGGTGATCGCCAAGGCCGGGGACCTCGCCGCCCTTCTGACCAATCTCGAAGACCGTGATGTGCTGTTCATCGACGAGATCCACCGGCTCAACCCGGCGGTGGAGGAAATTCTCTATCCGGCGATGGAGGATTTCCAGCTCGATCTGATCATCGGCGAAGGGCCGGCTGCGCGCTCGGTCAAGATCGATCTGTCGCGGTTCACGCTGGTTGCGGCGACAACCCGTCTGGGCCTGCTGACCACGCCGCTGAGGGACCGGTTCGGCATTCCGGTGCGGCTGCAGTTCTACACCGTCGAAGAACTTGAGCTGATCGTCCGGCGCGGGGCGCGGATCATGGGGCTCGGCATGACCGATGACGGCGCGCTGGAAATCGCGCGGCGTGCCCGGGGTACGCCGCGCATCGCGGGGCGGTTGCTCCGTCGGGTGCGGGATTTCGCGGAAGTGGCGAAGGCTGAAGCCGTGACCCGGCAGATCGCCGATGAGGCATTGACCCGGCTGTCGGTCGACAGCATCGGCCTGGACCAGCTCGACCGGCGTTACCTCGACATGATCGTGCGCAATTTTGGCGGCGGGCCCGTGGGCATCGAGACCATCGCCGCGGGCCTGTCGGAACCGCGTGACGCGATCGAGGACATCATCGAGCCCTATCTGATCCAGCAGGGATTTCTGCAGCGCACGCCACGCGGCCGGGTGCTGACCGCACGCGCCTGGAGCCACATGGGGCTCAATCCGCCGAAGGATCTGGCCGCGACCCAAGCCAGCCTGTTCGAAGACGAGTAAAGCTCCGGGTGACGCCTGCTATGCCGGTGCGGATCGTGGCGCGATCAGCTGCTGCATTGTCTCGTCAAACTGCGTCTGTCCACTGGGGCGCCAGCCCAGTTTCCGAATCTTTTGCGTGTCCATTTCCGCAACGGCCGTCTTGTCGGCGGGCGGCGGAAGATCCGGCGGCTGCGGCAGGGAATGATGTAACGGCGTGAGGATACTCCGGGTATCGGCTATCAGATCCGAGACATTGAAACTCTGGCCGCCAACCAATGTTGCCTCTGATTCAAGCATCAGCCGGACCGCCTGTCCGGCGTCGCGGCCATGAACTTCGGAACCGGCCCGGGCTGCAATTTCCTTTCCCGCCAGATAATCGGCAAACAGGCTGTCCCACTTGTTGGGGCGCAGGCCGCCATAGACGCCGGTGAGGCGGAGACTGGCTGTGGTGAAGCCGGGCGCATTCATCGCCGCAAGCGCCTGCTCGCCCAGAAGTTTGATTTCGCCATAGAGCGAGTTGGGCCGTACTTCGAGTCTTTCGGTCAAAGGGGTGCCGGGAGCAACCCCATCATAGACCGCCCGGCTGGAGAGGAAGACAACGCGCCGGACGCCGGCCATTGCGGCCGATTCGAAGAGGCTGATTGTGCCATCGAGATTGGACCGGCGGAAACCGTCCGGGTCATCGCCTTCGCCGCCGCGGTAACGCCCGGGCAGGTGCTCGAAGGCTGCGTGGATGAAGACGTCTATCCCGGCAAAAAGCTGTCCGTGGACTGTATCCGGATCAAGACGCGCGGGGCGGAATTCGACAGGCTGGGAGAACAGGCCGTCTGCCGGCGGTGTCCGGCCGGCGGTGACGACGTCATAGCCAGCATCAAGCAGTGTCTCTACGACATAGCGCCCGACCAGACCGCTGCCGCCGGAGACGAGCGCTTTCACGCGGCTGCGTCCGTGAAGGGATTTGGCAGCGAGGCGATGTCCGGGATGGATTTCCCATCGAGGTAGGCGTGCCAGAGATCGATCAGCGGTTTGAGCTCTGCAGACCTGGGATGGTCTTTTTCCCAGGGCTTTTCATACTGGTAGTGCAGCACGCCGATCTGCTTCCAGTCCCACAGCTCCGGCAGGTTGAACCAGACATATTGCAGCATGTTCATGGTCACCGGCAGGCCATGCCAGTCGGGGAAGAAAGTTTCCAGGAATGTCTGGTCGGTGCGCCGCCAGAAAGTGCTGGGTTGATCCAGTACTTTGAGCATGGCGGCGAAGGTCTCTGCAGAGGGACGAGCGACGAACACGCCGGAATTCATCCGGTGGAAATCCCGCAAGGTCTCGTAGACATTCGGCGCGGCGGAAAATTCGGGATAGCCGAACAGCTTGTCGATGTTGCGCAGCACCAGCGCATCGGCGTCGATGAAGACGCAAGCCTGATACTCGGTCAGCTGCCAGAGCCGCAGCTTGCAGAAATTGTCGAGCGGCGAGTGGAAGGCCGGCTTGCGCCCCTTGGTGAAAGGCGCATTGGCGTGAAGCTTGCCACGCGCATGGCGCTCGTTGAAAGCGTCGGATGTGTTGAGCAACTCGGTGCGGATCAGCCGGCAGCCGAGTTCCGACAGCGGCTCGAGCGCGGCATCAGCCACTCCTCCGGTGTGCAGGACGACGATATCCGCCTGTGTCCCGCTGAGCTGGATTGACCGGGCAAGCGCCAGCGCGCCCATCGCGTAATCAGCATTGGTGACAAGCGTGACATAGGCGCAATGGCTGGCTGCGGCTTTGTTCGCAGTCAGACCGGAGACAAGCGGAGCGGTACTGCTCATGAAACGGATTTCAGCGCCTTGCCTTCAGGATCGCGATTGATCGAGGTGGCGATGTCCTTGGTCCAGGCCGAAACAGCCGGCACGCGGGAGCGGTCAACGCGGTAGGCATACTTCCTGGCCACATCGACGACTTCCTCGAGCAGACCTTCCTTCAGCGTGGTCGGCTCAAGCCCGAGACCGAGGAATTTCTCGTTGCGGACAACCAGATCGTTCTCGGCTGCTTCCTTGCGCGGGTTGGGCAGCCAGGCGATCTCGGCGCCGGTCATGCCGGCGATCATCTTGGCCAGATCGCGGACCCGGTGGGTCTCGGTCATCTGGTTGAAGATCTCGACCTTGTCGCCGCGTGCCGGCGGATTGCCCAGCGCGATCTCGATGCAGCGGACGGAATCCTGAATATGGATGAAGGCGCGGGTCTGGCCGCCGGTGCCGTGCACGGTCAGCGGATAGCCGATCGCCGCCTGGATCAGGAAGCGGTTGAGCACGGTGCCGTAATCGCCGTCATAGTCAAACCGGTTGACCAATTGCTCGTGCCGCCGGGTCTGGTCGGTGTGGGTGCCCCAGACGATGCCCTGATGCAGGTCGGTGATGCGCAGATTGTCGTTCTTGGCATAGAACTGGAAAATCAGCTGATCGAGGCATTTGGTCATGTGGTAGATCGAGCCGGGATTGGCCGGATAGAGAATATCCTGCTTTACCGTCTCGCCCGACATGGTCTCGATGCCGACCGGCAGATAGCCCTCGGGGATGGCAGCACCCACGGTCGAATATCCATAGACGCCCATGGTGCCCAGATGCACCAGATGCGCGTCCAATCCCAGTTCCACCATGGCGTTGAGCAGATTGTGGGTGGCGTTGACGTTGTTGTTGACGGTGTAGTTCTTGTGGCGGTCGGTCTTCATCGAATAGGGCGCTGCGCGCTGTTCGGCGAAATGCACGATGGCGTCAGGGCGCTCTTCGGCCAGCCAGTTCTTCAGCACGTCATAGTCCCGCGCCATGTCGATGAGATGGAAATGGATCTTCCTGCCGGTCTCGGCATGCCAGATGCGGGTGCGCTCCTGGATCGAATCCATCGGGGTCAGCGACTGGACGCCCAGTTCGGTGTCGATCCAGCGCCGGGACAGGTTGTCGATGATGTGAATCTCATGCCCGGCATTGGAGAGGTGCAGCGATGTTGGCCAACCGACAAACCCGTCGCCGCCCATGATTGCAATCTTCATCTGTGATTCTCCTGTGCCTGCATGGTTTTAATCCTGATAGATCGGTTTTATGACAGAAACACGATTGTCTCAATTACAGCTTCGAAACTGTGGATAAATGGCGGGCAAGGCCAGGCGGGTGGATAACATGAACGGATCGCTTTCGGGGCAGCTGCAAGACGGAGGGCATGTCCTGGCCCAGCGGGTCTATTACGAAGACACGGATTTCTCCGGTTTCGTCTATCACGCACGCTATCTGCACTTCTTCGAGCGCGGGCGGACGGATTACATCCGTCTGCTTGGGGTCTCCCAAGGCGCACTGCATGGCCAGAGCGACCCCGCTGATGCGGTAGCCTTTGTGGTCCGGCGGATGGAGATCGATTTCAAGTCGCCGGCGCGGATGGACGATGTGCTGACGATTGTCACCAGGCCGGGTGACGTCCGCGGCGCCCGGATGCTACTGAGCCAAACCATTTGCCGGGGTGAGGATGTGCTGGCGACGGCCGAGGTCACGGTCGCGGTGGTCAATGGCCTGGGCCGGGCGCGGCGATTGCCCGACGCTCTGCTGGCGCGGTTTACCGGCGGCGCTGCCTGAAACTTTCGCGCTGCCTGAAATTCAAGGAAAGGATGATCGCCTTGGTGATCTCATCGGAAGAAGAGCTGGAAAAGCTCAAGCACATCGGGAAAATCTGTGCCAATGCGATCCAGGTCATGGCCAAGGCCATGGAGCCGGGGATTACGACCCGCGAGCTCGATCTGATCGGACGGCAGTATCTGGATGCGCATGGGGCCCGGTCCGCGCCTGAAGTCTGCTACGAGTTTCCCGGCGCGACATGCATCTCGGTCAATGAAGAGGTGGCTCACGGCGTCCCCGGCGGCCGGGTCATCGCCGCCGGCGATCTCGTCAATATCGATGTGTCGGCGCTCAAGGACGGGTATTTCGGAGACACCGGCGCATCATTCGGTGTTGCTCCGGTTGCGCAGAAGACCGTGCGGCTGCTGCGTGACGGCAAACGGGCGATGACGGCAGGTATCAGTCAGGTGAAGAGTGGCGCGCGCTATGCGGCCATCGGCGACACCATTGGCAAATTTGCCAAGAAGAATGGCTACACACTCATTCGCAATCTCGCCAGTCACGGCATCGGCCAGTCGCTGCATGAGTATCCCGAGGAGATTGCCACCTGGCCGGATCGCCGCGAGAAACGGCTGATGAAAGAGGGCCAGGTGTTCACGATCGAACCGTTCCTGTCCCTGGGAGGCGAGTATGCGGAAGACGGCGAGGATGGCCCCTGGACGCTTTACTCCGAACCACAGGCGTTGACGGTCCAGTTCGAGCACACGGTTGTCGCCAGCCGCAATGGCCCGATAATTCTCACGCTGCCGGACTGATCTGCCGGCGCGTTGGGGCCGGCCTTGTGCGGCGCAGAATCCTAACCAAGCCTTAACCATAATATTTTATGAATGAAACCATTAGGATTGTGCGGACCACATGCGCCATCCTTTGACCAAAATTGACCGTGAGAAGACTAGGCAAGTGAATAGGCGGCAATCGCTCACTTCTGGTCTCCCGGCAAAAGTGACGTCTTGGCCGCCCGGTAATAAAACCGGGCGTTTGGATTCGAGGGTATATTGAATGGAACAGGTTGGACTTGCAGCAACCAGCGACGTGACACTGTGGTCGCTCTTCATGCAGGCTGGTTTTGTCGTCAAGATCGTGATGCTCGGCCTTATTGGCGCATCGGTCTGGACCTGGGCAATCGTCGCCGACAAATGGATCTCGTTCGGCAAGTTCCGGCGTCAGCTTGATCAGTTCGAACAGGTGTTCTGGTCTGGTCAGTCGCTTGAGGAACTCTACCGGACCCTTTCGGACAGAAAGTCATCGGGCATGAGCGCGATCTTTGTCGCTGCCATGCGCGAATGGAAGAAGTCGTTCGAACGCGGCGCCAAATCGCCGATCGGTCTGCAGATGCGCATCGACAAGGCCATGGATGTGAGCCTGGCGCGCGAAGCCGATGGATTGGAGGCACGGCTGAATTCGCTGGCGACCATCGGGTCGGCAGCTCCGTTTATCGGTCTGTTCGGCACCGTGGTCGGCATCATGACATCGTTTCAGGCGATCGCCGGGTCGAAGTCCACCAATCTTGCTGTCGTGGCTCCAGGCATTGCCGAGGCGCTGCTTGCCACCGCCATCGGACTGCTGGCCGCTATCCCGGCGGTTATCGCCTACAACAAGTTCTCCTCCGATGCCGGCAAACTGTCAGCCCGCATGGAAGGCTTCGCAGACGAATTCTCCGGCATCCTGTCGCGCCAGATCGACGAGCGTTCGAATGCTCGTCAGGCAGCGGAATAGGGGGCCGGCATGGGCATGTCTGTACAGGGTGGCCGAGGCGGCGGTTCGCGCCGTGGACGGCGCGGCGGGCGCAAGCAGCTGCTGAGCGAAATCAACGTCACGCCCTTCGTCGACGTGATGCTGGTGCTGTTGATCATCTTCATGGTGGCGGCGCCGTTGCTGACGGTTGGCGTGCCGATTGATCTGCCCGAAACCGAAGCCAAGGCGCTCAATTCCGAGACCCAGCCGATCACCGTATCGGTCAATTCGTCGGGGCAGGTGTTCCTGCAGGAAACCGAAATCGCCGTCGACGAAGTGGTGGCCAAGCTCGAGGCAATCTCGACCACCGGCTACAGCGAGCGGATTTATGTGCGTGGTGACACCAATGCTGACTACGGCACCGTCATGAAGGTGATGGCGCGTATTTCTGCGGCCGGGTTCAAGAACCTCGGTCTGGTGACACTTCAGGAACAGGATAGTTGACGGCGCGCTGATGAAGGGAAGTCTGGCGACATCAACGGTATTGCATGCGCTGGTGCTGGGAGTGGCGCTGTCGTCCTTCACTGCGCCACGCACGCTTGAAGTGGCCGACGTGGAATCATTTCCGGTCAGCATCGTGCCGGTCGAGGACATCACCCAGATCCAGCAGGGCGAGAAAACCGCGCCTGTCGCCGAAAAGGCTGCGCCGACGCCGACATCGCGGCCGGATCCCGTGCCTGACGCGCAGAATGCCGGCGACAATTCGGTCGACCTGAAAACCAGCGAGGCGGCCAAGCCAAGCCCCAAGGAAGTGGTGTCCGAAGCACCGCCGAAGCCGGTGGAAAAGCCTGCGCCGCAGCCTGAGCCCGCACCGGAGCCGGTCAAGGTGACCGAGCCGAAACCCGCACCCAAGCCGGCGCCGGAACCCGGGCCAAAGCCGGCAGCGGAAAAACCGGCGGAGCCGAAACCGGCCCCGGTCGAGGTTGCCGCGCTGCCTGCGGAGCCGGCGCCCGATCCGGTCGCCGAAGCCATCAGCGAGGCGGCGCCAGCCGAACCGCAGTTTACCGCGTTGCCAAGCGCGGGGCCGGTTCCTGAAAAACGGCCAGAGCCTCAGAAAACCGTGGCCAAGGCCGAAGCCCAGGAAAAGACCTCGACGAAAGAGAGCGACTTCAACGCCGATCAGGTGGCAGCCCTTCTCAACAAGCAGGATGCCGCGGGCGGTGGCGCCAAGCGCACGACCGAAACCGCCTCGCTGGGCGGGACGCAAACCACGCGTGGCAACACTCTGTCTCAGAGCGAGATGGACGCACTGCGCGGCCAGATCCAGAAATACTGGAATATCATTCCGGGCATGGCCGATGGCGGGGATGTACGTGTGACGGTGAGAATGAGGCTTGATCTGGCCGGCAACATTGTTGGCCAGCCTGATGTCACTGCCACTGGCGGTTCGGCTGCAACACGTGGCACACTGTCAGGCAGTGCCAGGCGTGCGGTTCTTCAGGCCCAGCCCTACCAGTTGCCCAAAGAGAAATATGATTCATGGTCGGATGTGATCGTCAATTTCGATCCGAGCCAGATGTTCTAAGAGCTGAAAGGCTGCATGATGAAAATGATCAAACATACTCTTTTTCTGCCACTGGCGATGATGGCCGCACTTGTGTTGCTGGCGTCGAGCCCGGCACGCGCCGTTGTCGAGATCGATATCAATCGTGCCAATGTCGAGCCCTTGCCGATCGCCATTACCGATTTCATCTCCAATGATGAGATCGGTGCGCAGATCTCGGCAGTGGTTGCCGCCGATCTCAAGCGATCGGGACTGTTCGCGCCCATCGACAAGGCGGCGTTCATCGAGAAAATCTCCAACCCGGATGCCGCCCCGCGTTTTGAAGACTGGCGGGTGATCAACGCGCAGGCTCTGGTCACCGGCCGGGTGGCGCGGGAAGCCGACGGCCGGCTGCGCGCCGAGTTCCGTCTGTGGGACACATTTGCCAATCAGCAGCTTTCGGGCGAGCAATTCTTCACGCGGCCGGAAAACTGGCGCCGTGTGGCCCACATCATTGCCGATTCCATCTATGAGCGGCTGACCGGCGAGAAGGGTTATTTCGACAGCCGTGTGGTGTTTGTTTCCGAAAGCGGCCCCAAGACCGACCGCAAGAAGCAACTGGCAATCATGGACCAGGACGGCGCCAACCTGCGCATGCTGACCAATGCCAATGATATCGTTCTGACGCCGCGGTTTTCACCCTCGCGCCAGGAAATTACCTATATGTCGTTCGAAGGTGGCCAGCCGCGGGTCTATCTGCTGCAGCTTGAAACCGGCCAGCGCGAACTGGTGGGCAATTTTCCAGGCATGACCTTCTCGCCGCGGTTTTCGCCGGATGGCCAGAAGGTGATCATGAGCCTTCAGCAGGATGGCAATGCCAATATCTACACGATGGATCTGAGATCGCGTTCCACCACGCGGCTCACCAACACGGCGGCGATTGATACTTCGCCCTCCTATTCGCCGGATGGAAGCCAGATCGTTTTCGAAAGCGACAGGGGCGGACGCCAGCAGCTTTACATGATGGGGGCGGACGGTTCCAACCAGCGCCGTGTCTCATTCGGGGACGGCTCCTATTCGACGCCGGTCTGGTCTCCACGTGGTGATCTGGTGGCTTTCACCAAACAGTCGGGCGGCAAGTTCTCGATCGGTGTGATGCGCACCGACGGTTCGGGCGAGCGCATCCTGACCACCGGCTTTCACAATGAAGGGCCGACCTGGTCTCCCAATGGACGGGTGCTGATGTTCTTCCGCCAGCCGGCCGGGGCAGGCGGGCCGCAGATCTATTCGATTGATCTGACCGGCTACAATGAGCAGCTGGTGACAACACCGACCTATGCGTCGGACCCGGCTTGGTCGCCGCTGCTGGAATAGCAGCGGATCCAGCAAAAAGGCTGAATTCTGCCGTGTTTGCGCCGCATTGTGCGTCCAAACGCAGCTGGGAATTCAAAAAAACAGACAAAATTAACCGTCTTTCTTCAATGCCGATTAACTGCGACCGGTTACAAATGGTCAACCAAACAATCCCAAGGAGACCGGCCATGCGCCGCATGCAAGAATTTGCCCGCAACCCGGCGATGATCGCGCTTTTCACTGCGCTCGTGCTGACAGGCTGCGCATCGAAGAAGAACAACCTGCCGAACAACGCCGCGGATCTCGGTCTGGCCGGCAACGCGGCGCCTGGCACCCAGCAGGACTTTACCGTCAATGTCGGCGACCGGATTTTCTTCGATACGGATTCGTCCGTCGTGCGGGCCGATGCCGCCGCGACGCTTGACCGTCAGGCGCAATGGCTTAACCAGTATCCGAACTACCAGATCACCATTGAAGGCCATGCCGACGAGCGCGGCACCCGGGAATACAACCTGGCACTTGGTGCACGCCGTGCGGCTGCAACGCGCCAGTATCTGTCCACCCGCGGTGTAGCTGCAAACCGCATCCAGACCATCTCGTTCGGCAAGGAACGTCCTGTCGCAGTGTGCGATGACATCTCCTGCTGGTCGCAGAACCGCCGTGCGGTCACCGCCTTGCGCGGTGCCGGAAGCTGACGGCAGCTATAGACTTATGATGCGAAATGGCGGTCTCGGGGCCGCCATTTTTTATGGTGCGCCCGGTTCACCATAGTTTGGCCGGTTTGTGCGTTGATTTGATAGGCCGCCATGCGTTATTCCAGAGACTTGGGTATGTACCCGTGTAATGAGGTCAGGCCGATGAAACCTATTTCCAAACTACTCGCCGCGGCGGCGATCAGTGCAATCGCGTTCCCGGTAAGTGCTGCACCGCTGTTGTCCGGATTTTCGCAAGGCTCTCCTTTGCCGCCAGCCGCCATTGCAAGCGGAGAAACCAGCCGTGCACCGGTCATCCTGGCGCAGAGCGGAGATCCGGTTTACCGGATCGGCCAGCTCGAGGAGCAGATCCGCGGGCTCAATGGCCGCATCGAGGAGCTGGGGTTCCAGCTGCTGCAGATGCAGGAGCAGATGCGACAGATGCAGCAGGACAACGAATTCCGTTTCCAGGAGCTTGAAAAGAGCGGCAGCCAGCGCGGTGATGCCGGTTCATCGATCAGTCAGCCTGATATCGGGGAGTCGGCCATTGCATCGAGCAGCGGAGCCGAGCAGGGGACGGGCGCACCTGCCGGCGACCTCGGGACGATCCGGTTCGACGAAAAGGGAGACCTTATCGGCGGGATCATCGAGCCGATGAACGGTGGCAGCGAAACGGCTTCGCTGACGTCACCTGACGATATGTACCAGGCCGGTTACAATCACATGCTGGCCGGGGATTACGCTCTGGCCGAGCAGGTTTTTCAGGATTATATCGCCAGCAACCCGGATGATTCGCGCACACCGGATGCGATGTTCTGGCTTGGTGAAGCGCAATATTCGCAAGCCAGATATCAGGAGGCAGCCAAGACGTTTCTCGACGTTCACAAGCAGTATCCCCGCGCCGACAAGGGCGCTGATGCGCTGCTGAAACTCGGCATGTCGCTGGCCAAGCTCGACAATCGTGAAACTGCTTGCGCGACATTGCGCGAGGTTCTGATCCGCTATCCTGGCGCTTCGGCGGCGGTGCGCGCCAAGGTCAGCGAAGAACAGCTGCGCGCCAGCTGCTGATTTATTGCTGCGCCCCGTGAAGCCCGATACGCCGGGCGGTTCCACGCAAGAGCCGCAGCACATTCAAGACTGCCTCTCCAAATTCTACGCAAGTCTGACTGATCACCGCCCGCTTGGCGTTGCGGTGTCGGGGGGATCGGATTCGCTGGGCCTGCTTTACGGGCTTGCATCGATCGTCCCGCCGGACAAACTGGTGGCATTGACGGTCGATCATGGATTGCGCCAGGCCTCAGCCGATGAAGCGCGCTGGGTCAAGGCGCAGTGCCGGCGTCTGGGCATTCGCCACGAGACTCTCAAATGGGAAGGCTGCAAACCGGCGTCGGGTGTTCAGGCTGCCGCCCGTGCGGCCCGTTACCGGTTGCTGGTCGATGCATCGGCGCGGCTCGGCCTGGCAGCGGTGCTGACCGCGCATACGCGCGATGACCAGAACGAGACAGTGATGATGCGGCGTGCCCGCAGTTCTTCCGAAGATGCGCCGGGCCTGGCGGGTATTTCCGCCGCAACGCTTTTTGAGGGGCGCATGTGGGTTTTGCGCCCGATGCTGGGGCTGTGGCGCGAGACTGTCCGGAGCTTTCTTCGCAACCAGGGTGTCTGTGACTGGATCGAGGATCCATCGAATACCGATACGCGGTTTGAAAGGGTCAGGGTTCGTGCGCAACTGAATGAAGCCGCTGGTGAGACTGCGGTGTCCGATGGCTCAGACATCGCCAGAGCACGGTTTCAGCTTGCCAGCCGCGCGGCGCAATTGATGGATGCGAGCTGCGATGTTGATGCAGACGGTCTGGTCTGGATGCGAAACTGGGGAACAAGCCCCGCGGATGTGGTCACAGCTGCACTTGAAGCCATCATTGACTGGCAGGGTGGTGCTTCGCGTCCGCTCGACAGGCGCGGCAAAGCGACGCTCGCAGGCTTCCTGTCTTCGGCCAGCAAGGGCGACCGGAATTCCACCGTCAGTCTGGGCCGGTCGCTGCTTCAGCGCCGGGGCGCCGGTCTGAGTGTGAGGCGTGAACGCCGTGATATCGGCACACTGGTTCTCGAACCTGGTCAAACTGGAGTCTGGGACCGGCGGTTTTTCGTCCGCAATTTGTCTCGCCATTCGGCTCTTGTCGCTTCAGGTGGCGGAAAGAACGGTGTTCTGCCCCGTTTTGGCCGTGATCCTGGCGAATCTTCATTGCAGATGAGCAAGGATGGCGGTGTGATTGGTGGATTTGTCTGTCAGCCCCTGTTGGGCCGCAGCTCACATATTTTGCCGCTTCATCAGTTGCCTCTGGCGCAGGCGCTGGCGCGATTGGCAGGCCACACTGCGTTCCCGCAGTGCCCTTGGGGCAATTCTCCGGGCGTTCCGGGGTTAACTGTAATCAAAGTGCAGGGACAAACGCCGTCCTGAGCCTTGGCAATACCCCTTGGGGCTCCTATGTTGTAGGTTGAGTTTACGAAATTTGGTTATGCGCCGGTGGCTGCAGGCCCTGATCCCCGAGGAAGAGTATGAATCCCAACTTCCGCAATTTTGCCCTATGGGCAATCATCGCGCTCCTGTTGATCGCATTGTTCAACATGTTTCAAAGTCCGACCGAACGGACGGCTGGCCGTGACATCGCCTATTCCCAGTTTCTCAAGGATATAGACGCAGGCCGTGTGCGCGATGTGACCATCGTAGGCGAACGGATCTCCGGCAACTACACGGATACCGCGACCGGGTTTCAAACCTATTCGCCTGGTGATGCAGGTCTCATCCAGCGGTTGAATGACCGCAATGTCTCGATCACGGCCAAGCCGGAAGTCGACAGTTCCAACACGCTGGTTGGTTACCTGATCTCCTGGCTGCCGATCCTGCTCATTCTGGGCGTGTGGATTTTCTTCATGCGGCAGATGCAGGGCGGCTCCCGTGGCGCCATGGGATTTGGCAAGTCGAAGGCGAAGCTGCTGACCGAAGCCCACGGCCGGGTGACATTTGCCGATGTTGCCGGTGTCGATGAAGCCAAGCAGGACCTTGAGGAAATCGTCGAGTTCCTGCGCGATCCGCAGAAGTTCCAGCGGCTGGGCGGCAAGATCCCGCGCGGCGTGTTGCTCGTGGGCCCTCCCGGTACCGGTAAGACATTGACGGCGCGTGCTGTTGCCGGCGAAGCCAATGTTCCGTTCTTCACGATTTCCGGTTCTGACTTTGTCGAAATGTTCGTCGGCGTTGGCGCAAGCCGCGTTCGCGACATGTTCGAGCAAGCCAAGAAAAATGCGCCCTGCATTATCTTCATCGACGAAATCGATGCGGTCGGACGTCACCGTGGCGCCGGCCTTGGCGGCGGCAATGACGAGCGCGAACAGACGCTCAACCAGTTGCTTGTCGAGATGGACGGATTTGAAGCCAATGAAGGTATCATCCTGATTGCCGCAACCAACCGTCCCGACGTGCTGGACCCTGCGCTGATGCGTCCGGGCCGTTTTGACCGTCAGGTCGTTGTTCCGCTTCCCGACGTCAATGGCCGCGAGAAGATCCTCAAGGTTCATGTGCGCAACGTGCCGATGGCGCCAAATGTCGACCTCAAGGTCCTGGCCCGCGGGACTCCCGGATTCTCCGGTGCGGACCTGATGAACCTGGTCAACGAAGGTGCACTGCTGGCCGCACGGCGCAACAAGCGCCTGGTCACTATGGCCGAGTTCGAAGACGCCAAGGACAAGGTGATGATGGGTGCCGAGCGCCGTTCGACAGCCATGACCCAGGAAGAAAAGAAGCTCACTGCCTACCATGAGGCCGGCCATGCCATCGTGGCGCTCAATGTCGCTGCGGCTGATCCGGTGCACAAGGCCACCATCATCCCGCGTGGCCGTGCGCTTGGCATGGTGATGCAGTTGCCCGAGGCTGATCGTTATTCGATGAGCTACAAATGGATGGTCTCGCGTTTGGCCATCATGATGGGCGGGCGCGTTGCCGAAGAACTGACATTCGGCAAGGAGAACATCACGTCCGGTGCATCCTCCGATATCGTGCAGGCGACCAAACTGGCGCGCGCAATGGTCACCGAGTGGGGCTTCTCCGACAAGCTCGGACTGGTTGCCTATGGCGAGAATCAGCAGGAAGTGTTCCTGGGTCATTCCGTGGCGCAGCAGAAGAACCTGTCCGAAGCGACGGCGCAGACCATCGACAGCGAAGTCCGCCGTCTGATCGATCAGGCCTATGTCGAAGCGCGCGAAATCCTGACCAAGAAAAAGAAGGGTTTCATCGCCATTGCCGAAGGCCTGCTCGAGTACGAAACCCTGACCGGCGAGGAAATCAACGCGTTGATCCGCGGCGAGAAGCCTTCGCGGGACATCGGCGACGACACGCCCCCAAGCCGCGGAACTGCAGTTCCGGCCGCTGGTGCCAAGAAGGGCGGATCGGGCAAGAAAGGCGATGAGCCGGACACCGGTCTCGAGCCGCAGCCGCAATAAGCGGTCGACTGATTGACGCGTTCAAACGGCTTCGGTTGAACGCGTCAGGCATGATTCAAAACTGCTGCAGGATGCATTGCGCATTCGATATGTCGCACCTGAGCGGGTAAACCATAACGATCGAGATTCATTGACAGCCGCCGTCTGGCGGCTGTTTTATGTGTATTGCAACGGTTTGTAACATATTCTGATTGTATTCTTGTGCGGCTTTGGTGGAACAATCCGGGCACAAGAAAATGATAGCGGGACTATATCGGGGACCTTTATGAGCAGGCGGTATTTTGGCACGGATGGAATCCGTGGTCAGGCAAACAAGGCGCCCATGACGCCGGATCTGGCAATGCGGGTGGGCATCGCGGTTGGAAACCTGTTTCGCAATGGCGATCACCGGCACCGGGTGGTCATCGGCAAGGACACGCGCCTGTCCGGCTACATGATCGAGAACGCGCTTGTTGCGGGCTTCACCGCCGCCGGTGTCGATGTCTTCCTGCTCGGCCCGATGCCAACCCCTGCGGTCGCCATGCTGACCCGCTCGTTGCGCGCCGATATCGGCGTGATGATCTCCGCCTCGCACAATCCCTATCAGGACAATGGCATCAAGCTGTTCGGGCCTGATGGTTTCAAGCTGTCGGACGAAATAGAGAAGCGCATCGAGGATCTGATGGATCAGGACATCCATCTTCAGCTGGCGCGTCCTGACGCGATCGGCCGGGCCAAGCGGATCGACGGCGCGCATAGCCGCTATATCGAATTTGCCAAGCGCACATTGCCCAGGGATGTCACTCTGTCCGGCATGCGGGTTGTGGTCGATTGCGCCAATGGCGCCGGTTACAAGGTTGCGCCTGAAGCGCTTTGGGAGCTGGGGGCCGATGTGGTTGCCATCGGCGATGAGCCGAACGGGACAAACATCAATCTCAATTGTGGCTCGACCCATCCGGTTGCCCTGGCCCGCAAGGTCCATGAAGTTCGCGCCGATATCGGCATCGCGCTCGATGGCGACGCAGACCGTGTTCTGATCGTTGACGAAACCGGTACCGCCATCGACGGCGACCAGTTGATGGCGCTGATTGCGGAGTCCTGGGCCGCGGACGGTCTGTTGCGCGGCAATGGCATCGTGGCGACGGTGATGTCCAATCTCGGTCTTGAGCGGTTTCTTGAAGGCAACGGCATGACGCTGGCCCGCACCAAGGTCGGCGACCGCTACGTGGTTGAGCATATGCGCAAGCATGATTTCAACGTTGGCGGCGAGCAGTCGGGCCACATTGTGTTGTCGGATTTTGCCACGACCGGTGACGGACTGGTCGCGGCCCTGCAGGTGATGGCCTGTGTGCAGCGCATGGGCCGTCCCGTGTCGGAAGTATGCCGCAGGTTCGAGCCTGTGCCGCAGATCCTCAAGAATGTGCGGCATTCAGGCGGCAATCCGCTGGATGATGCGCATGTGAAGGCGGCGATTGCGGACGCCGAGGCAACCCTTGGCGCTTCGGCGCGTCTGGTTATCCGTCCGTCGGGAACCGAGCCCCTGATCCGGGTGATGGCCGAGGGTGACGACCGTGCCGTGGTCGAGACAGTCGTGGATCAATTGATCAATGTGATCTCAGGCGTCCGGAACGCCGCCTGATTGTAATGCATACCGCGTTCAAATGCTTTTTGAACGATAACCTATATGCATCATGTCACAGTGTTACAGCGTCCCTTGCGCATCCAATTGGATGCGCGGCGCTGCGGTGTGAACGGCGCTCTCAAATCACACGACGCTCTATAATCGCACCCGGCTTGATGACCATCCGGGAAGCTGGCGCTTATTGACCTGCCCTCTTCCTTTGACGTGCGTTGCCGGGAAGCCGTTGTTTCAGGTTATCTCAAGCATACTCTAATCTTTATTTCCATAAATTGCAGTCAATTCTGATCGTGTATTGACTTGAATTTGCTGTTTATGTTTTGCGCTCGATTGGTCTGCCGCATGCTTGAGTATTCGGCATGCGCTTGTCCGTTTATTCCGCGATTCTTGGTAAAGAGACGTGGTTAAGTACGCTTTAACCTTTGTACCTCATTATCCATGACGAACCACAAATCGTGTTGTCACCAGAACCGGCGGCAGCGCATGTCTCGACGATGGAGTCTGTCATGAGAAAGTTATTCCTGGCTGGAACGGCCATGCTGCTTGCCGGTGTCGGTGCGGCTGGCGCTGCTGATGTGCTGCCACCCGTGTATGTTGATCCCCCTGTTTATCAGCCTCCCGTCCAGCACGTTTCGTCTGCTGGCGGCTGGTATCTTCGCGGTGACGTGGGCTACTCTTGGAACAAGCTGCGGGGCGTGAATTTCTTTCAGGGCGGACTGGGCACCTATTCCGCGTTCACCACAGCTTCGCTGCGTTCGTCCTACAGCATCGGCGGTGGTGTCGGATACCAGGCCACTGAAAGGCTGCGCGGGGACGTGACACTGGATTATTTCTCCAAAGCCAACTTCAGGGGGTCAACCACAGGTGGCTGCGGTGTGCTGCCAGCCGGACCTTGTACCTCGACAGACCTGTCGTCGGTGACCGGCCTGAGCCTTCTGGCGAATGCCTATGTTGACTTCTACAAGAAGGGCCGTTTCACCTTCTATGCCGGTGGCGGTCTCGGCGGGACGCACGTCAACTGGAAAAATCTGCAGAACACCTCCTGCGAAACCGCCAACCCTGCAAGCTGCGATCCAACAGAGTTTCATGGTGGCGCTGCAGGATGGCGCTTTACCTACGCCCTGATGGCCGGTGCATCGATTGATGTTACCTGCAACGTGAAGGCCGATGTCGGTTACCGTTTCCGCCACATTGGCAGCGGTGCGATGTTCAAGAGCCTGACCAGCCAAGGCTACCAAGGTTATCACAAATCGATCAAGTCACATGAAGTCCGCGGCGGTCTTCGCTACGGCTTCGGCGGTTGCGAAGAAGAGGTCTATATCGAGCCTGCTCCGATCATTCCTGCGGTCTACAAATAGAGCGCAGTCAGCCGTACAGCAGACTCCCAGCCATCTCAAGCCGCCCGGTTTTCCCGCCGGGCGGTTTTGTTTTTGGCGCACAGTCTTCTTGCGTGTTCAGCAGCAGCTGGCGCGAAAAACACGGTTAATGAACATGCTTAACTGTGACTTAACCAGTCGTCGCCATAGTGGCTTCATACGCATTCGGATGCACCCGACCTGAGGGTGACCGGATCAATTGAAGGGAATTTGGCCATGTTCATGCGACTTGCTGCGACGTCAGCTCTTGCGGCTTTGACGGGAATTGCAGCGCCTGCCTATGCAGCCGATCTTGACGAGATCATCTATGCGAAGGAATTGCCGGTAACACAAACTGTCGAGATTGGCAGCGGATGGTATCTGCGCGGCGACCTCGGATATTCGGCGCGCACGCGCGGAGCTGCCACCAGCAATTTGATTTTCACCCCTGGTCCAACCTATACCGCCACCAGTTTCAATACATCATCCATCGACAGTGATTGGTCCGGGGCGGTCGGTGTCGGCTACAATTTTACCGACTATCTGCGCAGCGATCTGACCTTCGATTACGCCGAGGGGAAATTCAATGCCACCACCGCTGGTGCCGCAGATACCCAGAGGTTTAAGCAATATGGGTTCATGGCCAACGCCTATGTCGATCTCGGCACCTTTGTTGGTTTCACACCCTATGTCGGTGCCGGCGCCGGTGTCACCCTTGTGGAATATGGCGCGCTGTCGCGCGATCCGCTTGGGGCGAACACCAGCCATCCGGGCGAGGACAGCTGGCGGTTCACCTATGCGCTGATGACCGGGGTTTCCTACGATATCTCCAAAAACCTCAAACTGGATCTGGGCTATCGCTACTCCAAGGTCGATGACGGTGCGCAGTTCAGCTATGACGCGGCATCGGTTGCAGCCGGGGCAAGAGGCGTCCAGGCCTATGACAACGGTATCGAGAAACATGAAGTCCGGGCCGGCCTGCGTTACTCGCTCTGGTAGGCTCCGGCGTCATCTGAAGCATTGCAAAGGGCGGATCATCTCCGCCCTTTTTCATATGGTGCACAGCAGAATGCGTCTTGACTTCGAAATCGACCAGGTCTAATCCCGCCAGTGGGCCACCCCTCCCCAACGAGGGGCCACTATCTGGAAGGATAGCCATTATGACGACTCTGACGAAGCCGGACCTGCGTCCGGCAAACCCCCGTTTTTCTTCTGGTCCCTGCGCCAAGCGTCCCGGTTGGACGCCTGAAGCGCTTCTTGACGCGGCTCTGGGCCGCTCGCACCGGGCCAAGATCGGCAAATCCAAACTCAAGCAGGCCATCGACCTGACGCGCAGCGTTCTGGGCGTTCCGGATGACTACCGCATCGGGATCGTTCCGGCGTCCGACACCGGCGCCGTCGAGATGGCTCTGTGGTCAATGCTCGGCGCCCGCGGCGTTGATATGGTTGCCTGGGAGAGCTTTGGCGAAGGCTGGGTCACCGATGTGGTCAAGCAGCTCAAGCTGGACGATGTCCGCAAGATTACCGCGCCCTATGGCGAACTTCCCGACCTCAAGCAGATCGATTTCGATCGCGACGTGGTCTTTACCTGGAACGGCACCACCTCCGGCGTGCGCGTTCCCAATGCCGATTTCATTCCCGCCGACCGCGAAGGCCTGACCATCTGCGACGCAACCTCGGCGGCCTTTGCCCAGGATCTCGATTTCGCCAAGCTCGATGTCACCACCTTCTCCTGGCAGAAGGTGCTGGGCGGTGAGGGCGGTCACGGCATGCTGATCCTCAGCCCCCGTGCTGTCGAGCGGCTGGAAAGCTACGTTCCGGCCTGGCCGCTGCCAAAGATCTTCCGCATGACCAAGGGCGGCAAGCTGATCGAGGGCATCTTTGTCGGCGAGACCATCAACACGCCGTCGATGCTCTGCGTCGAGGACTATATCGATGCGCTCACCTGGGCCGAGCGTGTCGGCGGCCTCAAAGGCCTGATGGCGCGCGCCGACGCCAATGCAAATGTTCTGCACCGCTTCGTTGCCGGCAATGACTGGATCGCCAACCTGGCCAAGGTCGACGAGACCCGCTCCAACACGTCGGTCTGCCTCGTCATCGCCGACCCCGAGATCGCAGCCCTTGCACCCGACGCGCAAGCCGCCTTCGCCAAGGCGATGGTCAGCCGTCTCGACAAGGAAGGCGTGGCGCTGGATATCGGCGCCTACCGTGACGCTCCCGCCGGTCTTCGGATCTGGTGTGGCGCAACGGTCGAGACCGCCGATCTTGAAGCCTTGACACCCTGGCTGTCCTGGGCCTTTGCCCAGGAAAAAACAGCACTCAGGCAGGCTGCCTGAGACTTGCCTGATGACCGCATCGGGACAGATCCGGTGCGGCCCGCCTGCTCAATTCACATAATCTGATCTTAGCAATGGAGGCCATCATGGCACCTCGCGTACTCGTATCCGACGCCCTGTCGGAAACCGCCGTCCAGATCTTCCGCGATCGCGGCGTCGATGTTGATTTCATGCCGAAGCTCGGCAAGGACAAGGAAAAGCTGCTCGAAATCATCGGGCAATATGACGGCCTGGCGATCCGCTCGGCCACCAAGGCCACCGAAAAGCTGATTGCGGCGGCGACCAATCTCAAGGTCATCGGCCGCGCCGGCATCGGCGTCGACAATGTCGACATTCCGGCGGCCTCGCGCCGCGGCATCATCGTCATGAACACGCCTTTCGGCAATTCGATCACCACCGCCGAGCACGCCATTGCGCTGATGTTCGCCGTCGCCCGCCAGCTCCCTGCCGCCGACGTCTCGACCCAGGCCGGCAAATGGGAAAAGTCGAAATTCATGGGCGTCGAGATCACCGGCAAGACGCTTGGCGTCATCGGTGCGGGCAATATCGGCGGGATCGTCTGCTCGCGCGCCATCGGCCTGAAAATGCATGTGGTCGCCTATGATCCGTTCCTGTCGAAGGAACGCGCCGAGGAAATGGGCGTCACCAAGGTCGAGCTCGACGAGTTGCTGGCGCGCGCCGATTTCATCACCCTGCATGTGCCGATGACCGACAAGACCCGCGGCATTCTCAATGCCGAGGCGCTGGCCAAGACCAAGCCCGGCGTGCGCATCATCAACTGCGCCCGTGGCGGCCTGGTCGATGAGGCAGCCCTTGCCGAGGCGATCAAATCCGGTCACGTCGCCGGTGCCGGCTTTGACGTGTTTGAAACCGAGCCCGCCACCGAAAGCCCGCTGTTCGGTCTGCCGAATGTCGTCTGCACGCCGCATCTGGGTGCCTCGACCACCGAAGCCCAGGAAAATGTGGCGCTGCAGGTGGCCGAGCAGATGTCGGACTATCTGGTCCGCGGTGCGGTCTCCAACGCCATCAACATGCCCTCCATCACGGCAGAAGAAGCGCCGATCCTGAAACCCTTCATCCGGCTGGCCGACGTGCTTGGCTCATTTGCCGGACAGGTCACCGAAAGCCCGATCAAGGAAATCGAGATCCTCTATGACGGCGTCACCGCGGGCATGAACACCAAGGCGCTGACCTCGGCGCTGCTGGCCGGCCTGATCCGCAACCAGGTGGCAGACGTCAACATGGTGTCGGCGCCGATCATGGTGAAGGAAAAGGGCATCGTGCTGTCCGAGGTCAAGCGCGACAAGACCGGCGTCTATGACGGCTATATCAAGCTCACCGTCACCACCGAACGGCAGACCCGCTCGGTCGCAGGCACCGTGTTCTCCGACGGCAAGCCGCGCTTCATCCAGATCAAGGGCATCAACATGGACGCCGATGTCGGCGCCCACATGATCTACATCGCCAACACCGACGTGCCCGGCATGATCGGTTTCATGGGCACGACGCTCGGCGACGCCGGCGTCAACATCGCCAATTTCCAGCTGGGCCGCGAAAAGGAAAGCGGCGAGGCGATCGCGCTGCTCTATGTCGATGGCACCGTCGGCCAGGACGTGCTCGCAAAGCTGACCGCGCATGAGGCGATCAAGCAGGCCAAACCGCTGGTGTTCAACGTCGACTGACCCACAGCGCAGCGCTCTAACATGCTGCCCCCGGCACCGGTTTCCGGTTTCGGGGGCAGTCTTGGTTTTGGGGTCGGGTATGGCGGAGACAGGTGCTGTCAGCGGTGGCCGGTTCGGCCCCCGGTTGGATGGCCGGTCCGGCGGCAAGCGGAAGCGCCACCCGGCGTGCCGGGGCCGGGCACTGCCCTGCAGAAATCCCTTGTTTCAAGCCTTTTCAAACATATCCCGGATGTTTTCGAGATGTGCGATGGTCAGGGGTTTTTCAAAATAGGCTTTGACGAAATCATATTCCAGCGTGCGCTTGCGATCCTCGTCGAAGATGGAACTGGTGAGCATCGCCATCACCGGGACATGGTGATCGAACTCCGCCGCATACCGATCCAGGAATTCGAAGCCGTTCATGATCGGCATATTGATATCCAGAATGATTGCATCGGGGCTTTTGACGCGCAGAATGTCGAGCGCTTCACGGCCATTGAATGCCGCAATGGTCTTGATTGACGGATCAAATTTGCGGATCGTGTAATCGCATATGAACTGGTCGGCATCGTCGTCATCAACTATCAATATTGTCTGGATCGGCATCAATCACTCCCTCTGGTAATTCAACAACAAAACAACTGCCCTTTTGTTGTGGTACAAAAGTGACAGAGCCGCCGATTGCCTCAGCGCTCTTTTTCAGGATGTACAAGCCCAGCCCGCTGCCGAATGCCTTGTCGGGATGAAACCGTTTGAACATCTGGAACAGCATGGGCCTGGCTTCCGGCGGAATTCCGAGCCCGTTGTCCGTAAACGCGATACGTACCGAGCCATTCTGGCGGGTTGCAGAAATGTTCAGGCTGGATGCCGGCTCAGCTTCATCCCTGTATTTGATGGCATTCGACAGCAGGTTTCCGATGATCATCTGGAATTTGACAGGCTTGCTGGTGATGTGCAGTCCGGGATCGATATCGACCTGGATCTGCATGTCCGAGAATCCGTCGAGATGCGACAGCTGGTCAAGCGTTTCGGTGACCACTGTGCGAACGCATATCCGGGCAAATTCCTCCACCAACAACCGGCTGCGGGTGACGGAGATGATGTTCTGGATGAGCATTTCAAGCCGTTCGAAGTTGCTTTCCAGACGGGTAAGCGTGGAGCCGAGCATCTTGTCGTCGCCATTCTGCAGGAGCTCCCGGGCGATGCGCACGAGTCCAAGCGACGAAGCGATTGGCGAGCGCAGGTCGTGGGAGGTGCGATAGGCGAACTCCTCGAGTTCCGCATTGGCTTCCAGAAGTTCCGCTTCAGACCGCTTGCGCACTGTGATGTCCCGCACGATGCCGCTGTAGATAACCCGATCGGTCAAGGCAATGCGGGCCACCGCCAGATCGATCGGGAACACCGATCCGTCTTTGCGCATGGCCTGCAACTCGCGGCCTATGCCGATGATCTTGGCCTGGCCGGTGCGGTGGTAATTGTCGAGATAGGTGTCGTGGTCCTCACTGTACTGTTTCGGCATTATCATCTTGATGTTCTGTCCGACCATTTCATCACGCCGGTATCCGAACATCGCCTCGCAGGCCTGGTTCACGGTCAGGATCACACCCTTGCTGTCGATCGAAATGATCCCGTCGACGGCATTGTCGATGACGGCTGCCAGGAGTGCCTCGCTTGTTGCGAGATCCGACGAGCTGCGGCGGTAGCGCTGGGAGGACCAGAACGCATAGCCTGTGAGCCCGAGATAAAGCGCTCCCGAGACCAGAATCAACGATGACAATGTCTGCAGCATCTCGCTGCCGGTTCCAGCATCGAACTGCGGGTTGAGGCGTATCTCCTGGGCGCGAAATTCCATATAAGTGATAATGAGAACCGCAAGATAGGCCACCACCGCGACCGATGAGGCCACGAGTTTGAAATGACCGCGGCCGCGCTCGGCACCGAGATAGATCAGCCCCGCACCCAGAAACAAAAAGCCGAAGCTTGTGTGTGGCGACATGCGTGCCGGCCCGACCCAGTCATGGGCGCGGTCGAGATGAATGGCATAGCCGAGCAGCGCTATGGCGGCGATGCCGACCACGGCAAATCCGAGCACCAGCCGGGCATAATTGGCAAAATTAATGCGGGGAATGCTTATGCCTGCGGCGGCGAGCAGGAAAGAGATCGCGGTATTGGGCGCCATCCGTCCGGGTGCCGAGGCGCCGACGGTGACGAAGGGGTCAATGAACAGGGTGTCGATGCCGATCGTTGTTCCGCTGGTATATTGATACAGCGTCAAGCCTGCCACCGCCGCAGTGGCTGCCGACATCACATAGACAGCGGCCGTATACCCGAAAACACTGAGTATGAAAGCGATGCCGAGCAACACCAGGCACAATGCTGTGTTGAACTGCATCGCCATGATGACCGGAAAACTTGCAGCAATTCCCTCGAACTGAAATGACCAGATGCCGATGATGACCGTTCCGATCATCACGCAGACAAGGCCGATCCCCAGCGCCACCGGGCCTTTATAGAGGGATCGATTCACATGCTCTCCTGGTGATGCGCTGAGCGCCCCACCATGGACGGGGCCTCGCAAAAGTAAATGACCCATTCCAACATCTTCTGAATGGTTCTCTGTAGTGCTTCAAATCGGGATAATCGGTCAATTGCATCGCGCCAATCCTCAATGGGCTATTGCCTTTGACCCGCCAGTATCTCGATATAGTCTCTCAAGGCGCCGTAAATCGAAATCGTTACACACCAACAGTAGCCTGCTTTTTGATGACCGGATACTTAAAAAACCGCTGAAGCAAGATCCGGCGCGGACTACGTTACGTGGAAAGTCTGGCGAGTTGGCCGCAGGGCTGCTTGTCCCTCTTGCAGTCAGCGCTGGCTGTGCTGGCCGCGGGTCGCGTTCAGGCTGCAGCGGCGCCGTGCCGCTTGCCCCGCTCCGAAAGCCAGATCCCGCCCAGCACCAGACCCAGCGCCACCACATGATAGAGCTGCAGCACCTCGCCCAGAATCATCACCGAGAGCAAGGTGCCGAAGATCGGCACCAGGTTGATGAAGACGCCGGCGCGGTTGGAGCCGATGATTTCGTTGCCGCGAATGAACAGGACCTGGGCCATCAGGGAGGGGAACACCGCGGTAAAGACGGCCACCAGCCAGCCGGTGGTGTCGGGCAGGATTGCCGTTCCCTTTGCCAGCTCAAAGGCGGAAAACGGCAGCGAGGTCAGGAAGGCAGCGCCTGCCATCACGGTGATCATGGACTGCCAGTGCAGCTGCGGCTTGTAGCGCAGGGCCACCGTGTAGCCGCCATAGCACAGCACGGCGAGCAGCATCAGCGCGTCGCCCTGATTGAGCTCCAGCCCGATCAGCCGGGCCAGGCTGCCGCTTGAGGCGGTGACCGCCACGCCGGCTAGCGTGAGTGCGAAGCCGATGATCTGCGCCGGGGTCACCCGGATCCGGAACAGCAGGAAATTGGCCAGGAAGATCAGCATCGGAATGCTGGCCTGTTCGATGGCGACATTGATGGCGGTTGTGTATTGAAGCGCCGAATAGAGGAAGATGTTGAAGAAGGTGAAGCCGAACATGCCATAGCCGATCAGCAATGGCAGATTGGCCCGGATCAGCTTGATGTCGCGCCGGACCTGCGGCAAGGCGAAGGTCAGCAGGATAAGGAAGGCCAGCCCCCAGCGGACCGAGGTCAGCACCATCGGCGATATGTGGCCGACAGCCAGCTTGCCGGCCACGGCATTGCCGCCCCAGGACATGGATGTGATAATCAGAAACAGATAGGCGCGCAGGATCAAGACGGAACCTTCGAGGTCGGACACGGTGACCGGCCTGCTGGCCGGCACGGAAGGTCCTACCTATCACATAGATTCCGTCCAGCTATACGCAATTCACGTCCGGTATGGCATGTTTGCAGGACCGAACGGGATGAGAGGCGTGGTGTTTGGGTGAAAATGGATGGCCGTGGCCGGACCGTTCAGGCAATGCCTGCCTGCGGGGTGTTAAAATGTCGCGTAAAACACCTTATTGCGCATCTCCAAGGGTCGATTTTGCCCGGTCAAGTCTGTATGCATGCGCGGGTTTTTGTTTTCCGGGCCTCGATGAGAGGTCACTTTGCAAGGGGTTGTCATGGCCAACGTAGTTGTCGTCGGGTCGCAATGGGGTGACGAGGGAAAAGGCAAGATTGTCGACTGGCTCTCCGAGCGGGCCGATGTGGTCGTGCGTTTCCAGGGCGGCCACAATGCCGGCCATACGCTGGTTATCGATGGGATCAGCTACAAGCTGTCGCTGCTGCCTTCCGGTGTCGTTCGTCCCGGCAAGCTCGCGGTCATCGGCAATGGCGTTGTCATCGATCCGCATGCGCTGGTCAGCGAGATCGACCGCCTGGCCAAGCAGGGCGTTGTCGTCAATGGCGACAATTTGCGGATTGCCGACAATGCAACGCTGATCCTGTCGCTGCACCGCGAGCTGGATGCGCTGCGTGAGGACGCGGCATCGAATTCGGGCACCAAGATCGGCACCACCCGCCGCGGCATCGGTCCGGCCTATGAGGACAAGGTCGGACGCCGGGCGATCCGGGTGATGGATCTGGCCAATCTGGAAACACTGCCGGCCAAGGTCGACCGCCTGCTCACCCACCACAACGCGCTCAGGCGCGGGCTGGGTCAGCCGGAATTCTCGGTCGAAACGATCCTTGAAGAGCTGACCTCGGTTGCCGAGCGCATCCTGCCGTTCAGGGAAACCGTCTGGCTGCTGCTCGACAAGAAGCGCCGCGCCGGTGCGCGTATCCTGTTCGAAGGGGCCCAGGGCACGCTGCTCGATGTCGATCACGGCACCTATCCCTTCGTCACCTCGTCCAACACCATTGCCGGCCAGGCGGCCGCCGGGTCTGGCATGGGGCCGGGCGCGCTGAGCTATGTGCTGGGTATCACCAAGGCCTACACCACACGTGTCGGCGAAGGCCCGTTCCCGACCGAACTCAACGACGAGACCGGCCAGTTCCTGGGCGAGCGCGGCCATGAATTCGGCACCGTCACCGGCCGCAAGCGGCGCTGCGGATGGTTTGATGCCGCATTGGTGCGCCAGGCGGTTGCCGTCAACGGCATCACCGGCATCGCACTGACCAAGCTCGATGTGCTTGACGGGCTTGAAGAACTCAAGATCTGCATCGGCTATGATCTGGATGGAGAGCGGATCGACCATCTGCCGGCCAGCCAGGGCGCGCAGGCCCGGGTCACCCCGATTTACGAAACAATCGAGGGCTGGAAGGGAACAACCGTCGGCGCCCGGAGTTGGGCTGATCTGCCGGCGCAGGCGATCAAATATGTCAGACGGATCGAAGAACTGATCGGCGCGCCGGTCGCGCTGCTCTCCACAAGTCCGGAGCGGGACGATACGATACTTGTGACTGACCCATTTGAAGACTAGGTTAGCGCCAACGCGTGATTTGAAACGCTTTATGGGATCAAACCAAGGTAAGTCATGGCGGATTTTGTAGCAGTCATCCGGAAAGCGGTCGACAACCTGGCTGAGAACACCCCGGCCAACCGGGGCAGGGTCTATGACAAGGCGCGGGCAGCGATCCGGCGGCAGCTGGAGGCGATCAATCCGCCCCCGTCGGATGAGGTGATCGCGCGCCAGCTCGACAAGCTTGGCCAGGCCATCGATGAAGTTGAGAACGAACACGCTGAAGCCCTGCCTGCCGACGAGAACGAGACAGACGCCCTGATGGCGGAACTGGAATCCATGGTGGAAAGGAGCCCGGTGATTGCCCAGGCTCCGCCAGAGCCAGAGCCAGAGCCCGAACCGGAACCTGAGCCCGAGCCCGAGCCCGAGCCCGAGCCGGAACCGGAACCTGAGCCGGAACCCGAGCCCGAGGTCTGGTCGGTCGCGCCGGAGCCGCAGGCAAGCTACGAGCCGGAGCCGGATGAACCATTCGTGCCGGCCCCGCGGCAGCCGGATATCGTCTCTGGGCCAGAGTTCGACGACGAGCGGGAGCCGGACGTCGAACGGGAACAGTTCTATGATGAGGAGGGTTACGACCCGACCCTGGGGTCAGCCGCGGCTGTCGAGCGGCCGGGCGATCTGGTCGGCGCCGCGCATGACGAGCGCTTCGGCCTGGATCACACCCAGCGGAATTCCGGTGCTGTAAAGCCTTTGCGCCGTGCCACGCCGTCCAAGGGTGGCAAGGGCGGCTGGCTGGCGCTTGTGCTGATCCTCGGCTTTGCCGGCCTGGTGGCCTATGCCGGCTGGAGCTACAAGGACACGGTGATCGCAATGTTCAGCGCCTCGCCGGTGGATACGCCGGTGACGGACGAGGAGACGCAGCCTGCCGGCACCGGTACCGCCGCCGGGGAGGCGCCCGAGGCCGCCGGAGAACCCGCGCCGGTTGAGACCGCGCTGGTCGATCCGGTGGTGCCGGAGGACGAAACAAAATTCACCCAGCGTCTGGGCGCCGACGGCACGGAGACCGATCCGGGTCCGGCTGCGGAGCCGGACAATGGCGGCAGCGTCGAAGGCCGTTCGGTGGCAGAACTCACCGATCCCGGCCCGGCGGATGAAAGTGTCGCGGAAGCGGCCACCGCCGATGCGGCGGTCGCGCCCGAGGACGCCACGGCGCCGGCCTCCGAGCCGCTTGGCGTGGCGCAGAAGATGATCCTGTATGAAGAGCGCCTCGGCCAGCAATCGCTCGAGGTCAAGAACGGAACCGTTGTCTGGACCCTGGTCAGCGAGCAACCGGACAATGGCCCCGCCGAGCAGGTGATCCGCGGCGAGATCAACAATCCCGATACCGGGCTGACGGCGCTGCTGACCATCAAGCGCAACACCGATGCGTCGCTGCCAGCCAGCCATCTCATCGAGATCGTCTTTGCCCTGCCGGAGGATTTCAAGGGCGGCTCCATCGACCAGCTGCAGCGCATCGCCTTCAAGCAGACCGAAGCCGATCAGGGCTCGCCGCTGATCGCGGTGCCGGCCAAGATCACCCAGGATTTCTACATGGTGGCGCTCAACGATCTCGAGGAAGCCCGCAAGGCCAACACCGATCTGATGCGCCAGCGCAACTGGATCGACATCCCGCTGGTCTATTCCAGCGGACGTCAGGCGCTGATCACGCTGGAAAAGGGCGCCAGCGGCACCGAAGTGTTCAACCAGGCGCTCGACGCCTGGGCCCGCGCCGGACAGTAGGCCCGAGCGGTCGCCACCCTTCAATCTCCCCCCGCAAGGGGGGAGAATAGTGGCCGCTGACCATTTGTTTCAAATTTCGAAATTGCCAGGGCGGGCGATGCTTTAGCCCCTCCCACCTGTGGGGAGGGGTTGGGGAGGGGCCTTTGGTGATGTGCCGGTTGCAGCGCCGCGCATTCCATTATCGCCGCATGCCCCCCTCTGTCACTTCGTGACATCTCCCCCCACGAGGGGGGAGAATAGTGGCCTCTGACCGCTTGCCCATAAAGCTGACATTTCAAAAGCTCGAAAATCCGGATTGTGAAACCGCAAGCTTCCGGGCTAAGCCCCTCCCAGCTGTTGGGGGCAAAGGACAGGTGAGCGGCCGCCACCCTTTAATTTCCCCCGCAAGGGGGAGATCAGTTCGGCAACCACTGATCGGTCTTCGACCTCCGCAGGTGGCATGGAGTTATCCCGAAAGGCCCCGCTGTCGCGGTCACGAGTTTCGAACTGGTAGAATGGTGCCGTCATAGCAAGGGAACAGCGGCAACTGATCTCCCCCCTTGCGGGGGAGATGTCGGCTTAGCCGACAGAGGGGGGTAATGCGGCAATCACAGAAGGCGGGCCTTTAGCCCCTCCCCCCTGTGGGGAGGGGTTGGGGAGGGGCCTTGCCGGCGTACCGGTATGGGCGCTTTGCCCCTCTGCCGGCAACGCCACCTCACTCACAGGCCTCAACGCCCTCCAGCGCTCGCACGCGGTCAGTTTTCGCCACCTGGCCCAGCCGCTTCACCGCCTTGTAAAATCGCGGATAGTCGCCCGCGCACAGCTGATGCAGCCGCAGGAAGGCCGGCACCAGGTCATTATAGACCGAGGTGGCGGCGATCTTGGCGTTGTTGACCGGCGTGTTGATCCAGCCGTCATAGCCGGCATACCCGCCCCAGCGCCCGTCGCGCATCCGCCGGTAGCGCGCCCGCAGCCGCTCGATGGCGGCGGCTTTGGCGCTGCGCATGCCGGCTGCGCTGCCGCCCTTCGCATAGATCCGGCCCAGCTCGTCGCGGGTTTTCGCCACCAGCGCCACGAAATCGTCGCTGCGCCCGAGCTCCGCCTCGTAGCGGCGCAAGCCCTCCGCGTCGCCGGCAGCTGCCAGCCAGGTCTTGACCCCGGTGGTTTCCACCACCACGGCAAAGGCCTCGTTGAAGGCCGTGTCGTCATTGACATAGACGCGCTGGTGCGCGAGCTCATGAAACACCAGCGCGGCAAGATGGGTCTTGTCTTCGGCAAACATGGTCGACAGCAGCGGATCGGACGACCAGCCCAGCGTCGAATAGGCGGTGATGCCGGAGATGTGCACGTCGAGCCCCTCGGCCTGCAGTGCGCGCGCGGTGCGGACCGCGCTGTCTCTGGAAAAATAGCCCCGGTAGGGCACGCAGCCGAACACCGGAAAACACCAGGTTTTTGGCACAAGCGAGAATTCCGGGGCGGCAAACACCGCAAGCGTCACATAATCACGGCCGATATCGACATAGGAGCGGTAGCTGGCATTGTCGGGCAGATCGAGCCGCCCGGTGGCAAATTGCCTGATGCCGCGCGCGGCCAGCATCTGCGTGCGCACCGGCTCCGGCGTCGCAGCATCGCGGATCAGCCGGTCCACATCCTGCCGCGCCGCCATGATCCCGACATGCCCCTTCAGCGACTGCGCATAATAGCCCACCCCGGTGCAGCCGCTCAGCGCGGCAAGCAGGGCCAACAGGAGGATCACTCGGAAGAAGATGCGCTGCATGGTGCGGTCACGGGATTGCGGAAGATGGATGAGTGGTACTGCGGGCAGGTGGTTTGGGCAAGGCTTGGGGAGGGGGATGACGGAAAGCTTGGCGTTCTCAAAGGCCACTGTGCGGATTTGAACGCTTGCGGGCCATTGCTGACCTTCGCCCCTAAGTGCAGGTTTTCTTGCAAACAATAGATCGTTGCAACTGCGAAGGTGCCAGTCTCTAGATCGAGGCTCAGCTGACAAGTTGACGTTTCCAGCGTATGCTTGTCTGCAATCGGATTCCTGATACACAAGGCAAAGAGTAGCGACTATGTGCCAATATAAGGTATGATAATAGAATACGATAATCGACCTACTCGTCATTGGGTGGCACCCGTTCAAATATGAAAAACACCGATTCAATTAAACAAATAGTTATATTGTTGCACGGAATACGAACGCGTGCATGGTGGCAAGGCACGTTGACAACGTTAATCGAGAGCGAAACCGATTCAATCGTAATTCCCATCAAGTATGGTAGATTTGATCTTTTCCGATTTATTTTGCCTTTCTATTTTTTGAAAAACCCAACGATTTCAAAAATCGAAAAACGCATCGAGGACACAATTGATCAATTTCCCGATGCTAAAATCACAATAATCGCGCACAGCTTCGGAACCTATGCGCTCTCAGAGATACTGTTTCGAAACCCAAGAATCAGACTAAATCGCATCGTATTGTGCGGCGCTATTATCCGAAATGATTTTCCGTGGGATCGCTTATATTCGCAGATTGCGGATACCAACTCCAGAAGTTCGATCATCAACGAGTGCGGACTGAGAGACATTTGGCCACTTGCTGCTCAATCCTTGACCTGGGGTTATGGGTCTTCGGGTGTTGACGGTTTTGGGACCGTAGGTGTCCGAGATCGATTCCACGATCTTGGGCACAGTGACTTTTTAACGGAAGAGTTTGCACGCACATATTGGCTTCCGCTTATTGAAGCCAACGATTTTGCTATTTCTGCAGCTGAGGCGGCAGGGCAACGTCCAGCCTCGCTTCTCGGCCTATTGAGAATTCCGTATCGCTACTTTTTTGCTGCCATCGTTGCGTTTGGAGTTTTTGCGGCAGTGAATACCTATATTGGCCCCATTGTAGGTTGGAACAACATCGCCCACGAAATGGCGATAACACCGGGCCTTGCCAAAGCCAGTGCTCCAACAAGGTCTCTAGTCATGTATGCGACATCGCCCGGGGCCGCAGCACTGGATGCCAACAATGTGGATGGCCAAACGTCACCTTTTAGCTATGCGCTTTCTGGCGTATGGAACGATGGCGAAACAGCCATTGATCAAATGGTGGCGCAAGTTACTCAAAGAGTAGCGTCACAAACCAAGGGCTCGCAGGTTCCCCATTACGATAACAAATTGGGTGTAAACCTAGACTTGGCTGACAGTCGCTTTATGAAAATAGCGGTTGTTGTCGGGAATGCAGACTACTCTTTTGCAGCACGCCTAGACACGCCTATTTCCGATGTCACTGCGATTTCCAAATCGTTTCGCGATCTGGGCTTTCTCACCATGGTCGTCACCGATGCCACGCGCGCTGCACTTCTGAGTGCAATCGAAGACGTAGCTACTCTGACTGCGAATTCAAGAAAACCGGTGGTTATGGCTTTTTACTATGCAGGTCATGGCTTTCAGATTGAGCAGACAAACTATTTGTTGCCTATTGACGCAGACATAGACATAGACGGAAAGGCTGACGCTGCATCCAAAGCAATCCCGATTGCTAGCATTTTGGCCCAACTTCAAAGTTCCGTGGTCCAGTATATGCTGGTTTTCTTAGATGCTTGTAGAAATGACCCCTTTTCGGTGGTGCCATTGGCGCAACCCGATGCACAGCCGATCAGTCCAGTTACGACCGAATATGAAGGGTTTTCTGTATTTCTGGATAACTTGGAACTGGCGGCACGAGTCAACAATATCTTTCACGCAAAGTGTACAGAGTGTCACTCTGAAACAGGGAGGTATCCCGATTTGCGCGACTTGAGTACAATCGCGGATGACAACGCTTTGATTTTCTCTTCACAACCACAAAAATCGAAGCTTATAGAAGTATTGCAAGACAGTTCCGCTCACCCCGACGTCAACATTTTACGCACAGAGATCGAAGTTCTTAAGTGCTGGATATCTCGTGGCGGTCCGGTCAATCGCTACTCACATCCAACGAGAGGCTTGGTGATTGTTCCAGCTAATTCCTATTGTTGAACTATACAACAAGCGGATTCGTGAAAAAGCTCCGGGGCCGTGAGTTCTGCAAGTGAGTGATCCATATTGGATGTTGGCACATGATTGGCCTAATGCTCACCCCGTTTTTGGTTCGGGCGTCACACGAAATTTCGTGTAGTGTTATTACATTCCTCATCTTGAATTGCCTCGGGCCAGAGTTTCCGAGAGACAGAGTACACGAGTCAGTATGAGGTTTCGGACCTACAACAAAAGTCCGCTCTCCGCCCTTAGTGCCACTCGCTTTCCAAAACCGCCCACCCGCCTCTCCCTCACGCAGCACGTGCAGCCGTGCCACTTCCATCCCCGCCATGCGGAACCAAAAGCGGTCGAGACAGTTGTGGTGCATGACAGAGATTCTGCATAGTGCCGAGCGGGACCTGATGGCGATCGAGCGCGAGCTCGAGCATCTCAACCGGTTGGCCAGGACGCTCGACAGCCGGTTCCGGCTGCCGGGCACGTCGATCCGCTTCGGGCTGGACACGATTGTCGGCCTGGTGCCGGTGATCGGCGATCTGTTTGACGTCGGATTCAAGGCCAATCTGCGCAATGTGGCGATCCTGCGGGAGCAGCTCGGCGCCCGCAAACAGGCCCACAGCGCCGCGCCCGGCCCGGCACGCGGCATCGCCTGAGCGGCACGGGTCCAACCGGCGCGCGCAACTAGTGTCCGCCCGGCCAGGCGCGCCTCTGCGCGTGCTTCGCAACATGGCCCGGCTGAAGTGAGCAAGATAGGGGACAGTTTACTTTTCGCACAACGCGCGAAAAGTAAACTGTCCCCGAAGTTCTCTCGCGCCCCTCCCGGCCCGGAAAAATCCTGACATTTTTTCCACACCCTCTGTCCCCGTGTCACACTTGCCCGGTCTTCCGCCCTGAACGGATGGCCGGTACCCACGGAGTGCCGGCTGGCGGAAGGCGGTGAGTTCCGGTGTGCGGGGGCCGTACCTGCGGGCCGGAAGCTTGCGAAGCGACTGCCCCGGTCAGCGCCGGGACCTGCCGGATCGCGGTGGATTGCGGCAAGGGTCTTTGGCGCGAATGGCCGGAACCGGTTGCAGCCCGCAGCCCGCGCCTTTCTTCCGGGAGGCCGCGCTCTGTGGAGCCTTCAACCGGCGGCGTTTGATCCGCATCCTGTCCGGGCGGCATCCCGGCCAGTGCCTGCGG
>JBLXGF010000003.1:0-407638 GCA_048261205.1 Hoeflea sp.
ATCCGGGAAAACAAACCATGGCAACCCAAAAATGCTTGACTGACCGCACAGTCGCTCACCTGAAAAATCTATGACTTGGCGCTACGCACCAAGACCATGAAGAGCCTTCGCGCGGCGTCGCGCTCAGGCCTTCGTTCGCTGAAATCAATTTCATTGATTTCCGGCCCGGGGCCGCCGCTCCGAAGCCTCTCCCACCAGGGGAGAAGGGAGATCGTCGCGCCACGTCCCCCATCCGCGCCTTTTGATTTCGCGAAACAATAGAGCGCCGCGTCACCCTCAAGCCTTCGTGCGCCCCGAAGTCTCTCCCACGGGGGGAAAGGCGGAGGATTGTCCCCGGCCTCCGCTCAAAAATCCGGGAAGCCCCTTGCCTGCCACTGCGACCGCGGGATGGCATTGCCGACCTTGAAGCTGAAGTCCACGACCCTGAGCGCGTCGGCATCGACGGTGCAGCGGAAGTCCAGGTCGTACCAGACGCCAGCGGCGCGGAAGGCGGCTCTGGGGACCGCAAGCACCGTGCCGCCGGGCAGCTCATAGGATGGCAGCAATTCGGGCTGGTAGGGCTCGGGCGCGCGGCGCAACTGCTCGCGCAATTCGGTTGTGCACAGCTGGCTGCCACGCATATCGCGCGGCATGTTGCGCATGGCCGTCGTTGCAACAGTGTGGCCGGTATCGACGCTGGAAGACAGCTGCCGCACCCCGGGCAAGCCGTTGTCACGGGCGGGCGCTGTATCGGCTGGTCCAGTGCCGGCTGGCGTTTCGATGACCTTGACGGGCGGCGTATCCGGCTTTGCCGGATTGGCAGGTTTTGGCTGCGGCACGGGGACTGCCGCAGCAACGGGAACTTCGGGCAAAGACGCCAGCTCGGTCTCGGAAGCCGCTTCAGCCAAAGCTCCGGGCGTATCGCCGGCCAGTTCAGCATCCGGCAGGGTGATGTCGTCCGGCATTGCCAGCGCCGGGGCGGGATCGGCTGGCGGCTGATCCGCCGGAGCGTCGGCTGGTTGCGGATCCGCTTCGGCCAGTTCGGCAGTTTCGCTGTCAGGCTCCGCGGCAGGCTCCGGTGGTGTCTCGACCACCTCATCGACAGCCGGTTCGCCGGCGGGCAGCTCCTCAACTGCTTGAGTCTCCGGGTCGACGACCGGCTCTTCCGGCTGCCCTTCCGGCAGCACTTCGGCGGGCGCTTCGCTGGCGCCGCCATCAAGCGCAATGTCCGGTCCGGCGTCTTCCTCGCCAAACTGGAACACGGGCCTGAGCACCGGGACCGGCACGCCCTCGCCTTCCCCCGCATCGGCTTCAGCCGCCGGAGGCTCCGCTGCGGCGGCTTCCGGCGCTGGTTCCTCAGACGCTGATTCCTCAGGCGCTGGTTGCTCAGGGGCCGGCTCTTCAGGGGCCGGTTCTTCCGGCTCAGGAGCTGGTTCTTCTGGCTCAGGCTGTTCGGGCTCGGGTTCCGGCGCAGGTTCGGGTTCAGGCTCTGGAGGGGGAACAAGCGTCACCGCCACCACCTGTTCTTCCGGCTCGGCCTGCATAACCGGCTTGGGCCAATCAATCAGCAAGGCCGCGACAATCAGCCCATGCGCAAGCAGCGAGAGAAACACGCCCCCGCTCAAACCGCCCAGCCTGAATTTGCTCTTCTCCAGCATGCCGCGATCCATAGCAGAAAATGGGGCCAAGCAAGGGCAAAGACGTTGGACCCACCGCAATATTGTTGGTCCGGGCATGGCTGTCAGGACCGCAGTGATGACCAGCCTGCAGGACACAAGACCTCGCCGCCGCCGGCCGGCATCTCTGATCCGGCAATCAACACGGAACGACAGCGGCGCTTGAGCGTTGGCAAACTGCAACTGTTTGATCAAGGAGCACTTCATGACTGCAAAGACCCTCTTCATCACCGGCGCATCAAGCGGCATCGGCGCGGCAACCGCGCGCGCGGCCCGTCTGGCCGGCTGGAATGTCGGGCTGTTTGCCCGGTCGGAAGACAAGTTGCTCTCGCTGGTCGAGGAACTGGGCGACCGTTCGCTGGCACTGGTTGGCGATGTGACCAGCCTCGACGACCAGAACAAGGCGCTGGCAAAGCTGCGCGAGACCTATGGCGGCGTCGACGCGGCCTTTGCCAATGCCGGAATGGGCGTCGAGGCCGCCGGCACCGAAAACGGCGACCCGGAGGAATGGGAGAGGCTGGTGGATGTCAACATCAAGGGCCTGCTCAACACCGCCAAGGCGGCGATCCCGCATCTGCGTGCACGCAAGGGACACATGGTGATGACCGGCTCGGCCGCCGGGCGGGTGCATATCCCGGGCTCCGTCTACGGCGCGTCGAAATGGTTCGTCCACGGCTATGGCGGCAATCTGGCCGAGGAGATGAAGCCGTGGGGCGGGCGCTGCACGGTGATCGCACCCGGCATGGTCAACACCGCCTTCTTCGACGAGGAAAAGCCCGACAAGCTGCAGCCCGAGGACGTGGCCGATGCGGTTGTGTTTGCGCTTGAGGCCAAGCCGCGCAATGCGGTGCGCGAGGTCTTCCTGATGCCGGCGGACTGATCCGCCATCCGCGGCTCTCCTGTCCTGACCAGGTGCCTTGCCGATCCGGCCCGATGCTGCCATGACAGAGGCACCACTGACAGGCAGGGAGACAGCGCAAATGAGTGGATACACGTTGTACTGGAAGCCGGGTTCGGGCTCGATGGTTGTCGAGGCGGCATTGCGGCTGATCGGCGTGGGCTTTGACGAGGTGCGCGTCGACGAAACCGCCGCGCCGGAGTTCCTGGCGCTCAACCCGGCCGGCAAGGTGCCGGTGCTCAAGCTCGCCTGCGGCCCGGTGATCGCGGAAAGTGCGGCGATCCTGATGACGCTCGATGACATGTTTCCCGAGGCCCGGCTTCTGCCGCCGCATGGCACGCCCGCGCACGCCAAAGCCGTTCAATGGCTGGTCTTCATGGCCACCAACATCTACCCCGCCTGCCTGCGCTATTATTACCCCGAGCGCCACACCACGGACCAGAGCCCGCACGCATGCGAGGCGGTCAAGCAGCAGGCCGCCCGCGACATGGGCCGCGATTTCGCCCAGCTCACCGGGGCGGTTCAAGGCCCGTTCCTGCTTGGCCAGACCATGACCATCACCGATGTCTATGCGGCGATGCTGGCCGACTGGTACGATCCCGCCAAGCAGCTGCCGGAGATCGCCATTCTGGTCAACGCAGTGCTGGACAACCCCGCCGCCGCCGAGGCCTGGCGCCATCACGGGTTTGGCGCGTAAAGCGCCAGCGAACACGTCAGACCATAGCATATCCCTGCAGCCTTGCACCGGCGCCCGGGAAAAAGGGGCATTACCGGTTCTTAACCGCAGCAGCATTAGACTTGGCTTGTGAAGGGATTTTGCAGCAGCCAATAGCAGCAAACTTCCGCCCTCAATTCGGCAGAAGGAAACCCCATGAAACCCATGGTCTTAGCAGCGCCCGGTCTGCTCTTAGCCTTGGCGAGCATGATAGCGCCAACCCATGCCTTCGCCGATAGCGTCTCTTCGTCAGCACATGAGAACGGCGGCCAGGAACAAAATACGCCCACGCCGGACCTCATCCCCAATCCGTCATCCGACGAACCGTTGATGAACGGCATAGGCCGGGAATTCGACAAGGACAACAAGACCGTGCGGGCAGACTGACCGCTTCACGGCGCCGACGTGTCAGGCGGGGGTGGAGGCGGCACGATCGCGATGCCACAAGCAACAAAAAACCCGGCGCCAGGGCCGGGTTTTGAAGTCTGGGGCGCTCCCCCTCTCTTGCAAAAACCAAGGACTTGGCTCCGCCAAGGCGCTGAACAGCCTTCGCGCGGCGTCGCGCTCAGGCCTTCGTGCGCTGAAATCAACTTCATTGATTTCTTGCCTTCGGCAATCACTTCGAAGTCTCTCCCACAAGGGGAGAGAGAGGCCCCTAGCTATCCAAGAACGAACGCAGCTTCCTTGAGCGGCTGGGGTGCTTGAGCTTGCGCAAAGCCTTGGCTTCGATCTGGCGGATACGTTCGCGGGTGACCGAGAACTGCTGGCCGACTTCTTCGAGCGTGTGGTCGGTGTTCATGCCGATGCCGAAGCGCATTCTGAGCACGCGTTCTTCACGCGGGGTGAGCGAAGCCAGAACGCGGGTGGTGGTTTCGCGCAAATTGGCCTGGATTGCCGCATCGATCGGCAGGATGGCGTTCTTGTCCTCGATGAAGTCTCCGAGGTGCGAATCCTCCTCGTCGCCGACCGGCGTTTCAAGGCTGATCGGCTCCTTGGCGATCTTGAGAACCTTGCGCACCTTTTCGAGCGGCATGGCGAGCTTTTCGGCCAGTTCTTCCGGCGTCGGCTCGCGGCCGATTTCGTGCAGCATCTGGCGCGAAGTGCGGACGATCTTGTTGATCGTCTCGATCATGTGCACCGGAATACGGATGGTGCGGGCCTGGTCGGCGATCGAACGGGTGATCGCCTGCCGGATCCACCAGGTGGCATAGGTCGAGAACTTGTAGCCGCGGCGGTATTCGAACTTGTCCACCGCCTTCATCAGGCCGATATTGCCTTCCTGGATGAGATCAAGGAACTGCAGGCCGCGGTTGGTGTATTTCTTGGCGATCGAGATCACCAGGCGAAGATTGGCCTCGACCATTTCCTTCTTGGCGATGCGCGCCTCGCGCTCGCCCTTCTGCACCATCTGCACGATGCGGCGGAATTCGGAGATCGAAATGCCGGTTTCGGTCGCCAGGAACTGGATCTCGGCGCGGATTTCACGGATGTTGTCGAGCTCGGACTTGGCAAAATCCTTCCAGCCCTTGGCCGACAGATTGGCAATCGACTTGAGCCAGTTCGGATCAAGCTCGGCGCCGGAATACTGCACCAGGAAGTCGTCGCGCTTGACGCCGTAGCTTTCGGCCAGACGCAGCAGGCGGCCCTCGTTGGAGACCAGACGCTTGTTGATGTCGTAGAGCTGCTCGACCAGGCTGTCGATGCGGTTCTGGTTCAGCGACAGCGATTTCACCGCGGTGATCAGCGCGTCCTTCAGTTCCTTGTAGCGGCGCTCCTGCGCCGGCGACAGCGTGCCGGTGGCGGCAAGGCGGGCTTCGACCTGCTGGTCCTGCAGCTTGCGCAGCTTCTTGTAGGTATCGGCGATGGTGTCGAGTGTCTCCATCACCTGCGGGCGCAGTTCGGCTTCCATGGCGGCGAGCGAGAGATTGTTCTCATCGTCGTCGTCATCTTCTTCTTCTTCGTACTGGTTTTCGCCGCCGACATTGGTGACGTCGTCGGATTTGGCCTTCTCGGCCCGGACCTTTTCCTTTTCCTCGGCCACCTTGCGGTCGGCCTCGATCTTCTCGGGGCTCTGGAACTGCGGCGCAGCCTTGGCCTCGGGACCGGAATAGGTGGTCTCCAGATCGATGATCTCGCGCAGCAGCGTGGCGCCCTCGTTGAGCTCCTCGCGCCAGATGATGATCGCCTGGAAGGTCAGCGGGCTTTCACACAGGCCCGCGATCATGGTCTCGCGGCCGGCCTCGATGCGCTTGGCGATGGCAATTTCGCCCTCGCGCGACAACAGCTCGACCGAGCCCATTTCGCGCAGATACATGCGAACCGGATCGTCGGTGCGGTCCGTCGGTTCTTTCTTCTTGGTCGCGGCAACGGCTGACCCCGACACGGTGGCGACTTCGCCGCCTTCGCTTTCGGTGTCGCTGTCGTCTTCCGCTTCCTTGTCTTCGCTGGCCTCGTCTTCCTCGACCACATTGATGCCCATATCTGAGAGCATCGAGAGGATGTCCTCGATCTGCTCGGAGGTCACCTCCTCCGAGGGCAGCACGGCATTGAGCTCGTCCATGGTCACATAACCTCGTTTTTTCGAGGTCTTGATCATTTTCTTGACGGCATCATCCGACAAATCGAGCAACGGCCCGTCAGGCGTGCTGCCTTCGCGCTCGGTCTCGGTGTCGTCTGCTGCTTCTTTTACCTTGCTTGCCATGGGCAGTCACTTTCCCCGGATTTCATTCGGTTGATATCAGCTCGCCAGTTCTGGCGCCTGCCGTCCGCCGTGCGGTGGACGGTTTCGCGAATCATCCGGTTTGTTTTGGCGTATGCATGCTTAATTCCCGATTAACCATGCCGAACATTCAACTCAGCGCTCGTTTGCGGTGCGGTCAATTCAACCCCGGAAAATGCGACATCGTCGCGATACCGTGGAGCTGCATGATCCGGCACGTTTTTCATCAAACAGGTGATTCCCACAAAAAACCTATCCGTCAAGGCTTTACGGGCAAAAAGCGCTCTGATTCGGCATTTTACGCGCAATTGCCTGCATTATTGGTTTCATCGCTAGATCACCCTATCTAGGAGCCCAATTTGATTCCACAAGTGCAGCATGCCGGAATTGCCGATGCCTCAGCTGCCGCGGCCGCCCTTGATCCGGCCTGAGAGCACGCCAAAACCGTCGATGATCGCTTCCTGGTTTTCCAGCCGCGCCACTTCGAGCTGCACCTCCTGCAGCGCAGCTATGAGCGCGTAGCTTTTTTCTTCATCGTCGCATTCCAGCAGATCGCGTTCGATTTCGGATTTCTGCCATTTGAGTGTGCGGGTCCGTTGATGCAGCGCCAGGGCCTGGCTGTAGCCTTCGCGCGCATCTTCAAGAGCGGCCTCGGTGGTGGCTATCCACAGCCGCGCATTGCGGATCTGGGCCTCAAGCCGGGCAATGAAGTCCCCCTGCCCGTCTGCTTCCAGTGCTGCAAACAGCCGCTCACGGTCAAACCGGCCGCCGACCGAGGCGGCATCAAGCATCACCTGCCAGACCCGCATCAGGCCCTTGTCGTCAAACTCGAGAGCCGCCAGCTCGTCAAAGTCGTCATGCAGCATCTGCGGATGGTTGGCGACCGTCATCACCAGCACCGTTTCGCGCAAGGAGGGCATGGCGCCATGACCACGCACCATCCCCGACTGGCTCAAACGTTCGGAGACCGCCATATTGCGCGCCGATTGCACACCGCCCCGCCCCTCGCCCGGCCGGTTGCCACGCCCACCGCCGCCCCGGTCAAAACTGCCGCGGCCAAAAGACCCGTTGCCGGACTTGCCCTGCTCACGGTTGCCGTAGCGCGGCGCCCCGCCAAAGAACGACTGCATGCGGTCGCGCATGTCCTGCTGATAATGCCGCCTGAGGCTTTCGTCGGCGATCATCGACGTGGTCTGCCTAAGCTTGACCTCAAGTTCGGCGCGGCTTTCCGGGGTCTCGAACACGCCGCTGCCCGCCTCGCGCGACCACACGACATCGGCCAATGGCCGGGCCGAAGCAATCACCTGATCAAACGGCGCGCGCCCGTCATGGCGGACCAGATCGTCGGGGTCCTTGCCCGCCGGCAGCACCGCAATCCTCAGAGACCGCCCGGGACCGATATGCGGCAGAGCCAGGTCAACCGTGCGGTTGGCAGCGCGTTGCCCGGCCTCGTCACCATCGAAGCAGAGAACCGGCTGCGGCGTCACCCGCCACAACAGCTTGAGCTGATTTTCACCCAGCGCCGTGCCCAGCGGTGCGACCACATTGTCGATGCCCGCCTGTGCCAGCGCGATCACGTCCATATAGCCCTCGACCACAATCAAGGTGCCGTCCTGTCCGCAGGCGCGCCGGGCGCGGGCGAAATTGTAAAGCACATTGCCCTTGTGGAAGAGCTCGGTCTCGTTGGAATTGAGATATTTGGCTGGCGCACCCTGTTGCAACGCCCGGCCGCCAAAGGCGATCACCCGCTCCCGCGATGACAGGATCGGGAACATGATGCGGTCGCGGAACCGGTCATAGGAGACGGGGATTTCGGGGCCATGGACAACCAGCCCGCAGGCCTCGATCTGGTCCTTGTCAACGCCGCGTGCCGCCAGATGCTCTTTCAAGGCGCTGCGGTTATCATTGCTGTAGCCGAGCCGGAAGGTGGCGATCGTCCGGCCGGAAAGACCGCGGTCGCGCAAATAGGCCCGCGCCCTGGCGCCCTGCGGTCCCTGCAGCTCGGCCTCGAAATAGGACGCCGCCATTTCCATGACGTCCTCAAGCGTCGCGCGCTGGCGTTCGCGTTGCGCGGCTTGCGGGTCAGGCGCCGGCAGGGCGATGCCCGCCATGTCGGCAACACGCTCCACCGCTTCGGGGAAATTCAGGCTCTCAAGCTCGGTCAGGAACTTGAAATGGTCGCCCGACACACCGCACCCGAAGCAATGGTAACGGCCCTTGCGGTCCTCGCAGTGAAAACTCGGGGATTTTTCGCCATGAAAGGGACAGCAGGCCCACCAGTCGCCGCGCGAGGTGTTGGTTTTCTTCCGGTCCCACGTCACATGCCTGCCAATCACGTCCGAGATCGGGACGCGTTCGCGTATGTCATCAAGAAAGGACGGTGAAAACCGCAATATCGGCGCGCCTCCGGCGCAAGCAAAGGCTCATGTTGAAGATCGCGTCTATATAGGCATGGCATCCGGCGCTGGCAAAGGCCTTGGGTGCCGCACTCCCCGTTATGCACACCGGCGCGCAGCGCAAATCCGCATCAGAGCATCATTCAACCAACAGGACGGTGTTTCAAACAGCATGAAATGCTCACAAGCCCGGCAAACCTATTTGAACAACCCCAATCGTATCGCATAAACCACCGCCTGCGTCCGGTTGGAGCATCCCAGCTTCTTGGTCGCAATCGTGGCGTAGTGGTTGACCGTATGCTCGGAAAGGCCTGTGAGACGGGCAATCTCCGGGCTGGTCTTGCCCTCCGCAGTCCACTTGAGAATTTCAACTTCACGATCATTGAGAACAGATTTGGCCGCGTGATCCGCTGAGCTGATAACCGAAATCTGTTCGATCAGCATGGTAGCGAACATCGACAGCGTCGACAGCTCCTCCACCGACAAAGGATCGCGGTCTCCCATGAATGATACCGCGTGCCGCAAGCTATGGCTGTCATGAACCGGGAAGTAGACGCCCATTGTCAGACCGAAACGGCGAAACAGATCAGTCGCGCTTTCCGGCTCCTTTCCGGGGCGGGCATCATTGACCTCATCAATCGTGAACACCAGGGGCGTGATCTGTTTGCGCAACTGATCAAGAATCGGGCTGTTTCGCGCGAGACCCAACCGGTCGTATTCCGAGATCAGTTCTGGTGGCCAGCTTGAAATCGTCGCCAGTCCGGCAATCGTGTTGTCTTCCCGCGACTCGGCAATTGGCAGCGTGATCACCGAAAAATAGCGAAAGCCATGAGCCAGGCAGGTCTTGCGAAGCACCTGCATCGCATCGAAAATCGTGCGGACCTTACCGATAAGCTCAAATGGCTGGGACTGTAGGGCCGGGTTGGGAGTAAAAGTCACGTCTCACCCGCCTGTCAAAACGATGGAGCGCACCATATCGTTGAACTCATGGCAATAACCATACAGCTCCCCGCCATTGGCGGCACGGAACCGGCCGGCCATGGCGATAAGACGGTGACCGCTTTTGCTGTCTTTGACCCTCAAGACAAACCTGAAACTGTTTTGCTCAATGGTCGTTGCTCCCACCAGCTCCTCAATAAGCAAGGCATCGTCGGGGTGATACATCGAAAGAATCCGGTTCAGGCTGACCGGACCTTCCGATTTCTCCATCCCGTGGATGCGCGCCGCATCCTCGGACCAGAACACACAGCCGGTTTGGATCTCCAGTCTCCAGATGCCCAGCGGACAGATCGACCCAAGCAGGTCCACCACTTCGTCACTGGACACCCCGACATGATCGCGGCTTTGCTGGGGAAAGTCGCGATCAACCTGGTCAAAATGCAACTGCGAGACAGTCTTGAGCATCATTGTACATGTCCTATGGGCGGCTCAGGTCGCCGAGCATCGGCGAATTAAACTTCAACCAACAATAGCATAAGCTATAGTTATTATGTGAACTGAACGCACGGGTTTCCAATACCTGAGAATGAGGCGCAGCATAGCACGCCCCAGTAAAACCCACCAATAACGCACAGATTTGATGGTCTTTCTGGCAATTGCTTATTGCAACATACCCTTCACCATTCCGCAGGCCTTGGAAAAATCCATCTGGCCCGGGTAGCGTTCCTTGAGCACGTTCATGCATTTGCCCATATCGCGCAGGCCCGAAGCACCGGTTTCCGACACCACCGACTTGCATAATTCGCGCACTTCTTCCTCCGGCAGCTGTTGGGGCAGAAACTGACGAATAATGGCGATTTCGTCACGCTCCTGCTGAGCAAGCTCAAGACGCGCGTTTTCCTCGTAAATGCCGGCCGATTCTTCCCGCTGCTTGATCATCTTGGTCAGAATCTGCAGAATTTCGTCATCGCTGACGGGATCCTTGCCAGCGCCGCGGTTGGCGATGTCACGATCCTTGATCGCAGCCTGAATCAGCCGCAAAGTGGACATACGGCGCGTATCCTTGGCGCGAATCGCGTCTTTGAGCGTTTCGGTAAAACGTTCACGCATAATCAAACTTTCTCCGGCAGTTCCATCATTACCCGTCTGGGTCCGCACAGGCGGAAACCGAGGATTACCCCTTCGCCCGCACCATGTTCAAGCTATTTATTGGCTGATCCACGCCACGGTATTGATTGACCGCAGCCTGCGCCTTCTCTATTTACCGGCTTTTGAAAGACCGGAAAAGACCCATCCAGTGCGGGAACTGCTGACCGCCACTGGGTTTCCGGCAGCTTAGATGGCGATGCCCCGAACAAACATCAAGGGGTCTCAGCCCGGCGATGAACCGGCTTTGCAGCTGTGAACGGAGTTGACATGACCACGAGCCCCTGGACCCAGACAAAACCAACCGCCGTACTGGTTTTCGCGGATGGCACCGTTATCCGCGGCCACGGCGTCGGGGCCACCGGTGAGGCGCGCGCCGAGGTCTGCTTCAACACCGCCTTGACCGGCTATCAGGAAATCCTCACCGATCCCTCCTATCTCGGCCAGATCGTCACCTTCACCTTCCCGCACATTGGCAATATCGGCGCCAATGACGAGGACATCGAGGACCTCACGCCGGCCGGCCGCATCGGCGCGGTGGGTGCCGTGTTCAAGGCCAATATCACCGAGCCTTCCAATTACCGGTCCGCCGGACACTTCGATGCCTGGCTCAAGGCCCGCGGCATCATCGGCCTGTCGGGCGTCGACACACGTGCGCTGACCGCCTGGATCCGCGAGAACGGCGCGCCCAATGCCATCATCGCGCATGATCCGTCCGGCAATTTCGACATCCCGGCGCTGACCGCCAAGGCAGCGGAATGGAGCGGGCTTGAAGGCCTTGATCTGGCCAAGGACGCCTCCTCGGGCCAGTCGTCGAGCTGGACCCAGGGGCCCTGGGTCTGGGACAAGGGATTCTCGCAAAGCGGCGAACCGGTGGCCCACATCGTCGCCATCGATTACGGCGTCAAGCGCAACATCCTGCGGCTGTTTTCAGGCCTTGGCTGCAAGGTCACGGTGGTTCCCGCCACAATGAGCGCCGAGGACATTCTCGCCATGGCGCCCGATGGCATATTTCTCTCCAACGGCCCCGGCGACCCGGCGGCGACCGGCGAATATGCGGTGCCGATCATCCGCAAGCTGATCGACAGCGGCATTCCGGTGTTCGGTATCTGCCTGGGTCACCAGATCCTGGCGCTGGCGCTGGGCGGCACCACCGTGAAGATGCATCAGGGCCATCACGGCGCCAACCACCCGGTCAAGGATTACACCACCGGCAAGGTCGAGATCGTTTCGATGAACCACGGCTTCGCGGTTGACGCAAAGAGCTTTCCCGAAGGCGTCGAAGAGACCCATGTCTCGCTGTTTGACGGCACCAATTGCGGCCTGCGGCTGGTCGGCAAGCCGGTGTTCTCGGTCCAGCATCACCCCGAAGCCTCGCCCGGCCCGCAGGACAGCCACTATCTGTTCCGCCGCTTCATGAACATGGTTGGCGAACGCAAGGGACTTGAGGCTCTGGCCGAGCGCTGAGCCGGGATTGGCTGTCCGGGCAGAGGGAGCGGCACGATGATTGGCTACGTCACCGTCGGTGCCGATGACATCCCGCTTGCCGAAAAATTCTACTCGGCATTCCTGCCCGGCCTCGGCTACAATCTGGATGTCTCGCCGGAAGGATTGAGCTACTCGATTCCTGCCACAGCTGACCAGACGCACGAACCCGCCGATTTCTATGTCAAACCGCCCTATGACGGACAGGCGGCGTCTGCCGGCAACGGAATCATGGTGGCGTTCCAGGTTCCAACTCAGGCCATGGTGCGTGAACTTCACGCCGCAGCCCTCGCTGCCGGCGGACGAAACGAAGGCGCGCCTGGCTTTCGGGCCGACTACAGCGCGCACTTCTATGTGGGGTATCTCCGCGATCCACAGGGCAACAAGATTGCGCTGTTCTGCAGAAACAGGAATGAGCCACAACGGCCGGACTAGCCTCTCCACAGGACTGCCGCCAGCTGTTCCGCCGCGTCATGAACCCGACCCGCGAACGCCGGGGCCAACCCGCCCTGACTGAACGCGGAACCGGCACCCCGGCATGGGTCCTGACCATGACCCGACACGCTCCAGCCAGAGAGAAGTCTGTCGAGTCAGCTGCGCCGCGCGGCCGGATCAAACTCCGGGGCGATAATTTGCGGCCTGGTGTGCGCCGGTCATGAGTCCCGACAGATATGATTTACGGTTGAGCAGGAATGTCTGCAACAGTTGCGGGTAGCTCTGCGACACGGCATCCCTGACAGACGGACGCTCTGCCAAAGCCATCCGCCATGAAGACACCTTGTCTTTCCCGGTTAGAATGCCGAAATCTCCGATCTGGTCGAAGGTATCAAAATAACGGAACACCGGCCCAAAAACGGCATCGACGAGAGAAAACTCATCTCCGGCGAAATAGGGGCCGTCTTCCAGTTGGTCTTCCAGCCGGGAGAATTTCGCGCTTAAAGACGCGATTTTCTCGGCAAACACGGCAGCGTCCCTGGCGGCGTAGAACCCGGCAATGTCGTTCAGGATCGCGGACCCGAACTCGATCCAGCCGCGATGCTGCGCGCGGGTCATCGGGTCGGCAGGATGCAGCGGCCTGGACTGGGTCTCTTCGAGGTATTCCAGGATCGCGGCGGACTCGAAAACCGGTTGATCACCGACGGACAGGACCGGCGTCTTGCCCAAAGGGGAGATCGCGAGAAACCAATCGGGCTTGTTTGCAAGATCAATGGTCGTCCGTTCAAAGGCCACCCCTTTTTCGGTCAGGGAAATAACGGCGCGCTGAACATAGGGGCAGAGTGCGTGGCTCATAAGGTGGAGTGTCATGTTGAATCCTCTTGTAGATGCAGTTGCATCTATATCGGGCATGAGCGAAGAAAAGTCAAGATTGATGCAGGTGCATCTTTTGCTATACTGACCACATGACACAGCCAACAAATGAGACAATAGCCGCGTGGACGTCCCTGGTGACAGCCAACCGGGTGCTGCTTGAGACGATTGAGACTGCTCTGAAGGATGCAGGATTGCCGCAGCTTGACTGGTATGATGCGCTGCTGGAAATCGACAAGGCGGATGCGACCGGTATCCGCCCCTTTGAATTGAAAGAGCGTCTGCTGTTGCCGCAATACGGAATGTCGCGGCTTCTGGACAGGATGGCAAAGGCGGGGCTCGTCGAGCGCCAGGAGGCTGAGGACGATGGCCGGGGGCAGATTGTCCGGCTCACCGAGAAGGGCCGCAACACAAGGCTGGCAATGTGGCCCGTCTATGCCGGGGTGCTGATTCGGTCGGTTGAACAGCAGCTTTCCAAAGACGAAGCCACGGAGCTGGCGCGTCTTCTAAAAAAGCTCACCTGTTTGAAAAGCTGACAGTGACCGCGCCGCGAAGACCGGCAAATTTGTGAATTGTGCGAACGGCAAAAGACCGCGCCAGGAAAACCCGCCGCGGCCTTTGTTTTGGAAAGAGGCAATCAGGCCCGGGCCAGCCCTGTCCGCCGGAAGGCGAGCAGGAACAGCGCCACGATGCCGATATTGGCAACCGCGTTGAGCGGGACGCCAGCCATGACCGAACCGATCGAATCCACGGCAAACCAGCAATAAAGCCCGGTCATGGTGATCTGGCGAACAGCTGCCGCATCTTTCGGCATCAGGTAAACCGCCAGTTTCCAAAGCGTCACGCCCCAGCCGACCATCACCCCTCCGGCTATGGCCATGAAGACGCGGGTTTCAGGCGCTGCCAGCGTCTGCGCCCCGTCCAGTGGCCATATCAGCAGATCGGCAAGAAACATCACCGGTCGTGAAAGCTGCGGCAATGCCGCAACCGCGATCACCAATCCCACTCCGGCAACAATTGCCGCAGCAACCTTCACCCCTGTCTGTGTTCGCTCGATATCCATGTTCGTTTCCCTGTTGTTGATACGCCAAGAAAAACCTGTCGTCAGACGCCAATCAATTACCTTGGAGGTAAGTGACAGACGCGTCGTCCCGCCTATGATGCGCCCTGACGGAGGCAGCCATGACAACGCAGTTCGGTAATTTGCTGAAAGAATGGCGGCAAACGCGCAAGCTCAGCCAGCTCGACCTCGGTCTCAGCGCCGATGTCTCGGCCAGGCACATCTCATTCCTCGAGACCGGCCGCGCCCGCCCCAGCCGGGCCATGGTTCTCAATCTGAGCGCTGTGCTCGAAGCGCCGCGTGATACGCGCAATGCCATGCTGCATGCCGCGGGCTTCGCACCGAGCTACCGGGCGCGCGGCCTCGACGAGGCGGATATGATTCCGATCAAAGACGCGCTGGAGTGGATGCTCGAGCGCCACATGCCCTACCCGGCGATGGTTCTGGACCGGCACTGGAAAGTCATTCGGGCCAATGCCACCGCTGACCTGCTGCTCACACAGATGGGACTGGGCGAAGGAACAAGCCTGATCGAGGCGCTTGTGGATGACACAGGGCTGCCCGCCATCATCGAGAACTGGCCGGAAGTGGCGCAGCACATGGTGCAGCGCCTGCGCGCCGAATCCGCCCATATCGGCGGCGACGCCTATCTCGACGCAATGGCTGCCAGACTGTCAGAGCAAGTGCATGGCGCCACGCTGGACCTGAGCAGCGGAAGCAAGGCCGTCGTGCCCACCCGTTACCGGCTGGGAGAGCTGACACTGTCGTTCTTTTCGACCATGAGCCAGTTCTCCACCGCCGAAGACATCGCACTCGCCGACTGGAGGATCGAGCACCTCTTCCCCGCCGACGAACAGACGCGGGAGCTGCTGGTTCGGCTGGCCGCCGGCGGAAGCTGAGACGGCCCCATCAGGGCATGAACTGCTCGGCCCTGGGCGAGATCATCGGCGAAGGATGGACACCATCCGGCACCTATCTCTCCAATTCCGCCTGCAGGAAGCCCTATACGAAGCCAAGACCGAGTAAATTGAGGACCCGGTCCGAGCCAACAGAAACGGCCCGGCCCAAGGCGGGCCGAGCCGGATCACTTCGGAGAAGGCCGGCCATGCCGGCCGCCGCAATCGAACTCGCATCAGCAAGAATCCGGATGCGAAACTATGAGTCCACTACCTGGACAGACCTGTGATCTCAGAACTCTTCCCAGGCATCGTCCTTGAGAGCGGTATTTCCGTTCGAGACCGCTCTGGGCGCAGACACCGCTTGCCGGACAGCATGCCTCGGGTTTGCGCCTTGGGAGGAACCCGATGTGGTTGCGGCAGAGCGATTGCGATTTTCCGGACCCATGCGGGAGGCTGCCGAGCCCGGCTCGCGAATGGCAGAGCGGCGGTTCAGCTGAAACCTGTCCACCAGCTCCTCGAGATGAGCCGCACCGCGCGCAAGCGCATCACTGACCGAACTCACACCTGAAACCATTGAAGAGTTTTGCTGCGTCATCTGGTCCAGCGAGTTTACCGCCGAATTGATCTCGGTGAGGCTTGTCGCCTGTTCCGCCGCCGCGGTCGCGATAGCTTCCACATTGCCGTTGATCGATTCCACAAAGCTCTCGATGCGATGCAACGCGGTCCCGGTTTCCCCGACAAGGCGGACACCTTCCTTGACCTCGACCGAGGACTTGGTGATCAGGGCGGAAATTTCCTTCGCGGCTGTCGCCGAACGTTGGGCAAGTTCGCGTACCTCTTGCGCCACGACCGCAAACCCCTTTCCGCTTTCCCCGGCCCGTGCAGCCTCGACACCGGCATTCAAGGCAAGCAGGTTTGTTTGAAAGGCAATCTCATCGATGACGCTGATGATGTTGGCAATCTCGCTGGACGCGCCTTCGATACGCCCCATCGCGGAAACGGTTGCCTTGACGACATCAACGGATTCTGACGCCGCCGCGCGGGTTTCCTGAACCAGGCTGCGCGTTTCTTTGGTGCGTGTGCTCGAATCTTTGACCGTAACCGTGATTTCCTCCAGCGCCGCAGAGGTCTCTTCCAGTGCCGCTGCCTGCTGCTCCGATCGGTGCGCAAGGCTATTGGCACTTTCCTTCATTTCAGCACTCTTCGAAGACAGCTCTCCTGTTTCCTTGAGAACCTCGGAGAGGGTTTCCTGGAATTTGCCGATCGCCATGTTGAAATCGTCACGAAGATGCTGGAACTCCGGGGTAAACGGCTCATCGATGGTCATGCGGATGTTGCAGTCGGCAAGCCGTCCCAGTCCGCCTGCCACTTCCTTGATGGCGTTCACGCGTCCCGTCACGTCGGTCGCGAATTTCACGACTTTGATCACTGTTCCTGTGTCATCGAGAATAGGATTGTATGTCGCCTGAATATGAACGACTTTGCCGCCTTTTCCGATCCGTTTGAACTCGTCACTTTGGAACTTGCCGCTGCGAAGAGCTTCCCAGAACCCGGCATATTCCGCTGTTGCGCTGTAGGACGGGTCGCAAAAGATCGAATGATGTTTGTTGACGATTTCTTCCAGTTTGTAGCCAAGAACCTTCAGAAAGTTCTCGTTTGCGGTCAGTATCTTGCCGTCGGGAGTGAACTCGATGATGGCTTGGGCCCGTGACAGCGCTTCAATCTTGCCGTTGCTGTCGAGCTCACGGCGCTTGCTGGCTGAAATATCGGTGGCGAATTTGATCACCTTGTAGGGCTTCCCGCCACGCATCACCGGATTGTAGGAGGCCTCGATCCAGATTGCCTCACCCGATTTTGTGAAGCGCTTGTACTGGCGGCGATCAAACTTTCCTGAAGCCAGGTTCTTCCAGAAGTCTGCATACTCGGGCGAGTTTACTTCTATGGGATCAACAAAAATTCTGTGATGCTTACCTATGATCTCCTTGGCCGTGTAGCCGAGAGCTTTGCAGAAGTTCTCATTGGCGGACAAGATTGTGCCGTCAAGGCCGAACTCGATCACGGCCTGGGAGCGGCCAATGGCTTCGATAATGTTTTTGTTGTCGCCAGACTTAAAGAACGAAACGGTCATTTGGAAATCCCCTCAATACCGAGACATTTTTATGTTTTCTTATCTAATTTATGATTAACGAAAGTTGCATGATTTAACTGGGACAACTGCATCGAAAATACGGGCTTGCCAAGGACAAAGGCCTGCTTGCAGAAAGGATTGGAAGCACCAAACAAGCTGATGTGACAAATGCAATGAAGACCAGCCTGCCTGGCTCGCAGCGGCCGTGCGGGCTTTCAGCCCTTCGCCACGTCCAGAAACAGGTGCCGGTTGATAAAGCGAAGGTTGAGCAGCACCGCCGCGACCCCGAGGCCGATAGCCAGCCCGGCCCAGATCCCCGGTCCGCCATAGCCCAGGCCGATTCCCAGACCGTAGGCAGCCGACAATCCGATCGGCCAGTAGCTGATGATCGCGATGATCATCGGGGTTCGGGTGTCCTTGATGCCGCGCAGCAGCCCCGCCGCAATGGCCTGGATGGCGTCAACCAGCTGGAAGGCCGCAGCCACCAGCAACAGCGGCACCGCCACAGCAAGCAGCTCCGCAGAATCAACATTGCTCTCATCGAGAAACAGACTGACCAGCGCTTCCGGAATAAGCCAGAACAACGCGGCGGCGCAGAGCGAAATCAGCACTGCGAGCCCCATCACCGTATGCGATGCGCGCGCAAGCCCATCCATGTCGGAGCGGCCATAGGCCTGGCCGATGCGTACGGTGGCGGCATGGGAAAGCCCAAGCGGCACCATGAAGCTGATCGAGGCAAGCTGGATGGCAATACCGTGCGCTGCCAGTTGCACCGTGCCGAGCCAGCCCATCATCACCGATGCGGCCATGAACAGCCCGACCTCGGCCAGAATGGTTAACCCGATCGGCAGGCCGAGCCGGAACACCTCGAAAAACGCCGGCCATTCCGGCCGCCAGAAGCGCTGGAACAGCCGGTATTCCAGATGCCGCGGATGCAGCACCGCCCAGCCCGCCATGATCAAGAAGATCGCAGTTGAACTGACCACCGATGCCACCGCCGCACCGCGAACGCCCATCTCGGGCAAACCGAAATTGCCGAAGATCAGTCCGTAATTGAGGATCGCATTGATCACCGTGCCGATCAGCGCCGACCACAACACGATTCCGGCTCGCGAGCGGGCGGCAAAGAATGACCTGAGCGCCATCATCATCAGCGCCGGGAACATGCCCCATTGCGCAATCCGGATATAGTCGCTGGCAAGTGCTGCAAGTTCCGGCTTCTGGCCGAGCGCGATCAGCGCCGGTTCGAGATACCACAGGAACGGCATCACCACGGCTGCGTAAATCAGCAGGATCCACATCCCCATGCGAACCGAGCGGCGCACATGAGTCGGGTCATTGCGGCCCTCGGCCTGGGCCGCCAGCGGCAGGATGGCGCTGGCAAACCCGACACCGAAAATATAGATCACAAAGAAGGCCTGCGAACCGAGAACCGTGGCAGCAAGTTCTTCGGTGCCATACCAGCCAAGCATCACTACATCGGTGGTGGCGATCGCAATCTGGGCAATCTGGGTGCCGACGAGCGGCAGGCCAAGCGCCAGCGTCGCCCAGATATGGGCCCCCCAGCTCTGGCTGTCCCTTGCTGCTTTGGCCTGCACGTCCATCAAATGCTCCCGTCAACGAAAACGCTTATGCGCCCGCGCAAAATGCTTGGCAACCCGTGCAGTCAGGCTTGCAGCGGCGCCGTCTTTTCCTTCTAGCAAAGGCACCGGTAATGTGTGTGACAGCTCAGGCGGACTGTACCTGTTTGCAGCGGAATCCCCCGCGCCTTATCCGCATTAGGTCCTTCTCAAACCGGCGATTAGATTTCATAGTAGCCGGATGGACACAGTCGACATCCCCGCTCTTGCGCAAACAGTTTCCAAATTCGGGCAGACAGCTGCGGCCTATTTCGCTCAGCCCTGGACATTCTACCAGATCGTGATTGTGGCACTGTGCTACGCCACCGGATGGCTCATCGCACGCAAGGTCGAACCCTGGCTCGAAGACCGGGCTCGCACCATCAAGGGCAAGCCGGGCCTGTTGCGCGTCATCATTGCCGTGATGCGCCGAAGCCACTGGGTCATGTTTCTGATTCTGCTGTCGGCAGTCCGCCTGGTGACTCTTGAACTGACCTGGCCGTCACGCACCTATCTGATGGCGTTGGCGCTGGCGCTCGGCTGGGCCTGGCTGGCCATCTCCGTCTCCAGCCGGATCATTCACAACAGAACCATCTCGCGGCTGATCGCGCTCGCGGTGTTCAGCTATGTCGCGCTGGGCATTCTGGAGCTTCGCCCGGAAGCAACGGCGCTACTGGAGCAGACGGCGATCCAGCTTGGCGATCTGCGCATCTCGGCGCTGTTCGTTTTGCGCACCGTCATCATCACCGCAGGCTTCTTCTGGATTGCCAATCTGCTGGGAAATTTCCTCGACAGCCGCATCAGCGCCATCGAGGACCTCTCCCCGTCCTTCAAGGTGCTTGCCGGCAAGGTCGTCAAGATCAGCGTCATGATCATTGCCGGCATGATGGCGCTGTCATCGACCGGTATCGACCTCACCGCCCTGACGGTGTTTTCCGGCGCGGTCGGCGTCGGTCTCGGCTTCGGTTTGCAGAAGGTGGTGTCCAACTTCATCTCCGGCGTCATCATCCTCATGGACCGCTCGATCAAGCCCGGCGACACCATCGCGCTGGGCGACACCTTCGGCTGGATCCGCGAGTTGCGCGCCCGTTTTGTCTCGGTGATCACCCGCGACGGCCGCGAATATCTGATCCCCAACGAGGACTTCATCACCCAGAAAGTGGTCAACTGGTCGTTCTCCGACAAGCTGGTGCGGCTCGATGTCGATTTCGGCGTCTCCTATGACAGCGATCCGCATGAGGTCAGCAAACTGGCAATCAGCGCCGCAGGCACGATCGACCGCGTTCTCACGGCACCGTCTCCGGTGTGCTGGATGACCGAATTCGGCTCGTCATCGCTGGATTTCAAACTCCGGTTCTGGATCGCCGATCCCCAGGCCGGCCTGACCAATGTGCGCGGCAAGGTACTGCTCGCCATGTGGGACATCTTCAAGGAAAACGGCGTCAACATTCCCTTCCCGCATCGCGAGATCATCATGCGTACCCCGGTCGAGGTGGTGTCCCGCGACGCGCCGGAAGCCGACTAGAACCGATTATCTTCAGATGGAATTGTCTGCGTCTGCTCACCTGCACCGGACACCCATCGATGGCAAAAGACGCTTTGCAAAAAAAAAACCGGGGGCCATGTGGCCCCCGGCTGGATGTGTCAGTAAGCTGGCTGGTGGGGATGGATCAGAACTCGTCCCACTGCTGCTCGGTTGCAGCCGATGCATTGCCGCCAAACGCATGCTTGACCTTGCTGATCATCGATCTGGCAGGCGAAGTGGATGCGGCAGCCTCGCCGTTCCGGCCGGACACTTCCTTGAGGAAGGCCTGCTTCGGCTTCGCAGCCCCGGCGCCGCCCGATCCCGAGGTCTTGAATGCCATCACCAGATCATTGAGCGTATCCGCATCACTGGCAAGGCGGTGGGTCACTGCGGTGGTTTCCTCAACCATGGCCGCGTTCTGCTGTGTCACCTGATCCATCTGGCTGACGGCAACATTTACTTCCTGCAGACCGGTGGCCTGTTCCCGCGCAGCCGTCGCGATCGAGTCGATATGCGCATTGATGTCGACCACCTGTGCCGCAATCTTGCTCAGCGCCTCGCCGGTGGCCTTCACCAGCTCGACCCCGTTTTCGACTTCTACGCCCGACTTGCTGATAAGATCCTTGATCTCTTTTGCAGCCGTGGCCGATCGTTGTGCGAGCTCGCGCACTTCCTGCGCGACAACCGCAAAGCCCTTGCCCGCCTCGCCGGCACGGGCAGCCTCGACCCCGGCGTTGAGTGCGAGCAGATTGGTCTGGAAGGCAATCTCATCGATGACGCTGATGATCTTGGCAATTTCGCCAGAGGCGCTTTCGATGCGGCTCATTGCGCCGACGGCGTTGGTCACCACCGACGTGGACGCCTCGGTCGCGGCATTTGCCTCGGCTGCCTTCTTGCTGGCATCCTGCGCCCGTTCAGACGAACTCCTGACGGTCGAGGTAATCTGCTCGAGAGCGGCCGACGTTTCCTCCAGCGAGGCTGCCTGCTGCTCGGTCCGGCGAGACAGGTCTTCCACAGCCGACCGCATCTCACCGGCATTGCCGTGGATCGAGCTGATGTTTCCCTTAACCTCGATCAAGGTCACGGAGAGTTTCTCGACGGAATTGTTGAAATCCAGGCGCAGCCGGTCGAGATCACCCGAGAACGGCGTCTCAATCCGCGCGGTGAGATCGCCGTCTGACAGCCTTTGCAGGCCTCCGGCGAGCTGTTCTGTCGCAGCCTTGATGCTTGCCGCTTCCGCTGCCTTCGCCGCCTCGCGTTCCGCACGCTCTTTCTCGCTTAGGGAGCGGTTTTCGGCCGCCTCACGCTCCATACGTTCCTTGTCGAGCGCTGCATCGCGGAAAACCAGAACCGATTGGGCCATTTCCCCGATTTCGTCGCCACGCCCCTGGTAGGGAACCTCGACGTCGTTCTTTCCGGAAGCAAGCGCCCCCATGACCGCCGTCAATGACGATACGGCGCCGCCAACATGGCGGGTGAGCACAAAGGCAAGAAGCGGCCCCAATATCAGCACGGCCACGATGCCCGCGAGGATGGCCATCTGGCCGAAATTGATCGCATTTTCCCGCATGGCACCGCGTGTGCCGAGCAACCCGCTTTCGGCTGTTCGGAATTCGTTATAGGCCCCGCGCAACGAATCCATCAGGCCCTTGCCTGCGCCCGATGTTTCGATAGCGCGCGCTTCCTCCATGGTGGCTGGATCCTTCATCAGCGCAATTTCGCGTTCTGCGATAGTCGTGCGCCACTCGTTTTCGAGCCGCTGCACGGTCTTCAGTCGCGTCTGCTGTTCGGCATTGTCCGATGTCAAATCGAGCAGGGCCTTCATACTTTCGGCAAATTTGGCCTGCCCGGCGATAAAGGGCTCGAGGAAGTTCTCGTCCGCGGAGATGAGGTATCCTCTGACCCCGGTTTCCTGGTTGACGACGGAGGCGATCATGTCGTCACCATGTGCGAGCACCTCGTAGGTGTGGGTGTTCCAGTCACTGGCTGTCTTGATGGTGCGCAGGCTGAAATAGGTCGTTCCGGCGACAACCAGAAACAGACCGATGAGCACCGCGAAGGTAGCCGCGAATTTGGCTCCAACTTTAAATTTCGTCAATTGCATTGCGCCGAGACCCTGTTGTTCTTTTCAAACTCAGGCGTCATGCCGAAGACGAGAAGCTGTGGCTTTTGGCCTGAAATCCGGCAAACAAGCACAGTGTTGAAAGTGAAGGAAAATTGGATCATCCATGCCCTTTGATGAAATCTATGGTTACTTTATTTCCAAATTACTAATGACGGCATGTGACAAAATCCGGGATTTTGCAGCTAAATGACAGGCAGAGTGAGGCCCAGGATAAAATCCCGGGCGGCTATGTTCAAAATGATTGTAATGGAGCCGAATTGGACATCTTTCGTCACGCTGGTCGCGCCGCCGTCCCTGCCCCGAAAGCCGACTGAGCAGCGGAACGGTCTGCAAGGCTTGCAGCGCGACAGCTTGAGCAGCGCGGCCTGCTCCCTCCCCTAACAGGCAACCCGTGCACCTCCACGTCCTGGCACAGCAAACCGCCTATTCGGTCTCGCCTGTCTTGGCGAAAGCGTAGCCCATCGCCCCGGCGATCAAGGTCGCCGCCTCGCCGGTCAGCGCGCTGTTGAGCGCCAGCAACCCGGCAATCGGCAGACCGATGGCAATCACGTTGAAGCGAATGAATTGCCAGCCAATTCCCTTCTTCACGAAATGCCGGTTCAAGAGCCCGCCGACAATCACCGCGAGAATTGAAAGAGCCAGAATGACGAAAATCCAGTCCATGACCACCTCCCTGCTGTGTCACCAGCACACACCAAAACAGGCGCCGCGGCGATCTGCGGCGCGACCGCGCCGGCAGCGCCCACGCAAAACGGGGCCGCACCTCTTTGGCGCGGCCCCGTTGGCATAAGAGACGGCGGGTGCGCTCAGACCGGGTTGTTGAAGGTGTCGCAGGCTTCCAGCCGGCCGCTGTCGAAGCCGCGCGCGAACCATTCCTTGCGCTGCGCCGAGGTGCCGTGGTTGAAGCTCTCGGGCACCACATAGCCCTGGGTCCGGCGCTGCAGTGTGTCATCGCCGATCTGCTCGGCGGCATTGAGTGCCTCTTCCAGATCACCACGCTCAAGCAGCCCCTTCTGCGCGGTATAATGACCCCAGATGCCGGCAAAGCAATCGGCCTGCAATTCGACCCGGATCGACATCTGGTTTTCTTCCGACTGGCTCATCGACGGGCGCCGCCGGTTGAACTCGGGCAGCACACCGATCAGGTTCTGCACGTGGTGGCCGACCTCGTGAGCCAGCACATAGGCCTGGGCGAAATCACCCGAGGCCTCGAAGCGCTGCGCCAGTTCGTCATAGAAGGACAGATCGATATAAAGCTTCTGGTCGCCGGGGCAGTAGAACGGACCCGAAGCAGCGCTGGCATTGCCGCAGGCCGAACGCACCGCGCCTGAAAACAGCACCAGTGTCGGCTCCGGATAATCCCGGCCCTGTGACTTCATGATGCCGTTCCAGACGTCCTCGGTCTCGGCCAGAACGGTGGCGACAAATTGCGTCATCTCGTCCTGGCGCGCCGGCGTGACCTGCCGTTCGGTCTGGCTTTGCCCGCCCAGCATACCGCCGGGATCTCTACCGGCCAGGATCTGCAACGGATCGATGCCGATGAGTTTCAGGCCAAGATAGATCACCCCGATGATGAGAATGGTCTTGAAGCTCAGTCCCGAACGGCGCATGCCCCCGCTTGGCAGCCGGATGCCGCCGCCGCGTCCGAAGGGATTGCGGCCACGCGGCGAACTACCGCGCCGGTCCTCGATGTTGTCGCTCTGGCGGCGGCCTTTCCAATCCATGTCTCAAACTCTCCCGGTGGCATTAGCCGTTGCTTCAATAAATCGTTTGTACGGCCCGCTGCCGCCAGTTTCAACTCTCTGCTTCAAGCATCAACCGGCGGGATTTCTGCCGCAACGGGTTGAACCCCGGCCTGCGCCAGTGCCCGGCCAGCCGTGACGCCCGCACAGAAACCCGCTACGGTGACAAAGGTTCCGCCACGCCGTTGTGGGAAGCCATCCCAAGCGCGCGCCGGACAAGGCTTGATCCTGATCAGCGCAACTTGATCCTTGCTGCGCTAAGAAAGCTGATCGCTCTACTGCTGCGGATTGTTGATGCCCAAATTTCCAGAGGTCGCCATGCTCAGACTGCTGATTGCCGGAGTGATGCTGACGGGGTCCCTCTCCGCGGCCACTGCTGATCCCGCTGCCGTGGCGCGCGGTCAGGCGGTGGTCGATGAATGGTGCCGTGACTGCCATGTTCGCGAGGGCGAGAAACTCACCGCCGACATGGCGCCGCCCTACTCGATGATCGTCGGCATCGAGGGCCGCGACCGCGCCTGGTTCGAAGCCTTTCTCGAAGCCGATCATTTCCCGATGACAACCTTCCGGCTGTTCGATCACGAAAAGGCCGACGTGGTGGAATGGCTGCTGGATCTGCAGAAGAAGGATCAGTAACGGCCCGTTGCTCCCTGCATCCGGAGTTCGGGGTTAACCCCGCGCCGACATCTGACTGCTGATTTCCCCTGAACAATGCCGCTTTTGGGGTTTCGCCTCAGGCAACATTTCCCTATAAGCCGCGTCTAGCCTTAGATTTTGCGCATGGCGTCTCCCGGATGGTCGATCTCCAACGGGGGATTTTTGCGCGAAGCCCGTGCAACAGGGACCCGGACCATGCCAAAACGTAACGATATCAAGTCGATCCTCATCATCGGTGCGGGACCGATTGTTATCGGGCAGGCCTGTGAATTCGACTATTCCGGCACCCAGGCCGTCAAGGCGCTGAAGGAAGAGGGCTACCGGGTTATCCTGGTCAACTCCAACCCGGCGACCATCATGACCGATCCGGGGCTGGCCGACGCCACCTATATCGAGCCGATCACGCCGGAAGTGGTGGCCAAGATCATTGCGCGCGAACGCCCCGACGCGCTGCTGCCGACGATGGGCGGACAGACCGCGCTCAACACCGCCCTTTCGCTCAAGCGCATGGGCGTGCTCGAGCGCTACAATGTCGAAATGATCGGCGCCAAGCCCGCTGCCATCGACATGGCCGAGGACCGCGCGCTGTTCCGCGAGGCGATGGCCCGCATCGGGCTTGAGACACCGCGCTCGTTCCTCGCAAACGCCACCGAAATCAAGGATACCGACCGCAAGCTGCACGAAGCCGAGCGCAAGCAGCTTCGCGAAAAGCTCTCAGGCGACGAACTCGACGCGGCACTGGATGCGCTGGAAAACACCTGGAACCTGGGCGAATCCGACCGCAAGCAGCGCTATATGAGCCATGCCATGGCGCAGGCTGTGCAGGCGCTCGACCTGATCGGCCTGCCCGCCATCATCCGCCCCTCCTTCACCATGGGCGGCACCGGCGGCGGCATTGCCTACAACCGCTCGGAATTCTTCGACATCATCGAAAGCGGGCTTGATGCCTCGCCGACCACCGAAGTGCTGATCGAGGAATCGGTGCTGGGCTGGAAGGAATACGAGATGGAGGTGGTGCGTGACACCGCCGACAACTGCATCATCATCTGCTCGATCGAGAACATCGACCCGATGGGCGTGCATACCGGTGACTCGATCACCGTGGCCCCGGCGCTGACGCTCACCGACAAGGAATACCAGATCATGCGCAACGCCTCGCTGGCGGTGCTGCGCGAGATCGGCGTCGAGACCGGCGGCTCCAACGTGCAGTTCGCCGTCAACCCGGCGGATGGCCGCCTTGTCGTCATCGAGATGAACCCGCGCGTCTCGCGCTCCTCGGCGCTGGCGTCAAAGGCCACCGGCTTCCCGATCGCCAAGGTCGCAGCCAAGCTTGCCGTCGGCTACACGCTCGACGAGCTCGACAACGACATCACCCAAGGCGCCACGCCGGCCTCGTTCGAACCGTCGATCGATTATGTCGTCACCAAGATCCCGCGCTTTGCCTTTGAGAAATTCCCCGGCGCCGAGCCACTCTTGACCACGGCGATGAAATCGGTCGGTGAAGTCATGGCCATCGGCCGGACATTTGCCGAAAGCCTGCAGAAGGCTCTGCGCGGGCTTGAAACCGGCCTCACCGGTCTCGACGAGATCGAGATCCCCGGCCTGGGCGAAGGCGACGACGACAATGCCATCCGCGCCGCCATCGGGACCCCGACGCCGGACCGGCTCCGCATGGTGGCCCAGGCGCTGCGGCTCGGCATGAGCGCCGAAGAGGTGCACGCGATCTGCAAGATCGACCCATGGTTCCTGGCCCAGATCGAATCCATTCTGGCCATGGAAGCCCGCATCCGCGAGCACGGCCTGCCGAGCGATGCCGAAAACCTGCGGCTGATCAAGTCGATGGGCTTTTCCGATGCGCGGCTGGCCTCGCTCACCGGCAGCCGCGCCCGCGAAGTGGCCAAGCAGCGCCGGGCTTTGGGCGTGCGCCCGGTCTACAAGCGCATCGACACCTGCGCGGCCGAGTTCGCTTCGCCGACCGCCTATATGTACTCCACCTATGAAACCGGTTTTGCCGGAGCGCCTGCCTGCGAGGCGCGCGTCTCCGACCGCACCAAGGTGGTCATCCTCGGAGGTGGCCCCAACCGCATCGGCCAGGGCATCGAGTTCGACTATTGCTGCTGCCACGCCGCCTTCGCGCTCAAGGACGCCGGCTATGAGGCGATCATGGTCAACTGCAACCCGGAAACCGTGTCGACCGACTACGACACCTCCGACCGGCTGTATTTCGACCCGCTGACCGACGAGGACGTGCTCGAAATCCTGACCAAGGAACAGGAATCGGGCACACTTCTCGGCGTCATCGTGCAGTTTGGCGGCCAGACCCCGCTGAAGCTCGCCGATGCCCTGGAAAAGGCCGGCATCCCGATCCTGGGCACCGCGCCCGACATGATCGACCTGGCCGAGGACCGCGACCGGTTCCAGAAGCTTCTCCACAAGCTCGACCTGATCCAGCCCAACAACGGCATCGCCTATTCGGTCGAGCAGGCCCGGCTGGTGGCGACCGACATCGGCTTCCCGCTGGTCGTCCGTCCCTCCTACGTGCTTGGCGGCCGCGCCATGCAGATCATCCGCGACGAGGCGGGCCTGTCGAACTATCTGCTCGGCACCGTGCCGGAACTGGTGCCCGAGGACATCAAGGCGCGCTACCCCAACGACAAGACCGGCCAGATCAACACCCTGCTCGGCACCAATCCGCTGCTGTTTGACACCTATCTGACCAATGCCATCGAAGTCGACGTTGACTGCATCTGTGACGGCACCGACGTCAATGTCACCGGCATCATGGAGCATATCGAGGAAGCCGGCATTCACTCCGGCGACTCCGCCTGTTCGTTGCCGGTTCATACGCTGTCGCCCGCAATGGTCGACCGGCTTGAAGAGCAGACCATCGCCCTGGCCAAGGCTCTGCATGTCGGCGGTCTGATGAATGTGCAGTTCGCCATCAAGGATGATGTGATCTACGTGCTCGAGGTCAATCCGCGCGCCTCGCGCACCGTGCCGTTTGTCGCAAAGACCGTCGGCGCGCCGATTGCCAAGGTGGCGGCGCGGGTGATGACTGGCGAGAAGCTGGCCGACGCCTTTGCCGCCTATGGCGCTGTGCCCGATCACCGCAAGCTGACCCATATTGCAGTGAAAGAAGCCGTCTTCCCCTTCGCCAAATTCCCCGGCGTCGACACGCTGCTGGGGCCGGAAATGCGCTCGACCGGCGAGGTCATGGGGCTTGACCGCGATTATGCGCTTGCCTTCGCCAAGGCCCAGCTCGGCGCCAGCAATGATCTGCCGCGCTCGGGCACGGTCTTCGTTTCGGTCCGCGACGAGGACAAGCCGCGCGTTATCGAGGCGATCCGCATCCTCACGGACAACGGTTTCAAGGTGATGGCGACATCCGGGACGGCGGATTTCCTCAGGGGCAAGGGCTTCGAGGTCGATCACGTCAACAAGGTGCTCGAAGGCCGGCCGCATATCGAGGACGCGATCCGCAACCGTCAGGTACAGCTGGTGATCAACACCACCGAGGGCGCCAAGACCATCTCGGATTCCAAATCGCTCCGCCGTGCCGCGCTGATGCAGAAGGTGCCCTACTTCACCACCATGGCCGGCAGCCTGTCGACCGCCCAGGCGATAGCCGCACTGAAGGCCGGCAATCTCGAAGTGCACCCGCTGCAGAGTTACTTCCCGGCGGTGTGAGACGCGACAGCCTTAACCTCCCCCTCGAGGGGAGGTCGGAGAGACAAGCGTAGCGCAGGCGATCCGGGTGGGGGTGCGCCGCAGCAAAAGACCCTTGCGGCTGCCCACCTACCAAGCCATCCCCTAATACAGCGTGCAACACGCGCCGCTTACCCCCACCCCTAACCCCTCCCCTCAAGGGGGAGGGGAACAACGGATTACAGTTCATCCACTCCTGCGAGCGCCAAAATGGAAAATGCTATTGAAATCCGTATTATCTCGGTGTTCCTAGATCGCCGGGCAAGGAGGCCTCAATGACGCCGACTGTAAAATTCGATCCAGCTGCCGATGCGGCTTACATCCGGTTTTCAGGTGAGACGGTTCTTGAGAGCGAAGAAGTGTCCGAGGGCATCGTACTTGATTTTGACGAGAACGGCCGTATCGTCGGCATGGAAGTGCTTCAGGCGCGCAAGCACTTGCCACCCGCAATGCTAACAGAAGCCGCGTAAAAAGCGCGAAGCTTAACCGTTCATGCCTTGCTGCATCGCCCTGATTCACAAGCAAGCCGACAGCGGCTACGGAGCCTCTTTCCCCGATGTTCCGGGTGTCACCCCGGCGCCGAGCCTGGCCGACGCGGCGTTAGGGACTAACGGCAGGCCAGAGAATCATACGACTGGTACGATGCGCTGAAGGCGGAATTCTGAACCAGTGCACCTTTGCAGTGTAATTCCCTGAGGCCTGCGGAACATGGACCCTGCGACAGGATCAGAACCTGCCCTGGTCCCGCGCCAGACGTGCCATGCGCAGGCCGCAGAGGATGGAGACCGCTGCGATCAGGCTTGCGCTGCCAAAGACCGATAGCATGGCCGTCCGCAGGATCGTGTCCGGGATGTGTTCGCCAAATCCCAGCAGGTTCGCCAGAAGGCCGAAGACGGCGGCGCCGATGGCGTAACCGGACGATTGCAGGGTCGGCAGCATCGCCGAGGTCCGGTCGCGTTCGCTCTCGTCCGACACATCCATCATCAACTGGCTGAGCGTGCCCCAGCTGACGCCGAAACCAGCGCCGATGGCGGCCTGCGCCGGCCCCACCAGCCAGAGCATTCCGCTTGCGCTCGCGACGGTCAAACCGCCAAGTCCCGCCGTGAGCAGAAAAGGCCCGCAAAGAAGCAGACGATGGCGCACGGACCGGGAGCCTATGCTGGCCACGGCGATTGCGGTGAGGCTCCAGCTGACCGCCATGACTGCGCTGAGCAGGCCGGCAGCCGTCGGCCCCAGGCCCCAGAGATGTTGCAGGGCATAGACCAGAAACACCGATCCCGCGGCATGCGCCAGAGGCATCAGCAGCACCACCCAAAGACCGGTTCCAAGCGGGCTGCCCAGTGCAAACGCCGTCCTGGGCAGCACCGGATTGCGCGATCGAAGGTCGCTGCGCACCACCATGACCAGACTGACGCTTGCCGCCGCAAGCAGGGCGAACACCGGCAGCAGCCGCTCGATCGTGCCGGAAAGCGAGATCATCAGGATCGCCAATCCGGCGGCCAGGAGCCGGCCGAACGGTATCTTGGTCCGTGAGTGCAGCGCTGGACCGCGCCGGGGGACGATGACAACAACCAGGACGATAAAAATCGCGGCGGCCGGAATACTTGCAAAAAAGGCGGCACGCCAGGACCAGTATTCGGTCAGCCCGCCGGCAAGAGCAGGGCCGGTGAACGCGGCCGCCGCCCAGACAATCGCTTCCGCGCCGAACACTTTCGGCACCAGTCGCGATGGAAACAGCTCGGGAATCAGCGCGTAGCACAGAGCGGCAACGACCCCCTCGCCTGCGCCCTGCAACAGCCGACCGACCAGCACCTGTTGCATGCTGCCGGCCATCGTGGCGAGCATGGTGCCGGCGATAAACACGCCAGCAGAGGCCAGAAGCGTCGCGCGGGCGCCAAACCGCTGCTTCATGTCGGCAGCCATCATGCCACCAACAATCGCAAAGACCAAAAACAGGGTGAAGGCCCAGGACAGCAGTGCCGCGCCGCCAAGCTCTCCCACCGCCGAGGGCAGAGCGGTTGATATGAAGAATTCGTTGAAGGCAAACAGCGCAATCCCCAGGCACAATGTGGCCGTCGCGGCCAGATTGTGCGGCTGCAGCAGCTCGCCCCAGTCCGCCGGCAAATCCGCTTCACGCGTGGCGATCATGTCCTTGCGATCAGTTCCCAGCTCCGTCATGCATACCGTCTCCATAAAGGGAGTACGAATCTTACTCCCTCAAGCGCGCTTGAGGTAAAGCGGTTTTTTTGGCCTGCCGCGGCAGCTTCGCCCGGGACGATCCACCCGCCCCCGCAGACGCTTGACCAAGTCCAAATTCGCTTCTATTTAACCAATCGGATTATTAACCGACAGGTATAACATGGCGATGGATCCGCTCTCCGACACGCTCTTTGCGCTCGCCGATCCGACGCGGCGGGCGATCCTGGCGCGGCTGGCCGAGGGCGAGGCGACGGTCAATGAGCTGGCCGCCCCCTTCGACATCAGCCTGCCGGGTGTGTCCAAGCATCTCAAGATCCTCGAGCGGGCCAGGCTTATCTCGCGCGGCCGCACTGCGCAGTGGCGCCCCTGCCGGCTGGAAACCGCGCCGTTGCAGGATGTCGACGGCTGGCTCACCGATTTCAGAACACTTTGGAACGATCATTTCGACCGGCTGGAAACCTATCCGGGCACCATGCAGGCCAATGATGATGACACGGACAGGAGCAAGCCATGAGCGGCAGCATCGAAATCCGCAATGAGCGGGTGTTTCCGGTGGACCGGGAGACGCTGTTTGCCGCCTTCGCCGACCCGGCAAAGCTCGCAAAGTGGTGGGGACCGGAGGGGTTCGACAACAGCATTTCCGCCTTCGACCTGAAGCCCGGCGGACAGTGGCTGATCACCATGACCGCCGACACCGGCGCTGCCTACCACAACCGCTGGAGCTTCGAGGAGGTCATCCCGGGGCAAACCATCCGCATGACCCATCACGTACCGATGCACGTGTTCACGCTCGACATGACGTTCACCGATGCGGGCCAGTGTGCGCGCCTGTCCTGGCGGATGATCTTCGACCGCACCGACGAAAACCAGGAGATGCAGCCATTCCTCCACGCCGCCAACGAACAGAATTTCGACCGGCTGGAACGGCTTCTCCAGAAGGGGCTGGGGAGCGACTGAATTCCGGCAAAACCATTTGATTTCGAGGCTATCCGACGGCCCTCTGCGATTGCCCCAACGATTTAGTAGCGACTAAGAACTTCGCCACCTTCCGCTGTAATCTGAATGGTATCGCTCACCTCGAATTCATAGACAAACACAGCAGATCCGCTTTTCTTGCGGCCTTTGGCATTGCCGACACCCCAGTCATAGACTCCTGTGACCTTGCACCGCGAGAACCGGCAAGACGCAGAAATTGTGTCGTCGCGCAAAGAGACTGTCCGGTATGGCCAGCGCCTGAGATAGTTTACCTTGTCAGAATAGACATCATTCTTCGATTTCATCTCTCCAAAATACAAGATCCGATCTGCATACATGCTGCGAACAGTTTCCAGTGCTTTTGTATCGGAATAGCCCGTCGCTATAATAATCGACTTGATCAACTCGGCTGCTGCAGTGGATGGATCTTCGGCTTCGCTATCGCTCGGAGGAATCTCCTTTGTCACACTGCGGACTGCGCGGCTGTCCGAGACAACGATGTCGATACCGAGGAGGTCGGCGTCTCTTGGACTCAGCCATTGCATATCATCGGGAGCAGCCGACGTTATGTAGCGCACAACATTGTCGCCGAAGCCCAACCCGGTCACATATGAACCAACCAAAGCGTTTCCCGCGCCCGATTCGGTCTGATCCAGGTTGCTTTTGTAGGCCAGGTGAAAGCCGACCTGCGCGGAGGAAGACAAAATCCTCGGGACACCAGCCAGCCAGGCCAGCGCGCAAGACGACGCACACGTGTCAGACACGGACGTGGCGAACCGCGAAGCGGCTATGACCTTGCCGATCTCAATCCCGGCGAGCAGGCTTCCTCCCGGGGAGTCAAACCGGACAATTGTCTGGGGTGGCAACGATTTGCTGATTTGCTTGAATCTCAGAATGTCCTCGACATCCATATCGCCAACGATTTGAACGATGGATTGCGCGGTCCCGGATGCGCCACTAGTGGTCGACACGGATATATCTGCCGCAGTCGCCGATTTGGCCATAATCAAGGCAGATATTGCAACCAGCATCAAGAGCTTATGAAAATCGGACACAATACACCCCCCACGGCTCCACTTATGTTTGAACATGAAACCACTTTTCCTGTGCTCACGCTACATGCGAGATAACTTTTCACTTCTCCCCCTCTGATTGCCGAAAATCTCCTTCTCGCGTATCCTCCTCTGGGTGGAGGATAATGCGATGGCAAGGAACATCGTCATTCTGCTGGACGGAACGTCGAACCAGATTTCCGGCGACCGGACCAATGTGCTCAGGCTCTATGGCTCTCTTGTGCGCTCGAAAAAGCAGCTGGTGTTTTACCAGCCCGGCGTCGGCACCTTTGGCCTGATCGGCTGGTGGCAGCGCATCAAGTCGAAAACCCGCATCATTCTGGGCCTCGCCACCGGCGCGGGCATTTCCGACAATGTGATGCAAGCCTATGAATTCCTGGTCCACAATTTCGAGCACGGCGACAAGATCTACATATTCGGCTTTTCCCGCGGCTCCTATACGGCCCGGCTGCTGGCCGGCTTCATCCGGATTTTCGGGCTGGTGCGGCCCGAACAGTTGCAGCTTGTGCGCTATGCCTGGCGCGCCTATGCGCGGCTCGGCCAGCCCGGCTCCGAGGGCTTCAGCGCCGAGATCGGCCATTTCCAGAAGGTGCTTGATGGCGCGGGCATCCGCATCGAGTTTATGGGGCTCTGGGACACGGTCGCTTCGGTGTTCGACGCCAAGGCCGGTTTCCCCTGGCTGACCACCACCCAGAAGGCCTACACCAACAGCAATGACCGGGTTAGAACCGTCCGTCACGCGGTCGCCATCGATGAACGGCGCACCTATTTCCAGCCCTCGCTGTGGGAGCCCGGACAGGACTATGAGGAATGGTCCTACAAGACCCGCTCCTATGAAACATCGCCGCAGGATTTCGAGGAAGTCTGGTTCACCGGTTGCCATGGCGATGTCGGTGGCGGCTATCCCGACGCCAGGAGCGGGCTGGCAAAAATCCCGCTCGAGTGGCTCTACCGCGAAGCCGTGGCTGCCGGCGTGATCGGCGACGAGGCCGTGTTCGAGCTTCTGACCCATGGAACCAGGGCGCAGAACAGCGAAGACGCTGATCCGCACCTGGCCCGCGATGAGGCGGAGAAGAGCAAGAAGCACTATGGCGCACCCGACGCGCTCGCCGACATCAACAATTCGATGAACATGGCCTGGTCGATTGTTGAGTTCCTGCCCCGCAAGATACCCAAAACCGCATTCTACCAGCGAGTCCGGATCGGCAAGGTCTATCTGCCCTTGTTTGACCACCGCCGCGTCCCGGAAGGCGCCAAGCTGCACGAAGCGGTGATCGAGCGGCTCGACAAACGCCCCGACTACAAGCCGCCGAACCTGCCCAAGACCTATGAGGTGGTCAAAACCCGCCCCGTCACCGGCGCAAGCAAGTGACGGGGCCGATTGGCAAACCCCTGAGACTGGAGGTATCAGGCATTACTTGCCGGTTTTGGCGATCCAGCTGGCAAAGCTGCCGATCCAGTCTGCGAGGTAGGTTTTGGTAGCCTCGTCGACAATCTCGCCATCAGCGCCGAAATGCTCAGGCTTGTAAGCGTAATAGAGTTCCGGCTGCCCCATCACTGCGGTGCCCGAAGCCACCATCGCGGTGCGCAGTTGATGCTGGGCAATGGCCGTGCCGATCGCGCCGGGCGACGTGCCGGTGATCGCAACCGGCTTGCCGGGCCATGAGCTCTTGCCCCAGGGGCGCGAGGCCCAATCGATGGCATCCTTGATCACGCCGGGATAGGTACGGTTATATTCCGGTATGACCATCAGTACGCCGTCCGCCTCTTCAATCGCCGCCTTCAACTGCGTCACCGAATCCGGCACATTGTCCCACAGGTCGTCATTGTAATGCGGCAGGCTGGCGAGTTCGACATAGGTGAACTCCATCTGGCCAGCCGCCAGCTTTTCCAGCGCGGCGGCAAACTTGCGGTTGAGCGAGTCCTTGCGCAGTGAGCCGACCAGAACAGCGATTTTAGTCATCGTGATTTCCTTGTATAAAAAAGTGACTGACGCTATTTATGAAACCGGCCAAAAGGCCACAAGACGGCACTTTTTCGATCCAGAGGCACCTCGATGAAACCGACTGACCTGCACGATACCGGCCGCTGCCAGATCGCCAATGACGTGATTTCGCTGGTCGGCGACAAATGGAGCGTTCTGGTGGTCAGCACGCTCGGAAACGGCCGCTTACGCTTCAGCGAACTCAAGCGTGCGGTCGAGGGAGTTTCGCAGAAAATGCTCACCACCACCCTGCGGGGGCTGGAACGCGACGGCTATCTCACCCGCACCGTCTATCCGACGGTGCCGCCACGCGTCGACTATGAGCTGACCGAACTGGGCATTGAATTGCTCGAACCTGTGTCAGCGCTGGGCCAATGGGCCGTCACCAATCACGCCCGGGTGCTGGATGCCCGCCGCACTTACGACGCAAGAACGGATTGATCCCCCGGGCAAGCCCGAGGCTGGTCACTGTCAATAGCCCTGCACCGATATGCTCGCGCATTCGGTGACCATCATGCCGTTCATCGTATCGGCCGTGGTGTGAACCCGGATCTCGATATAGCGGGTATTGTCGCCAATCGTGTGGTCGATGGTAAGTTTGCATTCGTCCAGACCGCCATCGGATTCGATGGTGATTTCCCTGGCTTCCGAGGCATCCGAGACAAGCTCGATGATCAGTGTCGCCGGATCCTCGACCTGCTGGGGGCCCAGCCGGACGGAGCGGATATCACTGCCGATGATCCGGTACTCTTCGAACTTCTGAAGCGCCGATGCCGGAGTGACGGATGCCAGTGCGATGAGTCCGGCAAGAACGGGTCTAATCATGAAACGTCTCCTTGAGGGCGCGTTGAAACAGGTTGGACACCGGCTAAGACACGGCAGGCATGCCGCCGCATCCGCTCATCCATCCTGACGTCATCGCCCGAAAAGCTCAACCATCCAAGGTCACGCCAGGCCGATACCGGTCGTTGCCTGAAGCGGGATGCTCCCTTCAATGCAAAAACCCGCCGCTGGCGAATGCACCGGCGGCGGGTTGAAGCTGCACAATGCCGGGACACGGCCTCAGGTCAGATCATTTCTGCAGTTCGGTCCAGATTGCCGTGTAGAGATCACGGGCTTCCGGCGGACATGTCGGCAGGAACTGCCCGGCTTCGGCCAGCTCGGCCGGTGTGTCGATTTCAGGCGCGCCGCGCATCTCTTCCGGCATGAACTCGCTCGAACCGTCAATGCCGTTGGCATAGCGTGCAAAGGCCGAGATCAGCGCCGCGTTTTCAGGCTCCATGATGAAGTTCTGGAACAGCTTGGCATTCTCGACATTCTTCGCGTCAGCAAGGATCGCAACGGCGTCCATCCACAACGGATAGCCTTCCTTCGGGTAGCCGTAAGCCACTGTCGGGTTGTTGCCGCGGGCGCGGAACGTCGACCCGTTCCAGTTCACGGTCGCCGGATACTCGCCGTTCGACAGCTTGTCTGTCGTGCCGTAATCCATCGACAGCCATTTCGGCTTCGCCGCAACAAGCGTGTCGCGGACCTTGCGCAGCACGGTCTTGTCCGTGGTGCAGGCTTCGCCCCCGACATAGAAGATCGTCATGTTGATGATGTCATTCATTTCCGGAACCACATTCACCTTGCCGACCAGTTCTTCCGGCGGATCAAGGAAGATCGCCGAGGTGTTGATATCTCCGGAATAGACTGCTGTGTTGACCGCAACGCCAGTCGTGCCCCACTGCCACGGCACAGTGTAATGACGGCCCGGATCCCACGGCACATCACGCCAGCGCTCGGCAACGTTTTTGAAATTTTCCATCTGGTCGGGACGCGATTCAAGCAGCAATCCCTTCTCCACATAGATCGGCACGTAATTGCCGGTCGGCACCACGATGTCGAAACCGTGGCCACCGGCCTCGATCTTGGTCAGCGCAGTGGTGTTGGAATCATAATCCGTCACCGTCACCTTGACGTCGTAAGCCTTTTCAAACTTCTCGATCAGCTCGGGATTGGTGTAATTGCCCCAGTTGTAGATATTGAGTTCGCCCGCGGCGAAGGCTGCCGTCGACGTTGCCAGAAGTGCTGCGGCAGGCAGGGCCAGTTTCAGAATGTGCATCGTCGTTTTCTCCTTTGTTATCCCAGTCATTCAAAGTCAGCCCGCCGGGTTCTTGCGCCCGGTCAGAATGAAAAAAGCAGTCAGCAGCAGCACGGTGAGGCCCAGAAGCGCGGTGGAAATCGCGTTGACTTCCGGTGTGACCGCCCGTCTGAGCTGGCCCAGCATGTAGGTCGGCAGCGTATCCTGTCCCGCCGATTTGACAAATTCGGTGATGATCACATCATCCAGCGAGACAACGAATGCCAGCATCGCGCCAGCCGCTATTCCCGGCGCCATCAGCGGCAGCGTCACTCTCCGGAAGGTCATCCACGGCGTGGCGTAGAGATCCGCCGCAGCAGTTTCCAGAACCGTGTCCATCCCCTCCATCCGCGCCCGGATGGGCAGATAGGCGAAGGGCACGCAGAATGCCGCATGGGCGAGGATCAGATAGGCCAGCCCGGTGTAGCCGGTAGCGACCTTGATTGACGCGAAAAAGATCAGCAACGCCACGGCGGTGACGATTTCCGGCACCATCAGCGGCTGGTTGATCATCACATAGATGAAGGTCCGGCCTCGAAAATTGCGGGTTCGTGTCGTCCCCAATGCCGCAAGCGTGGCAAACACCGTTGAAATCCCCGAGGCCCAGAGCGCGATCACCAGCGAGCGCAAGGTGGCTTCCTGAACGGTCTCGTTCCGGGCAGCAATGGCATACCATTCAAACGAGAATCCCTCCCACAACGCCACCGACTGGCCAGAGTTGAAGGAATACAGCACCATGATGATGATTGGCGCATAAAGCAGCGCAAAGCAGAGCAACGCGATGGGCGTGAAACCGGGCAGATGCCGGACCGAAAACGAACCTGTGCGCGCTTCAGCCATCGGCCTGCCCCCGGTTCGCGGCGCGGACATAGAGCAACAGCGCCACCATGACCACGAGCAGCAACAGGATCGACAGCGACGAGCCCAGCGGCCAGTTGCGGCCCTGGCCGAATTGCAGCTCGATGAAATTGCCGATCATCATGTTCTTGCCGCCGCCAAGCACCCGCGGCGTGACATAGGCGCCGAGCGAGGGAACGAAGACCAGGATCGATCCGGCAACGAGCCCCGGCTTGATGATCGGAAAGATGATCCGCCGCAGCACCTGCCAGCGATTTGCATACAGGTCATAGCCGGCTTCGACCAGACGGAAGTCCAGCCGTTCGATGGCGGCATAGAGCGGCAGCACCATCAAGGGCAGGTAGACATAGGACATCCCGATCAGAACCGCCGTGTCTGTGTAAAGGATCTGGATCGGTTCCGAGATCACCCCCATCGCCTGAAGCGACGTGTTCAGCAGCCCTTCGTTGCGGATGATCTCGAGAATGGCGAAGGTCCGGATCAGCAGGTTCGTCCAGAACGGAATGGTGATCATGAACAGCCAGAAGCTGCGCTGCCGCCCGGGGCGGGTGGCAATAAAATAGGCTGTCGGCAGACCGAGCAGGATGGTCACGACCGTGGTCATCAATGACAGCCGCACCGACCGCCAGAAGATCGTCAGATGCGCATCGGCGAGGCCGACGGTATCGTCGAAAATGTCGCGCGAGAAGAAGATCTGGAACCAGGCATTCAGCGTCGGCTCCCATATGACGCCGCTGAAATCGCCCGGTTTGAGGAAGGAATAGCACAGCACGATCAGCAACGGTCCCGCAGCGCCGATGACCAGAAGGGTCAGCGCCGGCAAGGTCAGCAGCCAGTTCCGCCTGACCCGCTTGCGCTCCGCATCCGCTTCAAGGTTTTCGGATCTCCGGGCCACCGGCGTCATGCTCAATTCCCCACGATCCGCAGCGCGCCGGGCATGAAATCGATCCCTACCGTCTCGCCTATCGCAAAGGACGCCCTGCCCAGGCTGTCGGGTGCGACCCGCGCCACCACCGTTTCTCCCGCGCCGGTCGTGATGTAGCAGTGCACGTCGGTGCCGAAGTAGACCGCGTTGGCGACGACACCGGGCACCACAGCCGGCTCGCCGGCTTTGCGGATGATGATCTGCTCGGGCCGGATCGCCAGCGACACCTCGCCGGTCGGGCGTTCCCCTGCAGCCGCGGCAGCCTCGACTTCGCTGCCGCCCGACAGCCTGACGGTCACCGGTCTGGCATCAGCACCGCCCCCTGCAGTCACCATGCCACTGAGAAAATTCGATTCTCCGATAAAACCGGCGACAAACCGGTTGGCCGGGTGATTGTAGATTTCATGCGGGCTGCCGATCTGCAGGATGTTGCCCGCACTCATCACCGCGATGCGGTCTGACATGGTCAGCGCTTCTTCCTGGTCGTGGGTGACGAAGATGAAGGTAATTCCGGTGTCGGTCTGCATGCGCTTGAGCTCGATCTGCATCTGTTTGCGCAGCTTCAGATCGAGCGCCGAAAGCGGCTCGTCGAGCAAAAGTACCGAAGGCCGCGGGGCAATGGCTCTGGCCAGGGCGACCCGCTGCTGCTGCCCGCCCGACAGCTGCGCCGGAAGCCGGTCCGCCATTTCGCCCATCCGCACCAAATCCAGCATCTCTTTCACAGTGGCAGTGATCTCAGATTTAGGACGTCCGAGCATTTCAAGCCCGAAGGCTATATTTTGCGACACGGTGAGATGCGGGAACAGGGCATAGCTCTGGAACACCGTATTGACCGGCCGCTTGAACGGCGGAATGATGGTGATGTCCTGATTTTCAAGAAAAATTGCGCCCGAAGTTGGCACTTCGAAACCGGCGATCATTCTGAGCAAGGTGGTCTTTCCGCAGCCCGACGGCCCCAGAAGCGTAAAAAACTCATTGCGGCGAATATCGACTGAAACGCCATCCAGAGCCTTTAGTCCGGTAGCCTCCGGCCCGAATATTTTTGAAACATCTTGAACGGAAACGACCGCATCATTTGTCAACGGAACAACCTCGGACAGTAATGTTGCTGACCATCACACATGCGGGGTCAATTCGCCGGAATGGCTTTCATTCAGGGCATGAACTGCCGCCGTCAGGCAGATCAGGCGGCTGTTATCTCCCCCAGGAAACTGACCTGAGGATGCACGCTCGACCCTAAAAAACCAAAGGCCTGAGAAAGCCCTCTGAGAACGATGAACGGATATCTCTCAAGATAAGTCAAGGCTGAAGAGCCGGGCTTCATGCCCAGTGTGCCGGTAAACGCCGGCATGGACAGTCAATCTCCCCTTCAAACCCAAGGTTGCCGGTGGGACAGGCACATCGCAGGTTTTTTTTGATGAAATCAGCGGATTGTTTTGATATGGCTGGGAGAGAGAAACACTGTAACGGCCTCGAAGTGTCTGCTTCGGGGCGCGTTCATTTTTGTGTTCTGCCGCCAGTCAAGCTGGCGTCGGGACGGCAAGGACAAGGAAAATATCGATGGTTGAGAAGGTTCCTATGACGCAAGGAGGCTACACCAAGCTGCGGGAAGAACTGCGCTGGCGCCAGCAATCCGAACGGCCAAGGATCATCGAGGCAATCTCCGAAGCGCGTGCTCATGGCGATCTCTCCGAAAACGCCGAGTATCACGCCGCCAAGGAAGCCCAGAGCCACAATGAAGGCCGCATCGGTGAACTTGAGGATTATGTTGGCCGCGCCGACATCATTGATCTGTCGAAGATGTCTGGCGACACGGTCAAGTTCGGCGCCACGGTGAAGCTTGTCGATGAAGACACCGAAGAGGAGCGAACCTACCAGATCGTCGGCGACCAGGAAGCCGATGTGAAGGCAGGCCGGATTTCAATCTCCTCGCCGATCTCGCGTGCGCTGATTGGCAAATCCGTTGGTGATTCCATCGAGGTTGTCGCGCCCGGCGGTTCCAAGGCCTACGAAATCCTTGCGGTCACCTGGGGCTGAGCGCAGCTTCAAGGCTTCCCATGAACACCGATCCCTCCGCCCGCCATGGAACAACCAGCGTCCATGGCGGGCGGATTCCGTTGTTCGTGCTCAACATGCACCGCAATTTTACCGGCGTATCGGCAACAGCTGCAGCGGTAACGCACCAGCAGCTCAACCGCTATGATGTGCAACTGGTGGGCGGCGCCCTGCCCGGCTGCCCCGAACCGGTCTCATTCATGCAGGCTCTGCGGCTCTCACGGCAGCCGCCAGCGGGCCGCAAGTTTCACATCTGGCATGTCCGCAGAAATCCGGAAATGCGCGCCGGGATTTTCGCCCGCGACATTCTCCGGCTACCGGTAAAGCTGGTTTTCACCACCGCCGCCCAACGCCGCCACAGCCTGGTTCCCCGCTGGTTGATATCGCGCATGGACGCAATCATTGCCACCACCCCTGAGGCGGCCCGCTTCGTACCCGAAAGCCGGGCCGTGGTTCCCCACGGCGTCGATATCGACAGGTTCCGGCCTGCGCCGTCCCGTAGTGACGCCTGGGCCGGCACCGGCTATCCCGGCACGGCCGGTATTGCAGCCATCGGCCGCATTCGCGAGGAGAAGGGCACCGACCGCTTCGTTGCGGCGATGATAGACACACTGCCGCATCTGCCCGGTTACACAGCGCTGGTGGTCGGCAAGGCTGCACCCGAACACATGCAATTTCTGGCACGCTTGAAAGCGCAGGTCGCAGCCGCAGGGCTGAGTGAGCGGATCCTGTTTCCGGGAGAAATCGATGCCGCCACCATGCCCGATCTGGTTCGCGGCCTCAGCCTGCTGGTCGCGCTGCCGCGCTATGAGGGCTATGGCGTGACCCCGCTGGAGGCAATGGCCTGCGGCGTTCCCTTCGTGGCAAGCGATACGGGATGGTTTGAGCAATTCTCCGGCGGCGGCGCAGCTGGTACCGTGGTCCCCGGCGGCGATCCGCAAGCATCGGCCAAGCAGATCATCGCCCTGCTCTCCGATCCGGCACGCTTTCAATCAATGGCAGAAAAGGCCCGCAACCGCGCCACAGAGCATTTCAGCGTGGCAGCGGAGGCTGACGCCATCAACGCCGTCTATGAGGCACTCTGGTCGCAAGCTTGATCGAAAAGCCGCAAGCCCGGCAAGACAGCGGCACCTACAGCGCCACCAGCCCCTCATCCTTGACCTGACGGATCGTCAGCATGGTGCGCACCGTGTCGACATTGTCGGTGGCGGTCAGCTCCTCGATGACGAAGTCCTGGAAATGGCTGAGATTGCGCGCCACGCAATGCAGCAGAAAATCGCTCTCGCCCGACACCATCCAGGTTTCCCGGACAATCGGCCACTCATTGGTTCTGGCGGCAAAAGCCTTCAGATTTGCGTCCGACTGGTGCTGGAGCCCGACCATGCAGAAAGCCACCAGGTCAAAGCCCAGACTTGGCGCATTCAGCTGCGCCCGATAGCCACGGATGATCCCGGCCTGTTCAAGCTTGCGCACCCGCCTCAGACAGGGTGGCGCGGAGATGCCCACACGTTCTGACAGCTCGACATTGGTCATCCGCCCGTCACCCTGCAACTCCCGCAGAATCTTGAGGTCAATTGCGTCGAGTTCGGCCTTGATCGCCATGAAGTCTTCCCTGTTTCAACGCCGGCATCCTGCATGAAGAGGCAGACTCGGCGAAACTTTATTGCGTCAGAGCGCAGCATCTGTAAAGGCTCGCGGGCTCTTCTGGCGCGAAGTTCTGTGCGTAACTCAGCCAGCAAGCTTGAAACCGGGCCTTGCTCACACCTAAATGGTGGATAGCCGCCGCATCGTGGCCACAGCTGCCGGTTTATTGGCTTTCGTCATTGATGCGCCACCGCGGATGGACCACACTGCCACCGCGCAACATTTGTTTCAGGATTGCTCCATGTCGACTCGCCACGTCCCAGTTCTCATCATCGGTTCCGGCCCCGCGGGCTACACCGCCGCGATCTACGCTGCGCGCGCCATGCTCGAGCCTGTGCTGATCGCCGGAATGGAGCAAGGCGGGCAGTTGATGATCACCACCGACGTGGAGAATTATCCCGGCTACGCCGATCCGGTGCAAGGCCCGTGGATGATGGAGCAGATGCTCAAGCAGGCTGAGCATGTCGGAGCGGAAATCGTCAACGATCTGGTGACCAATGTCGAAATGGGCGAGCGGCCCTTTACCGTGACCACCGATTCCGGCGCGGTATGGACGTGTGACTCGCTGATCATCGCCACCGGAGCCCAGGCCAAATGGCTCGGCATCGCAAGCGAAAAGCAATTCATGGGCTTTGGCGTCTCGGCCTGCGCCACCTGTGACGGTTTCTTCTACCGCGGCAAGAACGTCGTCGTGGTCGGCGGCGGCAATTCGGCTGTCGAAGAGGCTCTGTACCTGTCCAATCTCGCGGCGAAGGTCACCATCGTGCATCGCCGCGACTCCTTCCGGGCGGAAAAGATCCTGCAGCAGCGGGTGTTCGACAAGGAAAATATCGACATTATCTGGGACACCGAAGTTGTCGAGTATCTGGGCACGCCGCCACAGCCGCCCATGCCGGCTTCGGTCAACGGAATACGGCTCAAGAACCGCAAGACCGGCATCAGCACCGACATGCCGATTGACGGTGTCTTCGTTGCGATTGGCCATGCGCCAGCCGTCAGCCTGTTCAAGGACAAGCTCAAGCACAAGCCGAACGGCTATTTGTGGACGGCGCCGGACTCGACAGCCACGGATGTGCCGGGTGTTTTTGCCGCCGGCGATGTGACCGACGACATTTACCGCCAGGCGGTCACCGCGGCCGGCATGGGATGCATGGCGGCCTTGGAGGCTGAACGTTACCTGGCAGGTCATGTCAGGCACGCCGAAGCGGCTGAATAGGCGCACCAGCGCCAGATCAAGGCCCGATCAACGGGCCAGGGGGACGGAAGTTTGGTGCCACTCGACTGGGATAAATTGCGTATTTTTCACGCTGCGGCTGAAGCCGGGTCCTTTACCCACGCCGCGGAAAAACTGCACCTGTCGCAATCGGCCATCTCGCGGCAGGTTTCCGCACTCGAGATGGACATCGGCGCCAAGCTGTTTCACCGTCACGCCCGCGGCCTGATCCTCTCCGAGCAGGGCGAAATCCTCTACCAGACCGCGCACGAAGTGCTGATGAAGCTGGAATCGGTCAGAAACCAGCTGACCGAAACCCGCGAACGTCCTTCGGGCAAGCTGCGGGTCACCACCACGGTTGGATTCGGCCAGGGCTGGCTGACCGAAAAGGTGCAGGAGTTCCAGTCGCTGTACCCGGAAGTCCAGGTGCAGCTGCTGCTCGACAATGAAGAACTCGACGTGAACATGCGGCAGGCCGATTGCGCCATCCGCCTGCGTCAGCCACAGCAGTCGGATTTGATCCAGCGGCGGCTGTTCACCGTGCATATGCATGTCTACGCAGCGCCGGCCTATCTGGCGCGCCACGGCGAGCCCAAGACCATCGAAGATCTCGACAACCATAAAATCATCACCTTCGGCGAGCCCGCTCCAGGCTACCTCACCGATGTGAACTGGCTCGAAACCGCCGGACGGACTCTTGAGAACCGGCGGCCGGCGCAATTGCAGATCAACAATCTGCCGGCCATCCGCCGGGCAACATTGAATGGTGCGGGAATTTCGCTTCTGCCCGACTACATGATCAATCGCGATCTGGCGCTGGTGCAGCTCAATCTTACCGCCGATATTCCAAGCTTCGACACCTATTTCTGCTATGCCGAGGAAATGCGAAACGCGGCCAAACTCAAGGCGTTCCGCGATTTCTTGATCGGAAAGGCCCGCAACTGGAGCTTCTGACAAGTCCAGACGGCTGCTCCATTTCGGTGGCCCAACTGCGACAAGCTAAAATTTCTGCATATCTAAGAATGCCTTTTATTTGGGCAAAAACATAGCCATGCAGCTTTCGCATGGCAGTCATGCGCATCATTCTCTTGCGCATTGCTCAATAAAGAACCATATCGGTTGCAGCTGATGCACCTTTGGCGGCCTACTCCTCCCAGTGCCGCCGCATGAGCTGTTCCCCTCTGGAGGTTTTTTGACCTTCATACCTATTGGGCCCGAGAGAAATCTCGCGGCCCATTTTTTTTGACCGGATTTCACTTCAGCCAAGCAGCACATCAACATCGAGCCGGCGCCGCTTGCGCTCAGACAGCAATGCCGCACAACTGGCGGTGATCCGCGCCGGAGGCGGCATCTGCATGTGCCAGGCCGGGCTCGCCGCCGGTGATCCGGATCTGGTTCAGCTGTTCCCTGAAGAGTTCAACCCGCAACTGATGGCCTTTCTGGTCACGCACGAGAACCTGAAAATGGTTCCGCGCTGCAGGACAGCCTTTGATAGGCTCGCAGATGGCCCACTGGCCTGCCGTGGTACAGTCCAAGACCTCAATATCTGAAGCGCCCTGATTTTTTCCGCGATCATTTGAACCAGATCGGAGCCTGTCGCCACCTATATGTATCCAAACAGGGACACACCGGATGCGCACGAAGCAGCAATTGGTCGAGGATTATCTGGTCGCCGGAGCCCGATTGGGAAGCCACAGCGCCATTGCCAAGCTGGCCGTCCTGCGTGGACCCGGCCTGTATCGCCACGCCATGCGGTTGCTCGGCAATTCTGACGATGCGCACGATGCGGTTCAGGAGGCATGGATCGAAATCATCAAGGGTCTGCCGCGCCTGCGTGACGAGCGGGCCTTTGCTCCCTGGGCCTACCGTATCCTGACCCGCCGCGCGGCGCGGATCATCTCAGTTCGGATCAGGGACCGCACTCAGATCAACGACACCGCTGAACCAGACGATGTCAGCGTGCCCGAAACGGGATCAATGGCGGCCGACGCCTATGCCGTACGCCAGGCAATCAAGGCGCTGCCGCCACCGCAGGCTGCCGCCATATCCCTGTTCTATCTTGAAGACATGAGCATCGCCGAAGCCGCCATCGCCCTCGATGTGCCACCCGGCACCATCAAGACCCGCCTGATGCATGCACGGACAAAACTGAACAAAGCCCTGAAAGGAGACCTCGATGAGTAAGCTCGACAAACTGATAGAAGACGCACTGTCGGAGCAGGACAAGGAGATCATGCGCGAAACCCGGGAACTTGGCTGGTTCGCGCTTGGCGCCAGCCAGTTTACCGGAAAACTTGGTTGGGTGTCGTGGGTCCTGATGATCACGCAGACCGCCCTGTTTCTGCTGGCGGTCTGGACCGGATGGCAGTTTTTCACAGCAACCGACGTGCTGCTCGCTCTCAAATGGGGCCTGCCTGCGGCCACGCTGATGATTGTCGCGACCATTCTCAAGACCAGCCTCATGCCTCAAATGCAGGCTGACCGGATCATGCGTGAACTCAAACGCGTCGAACTGATGATTGCACACAGGAACCTGTGAGCCATTCCGCTCGCCTCCCGTGCCAGCCAGGGGAAGAATTTGCTGAACACGTCTGTGCGCACGTCCCGGCCTCTCCCGGCCGGGATGTGATCCACAGGCCTCCGGCCTCCGTACAGACATTGAGCTGCAAGGTGTATGGAACTTAAGGGCCGCTGTTTTGTTATAGTGCGTCGATCCATACTCACGAGGACCGAAATGCACATCACCATGATACTCAATCAGGACGGCGGCACCATTCGCGGAATGGACGCAAGGGAATTTGGCGAGAAGGCATGCGCCAGACTGTCAAAGCGTGGTGAAGAATGCGTGCTCCGGCTGGTTTCGGGCGAGGATCTTGTCAAAACCCTCAACGCCGCGGCGGACGATCCGGAAACCGGAACCATCGTGGCCGGCGGCGGCGACGGCACGATTTCTGCCGCAGCAGGCGTCTGCTTCAAATCCGGCAAGACCCTGGGCGTTCTGCCGATGGGCACAATGAATATGTTCGCTCGCAGTCTCGGCCTCCCGCTCGACCCGGACGAGGCGCTTGATGCGCTGGTCGACGCCGATGAACTGCCGCTCGACATCGCCACCGCCAATGGCCGTCCCTATGTGCATCAGTTCTCCGTCGGCCTGCACGCCCGCCTGGTCCACCAGCGATCTAGGCTCGACACATCGACACGCCTGCGCAAGATCACTTCGACGATCAAGTCGCTTGGCCGGGTCATTCTCAATCCGCCGCGCTTCGGGGTCGAGATCGATACCGGGTCCGGCAGGACACGCCAGATCGTCTCCGCCGTCTCCGTGTCGAACAATTTGTTCGGGGATACGCCGCTGGCCTATGCGGCAGTACTGGACGAGGGTGTCCTCGGTGTCTACCGGTCACGCGCGCTCGAACCCGGCAAGGTCTTCCGCATGACCCTGCGCGCTGCCATCGGCAAGCTCAGGGAAGACCCTGACATGAGTGTCGAGCCGGCGCTCAAGGCGACCTTGAACTTCCCCAATGCGCGCCGCGGATCGAAAGCCGCCATTGACGGCGAGATCATACCGCTGGAGCAGCAGGTGGAATGCATCTGCCATCCCGGTGCATTGCGCACCCTCGTCCCCAAATCCTACACAGCCAGCATCGCCCACCGCGCGCCCGAATTGAAAACGGCATAGTGGTTCGATCCCGGCGGCCTCAGACTGAAAGGCAATTCTTCATGACACGGCAGCTCCGGCACAATTCCAGCCCCGCCAGCAACAGCATCCCGGCCTATGAGGCCGCACGATGATCCCGGCAGGATTTCTCAAGGCCTGGGCTGGAACCGCGGTTTTCCTCCTTGCCATCGATGCCGTCTGGCTCGGCCTTGTCGCCAGGGGATTTTACGCCCGCCAGCTCGGCGACCTGATGCTTGAGCAGCCGCGGCTGGGAATCGCCGCGATATTCTATGTGATGTATTCGGCAGTCGTGGTGCTGCTGGCGTCTGCGCCGGCCTTCCGCTCAGGCTCACTCACCGATGCACTGATGCTGGGCGCCATCCTCGGATTTGCCGCCTACGGCACCTACGACATCACCAACATGGCGACGCTGAAGAACTGGCCGCTGGTGATGAGCCTTGTCGACATGGCCTGGGGAACTGTTCTCACAGCAGCTGTTGCCGGTGTCGGATACTGGCTGCTGCGCTGGACCTGACACGAAAACGGCCGCCCCGGGCAGGGCGGCCGCAATGGTAAGATCAGGCACGTGTGGTGCCCGCCAATCAGGTGTTTTCCCGCTCAGCGCAGGGCTGCGCAGAAGCGCTGGATGCGGTTGCAGGCTTCTTCGAGCAGCTCTTCCGAGGTGGCGTAGGAGATGCGGAAGTTGGGGCCCTGTCCGAAGGCCGAACCATGCACCACGGCCACACCTTCGGTTTCCAGCAACTCGGTGACGAAATCCTCGTCGGTCTCGATCACCTTGCCCGATGGCGCGGTCTTGCCGATCAGCTCGGCGCAGGATGGATAGACGTAGAACGCGCCTTCAGGAACCGGGCATTGAATGCCCTTGGCCTGGTTGAGCATCGAGACCACAAGATCGCGGCGGCCACGGAAGATTTCCTTGTTCTCCGGAATGAAATCCTGAGTGCCGTTAAGCGCTTCCACCGCCGCCCACTGCGCAATCGAGCAGGCGCCCGAGGTCTGCTGGCCCTGTATCATGTCCATCGCCTTGATCAGCTCCAGCGGTCCGGCCGCGTAGCCGATGCGCCAGCCGGTCATCGCATAGGCTTTCGACACACCATTCATAGTCAGCGTCCGGTCCTTCAGTGCAGGCTCGATCTGTGCCGGCGTGGTGAAGACAAAGTCGCCATAGGTCAGATGCTCATACATGTCGTCCGACAGGATCCAGACCTGCGGATGGCGCATCAGCACCTCCGTCAGCGCCTTGAGTTCGGCTTCGGTATAGGCAGCGCCCGACGGATTGGAGGGCGAGTTGAACATCAGCCACTTCGTCTTCGGCGTGATCGCGGCCTCGAGATCAGCTGCGGCAAGCTTGAAGCCGTTTTCGATTGTGGTCGGAACGAACACGGGTGTGCCGCCGCAGATCGCCACCATTTCCGGATAGCTGACCCAGTAGGGTGCGGGGATGACAACTTCGTCGCCCGGGTTCAGCGTCGCCATGAAGGCGTTGAACAGAATCTGCTTGCCGCCGGTGCCGACAATGGTCTGCTGCCAGTCATAATCGAGATTGTTTTCGCGCTTGAACTTGGCGGCAATCGCCTTGCGAAGCTCGGGAATGCCCGAAACCGGCGTGTACTTGGTCTCTCCGCGATTGATCGCGTCGATTGCCGCTGCCTTGATGTTGTCCGGGGTATCAAAATCCGGCTCACCCGCGCCAAGCCCGATCACGTCACGGCCTTTGGCCTTGAGTTCACGCGCCTTCTGGCTGACGGCAATGGTGGCGGATGGTTTGACCCGGGAAAGGGCGTTGGCGAGAAAGGCCATGGAATGCGCTCCGGTGCTGAGACGAAAATGCAGGGGACGCGGCGCCCGCGCCCGTTGCCTTCTATGTCGCAACCCGCGCCGTGATGCAAGCCGCCAGCTAAGCTTGTAATGGTTCATTTAACCTTGGCGTAAGATTTGACGCATAGAATCGCCAAACAAAACCAAAATGGAAACCGGAGTCCAGGACATGATGGCCGGGCAACGCGAACCGCATTTTTTGCAAGACGACCGGGGTTTTTACACGACCTCCTACGGACCCTTTATACTCCGTTCGGCCTTCCAGCCTATCTTCAGCCAGAACGAGCAGGGCCACCTGACAATCGAAGCATTCGAAGCGCTGATCCGCGCCCAGCAGAATGGCAAGCCGGTCTCGCCTCCCCGCTTCTTTTCGATGGTCGAAAAAGCCGATGCCCTCGCGGTCGACACCTTGTGCCGTGAACTGCACATTCTCAACATGGGAAAACTGGGCCGGCGCAAGGCCAGGCTGTTCATAAATTTCAATCCGGGCCTGTTTGACGAGATCGGCAGTATAGACACGGAAGTCGACCGCATGGTCGATGTAACCATCAAGGCGGGTTTGCGGCCCGGCAGGATCGTCTGTGAAATCACCGAACAGGGCAGCGGCAATGAGAAAGTGCTCAACCGGCTTGTCGACGGATTGCGCTCCAGATTGTTCAGAATCGCCGTTGATGATTACGGCGCGGACGATTCCGATTCCAAGCGGGTCAATGACCTCAAACCCGACGTCCTGAAATTCGATGCCGCCTGGGTGCGCCGCTTCACCGAAACCTCGGCAGGCATGGGGCTGCTCAAGCTGATGGTGGCGCAGTTTATCGAGCGTGGCATCACCGTGCTGTTCGAGGGGCTGGAGGAAGATCACCAGATCGAATTCTGCCAGGCGATCGGTGTGCAACTGATGCAGGGCTATGCGCTGGCACGACCGGAAATCGTCCCCAGGACATTTGATGACCGTTTCCCCGAACCTGAGCTCGCCCAGGTCGGCGATTTTGTGAGCCCGGTCTACGAGAGATCTCAGCTGCATGACGTCGCCGCTGCGCCGCCGCCGAGCGATTTCCCCGTACGCGCCATGCCTCCCAGGCGCGCGGCCTCCTTCGGCAAACGCACCCGTTAACCCGAAACACAATCTTGACACGACAATAGTCCGCCATGGCCACAATCCGGTCCGATTGGCGACGCCTTCCGCTGGCTAGATGAACCCCGAACTGCAAAGAACGGGGATTACCCATGATACCGGAAGATGATTTCCTGCTCAGCAAGCCCAACCGCAAGGAAACGGTCACCGCCGTGAGGATTGCACTGATAGCTCTGTTGGGATGCCTTTTGCTGATGGCGGTGCTGATGATCCAGGCCCGTGCCGAGCCCGACGCCATGCTGCACCGCCAGATCACGACGGCAAACCAGATCGAAAAATCGCAAGCTCCAGCCTTGCAAACACCGGTTGGCAAACCGGCCGGTCACCCCACGGGCATCAGCCCGCGGTGACGCCGGCGCGTTGAACGGCTTCGCGGTGGGCGGTGAGGCTGGCCAGCGCCGCATCCGGGCTGGACAGCCCTGAAACAATTATCGGCACGCCAGTGTCGCGTTCGATCACCAGTGATCCCGCCCCCGTGATCCATCCGGACAGACCGCGCCGCAGCGACAAGCCGGTTACCGCGGCATAGGGAATGACCTCCGGATCGCGGGCCGGAAATCCGGGATGAGCTTCCAGACGCGCCGGGTGAAGTGTCAGCTGTGTTGTCGACAGACGCAGGCCCGCATGAGCGAGCAGCAACGGAACAGCAATGACCAGCACAAGCAGACAGACCCGGGCCAGGGCCCCCTCGCCCCTGCCGCTCAGCACAAGTGCAAGCAACAACGCACCGTACCCCGCAGCCACCACCAGCCCGGGCAGAAACAACGCCAGGGCACTGGCCTTCCAGACGGAAAGGTCATGCCCCTCGTCCAATGCGGGGGATGAATGTGAAATGGGCGAATCAGCGCGGTCCATGGATCGTGAGTTTAGCCGGAATTTCCCAACCGTCACGGCTACTGAAGCTGCTCAAGCCCTTTTCCTGCCGTTGTTAGCGCACCATATGCCCCAACAAGAGCGGGTACTGACAGGAAAGAGGCAGAACATGGCACACATTCGCACACCAGCAAGGCAGCTTAACACCAGGGCGCGCATTGGCTTTTCCGCAGCCCTGTTGTTGGCCATGACCTTGAGCGCACCGGCCCAGGAAACCATTCCCACCCAGGAAGTCGACGTTGAAGTGCAAATACTTGCCACCGGCCTGGACTATCCCTGGGGTGTTGAGCCGCTTCCAGACGGCTCCTTGCTTGTCACCGAACGAAGCGGCGCTCTTCGCCTGATACGCGACGGCCAGGTCTCCGGCCCGATTGCGGGGCTGCCGGACATCGCCGTTGCAGGACAGGGTGGTCTGCTCGATGTTGCAACAGCTGCTGATTTCGCAACCAGCCGGACCATTTTCCTGAGCTACTCGACCCGCAACGACAATGGCCTGGGCACCGCGATCGCCCGCGCCCGGCTGGCGGAAGACGCCACTGCACTGTCCGATGTGCAGGAAATCTTCCGCATGAACCGCTTTACCAGTGTGGGACGCCATTTCGGCTCCCGCATTGCTGTTGCTCAGGACGGTACCCTGTTTTTCACCATCGGCGACCGCGGCGAGAGCGAGCGGGCGCAAGACATGAACGATCATGCTGGCGCTGTGCTCAGGATTACCACCAGTGGCGCAGTTCCCGCGGACAATCCCTTTGCCAATGGCGGAGGAGCCGCCGAACTCTGGTCAAAAGGTCACCGCAATCCGCAAGGTCTCGACATCGACCCCAAGACCGGCATTCTCTATTCGGTTGAACACGGCGCCCGCGGCGGCGACGAGATCAACCGGCCCGAACCGGGCAAGAATTACGGCTGGCCCGAGATTTCCTACGGCCGCCACTACTCCGGCGCCGAAATCGGCATGGGAACCACTGCCGAAGGATTCCAGCAGCCGGTTCACTACTGGGACCCGTCCATCGCACCTGGCGGCATGGCAGTCTATCGCGGCGACATGTTTCCGGAATGGGACGGAGACCTGCTGGTTGCAGCCCTGAAGTTTCAGTTGCTGGTCAGGCTCGACCTCGATGACGAAACTGGAGAAGTGCTGTCCGAAGAACGGCTGCTCAAGGGCACCTACGGACGCATCCGCGATGTCCGCGTCGCTCCTGACGGGTCTGTGCTGTTGGCAACTGACGAAGACAACGGCTCGATCTTGCGTCTTTCGCGCGCTCCTATTTCGGGCGACTGATGCATGTCACGTTCAAATATATTGGTTTCGATGATAACGTAGATGCATAGTTTTTAACTGTTACAGCCTCCTTTGCGCTGGCAATCGGATACGCAAAGGAGGCTGCAAGGCGCTGCGCCTGATCAGCAATGACGAAGGTCCGCTGTACCAGGCACAATGCCATGACCAACACCTGCAAGATTGAGTGAAATGATGCTGAAGATTGTCCTGTCATGCGTTCTGCTGCTTGCCGGCGTATCAATTGCAGCATTCATTCTGATCGGCCGGGAACGTAGCTGGGAACTGATTGCCGGATCGCCCGACACCGGCCAATATGATTTCGACACCGCTCAACGCAGCGCCACCAGCAACGATGCGCTCGCCTGCAGCCCCGGGCTTTGCACCGACCCCGATTTCGAGATCGGCGCTTTTGACGATGCACCGGCCATCGCCATTGAGCGGTTGTCACAGCGGCTGCTGGCAGCCGACCCCCTTGCCCGCCGTGTCGATGACCGCAAGAATCCGGCCAAGGCCCGCTTTGTCACCCACTCACCGCTCATGCGGTTTCCCGATGTCATACACCTTGAAGCCAGAGCAATGCCCGATGGCCGCACCGGAATCATGGCCTATGCCAAGGCCCAGCTGGGCGAGAGTGACATGGGCAAGAACCGGGACCGCCTCAAGGCGTTGCTTGGAAAGCCGTGACGTCGAACATGCGCGAAAAGCCGCGAATAATTCTGCCGTAGCCGCTGCATCAAGCCCCTTTCCAAGATGGGCTGGGGCAAGATCCGGCAGCTTGAATCAAAGCACCTCGCCTGCCATCCAGACCGTGCCGTCCGGGCGCCGCACGGATCCGCTCGTTCCCAATCCCCGTTAGCACCGTTGATGCCCCCGCATCTGCTGCAATCCTGCTTGACCACTCTGCATATCAAAGGCATGATCACCGGCAGGGGCTGATTTTTACATCACCGAAACCAATGGAATGAGAGTCAGCCGATGAAAGCTATCAAGATCGCAGTCGTTATTGTTGCAGCCGGCACGCTGGCCGCCTGCACGACATCTGAAAAGACCGCCAGCGGGGCCGGGATCGGCGCAGCGGTCGGCGCGCTTGCCTCAAACAGTGTTGGTGGAGCAGTCGCAGGCGCCGTGATCGGTGGCGTCGGCACCTATCTTTTCCAAACAGCCGATGGCCGCTGCCAGTACCGCAATTCCAAAGGCCAGGTTTACACACGCCGCTGCCACTGGAGATAATACGGGGCGCTTGAGTTTCGTGCAAAACCGGGCGTTTCCGGGTTGATTGATTGAATTGCACTTCAATCGGATCACGACACGGGACGCTCGTCTTTGCATAAACCGGGAGCGCGGCGGGATCAGATCACACCACCTGTTGGTCACACACCGGCTGGCCGCTGGCCGGGGCTCCAGCTTGGCTTCTTGCCGCCTCCCCTTGCTCCTTGCAAACGCAGCTGCTAGCCGTCCGGAACACTTCTCTTTCCGGAACCTTCCATGCCGCGCTACCTTGCCAATCTTCTGCTTCTTCTCGCCGGCGCCACATGGGGGGCAGGCTTCGTCGCCCAGTCAACGGCGATGGACAATATCGGCCCCTTCCTTTTCATAGGCCTGCGCTTTCTGGTCGCCGCAATCCTGCTCGCGCCATTCGCCTGGCAGGAATCTCGAAAAGCGGTGATGCCGGTTTCGACATTCCACCTGCGCGGTTTTGCATTGACCGGCTTGGTTCTGTTTCTGGGCATGGGATTGCAGCAGGTAGGGCTGATCTTCACCACCGTGACCAATTCCGGCTTCCTCACCGGATTGTATGTGGTGTTCGTCCCCTTCATCACCCTTTTGGCCCTCGGCCAGCGGCCGCATCCGGTGATCTGGCCGGCGGTGTTGATGACCTTCGCCGGAATCTGGATGCTGGCCGGCGGCTCACTGCTCTCACTGAACGATGGTGACTTTCTGACCATCGCCTGCGCCGTGATGTGGGCACTTCAGGTCATCCTGGTCGGGCGCTATGTCGGGCCGAGCGGGCGCCCGCTGACGCTTTCCTTCGTGCAGTTCGCCGTCACCTCGATGCTGGGTCTCGGATTTGGCTTTGCAATCGAAGCCATCGACCCTGCCGCAATCCTCGCCACTCTGCCGGAAATCCTCTTCGCCGGTGTGTTTGCCACCGGGCTGGCCTTCACCCTGCAAGTCATCGGGCAGCGCTACACCACTGCACCACAGGCCGCGATATTCCTGTCGACGGAATCGCTCTTTGCAGCACTTTTCGGCGCCGTGATTCTCGGAGAACAGATCCCCGCGCTGGGCTATGCCGGTGGCCTGCTGATATTTCTGGCCATCCTGCTGGCCGAACTCGGCCCGATGCTCAGGCCGAAACCCGCCACCTGATGGATTTTTGAAGATCGTCAGCCTTGGTTCGTGATCATTCCTGCAGGCAGCTGGCCGCAAGCCTGCCATGATCCGGGCGGAACCGGGGCAATCCGAACGCCTTCATTCATCAGCAATTTACGCCATTTCTTACGCGACCAACCTTGTTTGCAAACACACCCACGCCACAATATGGCAGGATTATGTCATTGTAATTGTTGATTTTATTTACGCCAAGTGATTTGCCAACCGCCTCCCTCGCCGCCAGATTTGGTCCTGCAAGCACCACTAACGGTGCACGCAACCACAAGGGAGACATGACTATGAAGAAGATCTTTATCACCACCGTTTCAGCACTCAGCTTCGCCGGTGCAGCCTATGCTGCCGAAGTGGAAGGCGTGGTCACGAACTACGATCCGGCCACCAAGATGATTGTGCTGGAGAGCGGCGAAACATTCACCGTTGCCGACGACGTCCAGCTCGACGGCCTGCAGCCCGGCGGCAAGGTTGTCATCACCTATGATGACGGCACCACGGACGCCACCGCAGTCAGCGTGGTGGAATGATGTTCTCGGCCTGGCCGGGCTGAAACCCGACTGGTCAGGCTCGCGATTTACGCGCCGGGAAGTGGACAAAAAGCCAGATCGATCCGACCGGATCATGGCAAAATTGTGCCGCTTTCCGGCTTGAAAAATATATCTTTTTGCCGCTTGCGCGGCTCCAGTAACCGGCGCATATCAGCGCCGCCCCGCTGCAACCGACTTCAGTCTGGCACCTCTGCCAGCCGGTTGCGGATCGGCTAACAACCAATGGAAAACCAAATGAAAAAGATCGTTGCAATTGCTTTCGCATCCGCTGCCATGCTCTCGACCGCCTTCGCTGGCGAAATCGAAGGCGTCGTCAAGACCTTTGACGCAACTGCAAGCACTGTTGAACTGGAATCCGGTGAAGTCTACACCGTTGCCGAAGGCGTTGAAGTCGAAGGCATCGAAGCTGGCAAGACCGTGATGATCATGTTCAACGATGGCACAACTGAAGCCACCGAAATCGCGATCGTCGAGTAATCATATGCGCTTGGCCGGATCTCTCGGGAGATCCGGCCAAGAACGGCTACGTGCACCGGCAGGCTTCATCAAACTTTTGCTTGCCAAAATTCGACAAACCAATCATCCTTGATACGTTCGGGCAATTTGCGAACACGGGAAGACCAGAAACATGCGCGCCGGAGCCGCACAAAAAACTTCGGACGACTTCAACAAAAGCCCACACGCCACACCGCGTGACGGGGCGAAGCCGTTACAATCAGGACCTTTCCATACACTTCGAGAACTGCCTGCCATAACCCTCGCGCAAATGCGGGATATGACATGATGCTCGCCGACCGGAAAAACCGAGTGGAGACCGGAAGGCAACCAAAGGACCTGACAGCATGGGCGAAACTGGTACTGTAAAGTTTTTCAACGTCGACAAGGGTTTCGGCTTCATCAAGCCTGACAATGGCGGTGCGGACATCTTCGTTCACATCTCCGCGGTTCAGGCTTCAGGAATGACCGGCCTTGAGGAAAACCAGAAAGTCGCTTTCGACACCGAGCCCGATCGCCGCGGCAAGGGACCGAAGGCCGTCAATCTGCGCCTCGCCTGATTGACACCAGCGTGACACAATAAGAAAGCCCGGCGCCGCAATCGCCGGGCTTTTTCGTCATAAGCACATGGATCATTGAAACGTCCGGCAGCGCAGCTTGCGCAATCTGGTGCAGGCGCTGTGCTGAAGGCATGTCGCGTTCAAATCGGCCCATTTGAACGATAATGTACATGCATCATTCTAAAGATGTTCCAACGCCCCTTGCGCATCCAATTGAATGCGCGGCGCTGGAGAGGCGGAATGTCGTTCAGCTGTCGTTCAGCTTGATCTCGATACCTTTCATGCAAGCCGGAAACACCGGCCGCTGCAAGAGACGTCAACCGGGAAGGATATTCCTATGAACATGATCGCCAAGAAGCTCAGCATCACCTTGCTCACCGCCGCAACCGCTCTCGCGCCGCTGACTGTCTCCGCAAACGCAGGCGACAACTGGGGCAACCGGGAGTATTTTCGGCACTACGATGATGGCAGCCGCTTTTACGATGACCGCGATTACAGCGAGCGCCGTCTACGGCGCGATCATCGCCGGTCCGACAGGCGCATCGACCGGCGTCACGACAACAATGACGCCCTTGTGCTCGGCATCATTGGTCTCGGCGCTGCCGCCATCATCGGCGGAGCCATTGCCAACAGCAACAATCCGCGCGTCATCTACCAGCAGCCGTCAGCCCCCAGGGCCGTCAGCGGCGGCAGATACGAACCGTGGAGCAACTCCTGGTTCCGGTATTGCTCGAACAAATACCGCTCCTTCAATGCCTCCACCGGCACCTATCGTGGCTACGATGGACACGACCACTTCTGTGTAGCCCAGTAAGACAGCTCAGGCACACGCCTGAATGACGGCAAAAACCGGCCTCGCCCAGCGATGGCCGGTTTTTTTGGCAGCGAACTGTGAACAATTCCATTGTTCATGCAATCTGCCAGCAACCAGCGACATCCGTCAGAGCTCTGATTACAGGCCCTTCAGGAACGGATTGGTGCGGCGTTCGTCGCCGATCTTTCCACCCGGGCCATGGCCGCAGATGAAGCCGACCTCATCGCCCAGCGGAAACACCTTGTCGCGGATGGAGTTGAGCAGGGTCTGGTGATCGCCACCTGGCAGGTCCGTGCGGCCAATCGAGCCGGCAAACAGCACATCACCCAGATGCGCAAACCCGTCGGCGCGATTGTAAAAGATCACATGGCCGGGTGCATGGCCGGGAGTGTGGAACACTTCGAATTCATGCGAACCGAACGAGACCTTGTCTCCGTCCTTGAGCCACAGGTCCGGCGTGACATTGCGCACCTCCATGTCGAGCCCGAACATCCTGGCCTGCTCTTCCAATCCCGACAGAAGCGGAATGTCGGCTTCATGCGGACCGATGATCTTCACACCAAGTTTCTCGCGCAGCTCGTCGGCGCCACCGGCATGGTCGATATGTCCATGCGTCAACCAGATCGCCTCGATTGTCAGGCCGTTCTCGGTGATGGTTTGCAGGATCACATCGACGTCACCGCCTGGATCGACCACCACACCTGATTTGGTGTCCTGGTCGAACAGCACCGTGCAGTTCTGCTGAAACGGGGTGACGGGGATGATGCCCGCTTGCAAATTGCCCATGATAATTTTCGTCCTTGTTCAGCGATTCGTTTCCCGCAAACTGAACGGGCGGAAGAGCGATGTCACCCTCCCGCCCGCATGGTTTTTAGAGGTATCCGTCGTTTTTGCCGAAACCGGATATCAAGCTGTCTTAGCTTGCGTCCGGCTTGTCGTCGTCGCCACTCTTGTTGCGGCCATCACCCTTGCCGTTTTTGACCGTTTTGCTGCTGCTTCTGTCCGTCTTTGCATCGTCGGAAGGCTCCGGTTCGTCCAGTTCCAGCGTGCCGGAATAGGTCACTTGCGGGAACGGGATGGAGATACCGTGCGCGTCAAAAGCGAGCTTGCCGGCCTTGGTGATCTCGCGGCTGGTGACCCACCAGTCAGCCGACTTGGTCCAGTAGCGCAAGGTCACAGCCACCGCGCTGTCGCCAAGTTCGGAAACATAAGCCCAGGGTTCGGGATCGCGCAGTACCCGCTCGTCTGCCTTGGCCAGATCCAGCAAGACCGACTGCGCCTTCTCGATGTCGTCGTCATAGCCGATACCGATAACAAGGTCGTGGCGCCGTTCGGGCAGCCGCGAATAATTGGTCACCGGAACATTCCACAGCTGCGAGTTTGGCGCCATCCGGTAAAGCCCGTCGAGCGTTTGCAACTCCGTCGCAAAAAGCCCGATCTCCTTGATGGTGCCGGAAATCCCGTCCGCATCGATATATTCACCCACCCGGAAAGGCCGCAACACCAGCAGCATGATGCCCGCGGCAATGTTCTGCAGTGTACCCTGCAAGGCCAGGCCGATCGCCAGTCCGGCAGCGCCCAGTGCGGTGATGATTGAGGCTGTCTGAACCCCGAACTGACCGAGCACCATGATGACGACGACCACCAGCACGGCGTAGCGGACAAAGACGGAGAAGAAACCGACCACCGTCGGGTCGATCCGGTGCGTACGCTTCAGCAGTGACCGCACCCAGCGGCCCAGAAGCCGCGACACCGTCCAGCCAACAATGAGAATGAAGATCGCACCGATGACAGAGAGCGCATAGCTGACAATCAACACCTGCAGCCCGTTGATTGTGTCTCCCCAGCCTCCCAGCATTTGCCCTAACTGGGATTCGGATGCTTTCGTCACGATATCTTCCATTCTGCCTCAACCACCTTGTTATTTGATTTCTGCCGCACCGTAACCGGCGTTTGCATGCGGCCTATCTTACCTGTCCGTTCGGTTCCACCCCAAGGCCCGATACCTTGCCTGACCTGGAGCTTCGGGACGGAACCGCCCTTCAAGGGTATCAAACTGGAAGCGCTCCGCTTTCTTTCAAGGTGTCGAGCACGATTGCGGTCTTGACATGCTGAACCGATTCATGCGGCAGCAGAACATCGCTGACGAAAGCGGACAGGCTTCGCAGATCAGGCGTGACCACCTTGATGATGTAGTCCATCTCGCCCGTCAGCGAATAGGCTTCCAGAACCTCCGGCAATCCGCCAATCAGCCGCGCGAAGCGCTGGGCGTTGTCGCGATTGTGTGTCGCGAGCGTCACCGTGATCAGATTGACGATGCCGATTCCGAGTTTCTCCCGGTCGAGGTCGGCACGGTAGCCGCGAATATAGCCCTCCTGCTCAAGCCGGGTGCGGCGGCGTGAACACTGCGACGCCGAAAGGTTGATGTGCTGCGACAGCTCATTGTTGGTCAGCCGCCCGTCCTTTTGCAGCAAACGGAGCAATTTCCGGTCGAAGTCGTCCAGATGCACGATAATCTCCACAAATTGGATGTCTGCGCATAGTTCATGCATCTACTGCTCCCAAACTGCGATGAACGCATGCACCTTGCAGCGAATATGCAGCATCATGTGCAACAGTCAACCAGTGCGGGCGATCATGATCCGCACGGATACAAGAGGAGAGACAAGATGGGCCCCTTCCCGCACGACGCGCCGCGCGCGAGCATTTCAGAAGACAACCCGGCCGGCACCAACGGCTTTGAATTTGTCGAGTTCGCCCATCCCGAGCCCGAACAGCTGGAAGCACTGTTTGCCCGCATGGGATATGAGCCGGTGGCCCGTCACCGCTCCAGGGCCATCACCGTGTGGCGTCAGGGCGACATCAATTACATTCTTAACGCCGAAAAGGGCTCTTTTGCGGACCGGTTTGTCAGCACCCATGGCCCTTGCGCGCCGTCGATGGCCTGGCGCGTGGCCGATGCGCAGAAAGCATTGGCCCATGCCGTATCGAAGGGCGCCGAGGAATACACCGGAAACGACAAGACACTTGATGTCCCGGCCATCGTCGGCATTGGCGGCTCACTGCTCTATTTTGTCGACACCTGGGGCGAGGAAGGTTCGGCCTACGACGCTGACTTTGACTGGTTGGGCGAGCGCGACCCGAAGCCATCGGGTGCGGGCTTTTATTATCTCGACCATCTCACCCACAATGTCATTCGCGGCAACATGGACAAATGGTGGGATTTTTACCGCGACCTGTTCAACTTCAAACAGATCCATTTCTTCGATATCGAAGGCAAGCTGACCGGACTGGTATCGCGCGCCATCACCTCGCCCTGCGGCCGGATCCGCATTCCGCTCAACGAATCCACCGATGACAAGAGCCAGATCGAGGAGTTCCTGCGCAAGTACAACGGCGAAGGCATTCAGCATATCGCGGTCGGCACCGACAACATCTACGACGCGACAGACTGGATTGCCGACAAGGGCGTCAAGTTCATGCCCGGGCCACCCGAAACCTATTATGATCTGTCCACCACCCGCGTGCATGGCCATGAAGAACCGATCGAGAAAATGAAGAAGCACGGCATTCTCATCGATGGCGAAGGCGTCATCGATGGCGGCATGACCAAGATCTTGCTGCAGGTCTTTTCCAAGACCGTGATCGGCCCGATCTTTTTCGAGTTCATCCAGCGCAAGGGTGACGAAGGCTTTGGAGAGGGCAATTTCCGCGCCCTGTTTGAATCCATCGAGGAAGACCAGATCCGCCGTGGCGTAATCGGCGACGCTGCTGAGTAGACCTGCATCGCAAAGCCATAAAAAAGGCGGCGAACCAAACGGGACGCCGCCTTTTTCATTCCGGAATTCAAATGCCTATTCGGCTGCGGTCTTCTTGGGCTGCACCTCGGCCATATAATCATTGACCAGGTTCTGGGCGATTTCGCCAACCGAGAAGCTGTAGGGCCCGATTTCCGACACCGGTGTCACCTCGGCCGCAGTGCCCGTCAGGAAGCACTGCTCAAAACCCTCAAGTTCATCAGGCATGATCGCCCGCTCAATGACTTCGTATCCACGCTTCTTGGCGAGGCCAATGACCGTGCGGCGGGTGATGCCATCGAGGAAGCAATCAGGCGTCGGCGTGTGGATCTTGCCATCACGCACGAAAAACACATTGGCGCCGGTGGCTTCTGCCACCTGGTCGCGCCAGTCGAGCATCAGCGCATCGGCGTAACCGCGCTCCTCTGCGCGGTGCTTGGACAAGGTGCAGATCATATAGAGCCCGGCAGCCTTGGAGCGTGAGGGCGCAGTACGCGGATCCGGCCGGCGGTATTCGGCGATGTCGAGGCGAATGCCCTTCATCCGCTCTTCCGGCTTGAAGTAGCTCGGCCACTGCCAGATCGCGATGGCGAGGTTGATCTTGTTCTTCTGGGCGGAGACGCCCATCATTTCCGATCCGCGCCAGGCGATCGGGCGGACATAGGCGTCATCAAAACCCTGCCGTGCCAGAAGCTCGACGCAAGCCTGATCGATCTCGGCAACGCTGTAAGGGATCTTGAAACCGAGGATCTCGCCCGATGTGTGCAGGCGCTCGGTGTGCTCGGTCAGCTTGAAGATTTCGCCGCCATAGGCGCGCTCGCCTTCGAATACGGCGCTGGCATAATGTAGTCCGTGGCTTAGAACGTGGATTTTCGCATCCTTCCACGGTACAAATTCGCCATTGAACCAGATTTCACCTTCGAGTTGGTCAAAAGGTACGGACGCCATCACGTTTCCTCCAGGCGGTATGCCGCCGTGATAATGGTTGTTTGAAGCCGGTGTCGGTGACCGTGGAGCATGCGCCGGATCGAGGCGTGAGGCAAACGGGCATTGGCAAGCCGGCGGGCAAGGCCAGTTTGCCTCGCGCGCAAAATGACGCTAGCAATTGCGCCAATTTATGTCAACATAGCTGACATATTCGAAAGGAAAAGTCGCCATGAGCCATTCCGGCGCAACGAAGTCCGATTCCCGGGAAATTCTCGAGCATCCGATGGGTGAAGCCGACGGCATCGATTTTGAGATCATTGAGCTTCTGTTCTTTGCCTATCGGGACTTCATCTCGGATCCCGATGCAATTCTTGACACATCCGGTTTCGGGCGCGCCCATCACCGTGTTGTCCACTTCGTCAACCGCGAGCCCGGCCTGACGGTGGCCGCATTGCTCGATACGCTCAAGATCACCAAGCAATCACTGGCCCGGGTGCTCAAACAATTGATTGATTCCGGCTACATTGCCCAGGTCGCAGGACCTGAAGACCGCAGGCAACGCCGCCTGTTCCCCACGGCCAAGGGCCGCGAACTCGCTTTGGCATTGGCAAGGCCACAGTCTTGCCGTATCGCCAATGCACTCAAAGATCTTGAGGACAGCGAACGGGCAGCTGTCAAAAGGTTTCTGTCCGGCATGATCAATCCTGCCATTGGCAGCGGTGCGGCGGATTAGGACGAAAGCAGAGAGGGACAAGAGCGATGACCAACCCATTGCCGGATGATGACGCAGCTCATCTGCTGGTTGTCGATGACGACACCCGCATCCGTGACCTTCTGTCACGCTACCTTACCGAACAGGGGTTCCGCGTCACCACTGCCGCTGATGCCGACGAAGCCCGCCGCAAGCTTGAAGGCATGGATTTCGACCTTCTCATCGTCGACGTGATGATGCCCGGCGAAAGCGGTCTGTCGCTGACCCGCTCCTTACGGGAGGTCAAGACCGTGCCAATCCTCATGCTCACGGCGCTCGCTGAAGGCGAAGCCCGGATCGACGGCCTTGAGGCTGGCGCTGACGATTACCTCGCCAAGCCCTTCAATCCGCGCGAGCTGGTGCTCAGAATCAACAATATTCTCAAGCGTGGCGGCCAGCCTTCCCCCCCGAAGGTCGAGCAGGTGGTGTTTGGCCCCTTCACCTTCGTCATTGCCCGCCGCGAGCTCAAGAAATCCGGTGAAGCGGTACGACTGACCGACAGGGAACGCGAGATCATGGTCACCTTCGCCGAAAATGCCGGCGACACGGTGCCCCGCCATGAACTGGTCGGAGCTGACATCGAAGTTGGCGAGCGCACCATTGATGTCCAGATCAACCGCCTCCGCCGTAAGATCGAGGATGATCCGGCAAATCCGGTCTGGCTGCAGACCGTGCGCGGTATCGGCTACAGGCTGAGCGTCGAAACCAAGGTCTAAGCACTTGCCAGCTGACCATCAGTAATCGGCATGAAATCAACTTAACCGGCACGAAGAAACCGGCTTCGGCCGCTCTCCACTCATAACAATGCGCTTGAGTTTATTTTCCTTAACTTTTTGAGACTAATTTAGCTCAAAATCATGGGGAAAATCATGTCACTATTCTCACGTTTCGGAGTGGTCAAAACTGTCACGGTTGTGACCACAACAATTCTGCTCATCGCGCTTGTCGTCATCGAAATGGCGGTCTCGGCCAATATCAGCACCCGTATTCAGGCCCAGGCAATCGAAAGCCAGAACACCAGCCTGCGCACCGCCGCAACGATTGCTTCGCGCGATCTTCCAGGCACCGCGGTGTCCTGGGCAGAGGATGGCAACGTCAAGCGCATCGAGATGGAAACCATCCCGACCGAGTTTGAAAGCCATGAAATGATCGACACCATCGGTCGCATGACCGGCCAGACGGCGACCATCTTCGCATGGGATCCGGAGACCAAGGATTTCTGGCGCAAGACCACCAACATCATCAAACCTGACGGCAAACGCGCAGTCGGAACACCATTGGGCCAGAAGGGCGCTGTGTATCCGGTCCTGACCAAGGGCCAGACATTCCGCGGCGAAGCGGTGATTTTGGGAACACCGTATTATACCATTTATGAGCCGATCTATTCGCCTGCCGGTGAAACCATCGGCATCCTTTATGCCGGCGTCCGCTCGGACGAGATCGATGCGATGGCCAGCCAGCTCAATTGGACCATCGGCACCGTGGCTGTCCTTGTGCTGCTGGCCGGCACGGCAATCGCCGCATGGGTCAACAGGCGGGTACTGTCCGGCATTCCGCGTTTGACAACAGTGGCAACATCGCTCTCGGAAGGCAATCTCGACATCGAGGTTCCCGGCGAAGATCAGCGCAATGAGATCGGTTCTCTGGCCCGTGCCCTGACGATCCTGCGCGATGGCGCGATCGAAAAGCGCGCCCTTGAGGAATCCTCCGAGCGCGCGCGCCAGGAAACCGATGCAGAGCGTCAGCAGCGTGAAAGCGAGAAGGCCTCGCACGACCGGGAAGTTGAAGAAACCATCGCCGAACTCGGTACAGGACTCAGTGCACTCAGCGAGGGCAATCTGGGCGTGAGGCTGGACCACCCGTTCTCCGGCAAATTCGAAAAGCTGCGGACTGATTTCAACCACGCGGCCGAACGTCTGAGCCAGACCATGGCGGAACTGCATGACGAGACCCATGAAATCAACGCCGGTGCATCCGAGATGCAGTCGGCAACTGATGACCTGTCTCGCCGCACCGAGCAGCAGGCTGCCTCGCTTGAGGAAACATCCGCAGCGCTTGATGAAATCACTGCGACTGTCCGCAACGCTGCAACCCGTGCCGAAGAAGCCCGCGACATGGCTGAAAAGGCACAAAGCAGCACGGTCAATTCCCGCAGCGTCGTCTCCAATGCAGTCAATGCCATGTCGCGCATTGAATCGGCATCGGGTGAGATCTCCAAGATCATCAGCGTGATTGATGAGATCGCCTTCCAGACCAATCTGCTGGCGCTCAACGCCGGGGTTGAGGCTGCTCGCGCCGGGGAAGCCGGCAAGGGCTTTGCCGTGGTCGCCCAGGAAGTCCGCGAACTGGCACAGCGTTCGGCAAGTGCCGCCAAGGATATCAAGGGACTGATCACCAAATCCAGTGAGGAAGTGTCAGGCGGCGTCCACCTCGTCAACGAGACCGGCGAAGCGCTCGGCACCATCTCCGAGCAGGTGGCCGCAATCAACGAGCACATTGCCTCGATTGCCACAGCCGCCCGCGAGCAGACCACCGGTCTTGGCGAGATCAACGGCGCGGTCAACCAGATGGATCAGGTCACGCAGCAGAACGCGGCCATGGTCGAGGAAGCCACGGCCGTCATGCACAAGCTCGCAGGCAGCGCTCGCAAGCTGACCGGCATGGTTGGCCAGTTCGACATCGGAACAGCCAAGGCTGGAACATACGCAGCTCCCGCAAGAAACCGGGCTGCCTGATCCAGACAGTCAGCTGCAGCGCCTGCCGCTGTATTGAGAGACCCGGCCCCGCAACGTGAGTTGCGGGGCTTTTTCATGCCCGCCAATCGCGGAAACGCCCCTTCCCCGAAGCGGTTGGTCAATCGCACCATCAAATTCGCTCACCGCTGTAGCTCTTTGCTCATCCATCTGGCTATAAAGGCTCAGGCGCGCGCTGCCAGAAGCGCCGCACGACAGCGCCGCGCATCCAATCGGATGCGTAAAAGTCGCTGTATCATTTTGAAATGATGCATGTACGTTATCGTTCAAGGGAATCCATTTGAACGTGACATGCATTAGGAGGCAAACCGGGCTACTGACATGACCAGCATGGACTCCATACGCCGGGAATACGAGCGCTATCCGCCGAACGGATTGCGCCGCTTCACCCGCTGGTTCACCAAGCGCATTCCGACCCGGCTCTATGCTCGTGCCCTCTTGATCATCATCGTCCCGATGGTGCTGCTGCAATCGGTGATCGCTTTCGTCTTCATGGAGCGGCATTGGCAGACCGTGACGCAACGGCTTTCCATGGCAGTCACCCGTGACATCGCCGCCATCATCGACGTGCTCGACACCTTCCCGCAGGATACGGCCTATGACGACATCATCCGGATTGCCCGTGAACGGCTTGAGCTGAATATCGCGATCGAACCACCCGGCGACCTGCCTGCCCCGAGGCCAAAACCGTTCTTCTCGATCCTCGACCAGATCCTGTCGGAAGAGATCACCCGCCAGATCCGGCTGCCGTTCTGGATCGACACCGTGGGCAACTCCAATATCGTCGAAATTAGGATCAAGCTCGAGGACAAGATCCTCAGGGTGTTTGCCAAACGCAGCCAGGCCTATGCGTCCAACACCCACATATTCCTGCTGTGGATGGTCGGCACATCTCTGGTGCTGCTGGTGATCGCCATCCTGTTCCTGCGTGGCCAGATCAGGCCGATCATCAAGCTGACCCAAGCCGCCGAAAGCTTCGGCAAAGGCCAGCGCATGCCGGATGATTTCCGCCCGCGTGGCGCTGACGAAGTGCGTCGCGCCGGCGTCGCCTTCATCAAGATGCGCGAACGCATTGAACGCCAGCTCGAGCAGCGCACAGCGATGCTTTCCGGCGTCAGTCACGATCTGCGCACCATCCTGACACGCTTCCGGCTGCAGCTGGCTCTGGTTGGTGATGGTCCCGAAATGGACGATCTCAACAAGGACATCGACGACATGCAGTCGATGCTCGACAGCTACCTTTCCTTTGCCCGCGGCGAAGCCGAGGAGGATGTCGGTGCGGTCAGCCTCAATGAGGTTATCGAGAAAATGGCTGCCGATGGCCGTCTGCGCGGCGCCACAGTGACAGTGTCAGTGGAAGGTGACGACGAGATCAATGTCCGTCCCAACGCATTCACCCGGCTTCTGACAAATCTGGTCTCCAACGCCTGCCGCCATGCCGATGAGGTTGCCATCGTGGCAAGCAACCGCGGCAGATGGCTGACAATTGCAATTGACGACGACGGTCCCGGGATTCCCGCCGACGCCAGAGAGGATGTGTTCCGGCCTTTCTATCGCCTCGATGCAGCACGCAATCAGGATGAAACCGGAACCGGCCTGGGACTGGCGATCGTCCGCGACATCGCCCGCAGCCATGGTGGCGATGTCACGCTTGCTGACAGTGCCATGGGCGGCTTGCGCGCCGTTGTGCGCCTGCCGGCATAGAGCGCCGTGCGGCTAACAAGACACAGAAGAGAGTAGCAGCCGGTCAGGCTCTCCTGATCCATCTACCCGCAGATTTCAGCGTGTTGCAGCGGACTGTACGCATCCGAAAGGATGCGTGGCGTTGCAGCTCACATCAACCGGGAGCCATTCGCGACCGTCTTGTCGACGGATGCCAGCACCACAGCGCCTGCATCGTCCATAAACCCCAGCGTCAGCACCTCCGACATGAACGGCCCGATCTGCCGCGGCGGAAAATTGACCACCGCCATCACCTGACGCCCGATCAGGGCTTCGGGTGTGTAGTGCTCTGTGATCTGGGCTGAAGATTTTTTCTCGCCGATTTCCGGGCCGAAATCGATCCGCATCTTGAATGCCGGCTTGCGCGCTTCAGGAAAGGGCTCGGCGGCAATGATGGTTCCGGTCCGGATATCGACCTTTTCGAAGTCATTCCAGCTGATGGTTTCGCTCATGCAACTACTCCGGATCTGACCCGTTCAGCCGGCAAGTTCGCGGGAGCGATCCGCAGCCGCACGCAGGGCTTTGTCAAACAGGGGCTGGATGCCGTCCTCGGCCATCAGCACCGCCAGCGCCGCCGCCGTAGTGCCGTTGGGCGAAGTGACGTTCTGCCTCAGTGTTGCAGCGCCGTCCGGGGACTGGTGCATCAATTCGCCAGCCCCCGTGACGGTCGCGCGAGCCAGGCGCATGGCGAGGTCCGCCGGCAAGCCGCATTTGCGGCCTGCCTCAGCCATGCACTCGGCGAGATAGAAAACATAAGCCGGCCCGCTGCCCGAAACCGCGGTGATGGCGTCAATCAGGGCTTCATCCTCGACCCATTCGACAGGACCGCAGACCGATAGCAGCTTTTCGATTTCTGCCTTGGCTTCGGCGCTGACTGCGGCATTGGCGACCGCGCCGGTAATGCCACGGCCAACCATGGCCGGCGTATTGGGGATCGACCGGACAACCGCGCCCCCCAGACGTTCCTCGAAATAGGCCAGTGTCTTGCCGGCAGCCACCGACAGGCTGACAGTCTTCGGGCCAACCAGCCCGGTCAGTCCTTCGATCACTGCATCCATGATCTGCGGCTTGACGGCCAGCATGAGGATACCGGCGGTCATCCCCTCCGGCGCAGCACTTTCGCAACGCACGCCGGCAGATGCCAGCCGTGCAGCCATCACTTCCGAAGGCTTGGGGTCGATCACAACGATTGCGGCCGGGTCGGTTCCCGCGTTCAGCCAGCCATTGAGCATAGCGCCGCCCATATTTCCCGCACCGACAAGAACCAGCGGACTGACGGGAGAAATCATCTCAGGCCTCGCCACGGGTTTCGAACATCACTGCGGTGACGGCGGACTTGGCGTCCATCCCCGACCAGACGACAAACTGGAAGGCCTGGAAATAGGCTTCGCAGGAATCGAGTGCATTCGACAGCAGAACCTCGACCTGACGGTTGGTCGGCTCGGCCCCGCCTGCCAGCAACAGCGACTGGCGGAAAATGACGACATGCTCCTGCTGCCACAGATCGAAGTGCCCCATCAGCACCTGGCCGTTGACATGCGACAGGAGCTTCATCACCTCGGTAACCCGGACATCGGGAACCTTGATGTCGAACGCGCTGGCAATATGCAGCGCCTCGCAATCCTCCATCCAGGAAAACGAGACATGATAATCCGTCCAGTGCCCCTCGACCGTCATTGCGATCTCGTGCTCGCCTGACCGCTCGAAGGTCCAGTCGTTGGATGCTGCCACGAACTCGATCATGTCCACAGGATTGGAATGCCGTTCGAATTCGAAATTACTGAGATTCATGCCCCACCTAGCTTCATTTCAAGCACCTGAAAACCCGTTGTAACCGGCCCCAGGCAACCACCTCATCCACGCATGATTCACCCACGACCCGGGGTGTCCGCAATTGCGACTCCTACCGGGGCTTTTGGACGCCCGTTCCGAATCATCATTTAGAATCAGTGTATAAATGCAGAGTCTGAGCGCCAGTCCCCCGGCAGCATTTTGTCAGCGGGAGCCTGTGGACCAAGCTGCCAAACTGATTCCGCCGTGACTCATAACTGACTCTGGCAAAAGGCTTTTTGAGCCTCACTGCCCGGTGGATAACCTGTGTAAAAAAAAGTGGGTAAAAACAGCCAGTCCGGCAATCCTGGCCCGGACCTTTGCAGCGGCGGCCTGATTTCAGGCTTCGGACTGGTCGGCAGCAGACTTTGAAGACTGCTTTTGCTCGAGCGCGTCGAGCCGCGCTGCCAGCGCATCATTCTCTTCGCGCGCCTTGATTGCCATGTCGCGAACCGCTTCAAATTCCTCGCGCTTGACCAGATCCATCGAATTGAGAAGCCGTTCCAGCTGACTGCGCATCGCCGTTTCCATTTCGCGCCGCACACCCTGCGCAGCCCCGGCGGCATCCGTCATCACCTTGGCAAGTTCATCAAGAAGTCTGTTCGATCCGCTGTTCATTGCTCTCATCCCTGTTTCGGGTCAAATCCGGTCCATTGCACCGGAGTTCTGGACATTCCTGAGGTAAGCATTCCGGCCCTGAGTTGCAAGCCAAAGCACGCGGCGCAAGGCTTGCGCAAAGCCCGCATGCCATGTCACAGGAGCGAAGCTGCCGCAAGACAGCTGTAAAAGCTGGCTTCAGGCCATAATTATACGTGTCCGGGGAATGCACACTCCCGGCACACAGGAAGGAAATCGCATTGGAGCATACTGCAACACTGTTGTCGCTCTTGGCTTTCCCGGACATTGATCCGGTGATCTTCGCCGTCGGCCCGGTACAGGTCCGCTGGTATGGTCTCGCCTATGTGATCGGCATCATGCTGGGCTGGCGCTATGCCCGCAAACTTGTCGAAAACCAGAAGCTCTGGCCAGCGGGCGGGCCGCGGATGACCGCGCTCGACATCGACGATTTCTTGCTCTGGGCAACAGTCGGCATCGTTGCAGGCGGACGGATCGGCTACATCCTGTTTTATGACTTTGCCGCAGTATCGGCCAATCCCTTGCGAGCGCTGGAGATCTGGAATGGCGGAATGTCGTTCCACGGCGGCTTGCTCGGAACGCTTGTCGCCATGATTCTGTTTGCCCGGAGACGCAGCATCCCTGTCTTCAACCTGTTCGACATCGTCTGCGCGGTTGTGCCGGTAGGCCTGTTTTTCGGGCGGCTGGCGAACTTCATCAATTCCGAACTCTGGGGCAAGCTCACGGACGTGCCCTGGGCTTTCGTGTTCCCTACCGGCGGCCCTTTCCCGCGTCACCCGACGCAATTGTATGAAGCCGCCCTTGAAGGTGTGCTGTTGCTGTCGGTGCTGGCCTGGCTGATCTACCGGCGACAGGCCCTTAAATACCGGGGATTGATCTCGGGCAGTTTTGTGGCGGGCTATGCGCTGTCCCGGATATGCGTGGAGTTCTTCAGGGAACCCGACGCCCATATCGGATATCTCGCCGGCGGCTGGCTCACCATGGGCATGGTGCTTTCGCTTCCAATGCTGGCTGTAGGCTTGTGGGTTCTCTCAACCGCCAGACCGCGCGATTGAGCAAGCCCGGAAAGGTTGCTGCGATGACGCCGCTCGCTGAAAAAATCGTCAATCTTATCCGGCAGTCCGGCCCGCTCCGGATCTCCGATTACTTTGCGCTTTGCCTGGCCGACCCGGATCACGGTTACTACCAGACCCGCGAGCCCTTTGGTCAGGCAGGCGATTTTGTCACAGCCCCGGAAATCTCGCAGCTGTTCGGTGAAATGATCGGGGTCTTCCTGGTGCAGGCATGGCATGCGCAGGGCTCACCCGCCAATGTGCGCATTGTGGAAATAGGCCCGGGTCGCGGAACATTGATGTCGGATGCCCTGCGGGTGATCGCCAAGCTTGCCCCGGAACTCTATTCAAGCGCGACCATACACATGGTCGAAACCAGCGAGCGGCTGCGAAACGCCCAGCGCCAGACGCTTGTCCGCATGAAGCAGCGCGTAAACTGGCACGATGCATTTGAAGAGGTCCCTTCAGGCTTCACTCTGCTGGTTGCCAATGAACTGTTTGACGCAATCCCCATTCGCCAGTTCGTCAAGACACCGCAAGGCTTTATGGAACGCCTGGTCGGCCTGGATGACTCCGGAGCCCTGGCATTTGGCCTCGGCCCCGGAGCCTTCGACACCTCTTTGCTTCCCATTGACGAAGCCAATGTTCGCGATGGAGAGGTCTTCGAGATTTCGCCCGCACGCACAGCAATCATGCAGGCCGTGGCGGCTAAGCTGGTGCGCGACGGCGGCACCGCACTGACCATAGATTATGGCCATCTGACGTCCGGCTTCGGAGACACCTTGCAGGCCGTCTTCCAGCACGAATACGATCCGCCACTGCAGCGTCCGGGCGAAGCCGACCTGACAAGCCATGTCGATTTTCAGGCGCTCGCGGAAACCGCCAAGGCAGCCGGCGCCCATGTACACCGCCCCATAACCCAGGGCGATTTTCTTGTCGGACTCGGCATCGTGGAGCGCGCCGGGGCGCTCGGAACCGGCCGTGACAGATTGACTCAGGCTACCATCAGCGACGCCGTCAACCGCCTTGCGGGAGAAGGTGAAGGCCGTATGGGCGCGCTGTTCAAGGTGCTTGCCATCAGCGGCAAGCCGGCCAGGATTGCACCATTTGATCCCCAGACTGCTTGAGGTGGTGAATTGACAGACGCGGCCGGTATGGCCACCATCTGCAGGCAGTCAGGAGAATTCTGCGGATTCGGCCTGCCCTCTGGGCCGACGGGAGGACCAAATCATGACGGTTGACCGCAGCGCACCGCAGCCGGTGCGGAGCGCACTTCTGGATGAACATTGCACTGGAAACCGGATCGATCATGGCTTTTTCAGCCGGGTTGGCGGCGTCTCCAAAGGCCTGTATCGCGGCCTGAACGTCGGCCTGGGATCCAGCGACGATCGCTCAGATGTGACGGAAAACCGGGCCCGGGTCAGCCGCTGGTTCGATTTCGGCCCCGACCGGCTGGTCACTGTGCATCAGGTGCATTCTCCCCGCGTCCAGATCGCCACACTCGACAACCGCGCCGAGCGGCCCCAGGCAGATGCTCTGGTCACCAACACACCCGGCCTGGTGCTGGGAGTACTCACGGCCGATTGCGGACCGGTTCTGTTCGCCGACCCGGAAGCCGGCGTCATTGGCGCGGCCCACGCCGGCTGGCGCGGCGCCTTTGACGGCGTCCTCGAAAGCACCATCGCCGCGATGCAAGCTTTGGGCGCGACACCGGCGAGAACGGTGGCCGTCCTCGGCCCTTCGATCAGTCAAGATAATTACGAGGTCGGTCCGGAATTCGTCGAGAGGTTCCTGCAAGCCGATCCGGCCAACGAAGCCTATTTCACGGCTTCCGGCAAACCTGGCCATGCGCTGTTCGACCTGAGACAATTCACAGTCGACCGGTTGAACAAAGCCGGCGTGAGGGCCGAGATGCTCTCCGACTGCACCTATGCCGATGAAGAGGCCTGGTACTCCTACCGGCGCTCGACCCATCGCAACGAACCCGATTACGGACGACAAATCTCCGCTATCGCCATCAAGGAGGACGCCCATGGCCCTGCATTTTGAACGCGAAGAATACGCCGCCCGTTTGGAGAAGCTGACAGCCAGCATGCGCGAAGAGAAACTCGATGCCATTTTGCTGTTTGCCCAGGAGAGCATGTACTGGCTGACCGGTTACGACACCTTTGGCTTCTGCTTCTTTCAATGCCTGGTCGTCAAGGCCGACGGAGCGATGACACTCCTGACCCGGTCGGCCGACCTGCGTCAGGCCCGCCAGACCTCCAACATAGAGCGCATTGTGGTCTGGACCGACCGGACCAATGCCGATCCGGCGCTCGACCTGAAAAACCTGCTGTCCGACCTCGATCTGCTCGGCGAACGGATCGGCGTGGAATATGACACCCACGGCCTGACCGGCGCCAACTGCCGCAAGCTCGACAATCAGCTACAGAGCTTTGCCGAACTGGTCGATGCGTCTCATGTCGTCAGCCGGCTGAGACTGATCAAGAGCCCTGCGGAAATCGCCTATGCCAGGCGCGCAGCTGAGCTGTCCGACGCAGCTCTTGATGCAGCCATGGCCCTGATCAAGCCCGGCGCTGATGAAGCCGACATCCTGGCCGCCATGCAAGGCGCGGTGTTCTCCGGTGGCGGCGACTATCCAGCCAACGAGTTCATCATCGGGTCCGGAGAGGATGCTCTGTTGTGCCGCTACAAGGCCGGACGCAGACAGCTGACCGCGACAGACCAGCTGACGCTGGAATGGGCGGGCGTCTTTGCCCACTATCATGCGCCGATGATGCGCACGGTGATTATCGGTGAACCCACGCCCCGCCATGTTGAACTCTATGAAGCCTGCAGGCTGTCGCTCGATGCCATCACGGAAATCCTGAGACCCGGCCACACTTTTGGCGAGGTGTTCGATGCCCACGCAGATGTAATGGATGAACGCGGACTGACCCGGCACCGGCTCAATGCCTGCGGTTATGCGGTTGGCGCACGGTTTACGCCGAGCTGGATGGAGCACCAGATGTTCCACACAGGAAGTCCGCTGGAGATAGCGCCTGACATGACGCTGTTCGTTCACATGATCATCATGGATTCCGAGACCGGCACCGCAATGACACTGGGACAGACCTATCTGACAACAGCGGATGCGCCAGAGTCCCTGTCCGCCAAACCGCTTGATCTGATCATTGCGTCATAGCGGCGGGCGTCCTGTTTTGACCTGCGCCGTTTCAGATCCCCGGTTCGCCAGGGCTCCTAAGCGATTGACATGGCTGCCCCGGAGATTTCATAACAAGGGCGGGAAACAGGCGGGAAACATGATGCAACGCATCAAGATGATCGGGATGATGGCTGCGCTGGCAATGGCAATTGCCGGCTGCAACAGCACCGAGCAGACGCTTCAACCCATTCCCGGGGAACAACAGGCCTCTGCCGGAACGACACCCGCGGGTGGCATTGATCCCTTTGCAGGAACAGCCGATCCAGTGGCGGGAGCTCAGCCCGCCGGAGCTCCGTCCTCAGCTGCGCAAACCGCTCCTGCCCAATCGCAGGCCTCACTGCCTGCCGGGCAGGTGCGGGGCCAGATCCGCTTCATGCCGGTCATCGGCGCACCGGTGAATGCCGTAACCCCGCTGTCGCGGCAGCTGGCGGTGGAAGCGCGCAACCGCGGACTGGCGATTCTCAGCGCCTCCGATACCGGCGGCGACCATGTTCTCAAAGGCTATTTTTCGGCTGACAATTTCGATGGCAAGACCACGGTCTATTATGTCTGGGACATCCTCGACCCGGCAGGCAACCGGATGACCCGGGTTCAGGGACAGGAAACCTTTGCCGGAGGTTCCGGCGATCCCTGGGCGTCCGTCCCTGCCAGTGTGATGGAGCGGATCGCCGCTCGCACATTGTCGGATTATGCCGCCTGGCGCGGCCTCTGAAGCGCTGCCGGAATGTGCTTTGCCGGCGTCACTGTGACAGAAGTTTAACAGAAAAATCACCGCCGCAGCCGATGCGTGCTTGCAATCATCAAAACCCCCGCTAAAAAGCTGGCCAACGGGTTGGCGCCCCGTCCTCCTGCGTGATCCCGCGCAGGCTGCGACGCGGCCGAAAAAACAGGCGGTCCCAAATGAAGGTTTTCGCAGGAAACTCGAACCGGCGTTTGGCAGAGTCCATTTGCAATTATCTCAATGTGCCTTTGGGCAAGGCAAGCGTCAGGCGCTTTGCCGACGAGGAGATTTTTGTCGAAATCCAGGAAAATGTGCGCGGCGAGGATGTGTTCATACTCCAGTCCACGTCCTATCCGACGAATGACAACCTGATGGAACTGCTGATCATGATCGACGCCTTCCGGCGATCATCAGCCAGAAGGATCACGGCCGTGCTGCCGTATTTCGGCTATGCCCGCCAGGACCGCCGCGCGTCAGGCCGCACGCCGATTTCGGCCAAGCTGGTGGCCAACCTGATTACCGAGGCTGGCGCAGACCGCGTTCTCACGCTCGACCTGCATGCCGGTCAGATCCAGGGCTTTTTCGACATCCCGACCGACAATTTGTTCGCCATTCCGGTGATCGCCCGTGACATCAAGGCCCATTACGAGCTGGAAAATGTCATGGTGGTGTCGCCCGACGTCGGCGGCGTGGTCCGCGCCCGTGCGCTGGGCAAGCGCCTTGGCTCGCTGCTCGCCATCGTCGACAAGCGCCGCGACCGTCCCGGCGAATCCGAAGTCATGAACATCATCGGTGAAGTTGACGGCAAGGATTGCATCCTGATCGATGACATCGTCGATTCCGGCGGCACCTTGTGCAACGCCGCTGAAGCGCTGCTCAACAATGGCGCCAAATCCGTGACCGCCTACATCACCCACGGCGTGTTGTCGGGCGGTGCAGTGGCACGCGTTTCGTCTTCGAAACTCAAGGAACTTGTCATCACCGACTCGATCCAGCCGACGCAGGAAATTCAGAACGCACCCAATATCCGGGTGCTGTCGACGGATGCATTGATCGGCGAGGCCATCAACCGCACCGCCGCCGAACAATCGGTCTCCAGCCTGTTCGACTGATATCGGTCTGGAGCCCGGCCTTCGGCCGGATTCCTGAAAAGCCCGGCTCCAACTGTACAGTCCAGCTCAAGAGAGCATTGTCACGGCTATACCGGCCAGTGTGGCAGCCCCCAGCACCGCAAACAGATTGACGTGAAAGCGCAGCAAAGCCACGCCCGCACCAAGTGCGATGGCCAGTGCCGCAACATTCAAGGTCGCAAGCTCGGGCACCGGCAGGGTAAACGGCCAGATCTCCACCTCGCCCACGGTTCCAAACAACACATTGAGCGCAAACCAGACCGCCAGGTTTGAAATCACGCCGACCACTGCCGCGGTGATCGCCGACAATCCGGCTGACAGCCATTTCACCGAGCGCAGCCGCTCGATATGCGGCGCACCGGCAAAAATCCACAGGAAGCACGGTGCGAAGGTGAAGAACAGCGCCAGCGTGCCGCCCAATAGCCCGCCCGTGAGCGGATCCAGCCCCGCCTCCCGCGCACCGCCGAGAAAGCCGACAAACACCAGCACCAGGATCAACGGGCCAGGTGTCGTCTCGGCCAGCCCGAGGCCTGCCAGCATATCGCCCGGAACCAGCCATCCATGCACCTCCACCGCCTGTTGTCCGACATAGGCAAGCACCGCATAGGCGCCTCCGAAGGTGACAATCGCCGCCTTCGAGAAGAAGGCCGCCATCGCAGAGAAGGCGTCGGGAACGCCCGGCAGGAAAAGCAAGCCGGCCAGCGGCAGCAGCCAGATTGCCCCCCAGACAAGCACCGTACGCAGCGTCGGTCCAGCCAGTCCCGGCAACCCGGACGCCGCAGCATCACCGGCAGGCTCTGACCCGGCCGGCGCCCCTTCCCTGACCGGTAGGGAAGCGAGAATGCCGGCAAGGCCCGCCCCCAGAACAATCAGCGGAAACGGCAGTTTCAAGAATGCGATGCCAACAAAGGCTGACATCGCCAGTACCCAGGCAAACCGCGATTTGAGCGCCCGCCTGGACACCTTGATCAGCGCCTCGAGCACAATCGCCAGCACCGCTGCTTTCAAGCCGAACAGGACCCCGGCCACCACCGGCAGATCGCCATAATAGAAATAGGCCGCTGACAAGCCCATGATGATCGCAAAGCCGGGCAGAATGAACAAAAGCCCGGCCAGCAATCCTCCGCCGACGCCGCGCAGCAGCCAGCCGGCATAGGTCGCCAGCTGCATGGCTTCAGGCCCGGGCAGCAACATGCAGAAATTCAGCGCATGCAGGAACCGGGGCTCATCGAGCCAGGGCCGCTCTTCCACCAGCTCCCGGTGCATCAACGCGATCTGGCCGGCAGGCCCGCCGAAAGACAAAAGCCCGATGCGGCCGAAGACACGGAACAATTCGGACCACGCGGGAGGCGGAAGGGTTTCCTCAGACATCGGCTTCTGCCAGCGTCTCGACCGGCAACCCGGCCTGCTTCCAGGCTTCAAACCCACCCTCCATGATCACCGCATCAATCTCCATATCGCGCAGATAGCCGCAAACCGCCTGGCTGACCTCGTGACCATGGACGCAAAACAGCGCCACATTGCAATGGCTGAATTCTTCCGCCCAGTTTGCCGCATCAAAGGGATGCCGCCACACCGAACCGGGAATCGCCAGCCCCGACGCTGCGCGCGCCCTGGGTTTGCGTATGTCGATCAGGACCCTCGCGCCCTGTGGCAAAGACGCCAGCTCGACGGGGGATACAGATGTTTGCTGCATAGTGTGTGACATAGGAATGCTCCGCAGAAATTTGCGTTGTTCGCGGAGCTTGGAGCCGTGGCTCTCAACGGGAGATCCGGATTATCCCGTGCGCTTAAGATATCGGGACCCGATTGCGCGGTCAATCCGCTTTGCCAGCCGCAAATCGGACCGGTTATCGGACGCGGTGGCCACCCCGGCGAGAGACTTGAAGAGCCGGCACCGGCCGTGCAGGAGCATGGCTGCCGCACCAAAACCGTTGCAAATGCCCCAATCCCTTGCAATCGGGCGGTTGCTCGGCTATAGCGGCCACGTCCGTGCAGACACCCTTGGAGGCAACGCGGATGAAGCGCCGGAAACGGCGCTTGATGTTTTTTGGGACCGGCACAGGCCGGTGACCGGAAAGCAGCCCCAGTTAGAACCTCGAAAGGTTATGCCATGAGCAATGCTGCATATGAGCTGAAGGCCGAGGCGCGCGCACAGGTTGGTAAGGGGTCCGCCCGTGAACTTCGCCGCAACGGTTTGATTCCTGCTGTCATCTACGGTGACAGCAAAGACCCTGTTTCCATCGCGCTCTCGCGCAAGGATGTGACCAAGAAGATCCACGACGGCGGTTTTCTGACCACTCTCGTGACCATCGTCGTCGACGGCAAGAAGCACTCCGTGCTGCCGAAGGACTACCAGCTTGATCCCGTCCGTGACTTCCTGATGCACGTCGATTTCCTGCGCGTGTCGAAGAACACCCAGGTGACTGTTGAAGTCCCGGTGCACTTCGAAAACGAAGAGAAGTCCCCCGGCCTCAAGCGCGGCGGCGTTCTCAACGTCGTGCGTCACACGGTCGAGTGCCACTGCCCGGCCAATGCGATCCCGGATGCGATCACCGTCGATCTCACCGGCCTCGAGCTTGGCGCCGGCATTCACATCTCGCATGTCACGCTGCCTGAGGGCGTCGAGCCGACGATCACCGATCGCGACTTCACCATCGCCACCATCGCATCGCCTGCCGGTCTGAAGAGCGACGACAACGCCGCTGGCGGCGACGACGCTGCAGAAGAAGCAGCCGAAGGCGACAGCGAAGAATAAGCTGTCCTGGCAGATTATTGAGGAACAGGTTCCATGTTGCTGATCGTTGGCCTTGGAAATCCCGGATCTCAATACGCCAGGAACCGGCACAATGTCGGGTTTATGGCGGCGGACGCAATTGTCCGCCGCCATTCGTTTTCCGGGTTTTCGAAGAAATTCCGGGCTGAGATCGCCGAGGGCACGCTTGCCGGCGAGAAAGCACTTGTTCTCAAACCCATGACCTTCATGAACCTGTCGGGCGACAGTGTTGGCGAAGCCATGCGGTTCTACAAGCTCAACCCCGCCGACATCATCGTCATTCATGACGAGCTGGATCTTGCTCCGGGCAAGCTCAAGCTCAAGACCGGCGGCGGCAATGGCGGCCACAACGGGCTGAAATCCATCGACGCCCATTGCGGCAAGGACTACAAGCGGCTCAGGATCGGCATCGGCCATCCCGGACACAAGGACCGGGTCAATCCGCATGTTCTGGGCGATTTCGCCAAATCGGATCAGGATTGGCTGCAACCATTGCTCGATGCCATCGCCGACCACGCCGAGCTGATGGCCAAGGGCGACGACGCGGGCTTTCTCAACAAGATCGCGCTGGCCACCGGCACCAGCGAGGCCAAGCCGGCCAAACAGGCCCGCCCCGAAGCGGCAACCGGCGGCAAACCCGGACCATCCGGCAAATCCCACATTCGGCAGGCGCGCACGTCAACCCAGCCCAAGACCTTGCCCACTTCGGGCCCGATGGCCGACATGCTGAAAAAGCTGTTCGGCAACAAGGATTAAGGGCGATGGCCCGCGCCGGTTTCGATATCCGCGAAGCCGAAGCCGGCGACCTTCCTGCCCTGCTTGCCCTGTACCGGGATCTGCAACCCGGCGATCCGGACATCGACGGCGGGATCGCGCGCGAGCGTTTCCGGGAAATCCTGACCCACCCGGGAATGTCGGTATTGCTGGCGGTGTCGGAAGGCGTGGCTGTTGCCACCATTACCCTGATCATCATCCCCAACCTGACCCGAGGCGGCGCGCCTTACGCGTTGATCGAAAACGTGGTCACCAACGCAGCCCACCGTCAGCGCGGATATGCCGGCGCCCTGCTTCACCACGGCTTCGCCAAGGCCTGGGAGGCGGGCTGCTACAAGGTAATGCTGCTCAGTGGCTCGAAGGATCCGGCCACGCTGGATTTCTACCGCCATTGCGGCTTCGTCCAGGACAAGACCGGCTTCCAGATCCGCCGCCCGGCTGCTGTCTGAACCTGACACCTGTGGCAAGACGCCCTCACACAATCGTCATTCCTGGTTGAACGGCAAACTTGCTAGGCTGTGCCGAAATACCAACGCACGGAGGAGCCAGCATGACCATGTTCGAAAGAGCCGCAAAGGCGATAGCCTTACCAATCATCATCCTTCTGACTTGCATCGGTGGCGTCACAGCTGGCGAAAACAACCTCACCTTCCACGGCATTGCCATCCAGGGCTATGACCCTGTGGCATATTTTACCGACAACAAGGCTGTGCCCGGCAATCCCGAGATCACAGCCTCTTACGACGGCGCAATCTACCAGTTCGCCTCCACTGAGCACAAAACGGCTTTTGAAGCGAATCCCGGCAAATATGCTCCGCAATATGGCGGCTATTGCGCCTATGGCGCTTCCCAGGGCTACAACGCCTCAATCGAGCCGGAGCAGTTCACCATTGCCGGCGGCAAGCTCTATCTGAACTACAACAGCGACGTAAGGAAGCGCTGGAACCAGGATCGCGGCAGCTATATCAGCAAGGCCGACGCCTATTGGGCTTCACAGTAAAAGGCGGGATGGCGGCCAGCAGACGCCCCGCTTACAACTCGGCGACGCGCTGCCAGAACAGATCGGCAAAAGCGCCTGCCCCGGATTCAATCAGCGTTGCAATGCCGATCCCGGCGCCATCGACCAGAAGCATTGCGCCAAGCCCGCCAAAGACAGAAAAAACCACCGAAAGCCGAAGGTTCTTGAGACTGTCGAGCCGGTAATACCCGGCATCGTCAAATTCGGTTCCCCAGAAATGGTCGGCCCAGCTGAAGTCGCTGGAGACCAGTATGTTGACCGCCGGCGTGTCCGACAGCTTGTCCGGAAACACGTTGAACACTGCGCGTGTGACATGGCAGATCGCGCCAAGCAACGCAAAGATGACGCCTGCGACAACGAAATGCCAGGTGGCGAGTTCGGTCTCCATAATGGACGCTCCTAGGATCAGCTAACCCGCAGACTTGCACAAAGACCTTTCCATGCGGTTGATTGTGCTGGTGGATGGGCGGAGCTGATGCCTCAGCCCCGCCCATCCCGGCTCAAACGCCGGAGACCGCCTGTTACAGGTACATGCCACCCGACACTTCAATGCGTTGCGCCGTCATCCACTGGTTTTCACCGAGCAATATGCTGGCGATGGCGCCGCCGATATCGTCAGGCAGGCCGACCCGGCCCATCGCGGTTACGCTGGCGACAAAGGCATTTATATCCGGGTTGTCACGCACAGCGCCGCCGCCGAAATCGGTCTCGATGGCGCCCGGAGCGATAACATTGACGGCAATGCCGCGCGGCCCCAGTTCCTTGGCAAGGTAGCGGGTCAGAACCTCGACAGCACCCTTCATCGCCGCGTAGGCCGCATATCCGGGCAGGCTGAAGCGGGCGAGACCCGTGGACACGTTGAGAATACGTCCGCCATCGGCAATGAGGGGCAGCAGCCGCTGGGTGAGAAAGAACACGCCTTTGACATGGACATTCATCAGCGTGTCGAACTGCTCTTCACTGGTTTCGGCAAAGGCCGCGTTGATGCCCATGCCGGCATTGTTGATGAGATAATCAAACGTATCCCGCCCCCACACAGTCTTCAGCGTCTCGGAGAGGCGATTGGAAAACTCTTCGAATTGTGCGGTATCTCCGGTATCAAGCTGCAGCGCTGCCGCCTTGCCGCCCAGCGCCTCGATTTCATTGACCACTGCGGCTGCATCTTCGGCACGCGACAGATAAGTGATGATGACGCCGGCGCCGCCGCGGGCAAGATGAAGCGCGGCATTGCGGCCAAGGCCACGGCTGCCGCCGGTGATAAGTGCAATTGATTCAGTCATGATTGGCTCCTGCGGTTTGTGTTGACCGCAAGCTAGCCGCACCATGGTTTGCGCGCCTGCCGGATTCTCCGGGAGTTCTGCCCGATCCTCCAGACTTCCAAATCCGAGGTGACCCGATGCCCCGGATGGCGTATCCCTGAAACTCGAAAGGATACCTCATGACACTCATGGATCTGGCCCGACACGTCGATGAATTCCTCGGCAAGAGCACTGATACTGTTAAGAGCAGCGAAACCGGGATCGCCGGTCTCTACGTTCACCGTCAGACCAGGCCGAACGCCTTCGAGGCTACAGTTTACCATCCTGTCATCTGCCTGAACCTACAGGGCCGCAAGGAAGTGGCCCACGGCGAAAGGCGGGTTATCTCCGGGGCGGGCGAATCCCTGATTGTCAGTCACGACCTGCCCGTTGCTGCGCGGGTTATCGAAGCCAGTTCCGAACGCCCGTATCTGGCGATCATTGTGGCCGTGGACATCGCCATCTTAAGAAGCCTGTACGAAGAAGTCGGAGAAGCCGCTCTCAACGAGCGCCAGGCCCAGGCACTCACCGCCAGCGCAACCGATACGGCGCTTTTCGATGCGCTTGCGCGGTATTTTGCGCTGACAAGCGACCCCGTTGAAGCAAAGGTGATGGCGCCGCTGATTCTCAAGGAGATCCATTTCCGGATGCTGACGGCCAGCCACGGCGGCATGCTCAGGCAGCTGATGTGGCGCGACAGCCACGCCAGCCGGATATCGCGCGCCATTGGCCGGATCCAGTCGGACTACCGCAGCCCCCTGGCGGTGGCCGCTCTCGCCGATGAAGCGGGCATGAGCCCGTCATCATTTCACGAGCACTTCAAACAGATCACGGGAACCACCCCGCTTCAGTACCAAAAGGACATGCGCTTGATGGAGGCGCGGCGGCTGATTGCGATGGACGGATTGTCGGTCTCCTCCGCCGCCTATGCGGTCGGTTATGAAAGCGCGACGCAGTTCAGCCGCGAGTATTCGCGGAAATTCGGCAGTCCGCCCCGCAATGAGTTGCTTCGGCCAGACCTGACCGCGGAGCGCCGTTCCCTGTAACGGCGCTCCGCGGTAAAGTCCGTTTCCCGTCGGCGGACCCGGACGGCACCGGATACGCGCGGCTTAGCGCATCATCATGCCCATACCCATGCCCATCGCCGGCATCATGATGTCATTGGCGGCGTTCTTCTGTGCGTCATCAAGGACGTCATACAATTCCTCGACCGCCACCCGCATCTCCTTGATCTGCTCAAGCCGCGCCTGCATGAAATCCTCATGATCGCTCAAACGCTCAGGCAGCGTCTTCTTGACATACTCGTCGCCTGAAAACTCTTCCATCATGGATTGCATCAGCCCGTTGTGGTTTTCGGCGTTGTCGCGTGCGGCGGCAGCAAATTTATCCCACTGCGCCGTCTGATCATCCCGGATAGCCAGCTCCGTCTTGATAAAGGCCAGGCGGCCGTCGATCCGGTCCAGCATGCCATCCCAGCCATACCCCATCATCGGCCCACGGCCCATCATCGGGCCACCATTGAAGGGACCATTCATCATCATCTGCCCCATGCCTGAGCCTTGCCACCATCCGCGGCGGTAGTCATCATCGCTTTGGGCCAGTGCCATAGTGCCTGAAGCCGCGAGCATGGCCATGACGGGGATTGCTTTGACAATAATCTTCAATGACATCTTCACACCTCCAGCAAGCCCTGGGAAAGGGCGGTTGATGATGCCATCATGAACGCCGCTGAAATTGGCGCCTTGATACACATCAATAGCTGCGGCAATGCCGCCCGCAGGCCGCAGTCCAACCCTTCCCCCTTGACGCGGCACGCCACATCCATACAAAGCCCGCAAGTATCTACTTGAAGGACACCAATTCCATGGGTTTCAAATGCGGCATCGTCGGGCTGCCTAATGTCGGCAAGTCCACACTGTTCAACGCACTGACGCGGACCGCAGCCGCACAGGCGGCAAACTATCCGTTCTGCACCATTGAGCCCAACACCGGCGAAGTGGCTGTCCCCGATCCGCGGCTGAAGAAACTCGCCGCAGTGGCCGGTTCCAAGGAAATCATTCCGACCCGCATTTCCTTTGTCGATATCGCCGGCCTGGTGCGCGGCGCGTCAAAGGGTGAAGGCCTGGGCAACAAGTTCCTGGCCAATATCCGCGAAGTCGACGCCATCGTTCATGTGCTGCGCTGCTTTGAAGACGACGACATCACCCATGTCGAGGGTCGCATTGACCCGGTCGGCGACGCCGACACCATCGAAACCGAGCTGATGATCTCCGACCTCGAGAGCCTCGAGCGCCGCACCGAGCAGGCCCGCAAGCGCGCAGCCTCCAAGGACAAGGAATCGATGACGGTGCTGCCGATGATGGAAGCCTCGTTGAAACTGCTGCAGGACGGCAAGCCGGTCCGCACCATGCTCAAGACACTGGCGGACGAAGACCTCGACATCCTCAAGGGTCTCAACCTGCTGACCTCGCACCCGGTTCTCTATGTCTGCAACGTCTCCGAAGCCGATGCGGTGGACGGCAATGCCCATACCGAAGCCGTCGCAAAGATGGCAGCCGAACAGGGTGCGGAAAGCATCATCGTCTCCGCGGCGATCGAATCCGAGGTGGCGCAGCTTCCCGATGAGGAATCACAGGAATATCTTGCGGCACTGGGTCTGGAAGAAGCCGGCCTCGACCGCTTGATCCGCGCTGGCTACAGCCTGCTCGATCTGATCACCTATTTCACCGTCGGCCCCAAGGAAACCCGCGCCTGGACCATCGAGCGCGGAATGAAGGCCCCAGCCGCGGCCGGCGTCATCCATACCGATTTCGAACGCGGCTTCATCCGCGCCTTCACCATCGCCTATAATGACTACGTCACGCTGGGTGGCGAAGTGCCCGCCAAGGAAGCCGGCAAGGCGCGCGACGAAGGCAAGGAATATGTCGTCCAGGACGGCGACGTGATCCACTTCCGCTTCAACACCTGACCGGCGTACCCGACCGGTCTGATACGGACAGACAGTCCCGCAGGTGCAAACCGGCGGGACTGCATTCAACCTGAAACGGATTTTCCGGTAAATGCGGACCCGTCAGCTTTTACGCGCCGGGCAGGTCGACATTCCAAACAGCGAATAGAGCGGGCAAGTCCCGAACAGGCCGGTCAGCAACGGTACGATGCCAATCAGCGCGAAGTAGCGCCAGGATGCATCCGGATAGACAAAAAACATGGCAAGCAGCACGAGGCCTGCTACGATACGAAGGACGCGGTCGAGACCGCCGACATTGGATTTGAACATGTTTGATGCTCCCTTTTTGCGTTTGGCGACCCTGCCATCATGCATGCATAATACAGCATATATTGACGAGCACTTTGACAGGGATCAATCGGGCGTCCCGGCACTTCACTGAAGATCCGTTTACCTGCGGATTTGTCCCGCCAGCCGCCGGGCAAACCCTTTGACACTTAAAGGAAACCTTCTAGATTGGCTCCGCAGCAAGCCACGCTGGGCGCCAGGGGAAAGAGATCGACATCTATGGCCAAGGACGACCTTCTCTATTTTGAAGACATGCCGGCCGGAACCGTGTTCCCGCTCGGCCCGAAAAATGTCACAGCAGACGAGATCATTGCGTTTGCCATGGAATATGATGCCCAACCCATGCATCTCGACGCTGAGGCCGGCAAGCAGTCGATCCTTGGTGGTCTCGCAGCGTCCGGATGGCACAGCTGTTCCATGATGATGCGCATGATGACCGATTCCTACCTGCTGCGCGCAGCGGCAGAAGGAGCCCCCGGTGTCGACTTCGTGAAATGGAAAAAACCGGTGCTTGCAGGCGACGTGCTGTCAGGCGAGACCCGCGTCCTCGACAGCAGGATATCTCAGTCGCGCCCTGGCATCGGCATCGTCAATCTGCGGCATGAATTGCGCAACCAGTCCGGCGACACAGTGCTGGAATCGGAGAACCCTGTGATGATCCGCCTGCGCAACCCGGGGAGCACCAGTTCATGAGCATTGATCCGTCCTTCGAGCCGGGCGCCCGCCAGGAACTGGGCAGCTACCTCTTCACCGAAGATTCCATTGTGGAGTTCGCCCGGCAGTTTGATCCCCAGCGCTTCCATGTCGATGCGGAAGCCGCCAGGGAAAGCGTGTTTGGAGGTCTGTGCGCCTCGGGCTGGCACACAGCCGCCGTCTGGATGAAACTCAACATCGCTTCAAGCGCAGTTGAAACCCGCAAGGCGCTTGCCGAAGGCCGTGCCGTGCCCGAATTCGGCCCGTCGCCGGGTTTTCGCAATCTGCGTTGGTTCAAACCGGTCTTTGCCGGCGACGAGTTGTCCTACGCCCGCGTTGTCAGGGGAACCCGTCCGCTCGCATCACGTCCCGGCTGGTCTATCCTTGAGCTGACATGCGAAGCCCGCAATGAGACCGGCGAACTGGTGATGAGTTTCGATTCCGCCGCACTCATCAAATTCCCGGACGCAAACCAGGCCACATCATAGGCAAGACTCAGGAAGGGCTGCTCCGTCTCAGCGCAGCCCCTCCCCTGCATTGAACTGCAATCAGTGGCCCTCATAGGACACCAGTGTCCGCACCTGCACACCGAGATCCTCGAGTTTCTTGCGCCCGCCGAGATCGGGCAGATCGATGACGAAGCAGGCGGCGACGATATTGGCCCCCATCTGGCGAAGCAGTTTGACAGCACCTTCCGCCGTACCGCCCGTTGCAATCAGATCATCAACCAGAATGACGCTCTCGCCTTCCGCGATGGCATCACGGTGCATCTCCATCTCGTCCACGCCGTATTCCAGGCTGTAGGCCACCCGCACAGTCTCGTGCGGCAGCTTGCCCTTCTTGCGGATCGGCACGAATCCGGCAGAGAGCTGGTGCGCCATTGCCCCGCCCAAGATAAAGCCACGCGCTTCAATGCCCGCCACCTTCGACACTCTCAGGCCCGCATAGGGATGCACCAGTTCATCAACAGCACGGCGGAAAGCACGCGGTTGGCCCAGAAGCGTGGTGATGTCGCGAAACAGGATGCCCGGCTTGGGATAGTCCTTGATGGTGCGGATGGACGCGCGAAGTTCGTCGGCAATATCGGACATGATGTCTCCCGGATGGATGTCTCAGTGTGCGCCGGGTCAAGTCCCTGCGCAAGTTGCATTGGTGCGGCCTGCAGCAGCCCGCAGACCGGGTAAGCAGCGGACGAACCCTGCACGGAGCGGGCGCCCGGTTACCGGACCGCGGTTGCCCTGGCGGGCATGGTCCGGACATGAAAACGCCGCCCGAAGGCGGCGCATTCGAAGTCAATCTGAACCTGTCAGGTATCAGTGTTCCTTGCTGGCGAACACCGATTTCTTGGTCAGGAACATCAGCGAGGCGAAGATCGCCAGGAAGATGATGACCATGAAGCCAGTCTGCTTGCGCTCTTCCATGTGCGGCTCGGCGGCCCACATCAAGAATGCCGCAACATCCTTGGCATATTGGTCAACGGTCTCCGGCGTACCATCGTCATAGGTGACCTGCTCGTCAGAGATCGGCTGAGCCATGGCCAGCGCGGGACCGGCGATGAAATAAGGGTTGTAGTGAGCACCCTCAGGCACTTCCACACCCTGTGGAGGCTCCTGGTAGCCGGTCAGCAGCGAATAGATGTAGTTCGGTCCGCTCTCGTTGTAGCCGGTGAAGATGTCGAAAATGAACTGCGGGAAACCGCGCTCGACATAACGTGCCTTGGCCAGAAGCGAGAAATCCGGAGGAGCAGCGCCGTTGTTGGCATAGGCTGCTGCTTCCGTATTCGGGAACGGCGACGGGAAGTGGTCCGACAGCACGGCGGTACGCATGTACATTTCGCCGTCGCCATTCGGGCCGTCTTCGACTTCGTAGTTTGCGGCCAGGGTCTTGAGCTGATCTTCCGAGTAACCCAGATCCTCGAGCGTGCGGAACGCGACGAGGTTCATCGAGTGACAGGCCGAACAGGATTCGACGTAGATTTTCAGGCCGCGCTGCAATTGACCCTTGTCATAGGTGCCGAATGGGCCTGCAAAGGACCAGTCAACCTCCTTGAGGTGGTTGATCGGGTAGTGCGGGGTTCCACCCTCTTCCGCGGCAGCTGCCGGGGAGATGCCAATCATGGCAGTCAGGGCGAGCGGAACGATGCTAGCAAGAAGCTTTTTCATATTTCAGATCCTTTCCGTCGCGCCGCTCAGCCGCGGGTTTCTGGTGACGCAGCCGCGGATGTCGCAGCCCCGCCATTGCCGCCTTTTTTGGCGAGCACGGCTTCGGTGATGGAGTTCGGCAGACGCTTGGGTGTTTCAATCAGCCCCAGCACCGGCAGGATGACGATGAAGAACCCGAAGTAATACAGCGTCGCAATCTGAGCCATGGTTGTGTAGGTGCCTTCCGCCGGCTTGGCGCCAAGCCAGCCGAGGAAAATCGCGTTGGCCACGAAAATCCAGAAAAACAGCTTGTACCATGGACGGTAGACCGCCGAACGAACCTTCGAGGTGTCGAGCCACGGCAGAACGAACAGCACTGCGATGGAGCCGAACATGGCCAGCACGCCGCCAAGCTTCGAGTCGATTGGTCCGATGTTGAAGGTGATGGCGCGAAGGATCGCGTAGAATGGCAGGAAGTACCATTCCGGAACGATGTGCGCCGGAGTCTTCAGCGGGTCAGCCGGGATGTAGTTGTCGGCGTGGCCGAGGAAGTTCGGCATGAAGAAGATGAAGTAGGCAAAGACCATCAGGAAGATGCACATCGCCAGCGCGTCCTTGACGGTCGCATAGGGCGTGAACGGCACCGTGTCGGTCTTTGTCTTCACTTCAACGCCGGTCGGGTTGGTCTGACCGGTCACGTGCAGTGCCCAGACGTGCAGGATCACAACACCGGTGATCATGAACGGCAGCAGATAGTGCAGCGAGAAAAAGCGGTTGAGTGTCGGATTGTCCACCGCAAAGCCGCCAAGCAGCAGCTGCTGGATCGGCTCGCCGATGCCAGGGAATGCCGTGAAGAACCCGGTGATCACCGTAGCCCCCCAGAACGACATCTGGCCCCATGGCAGCACGTAGCCCATGAAGGCTGTCGCCATCATCAGAAGCAGGATGACAACGCCGAGGATCCACAGCACTTCGCGCGGAGCCTTGTAGGAACCGTAATACATGCCGCGGGCAATATGCAGGTAGACCGCAACAAAGAAGAACGAAGCGCCGTTGGCGTGCATGTAGCGCAGCAGCCAGCCGGAGTTCACATCGCGCATGATCTTTTCGACCGACTGGAAGGCGATCGCGGTATCGGCAGCGTAGTGCATAGCCAGCACGATGCCGGTCAGCAGCTGCACCACCAGCATCACCATAAGGATGCCGCCGAAGGTGTAGGCGTAGTTCAGGTTCCGCGGCACCGGATAGGAGACGAAACTGTCATGCACCAGCCGCGGCAGCGGCAGGCGGGAATCGATCCATTTTCCGAAACCGGAAGTTGGCTGGTAAGTCGAATGATCACTGCTCATGGTCTAAAGCCCCCTCAGCCGATTTTGATGACGCTGTCAGACACGAAGGCGAACGGCGGAACCGGAAGGTTCTCAGGTGCCGGGCCCTTGCGAATGCGGCCAGCCGTGTCGTAGTGCGAACCGTGGCACGGGCAGAACCAGCCACCGAATTCACCGGCCTGTCCGAGCGGAACGCAACCCAGATGGGTGCAGGAGCCGATCATGACGATCCAGTTTTCCTTGCCCTCGCCCGCAGAGCGGTCAAGGTCGGTCGCCTCTGAACCAGCGGCGATGTTTGCGTTGCGCGCCACCGGATCCTTCAGATCTTCCAGCGCCACAGCCTTGGCTTCAGCAACTTCCTCGTCGGTGCGGTTGCGGATGAACACCGGCTTGCCGCGCCATTTCACCGTCAGCGACATGCCCGGTTCGAGGCTTTCGACGTTGACCTCGATCGAGGCCAGTGCCAGCGTCGAGGCGTCTGGGTTCATCTGGTCGATGAACGGCCAGGCAAAACTGCCCACGCCGACCACGCCCGCCATCCCGGTGGCGATGTAAAGAAAATCGCGGCGGGTGGGTTCGCCCGCGCCTTCGCTTTGTGTCATTGGCTCACTCACGGCTCAACGTCCTCTTCAAGCTGCGTCTGGACAAGTATCCCGTCTCACTGCTGCACGCAGATCCGGCCCCTCCGCTATAGGCAGATTCGGCCATTGCCGACAATGCGGCGGAATTCTGTCAATCGCGCGGTTTCTATGCGGGTTGGAATGAGAAGTCCAGACCGGACGATGGTAGAAGGGCACAATGTCGCGGAGAAATTCCGCCAACTATTCCGCCGCTTCGTCGACACCGATGAATCCGCCTGACTGCCGCGCCCACAATTCCGCATAGAGCCCACCGCTCTTGATCAGTTCCGAATGGGTTCCGCTTTCGATGATCCGGCCATTGTCCATCACCACCAAGCGGTCCATCCGGGCAATCGTCGAAAGCCGGTGAGCAATGGCGATAACGGTCTTGCCGTCCATCAATTCATCGAGATTTTCCTGAATGGCCGCTTCCACCTCGGAATCCAGCGCTGATGTCGCCTCGTCCAGCACCAGGATCGGCGCATTCTTCAGCATCACCCGGGCAATGGCGATTCGCTGCCGCTGACCGCCCGACAGCTTGACCCCGCGGTCGCCGACATGGGCATCAAGCCCCTTGCGCCCGCGCTGGTCGGAGAGCAGCTTGATGAAATCCAGCGCTTCGGCCCGGCGCGCCGCTTCGAGAATTTCCGCATCATCCGCATCGGGACGTCCGAAAACTATATTTTCGCGAATCGACCTGTGCAGCAAGGAGGTATCCTGTGTCACCATGCCGATCGAGTGACGCAGTGATTCCTGCTTTACGGTGGAGATATCCTGGCCATCGATCTCGATCCGGCCGGATTCCAGGTCGTAAAACCGCAGCAGCAGGTTGACGAAGGTTGACTTGCCGGCGCCGGAGCGGCCCACAAGCCCGAGTTTCTCGCCGGGTCGAATTGTCAGCGTCAGCGCGTCTATCACCGGTTGATCTGTGTTGTAGCCAAAGCAGGCGCGGTCGAAATGAATGCCGGCCTTGTCGACGATCAGGTCCTTGGCATCCTCGTCATCTGCCAGACCAATCGGCCTGGCCACCAGTTCCGCCGAATTCTGCAAGGTGCCGAGATTGCGCATCAGGCCGTTGAGCTGGGTCATCATCCGTCCCAGCAGCATGTTGAGACGCAGCACCAGTGACAGGGTGAATGCAACCGAGCCGACCGAAATCGCCCCGGCAAGCCACAGATCGATGGAAAACCCTGCAATAATGGCGATCATCACCCCCGAAAGCGCCGCCAGCGACGCGCGGACCCCGGTCAGATGCCGCGTGAAGGGCATGATCGTCGCGATGAACTGGTCGAACCCCTCGCGGATATAGCGGTCATTGTCCGCGTCACGAGCATAGAGCTTCAGCGTCTGGATGTTCGAATAGCTGTCGGTAATGCGTCCGGTCAGCATGGCCGAGGCTTCGGCACTTGCCCGGGCATGACGACGGATACGCGGCACGAAGAACCGCGCCAGAAACCCGAAGACCACGATCCACACCAGCACCAGCGCCGACAGCCGCCAGTCGAGCTGCGCCACCAGCGCCATGGTGGTGACGGTGTAGATCATGATGAACCAGACGACCTGCAGCAGCGAGACCATGAAATCGCCGGTCGCCTGCCCCGCCGACCAGACCTTGGTGACGATACGCCCGGCGAAATCATTCTGGAAAAACGCCAGATTCTGCCGCGACACATGCGAATAGGCCTGCCAGCGCACCAGATTGAAGAATCCCGGCACGACAGCCTGTTCTTCAACCAGCGCCGCAATGGTGACCACCGCAAAACGCGCCAGAAGAACCACGAACAGCATGAAAGCCAGCGCCGGACCATGCGCAGCGATCAAGCCGTCCCAGCCCGCAGCCGGATCCGAGGCATCAAGAACATCGACGAGTTGCCCGACGAAATAGAACAACGCCGCCTCAAGCAGGGCGACCAGCCCGCCCAGTGCCAGCATTGCCGCAAAGGCACCCCTGGCCTGACCGACATAGTGCCACAGGAATTTGCGCGTCGAATTCGGCGGCCGGTAGCTCGCACGCCGGATAAACGGGTCAATCCAGCCTTCGAAAAGGTCAAGCAGGGGTCTGAAGATCATGCGCGAAACAATAGTGCGCAAGCGAGGTTTGGCAATATGGTCACTCCCTACTGTGCCGCCGTGGCATCTGCATCCGCGTCGATAAACCCGCCGGACTGGCGCGACCACAGATCGGCATAGATGCCGCCGGACTTGATCAGTTCATCATGCGTGCCGGTTTCGACAATCTCGCCCTGGTCGAGCACCACCAGCCGGTCCATTTCGGCAATCGTCGACAGCCGGTGTGCAATCGCGATCACCGTCTTGTTCTCCATCAGTGCGAACAGGTTCTCCTGAATGGCCGCTTCGACCTCTGAATCGAGTGCCGATGTCGCCTCATCCAGCACCAGAATCGGCGCATCCTTCAGAAACACCCGCGCGATCGCGATACGCTGGCGCTGGCCGCCCGAAAGCTTGACGCCACGTTCGCCGACATGGGCATCCAGTCCCTTGCGCCCGGCCAGATCCTCCAGCCCTTCGATGAAATCGAGCGCATTGGCTTTCCGCACTGCCTCCTGGATCTGGGCTTCCGTGGCATCCGGCCTGCCATAGGCGATGTTGTCGCGCACCGAACGATGCAGCAGCGAGGTATCCTGGCTGACCATGCCCACCTGCCCGCGCAGGCTGTCCTGGCTCACCTGAGAGATATCCTGGCCATCGATCAGCACCCGCCCGGATTCAAGATTGTAAAACCGCAGCAGCAGGTTGACGAGCGTCGTCTTGCCCGCACCGGAGCGCCCGACAAGACCGATTTTCTCGCCCGGCTTAATGGAAAGCGACAGATTCTCGATCACACCGCTCTGCTTGCCATAGTGGAACCGCACGTTCTCGAAGGCGATGGCGCCTCTTTTGGCGACAATCTCGCTTGCTCCGGGGCTGTCCACCACCTCATGCGGCTTGATCATCATGCTCATGCCGTCCTGGACCACGCCAATATTCTCGAAGAACCCCGAGACCTCCCACATGATCCATTGCGACATGCCGTTGATCCTGAGCGAAAGCCCGATGACAACGGCGATTGAGCCGACCGAGACAATACCTGTCAGCCAGAAGCCGATCGACATCGCCGAGACAACAAACACCAGAACCGAATTGTTGAAATAGATCAGCGACTGGAACAGCGTCACCTGGCGCATCTGCCGGTGTACGGTCTGCAGGAACATGTCCATGCTTTCCTGCGCGTAGCTTTCCTCGCGGCCTGCATGCGAGAACAGCTTGACCGTCGAAATATTGGTGTAGCTGTCGACCACCCGGCCGGTCATCGCCGAGCGTGCATCGGCCTGATCGGTCGAGATCCGCTTGAGCTTCGGCACGAAATGCATGATCAGGCCGATATAGACCGCAATCCAGACCAGCAAGGGCAGCACCAGCCGCCACTCAGCGCTCGCCACCATGCCAATCATGGCAATGAAGTAGACCAGAACATAGACAAACACGTCGAGCAGCTTCATCACCGCTTCACGGATCGACAGCGACGTCTGCATCACCTTGGTGGCCACCCGGCCGGCGAATTCATTGGAGAAGAAGCTCAGGCTCTGGCGCAGCAGGTAGCGATGCATCTGCCAGCGCGCGATCATCGGATAATTGCCCAGCAGCGTCTGGTGGATGATCATCGAATGCAGCAGCACGGTAAGCGGCAGGCCGACAAGCACAATCGCCCCCATCAGGATCAGACGGCCTGATTCGCGCGCGAGAAAGCCTTGCGGATCGGACGTCGCCAGCCAGTCGACAATCGAGCCGAGAAATCCGAACAGCATGACTTCGCCGATCGAGATCATCGCGGTGAGCACCGCCATGGCGATCAGCCACGGCGCGGCATCGCGCGAATAGTGCCAGCAAAACGCCACCAGCCCTTCAGGCGGCGCGGTCGGCGCAGCCTCGGGATAGGGATTCAATCGACGTTCAAACCATCCAAACATGGAGGTCTCCTTGAGAAATAGTGCATGCCGCAAGTGAACAAAGCAGCGGCAAAACCGAAAACGAGGCGGAGGTCACGCGATGGCGTGGGTCGCCAAACCCGCAGACCGTAAAAGTTCAAAATAGAAACTGAAACCGCGAGAAACCTGTTGATCAGCGACCCATGGCCGCCGGATGAAAGCTGAGATAGATGATGCGCATTACAGCCTCCGTCAGGTTCGCGTTGAAGATGCGAATTTTTAGCCCAGATTCGCCCATCCCGCCAGATTGCGGCCGCTGCTTTGTTCTGCATCCGGGCGCACTGGCTTGATATTGTGATAAAATGAGCACAGAACCCATTCTCATGACCAAACCTCTTATCGCGCTCTACCAACCCGACATACCCGGCAACACCGGCTCGATTCTGCGTCTCGGCGCCTGCCTCGGCCTCGGCATCCACATTATCGGGCCCGCCGGTTTCGACATGACCGACCGGTCGCTCAAACGCGCCGGGATGGACTATATCGAAATGGCCAACCTCACCCGCCATGACGGGTGGGAAGAGTTCGAGACCTGGCGGCAGGCGGAAAACCGGCGCCTGGTGCTGATGACCACCCAGTCCGCCACGCCCTATGGCGAGGCTGGCGACCAGACCATCACCGCCCAGGATGTGGTGCTGTTCGGCCGCGAAAGCGCCGGCGTTCCGCCCAAGGTCCATGACGCCGCCGGCGCCCGGCTGACCATCCCGATGATCGACGGACGCCGCAGCCTGAACCTTGCCATGAGCGTCGCCATCATCGCCGGCGAGATCAACCGCCGGTTCGGGCTGTAGCTGTAGCCAGACACCAGATCACCTGTAGCTGACGACTTCGAACTCGATGCCGTTCTCGTCATCGAAATAGAACCGGTGGCCGGGTTCGTAATCGGCGTGATTATAGGGAACATATCCCAAAGCCTTGACCTTGGCCTCGGCGGCATCGAGGTCATCGACCGTGACGCCGACATGGTTGAGACTGCCGACCCTGTCTTTGTGGATGCCGTCACGCGCACGCACCTCCTTGGGTGTGTAGATCGCCAGATAGGCATCATCGGTTCCCACGTGGATCGACAGTCCACCATTGAGCGCCGGCCCCTGCCAGCGGATTTTCCAGCCAAACACATCGCACAACCATTTGGCCGTGGCGGTCGCGTCGTTGACGGTGAAGTTGACATGTTCGAGGGTGGACTGCGTCATGATATGCTCCTGATAGTCATGGTGATTGCCTGTGATGAAAACCATGTTACTTTCTCAAGTAAACTTGAGGTCAAGAGGTTTTTTCATTCATGCCAACACCCAACAAACAGGGTCTTCTGACCATTGGCGAAGTCGCCGGCCGCACCGGCCTGGCGGTTTCGGCGATCCGTTACTACGATGACGAGGGATTGGTCTCGGCGCGGCGCACACCGGGTGGCAAGCGCATGTTCCTGCGCTCGGACATCAGGCGCTTGTCCTTCATCCTGATCGCCCAGCAGCTGGGATTCTCGCTCGAAGAGATCCGAACTCAGCTCCGGCAGCTGCCGCTCGAACGCACACCCAACAAACGCGACTGGGAAAAGATCAGCCGCGGCTTTCGCGCCCATCTGGATGCCCGCATCGGCATGCTCGAACGCCTGCGCGACCGGCTTGACGGCTGTATCGGCTGCGGGTGCCTCTCGCTCGACGCCTGCAAGCTCTACAATCCCGACGACAGGGCACGCCAGACCGGAACCGGCCCGCGATTGGTGGTGCAGAAATCAACGGATGAGGCGTCAGGATAAACCTGGTTTTGCGGATCAATCCGCGCTCGGCAGCCGGCGCATGGTGAACTCGATCGTGTCGCCCTCGCCCGGCAGGGGACGCCAGCTTTCGACTTCCGTCCAGTAGGCGGCCTTGGGCCAAGTGGAGAACCATTCCCGCGCCTTGTCGCGCGCCTGTCCGCGGCTCAGGCGATAGGTCTCGCGAACGAAGCCGCCCGACAGACCATCGGTTTTCTCCTTGCGCGCCCGGTTGATTTCGCGGCGCAGCCCTTCAAGCGGCGGGCGCTGTTGATACCGGTTCATGGTCCTTCCTCGGCCTTCATGGCTTGGACAACTCTAACCCAAAACCATGTGTCCGGCGAGTCTTGTTCAGACTGCGGCAATCGGGCTGCAAGCGCGTGGTTACATCAGGCCGCCCCGGCTGCTATGAGTCCGGCAATTGCACTATGAGGCCCCCAATGAAACGCCCAAGCCTGCCAGTCGGCCTGCCCGACGATATCGAGGACAAGAAGATCAAAGCGCGCGAGTGGTTTGAGAAATTGCGCGACCAGATCTGCCTGAGCTTCGAGGCGCTTGAGGACGAAGTCGACAATCCGCAGTCAAGCGGGCAAGCCGGACGTTTTGAGCGCACCCCGTGGCAGCGCGACGAGGGCGCGGGCGGTGGCGGCACCATGTCGATCATGAAAGGCCGTCTGTTCGAAAAGGTCGGCGTGCACACATCAACGGTTTACGGCGAGTTCTCGCCCGAGTTCCGCGCCCAGATCCCAGGCGCCGAGGAGGATCCGCGATTCTGGGCCTCCGGCATCTCGCTGATTGCCCATCCGGTAAATCCGCATGTGCCGACGGTACACATGAACACCCGCATGGTGGTGACCACCAGCCAGTGGTTTGGCGGCGGCGCTGATCTTACGCCGGTGCTCGACAACCGGCGCACCCAGACAGATCCCGACACCCAGCTGTTTCACCGTGCCATGGAGATCGCCTGCAACCGCCATGCCGTGGCCGATTATCCGAAATACAAGGACTGGTGCGACGAGTATTTTTTCCTGCCGCATCGCAACGAGGCCCGCGGCATCGGCGGCATTTTCTACGACTGGCTGCACACTGACGACGAGAATGGCGGCTGGAACGCCGACCTCGCCTTCACCCAGGATGTCGGCCGGGCCTTCAATGTCGTCTATCCAAAGATCGTCCGCTCCAATTTCAACAAGCCCTGGACCAATGAAGAGCGCACAGAGCAGCTGATCCGCCGTGGCCGCTATGTCGAGTTCAACCTGCTCTATGACCGCGGCACCATCTTCGGGCTGAAGACCGGCGGCAATGTCACCTCGATCCTGTCCTCACTGCCACCGGTGGTGATGTATCCATAAGGGAGAGCCGCAATGAACTTGGACTTCAATATTGATCTTGCAGACTTTTTTCTGTTTGCAATCTTGATATTGCCAGGGTTCATTTCGATGCGGGTTTACTCGCTCATAAGGCCTGGCGATCAGCCAACGCTAAAAGACACTATCTTTGAAGCCATAGCCTACAGCGCGATCAACATTGGTCTGATGTCTTGGGCGATCTTCATTTTCTTCTCGACAGAGTCTTGGCTTGCAAGGAGCCTACTCGCTGCTTTGATACTAGCTGTCGGGCCTGTCGCATGGCCCTTTCTCTTGGATCGCCTTTTGGGGGTATTGGCCAAAACAGGCTTGGTGAAGTATCGCTATAAAACCGCATGGGACGATTTCTTTTCGCGCAGGCAGGCCTGTTGGCTGATCGTTCATCTTCATGACGGCTCAAAAAATCGGCGGCGTCTTTTCCGGGCAATCCTATGCGACGCTTTATCCGACGCCCGGGCACCTCTTTATTGAAGAACTTTGGGAAATTGATCAGAACACTGGCGAATTCAAAGGTGAAGAGCCGGTTTCATGTGGTATCATTCTCAAGCCCGAGGACTATCGTTTTGTCGAAATCAAGGCCTATATTGAAGAACAAGAGTGAAACTCAACCGGAGACGTCACATGGCTACATCACCTGATCCCAGAACGGGCAAAGCTGGTGCACCTAACAACAACGGCACCTATATTCGCGATGGTGTCCGGCCGGCGACATCATCAAAGCCGTCCCTTCCACCAAAGGGTGGTTCGGGAGTGCCTGCGTATCAGAACGCGGCTCCGAAAAAATGATTGGCTCAAGCAAAGCATAACGCTTTGCTGACTTCCAGCAGATACAAACCACAAGCAACCGCATCTGAGCGCGAAATATCCGGATTTGTTGTCATCGGCATCATGCTTGATACAGCACGGTTCTAACTGCGCGGCGCTCGCATCCCGCGCAGCGCTTCATCGACCAGATGATTGGCGATCTTCATCCGGATGGTCGCCGCATCCCGGCATTCCACCGGCGACCGGTCGGGGTGATTGCGCCGCGCAAAACTTCGCCGTTTCGATTGCAGCTCGGCCGCTGTATCGGTGGCCAGCAGATTGATGTCCTTCGCAACCTCCTCAGGGCTCAGCCGTTTGAAGTGCGAAATGTCGATCGCCGGTTCTGGCCTCGGCGCAGGCATGGCAGGCCCCGGCGCCGGTGTGGGTGCCTCGTTCGGAACGGCCGGATTCGGCCTTGGCGCTGATGTGGATCTATCGGTGTGATCGGCCAGATCGGCCGCCCCGCGCCGTTCCCTGCTGGGCCAGGGTTGCGACCTGAGACTGGCGCCAACGAAGCTGGAATTCCAACCCCGCATGGCAGTCCAGGACCCGGATCTGTCCGCCGCGGCGTCTGCCCGTTCGTTGCTGACACGGTCGAGAACGGCCTCGAACGAATTCCAACCTCCAACCATCCCGAAATCCTGCTTCCTGAGGCGTCATCGTGATGTTGAGTTTTAGAGAAACAAGGTTAACAGTTTTAAAAAATTGGCCGATTGCGGTCTTGGGCATCGTCCAAGCAATGTCATCAAACAAAGGCCGGCTGCAACGCCCCGGCCTTCGTCCTGACTGAGCCGGAACCTATTGAGGCTTGAAACTGGCCTCGGCGATTTCGTTGATCTCGTCAAAGATGTTGGGCCCGCCGCAAATCACCACAGTGCCGTGATCAAGGCTGGTTTTCGGATCGGGCTTGACGATCACCCCGCCGGCTTCCTCGATCATCAGCATGCCGGCCACGCAGTCCCAGGAATTCATGAATTCCTCGAGATAGCCGATAAGGCGGCCCGCCGCGACATAGGCCAGCATCAGCGCGCCCGAAGCGTTTCGGAAGAACACGCCGCCGCGCTCGACCACCATGGTCAGCGCCGTCACCGCCGCCATGCCGGGGATGCGTCCCGAAAAGCCTATGCCGACCGAGCCCTGCCCCATGTCGCCGGTTTGCGCCACGCGCATCGGCTTGCCGTTGACGAACGCACCGCCGCCCTTTGCAGCCGTGAACATTTCGCCCGAAGACGGCTCGAAAATCACCCCGACCACGGCCTCGCCATCCTTGGCGCAGGCAATCGCCACACACCATTGCGGCAATCCGCGCACGAAATTCGCCGTGCCGTCGATCGGGTCGATGACCCAGTCAAAGCCGCTGCTGCCGGTCTTGCGGCCGTGTTCTTCACCGACAATGCCGTCATCGGGCCAATGTTCGGCAAGCGCTGCGCGGATCAGCGTCTCGGTGTCCTTGTCGGCATTCGACACAAGGTCCTGATGACCCTTGCTTTCGATCACCAGGGTATCGATGGCTTCAAAATGTGTTTTGGCAAATGCGCCGGCGCGCCGGGCCACATCGACGGCAAAGTCCAGTCTGTCTTGATACTGCAAGGGATTTCCATTTCGCTGAGATTCGGTTGCGCCGACCCTATGCCTATCCCTGCAGACTTGCCAGTGCGCTTACAGCCGAAACGGTCCCGGCTGCAACGGGTGCAAATTCGCCCGTTCCGTGTTATATTTGCAACCTGCAGGCCTGTCGCGGCAGGCTTTGCGGATTTGTGGTTTTCAACATCGAAAAGAGGAGACAGCCATGAAGACCTTCCATTGCGGATCCCTCGTTCCCGGTTGTGAATGGCACACCCGTGCCGACAGCGAAGCGGAAATCGTGTCCCGGGCCATCGATCATCTGCGTCAGACCCACGGCGAGACCACAATCAGGCCGTCGATTGTCGAGCAGATCAAGGAACGCACCCTCGAGGAGACGGACGCCGCCTGACGGGCGTCCTCGCTTCCTTGTTGCCGTTCAGTCCAGAGCGTCGAGCAGCGCCGCCTTGTCGAGAGTGAAATTGCTCTCGACCCAGCGCTCTTCGAGTACCGCCAGCTGTGCTCCCATCTCCGGGCCGGGTTTGATTCCCCTGGCGATCAGATCCGCTCCGGCGACCGGAAACACCGGGCGCTCCCACTTCAGCGCATGGGCCAGGTGACGGCTGTGCCCCGCCGTATCGGTCAGTGCGGCGGGATCGCTTTCGGTGCGGCTGCGCGCAGCAACCAGCGACAGCCGGATGCGGTCAGTCAGCGGCTCCACCCCGAAACTGTAGAGCAACCGGTCAAGCGCGGTGATCGCCAGCGTCGGCTTGACCACCGGTGCCTGCGCCCATTTGACGAGACGGTCGGCTTCCGCCCGCGACATCTTCAGGCGGCTCGAAAGCGCCCGCATGCGCTCCGCATCCGGCGGCACCATGGCCATCAACCGCAGCATCGGATCCCGCTCCCAATCAAGCGCGGTTTCGGTGGCAATCAGCGGAGCCACGGAATCGATGCCCCATTTCTCGCCTTCCGGCAGCACAGCGGCCAGCACGCCCGACTGGCGCATCCACAGCAAGGCCCGTCCCGGATCGGACGCCTTCAGCAAGGTCTTGAGCTCCTTCCAGACACGCTCCGAAGACAGTTTTCCCAGACTGTCACGGGCTCTGGCGCACGCCTTCAGCGCAGCGGCATCCGGACGGCCGGCACCGTAATGGGCAAAGAAACGGAAATAGCGCAGCACCCGCAGATAATCCTCGGCAATGCGCGCATCGGCATCGCCGATAAAGCGGACGGTACGCGTGGCGATATCCGCAAGCCCGCCGACAAGATCGATGACCGCGCCGGTCTGGTCCGCATACAGCGCATTGATGGTGAAATCCCGCCGTTCGGCATCAACCTGCCAGTCCTGGCCGAAACTCACCTTGGCCCGCCGGCCATCGGTCTCGGCGTCATGCCTCAGTGTGGTGATCTCGAACCCGCGCCCTTCAATCACCAGCGTCACCGTGCCATGGTCAATGCCGGTCGGCACGGCGCGGATTCCCGCCGCCTTGGCCCGCGCCACCACCTGCTCCGGTTCCCAGGTCGTGGCAAGATCGGTATCGGTCACCACCTCGCCCATCAGCGAGTTGCGCACCGCACCGCCCACCACCCGAACCTCTTCGCCCTCGTCGTTGAGCAGCGCAAAAATCCGGCCAAGTGCTGCGTCCTTGAACCAGCTTTCGTCAGCCACGCTCGCTTCAGTGCTCATGCATAGAGCCTTTCATACATGGTGCGGATGATCCCCGCGGTCACACCCCAGATGTGGTGTTCGCCATAGGGCATGACATAGTAATGCCGTTCGATACCTTCCCAGACGCGGCTTTCACGCTGGTGATTGGCCTGGGTCATCAGAAAGGACAGCGGGGTCTGAAACACCGCATCCACCTCATCAGGATTGGCTGTAAGGGTAAAGCCCGGATGCACAACCGCCAGCACCGGCGTAATCCGGAACCCTGTGGTGGTCATATAGACCGGCAAGCGGCCCACCGGCTCAACGAAGCGGCGGTCCAGCCCGATCTCCTCTTCGGCCTCGCGCATCGCCGCGATCTCCACGCTGCCGTCTTCGGGATCGACAGCTCCGCCGGGAAACGCCACCTGGCCCGAGTGCTTGCGCATCGCCGCGGCACGGCGTGTCAGGATCACCTGCGCGTCCGGGCCGCTGTCGATCACCGGAACCAGCACCGCCGCCTCGCGCAGTTTCACACCGGCCAGTCCCGCAACAAGACCGGGATTGAGCACGTGATCGCCATGGCCCAGATGCGCCGGTTCGGACCCGAAGGCATGGTCCGGATTGTGCTCCCGGGCGCGCTTGCGGAAATCGTCGGCATCAAACACCTGCGGCATGGCAGAAACGCTATCCGTCAAACACCTGCCTCCAGCCGGGCCATCGGCATAACCGGAAAAACCGCACCACCCGAACGGATCGCATACATCGCCTCACCGTCGATCTCGATTTCCTCGCCCAGCGCCAGAAGATCATAGGTCACCGCGCGGTTGACCAGCGCTTCCAGCCGGCCGCGCACCAGGATATAGGGCTTGAGCTGATCGGTCTCGCCGGTGATGACGAATCGCAACGGATTGTCCGGCCCGGCCCGCACCACATCGCCGACATTGGTGCGGAAAGTCAGCACCTGATCGCCTTTATTTTCGCTCACGGTCATCTCGACCGCCAGGAAAGGCGCATCGACGACACGTATTCCAATCTTTTCCACAGGCGTGACAAGATAGGTCTTTTCATCCTCATCGCGGCGCAAGACCGTGGAAAAAAGCCGCACCAGCGCCGGGCGCCCGATCGGCGTGCCCATGTAGAACCAGGTGCCGTCCGCGCGGATTTCCATGTCGATATCGCCGCAATAGGGCGGATTCCAGTGCTCAACCGGCGGCAAACCGTCCTTGCCGGTGTTCCGGTCGGCCTGGGCGCGCGAAACCAGCGCGGCAAGATCTGCCGGATCTGATTTCATCTCGGTCCTTGTTTTTGCCATTGTCCTGTCCAGCTATTGCTTAGGGTAACCAGATAGTCATCTGAACGGCTCTTGTCAGCCTTTCAGCGTAGAATAAGCTGTTTGCGAGCCTGATGCATGTCGCGTTCAAATGGATTCATTTGAACGATAACGCACATGCATTATCTCGAAGTGTTACAGCGACTTTGCGCATCCCATTGGATGCGCGGCGCTGTAGAACCAGAACGCGCGGAGAAACCCATGGGACGCATCGACACTGGCGCAAAGCCGATTGACGAGAAAGCGGTGATCGCCGCGGCAGAACAGGCGCTGGCGGATATTTCCGCTATCAAGACTGCCGTTTCGGACGTCATTTTCGGACAGGAAAGCGTGGTCGAGCAGACCCTGCTGGCCGTGCTGTCAGGCGGGCACGCCCTGCTGGTCGGCGTTCCAGGCCTCGCCAAAACCAAGCTGGTCACGACGCTCGGCTCGGTTCTGGGCCTGAACTCAAACCGCATCCAGTTCACCCCCGACCTGATGCCGTCCGACATTCTTGGCTCTGAAGTCATGGACCAGGACGAGACAGGACGGCGCTCCTTCCGCTTTGTCCCTGGCCCTGTTTTCACGCAATTGCTGATGGCCGACGAAATCAACCGTGCCTCTCCGCGCACCCAGTCCGCATTGCTGCAGGCCATGCAGGAATACCAGGTCACCGTCGCCGGCGCGCCGCACGATTTGCCGCGCCCGTTTCATGTGCTGGCCACGCAGAACCCGCTCGAGCAGGAAGGCACCTACCCGCTGCCCGAGGCCCAGCTCGACCGCTTCCTGATGCAGGTCGACGTGCCCTATCCGGAAATGGCTGCGGAACGGCGCATCCTTCTTGAAACCACCGGCGCGCAGGAAGCCGTCGCACGGCCTGCCATTACCATGGAGCGGTTGATGGCGATCCAGGCGCTGATCCGGCAGATGCCGGTGCCCGAATCGGTGGTCGACGCCATTCTCGAACTGATCCGCTCCGCCCGCCCCGGTCATGGCAACGCACGTGTTGACGAAACCGTCTCCTGGGGTCCCGGACCGCGCGCCGGTCAGGCCATGATGCTCTGCGCCCGCGCCCGCGCGCTTTATGACGGCAGGCTCGCCCCCTCGATCGATGACGTCCGCGCGCTGGCCGAACCGATCCTGCAGCACCGCATGGCGCTGACCTTCTCGGCCCGCGCCGAGGGTATCGGCATCCGCGATGTCATCGCCGGTCTCGTCACCCCGAAAGCCGGGTGAGCCGATGGCTCCGATCGGCCATCTGACCCAGTCCACAGCGCGGCTTGATGCGCTGGCCCGCGCCCGCCAGCGCGCAGCCCTGCTGCCCGACTGCCTGGCCGAAGCCCGGCGCGTTGCCAACACAGTGATTGCCGGCTGGCACGGCCGCCGCAAACGCGGCATTGGCGAAACCTTCTGGCAGTTCCGGCCTTATGTCGACGGAGAATCGCTGTCGCGCATCGACTGGCGCCGCTCGGCCCGCGATGACCAGCTCTATGTCCGCGACCGCGAATGGGAGGCCGCGCACACGATCTGGCTGTGGGCCGATCAGTCGCCCTCCATGCTCTACAAATCCGATGTCGCGCTGGTCAGCAAGGAAAGCCGCGGGCTGGTGCTGATGCTGGCGCTGGCCGAAATCCTCGCGCGCTCCGGCGAACGCGTCGGCTGTCCCGGCGTCATGGAGCCGGTGTCCGCACGAAACGCCGCCGAACGGCTGGCGCTGGCGCTGGCCCACGCGCCGGTCCAGGCCACCCTGCCGGATCTGGGACGCATCGGGCGGATGAGTGATGTCGTGCTGATCGGCGACTTTCTCGACGCCGACGAAACCCTGGACAACTGCATCGGCCCCGCCGCCCGCCGCGGCATCCACGGCCATATCATCGAGATTTCCGATCCGGCGGAAGAGACCTTTCCCTATTCCGGCCGCACCGAGTTCCGCGATCCCGAAACCGGCCAGAAGCTGGTGGCCGGACGCGCCGAAACCGTGGCCGCCGATTACCGCCGGGCATGGCTTGCCCGCCGCGAGGCTCTGGCGCAAGGCGTCCGCCGCATGGGCTGGAGCTTTCTGCCCCACCGGACCGACCGCCTCGCCTCGGAAGCGCTGGCCGCAGCCCATGGCCATCTCTCAGGCATCCCCGCAGCCAGAAAGGCGGCATTGGCATGATTGCAGGCTTCCCCCTGGCCTTCGGCGCCCCGGTAATTCTTTTCGGATTGCTGGCCCTTCCGGTTATCTGGTGGCTGTTGCGGTTGACACCGCCACGCCCGCAGGCCGAACCTTTTGCGCCGCTGGCCATTCTCGCCCGTGTTCTCAAGGCAGAGGAAACCCCCTCACGCAGCCCCTGGTGGCTGACTGCCCTGCGCCTGTTGATTGCAGCCCTGGTGATCCTCGCCCTTGCCGAACCCGTGCTCAATCCGCGCGACCGGGCGCTCTCGTCAAACGGCCCGCTGGCTCTGATCGTCGACAATGGATGGGCCACCGCGCCCGACTGGCAGGCCCGGACCGAGGCCGCTGAAACCCTGATCGATGAAGCAGGCGACCTCGATATCCCGGTCTCGATCGTCTTCACCGCAAACCGCCGCCATGATGCCACGCCAACCACAGTTGAGCGTGCCCGCGACCAGCTGAATGCCGCCAGGCCGCAACCGCTGCGCCCCGATCGAAGTGCTGCAGTCTCCGCCCTGATTGCAGCGCTTGGCCAGACCCGGCCCGGAACCGTCGCCTTTGTCTCTGATGGCGTTGCCACCGAAGACGCCGGTTTGGCGCTCAGCCGCCTGTCGGAGCTCCAGCCGTCAGCCATCCGCATCATCGGCTCAGCCGACACCAGGGCGCTTGCCCTGACTGGCGCTGACAACGGCGCCGAAAATCTGAGTGCCACCGTCAGCCGCCTCGACACGGCAGCCGCAGAAAATTTCGACCTGATTGCGAGCGACAGCAAGGGCCGCAACATTGCAAGCGGCGAGGTCCGTTTCGAAGCCGGAGCGGCGGAAGGAACCGGCACCATTTCTGCGCCCTTCGAAATCCGCAACGACATCGCCCGGCTTGATGTGGCCGGGTTCGAGACGGCCGGTTCGGCCCACCTGCTTGATGACAGCTTTCGCCGCCGCCGGGTGGCGCTGATATCGGGTGAAGCAGCCGATATTGCCCAGCCGCTGCTCTCGCCGCTGTACTACATCAACCGCGCGCTCTCGCCCTATGCCGACCTGATTGAAGCAGGCAATGACGAGATGGCCGCATCGGTCCCCAAACTGCTTGAACAATCGCCCGCTGTCATCGTCCTGTCCGATATCGGCACCCTGCCCGCGGATGTAAGCAGAGAGCTTGAGCAATGGGTCGAGCGCGGCGGCACGCTGATCCGTTTTGCAGGCCCGCGGCTGGCAGCGGCCCCAGCCGATGACCGGTTGTTGCCGGTGCTCCTGCGCAAGGGTGAACGGGAACTTGGCGGCGCGCTCTCCTGGATCGAGCCGCAACCGCTTGCGGATTATCCGGCCACCGGGCCATTCGCGGGATTGCCGACACCGCGCGATATAACGGTACAGCGTCAGGTCCTGGCTGAACCTTCGGCAGATCTGGCCGCACGCACCTGGGCAAGCCTCGCCGACGGCACGCCGCTCGTCACCGCCGCTGACCGCGGCGCGGGCCGGGTGGTCCTCTTCCACGTCACCGCTGAAGCCGGCTGGTCCAACCTGCCGATCTCCGGCCATTTCGTCGACATGCTGCGCCGCGTGGTGCAACTGTCGCGCGCTGTCTCCGGCGGCGGTGAGGCCGGATCGGGTATCCTGCCACCCTGGCGCCTGCTCGACGCCAATGCCGCCCTGTTGCCGGCCAGCGGCGACGCCAAGCCGCTTGATCTGACCGGCGGCTCGGCAATGCGCGCAGGCCCCGACAATCCGCCGGGACTGTATGGCGGTGAAGACGGCTTTGTCGCGCTCAACCTCTTCGCTCCCGGCGATGAACTTGCGCCGGTCAACATTCCGGAGTTTGAAGCCCCGGTCACCCGCTCGGCGATTGCCGGCGACAGCGCCGTCGATTTCAGACCCTGGCTGTTTGCTGCAGCCTTGATTGCCCTGATTGCCGACACGCTGATCGTGCTGCTTCTCAACGGCGCGTTCCGCCGCCGCAACCTGAAACCTTTGTCTGCAGCCAGCGCCATTGTCTTTGCCGCAGGCCTGTCACTGACGCTATTGGCTGCGCCGGGCTCACCCCGCGCCCAGGATGCCCAGCCGGGGGATGCCGATCTGCTCGAAAGCCTTGACCGCACCCGTCTGGCCTATGTCATCACCGGCGATGATGACGCCGACAACATCAGCAAGCTGGGGCTGGACAGCCTGTCGCGTTATCTGTTCAGCCGCACCGCGCTGGAGCCCGGCACAGCCATCGGGCTCGACATCGAGACCGCGCCCTTGTCGCTCTATCCGCTGATCTACTGGCCGATGAGCGAGGATGCGGATATCCCCTCTGCCGGAGCCATCAGCCGGATCGACGCCTATATGAAAAGCGGCGGCACCGTGCTGTTTGACACGAGAGACCGGATTGTCGATCTCGGCGGCGGTTCCAGTGCCTTGACCGTCAGACTGCAGCAGATCCTGGCCAGTCTCGACATTCCCCCGCTTGAGCCGGTTCCTGCCGATCATGTGCTGACCAAGTCATTCTTCCTGCTCGACACATTCCCGGGCCGCTATTCCGATGGTCCTCTATGGGTCGAGGCAACGCCGCAATCCGGCGATCCGGCAGAACGACCGGCACGCTCGGGCGACGGGGTCTCCTCGATCCTGATCACCGGCAACGACATGGCGGCGGCCTGGGCCGTCGACGATCAGGGCTTTCCGATTTTTTCCACCGTACCTGCCGACCCCTGGCAGCGCGAATATGCGTTCCGCGCCGGCGTCAATATCGTCATGTACATGCTGACCGGCAACTACAAGGCGGACCAGGTTCACATCCCCGCACTCCTCGAACGGTTGGGACAGTAAGATGAGTCTGGCTTTTGATCCGTTCCTGCCGCTGCCGGTGATCCTGGCAATCGCCCTGCTCGCGCTGCTGCTGGTTGGCTGGGCCCTCGCCAAGCGCATGCGCGGGGCTGCTCTTCGCGCGCTTGCCCTTTCAGCCCTTGTGCTGGCGCTGGCCAACCCGGTGGCCAATTTCGAAGACCGTGAGCCGGTGACCAGTGTTGTCGCCATCGTTGTCGACCGCAGCCCGAGCCAGATGAGTGCGGATCGCACCGCCCGCACCGATGCCGCATTGAAAGCGCTGACCGAGCGCATCGCCAGGTATCCGGCATTCGAAACCCGGATCATCGAAGCCGAAACCGACCCCGACGCGCAGTCGCCGTCGACGCGGCTGTTCGAAGCCCTGAACTCCGGGATTCGCGATGTCCCCAGCTCCCGGCTTGCCGGCACCGTGATGATCACCGACGGACAGATCCATGACGTGCCGGGATCGCTCTCCGCGCTGGGGCTGGATGCCCCGCTGCACGGCCTGATCATTGGCGACGCCGATGAAAGGGACCGCCGCGTCGACGTGGTGCGCAGCCCCCGCTTCGGCATTGTCGGCGAAGATCAGGAGATCGTTTATCAGGTCAGCGAGGATGGCGCCGCCTCCGCGGGGTCTCCCGTCGATGTAACGGTCCGGGTCAACGGCGAGGAGATATCCACCGAAACGGCGCCGACAGGTGAAGAGGTTTCCTTCTACCTCCAGCTGCCGCGCGGCGGCGAGAACATCATCGAATTTTCCGTCGGCGAACTCGATGGCGAGGTCACCACCGCCAACAACCACACCGTCACGCTGATTGAAGGCATTCGCGAAAACCTGCGTGTGCTGCTGGTCTCCGGCGCCCCGCATTCCGGCGAGCGCACCTGGCGCAACCTGCTCAAATCCGATGCCTCCGTTGATCTGGTGCATTTCACCATCCTGCGCCCGCCGGAAAAGCAGGACGGAACGCCGATATCCGAGCTGTCGCTGATCGCCTTTCCGACGCGGGAACTGTTTGTCGAGAAAGTCGACGAGTTCGACCTGATCATCTTCGACCGCTACCAGAACCGCGGCGTTCTTCCGGTTCTGTATTACGATTACATCGCCCGCTATGTCGAAGACGGCGGAGCCTTGCTCGTCGCCGCCGGCCCGGAGTTTTCAGGCATCGAATCCATCGCCGACACACCGCTGGCGCCCGCGTTGCCGGCGGCCCCCACCGGCACCGTGACCGATGCAGGCTTTTATCCGCGGCTGTCGGACAATGGCCGGCGCCACCCGGTTACCCGCACTTTGCCCGGAAGCGCCAATGAACCACCCGACTGGGGCCGCTGGTTCCGCACGGTCGGCGTCGGTTCCACCACCGGCGATGTCGTCATGAGCGGCGCCGATAACGAGCCGCTGCTGGTGCTCAACCGCTATGGCGAAGGCCGGGTGGCAATGCTGTTGTCCGATCACGGCTGGCTCTGGGCGCGCGGCTTTGAAGGCGGCGGGCCGCATGTAGCGCTCTACCGCCGCATCGCCCACTGGTTGATGAAGGAACCGTCTCTGGAAGAAGAAGCTCTGCGCGCCACCGCCAATGGCAGGACCCTCGTGGTCGAGCGCCAGACCATGGCCGACACCGCAGACCCCGCCACCATCACCCTGCCCTCGGGCGAAACCCGCGACATCACGCTTTCGCCGGCCGGAGAAGGCCTGTTCCGCTCCGAGCTGGTGCTGGATCAGCAGGGCCTCGTCGAGGTCACATCGGGGGACCTGCGCGCCCTGGCCCATGTCGGTGCTGTCGACGCGCCGGAGTTTCGTGCCACCGTGTCGACGACAGATGTGATCTCGCCTTTGTCGTCCGAAAGCGGCGGCCTGACCACACGCGTCAACGCAGCCGCCAGCGATCTGCCGCAGATCCTGCCGACCCGCTCCGCCCAGATCAATACCGGAGAGCGGATGGGCCTGCGCGCCAGCAATGAAAGCGTGCTCAAGGGCGTGCGGTCGGTACCGCTGTTTGGCGGCTTCCTCGGCCTGGCTCTGATGATCCTGGCTTTGGGCGCAACCTGGTTCCGCGAAGGGCGCTGACACGAAAAAGGGGAAAGCCGCGACGGCTCTCCCCTTTGATGGCTTGCGTCTGACACATCCGCAGACCCGGGTATGTCAGCTGGCTTTCGAAAGCGCCTCTGCGTCGCCGAAATAGCTCATCTGGTCTTCCGCCCAGGCCTTGATACCGTATTTTTCCACGGTGTTGCGCAACATCTTCATCCGCTGACGCCGCTCTTCCTCGGGCATTGCCAGCGCCTGTTCGATCGCCGTGTCCATCGACCGGTGCGAGAACGGGTTGGTGATGACAGCCGAGGAAAGCTCAACCGCTGCTCCGGCAAATTCCGACAGCACCAGCACCCCGTCGCCATCAACGCGGGCTGCCGCATATTCCTTGCAGACCAGGTTCATGCCGTCGGCCAGCGGCGTGATCCAGCAGACATCGGCCAATTGGTAATAGGCAATCAGGTCCTTGAACGGCACGGCGGTGGAGATCAGCGCCACCGGCTGCCATTCGAACGATCCGAAGGTCCCGTTGATCCGGCCTGCGACCTGTTCGATCTCGGCCTGGATTTCTTCATAGGCGGCCATGCTGCGGTTGGCGCCGACCGACACATGCATCAGCCGCACTTTGCCGTGCATCTCCGGATGGGTCTGCAGCAGCCGTTCATAACTTTCCAGCTGTTGCACGCCACCCTTGGTGTAGTCGGTACGGCCGACCGACAGGATCAGTTTGCAATCGCCCAGTTCCGAGCGGATGGCCACCGCCGCCTCGCGGGTCTCTTCGGCCTCAGCGCGTTCCTGGATATAATCCCAGTCAATGCCGACCGGGGCACTGGAGATGCGGATCTTGCGGCCCTGATACATCACCGATTCCGGCACCCGGCGGTCCGACAGCGCGGTGCCTTCCCAGATGAAGTCCGGATTGACGTCCTTGCGCACCACCGATCCGACTTCCAGAAGACTTTGCGCCACATGAACGAAGTTCACGGCATAACGGGGAATGTGGAAACCGACGACATCGCAGGCCAGAAGGCTGTCGACGATCTCGCGCCGCCACGGCAGCACGTTGAACATGTCGGCAGCCGGGAACGGCGTGTGGTGAAAGAACGAGATCCTGACGTCCGGGCGCAGTTTGCGCAGATAGCCGGGCACCAGCCAGAGATTGTAGTCATGCACCCAGACCACGGCTCCCGGTGCGGCTTCCGCCGCTGCAGCTTCGGCAAAGGCCCAGTTCACTTCCCGGAATGTCGGCCAGTCGACGGGGTCGTAGTTGTAGCGTTCCTTGAACGAATGCAGGATCGGCCAGAAGGCCTCCTTTGAGGTGACGTGGTAAAAACTCGAAACCTGGTCAGGCGTCAGCGGCAACCGGGTGACGGAATATTTGCCATAGCTGTCCTCGATCTCGATGACCCGCTCAAATTCGGGGTTGGCGGCATCGTCAGCCAGTTTCCAGGCAATCCATGCCCCCTTGTCAACGCGGCCGAAAAAGCCTTTCAGCGTCGGAACAATGCCGTTCGGGCTCTTGTTCTCCTTGAAAACGATCTTCCCGTCTTCCTCGACTTCCTCGTAGGGTTGACGGTGATAAACGATGACAAGATCGCTGGCCATATAATCAATATCCTTTTGGTAGATCGTGCATGTCGAACGCACGAATAGCCTCCAATATGCCCGCAGCGCCGTGCGCTTGCGCCATATGAAGGTGCTCAAGATGAGCAACGCGCTCAACCAGAGAAGGTTCCGAATTTCCAACCGCCACTGCGGGCAAGCCGCATTCCAGCATGGAAAGATCGTTGAGCGTGTCGCCGGCGCAAAGTACGCGGCCCGGTTCGATTGCCAGATACTCCACAAGCCGGCGCAGCGACGGGCCCTTGCTGACGCCGTCCGGCAACACATCAAAGAAGCGGTTGTCGGAAATCAGCCATTGATGCCCCATTTCCTCGATGATCGTGCAGGCCGAGTCATCGAATGCCGCTGAATCGAGATCGTAGCTGACGCGGTATCGGAAGTCGGTCGGCTGCAATGACAGCCCCGGATGGCCCTCAAGCCGCGCCTTGACCTTGTCACCCGCACTGCCCCACCGGGCAGCGATCTCTTCCTCGAGATGCATGATCGGCGCAACCCCGCTCTCGGAGGAAACCGTGGCGATGGTGGTGCCGACATCGCCGACTGCATAATCGGGCCAGGGAACACCCCGCTCACGGCACAGCTCGCCGATAAATTCCGGGTCGCGGCCGGTGACGAAGATCAGCCCGACCGTTGCACGGTTGGCCTCGATCCAGTCGTAAAGCCGCTTGCGGTCTTCCTCGGAGCCACCCAGAAACGTGCCGTCGAGATCCGTCGCCAGCACGAACCGCCGGGTGTTCAGTGCGCCGTTGGGAGTGGGTGTCGAATTCATTGCAATGCCTCTGTGGCCATGGTGACGGGATGGTCAATCGATATGGACAGCCCGCGCCGCTCACCCTGGATTGGGCGCGACCAGTAATCGGAAAACGTCTCTTTGACATCCGCGCCCTGGTGCAGGATGCGGTAGACGCTTTCGCAAATCGGCATGTGGATGTTCATCCGCCGTGCCAGGTCCATGACCGAGATCGAGTTCACCTCGCCCTCCACCACAACGGCCTTGCCGTCAAAGCACTGCTCGCGCGCAATACCCTTGCCGAGCTGCACGCCCAGCGACATGTTGCGCGAAGTCTGCGACGAGCAGGTCAGCGTCAGATCGCCGGCCCCGGCAAGTCCGGTCACCGTTTCGCGGCGCCCGCCAAACACATCGGCAAGCGTCTTCATCTCGTCCATGCCGCGCACGATCAGCGCCGCGCGGGTGTTTTCGGCAAATCCGGCGCCCGTCATCATGCCACAGGCGATCGCGATCACGTTTTTCACAGCACCGCTGACTTCAACGCCGACCAGATCGTCGGAAATGTAAGGCCGGAAGAATTCGGACCCTAGCGACAGAGCCAGCCGCGCCGCCGGGCTGGAAGCGGTATCGAGCCTGTCGGCATAGGAAAACTGGAAGGCGATCGTCGCTGCCGTCAGATGGCCCATTGCCGTTTCGGTGGCAAAGGTCGGCCCCGACAACGCCCCGATCTGATGGCCCGGCAGCATTTCCGATGCGGCCTCGCTGAGCAGATACCCGGTCCCGGCTTCGATTCCCTTGGCGCACAGCGCGATGGGAACGTCCTTTGCCAGATGCGGACGCATCTGTGTGCAGATATCCCGCAAGGTGCGCGACGGTGTGACCAGCAGCACGGCTTCCGCACCTGCAAGGGCTTCCGCCATGTTGGTGGTTGCAGCAATGCCCTCCGGCAAACCGATACCGGGAAGGTATCGCGGATTTTCATTGCGGCTGTTGATTGCCTCGACTGTAGCCTGATCTCTTCCCCATATCGCCGTTGTACGGCCGGCGCGGCGCGCCACGGAGGCCAGTGCGGTCCCCCAGGCCCCGGCACCGATCACGCAGATTTTCGCGTAGGGACGTGCAGGAGAAGACAGGTCGTCGGCTTGTTCGCCTAGATAAGTCATATGGCTCTATCTAGGCTATCCCGCACTGCAGCGCAACCGTTGCGATGCTGCATTGCGGTAAAAATCACCCAAAACCGACATCGGATGTTCTGTTTTCGTCGTGCGTTTTCAGCGCTTTTTGAGGCTGTTCACCTGACGAATCTGTGCCCGTTCGCGTCAAGCAGCGCCGACGCTTGCGCCATGTCCCGTTCGGCGACCAGCAAATGTTCGCCGTCAAAGGTGCACAGCACGAAGACGCCGATACCGGCCGCCGAAAGCGGCGCGACGAGCGAACTGACAATCCCCGTCGCATCGAAGGCAAATGGCCCGATGGTTCTCAGGCACAGCCAGTCGCGGCTTGATTCGATCTCATCCGGGATTCGCTCCTGCAGGCAGACGACGGTGATCTCGTCATCGGCCTGAATGACCGCCCAGAGCCCTTCGCCGCCGGCCCAGTCCGGGACCGCCGCATCCTGTGCAAGGCGTGCGATGCCGTAACGTCCTGGCACCATCCGCAGCCGAAGCGAGACCCCCATGTCACATCTCCGGCTTCAGCTTGCGGTCGCGGTGCCGGATCTCGCCTTCAAGCGCCATGGCATCGGTGCCGCCGTAGCAGGCCGCCAGAAGCCGCCGCGTATCGAACGGTCCCGGCATGCTCAGGGCGCCGGGCCGTGTCGGCTTGAAACCAAGCGGGGCGTAGTAGGGCGGATCCCCCACCAGCAGAACGGCGGAACTGCTGTTTCTTTCCGCCGCTGCCAGGGCAATGCGCACCAGCTCGCGGCCGATACCGAGATTCTTGTGCGACGGCCGCACCGCAAGCGGCCCCAGCAGATGGCCATCAACCGCGCCTGCGCTGATCGGGGTCATCCGCACCGAGGCAATGATCTCGCCGCCGTCGCTTGCAACAAATGACAGCTGCCGGTCATGCGGCCCTTGTTCGCGCACCCTTTCGGAGGAGCGCACGAACCGGCCCGGGCCGAAGGCTTCTTCGTTGATGAGTTTGATAGCCGCGTCGTGAGACGCGTCTTCGGTGAGAAAGACAATATCCTGAAAGGGCATGGTGGTATTTCCGGAAACAAACGACAAGACGTGATGAACGGCCCACGCAGAGCGTGGGGGAGTGGTCTTTTCAGCGTCGTCGCAAAGCCCTGGCTGGCATCCGGTTTTCCTCTTCGTCCAACGCCCATAGCAAAGCAAACCCTTGTCGTCCAATGCAAAACGCACCGTTCACCCTCTTGGCCTTCGCTTTTTTGCCTGCGGGGCCTATGTCTTGGGAAAGGAGAATGCTCATGGGTATGCTGGTAGATGGCGTCTGGAAGGACGTCTGGTACGACACGAAATCCACAGGAGGCCACTTCAAGCGCAAGGAATCGTCCTTTCGCAACTGGGTGACCGCCGATGGAAAACCGGGACCTTCAGGCGATGGCGGCTTTGCCGCCGAGGCCGGCCGGTATCACCTCTACGTCTCACTGGCCTGCCCCTGGGCTCACCGGACGCTGGTGTTCCGCAAGCTCAAGGGACTGGAAGACGCCATCTCGCTCTCCATCGTCGATCCCTACATGGGCAAGAACGGCTGGGAGTTTCATGATCGCGACGGTGGAACTGCCGATCATCTGGGTGGCAAGGATTTCCTCTGGCAGGTCTATGTCGCGGCCCAGTCGGACTACACGGGCCGGGTGACGGTTCCGGTACTGTGGGACAAGAAGACCAACACGATTGTGTCCAATGAATCCGCGGAAATCATCCGTATGCTGAACTCGGCCTTCGACGCGATCGCCAAGCCGGCGCCGGATTATTACCCGGCGGAGCTGCACGACGAGATCGATGAGATCAATGCGATCGTCTACAGCAAGGTCAACAACGGCGTTTACAAGTCCGGATTTGCCACCACGCAGGAAGCCTATGAGGAGCATGTCACCGAACTCTTCGACACGCTCGACATGCTCGACGAGCGGCTTCAGGAAAACCGCTACCTCACCGGCGATACGCTGACAGAAGCCGACTGGCGTCTGTTCACAACGCTTGTGCGGTTTGACCCGGTCTATGTCGGCCACTTCAAGTGCAACATCCGCCGTATCGCCGACTACCCTGCCCTGTCCGGCTATCTTCGCGAATTGTATCAGATTCCGGGCATCGCCGGGACCGTGAACATGGATCACATCAAGAGCCATTATTACGGCAGCCACGACACCATCAATCCCACCGGCATCGTGCCCGTTGGACCGGATCTGGACCTGAACCAGCCGCATGGCCGGGAGAATCTGGCAAGAAAAGCCGCCTGATTATTTTCAGGTGCAGGCTCTGTGGGGGCGCCGTCAGGGCGAGCTGTTGATAAATCGCATATGAATAACCATATGTATCAACAACCCTGACGGCAAACCAACCCCGGAGCATAGCCATGGCCTACACAATCGACAGAGCTTTCAACGACGCCTCGTTCGAGGAAATCAACCAGCGCACGCGCAAGGCGCTGGGCGATCATGGCTTTGGTGTGCTCACCGAAATCGATGTCGCCGCGACCATGAAGAAAAAGCTCGACGTCGACATGCCGTCCTATCTCATTCTCGGCGCCTGCAATCCTTCGATGGCGCATCAGGCCATCGGCATCGAGCCGCGCATCGGCGCCATGCTGCCCTGCAACGTCATCATCCGCGACACCGGCAATGGCGAAATCACCGTCAGCGCGGTTGACCCGGTCGCCTCCATGCAGGCTGTTGACAACACGCAGTTGACCAGTGTCGCCGGCGAAGTCCGCGCCATGCTCGAAACCGCGGTCCGCGACATTTGATCCTTGCGTGCAGGTGTGCTGCCGGGGTCAGCTCTTGATCTTGTAGCCGGTCTTGAAGGTCCAGCCGATGATCCCCAGACAGATCAGCATGAACACCGCGATCATCATCAGGCTGATTCCGATATTGATGTCTGCTGTACCGTAGAAGGCCCAGCGGAAGCCCGAGATCAGATAGACCACCGGATTGAACAGCGTCACGGTCTGCCAGAAGGGTGGCAGCATCGAAATCGAGTAGAAGCTACCGCCGAGAAACACCAGCGGTGTAATCACCAGCAGCGGCACCATCTGCAGCTGTTCGAAGTTTTTCGACCAGATGCCGATGATGAAGCCGAACAGGCTGAAGGATATGCAGGTCAGCGCCAGAAACGCCAGCATCGCCCCCCAGTGCAGGATCTCGAAATCGACGAAGAATTCCGCCGTGCCTAAAATGACCAGCCCGATCAGCGCCGATTTGGTTGCCGCAGCCCCGACATAGCCCAGAACAATTTCGATGAACGACACCGGTGCGGTGTGCAGCTCATAGATCGAGCCGAGAAATTTCGGGAAATAGATCCCGAACGAGGCATTGGAAATGCTCTGCGTCAGCACCGACAGCATGATCAGCCCCGGCACGATGAAAGCCCCGTAGCTGACGCCATCGATTTCATCGATGCGCGATCCGATCGCGGCCCCGAAAACGATGAAATACAGCGAGGTCGACAGCACCGGTGAAATCAGGCTCTGCGACAGGGTTCGGAAGAACCGCGCCATTTCGAACGAGTAGATGGATCTGACGGCCTGGAAATTCATGACTTGTCCTCCACCAGACCGACAAAGATGTCTTCAAGCGAACTCTGCCGTGTTTCGATATCACGGATAATGAGGCCGGCCTCCTTCAGATCGCCGAACAGGGAAGCGATGCCGGTGCGCTCGCCATTGGCCTCGTAGGAATAGACCAGTGTCTGGGTCTCGGCGTCATATTCGAGTTCATAGTCGCTGAGCGAGTCCGGGATGGCCTCCAGCTTCTGCATCAGCTCGACCCGCATCTGCCGCTGCCCCATGCGCTGCATCAGCGTTTCCTTCTTTTCGACCAGCAACAGCTCGCCCTTGTTGATGACTCCCACCCGGTCGGCAATGGCTTCCGCCTCTTCGATGTAATGGGTGGTCAGGATGATGGTCACGCCATCGGCCTTGAGCTGCCGCACCACGTCCCACATTTCCTTGCGCAACTCCACATCGACACCCGCGGTCGGCTCATCGAGAAACAGCACCCGCGGTTCATGACACAACGCCTTGGCGATCAGCACCCGGCGCTTCATGCCGCCTGACAGCTCCATCGTCTTGGCGTCTTTCTTGTCCCACAGCGACAGTTTCTCGAGAATGCTCTTGAGCAGTGCCGGATCATTGCGCTTGCCGAACAGGCCGCGCGTGAAACGCAACGCATCCATCACCGTCTGAAACGGCTCAAGTGCTATTTCCTGCGGAACCAGTCCGATCAGCGACCGCGCCTGGCGAAACTCGCCCACCACATCGTGCCCGCCGACCTTTGCCAGGCCGGAACTCGCATTGACCAATCCGCAGATGATGGAGATCAGTGTCGTCTTGCCCGCGCCATTGGGGCCGAGCAGGGCAAGGATCTCGCCTTCGTCAATCTCAAGATTAACATTCTTCAGCGCCTGAAAGCCGCCATCATAATGTTTGGACAGGTTCTGAACCGAAAGGATGGCCGCCATATTCTTCTTCTCAAAATCGATGGAAATCAAAGTGTGGCCATGAGGTGAACACCCCTGTCTGACCGGATAGACGAAAGTCGCAGTTGCTCAGAAATAAGCGCTAACGGCCCGCGTTCAAGTGTGCGCCGGCAATGTCGTGTCAATTCCTGTCAGCAGTGCGGCCTCACCGGCGGGTGCCGGCGCTTGCAATAAGTCACGGCCAGGACCGCACACTCTCACCAGAGCCGGCTAACCTCCGCCTGCCCCGCAAGCTCCGCGAGCCGCCTTCGCGTTGCCGCGGTCACGCCTTCGGGCAGCGCATCAAGGGCGAAAAACCCGCTTTCGACAATCTCCCGGTCCGGCCGTTTGGGCTCGGTTTGCGAAACCGTGCAGCGGTAAAAGGCGACATGATCGCGGCGGCTGGTGCGTAAATTGAAATACATCGCGAAAAGCTCCGGCTGGCCGGTGATGTCGAGATTGCCTTCCTCGCGCAATTCCTTGACCAGCGCATCATGGAGTGTTTCGCCGCGCTCCACGCCCCCGCCGGGCATGTGCCAGCCGGGCACGTAAGTGTGACGCACCAGAAACACCCGGCCCGCTTCATCGAACGCCGCGGCGCGGACACCCAGCGTCATGCCGCGGGAAATCGCAAACCACGAATGCACCACCCGGGTTATCAGCCGCGCCCGCCAGTTGCGCATTTCCGGCGGCGTGTGAACTTCGCCCGGCACGGCTTGCGGCGCCTTGGCAGGATAGGTATTGCTCACATCATGTTCCGGCTTGCTCATATTTCCGATGTCCACCTTGGCCCAATGCCTCGTTTGTCCGTCACCCAACTCGCGTCCAAGCGCATTACCGGCTATGTGAACTGGCATCGCAACCGGCGCAAGCATCTCTTCGGCAACACGCTGGAGAATGTGCTTGGCGGGATGCGCCAGGCCATGCCCGACCATGTCGCAATTACCGGCGATCTGGTCAACCTGGCGACACGGACGGAAATCGAGGCTGCACGACTCTGGCTCGAAACCCATTTCGACCCGCACAAGACCACAGTGGTGCCCGGCAACCACGACGCCTATGTGCCAGGAGCGCTCAAGACTGCCATGGCGACCTGGCGGCCCTGGCTGCTGCCGGATACGCCCGCGCCCGATGGCTCGCTGTTTCCCAGCTACCGCAAGCGCGGACCGGTTGCCCTGATCGGCTGCTCCACCGCCAATGCGACACTGCCCTTCATGGCCACCGGTGATTTCAGCCGCAAACAGGCCAAGGCCGCCGGCCGTCTTCTCGAGCAGGCGAAGAAGGACGGACTCTACAGGGTGGTGCTGATTCATCATCCGCCGGTGCGGGGTGCGGCTCCCGTGCACAAGCGGATGCGCGGCATCGGCCGCTTTGCAAAAATGCTCAAGCAGCATGGCGCCGAACTGGTGCTGCACGGCCATACCCATCTCGACACGCTGCATTATCTCAAGGGCTGCGACGGCCCCGTGCCGGTGGTGGGCATTGCCTCGGCAAGCCAGGGGCCGGGCGGCCGCAAACCGCTCGCCGGATTCAACCTGTTCGAGATCGACGGCGAACCGGGCAACTGGAAAACCCTCCACCGCCGCATGCAGTTGGGGGGCGAAGGTCCGGGGATGGTGGAAAATGCGGCAGGCGTGATCGCCCTGGAAGAAAGCCTCTAGCTGATCATCGCCGACAGCCGGTCCCAGAAGGCCAGCACCAGGGCGGCAGCGCCCGCAACACAGCCAAGAATGAACCAGGACGCGCCGAGCACCAGACCGGCGCCGCCGGTGCGCTCGGGCAGCTTCTGTCCGGCTGGCTTGACGCTGGACGCAGCGGCCGGCTGGCTGGCAGCTTCACTCTTTTGGACGTCAGCCCCGGTTTGGGCCGGCGCCAGATCATCGCTTGCCGCCCGCGGCATGGACGGTGCGTGATCTTCCGTTGCCTCGGCGGTCCGGCGGGACGCATCTGCCTTCATCGATTCGAAATCGCCGGCCAGGATCCGTTCCCGCTCGATCACCCGTTCGGCGATATAGCGGCTGACCGCATCCGCCGTTGCCGCCATGTCGCTGGTGTCGGACATGATCACCCGGCCAAGCCGCGTGTCGCGGACAAAGCGGAACACCCTGCGGTCATGGCCCATATGCACATGCGCCACCGCATCGATCCACAGCCGCGGCTGCAATCCGGCGGAGACGCCGAAGTCAAAGCGGTCATCGGACGGATCGAGATCGGCCAGCACCGGCCTGATTTCCTCGGCCAGCAGCTCCAGCCGGGCGCGGTCGGCATCGCGCATGTCGACCACCACATCGGTACGGTCGGCCGTGGCGATTTTCACCTCGCGCACGATATCTGACAGGCGGCGGTCATTGGCAGGCGTCTTGGGTCGGTCGGTCATGACATTGTTCCAGCAAGGACTTGGTTAACAACTCCTTACCACAGACCGCCCTTCATGGCGACAATGCGGCGGCACCCGATTGCCGACGTGGTAAATCGCCGTAGCCGCTGTTTTGGGCGGTTTCCCGCATGTTACCGGACAGCTGACGCCCGTATTCAGGCCTCGCTTGTCAGCGCCTGTCCGAGAACCCGGATGATGGCGTCGGGCGATTCTTCGGGCAGCATGTGGCCGAGCTCCGGCAGCACGCTGAAGGCAAATGAGGCCGGCAGCGCGCTCGGCGGCGGGCATGGCAGCACCTTGTCCTGCGTGCCCCAGATCACGAAGACCGGCATCTCAAGCCCCGAGAGTGCATCGGCTGGCAACACCCCCTGCCCTTCATCCGGCCCGTTCGGGAACATCGCCTGATAGGTCTCGTCCAGCGCCTCACGCTGGCCCGGCTTTGACCGGGCAGCCACGAAGTGATCGATCACCGCTTGCGAGGTCACGAAGCCCGGCGCCGACATCTCATCGAGGCAGGCGCGGATCTCGGCCTCCGTTGTGGCCCTGGCGTAACGCGCCAGCAGATCGGCATTGATGGCCTTGGCCATGCCGCCCGGCGCCACCAGCGTCAGAGACTTGACCCGCTCCGGCGCCCGCATCGCCATCAGCGCCGACACCGCACCGCCCATCGAATGCCCCGCCAGATGAAATTCCGGGATCCCGGCCGCATCAAGCCCGGCAAGAATGGCCTTCGCCATCCGCCCCGCACCGCCGCGGCCCTCAGCATTGAGCGACCCGCCATGGCCGGGCAGATCGACAGCCATCACACGCACCGAATCCGGCAGTCCCGCCTTCACCGGATCCCAGGCCGAACCGTCACCGCCAAAGCCGTGCAGCAGCACCAGCGGGATGCCGTCTTCGGGGCCTGAAAACTCGATGTGAAGTCCGCTCATGAGGCACTGCTCCTACTGCGCAAAAGCAAACCGCCGCACCCTTTTCAGGCGCGGCGGTTTGCTCGTTTCATCTCAGCCCTGTTGCGCGGCAAGCGCCCGGTTGGCCGCCGACACCACCGCTTCCAGCGAGGCCGCCACGATATTGGTGTTGACGCCGGCGCCATAGAGCTTGCCCGAGGGCGTTTCCATCTGCATGTAGCAGATGGCGGCTGCATTGGAGCCGTGCTGCAACGAATGCTCGGAGTAATTCGCCACCGTCAGCTCGATGCCGAGATAGCTGGTCAGCGCGTTGACAAAACCGTCGATCGGCCCGGTGCCGCGGCCCTCGATGCGCTTGGTCTCGCCCTTGTCGGTGATCTCGGCGGACACGATCCGCACGCCCTTGGCGTTGGGGTCGGTGTGGGTGTGGTGATCGACATAGCCCAGCCGCGCGCCGGGCTGGCTGACATAAAGCTCCATGAAGCTCTCATAGATCCGCTTCGGCGGAAGCTCCACGCCCTCTTCATCGGTGATGCGCTGGATTTCCTCGCGGAATTCCACCTGCAGGTTGCGCGGCAGATCCAGCCCGTAATCCTCCTTCAGGATATAGGCGATACCGCCCTTGCCCGATTGCGAATTGATCCGGATGATCGCCTCGTAGGAACGGCCGACATCGGCCGGGTCGATCGGCAGATAGGGCACTTCCCAGTCCGGCTTGTTGGCCTGGCGGATCGCCTTCATGCCCTTGTTGATCGCGTCCTGGTGCGAGCCGGAAAACGCCGTATAGACCAGTTCGCCGACGTAAGGATGCCGCTCGGGGATCTTCATCTCGTTGGAATATTCATACACCGCCTTGATCCGCTCGATGTCCGAGCAATCGAGCTGCGGATCCACCCCTTGGGTGAACATGTTCAGCGCCAGCGCCACCACATCGACATTGCCGGTGCGCTCGCCATTGCCGAACAATGTGCCCTCGACCCGGTCTGCGCCCGCCATCAGCCCCAGCTCGGTGGCGGCAATGCCGGTGCCGCGGTCATTGTGCGGATGCAGCGACACCAGCACATTCTCGCGGTTGTCGATGTTGCGGCACATCCACTCGATCTGGTCGGCATAGATGTTCGGCGTCGCCATCTCCACCGTCGACGGCAGGTTGAGGATCAGCTTATTGTCGGGCGTAGGCCTGATGATGTCGATCACCGCATTGGAGATCTCCAGCGCCACTTCCAGCTCGGTGCCGGTAAAGCTTTCCGGCGAATACTCGAAGCGGAACCCGCCACCGGCATTTTCTGCCATCTCCTTGACCATCTTCGCCGCATCGACGGCAATCTGCTTGATGCCGGCCACATCCTTGTCAAACACCACCCGGCGCTGCAGTTCCGACGTCGAATTGTAAAAATGCACGATCGGCCGGTGCGCGCCTTCCAGCGCCTCGAAGGTCCGGGTGATCAGCTCCGGCCGGCACTGCACCAGCACCTGCAGCGACACATCTTGCGGAACACCCCCCTGTTCCACGCACCAGCGGGCGAAATCGAAATCCGTCTGCGAGGCCGAGGGAAACCCGATCTCGATTTCCTTGAACCCCATGTCCAAAAGCAGCTGGAACATCCGCGCCTTGCGGTCATGGCCCATCGGATTGATCAGCGACTGGTTGCCGTCGCGCAGGTCCACCGAGCACCAGATCGGCGCTTTCTCGATGCGTTTCGACGGCCAGGTCCGGTCGGCAAGATCGATCAACGGGTAGGCGTGGTATTTCTGGGCGGCCAGCGGCATGCCCTTTGGTCCGGATGAAGTATGTGCGGTCATGAGTGTCTCTCGTTTCCTGGCCCAATCCCGGGAGCCGCGCTTGGCGACATCAACCGGCCTCAAGCCGTCATGTTGTATTCAGGGAAAAATGTAAAGTCGCGAGAGAGGAGCAGGTCGCGTCATCGGCGGTATCGACCGCCGGACGCTCCTCAACGAGCCCGGCGATCGCCGCTAAGCGCGAGAAGAAGCAGACCACCAAGCCGCGCATGCGAAACCACCGCCGCTGAAAAGCGGGCAAACGAGGTCTCGGAAGGGCGCGCGATCGGGTTCATGGCGGCAATTATTAGCGGCGGCGAGGCGCGATGGCAAGGGAAATTAGCCAATTGCGGCCATCGCCATATGCGCCACCGTCACCCCGGATTGGCAAGACATCGCCCATTTTCTCCACAGTCTTTGAGCTATTGGCTTTTCGTCATACCTCTCCACCCGGTCATCCCGGACTTGATCCGGGATCCAGCCACCGCACGTCCGCGCGGTGAGAGACTCTTTACATACCTGCACAAAACAGTCTTCCGGCTCGCCGACGCTCGCCCACTGGATCCCGGCTCAAGGCCGGGATGACGGCGGAGAGAGGGGCACCGGAAAGTCTGGCATCCCCAAGCGAGGCGAGAGTAATCCCCCATTACAGCAGCTCTCAAAGCTTTTGCGAGCAAGTGCGTCCCATGCAATCATGGCGGCATGCGGAAAGGCTATGTCTATATCCTTGCCTCCAGACGTAACGGCACGCTCTACACCGGCGTGACCAGCGACTTGCCCGGCCGCCTCTATGAGCACCAGAACAACCTGACGCCGGGTTTTACGTCGAAATACGGTGTGAAAACCCTTGTCTGGTTCGAGGAACATGACCTTATCACCGACGCAATCGCCCGCGAAAAAACCATCAAGAGCTGGCCCCGGAAATGGAAGACCGACCTGATCGAGACAATGAACCCGGAGTGGGATGATATCATCCATTTTCTCCACGGTCTTTGAATGAAGAATTTCGCGCCGTCCCCTCCCCGCCGTCATCCCGGACTTGATCCGGGATCCAGCCACCGCGCGTCCGCGCGGTGAGAAACTCTTTTTATTACTGCTAGAAAGAGTCTTCCGGCTCGCAGACGCTCGCCTGCTGGATGCCGGATCAAGTCCGGCATGACGGAATGTAAGGGAACCACGGTGCATAAACATCAGCGCCACACTTAACAATTCCAATCCCTTGCCCAAATCCCTCCTCATTTTCTTCCCCACACCCCGCCCCCGTGCCACACTTTCCGCACTCCCGCTGCCGGATGGACCCGCGAACGTGTCGGACCAGGCGGGAGGAAGGCCTCTCAGTCTTGACGTAACGTGCGGCAGGACATGAGGGGAGGCGGTGGCCATCGGGGTCTCCGCTGGCGGGCGGTGCTCTTTCGGGAGAAAGTCTTCCGAAGGCGCCGTGCAAAGCCAGCCACCGGGCCGGGATTTTGCTCCACAGCCGCCGGAAGGCGGACGGGGTGCAAGACCGGAACGGGCCTGTGGCGGACATGATCTGCTGGATGCCTTTCATCGCCCCCGTGAAACCGGGGGCTGACCGGGAGGCATCGAGACAGCGATCAGGGTCCGTGCCGGAACCTCGAAACCCACACCCGCGGTCAGTCCAGGCTGCGGCCGTGGCAACACGGGCGGAGGGCCCTGAAGAGGGGCAGGTGAGGTAGCCAGCTCCGTGTGCTGCAAGGTACTGCCTGTCGGATGCGGACATCATCCGGCGAGTTTCGGGCCGTGCGCGTGCTGCGCCACCCGGTGCATGTCGCGTTCAAATGGTTTCATTTTAACGATAACCTACATGCACCACCATAAACCTATACTTCCAGAGGCAAAGCCGCGTGCGGCCCTCCGGATCCATCCCGTTTCAACCTCCGGCGTGATTGCGTGCGGAGCCGCTTTCATGTGCCTGCCATAGCTCAACCAATTGCCTCTGCGCGGCCGCCGGGTGTAAGACGGCGGCTCTGGCGAACAGGAGAAGCAGCCATGGATAAAGTCACCGGCGGGTGTCTGTGCGGCAAGGTCCGCCTCAGCGCATCGGGCGCGCCCTACCGGGTCGGCCTGTGCCATTGTCTTGAGTGCCGCAAGCACCATGGCGCGCTGTTTCACGCTTCCGCAATCTTCCCCGAATCCGCCGTGACAATAAAGGGCGAGACCGGATCCTATGCCGGACGGCATTTCTGCCCGGCTTGCGGTTCGCCGGTTTTCAGCCGTTCGGGCGACGAGCTTGAGCTCAATCTGGGATCGCTCGATGCGCCTGACCAATTCACACCCACCTATGAGCTCTGGACCGACCGCCGCGAATCCTGGCTGCCGCCGTTCCCGCTCAAACACCGGTACGACCGCAACCGCGACCCCAAGGGCCGTTCCGAGGCGTAGCGGAAGTGCCACAGCTGCGAGCCATAAGCCCTCCCGCTATGCGGGTTTTGCTGGGCAGCCGCCCGATCGCGCGCTAAACAAGATGCCGCAAACCTCCATTTCGGGAGCAGGTCCATGAACAGTTTTCCCCTGATCCGGTAGCCCCGGCGGAATTCGCAACGCCGATCCGGCGCGCGAATCGTGCTGCGCCGCTCAACCGGCCTTCGCTGAATTCCGCCGATGCCCCGTCAGACAGTCTGCCCGTCAAGGCGCGTCGCTGCTGGCGTCCGAAGCGGTGGGGCATTACCCGTCATTGCTGCTGTCAGTTTCTGTCAGCGAACTCCATTATTCAGCCTGACGACGCAGTTCGCGGCACCATGCCGATGTGCGTCTCTCTTCGTTCATGAGGTATATCCAATGTCTCCGTTTTTCCGCTCAGCGCTGGTGCTGGGCCTGTTGTGCGCCACCGGGCCGCTGGCCATCGACATGTATCTGCCGGCACTTCCCCGCATAGCCGAAAGCCTGAATGGCACCATGGCCGGCGCGCAGCTGACCATCACCGCCTATTTCATCGCCTACGGTCTGGCCCAGATGGTCTATGGCCCTATGGCCGACATGGTCGGCCGCAAGCCGCCGCTGATCGCCGGTCTTGCGCTGTTTCTGGCAGGCTCCATCGGCTGCGCCCTGGCGCCCGACATGAACTGGCTGGTCGCCGCCCGCGTGGTGCAGGCGCTCGGCGGCGCCGCCGCCATGGTGATCCCGCGCGCCATCATCCGCGATATGCACACCGGCCCGCAGGCCACACGGCTGATGGCGCTGGTCATGCTGATCATCTCGGTCTCGCCGATGCTGGCGCCGCTGGCGGGCTCCGGCATCATCGCCCTTGCCGGCTGGCGGGCGATCTTCGCCACGCTTGCCGCGGCCGCCGGCGCCTCGATCCTGATCACGCTGCTGCTGCAGCCCGAAACGCTTGCGCCTGAGCACCGCGTACCGGTCCGGCTCGCAGCACTGCTTGGCGGCATCAGGACCTTGCTGCGCGATCCGGTGTTCATGGGGCTGACCTTTGTCGGCGGCTTCGGCATGGCCAGTTTCTTCATCTTTCTGGCCAGCGCCTCCTTCGTCTATACCGGCCATTACGGCCTGACGCCGGCCGGCTTCAGCCTCGCCTTCGCCGCCAATGCCGCGGGCTTTTTCTCCGCCTCGCAGCTTGCCGCCAGCCTCGGCGAGAAATTCGGCCCGGACCGGGTGGTCGCCTGGGCGGTCAGCGGCTTTCTCGTGGCCACTGTGGCTTTAGTGGCGCTGGTCTGGGGCGGCTTCGATCAGTTTGCGCTGCTCGTCGCCATGCTGATCTTAGCCAATGCCTGCCTCGGCCTTGTCATCCCCACCGCCATGGTGATGGCGCTCGATGATCATGGCGATATCGCCGGTCTTGCCTCCTCATTGGGCGGCATGCTGCAGATGCTGTCAGGCGGCGTCATGGCCATGCTCGCGGGCCCGTTTTTCGACGGCACGCCGCTGCCGATGGTTGCCGCCATCGCGGTGGCCGCCGTGCTGGCCTTCGGAGCGATGCGGATCACCGCCATCGCCCGCACAAGGCGTCCGGTTGTGATCGTCTGACGCGCTTGGCATGAACAGCCCGCCGTGGCGCAAGCCATGCCCGGGCTAGATCAAAAGCCCGCCGTGGAGCAAGCCACGCCCCGGACAAATCAAAAACCCGCCGTGGAGCGAACCACGCCCCGGCTAAATCAAAAACCCGCCGTGGTGCAAACCACGGCGGGAAATATATTGCCTGGAGGCAAATCCGGGAACAGGGGCCCGGAACTGGGTGGCAGGATCTGCGGGTCCGGATCAAACGGCCTGCAGTGACCAGCCTGATTTACTTGCCTTGCGTGACGATCACCGGGATCAGCAGGTCGCCCCAGTTGCCTTCGCCGCCATGGTGACGCGCGGAGCGGACCAGCTCCACCGACACGCCGGCATCAACAGCCTTCATGACCGAATGGTTGAGGCGGTGCAGGTCGTTGGCGAGCATGCGGATCGCTGCCTGCTGGTCGGAATCCATGGCTGAAGACTGCTCTTCCGCGCGTTCCTTGACTCGGGTCTGGGGTGTCATTGCATTTCTCCTCTAACGGGGTTTGTGATCGGTTCGTCTCAAGGGTCCCCCACCCGCAACGCTCGCGGGGGAGGGAATGTCGGTTTATTCAGCGGCCGGCTTGAACTGGGCCGATTCGGTCGATTCACCCATCGCGGTGGTCGAGGACTTGCCGCCGGTGATCGCCATCGACACGGCGTCGAAGTAACCGGTGCCGACTTCGCGCTGGTGCTTGGTCGCGGTGTAGCCGTTGACCTCGGAGGCGAATTCCGCTTCCTGCAGCTCGGAATAGGCTGCCATCTGACGGTCCTTGTAGCCGCGGGCCAGCTCGAACATGCCGTGGTTGAGCTGGTGGAAGCCGGCCAGCGTGATGAACTGGAACTTGTAGCCCATCGCACCCAGTTCGCGCTGGAACTTGGCAATCGTCGCGTCGTCGAGATGCTTCTTCCAGTTGAACGACGGCGAGCAGTTGTAGGCCAGCAGCTTGCCTGGATAGTGCTTGTGTACGCCCTCGGCGAATTTGCGCGCCTGTTCCAGGTCCGGCTTCGAGGTCTCGCACCAGATCAGGTCGCAATGCGGCGCATAGGCCACCGCGCGGGCAATGCAGGACTCGAGGCCGTTCTTGATGTTGTAGAAGCCCTCGATGGTGCGTCCGGCATCATAATCGACAAACGGGCGGTCGCGCTCGTCAATGTCCGAGGTCAGGAGCTTGGCGGCCTCGGCGTCGGTGCGGGCGATAACCAGTGTCGGTGTGCCCATCACGTCGGCGGCAAGCCGGGCTGCGTTGAGGTTGCGGATATGCGCCGCGGTCGGGATTAGAACCTTGCCGCCGAGATGGCCGCACTTCTTTTCCGATGCCAGCTGGTCTTCATAGTGAACGCCTGCAACGCCGGCTTCAATGAAGGCCTTCATGATCTCGAAGGCGTTGAGCGGGCCGCCGAAACCGGCTTCCGCATCGGCAACGATCGGCGCAAACCAGGTGTCGACCGACAGACCATTGCCTTCAGCGGTTTCGATCTGGTCGGCGCGCTGCAGGGTGCGGTTGATCCGCTTGGCAAGCTCCGGTGCGGCGTTGGCAGGGTAGAGCGACTGGTCCGGATACATCGACGAGGCGGTGTTGGAGTCGGCCGCGACCTGCCAGCCCGAAAGGTAGATCGCCTTCAGCCCGGCGCGAACCTGCTGCATCGCCTGGTTGCCGGTCATGGCGCCCAGCGAATTGACGAAGTCTTCCTCGTGGATCAGCTTCCACAAGCGGTTTGCGCCCATTTCGGCGAGGCTGTGCTTGATGCTGACCGAGCCGCGAAGCTTCTGAACGTCTGCAGGGCTGTAAGGCCGCTCAACACCGTCATAGCGGCCTTCGGGAGCGGTGGGAACCAAATTGTAAAAATCAGTCATGTCGTGTCTCCAGTCTGCAATTGTCAGGTTCGGGCGGCGCAGCTTGACAGCTCTTTCGTCGCCTTCGATGTGACTGAATTTACATTGCGCCGCACACTAAGCGAGATAATTCAGCATTTTTGGCCGATAATTGAGGTCAATCTGTCTTGTCTTTGACTAGACGGCGCTGTAAATATGTCACAATTGTAAAAACTGAAATCCGGAAAACTGCGGCAAACGGCTGTAAAAAACCTGTAAAGATCGACATTATGGCTGAACAGAAAATCTTCGCCGGTCCGCGCATCCGGCGCATCCGCAACGCCAAGGGGCTGACCCAGACGGCGATGGCCGAAGCGCTCGGCATTTCGCCCTCCTATCTCAACCTGATCGAGCGCAACCAGCGGCCGCTGACGGTCCAGCTGATCTTGAAACTGTCCGGCGTTTACAAGATCGATATGGAGGAGCTGCAGGGGGAGGGCGGTGGCACCACGCTGGCGAGCCTCAAGGAAGTTTTCGCCGACCCGCTGCTCAGCGGTGAATTGCCCGGCGACCAGGAGGTGGTCGAGATCGCCGAAGCCGCGCCCAATGCCAGCGCCGCCATTCTCAAATTGCACCGCGCCTACCGCGAACAGGCCGAGCGCCTGTCGGATCTTTCGGCCATGCTGGCCCGCGAGGGCCACAGCCCGGCGCTGTCGGGCGCACGGCTGCCGATGGATGAAGTGCGCGAGACACTCGAAACCCGGCCCAATCATCATCCGGCGCTGGAAGAAGAAGCGGAAGCCTTTCATCAGCTGCTCAAGCCCGGCGATGACCTGATGGGTGCGCTCAAGGCCTGGCTCAGAAGCGAGCACGGGGTGGTGGTGCGTCCGCTGCCGGTCGCCACCATGCCCAACTGGCGCCGGCGCTACGACCGCCATTCCCAGCGGCTGTTCCTCTCCGAGCGCTTGTCGCCGTTCGACCAGCTGCGCGAGGTCGCCATGGAAGCCTCGCTGATCCGCATGAATGTCGCCATTGCTGCCGGCATCAACGATCTCAAGCTGTCGGGCGACGAGGCCCGCCGCATCGCCCGGTTCGAGCTGGCGCGCTATGCGGCCCACGCCGTGATGATGCCCTATCAGGCCTTTCACGCCGCCGCCCAGCGGGCACGCTATGATATAGATGTGCTCAAATCGCGCTTTGGGGTCTCCTTTGAACAAGCCGCCAACCGGCTGACAAGCCTGTGCCGTCCAAGCCTCGAAGGCGTGCCTTTCTTTATGCTCGAGGTCGATGTCGCCGGTCACCGCTTCCGCCGCGCCGGCGCGCAGGGCTTTCCGCAGCAGCGCTTTGGCGGCAATTGCCCCAAACTGTCGATCCATGCGGCGTTCTCGCAGCCCTCGCAGGTGCTGGTCGAGGCAGTCGAGCTGCCTGGCGGCGCCGAGTTCATCACCATATCGCGAACCCTGGAGGGGCCGCAGGGAGCCTTCTCCGAGCGCCCCCGCCGCACCGCCATTATGCTCGGCTGCGATATCGGTTTTCGTGATGAAATTGTCTACGGCGGTGCACTGCCGATGACTGGCGGCAAGACAGCGCAACCGGTAACCATCGATGTCGGCCCCGCCTGCAGGCTCTGCGAGCGCGTCGGTTGCCTGGCCCGGGCCGAGCCGCCGATCACCCGTCCGCTTGGGCTCGACGAGATGGTGACAGGCCTTTCCGCCTTCGATTTTCAGTAGGCAATACCGTCTCCGGTCTAAGTCGGGAACCGGGTTTCTGCCGCGCTTCGCAATTGCACAAGAACACGTCGATCCCCTCTTGTGGCTCGGCCAATTCCTTCATAGGGTTAGAGGTCCGCAGGCCTTTCGGCCATTTGGCATCGGCGCGGAACCATCAGGGACGGGCACACGGCAGAATAAGCCGGCTCCGGTCCGGTGGTGGGAACGAATTATAACGAGAGGAACAGGAATGACCCTGAAAACCCGACTAATCTCAGCGGCCGTCATGCTTGCTGCATCGACAGTGCTCGCTTCCGCGCAGGAGCGCGTCGTCAACGTCTACAACTGGTCCGATTACATCGACGAATCGATCCTTGAGGACTTCACCAAGGAAACCGGCATCAAGGTTGTCTATGACGTTTTTGATTCCAACGAGGTGCTGGAAACCAAGCTGCTTGCCGGCTCCACCGGTTACGACATCGTCGTGCCCACCGGCACCTTCCTGGCGCGCCAGATCACGGCCGGCGTGTTCCAGAAGCTCGACAAGTCCAAGCTGCCGAACCTTTCCAACATGGATCCGGCGATCAGCGCGCGGCTGGAAAAATATGACCCCGGCAACGAACACGCCATCAACTATATGTGGGGCACCACCGGTGTCGGCATCAATGTTGACAAGGTCAAGGAACGGCTGGGCGACACGCCGCTGAATTCCTGGGACATCGTGTTCAAGCCGGAGAACATCGCCAAGCTCGCCGATTGCGGCGTCTACATGCTCGACACATCCGAGGAAATCATTCCCGCGGCGCTGAACTATCTCGGTCTTGATCCTGATTCCAATTCACCCGACGATATCGCCAAGGCTGAAGAACTCCTCCTCACCATCCGTCCGAGCGTGAAGAAGTTCCATTCTTCGGAATACATCAACGCACTCGCCAATGGCGACATCTGCCTGGCCGTTGGCTGGTCGGGCGATATCCTGCAGGCGCGCGACCGTGCTGCCGAAGCCGACCAGGGTGTGACCATCGAGTATGTGATTCCCAAGGAAGGCGCATTGATGTGGTTCGACAATATGGCGATCCCGGCCGACGCCAGCCATGTCGAAGAAGCCCATGAATTCCTCAATTACATCATGAAACCTGAGGCCATGGCCAAGGCTTCGAACTATGTTTACTACGCCAATGGCAATGCGGCTTCCAAGCCGTTCCTCAATGAGGATGTGATCGGCGACACTGCCATCTATCCCGACGAGGAAACGATTGGCCGTCTGTATTCCACGACACCCAAGGATCAGCGCACCCAGCGCATCATGACCCGGACCTGGACCAAGGTCGTCACCGGTCAGTGAGCCAAACCCTTCCCCCCGGTCCCGCAAAGGGCCGGGGGTTTTCATTTCTCGTGACCATGGGGACAAATGGGCATGAAATCTCTGGGCAGCATCAGACGAAGCTTTGAACCATGGAATGATCCGGACCAGCGTCCCTACATCGCGTTTGAGAACATCACCAAGAAGTTCGGTGATTTCGTCGCAGTCCGGGACCTGACACTGCACATCTTTCAGCGGGAATTCTTCGCCCTGCTCGGCGGCTCGGGCTGCGGCAAGTCAACGCTGTTGCGCATGCTGGCGGGCTTCGAGAATGCCACGGAAGGAAAGATCCTGCTCGACGGCGAAAACCTCGCAGGCGTTCCGCCCTACAAGCGTCCGGTCAACATGATGTTCCAGTCCTATGCGCTGTTTCCGCATATGAGCGTTGAGAAGAACATCGCCTTCGGCCTCAGGCAGGACGGCATGGCGAAGTCCGAAATCGAAGACCGCGTCAACAACATGCTCAAGCTGGTCAAGCTCGACCAGTTCGGCAAGCGCAAGCCGCATCAGCTCTCAGGCGGCCAGCGCCAGCGCGTTGCCCTTGCCCGCTCCATCGCCAAGCGCCCCAAGGTGCTGCTGCTCGACGAACCGCTCGGCGCACTCGACAAGAAGCTGCGCGAGGAAACCCAGTTCGAACTGATGGATCTGCAGCAGGATCTCGGCCTCACCTTCGTGGTCGTGACCCATGACCAGGAAGAGGCCATGACCATGGCCGACCGGATCGCGGTCATGGATCTCGGCCGCATCATCCAGATTGGCACCCCTGCCGAAATCTACGAAGCGCCGAAATCGGAATTCGTCGCCAGTTTCATCGGCGACATCAACATATTCCGCGGCGAGGTGACCGGATCGAGCGGCGGCGTCATCGACATCGAAACCCCGGATGGAATGATCATCCGCTCGGAAGCGCAGCAGGCCATGACGCCGGGTGACAAAGCCAGTTTCGCCATCCGTCCGGAGAAGTTGCGTGTGTCGCGCACCAGGCCCGAAGGCGGGGTCAATGCTGCGGTCGGTGAAATGTGGGATATCGGCTATCTCGGCGACATGACCGTGTTTCACATCAAGCTCAAGAGCGGCGACGTGGTCAAGGCCTCGCTTCTCAACGCTGTCCGCACCGTCGAAGATCCGATGAGTTACGACGAAGAGATCTGGATATCCTTTGAACCCGACAGCGGCGTTGTGCTGAGCAACTGAGGGGAATGCGATGAAGCTTGTATCCGCCATTACCCGCCGCCTGGTCATCATTGTTCCCTATGCCTGGTTGTTTGTCTTCTTCCTGGTGCCTTTCGGCATCGTGCTGAAGATCTCGTTCTCCGAGCCGATGATGGCGATGCCGCCCTATGCGCCGACCATCGACCTGGCCGACGGCATTTCCGGCATAATCGATGCTTTCAGGCAGTTCAGCTTTTCCAACTACCTGTGGCTGACCGAGGACGCGCTCTACATCAACGCCTATATTTCTTCGATCAAGATCGCTTTCATCTCGACGCTGCTGACCCTGCTGATCGGTTTCCCGCTGGCCTATGGCATGGCGCGCGCGCCGCAGGCCTTGCGGCCGACATTGCTGATGCTGGTGATCCTGCCGTTCTGGACCAGCTTTCTGATCCGCGTCTATGCCTGGATCGGCATTCTCAAGCCGGAAGGGCTGCTCAATCAGGTGTTGATGGCGGTCGGGCTGATTGACGAGCCGCTGATCATCCTCAACACCGACACCGCGGTCTATATCGGCATTGTCTATTCCTATCTGCCCTTCATGGTGTTGCCGGTCTACTCGGCGCTCGAGAAAATGGATTACACGCTGATCGAGGCGGCGCAGGACCTTGGCTGCCCGCAGATCACCGCGTTCTGGAAGATCACCTTTCCGCTGGCCATCCCCGGCATTATCGCCGGCTGCCTGCTGGTCTTCATTCCGGCCGTCGGCGAATTCGTCATCCCCGATCTGCTCGGCGGCTCGCGCACCCTGATGATCGGCAAGACCTTGTGGAGCGAATTCTTCAACAACCGCGACTGGCCGGTGTCCTCGGCCGTGGCCGTGCTGCTGCTCTTGATCCTGGTGGTCCCAATCATGTTCTTCCAGCAGGCGCAGGCGAAATCCCAGGAGAGCGGCCGATGAACACCAGCTGGTCGCGCTTCAACATTGCCTCCGTCGTCTTCGGCTTCGCGTTTCTCTATCTGCCGATCGTCATTCTGGTGATCTACTCCTTCAATGAATCCCGGCTGGTCACCGTCTGGGCCGGGTTCTCCACCAAATGGTATCGCGAGCTGTTCAACAATCAGGGCCTGATGGACGCCGCCTGGGTAACCCTGAGGGTCGGGCTGGTGTCCGCAACCTTCGCAACAGTGCTGGGCACGCTCGCGGCCCTGGCGCTCACCCGCTACACGCGGTTTAACGGACGCATTCTGTTTTCCGGCATGGTCTTTGCGCCACTGGTGATGCCGGAAGTGATCACCGGCCTGTCGCTGCTGCTGCTGTTTGTTGCGGTGGATTTTGGCCGCGGCTTCTGGACCGTGACCCTGGCGCACATCACCTTCTCGATGTGTTTCGTCGCCGTCGTCGTACAGTCGCGGCTGATGAGCTTCGACCGTTCGCTCGAGGAGGCGGCGATGGATCTCGGCGCCGGCCCGGTGACCACCTTTCTGCAGATCACCCTGCCGGTGATCCTGCCGGCCGTGATCTCCGGCTGGATGCTGGCCTTCACCCTGTCGCTCGATGACCTGGTGATCGCCAGCTTCACCTCTGGCCCCGGCGCCACCACGCTGCCGATGAAGATCTATTCCCAGGTGCGGCTGGGCGTGACGCCGGAGATCAACGCTGTCTGCACCTTGTTGATCGGCGCGGTGGCCATCGGCGTGATCATCGCCTCACTGCTCAACAAGAGCCGCGAGGTCCGCCGCCTGCGGGACGAGCAGACAGCTTTCGCCAACCATTGAGATGTGAGCGCGTTTCAGTTTTTCGGCGGCCGCAGCAGGTAGGTCACGAACCAGATCGGCACGATCACCATCGAGCCGAGCACGATGTTGGGAATCGCCCAGGCAGCGCCTTCCTGCAGAGCTGCGAAAACCCGGTCCGGCGTCAGCCCGATTTCCGCCAGCAATTCGGCTGCCGACAGATTGAGCGCCGACAGCACGGCTCCGGTGATCAGCGAAGCCAGTCCGATTTTGACAAGGGCTGAAAGCAACCGCAGCATTACCTGAGCGTTCTCCATTCTGGCCGGGCAAGAGCTGCGGCATCCCGAAGCACTTCACCAGGTGGATTGTCGCCAAATATGAGAGCTTTCGCAAGCATGCCCGGTTTCACGGCGTTACCGGAGAAATCACGGGCTGTGGCCAGGATCCGCCGATGAAAAATCGCAAGGTCTCCAGTGCGGCGCTGTCTGGCTGCGCGGTCTCTCCTTCGGCCGGCGGCACGGGTCCCAGAACGCCTGCGATGGCAAGGCTCGAGCGCGAATAGGGGATCACCCCCGACAGCGAGATCATCTGTTGCGGGCCTGCCAGTTCGGCGGTTGTCAGATTGGCCTCTCCTTCGGCAATCGTCGCCTGAAAACGGGCCGACTTGAAAGCGAAGCCGGTGCCTTCCCCCAGCTGCTCCAGATCGAAGAACCGTTCGGTCTTGGACAGCTCGCGGAATTTGGCGATGTTGAGACCTGGAACAATGCCCGCATCCACCGCAAGATCGATCTTGCCGGTGAGGTCCGACAGCGCGGTTGCCCATGTCGGATAGGGTGACGTGACCTCGATATCGAGCGAGCCGTTGCCGCGCGGCAATGGGCCGGTCATGCCGATGGCGTCGTAGAGGCCGCCGAAATTCATCTTGCGCGCCGACAGTTGCACCTTCACGCCGCCGTCCACCCCTTGCTCGGACAGCGCAATGCGGCCGATCAGGCTGCCGCCATAGGCGGTGGCGTCTCCGACATCGAAATTGGCCCGGCCCTGCTCGACACGCGCCGCGGCAGCCAGATTGGACAGCACCACCGGGCCGAAACTCGCCGTTTGCGCCGACAACCTGAGATCCAGGCCGAGTTCGCGCAAGAACCGTGTGTCGATGGTCGATGCAATGTCCGAGCCGGTCTTCGGCAACGGTGTGAAGGCCTGCAGGAACGATGCGATATCCAGGGAACTGAAGGCCAGCGTTCCGGTGATCAACGGCGGCGCATCTTCGCGCAAGGCCACATCCAGCACGCCGATGCCCCGGTTCCGGTCGACCATGAGGATCAGGTCGTCGAGCTTGGCCTTGTTCTGCTCGGCATTGATTTTCGCCGACAGCTCCAGCGCGCCCAGGGCTTCACCGGGCTTGATGTCTGTTCCTGACCATTCCAGTGCGCGCCGCACCGACACGCTGGACAGTTTGAGCGCGCCCGACAGGAACAGATCGGTTCCAAGGCTCGCCGACCCGGTAAAGTCGAGATTGAGCGGCACCGATGTGATCTTGACATCCAGCGGTGCGGTCCGCCTGCCAATCAGCAACAGCGGCGCCGAGGTTGAGCCCGCAAATGTCACCTGTTCGCCGCGGAAAATCGCCGTGATGTTGGCGCGTGCAATTGCGGTCGGCGCGGTCCAGGCCACGGTGCCGTTGATAGCTGTGAGCTTTTCGGCTTCGGCGCCGGGATCGCGGATCCATCTGACGGTGCCGTCCTCGATGGTGACGGCGCCAAGAGCCGCCGAGTCCGGGATCACCGCCGAGTCGGGAGGCGTTTCGCCGGCCTGTGCTGCCCGGTCGCGTTCGATGGCCGCCGCAATGCCTTGCGCCAGGTCCCCCGAGGCCGAAGACCAGTTGGAGGTCGAGTCGGGATAGAGTTCGACATTGAAGGTCGGCCGGATCAGACGGAATTCGGAGAAGCTCGGCGCGCCAAGCACAGCCGAGAACAGATTGAAATTCGCCACGATGCTGTCGGCGCGCATGATCGGATCGCCGCCGGCGAAGGTTGATGGCCGCATGACGACATTGTCGAGCTGGATCGTCGGTGTCGGCCAGTAGTCGATCGAGGGGGCATCGCCAAGCGAGACCGGGTGACCTGCCCAGGCGCCGATATCGCGTTCCAGCCGGTCGCGCACCACACCGCTGGAGACCGCCAGCGGCAGGCTCGCGAACACGGCCAGAATCAACACGAGCACGATCAATGCGCCCGCGATCGCCGCACGCCGCAAGGACCACTGTGCGATGATGAACCCCAATTCGAACCTCCCCAACCATTGCCCCGCAAGGGGCTGCTTGTTCTGGTTAAAGCTTGGTGAACGCGAATGCAATTGGCCAGCCGCAGTTGCGCTCTCCGACGCCGGATTGTGACATGATGGTGTGTTTGCATCGGACACCGCCAATGCTACTACCGGACCGTATCACACGGCAGGAGCAGGATATGACCGACACCCCCCTTTGGCGTCCCAACGAGCAGGATTTGAAGACCAGCCCGTGGATGAGATTCTCCGAATTTGCCGGGGAGCGGGCAGGGCGGTCGCTGACAGATCCGCAGGCCTTGCACGCGTGGTCGGTCACCGACCGCGAAGGCTTCTGGTCGGCGGTTTGGGACTTCTGTGGAGTGCGCGGTACGAAGGGCGAGCGAATCATTGAAAATGGCGATGCGATGCCCGGCGCCCGGTTCTTCCCCGATGCGCAGCTGAACTTTGCCGAAAATCTCCTTTCGCGCACCGGGGCAGACCCGGCCATGCTGTTCCGCGCCGAGGACAAGGCCAGCCGCGCGATGAGCTGGCTTGAACTGCATGCGCTGGTCTCGCGGCTGCAGCAGGCCTTCCGCGCCCACGGCGTTGAGAAGGGCGACCGCATCGCAGCCATGATGCCCAACATGCCCGAAACCGTTGCCTGCATGCTGGCCTGCGCCTCGATCGGGGCGATCTGGTCCTCCTGCTCGCCCGATTTCGGTGTCAAGGGCGTGCTCGACCGTTTCGGCCAGATCGAGCCGAAACTGTTCATCTCCTGCGACGGCTACTGGTACAATGGCAAGCGTCAGGAGGTGACGGAAAAGCTGGTCGAGATCGCGGCAGCGCTGAAGCCCAGGGCCGCCATCATCGTGCCGATGCTGGATGATGCCGAAACCGTTGCGCGGGCGGTGCCCGGCGCACACACGCTTGCGGCCTTCATCGCCGGCTATGCGGCCATGACTGTGGAATTCGAGCCGCTGCCGTTTTCGCACCCGCTCTATATCCTGTTCTCTTCAGGCACCACCGGCATCCCCAAATGCATCGTCCATTCCGCCGGCGGAACGCTGTTGCAGCACCTCAAGGAGCACCGCCTGCATTGCGGCCTCGAACCCGGCGAGCGGCTGTTCTACTTCACCACCTGCGGCTGGATGATGTGGAACTGGCTGGTCTCCGGCCTGGCAGTTGGTGCGACGCTGTGCCTTTACGACGGTTCGCCGTTCTATCCCGACGGCAATGTCATTTTCGACTATGCGGCAGACGAGCAATTCGCGGTGCTGGGCACTTCGGCAAAGTTCATCGATGCGGTGCGCAAGGCCGGTCTCGAGCCGGTCAAGACCCATGACCTGTCCTCGCTGCGGCTGTTGACCTCGACCGGCTCGCCGCTGTCGCCGGAAGGCTTTTCCTTCGTCTATGAAGGCATCAAGCCGGATGTGCACCTGGCCTCGATCTCGGGCGGCACCGACATCGTCTCATGCTTCGTGCTCGGCATTCCGGCGCTGCCGGTCTACCGCGGCGAAATCCAGGGCCCGGGCCTCGGCCTGGCGGTCGATGTCTGGGATGACAATGGCAATTCCGTCACCGGCGAAAAGGGCGAACTGGTCTGCACCAGGCCGTTTCCGGCCATGCCGATCGGCTTCTGGAACGATCCGGACGACGAGAAATACCGCGCCGCCTATTTCTCCCGCTTTAACAATATCTGGACCCACGGCGATTTTGCCGAACGCACCGCGCATAACGGCATCATCATCCATGGCCGCTCGGATGCGACGCTCAATCCCGGCGGCGTGCGCATCGGCACCGCCGAGATCTACAACCAGGTCGAACAGATGGACGAGGTGATCGAAGCCATCTGCATCGGCCAGGACTGGGATGACGATGTCCGCGTCGTGCTCTTCGTCCGCCTCGCCGAAGGCGTCACCCTCGACGAGGCGCTTGAGAAAAAGATCCGCACAAAGATCCGCACCGGCGCCTCACCCCGCCACGTGCCCGCCCGGATCATCGCGGTGAGCGACATTCCGCGCACCAAATCCGGCAAGATCGTCGAACTCGCCGTCCGCGACATCGTCCACGGCCGCCCGGTGAAGAACCAGGAAGCCCTGGCCAATCCGGAGGCGCTGGAACTGTTCAGGGATTTGCCCGGGCTCAAGAGCTGACAATCAGCTCGAGGCCCGCGCGGGGTTTCATTCGATCCGGGAAATCTGGTTCAGACGTTGCGCGAGCAGGGAAACCGCCTTGTGCAGGACCACGGTCAGAACCGCAAGCGCGATCAGGCTCGCGAACATCAGGTCGACCTTGGCCCTGCCATTGGCCAGCAGCATCAGGTAGCCCAGGCCCTTTGAGGACCCGACCCATTCGCCGATGACCGCGCCGATCGGTGCATAGACGGCGGCCAGTTTCAGCCCGGAGGCGAGCGACGGCAAGGCATGTGGAATTCTGATCCGCCGCATGATCCGGGCTTTGCTGGCCCCCATCGTTTCCGCCAGATCCAGCAGCGCGGGCGATACCCGCATCAGCCCGTCATGAAACGCGGATGTGACCGGAAAATAGATGATCAGAACCGCCATGGCGATCTTCGACGCCATGCCGTAGCCGAACCACACGGTCAGGATCGGCGCCAGAGCGAAAACCGGCACGGCCTGGGTAAACACCAGCAGTGGCAGTGCCAGCCGCGCAAGCCTTGGCGATGCGGCCAGCTGGATGGCCGTGAGCGCACCCAGCACAGACCCGATCAGCAGGCCCAGTGCGACCTCGGTCGCGGTGACCAGTGCATGCTCGGCGATCAGGCCACGGTTCTCAAAGCCCGCCTTTGCCACCCGCCACGGGTCGGGCAGGATGAAATGCGGCGCGGCGGTGATCCAGACCACCGCTTGCCACAGAGCAAGTCCCAACAGGGCTGCATACAACGGATAGCGCAGGCGGTTCATGCCGCCCCCCGCAAATGCGACAGCAATGCCGCCTGGGCGTTGAGCAGCCCCCGGTCATCGACCCGGCGAACAGGCGCAGTATCGGGCACAGGCCACGGCTCGACGCCCGTTGCTGACAGCACGTTGATGTGATGCCCGAGGCGGCAGGCCTCGGCGGGATCGTGGGTCACCAGCAGCACGGTCTTGCCTGCCAGAACCCGTGCCGCCAGATCCTGCATGTCGGCGCGGGTGCCCGCATCAAGCGCCGAGAAGGGTTCGTCCAGCAGCACGATGGGCCGGTCTTCCATCAGCGTGCGGGCAAGGGCTGCGCGTTGCCGCATGCCACCCGACAAGGCAACGGGCTTCTTGGCGTGATCACCCGTCAGCCCGACCCGCGCAATCATCGCATCGGCCTTCTCCAGATCCGGTTTTTCGCCCCGCAAACGCGCGCCAAGCACCACGTTCTCGCGCAGGCTAAGCCATGGCAACAGCAGATCGGATTGCGCCATGTAACTGGCGCGGCCCTTAATCGGCTGAGCGTCGCCGGCCGCGATCGTTCCCTCAAACTGTCCCGCGGTCTCAAGCCCCAGGATCAGCCGCAGAATTGTGGATTTGCCGGCCCCGGACCTGCCCAGAAGACAGCTCCACTGGCCCGCGGGGATGCTCAACGCCACGTCTTCGAACAGCGTTTTCTGCGCAATCCGGTAACAGCCATGAAGCGTGATCGAGGCGGCAGTGCTCACGTCTCGCGCAGTCCCATGCCCCAGAAGCCCACTTCCAGCTCGGTTGCCGTGGTGAAGCGGCTCTGCAGTTGAGCCCAGCGCGGCGCGGTCTGGAAATCCGGCCCAAGCCTGCGGATCACCGCGGCGTCAAACATCTCGCCAACCGATACCATCACCTGCTGATAATCAGCTCCGGCATAGGTGGCGATCCAGTCGGCATAGGCCGTGTCAGGTGCGGCCACCCCGGCAAGCCGGTGTCCGATTTCCCCATAGCCGAAACAGCAGGGCGCAAGGGCTGCGATCAGGTCGAGAAAATCGCCTTGCAGCCCCGCATCCATGACGTAGCGTGTGTAGGCGAGGTTCGCGACCTCCTCCTTTGCCGAAAACAGGGCTGCTTCATCAATGCCCTTGGCGGCGCAGGTTTTCACATGCAGCGCCATCTCGTGATTGATCAGGGCATTGACGGTGCTGGCGCAGACCTTCATTTCATCCAGCGTTTCAGCCTTGATCACACCCAGCGACCAGGCCCGGGCGAAATGGACCAGGAACACATAGTCCTGGATCAGGTAATGCTCGAACGATGCGGCTGGCAGCGAACCGTCACCCAGCCCCTCGACAAAGGCGTGACGGGTGTAGGCTTGCCATTCGTCAGGGCAGCCATCACGCAGGGCTGAGAAGACGCGGCCATAGTCAGGCGTGGTCATTGGGCGGTCACGTCGATGGTGATCGCGGCCACATCGTTGATGCCGGGGATCAGGCCCGCCTCATGCAAGAACGTCTCGAACCGCGCATAGCGGCCGGCATCCATCGCTGCCGGGCGCAGCGCAAAGCGAGGCAGCGTGTCAAACCATGCGCGCTTGTTCAGCTCGTCCCGCAGTTCTTCCGAGCTGGCGGCAAACACTTCCCAGCTCTCTTGCGGGTGGTTGACGATGTACTGTGTCGCCTTCTCGGTCGCGGCCAGAAAGCGGCTGATCATGTCACGGTCCATGGTCGCCGGGTTGGCGACATAGATCAGTTCGTCATAGGTCGGCAGGCCTTCTTCCTCGACATAGAAGCAGCGGCCCGGCACGCCCTCGATATCCATCTGGTTCAGTTCGAAATTGCGAAACGCGCCAATCACGGCGTCGACCTGGCCAGACATCAGCGATGGCGACAGCGACCAGTTGACGTTGACCAGTTCGATGTCATCAGGCGTCAGCCCGTGGGTCCGCAAGACCGCGCCGAGCACCGCTTCCTCCACGCCGCCGACAGAGAAGCCAACCTTGCGGCCTGCCAGATCGGCAGGTGTCTTGATCGGGCCGTCTTCAAGCACCAGCAGGCAATTGAGCGGTGTCGCCACAAGTGTCCCGACACGTTTGAGCGGCAGGCCCTCGTGGATCTGCAAATGCAGTTGCGGCTGGTAGGAAATCGCGAGATCGGCCTGCCCCGCAGCCACCATCTTGGGCGGATCGGACGGGTTGGCGGGGGCGATGATGTCGACCTCAAGACCTGCGTCGTCGAAGTAGCCCTTTTCCCGGGCAATGATGACCGGACCGTGATCGGGATTGACGAACCAGTCCAGCATCAGCGTCATTTGGTCCTGCGCCATCAACGGAGAGGCGAGCAGGGAGAGGATCGCTGTCAAAGACGTCAGTTTCATGGGGGAGCTTTCCTAATCGTAGAGATTTGCAAAATGATGGGTTGGACCATGCCCGGTCCCGACGCTGAGCTTGCCGGCATGTGCAATGGCGCCGGCGACATAGGCCTTGGCGGCCAGCACGGCTTCGTGCAGGGGCAGGCCCTGGGCGACACGGGCGGCGAGTGCAGCCGACAGGGTGCAGCCGGTGCCGTGGGTGTTTTTCGTTGCGGTGCGCGGCGCCTCGAACCAGTGTTCGCCCGCCCCGGTCACCAGAAAGTCGGGGCTGTCGGCGCCATCAAGATGGCCGCCCTTTATCAGCACCGCTTTTGGTCCCAAAGCCTGCAAGGCCCTGGCCTGTTCGGCCATGTCATTGCGTGTGACGGCTGTTGCCTGACCCAGCAGATGTGCCGCCTCCGGCAGGTTGGGGGTCACGATCGTGGCCAGCGGCAACAGGCAGTCCCGCACGGTGGCAATGGCATCGTCGGCAAGCAACGGTGCGCCGCCCTTGGCGATCATCACCGGGTCCAGCACGACAGGCACCTCGGGGTGAAGCCGCAGAGCCTCAGCCACCGCTTGCGCGATGCCGGCATTTGCGATCATGCCGATCTTGATCGCGTCGACGCGAATATCGGCAAAGATGGCCGCAATCTGCTCGCTGACAAAGGATGGCGGGACCAGATGAACGCCGCTGACGCCCTGGGTGTTCTGGGCGGTGAGTGCGGTGATGGCGGCCATCGCATAGGCGCCGTTGGCCGAGATCGCCTTGATATCGGCCTGAATTCCCGCGCCGCCGGAGGGGTCGGATCCTGCAATGGAAAGAACGTTGCGGATCATCTCGAACCTCCCTTGTTTGTGGGAAAAAAGCAAGCAGCAGCGGCCTTAGGGTCGGCCTGGCCGCAAATCGCGGAAACGACGCAGAGGCCATCCGCCCCTGCTGCCAGCACGTCATTGACATGGCGCGCCTTCAACCCGCCGATTGCCACTGTCGGCAGCTCTGTACAGGAGACCAGAGCGGCCAGGCCGGCCAGTCCGGTGGGGTGCTCGTGGTCAGCCTTGGTGCCGGTCGCAAACACCGGCCCGAGCCCGAGATAGTCCACGGCCAGGCCTTTGGTCGCCGCCACCTTTTGCGGCGTCTCGCATGACAGCCCCAAAATGCGATCCGGTCCCAGCAGGGCACGCGCCCGTTGCGGTGAGCCGTCACTCTGGCCGATATGCGCGCCGTCTGCACCCGAGGCCACGGCGGCCTCGAGATCATCATTGACGATCAGCGGAACGCCGGTGCCCTTGAGAACCTTCATCAAGGCACGGGCCAACGTGATCCGCTCTGCCGTGGTGGCCTGCTTGTCGCGCAATTGCACCATGCTGACCCCGCCCGCGACAGCACGGCGCACGGTCTCGACCACACCCAGATCCGCACACAAAACCGGGTCAGTGACCAGATAAAGCTGCAGCGTCTCGCGTCTCAGAGCCATTGCACATTCGCATCATCTGCAAGGTCTTCGGGCTTGATCTGCGACAGCGCATCGAGAAACGCCACCTGGAAACTGCCCGGGCCACTGGCCGTCTGCGCGGCCCGCGTGCCGGCCTCACCGAACATCGCAAGCGCTGCCACAGCGGCTTCGAAGGGCGGCGAGACGGCTGCAAAGCCCCCCATCAACGCGGTCAGCGAACAGCCCATCGCCGTGATCATCGGCATGATGTCGGAGCCGCCGGATATGCGCGCCGCACGGCTGCCGTCGGTGACGAAATCCTGTTCGCCGGTGACCACGACAACGCAGCCTTGCGCCTTGGCCAGGGCAGTGGCTGCCTCTTCCGCATCCGCCACGCTGTCACCGCTGTCGACGCCTTTGCCCGCTGTCGCCGCACCGAGAAGCGCCATGATCTCGGAGGCATTGCCGCGGATGATCGTTGGTCCGCGCGCAATCAGATCCCGCACTACCTCGCCGCGGTAGGGCGTGGCAAAATGCGCCACGGGGTCGAGCACCCAGGGCTTGCCCGCCGCCTTGGCCGCATCCGCCGCCTTCTGCATCGCCGACACCCAATCGGGCGACAAGGTTCCGATGTTGATCGTCAGCGCGCCGGCGATCGGCACGAAATCGGCGACCTCGGCTTCGGCATGCACCATCGCAGGCGAAGCGCCTGCGGCCAGAACCACGTTGGCGGCAATGTTCATCGCCACGTAGTTGGTAATGCAATGCACCAGCGGCTTCTGAGTCTGGAGGGCTTCGAGGATCTGGTCTGTTTTCACTGTCTTTTCTCCGGCAAGCGAAAAAAAGGCAGACCGCGGTATCCGCGACGTTTACCCTCCCTCCGCCAGCATTATCTGGTTCAGGTTCAAAGGGTACTTCTCAGCCGTAAGGCGCCCCCGGTACGTTACTGTTAGGCGACCACGATTGACGCGTCAACCGCTGCACTGGCCAGCGGCGATTGTAAGCCGAAGCTCATATTGCTCGGTCAAGGAGGTGCGTTTCCGGGAGATTTGCCGGTAATTTGCGGGGCTTTATGGTTAACCAAACATGACCTCTGAATTTAACCACTTTCCGCGAAGCAGCTCACTTCAGTAAAATCTTAAACAAGCTGGAAAGGACCCGGCAAGGGTTTGTGCGCGAAAGTCACATCAACCTTGGGTAGCTCGAAGCTGTTCCTGGTGTTGGTTAGCACTGATGCAATCTTACTAAACGGGGACCCATCAGGTCCCCGTCTTTTTTGGTATCAATCCGCCAGCACACGCTGCGGCGGAAATGAGATCGAGACCAGCGTTCCTTCGCCCGGCGTCGAGACGATGTCGAACTGGGCCCGGTTGGCCTCGACCATTGCCTTGGTCAGCGGCAGGCCCAGACCGGTGCCATCACCGCGCTGGCGCGGCCCGGGGCCGACCTGGCCGAACGGCTTCATCGCCTGCTCCAGCTCCTTGCGGTTCATGCCGATGCCGGTGTCGCGGATGCGGATGACCACATTGCCCGAAGGCTCGTAGGAGGTCGACACCACGATCTGTCCGCCCGACGGCGTGTAGCGGATGGCGTTGGACAGAAGATTGAGCGCAATCTGCTTGACCGAGCGCTGGTCGGCGACAACTTCGGGCACGCTTGCCGACAGGCTTGTGCGGATGATCACCCGCTGGCTGTTGGCCATCGGCTGCAGCAGCGACACGCTTTCCGCCAGATGATCATTCAGCGACACGGAAACAAACTCCATGCTGACCTGGCCGGCCTCGATCTTCGAGATGTCGAGCAGGTCATTGACGATGTCGAGCACATGCTTGCCGGAATTGCCGATGTCATGGGCGTATTCGAGATAGCGCGGGCTGCCGATCGGGCCGAAGCGCTGTTCCGCCATCATCTCGGAAAACCCGATGATGGCGTTGAGCGGGGTGCGGATCTCGTGGCTGACCCGGGCCAGGAAGTCGGACTTGTGCGAGTTGGCGGTCTCGGCTGCGCGCTTGGCGTTGCGCAGCTCTTCTTCCGTGCGTTTCCAGTTGGTGATGTCGCGCAGCACCGCGCAATAGCCGTTCGACCCGGTCAGCCGGCCGATGGTCATGAACAGCGGCAGGAAACCGCCGGAGGCCTCGCGTCCGATCACTTCACGGCCGTCATTGAGCACGCTCGACACGCCGTGATCGGCAAGCCCGCCGACATAATCCATCACCGCGCGCTGGCTCTCATGGGCAAACAGCATGGCGAAGGGCTGGTCGTGGATCTCGCTCTCATCATAGTTGAACAACGCGCAGGCCGAGCCGTTCATCGAGCGGATGGTGCCGTCATTGTTGAGGATCACCACACCGTCGGTGGCGGTCTCCAGGATCGAGCGCAGCTCCTGCGCCTCGATCTGCAGCGCGGTCTCCTGCATCGGCATGTCCACATCGGCTGCCGGTTCATCAACCGTTTCGGCTACCAGGCTCAATGATGCGGTGTCGGGAGCCGGAGCGCGCATGTTTTCGCGCGGCGACAGCGCCAGCAGCAAAGCCTGGCCGTCGCCCCAGTTGACCGAGCGCAGCCGGGCGGTGATTTCGCGTTTGCTGCCGTCGCCACGCCGGACGAACAGCCCGCCGTCGCTGGAAATGTCATCGTCGTCCGAGCGCTCAAGCAGGTGATCAAGACCGCCATATTCGCTGAGATCATCCAGCGACGCGTATCCGGTCAGATCGAAGAATTCGGCATTGGCGTGGATCAGCCGGTCGCCGGAATGCACCAGCAGAGCCGCCGGAATGGCGTTTATGATATCGGCATTCATGCCTGCCGGCATGGCCTGGCGCGTGGGCAGCGCAAAGGCCGATGGCAAAGTGCCGTCCGCCGTGGTGCCGGATGCCGCATCCGCCCGGGTCTCTGCCACAGGGATTTCGGCCGCGTCAGTGTCTGACGGGATCTCAGCCGGCTCGGCCGCTTCGTCCAGGTTTTCCGCCGCGCCGTCGTCCGGAAGGATGCCGGTTTCAGTGGTGTCAGACTGGCCATCATTTTCGGATGCCTGACGTTTGCCGAATGTCTGCGGCTGCTGCGGAAGATCCGGTGCAGCGGTCTCGGCCGGTTTGTCTGCAACCTCTGCCGCGTCATTTGCGGCTGGCGTTTCGGGTGTTTCTGTCTTCTGTCCGGGCTGAAGCTCCGGAGAGTTGGTCAGCCGGACACCGATCTCGCGAAAGGCTGCCTGTTCACCCGGTGACAGGCCATCCTTGGGAAGGCGGGCTCTGCGCGCTTCCAGATCAATGACCTTGTCGCTGTCGCGCCGCATCGGGGTCTTGGCGAAGTGGATCGCCGGGCGCTCGCCACGGAATGGATCTTCATCGCCGATCTCTGTGTCGCCGGTTGTCCGCGCGTCCGGGGAGGCCCGATCGGCCTCATCGCCGCTGGCACCGGCATCAACACCGTCCATCCGGGCGAGGTCGTCGATATCCGCTTCAAGCGCGCGGCTTTCGAGATCTGCATTGTCCTCGAAGAGCGGAGCATCTTGACCCGAAAGGTCGGGCGTCATCGGCTCCTGCGGCGTGTCTTGCGCGTCCTGCAGCTGATCTTCAGCCTTGGGCGCTTGCGCAACCTGCCGCGATAGGCTGCCCGGCACCAAGGCCAGACCCAGCGCTTCCGGGTCCTTGCGTGTTTCCCCGGTTCGCACGATGCCGAACCCGCGGAAGCCGTCAAAGCGGCGGTCGCGCGTATAGGTCGGCAGGGCGGCGAGATCGACGGGGGTGACGAGGTCGGTTCCCTGGATCGGCCAGAACACGGTCTTGCCCGACCAGGTGTCACGGCGGTTGAGCAGATCCGAGATGACGTGATCGGGGTCGAGATTGAACACCCGCGCCAGATCCGGGAATTTGCGGCCGATAATATCAGCCGATTGCGGGCCGACAGCGGCAGCGAACTCGGGCGAGACTTCGCTGAATTCGCCATCCTTGTTGATTTTCCAGACAAACCGCGCCGGCTTGCCTTCCGGATCGAAGCGGAATTCGTCTTCGGCAGCGACGGGCTCTTCGGCGAAGCCCTCATCGGCGCTGTCACTCTCTGCAGACGGGATCTCGGCAGCGGCAGGCACATCATCTTCGGCGGTCATGGCAGGCGCATCGCTGGTGACGTCCGCGGACTCTGCAGCTTCGATCCCGGAGCTGTCGAACTGGCCGCCATCCACGTTGTCGGCAGCATCTTCGCTGCCGGCAGCCGTCTCCTGCTTGGAAGCCGGGGCAGAGTCGTCACGGGTGATGTCCGCAGCTGCGGTGTCTTCGGCCTCGGTGTCCTCGGGCGCGTCGCTCGCAGCGTCACTGGCATCGTCTTCGCTGACGGCGGCCGCATCATCATCGGCGGTCAGCGCCTGATCGCCGCCGACAATGTCCGCGGGGTCTGCGTCTTCGCTCCAGGAACTTTCGGGCTGCTCGCCATCCGCGTTTTCGGCAGCATCTTCGGCCCCGGCAGCCGTCTCCTGCCCGGAATCGTGGGCAGAGCTGTCCTCCGGGATGTCCGCAGATGACGCGTCCTCGATTGCTGTGCCTTCGGGCTCGCTGCTCTTGGTGTCTTCGCGCGCATCGTCCGCAATGGTGGGCACGATGAGGCCGCTGGCGTCCTCGAAGGGGGAGGGAAGGGCGCTCTCTTTCTCGGCCTTGGCCAGCCGCGCATTGAGTTCATCGCGGATCCGCCGGGTGTCGAAAAAGGCAATACGCCGGCCGCCGTCGGTGCCGGAAGGAGGAGCCGCCTGCTGGTCGGGCTCGTCAGCTGTTTGCTTTGCCTCACTCCCGTCGGTTGACGCATCCGTTTCCACCGGGGAGACCGGCGCTGCCGTATCATTGGTGTCAGGCAGGGGATCCGGGCTTTCGGAAACAGTCTCTGTCGCCGCAGATTCAGGCTGTGGCTGGTCGATCTGATCGCTGTCGGCCACGTCGCTTTCAGCATCGATAGCAACCGGCATGGAATCGGCCAGTTGATCTGTGGCTGCTTCTTCCTGCGATGCAGGCTCAACCGGTGCAGGCTCAACCGCAAACAGCAGATGCAGGGCCGGATCATCGGCCAGCCGGCCGATGGCCGTCGGCATTGCGCCAATCGGCGAGGCGGTCATCCGCTTGACCAGCCGGTCGCTGGCGCCGCTCACGTCGGCGACCATCCGGTCGATGTCGGTGCTGGCCAGGCCGAGGTCAGCGAAGGTGCTCGACGCAGCCAGCACCTGAGCATCCTTGTCGAGGACCGCCACATGGGTGCCGGTCCCTTCAAATCCTGCAATGATCAGGCGGGCACGTGCGCCCGGCGCCAGAACCTGGCCGGCCTGGCTGCTGGTCAGCAGGAATGCCGGTGCGCCATCGGGCAGGGTGAACTCTTCCAGCGTTGCCGAGGCCATCGAACGCGAGAAGCCGCTGCTCGCACGCATGGTGAAATTCTGCGGCTTGCCGGTGCGGCCAAGACCGCTGACAGCGCTTTCGATCTGCCGCCGGGTTGCCGTCTGGCCGCCAAACCCTTCGTCAAGAATGTCATAGATGTTGGAGAAGCCGAACAGCTGCGCGGCAGCGCCATTGGCCCACAGCACGTCACCCAGATCACGGCTGAGCACGGCAACGGCGTCGCCCTTCGCGAAATGGTCGCGGACAGCGGCGTGAACAGCAAGCTCGATGAACGGATAATGGTGTGCCGGCATAGGTGGAATCCAGTTTTGGCCAGAATAGCCCCTTCATCAGGGGGAATTAAGGTTTCATTAATAGCTTTGCCGCCGCCAAGGGTCCAGCAAACCCCGCTTCAAACCGCTTCATTTGTCTCGAAACGGTTAACGGATGCGGCGTCGCACCAAAAATGTTGCACTGCACCATAAGCTGTGTTATACAATCCTTGAAATCGAAACGGGGCCACGAACGGTCCCTCTGATACTTCAAGGAGAAGTGACATGGCGACCAAGAAAACAACCGCATCCGCAGACGTATTTGAATTTCCGGCATTTGATGTTGCCAAGATGACCGACGGCTACCGTGAAATGGCTGACAAGTCAGTCAACCAGACCAAGGAAGCCTATGCAAAGGTCAAGACCGTTGCCGAGGACACCACCAAGGCAATGGAAACCACGCTCGAAACCGCGCAGGCCGGTACCGTTGAGCTCAGCCTCAAGGCAATCGACGCGGCGCGCGGCAATGTTGAGCATTCGCTGTCGCACATGGAAGCGCTGCTTGGTGTGAAGTCTGTGGCCCAGATGATTGAACTGCAGACCGGATTCTTCCGCAAGCAGGCCGAAATGATGGCTGAGCAGGCCAAGGTGATGCAGGAAGCAGCCAAGAAGGTTGCTGAAGATGTGTCCAAGCCGGCCAAGACCGTTGCCGAAAAGGCGATGAGCGAAATCAAGGTTGCCTGAATTCTTCATGCATTGAACTGAGAAAAGGCCGGGCCCAGTGTCCGGCCTTTTTGCTGTGCAGCGCCTGTACAGCTCTGCCGGCCCGCATCGCATCCGGTGCTTCAAACAGCAGTTGAAATTGCGAAAACTGGCCCGAAACCTCTTGCAAAAGCCACCTGCTGCCAGTATGTGAGCGGCAACAAAGCGACTTGGAGGCGATCCTTGTCTGCTGGCGTGCGGTTGTAGCTCAGTTGGTTAGAGCGCCGGATTGTGGATCCGGAGGTCGGTGGTTCGAGCCCACCCAATCGTACCACTCTCTTTTCATGTATATATGACACGGTCCCGGCGCCTTATGACGTGGCGCATGCAGCGCTGTTGCGCGCTGCAATGGATGCTGCAAGGCGGGGCGGGTGCTGCGGGGCGGGGCGTTCGCCACCCCACCCCGGGACAGGGCGCAGCTGTGCGCTGCCGCCTCAGAATGCCTTGAAGGTCAGGATCGTGTGGGTCCGTTCGATGCCGGGAACGGTATGGACCTGGTCGGCGATGAAGCGGCCGATATCGACATCATCCTCGATGTAGAACTTTGCCATCAGGTCGAACTGGCCACTGACCGAATAGATTTCGGACGCGATTTCGCGATTGGCGATTTCATCGGCCACTGCGTAGGCCTGGCCGAGCTTGCATTGAAACTCCACGAAAAAACACTGCATCGCCGGTCTCCTTCTGCCGCTGATCGATAATATCGGTTGCCACCTTGGAACCATGACCACGGCCCCGGCGCAAGAGCCAATCGCCGCTGTTTTATTTTAAGCTTAAAAAAAGTGCTGGAATTCTGCGGGCTGGCTGGTAAGCTTCCGGTCAATGGTGAAGATCGGAGCGCACGGCGTTGACATTGAGGCGCGGCTTGTCCCAATGCTCGGAAACGGTGCCTGCAGGCTTGCCTCACGTGTTGAGCGCGGGCAGCCTGGATTGTTCATTCGCCTGAAGGGGAAAAGATGCAGCGACCGGACCGCAAAAAAAGGCCGGCACTGCATGAAACACAGAGAGGAAAATCCATGAAGAAGACATTTTTGAGCCTGGCGACCGCTGCGTCGCTTCTGGCCGGTGTATCGGTATCGGCTGCTGAACCGGTCAAGGTCGGCATGATCACCACCCTGTCGGGTGGCGGCGCATCGCTCGGCATAGATTCCCGCGATGGGTTCCTGCTGGCGGTCAAGCAGTCCGGCAACAAGGATATTGAAGTCATTGTCGAGGACGATGCCCAGAAGCCGGATCTGGCCGTGCAGCTTGCCGACAAGCTGATCCAGTCAGACAAGGTCGATGTGCTCACCGGAATCGTCTGGTCCAACCTTGCCATGGCCGTCGTGCCGTCGGCGGTGGCCCAGGGCAAATTCTATCTCTCCACCAATGCCGCACCGTCGGCCCTGGCGGGCGCGGGCTGCAACCCCAACTATTTCTCGATCTCCTACCAGAACGACAATCTGCATGAAGCCGCCGGCGAATACGCCAACACCGCGGGCATGAAGAAGGTCTTCATCATGGCGCCGAACTATCCGGCGGGCAAGGATTCGCTGGCCGGCTTCAAGCGCTTCTACAAGGGCGAGGTCACCAACGAGATCTACACCGAACTGGGCGCCCAGGACTACGCCAACGAGATCGCACAGATCCGCGCGTCCGGCGCTGATGGCGTGTTCTTCTTCCTGCCCGGCGGCATGGGCATCTCCTTCATGAAGCAATATGCCGGCGCAGGTGTGGAAGTGCCGCTGATCGGCCCTGCCTTCTCCTTTGACCAGAACATCCTGCAGGCCGTCGGCGACGCGGCGCTTGGCGTCAAGAACACCTCGACCTGGTCGAAGGATCTCGACAACCAGGCCAACAAGGATTTTGTTGCCGCCTACCAGGCTGAATACAACCGCCTGCCGTCAATCTACGCGGCGCAGGGCTATGATACCGCCAACCTCTTGATCTCGGCCATGGGCACAGCTGCCGTCACCGATCAGGATGCGTTCCGCAAGGCGCTGGAATCCGCCGACTTCAACTCGGTTCGCGGCAAGTTCAGCTTCGGCCCCAACCACCACCCGGTCCAGGACATCTATGTCCGCGAAGTGATCAAGGAAGGTGACATCTACACCAACAAGATCGTCGACACCGCGCTCACCGACCGCGCCGACGCCTACGCAGCTGATTGCAAGATGTAATCATCTCCCGATCCCGGGCGGAGTTTCCGCCCGGGCCTTTTCCCCGCGCTGACGCGAGCCCGGCAAAAAATGACCCTCGCACTTTTCCTGGAACAAATTTTCAACGGTCTGCAGCTCGGCGTCATGCTGTTCCTGATGGCGGCCGGCCTCACTCTGATTTTCGGCGTCATGGGCCTGATCAATCTTGCCCATGGCTCGCTGTTCATGGTCGGCGGTTTTGTCTGTGCCGCGGTCGCCGCCTGGAGCGGATCGTTCTGGCTCGGGCTGATTGCAAGCCTGGCCGCAGCCGCGGCCCTCGGTGCTCTGGTCGAGATCGTGGTGATCCGCAGGCTCTATGACCGCGATCATCTCGATCAGGTGCTGGCGACATTCGCGCTGGTGCTGATGTTTTCCGAAGGCGTCCGCTTCCTGTTCGGCTCTTTCCCGCTCTATCTCGATCCGCCCGAATTCCTGTCCGGTCCGGTCATGCTGCCCGGCGGCTTGCCCTATCCGGCCTACCGGCTGGCGATCATCGTCGCAGGTCTGGTTGTTGCGGCCGGGCTTGGCCTGCTGATCAGCCGCACCCGGCTCGGCATGCAGATCCGCGCCGGTGAAGCCGACCGCGAAATGATCGCGGCACTCGGCGTCGATATCCGTTTTCTCTACACGGTGGTCTTTGCCCTTGGTGCAGCGCTGGCTGGCCTAGCCGGTGCTCTCATCGGCGCCATCCAGTCGGTTCAGGTCGGCATGGGTGAACCGGTTCTCATTCTCGCTTTTGTTGTCATCGTCATCGGCGGCATCGGCTCCATTCGCGGTGCGTTGGTCGCAGCCCTGATGGTCGGTCTGGTCGACACCATGGGCCGCTTCCTGCTGCCGGTGCTGCTGTCCTCTGTGATGGAAGCCTCCGAGGCTGCCGGCGTCGGCTCGGCGATCGCCTCGATGCTGATCTATCTGTTGATGGCCGCAGTCCTGGTGTTCAAGCCAAAAGGGTTGTTTCCCGCCAATGCGTGACCTGATCGCCGAACATCGTCTCAATATCCTGCTGGCGCTGATCCTGCTCGGCGGACCGCTGATCGCCCATTATGCCGATGAGCCGTTTCTCGTCACCCTTGCCACCCGTGCCACCATTCTGGCGCTGGCCGGGGTCGGCCTCAACATTGCGCTCGGGCTTGGCGGGCTGGTGTCGTTCGGCCACGCGGCCTTCTTCGGCCTTGGCGGCTATGCGGTCGGCATTCTCGCCAGCCACCACCAGAATTACGAGCCGCTGATGACAGCCCCGTTCCTCATCAACGGCACCAACCAGATGCTGGTGCTGTGGCTGGTGGCGATTGTCGTCAGCGGGCTGGCAGCGCTGGTCATCGGTGCGCTCAGCCTGCGCACCTCGGGTGTCTATTTCATCATGATCACCCTCGCTTTTGCCCAGATGATCTACTATTTCGCCATCTCCTGGCCCGCCTATGGCGGCGAGGACGGGTTGTCGATCTATGTCCGCAATGCCTTTCCCGGCATCAACACGCTCAGGCCTCTCGACTATTTCCTGCTGTGCTACGCGGTGCTGATCGTGGTGCTGTTTGCGCAGTGGAAGATGACCGGCGCGCGCTTCGGCATCGCACTTCAGGCAGTCAGGCAGAACGAGGGCAGGGTTGCGGCCCTCGGGCTGTCGCCCTACCGCATCAAGCTCGCAGCCTTCGTGCTCTCCGGCATGGTCACCGGACTGGCCGGAGCGCTCTATGCAGACCTCAACCGCTTCGTCAGCCCGTCGATGATGTCCTGGCACCTGTCGGGCGAGATCATGGTGTTCATCATTCTGGGCGGCGTGGCGCGGCTGTTCGGCCCGGTGGTCGGCGCCTGTCTGTTCGTGCTGTTCGAACATGTGTTCGGCAGCTTCACCACCCATTGGCAGTTCTTCCTCGGCGCGGCCCTGCTGGCGGTGGTGCTGTTCGCGCGGGGTGGTTTCATAGGGCTGGTGGCCGGGAGGACGCGTCATGACTGAACCGGTGCTGCAGCTCTCCGATCTGAGCAAATCCTTCGGCGCGCTGAAGGTCACCGACAGCGTCGATCTCGACCTGCGCCCGGGCGAAATCCACGCCCTGATCGGCCCCAACGGCGCCGGCAAGTCGAGCCTGATCAAGCTGGTCGCCGGCGAGCTTGCCGCCGATGCCGGCTTGATCCGCTTCGACGGCCGCGAGATCAGCGGTCTCGACCAGATCGCCCGCGCCCGGCTCGGATTGACCCGCACCTTCCAGGTGTCGTCGCTGATTCCGGAATTTTCCGCTCGCGGCAACGTCATGTTTGCAGCCCAGGCGCGGCGGCGTTCGGTGTTCGGGTTCTTCCGCCAGGTCACCCGCGATCAGGAGCTGATCGATGAGGCCATGCAGGCGCTCGACCGCGTCGGCTTGAGCCAGCGTGCAGGCGTCCGGGTGAGCGAACTTTCGCACGGCGAAAAGCGGCTTCTCGAAATCGCCATGGTGCTGGCCATGCGGCCGCGGATTTTCCTGATGGATGAGCCGATGGCCGGTCTCGGACAGGAAGGCTCCGCCAAGCTGATCGGCTTCCTCGACAAGCTTCGCACCGAGGCGCCGATCCTCTTGATCGAGCACGACATGGACGCCGTGTTCCAGCTGGCCGACCGCATTTCTGTTCTGGTCGCGGGCCGGATCATCGCCCGCGGCAAGGCCGATGACATCCGCAATCACCCGGAAGTCCGCACCGCCTATCTCGGGGAGGACGCGGCATGAGCCTGCTTGAGGTTGAAAAGCTAGAAGCCTTCTACGGGGCATCGCAGGCGCTGTTCGGTGTCGATCTGCAGATCGCCGAGGGCGAACTCGTCGCCTTGATGGGCCGCAACGGCATGGGCAAGACCACCACCGTGCGCTCCATCACCCGTATGCTGCGCACCACGCGCGGCAAGATCCGTTTTGACGGCAAGGATCTCGTGGCGCTGCCATCGTTCAAGGCAGCAAGGCTGGGCATTGGCCTGGCGCCGGAAGGGCGGCGCTGTTTTGCCAATCTCTCGGTGTCCGAAAACCTGATGGCCTCGGCCCGCTCCGGTCCCTGGGACATCGACAAGGCCACGGAGCTGTTTCCCCGGCTGGGCGAACGCATGGCGCAAAATGCATCCACGCTTTCGGGCGGCGAACAGCAGATGCTGGCGATAGCGCGCGCGCTTCTGACCAATCCGCGTCTGCTCATTCTCGATGAGGCGACGGAAGGACTGGCGCCGGTGGTGCGTCAGGAAATCTGGGCGGCCATCGCCAAATTGAAGGCAGGTGGCCAATCCATTCTGGTGATCGACAAGGGCTTTTCCGAGCTCCGTGCGGTGGCCGACCGCTGCGTCATCCTGGCCCGGGGCGAGACAGTGTGGAGCGGCACGCCCGCCGGTCTGGCCCGTGAGGTCGAAACCGAATTTCTCGGCGTTTGACATTCCGGTTACCTGAATGAGAAAGGCCGGAGCTGATTGCGCCCCGGCCTTTGTTTATTCGGCTGCCTGTTGCGTTACCACCAGCTTCGGCGGCGTCCGCCCGGCCTGACCTTCGAGCCGCGCCAGACGGTCGCGCAATTGCGTGATCTCTTCCATATTCTCGCCGATCGCCACGGTCATCGCTTCGGGTTCCAGTACCTCGATCTCTTCTTCCTTCGGACCGACAAAGCGGCTGAAGATCCAGCTCAGCAGCCGCGACAGATCATCCATGATCAGGAAGAACGACGGCACCACCACAAGGCTGAGAACGGTCGAGACAATGATCCCGCCGATCACCGCGATGGCCATTGGCGCACGGAATGATCCGCCTTCGCCAACACCGAGCGCGCTTGGCAGCATGCCGGCCGACATGGCAATCGAGGTCATGACGATCGGCCGGGCACGTTTCTGGCCGGCCTCGATCATCGCCTCCACCCGGTCACGGCCGGTGCGGATCAGCTCGACCGCGAAATCGACCAGCAGGATGGCGTTCTTGGTGACGATGCCCATCAGCATCAGGATGCCGATCAGCACCGGCATCGACAGCGCGTTGTTGGTCAGGATCAGGCCTGCAGCGACACCGCCGATGGCCAGCGGCAGCGAGAACAGGATGGTGAAGGGCTGGATCACATCCTTGAACAAGAGGATGAGAACGGTCAGCACCAGCATCAGCCCCATCAACATGGCGTTAAGGAAGCTCTCCTGCATTTCCGCCTGGACTTCCGCATCACCGGCTTCCAGCACCTGCACCCCAGCCGGCAGCTCGGTGTCTGCGACGATCTCGTTGAACCGGTTCTTGGCCGTATCCAGCGCCACGCCGATCGGCAGGCTGGCGCCGATGGTGGCCTGGCGTTCGCGGTTGAAGCGGTTGATGGTCGACGGACCCTGGGTGATGACAATGTCGGCCACGGTCTTCAGCGGGACCGAAACACCCTTGGAGGTGGCCACGCGGAGATTGCCGATCCGGTCGATGTCGGCGCGGTAGACCGGGTCAAGCTGCACCCGGATCGGGATCTGCCGGTTGTCGAGCGAGATCTTGGCCAGGGCCGCATCGACATCGCCGATGGTGGCGACGCGCACGGTTTCGGCAATCTGCGCCGTGGTGACGCCAAGCCGCGCGGCTTCCTCGGCCCGCGGCCGGATCTGCACTTCGGGGCGGGGCAGCGATCCGGCGACGCTGACGCTCGACAGCACGCTCTCGGCCTTCAGCTTCGGCTCCAGAATTGCCACCGCCCGGTCGATCGCCGCGTCGTCGGTGGAGATCACATTGTAGGTCAGGTCGCGTTCACCGCGGTCGTTGAGCTTGTAGGCCCGGATATCGGGAATGACAGCGAGCTTGTCGAAGATCTCGGCTTCCACTTCCGCCTGCGAACGGATCCGCCCCAGAACCTCCATGCGGGGCAGCGAATCCGAGATGAACGGAACTGCGCCGGCAAGGCCGTTGACCACCTTCTTGACGATCGAGTGTTCGATCTTCTCAAGCAGCACGGAAACCGAGGCGCGGCGGATGTCGATTTCGCCCTTCGGCGAGGTGCCGCCGAGGATGAAGACATTCTCGACATTTTCGATGCCGGTGATGATCTGGCGCATGGCTTCCGTGGTGCGGTCGGTGTCTTCCAGCGTTGCGCCCGGTGGCAGTTCCACGCTGATGCTGACACGCGATACATCTTCGGGCGGCAGGAACGAGCCTGGAACCTGGGCCAGGAAATACATGGCAACCACCAGCGAAGCGATGGCGGCAAACAAGGTGGAGTATCTCCAGCGCAAGGTTTTGTTGATCAGCCAGGTGTAACCCCGCATGACCGGCCCGCCGCCCTCGGTCTCTTCATGGGCGTCGCTGTCGCGCATCAGATAGGCGGCCATCATCGGCGTGATCAGCCGCGCAACCAGAAGCGAGAACATCACCGCGACAGCAACGGTCATGCCGAACTGGATGAAATATTGCCCCGGAATGCCCGGCATGAACGACACCGGCACGAACACAGCAATGATGGTGAAGGTGGTGGCGATCACCGCCAGACCGATTTCATCGGCGGCCTCGACCGCGGCCCGGTAAGGTGTCTTGCCCATGCGGATGTGGCGCGAGATGTTTTCCACCTCGACGATGGCGTCGTCGACCAGGATACCGGTCGCAAGCGTGATGGCCAGCAGGCTCACCAGATTGAGCGAAAAGCCTAGCAGATCCATGACATAGAAGGTCGGGATGGCTGACAGCGGCAGAGCGATGGCGGCAATCAGCGTGGCGCGCCAGTTCCTCAGGAACAGGAACACCACCAGAACCGCCAGCAATGAGCCTTCGACCAGCGTGTGCAGCGCCGATTCATAATTGCCATAGGTGAAGAACACCGTGTCATCGACCGGAACCAGTTCGACATCGGGATGCTTCGCCCGGATTTCGTCGAGCGTTTCGGTCACCACTTCGGCAACCGAGACTTCGCTGGCGCCCTTTGAGCGGAAGACGGCGAAAGACACCACCTGGTCGCCATTGTAGCGTCCGAACGACCGCAATTCCTCATAGGTGTCGCGCACCACACCCAGATCGCCAAGCCGGACAAAACGCCCGTTTGCCAAAGCGATGGTGGTGGCCTCCAGCGATGCCCGGTCCTGGGCGTCGCCGAGTGTCCGGATCACCTGTTCGCGCGCACCAACTTCGCCGCGTCCGCCGCCGAGATTGGCGTTGGTGGCGCGCAGCTGCCGGTTCACGTCGGCTGCGGTGATGCCGTAGGAATCAAGCCGCGCCGGATCGAGTTCGACACGGATCTCCCGGTCGGCGCCGCCGTAGCGGTCGACCTTGCCGACGCCGCGCTGGCCCTGCAGCGCCCGCTTGATGGTGTCATCGACAAACCAGGAGGCTTCTTCCAGTGTCATGTCCGGCGCATGCACCGCAAAGGTCATAATCGCCTGGCCTTCGACATCGATGCGGGTGACAATCGGCTCCTCGACAGAGGCGGGCAGATCGCCGCGCACCCGGTCAATCGCGTCCTTGACGTCCTGAACCGCCTGGTCGGTCGGCACCTCCATGCGGAAGAGCACCGTGGTCGTGGAAATGCCGTCGGAAACGGTGGAGGAGATATCGTCAACGCCGGTAATGCCGGCAACGGCGTCCTCGATTTCCTTTGTGACCTGGGCCTCCATCTCGGAAGGCGCGGCACCCGATTGCACCACGTTGATGGCAACCAGCGGCACGTCGATATTGGGAAACCGGGTAATCGGCAGCGTGAGGAAGGATTGAATGCCGACAATCGTCAGGAGCGCGAATGCCAGGATCGGTGCGATCGGGTTGCGGATGGCCCAGGCGGAAAAATTCATCTCGGATGCCTCACTCGGTCATGGCGGCGACTGGGCCGCTGTCGGTTTCTTCCACCGGAGTGATCCGGTCCCCGTCGCGCACAAACGCACCGGCCTTGGCGACGATCAGGTCTCCGCGCGCCAGTCCCTCGACAATCTCCACCCGGCCGCTTTCGCGAATGCCGGTGCTGACCGCCGTGCGCCTGGCGATGCCGTCTTCGATCTTGAGAACATCGGCGCCGTCACGGGCCACATTGACCGAAGTCACCGGCACTGTGATGGCATCGCGTGTTGCCACAATGATATCGGCGTCTGCGAACATGCCGGCGCGCATATTTGCGCCGTCGGCAATTTCGATGCGGGCCATGCCCAGCCGGGTCGTGGTGTTGAGCGTTGGCTCGATCAGCCGTATCGTGCCTTCAACCGGGGCATCTGCACCGATAAGATGGATCACCACCCTCTGGCCCTCGGCGATCCGCTGCATGTCGGCCTCGGCAATATCGGCCCGCAGTTCCAGCTTGCCGTCCCTGATGATGGTGAACATCGGGCCGGCGCCTGCGCTGGCGATGGCGCCGATCCGTGCCCCGCGGGCCGACACGATGCCGGATACCGGCGCTTTCACCTCGCTGCGGGCCAAGCGCAGTTCGATGTCCTTCATCTGCGCGTCAATCACCGCGATGTCGGCTTGTGCTACCTTGATCGATTCCTTCACCGAGCGGACCCGCGCCAGCGCCGCCGTGGCCTGGGCCTCGGCCTGTTCGGCCTGAACGGTCGAATAGGTGCCCTGCGCGGCCAGCTGTCTGGCGCGCTCGCTTGCCTTGACCGTTTCCTGCGTGTTCGATTCAACCTCAGCCAATTGCGCCTCGAGTTGCGCGATGGCGGCCAGCGCCTTGGCGCGGTTGGCGTCGAGCTGGCTGCGCTGCAGGATCAGCTGATCCTTGGACAATGTGGCCAGCACCGATCCCGCTTCCACCCGGTCACCGACATCGGCCTCAAGGCTCTCTATTGCCAGGCCTTCGACCTGCGGCGCCACCAGCACTTCCTCGACGGCCGTGATCATGCCGTTGGATAACACCCGGTCGGTGATCGGCTCTTTCTCGGCCCTGACGGCAATGATCGCCGGCGGCAGCGCGCCGGCGGAGGGCGTTTTTTCCGCGTCGACCGCGCCGGCCGGAAAGGCCATGACGGAAAGAAGAGGCAGGGCAAGAAGAAGGGCAGGGCGCATGAGAGTTCCGGTCATTCGGAGGGGGTTGCGGGGGGCGTGAAAATTGTGTCGTGCAGCGTCGAAAGCACGTGCTCACCGAGCGCGGTCCATTGTTCAACGCTTACATCCTTGCCGGCGCAGTATTTGCGCTGGGAAAAGCCGTGGATCAGCAGCATCATCAAATGAGCCCGTGTTTCATAAATCCTCAGTGCGCCGGGACTGTCGTCGCGGTGGATGCGGACAAGCGCCTTGACCATGTTGCAGCGCACGGTTTCGTCCATGGTGCGCATCAGCTTGGCGATGTCGGGAGAGCGGTACGATGCTGCCTGCACTTCGCTCCAAAGCGCAGCGTCTTCGCAGGGCAGGGTCTCTATGCGCTCCCGCATCAGCGTCATGAACATCTTGCCGGGATCGGGAGCCGCATTTATCGTCTCGAAAAGCGCTTCAATCTCTTCGAGGTCGCGCTTGACCAGCGCGGTTATGATTGCATCCTTGGAGGAAAAATAGCGATAGAAGTTGCCAACGCTCATCTGTGCCGCCTGCGCCAGATCCTGCATTGACGTGCCCTCGAAGCCGTTCAGGGCAAAGGCCGACTTGACCTGGTCAAGGATATCCGAGGCGCGTTTGCTCGCGGTCTGGGTTGCGGATACGTCCATGGGTGGTCCTTTGATGGTTTGTGCACGCAGATGCCGCAGCGGATCTCGCGGCCCCTTCTGCAGGGCAAGGCGATCCGGATTACAGCTTCTGTTGCGATCGTGAATATAGTGAATGAATATTCATTCATCAAGCTCCAGCCATGAAACAATCAAGCGGCGGTGTGCGCTATGGTGTCTGATTGCTTGCTGAAAGCCTGGCAGTGACCCCGCGTCACCTCTTGAAACGGTGATGAGATCGTGGTCCGGCGATTTTAAGGCATGATGCACAACAGGCGGCCCGAAGGCCGCCTGCTGCTATCAGTTAATCCGTCTATTCCGCCGCGTCTGCATACTCCGACATCGGCGGGCAGGAGCAGACCAGGTGACGGTCGCCATAGACATTGTCGACCCGGTTGACCGGGGCGAAATATTTGGCATTGCGGATTGCGCCGGCCGGGAAACAGGCCGTTTCGCGGTCATAGGGGCGATCCCAGGGGCCGACCAGATCCTCAATCGTATGTGGTGCATTCTTCAGCGGGTTGTTCTCCCGGTCGAGCCGCCCGTCCTCGATGGCCCAGGCTTCTTCACGGATCGCCAGCATCGCTGCGCAGAACCGGTCAAGCTCGGCCTTCACTTCGGATTCCGTCGGCTCGATCATCAGCGTGCCTGCCACCGGCCAGCTCATGGTCGGCGCGTGGAAGCCGCAATCGATCAGCCGCTTGGCGACGTCGTCGACGGTGACTCCGGCGCTTTGCACCAGCGGCCGTGTGTCGAGGATGCATTCATGCGCCACCCGGCCCTTGGACGAGGTGTAGAGGATGTCGTAAGCGCCCTTGAGCCGTGCCGCGATGTAGTTGGCGTTGAGAATCGCGATCTTCGTCGCCTGGGTCAGGCCTTCGCCGCCCATCATCAGGCAATAGGCCCAGGAGATCGGCAGGATCGAGGCCGAGCCGAAGGGAGCGGCTGACACCGCGCCCGGCTTGCCGTCAGTGACGCAATGGCCCGGTAGATGCGGCGTCAGATGCGCCTTGACCCCGATTGGCCCCATGCCCGGACCGCCGCCGCCATGCGGAATGCAGAAGGTCTTGTGCAGATTGAGATGGCTGACATCGGCGCCGATATCGCCGGGCCGCGCCAAGCCGACCAGCGCATTGAGATTGGCGCCGTCGAGATAGACCTGCCCGCCATGTTTGTGGGTGATCGCGCAAACCTCGGTTGCCGTCTCCTCGAACACCCCGTGCGTGGACGGATAGGTGATCATGCAGGCGGCGAGATTGTCCGAATGAAGCTCGGCCTTGGCGCGGAAATCATCGAGATCAATATCGCCGTTCTCGCGGGTGCCGACCGCAACGACCGTCATCCCCGCCATCTGTGCCGACGCCGGATTGGTGCCGTGCGCCGATGTCGGGATCAGGCAGACATGGCGGTGCGTGTCGCCGTTGGCGCGGTGAAAGCTGCGGATCGCCATCAGTCCGGCATATTCGCCCTGCGCGCCGGAATTGGGCTGCATCGAGATCGCGTCATAGCCGGTGATCTGGCACAGCTTGTCCGACAGATCGTCGATCATCTGCTTGTAGCCGAGCGCCTGGTCGGCCGGCGCAAAGGGATGAATGTCGGCAAATTCCGGCCAGGTGATCGACAGCATTTCAGCCGTTGCGTTGAGCTTCATGGTGCAGGAGCCGAGCGGGATCATGGTCCTGTCGAGCGCCAGATCCTTGTCCGAAAGCCGGCGGATGTAGCGCGTCATCTCGCTTTCGGCACGGTTCATGTGGAAGATCGGGTGCTCGAGATAGCGCGAGTGCCGCCCCATCGGATCGGGGATGATCGGGTCTGCAAGCAGATCCTTGAACGAGAGGTTGCCGCCAAACGCCCGCCACACGGCTTCCACCGTTTCGGGACGCGAGACTTCATCGAGTGCGATGCCGATGCGGTCATCACCGATCTTGCGCAAATTGATGCCTTCGCCGCGCGCTGCTTCGAGGATCTCGGCCTGACGGCCTTCGGCAAACACCGTGACGGTGTCAAAGAAGATCGCCGGGTCGATGATGAAATCGAGCTGCTTCAGACCTGCGGCCAGCGTTGCAGCCTTGATATGCACGCGGCCGGCAATGGCTTTCAATCCAACCGGTCCGTGAAACACAGCATACATCGAGGCGATGACGGCGAGCAGCACCTGCGCGGTGCAGATGTTCGACGTGGCCTTCTCGCGGCGGATATGCTGTTCGCGGGTCTGCAGTGCCAGCCGGTAGGCCTGGTTGCCGCGCGTATCGACGGTGACGCCGACGAGACGGCCGGGCATCGAGCGCTTGTAGGCGTCTTTCACGGCCATATAAGCCGCATGCGGGCCGCCATAGCCGACCGGAACGCCGAAGCGCTGCATCGAACCAACGGCGATGTCGGCGCCCATTTCACCCGGCGATTTCAGCAGGGTCAGCGACAGCGGGTCGGCTGCGACAACGGCTATCGCCTTTTGCGCATGCAGCCTGGTGATCACATCGGTGAAATCATGCACATGGCCGAAGGTGCCGGGATACTGGAAGATCGCGCCGAACACGGCCTCAGGATCAAGCTCGGTAAACGGATCGCCGATGATGATCTCCCAGCCCAGCGGCTCGGCGCGGGTGCGGATCACGTCGATGGTTTGCGGGTGGCAATGATGATCCACGAAGAACGCGGTTTGTTTGGATTTCGAGGCCCGCTCGGCCATTGCCATGGCTTCCGCCGCCGCCGTTGCCTCGTCAAGCAGCGAGGCGTTGGCGATGTCGAGTCCGGTAAGGTCGGCGACCATGGTCTGGAAATTGAGCAGCGCCTCCAGCCGTCCCTGGCTGATTTCCGGCTGGTAGGGCGTATAGGCCGTGTACCAGGCCGGATTCTCCAGGATGCACCGCTGGATCACCGGCGGCATGATGGTGCCGTGATAGCCCTGACCGATCAGCGACAGCATCACCTTGTTCTTCTTCGCGGTGGCGCGCAAATGATCAAGCACCTCGCGCTCGCTCATCGGATCGCCGAAGGCCAGCGGCGTTTTCTGGCGGATCGAGCCGGGAACGGTCTCGTCAATCAGCGCGTCAAGCGAGGAAGCTCCGACCACTTCAAGCATGTCGGAGATTTCCGCCGGTGACGGGCCGATGTGGCGGCGGTTGGCGAAATCGTAAGGGTCGTAGTCGGTCAGTTTGATGGTCATGGCAGATATCAGCCGATCATTGCTTTATAGGCGGTTTCATCCATCAGCTCGTTGGCGCTACCCGCGTCATCGAGCTTGAGCTTGAAGAACCAGCCTGCACCGGTCGGGTCGGAATTGACCAGCGACGGATCGTCGGCAATCGCCTGATTGACTTCGGTGATCTCGCCGGCGAGCGGGCAATAGACATCCGATGCCGCCTTGACCGATTCCACGGTTGACGCCTCGCCGCCCTTGTCGAGCTTGGCGCCGACTTCGGGCAGCTCGACAAACACCAGATCACCAAGCTGTTCGGCCGCATGTTCGGTGATGCCGACGGTGGCGACGTCGCCCTCGATCTTGAGCCATTCGTGGTCTTCGGTGAATTTCAGCATCTTATTGTTCCTGTTGGTTTTAACGTTTGTAGGTTGAAGGCACGAAGGGCAGGGCGGCGACGGCCATTTCAAGCCGCTTGCCGCGCACTTCCGCATAGATTTTGGAGCCGGTGGCGGCGAGGTCTGAGGGCACGTAGCCCATGGCAACCGGGCCGCCCGCGCTGGGGCCAAATCCGCCCGAGGTGACGGTGCCGATCGCCTCGCCGCCAGCCTCCTGTGCAAAAAGCGGGGCGCCGGCGCGAACCGGCGCCTTTCCTGCAGGCTGCAGGCCGACCCGGACGCGGCTGGCGCCGTTGTCGAACTGGCCGAGGATCACCTTGGCGCCGGGGAAGCCACCCTCGCGGGCGCCGCCGGTGCGGCGCACCTTCTGGATCGCCCATTTCAGATTGGCTTCGACGGGTGTGGTGGTTTTATCAATGTCATTGCCATAAAGGCAGAGCCCGGCTTCCAGCCTGAGCGAATCCCGCGCGCCAAGCCCGATGGGCGCAACATGCTCATCGGCCAGCAGCAGCCGTGCGATGCGGTCGGTCTCGTCCGCGGGCAGCGAGATCTCGTAGCCGTCTTCACCGGTATAGCCCGAGCGGGAGACGACAACCGGCACGCCGGCAATTTCAAGATCGACGACATCCATGAACATCATGTCTTCGGCATCTGGCGCATAGGACGACAGCACGCCTTCGGCAGCCGGTCCCTGCAGGGCGATCAGCCCACGGTCGAACTGGGCTTCGATCTCGCATGTGCCGGAAAGTGCGGCCTCGATGCGGGCCAGGTCGTCATGCTTGCAGGCCGCGTTGACCACCAGATAGAGATGATCGCCCCGGTTGGCGACCATGAAATCGTCTTCAAGCCCGCCCTGGTCATTGGTGAACAGCCCGTAGCGCTGGCGTCCGGGTTTCAGGTCCGCCACATCAACCGGTGTGATGGTCTCCAGCGCAAGGGCTGCGTCCCGGACATCGCCGCTTTTGGCTCGGATCAGGATCTGCCCCATATGCGAGACATCGAACAGGCCGGCATTGGCGCGGGTGTGCAGGTGTTCCTGCATGACGCCCATCGGATACTGGATCGGCATGTCGTAACCGGCAAAACCGGCCATGCGGGCGCCAAGCTCAAGATGCAGGGAATGTAGGGGCGTCTTAAGAAGGTCAGCTGTGGTGTCCACGCTGCAGTCTCCATATCAGGTGCCGGTTTCAACCGCGCACGGGCCAATCGTCAAGCGTCTGACGCTTTCGAATAGCCCCCTCTGTCCTTTTGCCTGAGATTGTTATCCCTTCGGCAGACGCGACAAGCGCCATTCTCCAGAGTCCGAATATACCGTTGGTCCATTTGCCTGAGAGTTTCCGGGGCGGTTGCTCCTTCGGCACCGGAGTGAACCGGTTTCTCCCAACGGGATGGAGTAACTATGCTGAATTGTGGCCGGAAGGCAAGGGGAGGGGTGCAGAGCGAAGTGCGAAGGTGTGGAAAGGACGCAAGCAGCCTATGTCCTGCATGCTGCCGGGATGGCGTTGCAAGACATATACAGCTTTTTCATTGTGCCTGCGGAGCGCCTGGACGAAGTCGCATTGATGGCAATCGAGCCGTTGCCGCGGATGCGCAGCATGACCGGTCATCATCCGCACCGGAGCCGATGCCTGTCGGGTTGAGCATGTCTGCGGCAGGAATACGGTCGAAATCCCATTCTGAGCCGTATGCCAAAGCCCATTTGCCGTGGCCCGCCCGTCCTTCACATCCGGTCAGGCGGTCAGCTTTCCACCCAGTCGTGGTCGATGGTGCCTTCCTGGGCCTTGTGGAAATATTGGCTGGCCACCAGCCAGCCCTTCACCGGGCGCAACGGCGGAATGCAGGTCAGCAGCATCAAGGGGACGGTGGTGAGAAAGTGTACCCACCAGGCCGGTTCGTAATTGATCTGCAGCCAAAGTGCGAAAATTGTGCTCGGGATACAGGCGAACATCATGATGAAGAACGCCGGCCCATCGGCCGGGTCGGCAAAGGAGTAGTCGAGGCCGCAGGCTTCACATTTCGGGCGCAGCGTCAGGAAGCCTTGAAACAGGTGTCCCTGCCCACAGCGCGGGCAGCGTCCCTTGATGCCGGTTTGAACCGGTTCGAGCGGGGGATACTCGTGTTCGCTGGGCATCGGGCGTCCTTTCGTGGGCGGTGCCGGACATTCGTGTCATGAGCAGTCAGTGCGGTCGTTCAGGAACCGGTTCGCTCATCTCTGTGTGCGGTCAATTTCAAATGTATGTAGATTGTATGTATTAATTGTCAAGTGTATGTATGACAGAGGTTCTGCTTTTCAGACGACCATCGCAAATGCCACAGGAGACTGCCCCAGGAGCCCGGCAACCACCTGAAGGCTTTTTGCGAGTTCTTCGCGGCTCTCAGGCGCCCCGAGGCCCAGCCTGACCGCCTCGGGAGCCGATCCCAAGGCGAAGGCATCGCTGGCAACAACGCTGATGCCTTCTGATCGCAGCCGCGAGGAGAACTCCGCCCGCGTCCATGGTGGTGTGAGGCGCAGCCAGACATGGAAGCCTTGCGGATCCGTGCTGACATTTTCGGCAGGCAGGATGCGGGCTGCAATGGACTGGCGTGCGCCGGTCTCATTCCGGATCGCCGATATCACCGCCTCGGCGGTTCCATCTTCGATCCACCGTGATGCGATCGCGGCGGCCAGTGGGGAGGCCATTGAGGCTGTTGCCCGGATTGCGCTGTTTAACTGCGGCGTTGCGCTTCCCTCTGGCGCGACCAGATAGGCGATGCGCAGCGCCGGCGCCACGCATTTGGCGAGGCCGGCGATATGATAAACCAGTTCAGGGGCAAGGCTTGCCAGCGGTGGCAACGGGGCCAGCGGTAGTGCGCCATAGGCATCGTCTTCAATGATTGGAACCTGGTATCGCCGAGCTATGTCGACAATCGCCTGGCGTCTCGCCATTGAAAGTGTTGACGTCGTGGGATTCTGTATGGTCGGAGTGCAGTAAAGCGCTTTCGGCTTAGTTTTGAGGCACGCATCCTCGAATGATTGGGGGATGATTCCTTCCTGGTCCATGGCCACTGCGGCAAGATTTACCCGCAGGTGGGCGGCAACGGAGCGGATCCCGGGATAGGTCAGGGCTTCAGCCAATATGGTCTCGCCGGGCGCCGCCAGGAGACCTATCAAAGCAAGCAGTGCGCCTTGCGCACCGGGGCAGATCAGAACACGGTCAGCCGTGACGCCGTCAAGGCGCGAAGACAGCCAGAGCGCTCCGGCTTCCCTGTCCCGTCGCGCCCCGCCTGCTGCCTGATAGCGCATCAACAGATCGATGCCGTCCGAGCTTTCCAGACCGCGTATGCCCTCCCACATGCGCGAAACCAGGCAGGCATCATCAAAACGCGGAGGCAGGTTCATGCTCATGTCGACAAGTCCGCTCGGCACGGGCTGTCTTGCCGCGGCATGTTTATTGCGGACATAGGTCCCCTGGCCGACTTTGCCCTCTACAAGTCCGCGCTTGCCTGCCTCGGCATAGGCGCGGCTGACCGTCGTGAAATCGATCTTGAGGGCTTCAGCCAGGGCGCGTTGCGGGGGAAGCCGGTCACCCGCCGCGAGCTTGCCGGACATGATGTCGGCAGACAGCGCATCCGTAATCGCTAGATAGAGCGGTCCGTCAGCCTTCCGGACGGTCGGGCACCATGCTATCTTGGAACCGGTTTTATCCATCACAATACCTCAACTTGAAATTATAGGGATATTGTATGGAGATTTACGCAAAAGCAAGTGGTCACTGTGCGTCAGGATAGAGCGCCCGGCGCTCATATGGCATGATGGTGCCATATCCGCGTGAGGCGCTGCCTGCTTATCCGTGACGGCAGCGATGCGTCCGGGCTCGGTTGATCGCGCGCCCCGCCGCATCCGCATGTCCCGAATCTGGCTCACCACCAGCGCCACGATGAACAACCCGGTCATCATCAGCACCATGGCCGGCGCCGGTCCGCCATCCAATGCCAATCACGAATGATCTATGGATCATATAGACTTGATATAAGGGTCATATGACCTTATATTGATCCGAACTAAGACAGGAGCGCCCGATGGAAAACCTTGTTCTGGAACGTGGTTCCCCGGACCGGCAGGCGGTAGGGCTCAAGGCTTTTGCGCGGATTGCCGAGGCCTGGTCGTTGACGCAGCGCGAGGCGGCAGCGCTTGCCGACATGTCGGAGTCCACATGGAAACGGGCCAAGCGGCCGGGCTTTGCCGGTGATCTCACCCGTGACCAGATGTTGCGCCTGAGCGGGCTCATCGGCCTCTACAAATCGCTGGAGCTCTACTTCAACGAACCGATATCGCGGCAATGGGTCAGGCTGCCCAACCAGGGCCCGGAATTCGATGGCGCGCGGCCTGTTGATGCGATGATCGCCGGCGGCTTGCCGAAGATCCTGCGCGTGCGCACCTATGCCGATGCGCTCAGGGGCGGTGTGTGAAAATCACCCCGGTCAATGACCGGGCTCTGGTCCGGCTGATTCCCGAGACGCATCACAAACCGCCGGTGCTGCGCGGGCTTGTCGACAGCGACGAGGAAGCTGCGCTCCTGGCCGAGCTTGAGGGCGAGACCAGTGCGCGGCTGATCGCCGAACGCGAGAGCAGTCCAGCGCTTGACCGCCGCGAGCTGGCCTTCGCCCGCCGCGCGCATGACCTCAAACTCTATGGTGAAAGCCACATCAACGCGGCCTTCACCTATACAAGGCCCGGCGGCAACCGGTTCAACAGCGGCGATCGCGGCGCCTGGTATTGCGCCTGGGACATGCTGACCAGTGCGCAGGAGGTGGGCTTCCACCGGACTCGCGAACTGGGGTTCATCAACTGCTACGAGGATGAGGCGCGCTATGTCGAGCTTCTGGCGGATTTCATCGGAGATTTTCCGGATCTGCATGGCAGCGCCTATCCCGCACTGGATCCCGACCCCGCCAAAGGCTATCCGGCGGGGCAGGCACTGGCTGCGGATCTGCGCGGCGAAGGCCATCGCGGGCTGATCTACCCCTCGGTGCGCCACGAAGGCGGCCGCTGCTTCGTCGCCTTCGATCCGCGCATCATCCAGAATGTCCGTCCGGGCGCGAGCTGGAAACTCAAGTGGACCGGCGCGCCCGAGTTTTCGATTGAGGGGCTCTGAGGCTTCTGGCTTTTGCGGTCCGCGCGATGACAGCCGTGCTGGCAGACTTGATCGGCCTCTGAGGTTGGAACACTATGCCGGCGATCCACGATGCGGAGAGGGTTATAATGGCAAATCAGGACTATGTGCTGCTGATGGCGCGCTACAACATGTGGCAGAATGCAAACCTCATCAACGCCGCCAGCGCGCTTGACCGGGCCGCCCGGCAGGCCGAGCGCGGCGCGTTCTTCGGCTCCATCGAGAAGACGTTCTCCCACCTGTTGTGGGGCGATGGGATCTGGCTCAGCCGCTTCGAGGGCCGGGTACCACCGGCAAACTACACAACCGATTCCACGGCGCTGATCGAGACCTGGGACCAGTTCCAGGAAGACCGCGCGGCGCTCGACCAGCAGATCCTGGACTGGGCGCACCGGGTCGCACCCGATTGGTTCGAAGGCGATCTCACCTGGCATTCAGGCATGAGCGGCCGCACCGCCTCCCGGCCGAAAAAGATGGTGGCCGTCCAGCTTTTCAACCACCAGACCCACCATCGCGGCCAGATCCATGCCATGCTGACAGCCGCCGGCGCCAAGCCGGATGCGACGGACCTTCAGGCGATGCCGGAGAGCTATCTGGAGATGTAGGGGTGGGGGGAATTTATCCCCGCGCCACCCGCCGCATCCGCATGTCCCGAACCTGGCTCATCACCAACGCCACGATGAACAGCCCGGTCATCATCAGCACCATGGTCGGCGCCGGCTCGCTGTCGATATGGTAGCTTAGGAAAATGCCGGTCAGCGCGCTGAGGATCACCGATCCGACCGCCACGCTCAGCATGCCGACGAAGGTCCGGGCCACCAGGAAGGCAATGGCGCCCGGCGCCACCAGCAGCGCGATCGACAGGATGATGCCGACGGCCTTCAGGCTGGCAACGATCATCAGCGCGATGGCCGTCAGCAGCCCGTAATGCAGCCATCCGGTCTTCAGCCCGATGGCGCGCGCATGCATCTCGTCAAAGGCCTGGGCGACAAGATCGCGCCACTTGATCAGCAGGAAGCCGCCGCACAGAGCAGCCAGGACAGCGGTCGCGCCGATGTCCGACCAGCTGACGCCGAGCATGTCGCCGAACAGGATGTGGTCGAGATGCAGGCTGGAGCGGACGCTGACATGCAGCACGATGCCTAAGCCGAACATGCCGGAAAACACGATGCCCATCATCGTGTCTTCCTTGACCCGGCTGTTGGCGTTGAGCCAGCCGGTGGCGACCGCACAGAACAGGCCTGCGGCAAAGGCGCCGATCACCAGTGGCAGGCCGGCGATATAGGCCATGACGATACCCGGCAGCACTGCGTGGCTCATCGCGTCGCCGAGCAGCGACCAGCCTTTGAGCACCATCAGCGAGCTCATGGCCGCCATCGGCAGCGCGATCAGGAAGGTGATCAGGAATGCCTTCTGCATATAGGCGAAGCGGAACGGATCGACAAAGAAGTCCAGCCAGACGTCCATCAGCTGGCCTCCGCTTCTGCCTTGCCGCCGCGCGCCTTGGCGCGCTGGGCCAGCAACCCGTGCCGGGGTGCAAACAGGAAGGCCGTGAGAAACAATCCGGTCTGCAGCATGATCACCACGCCTCCCGTTGCGCCATCAAGAAAGTAGCTCATATAGACACCCACAAAGGAGGTGATCGACCCGATTGCCACGGCGATGACGATCAGTTTCGGAAACCGGTCGGTGAGCAGATAGGCGGTGGCGCCCGGCGTCACCACCAGCGCGATCACCAGAAAAGCGCCAACCGTCTGCATGGCGGCAACGGTCGAGGCGGCGAGCAGGGTAAAGAAAACGACTTTCAGCGCGGTGGCGTGCAGGCCGATGGCGCGGGCATGGGTTTCGTCGAAAAACACCAGCATAAGGTCTTTCCAGATCACCGAAAGCACCACCAGTGTCACCACTCCAATGATGATCAGCTGCGTCGTGTCGGCCGGTGTAATGGCCAGCACATTGCCCAGCACGATTGTCTGAACATTGATCGGCGTCGGCGAGATCGACACCATGAACAGCCCGAGCGCAAAGAACGACACGAAGATCATGCCGATGATTGCATCCTCGCGCAGCCTGGTGCGGGCGCGGATGGTGAGCATGGCCGCCGCCGCCAGCCCGCCGGCCAGAAACGCGCCCGCCGCAAAAGGCAGGCCCAGCATATAGGCGCCCGCAACACCCGGCACGATCGAGTGCGAAAGCGCGTCACCGATCAGCGACCAGCCCTTGAGCATCAGGTAGCACGACAAAAATGCACAAATCGCCCCGGTCAGCGCCGACACCCACATGGCGTTGACCATGTAGCCATAGCTGAAGGGTTCCAGCAGCAGGCCCATCAGAGGGTCTCCCCGCCGCTTGCTGCCTTGCCCTTGCGGGCCTTGCGCTCCGCTTCGCCGTAAATCACGAATGGCCGCTCGTCGTCGGTCAGCACCGTCACCTGGCGGCTGTCGTCGTCATCATGCAGATCCTGCCCGCCCAGAACAAAGTGCCGCAATACACCGCCGAAGGCTTTCTGCAGATTTTTCTGGGTAAACACCTCGCTGGTCTGCCCTTCGGCGAGAACGCTGCGGTTGATCAGCACGGCCCGGTCGCAGAATTCCGGTACACTGCCGAGATTATGCGTCGAGACCAGCATCACCCGGCCTTCGGCGCGCAGATCCTTGAGCAGCTCGATGATCTGGTTCTCGGTGGTCACATCGACGCCGGTGAACGGTTCGTCGAGCAGGATCACCTGGCCTTCCTGGGCCAGGGCCCGGGCCAGAAACACGCGCTTCTTCTGGCCGCCCGACAATTCGCCGATCTGGCGTTTGCGAAAAGCGCTCATGCCGACCCGTTCGAGTGCATCATTGACGGCTTCGCGGTCCTGCGGGCGGGTCATCCGGAGAAAATTCATGTGGCCATAACGGCCCATCAACACCACGTCCTCCACCAGCACCGGGAACGACCAGTCGATCTCCTCGCTCTGCGGCACATAGGCGACCAGATTGCGGCTGAGCGCTTGCTTGACGCCCATGCCCATGATGGAGATCTGGCCGCTGGCCAGCGGCACAAAGCCCATCAGCGATTTGAACAAGGTCGACTTGCCGCTGCCATTGATGCCGACAAGGGCGGTGATAGAGCCTCTTGGCACCGAGAACGAGGCGTTATCGAGCGCCCGGTTGCCATTGCGATAGATTACCGAAACGTCGCGGACATGGAGGCCGCCGGTCTCTGGCGGCGAAGTCTGGATAGGGGTGGATATCGTCATGGTTTTGCTGTCAGCCCGGTGACAATGGTTTCAGAGGTGACCCTGAGCAGATCCAGATAGGTCGGCACCGGTCCGTCAGGGGTTGAAAGCGAGTCGACATACAGCACCCCGCCATAGGCGATGCCGGTTTCCCGCGCCACCTGCTGGGCCGGTTTTGGCGAAACTGTGCTTTCAGAAAAGATCACCGGGATATCGTTGTCGCGGATCAGGTCGATGATGTGGCGCACCTGCTGCGGCGATCCCTGGCTGTCGGCGTTGATCGCCCAGATCGCGGCTTCCTTGAGGCCGAAATCCCTGGCCAGGTAGGAGAATGCGGCTTCGCTGGTGACAAGCCAGCGCTTCTCTTCGGGCAGCGCTTCAATCGCGGCGCGGATCGGCGCGAAAGTGGCCGCGATTTCAGATTTGTAGCTCTCGCCATTGGCGGCGTAGGCGCTGGCATTGTCCGGATCGGTTTCGGACAGGGCGCGGACAATGTTGTCGATATAGATGTTGGCGTTGCCCGGCGACATCCAGCCATGCGGATTGGCCCGGCCCTCGTAAGCGCCTTCGGCAATCATGATCGGCTCGACGCCATCGGACAGGATATAGGCTTTCACATTGCCGAGGTTTTCGAGATAGCGCTCGAACCAGGTTTCCAGCCCAAGGCCGTTCCACAACACCACATCGGCGCCAAGCCCGCGCTTGATGTCGCCGGGCGTCGGGCGGAACATATGTATCTCCGCACCTTCGCGGGTGATCGAGACCACCTCGGCATGCTCGCCCGCAACATTGCGGGCCATGTCGGCGAAAACGGTGAACGAGGTCAGAACCTTGATCTTCGCCAGGGCCGGTGTGGCAGAGGCCAGCCCGAGTGAAATGAAAAGTCCCAGAATTGCGATAAGGCGCATAATTTCTTCCTGCGAATGGTTTGCAAGAAGCAATCTAGGCGCATTCGGTCACTTGTCAATGCTTTTGCAAATCATTTGCAAAAACCGGGCAGCCCTGCCTGTCGGCTGCGGGCGCAGGCCGCGAGTGCCTGTCTGAAGGGCAGCGCTTTCGAGTGGAAAGCCTTGGCTGGAGTCTTTAATGCGGTCTCAGGAGGCGAGTAGCCAATCTATCAGCAAGCCGGCCATGAGGTGCTTCGATGCCAAGGTACATTTCATCGGAAGAAGCAGCGAACCTGCTCGCGGAGGCCAAGCGCATCTTGGTTATCGGGTGTTCGGGTGGCGGTAAGACGACGCTTTCTGCAAGGATAGCGGTCTCCCGCGCCCTCGAATTCTAGTCGCTCGACCGGGACGTGCGGTGGCTTCCGGGGTGGATCGAGCGTGACCGGACCGAACAGCGTGCAATCATTGCGCAGTTGGCTCAAAGAGAACAATGGGTCATGGACGGCAGTGGAGCGTCGTCGTTTGACCTCAGGCTTCCGCGAACCGAATTGGTCCTATGGGTCAGAGTGCCTCGAAGGACCGCTCTTTTCGGTCTGTTCAAGCGAGTGTGCCGCTATTACGGGTCAGTTCGCCCGACAATGGCTGATGGTTGCCCGGAACCTATTCCGGACCGGGATTTTCTCTCCTACATCTGGAACTTCGAAAAGCGCCACGCCCCTCTTTTTGTCAAACAGATTGACCAGCACGGGCCGAATGTTCCTGTGGCTGTGCTCCGCTCTCATCGCGAGGTGGATGCGCTCCTGCAGTCTGTTGCCCAGCGGCAATGATTGCTTCGGGTCGAATCCGGACGTCTTCATATCCAGCCATGAGAACGCTTGACGCCGGCAGGCCGAATTGAAAGGCCCGGCCAGCACCAAATGCCGGGAAGAGCGGAAAGAGCGGGAAGAGAAGTATGTTCAGGCTGTCCCGAGGCGGGTGTTGCGGTCAATCAGGAATTTGTCGAACAACGGCAGGCTGGCCGCGCCCAGTGCCCGGGCGAGGTGGCCGACGGTTCCCGGCAGGATCTTCGGGACTTCAAGCCCGCGCAGGTCATAGGTGCTGATCTCCTGCCGGGTTGCAGCGACGATCTTGTCCCTGATTCCGGCAGGTACTCCGCCATCGATGATGACATGTTCGAAATCGATGATTGCAGCGGACGACACAATTGCCTGCGCCAGCCCGCGCGACACGCTGCCCACCCACTCTTCGGCGAGGGCTTCAAAGCCGGTCCATTGGTCCGGGCTGTTCCAAAGTGGTGATGGATCGCGGCCGGAAGCCCTGAGCATACGCTCGAGCAACATGATGGAGGCACGGTCGATGAGTTGCACCGTCTTGCCCTCCGGGCCGACGACAGGCAGAGGTCCGATAGCGCCGGCATTGCCTGTCCGGCCGGAGTAGATGCTGCCGTTAAGCACGACGCCGCCACCGATAAAGGTGCCGATGTAGAAATACAGATAATCGCTTAAATCCTGATGCTCGCCGAAAATCAGCTCCGCGGCACAGGCCGCTGTGGCGTCGTTCTGCAGGTAGACCGGCATATTGCAGAAGCTGGCAAGTTCGGCCCTGAGGTCGCAAGTCCGCCAAAGGTCCATTTCCTCGCGCGGCGCTCCGGCCTGCTCGGTCCAGTCCCACAACAGAAAGGGTGTGGCGATACCCAATCCGGCGACCCGGTCGCGCAGTTGCTCAGGAAGCAGCTGCATCAAGTCTTTCAGACCGTCGCGGACAAAGGTGATGATGAGAGGCGGAGTCGGCCACGGGTAGCTCTTCCGCAAGGTGCCCTTAATCTCTCCCAGGAAATTGACCAGGATCAGTTCGGCGCTGCGCCGGCCGACTTTCAGTCCGATGAAAAAGGCTCCGTCCGGGTTGATCGACATGGGGACCGAGGGTTGCCCGACCTTGCCGCGCACCGGTTCACCCTTGATGATCAGGTCTTCGGCTTCCAGATCCCGCATGATGACCGAGCCGGTTTGCGCTGAAAGACCGGTCATCCGCGCAATGTCTGTCTTGGCCAGGCTTCCGTGGGTATAGACAAGGCTAAGCACGAGTTTTTGGTTATAGGCCCGCAAGCCGCTCTGGTTGGAGCCGCGCATGGACTGGTTGAATGTGCCAGTCCGGCCATCGTGAGCATTCCCGTCTTCCGGCACCTGTCAGTTCCCTCCCGGCATCATCAACAATGGCAAATGCTGGCCAATGGGATGGCTAGTTAGCAAAACAATGCGTGAATGACGAGCCTCAGTCAATTAGTAAATAAGAGTTATTTATTAATTGACAACCGCAGATGTTCGTGATGTTCTAAAGGTGACGCGGAAACAGGAGAGAGGATCTCGTTTCGGCGCGCATGCAGACTGAACTGCTTAGCCAATCCCGGGAGGATAACATGAATTCCATTTCCACACTAAAGACTGCTTTGTTCGCGGCCGCCGCATTTGGCGTGATGGCGTCTGCGCCTGCCTATGCCGCCAGCCACAGCATCGGCGCCTGCCTGATCACCAAGACCGACACCAACCCGTTCTTCGTCAAGATGAAGGAAGGCGCGGAAGCCAAGGCCGCAGAACTCGGCGTCAACCTGAAGTCCTACGCCGGCAAGGTTGATGGCGACCACGAAACTCAGGTCGCAGCCATCGAGACCTGCATCGCCGATGGCGCCAAGGGGATCCTGATCACTGCCTCCGACACATCTTCAATCGTGTCCGCAGTCAAGCAGGCCCGTGACGCCGGCCTCGTGGTCATCGCGCTCGATACGCCGCTTGACCCGATCGATGCTGCTGATGCGACATTCGCCACCGACAATTTCCTCGCCGGCGAACTGATCGGAAAATGGGCTGCTGCCTCGCTTGGCGCGGAAGCTGCCAATGCCAAGATCGGAATGCTCGATCTGGCCGTCAGCCAGCCCACCGTCGGCGTGCTGCGCGATCAGGGCTTCCTCACCGGCTTCGGAATCGACGTCAAGGATCCGGCCAAGTGGGGCGACGAAGATGATCCCCGCATCGTCGGCAATGACGTCACCGCCGGCAACGAGGAAGGTGGCCGCAAGGCGATGGAAAACCTTCTTGCCAAAGACCCGATGATCAATGTGGTCTACACCATCAATGAACCTGCCGCCGCTGGCGCCTATGAGGCGCTCAAGGCCATCGGCCGCGAAAACGACGTGCTGATCGTCTCCGTCGACGGCGGTTGCCCTGGCGTGGCCAACGTCAAGGACGGCGTTATCGGCGCTACTTCGCAGCAGTATCCGCTGTTGATGGCTTCGCTCGGCATTGAAGCCATTGCGGCCTGGGCAAAGGACGGCACCAAGCCGGCTCCGACCGAGGGCAAGGACTTCTTTGACACCGGCGTGGCGCTTGTCACCGACAAGCCTGCCGAGGGCGTCGAGTCGATCTCGGTTGCCGAAGGTATGGATCGCTGCTGGGGTTGATAACCTGCTCTTTGAGGTAAACACTGCTGGGGCGGCCTTCGGGCCGCCTCATTGCAAAGTGCGTGCGACGCCGAACCGGCCTCGGCCAGGTGCAAGGCAGCAGGTGCATGACGTGTGACGTTGGGGAGGAACCATGTCCAATACGCAGGATTTTGAAAAAGCCGCGGCCGCAAGCCCGACTACAGTTGCCGCATTTGTGACCCATGACAAAAGTGTCGTGAAGCGGATCCAGCATGCCTTGCATCAGACGCCGTGGATGGTGCCGTTGATCGTCTTGGTCGGCTCTATTCTGGTCTTTGGTCTGCTGCTGGGGCAGAAATTCTTTTCGCCCTTCGCGCTGACGCTGATTTTGCAGCAGGTTCAGATCGTCGGCATTCTCGGCGCAGCCCAGTCGCTGGTCATTCTGACCGCCGGCATCGACTTGTCCGTCGGTGCGATCATGGTGCTGTCTTCTGTCGTCATGGGTTTGTTCTCGTTCCGCTATGGATTGCCGACCGAAATCGCCATTCTTGCCGGTATCGCGTGCGGTACCTTCTGCGGTTACATCAACGGCTTTCTCGTCGCCGTGATGAAGCTGCCGCCATTCATCGTGACGCTCGGCATGTGGCAGATCGTGCTGGCCACCAATTTTCTCTATTCCGCCAACGAGACCATTCGAGCGCAGGACATCGCCAATGATGCGCCGCTGCTGCAGTTCTTCGGCGAAAAATTCGCCATCGGCGGCGCCGTGTTCACCTATGGTGCGATTTTCATGGTCGTGCTGGTGCTGTTCCTTGCCTATGTGCTCAAGCAAACCGCCTGGGGCCGCCATGTCTATGCGGTGGGCGATGATCCGGAAGCAGCCGAGCTTTCAGGCGTGCAGGTCAAGCGCACGCTGATTTCGGTCTATATGCTGTCTGGCCTGATTTGCGCCTTTGCCGGCTGGGCCCTGATCGGCCGTATCGGCTCGGTTTCGCCAACATCGGGGCAGCTCGGCAACATCGAATCCATCACCGCCGTGGTGATCGGCGGCATCTCGCTGTTTGGCGGACGCGGTTCGATCATGGGCATGCTGTTTGGCGCTCTGATTGTCGGCGTGTTCTCGCTGGGCCTCAGGCTCATGGGCGCCGACGCGCAATGGACCTACCTGCTCATCGGCGTGCTCATCATTGCCGCCGTCACCGTCGACCAGTGGATCAGAAAGGTGTCAGTCTGATGGAACCTATCCTCAAAGGACGTAATCTCGTCAAACGCTATGGCCGTGTGGTCGCTCTCGACAATTGCGATTTCGATCTTCACCACGGCGAAATCCTGGCCGTCATCGGCGACAATGGGGCCGGCAAGTCGACCCTGATCAAGGCGGTTTCGGGAGCAGTTACCCCCGACGAAGGCAAGATCTGGCTCGAAGGCAAGGAGATCAGGTTTCATTCGCCGCTGGATGGCCGCCATGCAGGCATCGAGACCGTCTACCAGACGCTTGCCATGTCGCCGGCCCTGTCGATCACCGACAACATTTTCATGGGCCGCGAATTGCGCAAGCCCGGGTTCATGGGATCGGTATTGCGCCAGCTCGATCACAAGGCGATGGATGAGTTTGCCCGTGAAAAACTCAATGAACTGGGGCTTATGACCATCCAGAACATCAACCAGGCGGTGGAGACGCTGTCGGGCGGCCAGCGCCAGGGCGTGGCGGTGGCGCGGGCTGCGGCGTTTGGCTCCAAGGTCATCATCCTGGATGAGCCGACCGCAGCACTTGGCGTCAAGGAAAGCAGGCGGGTTCTCGAACTGATCCTCGATGTGCGCTCGCGCGGCATCCCGATCATCCTGATCTCGCACAACATGCCGCATGTCTTCGAAGTCGCCGACCGGATCCATATTCACCGGCTCGGCAAACGGCTCTGCGTCATCAATCCGAAGGATTACACCATGTCGGATGCCGTCGCCTTCATGACCGGGGCCAAGGAGCCGCCGCAAGAAGCCATAGCGGCCTGAAACGGCAATGAAGCTTGAGGACAACGCCGCTGCACTGGTCGAAGAAGCCATTGCCAGGGCAGGGGAGCGCAAGCGCTTTATCCTGGCTCTGGCCGGCCCGCCCGGCGTTGGCAAGTCAACGCTATCGGATGCGCTGGTGGCAGAATTCGTCCGGCTCGGCCATGGTGCGGCAATCGTGCCGATGGACGGGTTTCATCTGGATAACGCGGTACTTGAAGCGCAAGGAACATTGCCGCGCAAGGGGGCCCCGTTCACCTTCGACACCGGCGGTTATGCGGCGCTGCTTACCCGGCTGCGCACCGAACCGGAGCGCAACATCGCCATCCCGGTGTTCGACCGGGTGCTGGATCTGTCGCGTGCGGCCGCCCGTATCATCACCCCCGACCACCGGTTTCTCATTGCGGAAGGCAACTACCTGCTGCTCGATGAACCGCCCTGGGCGCAGATGCTGGGGCAGTTCGACTTGACTGTCATGCTGACTGCCGGCCTGGACGAGTTGCGCACACGGCTGGTTGATCGCTGGCTCGGCCACGGCCTCAATGCCGAACAAGCGCTGGCGCGCGCCCTGTCCAATGACATCCCCAATGCCGAACTGGTGGTTGGCCGATCGATGAAGGCTGACCTTCAGGTTTCCAGTGATAGCTGAAGCTGGGAGCCGGTGATATCCGGCTGGTGAGGTGTCAGACACGCAAGGCAAGCCTGCTTGCTCGTCATCGGGCGCTGCTGTCCTCATGCAATCAGTCAAAAAAAGCCCCGGTGCTTTCACACCGGGGCTCCAATCAGTCAGCTGAACCGAAGACTATTCGATTTCAGCATACTTGCCGTCTGACCAGCGGTAGAAGACGTAGCCCGGAAGCGAGACGTCACCCTTTTCATCGAAAGAAAGATCGCCGAGGACGGTCTTGAAGTCACCTGCATTGAGGGCTTCGCGAACCGCATCATAGTCGGTTGAACCGGCAGCGGTGACGGCCTGCGCATAAGCCTGGATGGCCGCATAGGTGTACATCACGTAGCCTTCGGTGGTCTTGCCGGCATCCTTGAGTGCCTTGACGACTTCAGCAGCAGCCGGGCTCTTGGTCGGGTCCGGAGAGAAGGTCATCAGGGTGCCTTCGCCGGCATCACCGGTGATGGCCCAGTACTCGTCGGTAACCAGAGCGTCGCCCGAAACCAGAACAGTGGACATGCCCTGTTCCTTCATCTGGCGCGCCATCAGGCCGGCTTCAGTGTGGTAACCACCGACATAGAGAACGTCGATGCCTTCCTGCTTCATCTTCGAGACGAGAGCGGAGTAGTCCTTCTCACCTGCGGTGTAGGCTTCGTACATGGCTGCAGTGCCGCCGCCGGCTTCGAACGAGCCCTTGGTGGCGTCTGCAAGACCCTTGCCATAGGCGGTCTTGTCATGAACGAAGGCGATCTTCTTGCCCGCGAAGTTTTCCAGCAGATACGCAGCAGCGGTTTCGCCCTGCTGGTCATCACGGCCGCAAACGCGGTAGGTGCCGCCATCAGCGCCGCCCGGACGTTCGTCTGTAAAGGTCGGGTTGGTCGAGGCCGGCGAGATCTGGATGATGCCTTCATCGGAGTAGACTGCCGATGCAGGAATCGACGAGCCCGAGCAGAAGTGACCTGCAACGAAGGCCACGCCGGAACCAGCAAACTGGTTGGCGACAGCAACGGCCTGCTTCGGATCGCAGGCGTCGTCACCGATTTCGAGCTTCAGCATTTCGCCGTTGACGCCACCGGCAGCGTTGATGTCTGCGACAGCCTGTTCGGCGCCGGTTTTCATCTGCTCCCCGAAGGATGCGTACTGACCTGTCATCGGACCTGCGGTTGCAATAACAATGTCAGCCGAGGCTGAAGACATTGCGAAGCCGAGTGCAGCTCCGGCCAAAAGAATCTTCTTCATATCAACTCCCAGCAACGCCTGTTTGTTTCCTTTCACCGGTACCGCAGGCGCTGTCTGTGTCGGCGCCGGTGTGGGGGGCTTATGCCCCATGTACAACCATCTAATCCGATCTTCTCAAAGAAATACAGACCTTTTTAGATGGTGATTCGAACCATTTTTCTCAGCAGTTAATTGCTCTTCTGCCGCCAGCCAAAGGGGCCTGAACGGGTGAAAGCAAAACTGTATTGTGTTGCGATCTGGCCGGCGCGCGTGAAACGCATTCCGAGAAACGCGAAGATCAGAATGACAACGAAATCGACCAGGAAATAATAGCCCGACAACAATGTCCCGCTGAACAGTGCGAAATGGATGAACCTGACCGCAAGGCCGAGGATCAGCATATACCCGGCAAGCTGCAGCGGTGTTCGCCAGGTCTGGGCCACGGCGCGGCCGGTCATCCATGCCGTGCCGCCGCCCAGGATCATCGTGACGAAGATGAATTCCGCAATGGAGACTTCCCACAAGAGGCCGTTTTCCATGTCTTAGTTCCCTGTTGCTGCGATAGGCATTAGTGAGCTCCGCCTTCAAGATAGGCCGCACGAACCTCGTCGCGCTTGAGCAATTCGGCACCGGTGCCCGACATCGTGATGTTGCCATTGACCATCACATAGCCGCGGTGAGCCAGCTTGAGCGCATGAAACGCATTCTGCTCGACCAGGAAGACGGTCAGCCCCTCATTGGTGTTGAGTTCCCTGATGATCTCGAAGATCTGCTTGACGATCAGCGGCGCCAGCCCGAGCGAGGGCTCGTCGAGCAGCAACAGCTTGGGCCGGCTCATCAGCGCGCGGGCAATTGCCAGCATCTGCTGTTCGCCGCCCGAAAGCGTGCCCCCGCGCTGAACCGCGCGCTCCTTGAGACGCGGAAACAAATCGAAGACACGCTTGATGTCATCGTCGAAATGCTTGTCATCGACCAGCTGCGCGCCCATCTGCAGGTTTTCCATCACCGTCATGCGGCCAAAGATACGGCGGCCTTCAGGCGACTGGGCGATGCCCATCCGGATGATTTCGTGTGTCGGGGTGCGGGAAATGTCCTGGCCGTCGAAAATGATCTCGCCGGTGCGGGCCCTGGGGCTGCCGCAGATGGTCATCATAAGGGTCGATTTGCCGGCGCCGTTGGCGCCGATAAGGGTGACGATCTCACCCTTTTTCACGTCAACATCGACGCCGCGAAGCGCAACAATCTTGCCGTAATAGGTTTCCACGCCACGGATTGTCAGAAGGTTCTGGTCGTCACTCATGACTGGCCTCCTTCACCGTTCTCCGACGGTTTGGTCTTGCCGTGGATAACCGGCATGTCGATGCTCTCCTCGACCGCGGCGACTTCATCTTCATCAACGCCGAGATAGGCCGAGATCACTTTCGGATCATTCTTCACAAGCTCCGGGTTGCCGTCGGAAATCTTCTGGCCGTAGTCGAGCACGACCACATGATCAGAGATCTGCATGACGACGCCCATGTCATGCTCGATCAGCAGGATCGAGGTGCCGTGATCGTTGCGGATATATTGCAGCAGATCATTGAGCTCGGTCGATTCCCGCGGATTGAGACCGGCTGCCGGTTCGTCCAGGCACAACAGTTGCGGCCGTGTGCACATCGCGCGGGCAATTTCCAGCCGCCGCTGATCGCCATAGGGCAGATCCGCCGCCGGATCGTCGGCCCGCTCGATCAGGCCGGTCTTCTCCAGCCAGTAGGCTGCAAAATCGATCGCTTCCGCCCGGGCCTTCTTGTAGCCCGGCAGGTTGAAGATGCCGCCGATCGTCATCGACGAGGCGAGCATCAGCGGATTGTGCTGCGCCACCAGAAGGTTTTCCAGCGCGGTCATGCCGCCGAACAGCCGGATATTCTGGAACGTCCGCGCCACCTTGGCGCGTTTGGAGATTTCGAAATCAGGCATCCGTTCGAGCAGGAACACCCGGTTGTCGCCATCATCGTTGAACTGCCGCCCCGTGCGGGTCAGCGCTTCGATCTTGTCAGCCTGCAAACCCTTGCCGTGACGCATGACGATGCGCCCCTCGGTGGGCTTGTAGAATCCGGTGACGCAGTTGAAGACGGTTGTCTTGCCGGCACCATTGGGTCCGATCAGAGCGGTGATGTCGCCCCGGCCGACGTTGAAGCTCAGGTCGTTGACAGCAACCAGGCCGCCGAACCGCATGGTCAGGTGCTCGACGGACAGAACGACATTGTCGTCCCAGCTCTGCGTGGATGTCGTATTCATAGCGGTTTCCATCAGTGGCCCTCACCTTGAGCGACCATGTCCGAGCCGATCTTCTTGCGTTCCTTGTAGACCGCGGAAGGGTTTCGGCTCGAAATGATGCCGCGTGGTTTCCACACCATGATGAGAACCATGGCCAGGCCGAAAATCAGCATGCGGTATTGGGTCGGTTCGAAATCAGGACCGAAGATTTCCTTCAGGAAGCCGAGATTTCTCAAAAGCTCGATGCCGCCAATCATCACCACCGAAGCGATAACGACGCCGATCTGGGAGCCGAGGCCGCCCAGCACAACAATGGCGAGAATGATTGCCGATTCGAGGAAGGTGAAACTCTCGGGCGAGATAAAGCCCTGCCGTGTGGCAAAGAACGATCCCGCAAACCCGCCGAACATCGCGCCGATCGAGAAGGCTGTCAGCTTGGTGTTCGTGGTGTTGATGCCGAGCGAGCGGCAGGCGATCTCGTCTTCGCGCAGTGCTTCCCAGGCCCGGCCGATCGGCAGCTTGCGCAACCGCAACGTGACGAAGTTGGTAATCAGCGCCAGCACCAGGATGATGTAATAGAGATAGATGAAGCGGTGGATCGAGTCATAATCGAGATTGAAGAACTCGGCAAAGCCGCCGGTTCGCGAGAATTCAAGGCCAAAGAAGGTGGGCTTCGGAATGCCCGAGATGCCATCCGGGCCACCGGTGAACTCGTACCAGTTGAGCAGCACCACACGGATGATTTCACCAAATGCCAGGGTCACGATAGCGAGGTAATCGCCGCGCAGCCGCAGCACCGGGAAGCCCAGAATGATGCCCCAGGTCGCAGCCAGCAGGCCGGCCAGCGGCAGTGCCATCCAGAAACCGATGTCGAAATACTGCGCCAGCAGTGCGAAGGAATAGGCGCCGACGGCATAAAACGCCACATAGCCGAGGTCGAGCAGGCCCGCCAGACCGACCACGATGTTCAGCCCCCAGCCGAGCATGACATAGGTCATGATCAGGATCGCAAGATCGATGAACTGACGGTCACGGTCGGGATACACCGCCATCACGATGAACGGCAGCGTCAGCGCAACGAGCAGCAGCACCGGTCCGATTACCCGGCCAATGCCCGAAACCAGACCTGCGGGCAGCGAAATGCTGATGCCGCTGGTGACTGGTCTTGCCGCCTTGAACACGAACAGGTTCAACACAAGCCGGACGCCGAAGGTGATCGCTATCGCGATGAACCAAAGACCCCACCGGTAGGTGAGTTCAAGGCCCCCTGTGGCGATATCGGTGCGCAGGGCAAAGAAGAAAAAGCCCAGGACTGCGACAAGAAGGGCGGCTACCGCCGCATCCTTGACGGATTCGGCCATCAGGCCGGGTTTCTCAGCGGTTGCCATTAGACTTTCTCGACTTCAGGTTTGCCCAACAATCCCGACGGCATGAAGATCAGGACGATAACCAGGATGGAGAAGGCTGCCACGTCCTTGTACTCAACCGAGAAATAACCCGACCAGAACACTTCAATAAGGCCAATCAGGAGCCCGCCGAGCATGGCGCCCGGCAGCGAGCCGATGCCGCCAAGAACCGCTGCGGTGAAGGCCTTCACGCCGGCCAGGAAGCCGATATAGAAATCGATCACGCCATAAAGCAGCAGGAACATGAAGCCCGCTACAGCTGCAAGGGCCGCGCCCATGACGAAAGTCAGCGAGATGGTGCGGTCGACATTGACGCCGAGAAGCGCCGCCATCTTCTGGTCCTGTTCGCAAGCACGCTGCGACCGTCCCAGGGATGTCTTGGAAATCAGCAGCGAAAAGCCGATCATCAATGCCAGCGTGGTGGCGATAATGATCATCTGCATGTAGGACAGCTGCACCGCGATGGTGCCGTTTTCGGTGACGCCCTCGATCAGAGTGACGCCGCCCTGAATCTGCGGCGGCAGCGGCTTGACCCGGGCGCCTTGCGTGATCTGGACGAAGTTCTGCAGGACAATCGACATGCCGATGGCCGTGATCAAAGGCGCAAGCCGGAACGATCCGCGCAAGGGCCTGTAGGCCAGCCGTTCCACCGTCCAGCCCCAGGCTGAGGTGAAAAGCATCGACACCAGAAGCGTGAGAAACAGAATCAGCGGCAACGCTGTTATTCCAAGGGCCACGAGGGCGAGGAACGTCGCGAGCGCGATAAACGATCCGACCATGAAGATGTCGCCATGGGCGAAATTGATCATGCCGATGATGCCATAGACCATGGTGTAGCCGATGGCGATGAGCCCATAAATGGAACCCAATGTGAGCCCATTGATAAGCTGCTGAAGAAAATACTCCATGAGGCCGCTGTCCCTCTCGTCTTTTTTTGGGGGGCGCTGTCATCGCGCCCTCTTACCCCTTGAAGCCTCTATAGCGTGTTTTCGGATGGCAAGAATAGAAAAAGTGGAGGGGAGGAAGGTTTTCAGTCTTTCAATCGATTAGATGTTTCATATTTAGTGAAATCAACGGAATTGGAGCTTTCAGATGGCGAAAACAGCGATTTTAACGCTTTGCGGCGCTCTGTCCCGGCGAATGTTCGCGCAAATCCCGGTTTGCCCGTGACTTCGGTGTTCTGTCGGGACCGCCCCGCAGCCTGAAATGCAGCCGTCACCGGACCTCTCAGGCCACCATTTCAAACCTATAAGAAGGGCCTTGTCTGGCTGAGCGGAAAGCCGGTTGGTGATCAGAAAAGGCCTTGATTATCTGCTCGGCTCGATCCGCCTCTATTGCGGCCGGTCAAGGTCCGGAAAATACGCCTTGAAATGCGCCAGGCTGCCTTTGGAGGCTGCTTGCGATGCCTGCGAGGTATCGTCATCGGCTGACAGTTTCCCGCCATTCAGCGTGTCATACCAGTCGCGTGGTGTGGCGCCCAAAGCAGGCGCAAAATCCGGGGTTCGTTTCGGCTTTTGCATGGCCTCCGTCCAGAGAGCCTGAAAAGCGGCAATCGAGCGTTCCGGCGTTTTCAACGCGCAGACTTCTGCGCGGGCATTGGCGCCGATGCGATGCACCTCATCCGGGTTGTCCAGCATCCAGCTCAACAGCTCGACGGCGTGGTCTGCTGAGCTGGCGACGAAACCGGTTTCGCCATCGCGAACGATGGCCAGTTCGCATGGATTGGCAAACACCAGAGGCGCACACCCCAGCGACATGGCTTCAATCAGCGCGTTCTCCGCGGTGCCGAAATGAAATGGCTGCAGCAGATACATAAAGACCGATGTCCGGGACAGCGCATCCGCCGGATCCGCGCTGTGGCCGCGCAGCCGAAACCGTTCGGGATGTTTCATCGCAGCGATTGCTGTGTGAACCGGGCTGTTGTCATGCACTCCGCCCCATACATCAAGCGCCACATTGTCTGCTTCCAGCCTGTCGATGACCTGCATCATCGCCGGGCTCATTTTGGTGAAATCGACAGTACCCAGATAGCTGATGCCGCCCTTGCCGCTTTCAAGGGCACCGTCTGTCACGGCTTCCGGGTGGCAGAACCCGCTGTTGATGACATCTGTCCGTTGGGGGCTGCCAGCCTCCGATCCTGCCAGGTTGGGGGCCTGTCTCGAACAGGCAGAGGTGAACACGAACCGGTCGGCTGCTTCAATCAGAGCGGCGGGTATGAAGGGCGCGCAAACTCCGGAGACATGGCTCCAGAACACCGAACGCATGGCCGGCAGCGGCGGGCCTGCCAGAAGGCCGCACATCAGCGGATGGTTCCACCACTCAAATTGAACAATATCGGCGCCGGCCATAAGGTCATGAAGCTGCTGTGGAGTTTCACCAAGCGTGACGCGCGCACCGGCCATTCGTATCTGATCGACATAACGGTGATCACGGGCTTCTTCCAGAAGCACGTAGTGGTGCTCGCAATTGGCCGGGCTCGCCGCACACAGGGAAGCGTGCGCCTTGCCGACGCCTCCTCCCAGATGAGGTGTGATGTGGACAATTTTCATTCCGCACCGGCAAAATTGGGCACGCCAACCACCGCGGAAGGATCGCGCGGGTGGGGTTGGTGAGCGCCGAATTCGAGCAGGTCGCGCCGCCCGTACCGGTCCGCAACGCCTTCGGCGAATTGGCGGATACTTACAGGCAAACCGGAACAGATATTGATTGCACCGGTCTGGCCGGTGTCAATCACATCGGCAATCCGGGCGCCCGCGTCAGCGACATTCATGTAGTCCCGCAATTGGGTGCCTGCGCCCAACCGCGCCGTTTCGCCCGCTTCAAGGCATCGCTTGAGATAGGGGTACAACCGTTTTTCGTTTTCTCCCTCTCCAAACAGGTAAAACAGCCGGCACCACGAGAAATCGACCTGCGTCGATTTCAAGAAATTATCGAGGATATCAAATGTCGCCAGTTTGCAGCCGCCATACACCGTGGACGGGCCCGTCGGAGCGTTGATATCAAGCCGTTCGGACGGCAATGCATATTCCATGCAGGTGCCAATGCCGACAAAATGGCGCACGCCGGCCCGGACAGCCCCCTGTGCCATCCTGAATGTGCCGGAAACGCAGTCGGCATTCTTTTCCGAATCGAGATAGTCGGCAGGGTTCACATACCAGGCGGCATGAATGATGGCGTCGACGCCGTTGCACCGCTCGGCCCAGTCGTCGGCGGACTGCGCAAACAGGTCTTCGCATTCCAGGAGTGTTGCGCCTGCAAAACTTGACGCAAGTTTCCGGGCGGATGGCGGACGGCATACCAGCCGCAGATCATGACCCTTGCGGGCAAGCCGGTTGACGATCTGCGTGCCGACAAAGCCGCTTGCGCCGGTGACAAGCACCGTACTCAAGGCACGGCCCGGAAGAGCATTGGAATGGTGTGTGCGGCCACTGGATACGTCCTGTCCCGAGAGCGTGATTCTTCAAGGCAGTGTCGCACAGGGGAGGCGGTCAAATCACGATGAAAAACGCCCCGTCAGCTCTTGGGCGGAAGGCGGGCGGCGTTCGCCGTGGGTGTGTGCAGGCATTTCGGTGGTCTCATCGCTTCGATATCCGGTGAGGGGCTGGATTTCGCCGCCGAGACCTGATCGATTGCGCTCAAGTGAAGTGGAGCTCCGGAGCGCGTTATGAAGATCAAGGATGTCCAGACCTTTGTGGTTGCCAATCCGCCGCCACAAACCGGTGGACGCTACTTCCTGTTTGTCAAACTGGTCACCGATGGTGGCGTTGCCGGCTATGGCGAAGCCTATGATGCCGCTTTCGATCCGCATCTGACGGCCAGGCTGATGGAGGACGTTGCCTCGCGCTATCTCGTCGGCCGCGATCCGCATGACATCGAAAATTTCTTCCGGCTTTGTTATTCCTCCGGCTTTTCACAACGCCCGGACATGACGATGATGGCCTGTTGCTCGGCGCTGGAAATGGCCTGTTGGGATATCATCGGCAAGGAAGCCGGTCAGCCGGTGCACAAGCTGCTTGGCGGCCGGGTGCACGAGGGGCTTCGCTCCTACACCTATCTCTATCCCGCCACCGGCAGCGCCGATCCGCTGGCCACGGACAGTCCAAAGAACGTCTACAATGATCCAGACCTTGCAGCGGAAGCGGCGATCGAAGCGGTGCGCCAGGGTTTTACTGCGGTCAAGTTTGATCCGGCGGGTCCCTATCGTGTCCAGGGCGGCCATCAGCCATTGCTGACCGACATCGATCTCAGTGCCCGGATGGTCCGCGCGGTCCGGGAGGCTGTCGGTACCCGAGCCGACATCCTGTTTGGCACGCACGGCCAGTTCACCGCTGCCGGCGCTATCCGCATGGCCCGCGCCATTGAGGCTGCCGATCCGCTGTGGTTCGAGGAGCCGGTGCCGCCCGATCAATTGGGGGCCATGGCCGAAGTGGCCCGCGCCACTTCGATTCCCATCGCCACCGGCGAACGGCTGGTCACCAAGCATGAGTTCGCCCGCGTCATCGAGACCCGCGCCGCCGCCATCCTGCAGCCAAATCTGGGCCGCTCGGGCGGATTGCTCGAGACCAAGAAGATTGCGGGCATGGCGGAAGCCTTCGGCATCCAGATCGCGCCGCATTGCTATTGCGGACCGCTGGTCGCCGCCGCCAATATTCAGCTCGCCGCCACACTGCCGAATTTCCTGGTGCTCGAATCGATCAAGACCTGGGACGGGTTTTACGCCGAGGTGCTCAAGAAGAAAATCGAATGGCAGGACGGCTTTGTCATCCCGTCAGATGAGCCTGGCCTGGGAGTTGAACTCGACGAAGCCGTCTGCGAAGCCAACCCGTGGAGCGGCGACATGCTGCATCTGGAGATGACCCGCGAACCGATCCGGTTCTGATGTGCCGACGACGAGGGCAGGGCCGTGTCAGCCGATGCTGCCCTTGTCCCAGTCCGGATCGTCAAAACTCTGGATTTCAACCCGGTAGCCATCCGGCGAATGAAACAACGAGCTGTAAACGCCAAACTCGTCACTGTGTTCAGGCCCGGAGACATAAGTGACGCCTTTGGCTTCGAGGAAGTCGCGCCAGCCGTCGACATCCGGCGACACGATGGTCAGCGTCACGCCTGCCGTACCCTGCGGACGGTCGGGCAAATTGCAGACGCCGATATAGCTCAGCTGCGTCAGCCGGTAGATGTGGCAGGCGCCCTGATCGACAACGAAATCAAGCTCCATCACCTCGCGCAGAAAGCGGGAGCCGCGCTCAAGATCGCTGGTATAGGTAAAAACGATCGAATGGCTGATCGGTGGCCGGGTCATCAATGGCTCCTGTTGAGTGCCACTCGAACCTGCCCGCAGCGGCGTGATTCGGGCAAGAGGTCGCAGGGCTTTGCACAGGGTTGATTCAAAGCTGTCTTGACCTTTGCACTTTGGATCGGGCAAACCGCTGTCCAACGGGCCGGGGCCAGAAGGTCCGGCCACTCCCAATCCGAGGTAAGCGCCATGTCCAAGCCCCTGTTGATCGCCCCGTCCATTCTGTCTGCTGATTTCTCCCGCCTCGGCGATGACATCGAAGGCGTCATGCGTGCGGGCGCCGACTGGATCCATCTCGATGTGATGGATGGCCATTTCGTCCCCAACATCACCTTCGGCCCCGGCATCATCAAGGCCGTGCGCCCGCGCACCAAGGCGGTCTTCGACTGCCACCTGATGATCGAGCCATGCGATCCCTATCTCGAGGCCTTTGCCGAGGCGGGTTGCGACATCATCACGGTTCACGCCGAAGCCACCAAGCATCTCGACAGGTCGCTGCAGGCGATCCGGGCGCTGGGCAAGAAGGCTGGCGTGTCGCTCAATCCGTCGACGCCGGAAAGCGTCATCGAATATGTGCTCGACCGTCTCGACCTGGTCCTGCTGATGACCGTCAACCCCGGCTTCGGTGGTCAGGCCTTCATTCCGTCGGTCGTCGACAAGGTGGCGCGGGTCAAGAAGATGATCGGCGACCGTCCGATCCACATCGAAATCGATGGCGGCGTCACACCGGCAACCGCTCCACTGGTCACTGCGGCAGGCGCAGATGTGCTGGTCGCCGGTTCGGCGGTGTTCAACGGTTCAGGCGAAGACGACTGGGCCAAAAACATCTCTGCCATCCGTCTGGCAGCCAAGGCCGCAAGCTGAAGCCGGGCGGCAAGCGCGCCACCAAGGCCAACCGATCTGAACAAATGGAAAGCCCCGGGTCCGAAGGGAACCGGGGGCTTGTTTGTTCAAGGCGTGTACCAATCTCAGTCGTCGAGAGTTTCAGGCAGAACCAGATTGAGCACGATCGAGATGACGGCCGCGGGCAGCAGCCCTGAAGTCATCAGGATCTTGGCCGTGTTGCCGAGAAAACCCATCGCATCCGGTACCTGCTGCAGGCCGAGGCCAACTGAAAGAGACACCGCAAAGATAATCATGTTGCGTTTGTTCCAGTTCACATCAGACAGCATGTTGACACCTGCCGCAGCGACCATCCCGAACATTACGATGACACCGCCACCAAGCACGGTGATCGGCACGGTGTTGATGATTGCGCCGACCTTGGGAATGAAACCGCAGAAAATCAGGAACAGCGCGCCGATGGTGACGACATGGCGGCTCATCACGCCGGTCATGGCAATCAGGCCGACATTCTGGCTGAAGGATGTGTTGGGCAGCCCGCCGAAGATGCCGGCGACAGCAGTCCCCAGGCCGTCGGCAAAGGTCGCACCTTCGACCTCCTTGTCGGTCGCTTCGCGTCCGGCACCGCCTTTGGTGATCCCCGAAGTGTCTCCTACGGTTTCGATAGCCGAGATCACCGCCATGAGGCACATACCGATGATGATGGCCCAGTTGAACTCAAATCCGAACTTGAACGGCATGGGAGCTGCAAACCAGGAGGCATTGCCGACATTGCCAAACGAGACATCACCCATGAAGAAGGCGACGATGTAGCCGGCGATAATGCCGATCAACACGGCTGCGACCGACATGAAGCCCTTGGTAAAGAACTTGATGCCGAGAGTTACCAGGATCACGACAAGTGCCTGAAACCAGTTGCCCAAACCGCCCCAGGTGGGTTTGGAGCGGTTGAAATCACCGGCGCCGCCGGCGGCATATTCAATCCCGACCTTGATCAGGGCCAGGCCGATCATCAGCACGATCAGGCCGGTGACGAGAGGCGGCAGCGCAAAGCGGATGCGCCCGACAACGAAACCGAGGCAAAAGTGGAAGATGCCGCCGATGAACACGCCGGTCATCAGCCCGGCAAGCCCTGCGGTTCCAGCGCCGACCACGGCCGGGATCATCACCGGCAGAAAGGCAAAGCTGGTTCCCTGAACGATCGGAAGACGCGCGCCCACCGGTCCTATGCCGATGGTCTGCAGCAGCGTGGCGATGCCGGCAAACAGGATCGACATCTGGATCATGTAGATCAGCGCCGGGATATCCGCGCCGGGAGCGCCGAAGCCAAAACCGGCAGCACCGGCCACGATGATGGCGGGTGTGACATTGGAAACAAACATCGCCAGTACATGCTGGATCCCCAGCGGAATGGCCTTGGCGAGCGGCGGTGTGTAATTGGGATCCCGCAGTTGCTCTGCGGTCCCGATTGATGTGTCTGCCATTGGATAGTCCTTTGATCCCCAGGGGTTTATCTCAAACCGGTCCGCCGCCCCCCATTGCTGCGAACCGGCTGATTTGCCGGTTGGTTCAACCTTGCAATGATCAGGCGGTTGTAATTGCAACCGCCCCAGCACTGTCCCGGTCTTCTCATCGAAAACGCAAGAACTATGCCATGAGTCCCTGTTTTTGCAGCCTATGCAATTCGCCCTGTCAACTTCAGACGGCTGACCCCGCCATCGGGGAAAATGTTGAGCCGAACATGTGTGACAGGCCCGATATCCTGGATATGCGCGGAAAGATCATGCACATGATCGGCCTTGAGTTTCTGTTGACCGATCAGTTCCGGCCAGAACATCGAGGCCGTGATGATGGCATCACCCGCGTCGGTTCCGAATTCACTCATGTCGGCTGCCTGTATCGAGCAGGTGTCGGGAAAATTGCCTTTGAAATAAGCAGTGTCGACCACAGCGCCTGAGAGAACGCCGCGTGCGCCGAGCGCAATGACAATCCATTCATTGCCGGGAACCCGGCGCCGGCTGGTTTCCCAGCCATCGCCCATGTTTTCGCCCCGGCCCGGTGCCAGCAGCCGGTGATAGGAGCCGTAATGGGCATCCGAGAAACCAATAATGCGGCCGCCATTCAGCGCTGCCGACAATTCGATGTCGCCGTCGCCGGCCCGCGAGCGGTCGAGGAATGGCTGGCCATAGACCCGGAGACGCGCCACTCCGCCGTCGGGATAGATATGCAATCGCACATGCGTGAAAATCCCGGAGGACGCGGAGGCCAGGTAATGGTGGGCATTCGGCCCCAGAGGAGAGGTGCCGAGCACTTCGGTCCATTCGGTGGCGCCGTCCGGGTCGCCTGCGACATTGCAGGCTTCGATCCGCGCTGCCGGCGGATAATTGCCGGTGAAATGCGATGTATCGACATCGAAGCCGTCGATGCGGCCGGCCGTCGCCAGCCGGATCACGGAGAAATCATGTCCTAGGACGCGTTTGCGGCGGCTTTCCCAGCCGTCCATCCACTTGCCGTTGTCATCAAACTTGTCTGCGATGAACACTGCAGGCTGATCGGCGAGCATGCGTTCCAGCGGGGCAAAGAACTCGTCGGTGACGTAAATGCCTTTCGCGCCAAGTCCCGCTGAAGCAAGGTTGACGGAATTGCGTGCAAAACCCGGAAGCTGCGCCGGCACGTGGTCACTCATCATGTCTCTCCTGAACGAATTGGTCCGGATAGGACTACCCGGATGCCGGAACCATAGTATGCAAGGAAAATGCAGTTCGGTTTCAAATTTTTCCTGAAGATGTTAAAGCCGCTGCCCGGTCTATCTCGCTGCGGATCCCCTTGATGACGTGATCAATGAACAGCTTGACCTTCGGATCCTGCAGCCGCTTGTGCGGATAAAGGCACGAGAAGGGTTGCTGTGTCTGCGGCGTGGCGCTTGCCACTTCCACCAGTTTGCCGGCATCAAGCTCGGCGGCAACATCGTAGCGGGTCTTGCTGGCAATGCCACAATCGGCAAGCGCCCAGGCGGTGAGCACGTCGCCATCATCGCTCTCCAGCGATCCTTCGGGGTGAAAGCCACGGACTTCGCCGTCAACCAGCAAGTTCCAGTAAAACTCCGTGGCGCCCGGATAGCGCAACAGCAGGCATTTGTGCTTTTCCGAAATGATCTCGTCACCGGTGTTGGGCATGCCGTGCTTTTTGATGTAGCCGGGCGAGGCGACAAGCAGGCGCTCGAAATCGTGGATTGCCCGCACTCTGAGATCGGAATCGGGCAATGGACCGAGCACGAAGGCCGCATCGAGACCTTCCTGGGCGATGTCGACCTTGCGGTCCGACAGCCTGAGCCGGACATTGATATCCGGGTACTCCGCCTTGAAGGCCGGAATCAGTGGCGCCACCAGCTTCTTGCCAAGCGCCAGCGGCGCCGAAATGAACAATGTTCCTTTCGGCTGGGCGGTGATCTCGGCAATGCCGCCCTCAACCTCGCGGATGGTGTCGAGGATCTTGATTGCGCCCTTGTAGAACAGTTCGCCATGCGCGGTCGCACGCAAGCTGCGAGTGGTGCGGTTGAACAGCCGCACGCCGAGGCTTTTTTCAAGATCTGAAATGCGGCTTGAAGAGACGGCGGCTGAAACCCGCAAATCCCGCGCGGCGGCAGACATGCTGCCGAGCTCGTAAACGCGCACGAAAGTCTTGAGCATGTCCACATAGGCCATGAATTCTATCCCCGGCAGGTCAAGGCGTACGGCGTCGCACATTGAAATGCATGCGGTCGCTACGCCTGTTCAATTGAACCCGTGCGCTGCCGATTGTCCAGAAGAAATGGAAAGCAAGGCGGATTGCCTTGCTTCAGGCGAAAATGAAAGGGACGTGGTCGCGTCTCAACCGTGCCGCTTCAGCCGCACGATCGCCAGGTCCAGTGCCGAGAGGAAGCGGGAACGGTCCTGGCGGGAAAACGGTGCGGGTCCGCCCATTTGCGCGCCCCCGGCCCTGAGGTCCGCCATGATCGAGCGTGTCGCCACCGCCATGCCGATGGAGTCATGGGTGAAGGGCTTGCCGGTATGGCTCATGACGGCGGCAGCCTCGGCCTGCAGGCAGCGTTCGGCCAGCAGGATGTCGGCGGTGACGACCACGGCCCGTTTCGTCACATGTTCGACGATGCGGTCATCGGCGGCGTCAAAATTGCCCGGCACGATTTCGCGCTCTACCAGAGGATCGCTTTCGATCCGGAAGAAGCTGTTGGACACAAAGGTCACCTTTATGCCGTGGCGCAGCGCCACCTTGACCGCTTCCTCGCGCACCGGGCAGGCGTCGGCGTCAACAAGCAGGTGAATGGGGGGAGTTTCGGGGTCTGGAGCTGTCATGCCTGTTCATTACCCGCTGTCACCAGCTTCGCCAAGGCGTTTGGCGCGCGGGCCATTAAAGGCGAAGAAAGGTGGAACCAAACACCGGCGGCAGCATTGACCAAGACAAGCGGCTTCGGCCGGATATCAGTCCTGTAAACGAGAAAAGGATGAAGACGATGGCCCATCAGAATGTGAAAAACGATATACAGACTATTCTCGACGATGCAGATCTCACCACATCTGAAAAGATTTCCCAGCTTCAGTACATGCGCGAAGGTACTCGTCAGGAGATGCGGGCAGCCACGGAAAGCGCAATGGTCACCGACAGCGACATCGGCGACGATCTCAAGCTTCTCGACCAGGTGCTTGAGGATCTGGCAGCGGAACCCGCATCTATCGAAGATGGCGGCGGCGCTACATTGTAAAGCGGGAACGCCACACCGTCATCGGCTGTTGCATGGATGGTGATTGAAAAATCTTTGCTCCGCCGAGCGGTTGAGGCCGGGGCTTAAGAACCGATATCGAAGCGGCGAACGATGCCGAACGAGGCGCTGTACTGGTTCTTCGACCCCTGCGCAGTGATCGGGGATTTGGCAGCGTCACCGGTAAGCCGTGACCAGCCGGCTTCGGCCTCGATAGCCCAGTTTGTGTCGACCTGAAAGCGCATTCCGGCTCCCAGGCCGGCGCTGTAAAGCCCACCGGAAGTTGTTGTTGCCGGATAAAGTGCGGATGCTTCCGCGGCGGTGACCCCGAAATAGGTGTTGGTGAACTTGCTGCTGCCGAAGTTCAGGCGCGGGCCGCCATAAAAGGTCAACTGGTCGTCCGGCTTGATGATGATGTCCGCACCAAGCTCGGCGCGAATGCCCTTGTGGCCACCAAAACCCTGCCGCACGGCACCCATGACCCGGAAATTGCCCATCTGATATTTCGCCGCAACTCCGAGTTCGACGGCGGTTTTAATGGTGTTGAGACCTGTTAGTTCAGGGGAATCCGAAACCGAGCGCTTGCCAATCACGTCAATCGACGGGCTGAGAGAGAAGCCTTCATCCGAGCCGCCACCGATGGTGAAGCCGTTGGGAAGCTCCAGGCGCTTGAGCCGAATCAGGGGGGCGGGCGACAGAACCAGCTTGCTGGCGCCGAAATAGCGCGGCGTCACCTTGCCGGCGACGCCCAGCTCAACCGAGATCCCCGGACCGCTTGCATCCTGCGCACTGGCCTGCGGAATGAAAGCAGCGAGGCTGGCGGCTACAAGGGGTGCAACGGAAAAACGGAGGGCTTTGATCATCGATTGGGTCCAGGCTGACTGAGTACATTTTATGTCAGTCATCATATTTCGCTGGAGTTAACAACCCTGCACCCGGGAACAAATTCACGCCGGTTTGGCCGGTATCCCGTTCAAATAATCCCGTTATGCAGTTTTTTCCGAACATCTCATGATGACTGGTTTCGTATGTGAACGCTTTACGCGGATGCAGCTCAATCAGATCAGCAAAAGCCGCGGACAAGGTTCTGCCTCTTGCCACTATAATCCATATGTGAATATATTATTCAAATAGGAATTCTGGGAGGGATTATGGGATCTTCGTTCGAGCCCACGGTGGGAATCGCGAGCACGCGTCCGCGCAACATGCCTCAAGAGCATGCGGAGCTGCCGGTCTGGAATGCCGAGAACTGGTTTTATGAGGACTGGCAGCCGGGGCACCGGATCCGGTCGCTGCGCCGGACCATTGCCGAGGGGGAAAGCCACATGTTCAACACCCTCGTGGTCGACATCCACCCCTATGTGCAGGATCAGATGTTTGCCGAAAGCGAAGGCATGTTCGGCCGCCGGCTGGTTGCTGGTGCCTTCGTGTTTTCCGCGGGCCTCGGATTGGTGGCGACCAATTGCGTCAACGCATTTTCCTATGGCTATGACAAGTTGCGTTTCATCAAGCCCGTCTTCATCGGCGAGACCATCTACACGGTGCGCACAAATCTCGACAAGAAACCACGCTATGAGGACATGGGGCTGATCCGCGCCAGCTATGAAGTGTTCAAGGGCGAAGGCGAGCTCGTTCTCTACTGCGAGCATCTCCAGACCGTGAAATACAAAAATCCGGCCGAGTTTGCCGGCAGGACCGAAAAGACATCATGACAACAGATACAGACTTGCCACTCGCCGGCCTTGTCATACTCGATATGAGCCAGTTTCTGTCCGGGCCCTATGCGACCTTGCGGCTTCAGGATCTTGGCGCCCGTGTGATCAAGATAGAGCGGCCGGGAGCAGGGGATCTGTCGCGCACCCTCTATCTCAGCGATACCGAGATCGGCGGAGATTCAACCATCTTTCATGCCATCAATCGCGGCAAGGAGAGCCTCGCCATCGATCTCAAGAATGAGGCGGATCTTGCGGTGTTGCGCAGCCTACTTGGCAAGGTTGATGTGCTGGTGCAGAACTTCCGCCCCGGCGTGATTGAACGCCTTGGCCTGGATTACGAGACTGTGCGCGCCATCAACCCGAAACTGGTCTATGCATCGATCAGCGGTTACGGCGAGGAAGGACCCTGGGTCAAGCGGCCGGGGCAGGATCTTCTCGCCCAGGCGCGCTCGGGCGTGATGTGGCTCAGTGGCAATGACGGCGACGGCCCGGTGCCCATGGGATTGGCGGTCGGCGATATGCTGGCCGGTGCCGCCACCGCGCAGGGCATTCTGGCCGCGCTGGTCAAGCGCGGCATTTCAGGGCGCGGCAGTCATGTCGAGACCAGTTTGCTTGAAGTGCTGGTCGACTTCCAGTTCGAGGTTCTCACCACCTATCTCAATGATGGCAAGCGGATGCCCAAACGCTCGGGCTTCCGCAGCGCCCACGCCTATCTGTCCGCCCCCTATGGTGTCTATGAAGCGAGTGACGGCTTTCTCGCCATCGCCATGACGCCGATCCCGCGGCTGCAACAGCTTTTGCAGATTGAAGAGCTGGCACCTTACAGCGAGGATCCCAAATCATGGTTCAGTTCCCGTGACGCGATCAAGCGCCTGATCGCCGACAGGATCAAGACGGGCACCGTGGAGGAATGGCTGGCGATCCTGGAACCGGCGGACATCTGGTGTTCGCGGGTTCTCGACTGGGACGAGCTGATGGCAAGTGAAGGCTTCGAAGTGCTCGATATGCTGCAGCGGGTTGAGCGCGACGACGACGTGTCGATCATGACGACCCGCTCCCCGATCCGCGTCAATGGCAAGCGGCCGACAACAACCCGGGCGGCACCGCGCGTTGGAGAGCATACTGCCGCCATCAGGGCCGAGTTCAAGGTTTAGGCCGGCGCTTCAAAGGTTCCAGATGCGCTTGGCGTTGCCGGAAAGCAGTTTGGTCTTCTCGTCAGCGCTGGCGCCCTCCAGTAGGGCGTGAGTGGCCGCAACCCAGGCAAGAAGCCCGCCGCCCAGCGTGCAGACCGGCCAGTCGCTGCCCCAGACCACCCGGTCCCAGCCGAAGCTTTGAACCGTGTGCTCGACCCAGGGCCGCAACGTCTCGGCGATCCAGCTTTCCGGATCGGCGTAAGCAACCACACCCGAAATCTTGGCAACCACATTGGGACGCCTGGCGAGTTCGGTGATGCTGTCCTGCCAGGGCTGCCGTTCATCGCCCTTGATGTCGGGTACGCCGCAATGATCGAGAATGAAGGTGACGTCAGGCGCCAGATCGGCCAGCGCCATTGCATGGGGCAATTGCCGCGGCAGGACGCAGAGGTCGAACGTCAGGCCGGAACCGGACAGGCGCGCGATATTTTCCCGAAACAATGGCTGCGTGGGCAGCTCGTCCGGCATGACATGCAGAACCCGTCGAAATCCTTTGATGAAGCGATCTTGCGACTGACGCTCAAGATAGGCCGCGAAACCCTTATCCTCCGGCCGGCAGGAGGCAATGGCACCACAAATCAGGCTGCCGGGCCGGTCAGCCAGCGTTCTGACATAGTGGCTCTCGTCTTCGATCCGTTCCGCTGCAACATCGACTTCCATATGCAATGTTTGCGAAATCCCCGAACGGCGGGCTTCCAGCTCATAGGCCGCATAGGGCCAGGCCTGATTGAGCGCCGGGACGCCGGCAAGCCAGGGGTAGTCCAGCGCCCATGGGTCAACAACATGCAAATGGGTATCGATGATCATGTTGTTTCCTCCTCAAGGCGTGTTGGCTTTCCCTGCACCAGGTGCAGGCTGAATGATTCCACAGGGAAATAGATTATTCAAATAAGAATTCAGCTCGGTATTTCGAATTCTGCGCCGGCAAGCTTTGACAGCTGGCGCGACGTCCTGGTCAGCATCCTCTGCGTTTCGGCCATATCGGGTGCCTGGGCCGCGTTGACGAGGTTGATATAGGGCACCGTCAGCGCGGCAAGAGCGCGGCCATCCGGTCCCAGCACGGGAGCGGAGAGGTTGAACACACCGGCGGTCTGGGCGCTCGGCATGATCTCGTAGCCCCGTTCCCGAATCTGGTCGAGACGTTCGAAGAACTCGGTCTCCATGGTCGTCTCTTCGCCGCTGGCCGAATATTCGTTGATCATCATCAGCCGCTCTTCCTGGGAGCGGAAGGCCAGCAGCACATGGCCTGACCCGGTGTCATAGAGACTGATATGTGATCCGACCCGGATGGAAATACCCCAGTAGCCGGGCGCTTCCTGCTGCGCCACAACCACGACCGATCCCCGGTCGAAGACGGCGAGCTGATTGGCCTGCCGGGTTTCCTCGGCAAGTTCGCGCATGAACGGTGTCGCATAGGAAACCAGGCGGCGAACCGGAACATGCAATTGCGCCAGGCCGAACAGCTTCAGTGTCAGCGAATAGCGGTCGCCGTCCAGCCGCGTCACGTATCCGCGCCGCACCAGGCGATCCAGCATCCGGTAGAATTCATTCGGGCTGCGGCCCAGCCGCTTGGCGATTTCCGCTTGCGTCAGCCCGCCATCGATTTCGGCAAGCAGCTCGAGAATGTCGAGCCCCTTGTCGAGCGCCGGTGCCCTGTAGCGGTCATCTTCGGTTTCCATGTGTTTCTCCGTGAATTTCAAAATTCATATACGCATAATCCGTTCAAATAACAATCAAACAGTCTCTTGACCGCTGGTGAAGATGATGTTTGTATATGAATGAACCTCTCATCTGTGAGGGTTCGAGGGGGGAGCCCCAAAAGTTTAAACGTCTCGGGAGGAGGCTCATGAACAAGCTATTGACCGGCGTATCGGCCGGTGTTGTCCTATTGATGGTCGGCGGATCCGCATTTGCCCAGGAATTGCCAGGCAAGTTCGAAGGTGTGACCATTGATGCAAAACTCATCGGCGGTCAGCAATATGAGAACCTCTATTCGCGCATCGGCGAATGGGAAGCGGCGACTGGCGCCACCGTCAACGTCATCTCGAAAAAGAATCATTTCGAGCTCGACAAGGAAATCAAATCCGACATTGCGGTTGGCGCGATCAGCTGGTGCGTGGGGTCGAACCACTCGTCCTTCGCGCCGCAGTATCCCGGCATCTACACCGATCTGAATGCACTTCTTCCGGCTGCGGAAATCGAAGCCTTCGTCGATGCCAACATCGGTGCGTCCACGCTTGACGGCAAGCTCGTCATGCTGCCGCGCGCCCAGTTCGACGTCTCGGCGATGTACTACCAGAAGAGCCTCTATGCGGACGAGGACAACAAGGCCAGGTTCAAGGAAAAATACGGCTATGACCTGACCCCGCCCGACACCTGGGAACAGGTGACCGACCAGGCGGAATTCTTCGCCAATCCGCCGGATTTCTACGGCACGCAATATGCAGGCAAGGAAGAAGCCATCAACGGCCGCTTCTATGAAATGCTGCGTGCTGAAGGCGGCGAATACATTGATGCCGATGGCAATCCGGCTTTCAATTCCGAGGCCGGTGTGCGGGCTCTGAACTGGTTCGTCGATCTCTACAAGGCCAAGGCGGTTCCGGCGGGAACCACCAACTATCTCTGGGACGATCTCGGCCAGGGCTTTGCCTCGGGCACCGTTGCGCTCAATCTTGACTGGCCGGGCTGGGCCGGGTTCTTCAATGATCCCGCCTCATCGAAAGTTGCAGGAAATGTCGGCGTCGTGGCCCCGCCCAAGGGTTCGTCCGGTGCGCGCACCGGCTGGTCGGGCCATCACGGTTTCTCGGTAACCGAAAGCTGCGCCAACAAGGAAGCTGCGGCGTCTCTGGTCTGGTTCCTCACCAATGAGGAAAACCAGAAGCTGGAAGCCGGCGCAGGCCCGCTGCCAACCCGTGACGCGGTGTGGACCTGGGTGATCGATCAGGCCAAGGATGATCCGTATCGCAAGGAAGTGCTCGAAGCCTTCCAGGAAGCTGCCAAGGGCGCCTATCCGGTTCCCCAGTCGCCATCCTGGATCGAGATTTCCAACGCGGTCTATCCTGAACTGCAGGCCGCCATCCTGGGCGACAAGACCTCGCAACAGGCGCTTGACGATGCTGCGGCCAAGGCCACGGCCATCCTCGAGGACGCCGGAGAGCTGTAACAGCCTCCTCCCGGAGAGGGCGCGGGACAGGTCCGCGCCCTTTTTCCGACCTGATGCAAAGCATCCGCGCTGCGGGTGCGGTATAACCGACCCCAACGCCCGTTTTGATATGAGGACACGATGAGAGGCTGGAAGCCTGCACCGCATATATTGCTGCTCATGCCGGCCTTCATTGTGCTGGCGGCAGTTGTCGTCGTGCCTTTGTTGCTGTCGCTCTATTCGAGTTTCACGCCATTCCGGCTGACCCGGCCTGACACGATCTACAATTTCATCGGCTTCCGCAATTATCAGCGGCTGTTTGCTGACCGCGAGTTCTGGGTAGCCTTCGGCCGCACCGTCCTGCTGCTTACCGTGGCGCTCAATCTGGAAATGGTGCTCGGGCTGTTCTTGGCGCTGCTGGTTGAAAAAGCCACGCGCGGCCAGCGTCTGCTGCGCACCATCATGATGTTTCCGATGATGTTTTCACCGATCCTTGTCGGCTTCCAGTTCAAGTTCATGTTCAACGACAACATCGGACTGGTCAACAATGCGCTGCAGTCACTGGGACTGACAGATCAGGCGATACCCTGGCTGATCGACGGCAAGCTTGCCTTCATATCGATCTCGATCGCCGAGATCTGGTCGTCGACCTCGGTGTTTGCGATCTTTATCCTGGCCGGGCTGATGGCCATGCCGAAGGAACCTCTGGAGGCAGCCAAGGTCGACGGTTGCACGCCGATGCAAAGCTTCCGCTATGTCACCTGGCCCTTCATCATGCCGTTTGCCTATATCGCCATGACCATCCGCTCGCTCGACATTGCCCGCGCCTATGACATCGTCAAGATCATGACCGACGGCGGTCCGGCCAAGCGCACCGAGATCCTCTGGACCCTGATCTCACGCACCGCCTATTCCGATGCGCGCATGGGGCTTGCCAATGCGATGGCCTATGTCGCCATCTTCCTGTCGATCCTGTTTACGGTTCTGTTCTTCCGGCAGCTTGCAAAAGCCCGCCAGCAAATCGGCGCGGAGTGGTGATCATGAACGAGAATCAGGCAAACCGCGTCAAGCAGCTGCTGCTCAAGGCCGGACATCTGATCGGGCTGTTCGTTGCCATGGCGATCATCTGTCTTCCGGGATTCTGGATCGTCCTGTCATCGCTTCGGCCAACTGTCGAGATCATGGCCAAGCCGCCGGTCTGGATCCCGCAGAGCCTGTCGCTTGATGCCTATGTCGCCATGTTTTCCGGTGTCGGGCAGGGCGGAATTCCCGTGCTGGATTATTTCCGCAACTCGATCATCATTTCGGTCACGTCCACCATTATCGCGCTGGCGATTGGCCTGGCCGGCGGCTACGCCTTTGCCCGCTATCAGTTCCGCGGCAAGACGGCGATCTTTCTTGGCTTCATGCTGACGCGCACGGTGCCCGGCATCGCGCTCTCGCTGCCGCTGTTCTTTGTCTTCGCCCGGCTCGGGATTATCGACACCCATTTCGGGCTGATCATCGCCTATGTTGCGCTGAATGTGCCGTTCACGGTCTGGCTGATCGACGGCTTCTTCCGCCAGGTGCCGCGCGATCTCGCCGAGGCTGCGCAGATCGATGGCTGCACCCGCTGGCAGGCGTTCTGGCAGGTGGAGTTTCCGCTGGCCCGCTCCGGCATCGCTTCGGCCGGTATCTTCGCTTTCCTGATCTCCTGGAACGAGTTCGCGCTGGCCTCGCAGCTGACCCGCTCGACCAATTCCAAGACCTTGCCGGTCGGACTGCTCGATTACACGTCTGAATTCACCATCGACTGGCGCGGCATGTGCGCGCTTGCCGTGGTGATGATCATTCCGGCGCTCACTCTCACCTTCATCATACAGAAACACCTCGTGTCCGGCCTGACGTCCGGCGCTGTCAAGGGTTAGTCATGGCTACCGTTTCGCTTAAAAACCTGGTCAAGAAATACGGCAGCCTCGAAGTCGTTCACTCGATCAATCTCGATGTTGAAGACCGCGAGTTCGTGGCCCTTGTCGGCCCCTCCGGATGCGGCAAGTCGACCACGCTGCGCATGATCGCGGGGCTTGAGGCCATCAGCGGGGGCCACATTCATATCGGCGACCGTGAGGTCAACAACCTGCCGCCGCGCCAGCGCAACATCTCCATGGTGTTCCAGTCCTATGCGCTGTACCCGCACATGACTGTGGCGGAGAACATGGGCTTCTCGCTGAAAATCGCCGGCCGGTCGCAAGCAGACATAGCCAGTGCGGTTGCCGATGCCGCAAAAACGCTGGGGCTCGAAGACCTGCTTGAACGCCGCCCGTCGCAACTCTCGGGCGGTCAGCGCCAGCGCGTCGCCATGGGCCGCGCCATTGTCCGTCATCCGGACGTGTTCCTGTTCGATGAGCCGCTGTCCAACCTCGACGCCAAGCTGCGCATGCAGATGCGCACCGAGATCAAGAAGCTGCATGCCAAGGTCCAGTCGACAGTAATCTATGTGACCCATGACCAGGTTGAGGCGATGACCCTGGCCGACCGGATCGTCATCATGCGCGACGGTCATATCGAGCAGGTCGGTCCGCCCGAAGAGGTGTTCCGCAGGCCGGCGACGCGGTTTGTTGCGGGCTTCATCGGCTCGCCGACCATGAATTTGCGTGACGCGACCGTCGATGACGGCAAGCTCAGATTTGCCAATGGCGACACCCTGCCACTCCCCGGCCAGTTCCGCGACCGGGTCAGTGCCGGGCAGAAAGTGGTCTTCGGTCTGCGTCCGGATGATCTCTACCCCACCGGCCATGGTCTTCACTCCGGTGAAGCAGCCGAAGTCCATTCCGTCGAGGTGCCGGTATCCCTGACCGAACCGCTTGGCAACGAGACACTGGTGTTTGCCGAGTTCGCCGGCGAAGACTGGATTTCGCGGATGCTCAATCCCAAGACGCTGCGAATGGGAGACCGGATCAGCCTGAGCTTCGACCTGAGCCAGTCGCATTTGTTTGACGCGGCGACGGAACAAAGTCTGAGGGGGTAGAGCCGTGGCGCGCATCGAAAAAGTCGAACTGCGCATGGTTGACCTGGTCCCCAAGGTCAAACGCACGGACGCGATTCAGAGCTTCGTCAGCCAGGAAACCCCGATCGTCACCATTACCGATTCCGACGGCGCTACCGGAACCGGCTACAGCTACACGATCGGCACCGGCGGCTCGTCGGTCATGCGGCTTCTGGCCGACCATCTGGCACCGCGGCTGATCGGCCGTGATGCCGACAGGATCGAGGCGATCTGGCATGAGCTCGAATTCGCCACCCACGCGACAACCATCGGCGCGATCACCTCTATCGCGCTTGCCGCCATCGACACGGCGCTGTGGGACCTGCGTGCCCGCAAGCAGGCGCTGCCGCTGTGGAAACTGGCTGGCGGCGCCAAGGAAAAATGCCCGCTCTACACCACCGAAGGTGGCTGGCTGCACATCGAGACCCAAGCCCTGGTCGATGATGCCGTCGAGGCCAAATCGAAGGGCTTCCTTGGCTCCAAGGTCAAGATCGGCCGCCCGCACGGATCGGAGGATCACGCCCGGCTCGCAGCGGTACGGGCCGCTGTCGGCGATGGCTACGAGATCATGACCGATTGCAATCAGGGATTTACCGTCGATGAAGCCATTCGTCGCGCCGACAGATTGCGTGAACTGGATCTGGCCTGGATCGAGGAGCCGCTCCCGGCCGACGATATCGATGGTCATGTGCGCCTGTCCCGTTCAACCTCGACGCCGATAGCAGTCGGGGAATCGATGTACTCGATCCGGCATTTCCGCGAATATATGCAGAAGGGTGGCTGCTCGATTGTCCAGGTTGACGTCGGCCGTATCGGTGGCATCACCCCCTGGCTCAAGGTGGCGCACGCTGCCGAAGCTTTCGATATTCCCGTCTGCCCGCACTTTCTGATGGAACTGCATGTCAGCCTGACCTGCGCGGTGCCGAACGGCAAATATGTCGAATATATCCCGCAGCTCGATGAGTTGACGGCAAGCCGCATGCGGATCGAAAATGGCCACGCTTACGCACCGTCGCAACCGGGTATCGGCATCGATTGGGACTGGGATGCGGTGCGTGCAAGAAGCATTGAGGAATTCACGACCGAGATCACGCAAAGCGAGGATTGAGCCATGCAGAGAATGGGAATGGTCGTCGGTTTGAAGCCGGAAAAGATCGTTGAATACAAGCGCCTGCACACGGCCGTCTGGCCGGAGATCCTCGACATGATTTCGAAGTGCAACATCCGCAACTATTCGATCTTTCTCAAGGAACCGGAAAACCTGCTGTTTGGCTATTGGGAATATCACGGTGCGGATTTCGAGGCTGACGCGGCAAAAATGGCTGCCGACCCGAAGACGCAGGAATGGTGGGATATCTGCATGCCCTGTCAGGAGCCGCTCGAGACACGCAAGGACGGCGAGTGGTGGGCAATGATGGAGGAGGTCTTCCATCATGATTGAGGATTTTCGGGTGGGAGTGCTTGCCCCCTCACCAAGCGCGCCCAGGCATTCGACTGCGTCGCCTGCGGGCTTGCTATCCTCTCCCACGAGGGGAGAGGCAGAGCCGCGGGATTGTCATTCGGACGACCTCTCCCCTCGTGGGAGAGGATACGAAGGCCGGGCGAGCCAGGCGAGCCCTTGGCCGAAGTTGGTGAGGGGGCAACTGAATTGCAGACCAGGACAGGGATGCCATCCATGATCTTCGACCCCACCAGCCTGCGGCAATCCTGGCCGGCACCTTCAAATCCCAGACCCATCGTGACTTTCGGAGCCGGTTCGATCGTCAGCGACGCGCATTTTCCGGCGTATCGCAAGGCCAAGTTCCCGATCGCCGGTCTCTTCGATCCCGACCGGGAAAAGGCCGAAAAACTGGCCGCTGAATGGGGCGTGACCGCCTATGCCTCGGCGGAGGAGGCTGCAGCTGTTCCAGACGCGGTTTTCGATCTCGCAACGCCGCCTAACACCCATGCCGCCGTCTTGCGTCTTTTGCCGGATGGTGCTGCGGTGCTGATCCAGAAGCCGATGGGCAGCGACCTTGAGGCCGCGACCGAGATTCTGAAAATCTGCCGGGAAAAGAACCTCAAGGCGGCGGTCAATTTCCAGCTGCGCTTCGCGCCGATGATGCTGGCGCTGAAAGATGCAATCGCCAAAGGCTGGCTCGGCGAGGTCGTTGATTTCGACGCATGGCTGGCATTGGCGACGCCATGGCAGCTGTGGCCGTTCCTCAAGGGATTGCCGCGCATCGAGATTGCCATGCATTCGATCCACTATCTTGACCTGATCCGCCAATTGCTTGGCGATCCCCGGGGCGTCCACGCCAAAACCATTGGTCATCCGGGCCACGACGTCGCCCAGACCCGCACCAGCGCCATTCTCGATTACGGTGACACAATCCGCTGTGCGCTGTCGGTCAATCATGATCATGACTTCGGCCGCAAGCATCAGGCCTGCGAATTTCGCATCTGCGGCACCGAGGGCGCCGCCTACCTGCAGCTTGGCGTCAATCTCGATTATCCGCGCGGTGAGCCTGACATACTCGAAGTCCGGCCCAAGGGCGGCGATGAATGGATCGCGGTGCCGCTCAAGGGCTCCTGGTTCCCCGATGCCTTTGTTGGCCGCATGGCCAATCTGCAACGCTATTCCGCTGGCGAAGATGAAGAACTGGTGAGTTCCGTGGAGGATGCCTGGAACACCATGGCGCTGGTCGAGGCGGCCTACCAGTCCTCGGCATCCCCCGCCACCCCGTTGCAAGAGAGACCCTGAGTATGGAGCAGACCACCTATTTCGAGGACTATGAGATCGGCAGCAGCCGTACCACCTATGGCCGCACCATCACCGAGACCGATTTTGTCGTGCATGCTGGCCACACCGGAGATTTTTTCCCGCACCACATGGACGCCGAGTTCATGAAGACGCAAGCCTTTGGTCAGCGCATCGCCCACGGCACAATGGTGTTTTCAATCGGCGTCGGACTGACTGCGAGCATCATCAACCCGGTGGCGTTCTCCTATGGCTATGACCGGATGCGTTTCGTCAGGCCGGTGTTTATCGGCGACACCATTCACACCCGTACCACCATCCTTTCCAAGGAAGATGACCCCAAACGTAGCACGATGGGACGGGTGGTTGAACGCACGGAAGTCATCAATCAGAAGAACGACGTGGTACTGGTCGCCGACCACATCTATATCGTTGAACGCAAACCCGCCTGAGCGGCAACCTAGGGAGACAACATGGCAGACTGGGTCAAGGACAAAACGGTGCTGGTGACAGCCGCCGGACAGGGCATCGGACGCGCAACGGCGCTTGCATTCGCCGCCGCCGGCGCCCGCGTGATCGCCACCGACATCAACGAAACCACTTTGGCGGAACTTAACGGCAAGCCCGGCATCGAGACCCACAGGCTTGATGTGCTCAGCACTGACGACGTAACGGCAGTGGTCGCAGCCATTGGCCCGATCGACGTGCTCTTCAACGGCGCCGGCTTTGTCCATGACGGCTCGATACTCAACATGACGGACGAGGATTTCGAATTCGCCATGGATCTCAATGTCCGCTCGATGATCCGCACAATCCGCGCCATGCTGCCTGCGATGATCGAGCGCGGCGGCGGGGCGATCATCAACATGTCGTCGGTGGCAAGTTCGATCAAGGGCGTGCCAAACCGCTTTGCCTATTCCACCAGCAAAGCCGCAGTGATCGGCCTGACCAAGTCGGTCGCCGCCGACTATGTCGCCCAGGGTATCCGCTGCAACGCCATTTGCCCCGGCACGGTCGAAAGTCCGTCGCTGCAGGAGCGCATGCGCGCCCAGGGCGATTACGACACCGCTCGCGCCGCCTTCATCGCGCGCCAGCCGATGGGCCGTCTCGGAACGCCTGAAGAGATCGCAGACCTTGCGGTCTATCTCGCCAATGCGACCTACACATCGGGTCAGGCCTACGCCATCGACGGTGGCTGGACCATCTGACCCAAAAAGCAGGACCAAGCACCGTGACGAAAATCACCGGTCTGACGACCCACGATCTCCGGTTCCCGACATCGCAGAGCCTTGATGGCTCCGATGCCATGAACCCCGACCCGGATTATTCGGCGGCCTATGTCGTTTTGCACACCGATGGCGAAGGGCTGGAAGGTCACGGTCTGACTTTCACCATCGGCCGCGGCAACGATATCTGCTGCGCCGCCATTCAAGCCATGCGCCATCTGATCGTCGGCCTGGATCTCGGATGGGTTCGCGAGAATCCGGGCCGGTTCTGGCGGCACGTGACGTCCGACAGCCAGTTGCGCTGGATTGGGCCGGACAAGGGCGCCATTCATCTTGCCACCGGAGCGGTGGTCAATGCGGTCTGGGATCTGCTGGCCAAGCAGGCCGGCAAACCAGTCTGGCGGCTGGTTGCGGATATGAGCCCGGAGGAGATCGTCGATATTGTCGATTTCCGCTATCTCACAGATGCGATCACCCGCGATGAAGCGCTCGACATGCTCAGGCGCACCGAGCCCGGCAAGGCCGAGAGGGTCGCCCGGCTCGAGCGGTCCGGGTATCCCTGTTACACCACCTCGGCGGGATGGCTCGGCTATCCCGACGACAAGCTGCGCCGGCTCTGCCGGGAGGCGGTTGATGCCGGCTACTCTCACGTCAAGCTCAAGGTTGGCCGGGATCTGGAGGACGATATCCGCCGCCTGCGGATTGCCCGCGAGGAGCTTGGGCCCGACCGTACTTTGATGATTGACGCCAACCAGGTCTGGGAAGTCGGCGAGGCCATCGACTGGATCAAGGAACTGGCATTTGCCAAGCCCTATTTTATCGAGGAACCGACCAGCCCGGATGACATCGCCGGCCACAAGCGCATTCGCGAGGCGATCTCGCCGGTCAAGGTTGCGACCGGAGAAATGTGCCAGAATCGCATTGTCTTCAAGCAGATGATTGCCGGCGGCGCCATCGACGTGGTGCAGATAGATGCCTGCCGTATGGGAGGACTGAACGAGGTGCTCGCCGTTTTGCTGATGGCGGCCAAATACGGGCTTCCGGTCTGGCCGCATGCCGGCGGCGTGGGCCTGTGCGAGTATGTCCAGCATCTCTCGATGATAGACTTCGTAGCCGTTTCCGGCACGATGGACGGGCGTGTGATCGAGTATGTCGATCATCTGCACGAGCATTTCGTCGATCCCTGCATCATCCGCAATGCGGCTTACATACCGCCTCAAGTGCCGGGTTTCTCAATCGAGATGAAACCGCTATCAATAGAGCAGCACATCTTCACGCCGTCGAAGACGGCAGCGGCCTGACCGGCCAATTCAGACATAAAGTTCACAAACAAGGAAAAGACCTCATGAAACTGCTTCGCGTTGGCGCCTCTGGACAGGAAAAGCCTGCCATTCTCGATGCCGAGGGCAAACCCCGCGACCTGTCGTCGGTAGTCGGCGATATCGCCGGTGATGCGTTGCTGCCCGAAACCCTGGCAAAGATCGCCGCGATCGACCCGGCAACATTGCCGGAACTTGCGGTAGACCGCATCGGACCGTGCGTCGGTCAGGTTGGCAAGTTCATCTGCATCGGTCTCAACTATTCCGACCATGCAGCCGAAAGCGGTCTGGATGTGCCCAAGGAGCCGGTCATCTTCATGAAGGCCACCAGCGCCATCTGCGGTCCGAATGATACGGTCCTGATCCCGCGCAAGTCGGTCAAGACCGATTGGGAAGTCGAGCTCGGAGTCGTGATCGGCAAGGGTGGTGTCTATATCGATGAGGCCGATGCACTCGATCATGTCGCGGGCTATTGCATCATCAATGATGTTTCGGAACGCGAATTTCAGATCGAACGCAGCGGTACCTGGGACAAGGGCAAGGGGTGCGACACCTTCGGCCCGATCGGCCCCTGGCTGGTCACCCGCGACGAGGTCGCCGATCCGCAGGACCTCAAGATGTGGCTTGAAGTCGATGGCCATCGCTGCCAGGACGGGACAACCAGCACTATGGTCTTCGGCGTGCAGCATCTCGTCAGCTATGTCAGCCAGTTCATGAGCCTGCAGCCCGGCGACGTGATTTCAACCGGCACGCCTCCCGGCGTCGGCATGGGCCACAAGCCGCCGCGCTACCTCAAGGGTGGCGAGGTTATGGAGCTTGGTATTGAAGGTCTGGGTCAGCAACGCCAGGTGGTTGGCAAGGCCTGACACAAACCGAAAGCTCCCGGCTGCCAGAGCTGCGGCGCTAAGCAGAATGACATCAGTGGCGCCGGGATCTTTCTGGCGCTATTTTCTTGTCCGCGGGGTTGCGGACCGGGTCAAACTGCCCGAAACATGATCCCGATTTTTGCTTCTGGGGGATATTGACGATGACTGACTTCAACCTGCCTGCCGATGGTGTTTTTATCGGCCGCATCTGGTCGCCGGAGGCGGGTGGGCCGTCCGTTGTAACGATACGCGACGGCTTGGTCGCTGACATCACATCCAAACAAGCGCCGACCGTGCGTGATATTTGCGAGATGAACGATCCGGCCGGCTATGTGCGTGATGCGCCTGCAACTCCCGTAGGCTTGCTTGCGGACATTGCCGGCAACACAGGCAATATGGATAAGCCGCATTTCCTTGCGCCCTGCGATCTGCAGGCTGTCAAGGCCTGCGGCGTCACCTTCGCATCATCCATGGTTGAGCGGGTGATCGAGGAACAGGCTGCCGGTGATCCGAAGAAGGCGCTGGATATCCGTGCCCGTGTAGGTGAAGTCATCGGCGGTTCGCTGCGCAACATCAAGGCAGGGTCGCCGGAAGCGGCGAAAGTCAAGGCGGCGCTGATAGCCGAGGGGCTCTGGAGCCAGTACCTGGAAGTCGGTATCGGCCCGGATGCCGAAGTTTTTTCCAAGGCGCAGGTGCTGTCATCGGTCGGCCCCGGAGCCGAGGTTGGCCTGCATCCGATTTCGAAGTGGAACAACCCGGAGCCTGAGATCGTTCTCGCGGTATCTTCAAAGGGCCGGATTGTCGGGGCATCACTGGGCAATGACGTTAATCTGCGTGATGTCGAGGGCCGTTCGGCGCTGCTGCTTGGCAAGGCCAAGGATAACAACGCAAGTTGCTCGATAGGACCGATGATCCGTCTCTTCGATGAAGGCTTTACGCTTGATGACGTCCGCCAGGCGGAACTTGATTTGACGGTTGCCGGCAAAGACGGCTATGTGCTCAAGGGACATTCCTCAATGAAGGAGATCAGCCGCGACCCAGCGGACCTGGTTTCCCAAACGCTTGGCCGCCATCATCAGTATCCTGACGGACTTGTGCTGTTTCTTGGCACGCTGTTCGCACCAACCCAGGACCGGGATACGCCGGGCGAAGGATTTACTCACAAGATCGGCGATGTCGTCACGATTGCGTCACCCGGTCTTGGCAGTCTCACAAACACCGTGCGGCTTTCAACAGAGTGTCCGGAATGGACATTCGGCGTCGCCTCTTTTATGCGGAACCTCGCCGCTCGAAATCTTATCTGACTGGAGAATGACATGCTGACTGGAAAACATCTGATTGCCGGAAACTGGGTTGCGGGGGACGCGACTTTCACAAGTGAACCGGCCCATGGCGCTGCCCATGACTTTTCTGTCGGCACCCCTGCTCATGTAGATGCCGCAGTGCAGGCCGCGGAAGACGCATTCTGGAGCTTTGGCTATTCGAGCCGTGCCGAACGCGCTGCCCTGCTCAATGCAATCGCCGATGAGATCGAGGCGCGTGGCGAAGAAATCACCGCCATCGGCACATCGGAAACCGGCCTGCCGGAAGCCCGTTTACAGGGCGAGCGTGGCCGCACCACCGGCCAGTTGCGCCTGTTCGCAAGCCACATCGAGAAAGGTGATTATCTTGATCGCCGCCACGATGAAGCACTGCCCGATCGCGCGCCCCTGCCACGCCCGGACCTGCGCATGATCCAGCGTCCAATCGGCCCGGTGGCCGTTTTTGGCGCATCGAATTTCCCGCTCGCTTTTTCGACGGCAGGTGGCGACACAGCCGCTGCGCTGGCCGCAGGTTGCCCGGTTGTGGTCAAGGGCCATTCGGCCCATCCAGGCACTGGCGAGATCGTGGCCCAGGCAATTGATGCTGCGATCAAGAAGCTGGACATGCATCCGGGCATTTTCTCGCTTATCCAGGGCGGCAAGCGCGATGTCGGCCAGAGCCTTGTGCAGCACCCGCTTATCAAGGCGGTCGGCTTTACCGGCTCGCTCGGTGGCGGTCGCGCGTTGTTCGATCTTTGCGCCCAGCGCCCGGAACCAATTCCGTTCTTCGGCGAGCTGGGTTCTGTCAACCCGATGTTCCTGCTGCCCGAGGCAGTCAAGGCGCGCGGCGAGGCCATCGGCAAGGGGTGGGCTGGATCACTGACCATGGGTGCGGGCCAGTTCTGCACCAATCCAGGCATTTCGGTGATCATTGACGGCCCCGAGGCTGACGCTTTCATTCAAGCAGCAAAGGCAGCACTTGAACCGGTTGGTGCGCAGACCATGCTGACCGACGGCATCGCACAGGCCTATCGCGACGGACGCGACCGGGTTGCAGGCGTCAAGGGTGTGCAGGAACTGCTGACTTCGACCTGCGATCTGCGCAACGCAACGCCCTATCTCTTCGCTACCACGGGCAAGGAATGGCTCGACAATGAGGTGCTCGGAGAAGAAGTGTTCGGACCGCTCGGACTGGTCGTTCGGGTTGCTGATTTTGACGAGATGATGAAGGTCGCAAAAAGCCTTCATGGTCAGCTGACCTGCACATTGCATCTGGATGCGGGCGATACTGCTCAAGGCAAGGCATTGATGCCGGTTCTCGAGCGCAAGGCAGGCCGGGTGCTGGCCAACGGCTTCCCGACCGGCGTTGAGGTTGCCGATTCGATGGTTCACGGCGGGCCTTATCCGGCTTCGACCAATTTCGGCGCGACCTCGGTCGGCACGCTTTCGATCCGCCGCTTCCTGCGTCCGGTCTGTTATCAGGGTCTTCCCGCGGAGCTGCTGCCCGAAGACTTCAACTGATCGGCTGACTGACTTTGTAGTCAGGCGCTAATCAGGCCGGCCTCGTTCTGTCGTAACTGACAGTATGAGGCCGGCTTTCGTTTGCCGGGATATCAATCCCGATCTCGGCCGTTGCGCCAGATCCGCGCGACTGCTCCTTGTGCCGGAATGGCTGCAGATGCATTGCCCCGGTCCATCAGCGCGATTTTCCCTGTTGCTTCCCGCGATCCAGCAATTGGAAAGCTGCCGAAGCCCGCGATGGATGCGCAAGTCGAATTCGGCATTGCGGCTCCACAGAAGGTGGTTTAGGCCAGTCGAATGTTGAATTCAGTGCTTGTCGTTGCTGCCGGTCGCGGCCACCGCCTTGGTGGTGAGACCCCGAAGCAGTTTATCCCTGTTGGCGGCATCAGCTCGCTGCGCCGGGCCGTGGACGCGTTTCTGGCTCTTGAGGACATAGATCTGTTGCGCGTGGTCATCCACCCCGATGATGAAATGCTGTGCCAACAAGCCCTGTCCGGCATTGATGACACCCGGCTTCTCGCCCCGGTGCATGGTGGCAGCACGCGGGCCCAGTCGGTGCGCCTTGGACTGGAGTCATTTGCCCAAACCGGCACCGGCAAAATCCTCATCCACGACGCCGCTCGTCCATTTGTTCCGGCGCAGGTGATCAAGGCCGTCGTGGCCGCCCTGGATGATGTCGAAGGGGCGTTTGCCGCTCTGCCGGTCGTCGATGCACTGTGGAGCAGCGATGCAAACCAGGCCATCGCGCCTGTTTCCCGGGAAGGGCTCTGGCGGGCACAGACACCGCAGGGATTTCACTTTGCCCCAATCCTTGCAGCACATCGCGCCCATGACGGGGAGGTGCATGACGATGTGGCGGTAGCCCGTACGGCGGGTATGCAGGTGCGGGTGGTCGTAGGATCGGAAGCGAATTTCAAGATCACCACCGCCGCTGATCTGGAACGGGCCGAGGCCGAGCTGCAGCGTCTGGGCAATACCAGTGGGCAGGCTGATTAGAGCCGTCTATTCCATGTTGATGGCGCGCCGCCGCGCAACCTCGATATGAGCCTGCATGGCTTTGGCCGCGGCATCCGGGTCGCGGGCTTCAAGAGCGTCAATAATGGCCATGTGGTCGCCGATTACTGACGGGATCATCGGCACGTAAAGCCGTGTTTCGGCAAGCCGGATCAGCCTGATCTTGATCCAGTTGACCCGGTAGGCTTGTGTGATGATGTCGTTGCCAAGGCCTTCGATAATGGCTTCGTGAAGGTGAAGGTCAACGGCTTCTGCATCCTGCATCAATCCATCTTCTTCGCCACGTTCGAACCGTTCGAGAATTTCCTCGTGCCGGGCGCGAAGGGTTGCAACCAACTTCGGATCGGCGCTGGTTGCAAAAAGCCGCACAGCGGCCACCTCGATGAATTCACGGAACTGATACGCGTTGCGCACCAGGTTGAGATCCACCTGCGGTACCTGCATGCCACGTTGCGGCGCGGTTCTGATCAGCCCCTCGGCTTCAAGCCGTGGCACCAGCTCGCGGATGGCGCCGAGTGGAAACCCGGTGATTTCCACCAGCTGGCGCTGGGTGATGAACTGCCCGGGTTTGATCTCCTGCGCCAGAAGGCTTTTGGTATACCCCTCATAGGCCTGCTCGCGCAGTTTGAGCGGTTCTCCATCCTTGTTGGGCTGGGTTGGCAGCAAGCTCATTCCGGTCCCTCAGGCGGTGGCCATGATGGCATCGAAGGCTTCGAGCAGTTGCGACTTCTGATCTGCGCTGAGCTCCGTCAGTGGTGGCCGCACCGCATCAAATTCCGCGTCGCCCGCAAGATGCCCGACAAGAACCTTGACGGCAGGGATGACCGGATTGGAGACAGTCAGACTGGTGAGCTCCGTCAGCACGCGGCCGTCGGCACCCGAATGGATCACCGGTACCAGCAGTTCCGGCACTATGTTGGCCATCCCGCAGATCGAGCCTTCAGCGCCCTGCGCCATGGCGCGCGGCAACAGCCGTTCGTCACCAATCAGGACGGAAATGTCGCCATGGGTGGCCAGAAAGCGTTCCGTTGTTGCCCAGTCGCCGGATGAATCCTTGATGCCGGTGATGATCCCGGGCCAGGCCTTACGAAGCCGGGCGATCAGCTCCGGTGACAGGGCAACCGCTGTCTGGCCGGGAATATGATACATGATAACGCCGCGAAGCTTGGAGCCGATGCGCGCGAAGACCTCGGAGAACCAGGCGTAGAGGCCATCATCATTCATCCCCTTCATGTAGAAGGGCGGAGCCATCAGAAGTCCCGCCGCGCTGGCATCCAGCGCTGCCAGGGATTGTGCAACAGCGTCATCAATCGCCGAGGCCATGATGCCGACATAAATGCGCGTGCCTTCCGGCAGAGCGGTCGCCACCGCTTCATACATCGCCTCGCGCTCGGCGAGCGACAGCCCGTAGCCCTCGCCGGTGGTGCCACACAAGGTGACGCTGTCGCAGCCGCGTGCGAGCACACTGCCGGCGTGCCCGGCAAGCTTGGCAAGGTCAATGGAGCCGGACGCCGTATAGGGGGTCACCAGGGCGGCGGAAAGGCCGAAAATCGGTTTGGTCATGAAGGATGCGCCAGTTGGTTGTTGCTAACATGTTAGTCAGTTGCACGTATAGGAGTTCCCGGGCCCGGTAAAGGCCGGAACGGCAACTATTTGCTGGCTGAGGGACGGTCTGTGCGGAGCTCGCGCAGGCCTGCCACGGCTAAAGGTGGTGCGGCCCGAGAGGCGGTAATGCCTTGCCGGGCCGCTGCCGGTATTCAGTGATTGTCGCGGGGCACCGATTTCTGGGCGACGCGCTGAAACTCATCGGCGCCGCGCAAGACCATGCCTTCCGAAAACGGTTCGGCAAGTTCACGGAAATACTTTTGCCATGGGGTCTGGCTTTCCGGAATTGGATACCCGCCCGAAGCCGCCAGATCCTGCGCGCGCTTGTCCCATTCGTCCTTCGGCACGAGAGCGTCAACGCGGCTCTTGCCCAGGTCGATGCGGATCCTGTCGCCGTTGCGCAACAATGCGAGCCCGCCGCCGGCAGCCGCTTCAGGGGAGGCATTGAGGATGGAGGGGGACGCCGACGTCCCCGATTGACGCCCGTCGCCGATGCACGGCAATGCCGTGATGCCCTTGTTCAGGAGATAGCTCGGCGGCCGCATATTGACGACTTCTGCGCCGCCCGGATAACAAAGCGGCCCGGCGCCCCGCATCACCAGGATCGAGTTCTCGTCGATTGCCAGAGCCGGATCGTCGATCATCCGGTTGTAATGCTCGGGGCCGTCAAAAACCACTGCGGTGCCCTCGAATGCATCCTTGTCGTCCGGGTTTGACAGGTAGCGCTGCCGGAACTCGCCGGAAATCACCGAAGTCTTCATGATGGCGCTGTCAAACAGCGATCCCTTGAGATTGAGGAAGCCTGCTTCCTCCATCAGAGCGTTCGAGATCGGCCGTATCACATCGGCATTTTCACTGGCGCGATTTGCGCAGTTCTCGCCGATGCTATGGCCGTTGACGGTCAAAGCGTCCGGATGCGGCAGCAGGTTGGCTTTGATCAATTCGGCGACGACAGCCGGAACGCCGCCAGCGCGGTGAAAATCCTCGCCGAGATAGGCGCCCGCCGGCTGCAGATTGGTCAGCAGCGGAACATGGTGTCCCAGATTTTGCCAGTCGTCATTGTTGATTTCCACGCCGATATGCTTGGCGATGGCGGCAATATGGATAGGCGCGTTGGTCGAGCCCCCGAGAGCCGAGTTGGTGACAATCACATTCTCGAAGGCTTCACGGGTCATGATGTCAGACGGCTTGAGGTCTTCCCGCACCATGTCGACAATGCGCTTGCCGGTGGCATAGGCCATCTGGCCACGTTCCCGGTAAGGTGCCGGAATGGCGGCTGATCCCGGCAACTGCATTCCGAGCGCTTCGGCCAGCGAGTTCATTGTCGAGGCCGTACCCATGGTATTGCAATACCCGACCGAAGGCGCCGACGACGTCACCAGCTCGGCGAACTGTTCATCGTCGATCTTGCCTTCGGCGTGGAGTTCGCGGGCCTTCCAGATGACGGTGCCTGAACCGGTCCGTTCCCCGCGGAAATAGCCGTTCAACATCGGCCCGACCGAGAACGCGATGGCCGGAATATTGACCGTGGCTGCAGCCATCAGCAGCGCGGGGGTGGTCTTGTCGCATCCGATGGTCAGCACAACGCCGTCGAGCGGATAACCGAACAGCGATTCCACCAGCCCCAGATAGGCAAGGTTTCTGTCGAGCATCGCCGTAGGACGCTTGCCGGTCTCCTGGATCGGATGAACCGGCACCTCCAGCGGAACGCCACCATTGGCAATGATGCCGTCGCGAATGCGTTTGGCGAGCTCGATATGGTGGCGATTGCACGGAGACAGATCCGACCCCGTCTGGGCAATGGCGATAATCGGCTTTCCGGATTGCAATTCGTCGCGGGTGAGACCGTAATTGACGTAGCGCTCGATATAGAGCGCTGTCATTTCCCGGTTTTCCGGGTTGTCAAACCACAGTTGCGAACGCAGCTGAGTGGGTTTGTCCTTGCTTGACATCTTGGTCTCCTTAATGCCGTTTGGCTTGCATTTCAAATTGCAGGTGGTCCCTAAACCAGGACGATCAGTGGTGACCGGCAGTATCTTCGGGACGGGCTGTGTTAGCAGCCCTTTGGATTGCTATAAACCGAATACGTCCACGGCAGTACATCGATGGCCATGCGATTTTTGCTGCAAGCCAACAGGCCTGCATAGGCGGCCTTGTGAATGGGTGCGGTCGACCGGGTCACGAATGCACCCTGTTGCCGCGGCCATAAACCAGAAGCATGCAGATGATCACCGACCCGTAAATAACCTGGCGTCCGGCTTCAGGCATTTGCATGATTGAAAGAACCGAATTGAGAAGCACGATAAGGATCACGCCGATAAGCGTTCCGATATAGCGGCCCTGGCCGCCCAGAATTCGGGTGCCGCCAATGACAACCGCAGCGATTGCCGGCAGCAGGAAGGCGTTGCCCATCCCCTGATAGGCCCTGGCCGAGTAGCCGGCCAGCATGACACCGGCCATCGCAGCGCAGATGCCGGAGACAACGAAGGATCCCAGGATCACCTTGCGTGTGCGTATACCTGACAGGTAGGCAGCAATCTCACGATTGCCGGTCACATAGATTTCGCGGCCGAATGCTGTCCGTTTGAGCATCATGGCAATGACCACCGAGATGACCAGCCAGACGAAGATCGCATTGGGAATACCCAGAGTCTTGCCCGCGGCAAGCGTCCGCATCAAGGGCGTCGCTGCGTCCTGTGGAGCAAATCCGCCCGTGTGCGCGACCATCAGGCCACGCAAGACCGAATCGACGCCGAGTGTGAAAATCATCGAGGGCACACGCAGATAGGCAACGCCGAACCCATTGACCAGGCCAACGCTTGCACCAATCGCAATTCCAATCGGAATGGCCATCTCACCGCCAACGGTCGTGGCCATCATTGCCGCTGCGGTCATGGTCCATGCGACACTGAGATCAATTTGCCCGAGCAGAATGACCACCATCATGCCGGCCGCGACAATCCCCAGAAATGAGCCGGTCTGCAACTGCTGCAGCAGATAGCCCGGCGACAGAAGCGGCGCCGTGCCTTGAGTTGCAAGCGTATAGGCAGTTCCGACACCAAGGATGACCAGAATGAATGCCGAGGCGATGAAGATCGGCTTGTCTTGTGCCTTCAGGTACGGGATCGAAAACGTCATAGCCATGGTGCCTATCGGAAAAGGTTGAGCCGGTTTTTGACTTGCAGGGTTCGAAATGCGCCAAGGCTGACGGCGGCAAGAAGAACCAGACCTTCAATCAGCGGCTGGAGCAGGGGATCGATCGAGACAATCCGGAAGTAGAACGAGATGACACGCAGGATCAGGGCGCCGACAAGCGAGCCGATCGCCCCGCCGACACCGCCGAGAAGCGAGGTGCCGCCAACCACCACTGCCGCAATCGAATTCAGGGTATAGGCGCCGGCCTGGGTAATGTCGGCATTGCCGGAAGATGTCTGGATGGCGAGATAGAGCCCTCCGCACGCCGCAAAGAAACCTGCCAGCGTGAAGGCCGCGATCTTCGCGCGGTTGAGCGGAAGGCCGGACATGAACGCAGCTCCTTCGGCCGAGCCGATGGCATAGACAGTGCGCCCTGTGACCGTGCGTTTGAACGGAAGCCAGACGCCGAAGGCAATTACCACGACGATCAGCAATGGTACCGGAATCCACGAGATGGGTTGGAACCATGCCGCATCCGCATCAAACAATCCGTAGGTTGCGACAAACTCGTAGAGATCATTGGTCAGTGCCCAACTGATGTCACCGTCCACATTGCCGCCGGGCACCGGGCGGATGAACAGCGCCAGCCCGATGGCAACGGCCCCGGTTGCCAGTGTCGCAATGATTGGCTGTAAACGGCCGTAGACAACAATCAATCCGTTGATGAAGCCGAAGGCCGTGCCGGAGGCCAGCGTGATGATCATGCCAAGCACGATCTGGAGCGGTGACCCGTTGACAACAACTGAAGCAATGCAATTTGACAGTGTCATGATGGCGCCAACGGACAGGTCCAGCCCGCCCAGCAGCACTGGAACCGTCTGGGCCATGGCCAGAAAGACAATCGCCACTGATTCATTGGAATTCTGTATGAGCACCGCTGCCGAAAAACCGCGCGGATGCATGAAGTTATAAACGAGATACAGCGCCGCGAGCATGGCGATGGCGATGTAGAAGGCAATATTCTGCCGGATGGTGTTGGCAAGCGCGGAGCGGAGCTCAGTCATGATGCACACCTGCTGCTGAAGTTGAGGCCTGCATGCCTACGTTCAGCGAGGCCGCGACGATCGCTTCCCCATTGATGCCGTCTCCGCTGAGCTCGGAGACGATCTCTCCGTCATACATCACCACCACGCGGTCGCAGCATCCGACAAGTTCGTCATAATCACTTGAGTACAGCAATATGGTTTTGCCCCGGTCTGCCAGCTCGCGAATGAGCTTGTAAATTTCCTGTTTGGTGCCGACATCAATGCCCCGCGTTGGATCGTTGAGCAGGATCACGTCGGGATCGGTCATCAGCCATTTTGCGATCACCACTTTCTGCTGGTTTCCGCCCGAGAGTGTCGAGACGATGTCATCGGGACTGGCGACCTTGATCTGCAGTTTTGCTATCCCCTCCGCCACAGCATCTCTGGCCTTGCCTGGGTTGATGAAAGGCCCGTCAGAAATTCGGTCATGGGATGCGGCGATCAGATTGTCGGCAATGGACATCGCCAGCATCAGTCCTTCGGTCTTGCGGTCTTCCGGCACCAGCGCAATGCGCATGGCAGCGCTCTTGGCTTCGGCGGGCGATGAAGGCTGGCAGGGCTTGCCATTGACAGCGACACTTCCACTCAATCCGCGCAGTACCCCGAACAGGCCCAGCAAGAGTTCCTTCTGGCCTTGTCCGTCCAGACCGCCAAGTCCCACGATTTCACCCTTGCCGATGGACAGGTCGATGCCCTTGAGCTGGCCTTCCCAGGCCAGGCGGTCTATTTTCAGATAGGCGGGCCTTTGAGCGGGTGCGGGTTTGGGCGGATAATGCGCCGTTACCTCACGGCCGATCATCAGCTTGACGATTTCGCCTTCCGACCGTTCACCCTTGGCAAATGTCTCGATGTGCTGGCCGTTGCGGAATACGGAAAGCGTGTCGCAAAGCTTGTCGATCTCCTGCATCCGGTGGGAGATGAACAGGCTCGCGACATTTTGCGCCTTCAGGTCTGCAAGCAGGCCATAGACGGTTTCCACATCGCGGCTGGTCAGTGCAGATGTGGCTTCGTCGAGAATGAGAACCTTCGGATTCTTGCCGAGCGCCTTGGCAATCTCGACCATCTGCCGGCGCGACAAGGAAAGTTCACGCACCAGTGAATTGGGATCGACGTCCTCACATTTTATCCGCGCCAGAAGCTGTTGTGCGCGACGGTGCTGGGCGCGCCTGTCGATAAGGCCGAATTTTCGTGGCGGCATGGCGATGGAAATATTGTCGGCAACGGAGAGGTCCGGCACCAGTGACAACTCCTGAAAGATGCACACGATGCCCGAAGCGGCAGCCTGTGTCGGGTTGGAAAACCGGACGGTTTCGCCGTTCACCTGAAGGGTGCCGGTATCTGGCTGCAAAACGCCTGAGAGGATCTTGATCAGTGTCGACTTGCCGGCGCCATTCTCTCCAAGGATGCCGTGGATCGTGCCGGCATGGCACATGAAATCCACGCCCTCGAGCGCGCGTGTTCCCGAAAAATGTTTCGAGACGCCAGACAGTTTGACGATGGGACCGTCAATGGGCATTGCGCGCGCACTCCTCGCAGGCAGCGTTGTAATGGTTGGGATAAAATGGGGCGCCGGCTTTGGCAGGGCGCCCCAAATGTTGCTTGTGGGTTTACTTTACGTCAGCTTCGGACTGCGCCATGATCGACGGGCCGGAAATGTTGACGCCACAGGGTGGGAACTCGTTCACCGTGAAGAAGTTGTCCGGCAGGTCACTCCAGAAGTTCTTGCCGTCCTCGAGGTCCTTGTAGGTCGCAACCGGCAGCGGCACCGAGATCAGCTGTGGCATGACATTGCCCTCGAGTGCGGAGACGGCAGCCTTCATGGCGATTGCGACGAGACCCGGGGACTGGCCGATCGAGATGCCTTTCAGGCCTTCGTCGGAATATTTGGCGATGGCCTTGCGGTATCCGTTCTCGGATTCACCGGCAACCGGGACCCAGGGATGGCCGGCATCCTTGAGCGCCTGGATCACACCATTGGAACCGCCCTGTCCGACGACAGCCTCGAATTCACCGTGAACCGCGATGGCGTCAGCGACGACCTTCTGAGTCGTGCCGTCATCCCAGTTGCCGACCACCGAGACCATTTCCCAGTCGCCGCCGTCAGCCTTGATGACCTCGTTGATACCGATGGAACGGTCGCGGTCGACCGAGTTGCCGGGCAGTCCGCGAACTTCAAGGATCTTGCCCGAAGTGACGCCCTTGGCCTTGAGTTCGTCCAGTGCAAACTGCGCCCACATCTGGCCCATTTGCAACTGGTCCTCGTTGACTTGCATCACGGCGTCGGTGTCGAGCACATTGTCGAACGGGACGAGCACGACATCATTTTTGTCGGCAAGCCGGATAACCCGGTCAAAGCCTTCCGGCGCGACAGCAATCGTCACGATAGCGTGGTAGCCCTGATTGATGAAATCCTCGATCGCACCCAGCTGTGCCGGAGCGTCGGTGCCGGTCGAGACGACCTTGAATTCCGCAATCTTGTCCTTCATTGACGGATCTTCGGCAAAGGCCTTGGCTGTCTTGATCATCTGGATACGCCAGCCATTGCCGACAAAACCATTGACCACTGCAATCTTGTAAGGGCCTTCCTGGGCCGTCCACTGCATGTACTTGGTATCCGCATCCCATGGCGCGAAACACTCTGGATTCACGCCGGGACCGGAGACGACTTCGGGGCCGGCCAGCGTCAGGCTGGTGGACATCATCAAGCCCATGATTGCGGTTGATATAACTATTCCTAATTTCATGTCAGTTCCTCCTCCTACGGTGCTTCATCGCACCCTCCCAGATGCCACGATGTGTGACGATCATCTCCTCAGTCCGCTCACGGTCTCCCGCCGCGGTTTTTATGTTGGCAGCTTCACAGCTTCGAAATGGCGGAAACCGGCGTCCAGATGCGATTTCATCTTGTACTGGTAGGCAGTCCGGTCACGCCGCTCGAGCGTCTCCAGGATTTCGGCATGCTCCGAGTATGTGACGGTCGAGAAGGTCTGGACGGTTTTCGCCTTCAGCATGATTTTCATGATCACCGGCTTCATGATCTTGTAGACGTCGAGGATCGCCTTGTTCCCCATCACCGCCACAAGCCGTGTGTGAAAGCGGAAGTCGACTTCCGACGCGTCAACCGCCGTTTTGGCGTTCAAGAATTCCTCGTTCACCCGATGCAATTCGGCGATGTCCTCCGGCTTGACCCTGTCAAACAACAGCTCGAAGGAGGCCACCTCGAGCAAGCTTCGAAATCCCTGAATGTCGACAAACGTCTCCCGCGACACTTCGAGTGTGTTGAATGCAAAGAGGTCGAATGCGCGCGCCATCCGCTCGTCAATGAGGATGGCGCCGACTTTCGGGCGAACCTTGACAACCCCGTAGGTCTTGAGGATGCGCATGGCCTCGCGCACCGTATTGCGGCCTGCATGAAAACGCTCGCACAGCTCTTTTTCGGTGGGGAGGCTGTCACCCACTTTCAATCCGTCTTCCGAAATCAGCGTCCGGATGTGATCAACCAGTTCATCAACTGCCGAGGCTTTGGATTCCTCACCGAAGGCTTCCTTGGTCGCCGGAGTGACTGGAACGGCTTCATTGCTTCCGTCAGGTTTCTTGGGGGGCAGGGCAGTCAATATGAAGTTCCCAATTGTTGGACAAATAGAAGTTAGCGGGACACGAGAAACGAAGTCAATAGAGAAAAAAGCGATTTCAGGGTGAGATTCCTGCGCAATCATCCTACAAATTGACGGCGATCCAGAAAACGGGTTCAAGCCTCAATTTTCCCATTTCAAAAAAACCGTCCAGACGGTATGTTATGATTATGACGCCCACAAAACCCCACCGCAAGAACAACCCTGCAGCCCTGCGCCTCAAGCTTCTCGACTGCGCGGCCAAGCTGGTCGTTGATCATGGCTTGCAGTCCCTGACGCTGGAAAGCGTGGCGCGCGAAGCCGGAGTGAGCAAAGGCGGACTGCTTCATCATTACAATGGAAAAGACGCCCTGATCGGCGGCTTGTTCGACATGGTGGTCGAGTGGTTCGACACCCAGGTGGACGCGGCTATGGATCGGGACGAAACCAGACCGGCACGGTTCTCGAAGGCCTATCTGCAGGTCATTGCGAACATGGACATGTCGGTGCCTGCGGAAAAACACCTCTCGGTGCTGATCCTGATGCTCAGTTCCGATCCGCACTTTTGCGCCCGCTGGAACGCCTGGGTTGACGAACGCCTGCAACAGCACAGCCAGACCGATGCCGCGCCGATGGCCCGTACCCTGCGTCTGGCGGCCGATGGATTGTGGTTGTCGGATCTCGGTGGCGGTCCGGATTCCGATCCGTCGATACGCCGCGCCATCCTGCAGTTTCTTGAAACAATCGACCCCGGTCACACGACCAAACGACCACACCCCGGCAAAGGAGGGCAATGACATGCCATGGCTGTTTCTTGGTATTGCGATTACTGGCGAAGTCATCGGCACCACGGCTCTCAAAGCCTCCCACGGTTTCACCAAATGGGGGTATGGTGGTCTTTCGGTGGTGAGTTACGCCGTGTCGTTTTACTTCCTTGCGATCATCCTCAAGACAATCCCGATCGGAATAGCCTATGCGATCTGGTCGGGTGCCGGCGTCGCCCTGGTCACCTTCATCGGTGTGGTTCTGCTCGGCCAGAAACTGGATCTGTTCGCCTATCTCGGCATCGCTTTGATCGTCGCCGGCGTGCTTGTGCTCAACCTGCTTTCAACATCGGCCACGCATTGACCGCGCACCGGTAGCCGGACCGAACTGAATGGCCCAAATGACAACGGCGCAGGAGCATTCCCGTGTTCCAGGGCCGGCTCGCGGTCTTTGGTCGGATACGAATATTATACAATTGCCACGATCCTTGACAATTGACTAGCATGGAGACATTGTCGATCTGAATTAGGGAGACATCTGTGCGCAACGAACGTTCAACCGAAGACATCGCTATGGGAATCCGCAGACGGGTGTTTGAGCACTCCATGCGCAACAATGGCGGTTATCTCAGCCAGGCCTGTTCAGCGGCTGAACAATTGGCGTTTTTGTACAATGAGGGCCTCAATCTGGGCGAGCCGGTGCTGCCCGCGGTGCCCAAGCCCTTCGCCGGAGTGCCCTCGGCCGATAATCCCGACTATGTTACCGGCGCCGGCTACAACGGTCCTTTCGAGCCGCAATATGACCGCCTGTTCATAGCACCGGCGCATTATGCGCTGGTCGCCTATGCGACGCTGATCGAGACCGGCCGCATGGACGCCGAAGGCCTCGAAATGTTCAACAAGGACGGCTCTTCCGTTGAGATGATCGGCGCGGAACATTCTCCCGGTATGGAGGTTCACAACGGCACGCTGGGCATAGGCCTGTCGACCGGCGCTGGCCTCGCCTATGGCCGCAAGCGCCGCGGCGAAACCGGCCAGACCTGTGTCTTCATGTCCGATGGCGAAGTGCAGGAAGGCCAGACCTGGGAAGCGGTACAGGCAGCAAGCCATCACGGCATCGACAATCTCTGGGCGCTGATGGATGTCAACGACCAGCAATGCGATGGCGCCATGGATTCGGTCATGGAAGTGCGTGACATCGCCGCCAAGTTCCGGGCCTTTGGCGCAGTCTGTGTGGAGATCGACGCCCATGACCTCGATGCCCTGCGTCAGGCGAAGGCCGAGCCGCATGAAGGCCAGCCTTTGATCATTCTGGCGCGGTCATCGCCGACCAAGGGCATGAGCTTCCTGCAAAAGCGCTTTCCCCGGCTGCACTATGTCCGCTTCAAATCCGAAGAGGAACGGGCGGAGATGAACATCTCGATCGCCGCCGAACTCGGCATCGACCCAATCGAACTGGAGACGCACTGATGGTTGAGATGGTCAGTCGCCCCTACGCCTCTGCATTTGAGGCTTTTGCGGTCAAGAATCCCGATGTCCTGTGCCTGTCAGCCGACCTGACATCGTCCTGTGAGATTGATGGCTTCCGTGACCGGCATCCGGACCAGTTCCTCTCGCTCGGCATGGCCGAGCAGAACATGATGAGCTTTGCTGGCGGATTGGGCCTTGCCGGTTACCGGCCGTTCCTGCATTCGTTCGGCGTATTCCTCTATCGCCGCCCCTACGACCAGCTGATGGCTTCGGTCGCCTATCCGCGCCGCAAGGTGCGCCTGATGGGTTTCCTACCCGGCATCACCACGCCTGGCGGCATGACCCACCAGGCCATTGAAGACATCGCCGTGATGCGGTCGATCCCCAACATGTCGATCCTGGAAACAGGTGACGCGACAGAGGTCGAGAGCATCTGCGAGGCAGCAGATTCGATTGATGGCCCGGTCTATTGCCGGGTTTTGCGCGGTTCGGTGCCGCGGCTGTTCGACAGTCCGATCAAGGTTGGAGAGATGCGCGAGCTCTCTACCGGCGCAGATGTTCTGGTGGTCACCTCCGGCATCGCCACTGAAGAGGCACTGCGCGCCCGCGATGCGCTGTCCAGCGCCGGTGTCTCCATCAGGCACCTCCACATCCACACCATCAAGCCGTTCAATGATCAGGCGCTGCTTGATCATATCGGCTCGGTCTCCAAGGGGGTTGTGGTTTTGGAGAACCATGTGATCACCGGCGGCGTCGGATCGCTGGTTGCCGAAATCATGGCCGACAACGGTGTCGGCAAGCCGCTGGTGCGGCTCGGCCTCAACGACACTTACGCCCATGGCGGCTCGCGAGGCTACCTGATGAAGCATTACGGTCTCGACGCCGGTGCGCTGGTGCGCGGTATCGAGCGCGTGATGGGCATTTCGACAGGCATCGACGAGGAAGCTCTCTCCGCTGCTCGGGTTGATGCGGTGCACTCCGCCGTCAAGGCAGAGGCTCTCTAGCGATGGCAGATAGTACCCGTTTCCGTGTCCGCTACCGGCTTCTTGCGGACAGCCCGCAGGAGGCCGATCAACGTGCGCTCGGCATTGCGCTTGAGCAGACTGTCGAGATCCCGGGCGATATTGTGCCCGCGGGCTATGTCAGCGATGAGATTGTCGGTCAGATCGAGGATATTCGTCCGCTGTCGGGAAATGCCTACATGGCGGAGATCTCCTACAGTCCCGACAGTGCTGGGGACGAGGTCATCCAGCTGATCAACGTGATCTTCGGCAATTCCTCGATACAGCAAAACATCCGGGTGGTCGGTTTCGAGCCGGGAAAGGTGATCCGTGAGCGGTTCACGGGCGCGCGCTTCGGGATTGAAGGAATTCGCGCCCGCTCGGGAAGAGCCAAGGGCGGCCTGATTTCGCCGGTGATCAAGCCGCAGGGCTCCAGCGTCAAACAGCTCGCCGATATTGCTTATAAATGCACGCTTGGCGGCGCCGACATCATCAAGGATGACCACGGCCTCGCCAACCAGAAGATGGCGCCGTTCAGCGAGCGCGTCAAAGCGGTGAGCGCCGCGGTGGCGGAGGTCAATGCGAAATCCGGCAGCTCGGCGCTCTACTTTGTCAATGTGACGGGCCATACAGGCTCTCCGGTGGATGAAGCCTTCCAGGCCAAGGAAGCGGGTGCCGGTGGCGTTCTGCTGATGCCCGGCCTGATGGGCTTCGGCGTTGTTCAGGCGCTGGCTCGCGACCCGTCCTTTGATCTGCCGATCATGACCCACCCGAGCTTCACCGGTCCCTACGTGCTGACGCCTGAAACCGGTGTGTCGCACGCGCTGATGTATGGCGTGTTCCAGCGTCTGGCGGGTGCCGACATCTCGGTGTTCCCGAATGTCGGGGGCCGTTTCGGCTTCAGCGTCGAGGAATGTCTCTCCATCGCCCAGGCCTGCCGCGATCCCGACGGAATCGGCCGTGCCATGATGCCGAGCCCTGGCGGCGGCATGAGCGTTGAACGCGCCGGTGACATGGTGTCGATGTATGGCGAGGACGTTGTCTTCCTGCTCGGAGGAAGCCTGCTGCGGGCCGGCGATGCTATCGGCGATGCAGTCCGCGCCATGCGTGAAGCAATCGACGGCTTGAACACTGATTGATCAACCCTGCTCTGTCCCTGAAGACTATGGGGTTCGGTCGAAAGGCCGGCCCCTATTTTTTGTCTGGCGCCAGATGCAACTCCTTGGACTGAAGCCCACAGCAGCGCTGGGCACACAAAAAAGGCCGCATTCGAAAATGCGGCCTTTTCCATCCTGGGAGGATGTTGGGTCTTAGCGTGCCGGCAGCGGCATCCAGTCGGTCATGGCGACATCGGCATGCGCGAACTGCGGCATGCTGGCCGAGAGTTCCTCCATGTTCTTGATGTCGTTTTCAACCAGGAAGGACTGCGTGATCAGTGTCGGCGGCACCACAACCTGGGCATCCAGCTCACCACCGGTCAGCATGATGGCCAAAGCGCGCACCGAGACTTCACCGACAACGGCCGGATTGGTGGCAACGGTGGCTGCCCATGCGCTGTCAGGCTCGCGCATGGCCGAGATGTCGGCGGTTGAAACGTCAGCCGAGTAGATCTTCACGTCCTGCGACAGACCGGCTTCATCAACGGCGATTTTCACGCCCTTGGCAAATTCGTCAAAGGGAGCGAAGAACACCGAGATGTCGGGGTTTGCCTGCAGGACCGAGCGGGCCTGGTTGGCATTGGAGTTGGCGATCGGGTTGTCGAGCGTGCCCATTTGTGCTGCTTCGACGATACCCGGATTGGCTTCCTTGACCTCTTCCCACGCAACGTGACGACGGTCGAGCGGCGCGATACCGGGCACGTAGACGTAACCGGCTTTCCATTCGGTACCATTGTCCTTGATCGCCTGTTCCAGCGCCAGTTTGCCCAGCAGGTAGTCCGACTGTTCGATCTGCGGGATCGCTTCGTTCTTGACGTCGACATCGAAGGCAACGACCTTGATGCCGGCATCGATGGCGCGCTGTGCGGCTTCCTGCATGGATTCCGTCAGTCCGTGCTGGATGATGATGCCATCAACGCCCAGCGCGATCGCCTGATCGACCATGTCTGCCTGCAGAGCGGCATCCTGGCGGCTGTCCAGCACGCGCAGATCAACACCGAGTGCCGCGGCCTGCTTCTCAACGCCGGAAAGATAGGCCTGGAAGAAGTCGCCGGTGGAGAGATAACGAACCAGCGCAATCTTCACGTCGCCGGGATTGTCCAGCGGTGCAGGCATGTCTGCGGCCTGCGCGAAACCTGCGGGTAGGGTGACGGCCGCGGCCGCAAGGCCTGCGAACAGGGCAAGTGCTTTTCTGCGTATGATCTTCATGCTGTTTTCCTCCGTTAAATGTTTGGTCTTGCTTAGTGGCTGCCGGCTTTCCGGGCCGACAGCGAAAAGGTGAAGACAAGAGCGATGACCAGCACCAGGCCCTTGATGAAATCCTGGGTGTAGTAGGGCGCGTTCATCATCGTCAGGCCCTGCAATAGGATGCCGACAAACAGTGCACCCATGGATGTACCGAAAGCGTTGGGTTTGGCAGCGCCCAGGACAGCAAATCCGATCAACGAGGCGGCAACCGCATCCAGCAGCAGGTTGGTACCGGACGCAATGTCACCGCGGCCCAGCCGGGCAGCCAGCAGCATGCCGCCAATCGAAGCCAGCACGCCGGAGATCATGTAGGCCGTGATCTTGTATTTGTTGACATTGGTTCCTGTCAGGCTGGCAGCCCGCTCGTTCGAGCCGATGGCATACATCAGCCGGCCGTGGCGGGTCAGCTCAAGGAAAACCCAGACCAGAATGCCGATCACCACGAGGAAGATCACTGGAGCCGGCAACAGGTTCTCCAGCATGAAATCGAAGCGGTGGCGGCCAAGCTGCAGGAACAGCGGCGAGAAGGTGCCTTCCGCGGTCGAGCCGTCGGGCAGGGTCATTCCCATGGCAATTGAACGGCCTTCGGTGGGAATCCGCTGCAGGCCGACAAGCAGGAACATCATGCCGAGTGTGGCCAAAAGGTCCGGGACCTTTGTCTTGACGATCAGCAGCCCGTTGATCAGGCCGATCAACGCTCCCATGGCGAGGCAGGCGATGATGGCGACGAAAGCAGGCTGTTCCAGCACCACCATCATGTAGGCAGCCAGCATCATCGAGGAAGTGGCGACCGAGCCGATTGAAAGGTCAAATCCGCCGACGACCAGCGTGCAGGTAACGCCGAGCGCCAGAATGCCGGTGATTGCCACCGACTGGAAGATGAACACGGCACTGCGCGGACCGGCAAAGCCGTTGGCAAAGACCGAGAAGAAGATCACCAGTCCGACGAGAAGCGCCAGAAAGCCGTACCGGATTGCAATATCGATCAGGCCCGTTGATCGACGCTGAGGTTTGCCCGCTCCAGGAGTGGTGCTGCCGGAAATATCTGTCTGGTTCATGCTCATGCGTGTGCTGTCCTTGCGGCGCTGCCGTTATCTGCCGGCATTGCCCCGGTTACTGCGGTCAGGATCTCGTTGAGATCCACGTTCTCGTTTCTGAATTCTGCCGAGACCGAGTGCTCGGTCATGACGATGATGCGGTCGGCCACCTCAAGTGCTTCGTCGAGTTCGGAGACGAACACCAGGGTTGCACGGTTCTTCGCGGTTTCGCGGATCTTGCGGCCAATGTCGCGGCGGGCGCGGATGTCGACGCCCTGGAACGGCTCGTCGAGCAGCAGCAGCCGGCATTCTTCGGCCAGCCAGCGCGCCAGCATGACTTTCTGCTGGTTGCCGCCCGACAACGTACCGATGGAATCGGTCTCGCTCTGGCAGACAATCGACAGTGCCTCGATCATCTGGTTGGCGGTCTTGCGTTCATCCGAGCGTCTGACGAAGGACAGGTTCGAATAGCGCGCCAGAAAGGGCAGGGTGATATTGCGGGTGATGTCAAAATCGGCAACCACGGCATTGTTGGCGCGGTCTTTTGAAGACATGAACACGCCAGCCTTGATGGCGGCTTGCGGACTTGCCGGCGTAAAGACCTGGCCATCGATCAGGATCTGTCCGCTGGCCGGTTGTCCCAGGCCAAACAGGCTTTGCGCAAAGGCGCTCTTGCCGCTGCCGAGCAGGCCGGTGACTGCGACAATTTCGTTTTCAGCCAGATCGAAATCGAATGTTTTGCTGCCAGGGAGCAGCCGCAGTTTGCTGATCTCGAGCACGCGTTTGCCGGGCGCTGGAATGGTGATGTCGACATCGGTCATGCGGTGGCCGAGCATGGCGTTGACCGCGCCCTCGTAGTCGAGGCTGTCGCCTTCAAAAACGCCGGAGATTTCACCGTCCCGCATCGACACGATCCGGTCTGCAATCCGGCGAATGTCGGACATGCGATGCGAGATATAGAGAACAGCGACCCCCTTGGCCGACAGCCGTTCTATCAGCAGGAACAGCCGTTCGGCTTCGGAAGCCGAGAGCGATGATGTCGGCTCGTCAAGAATGAGCAATTGCGGATCGTGCGCCATGGCGCGGGCAATGGCGATCAATTGACGGTCGGCGACGCCGAGTTCGGCGACCGATTGCCGGACATTGAGTGCAAGCCCCATCTGACTGGCGATGCGCTCCGCTTCGGCGTAATTCTGCTTACGCTTGAGGAAGAATCCGTAGCCGGGTTCGGCAAGCCTATCGATCAGAAGGTTCGAGGCGACATCAAGATCCGGGATCACGCCGTCATTGATGTTCTGGTGCACCGTGACCACGCCGGCACGGATCGCTTCGGACGGGCTTGATGGCCTGAAATCCTTGCCAAGCAGGCTGATGGAGCCGGAGTCGAGCGCATGCACACCACTGAGGATCTTGACCAGAGTGGATTTCCCCGCGCCGTTCGCGCCCATCAGGACAGTGACGGATCCCGCAGGCAGAGACAGGTTGAGCTGTTTGAGGACACGATTGTCGCCAAACGACTTATCCACGCCCCGCAGATCGCAAAGAGTTCCGTTCATGCTGTCCTCCCGCTATGATGAAAACAGCAGTGGTGACAAAAGTCAATGCGTATTGACAAATGATTGATACCGACACTAGGCTTGATCGAGAAACAGCCTGGACTGTCAATTGGGAGGATGGTTTTGAGCAACAACTACAAACCTTTATCGCCGGAAAGCCTGGGGCAGCGCCTCGGCGGTCTTGACGTCATGAAACAGTCCGTCGGCGGCAATGCCGATGCCTGGACGGTGCGGGAAGTCGGCGATGGCAATCTCAATCTTGTCTTTATTGTGGAAGGCGACGCCGGTAGCGTCATTGTCAAACAGGCGCTTCCCTATGTGCGCCTTGTCGGTGACAGCTGGCCGCTGCCGCTCAAGCGTGCCTTCTTTGAATATCATGCGTTGATCCGTCAGGAAGCGCGGGATCCGGGCAGTGTTCCCGAAGTCCTGCATTTTGATGAGGAGCAGGCGCTGATCATCATGGAACGCCTGCAGCCGCATATTATTTTGCGCCAGCAGACGATGGAAGGGCGCAAGGTTGCGGGACTTGGCAAGACCTTGGGATTGTTTGCTGCCCGTACTGCCTTTCGCGGGTCGGATTTGTCAATGACGGCTGCAGACAAGAAAGCCGATGTTGCGCTGTTCGCAGGCAATGTCGAGCTTTGCGATATCACCGAAACGCTGGTTTTCAACGATCCCTATTATGATGCGGAGATGAACCGGCACACCACGCCGCAGCTTGACGGCATTGTTGCCGACCTGCGCCGCGACGAAGCGCTCAAGGTGGAAGTGCAGCACATGAAGCGGGCGTTCACCTCGCGTGGCGAGACCATGTGTCACGGTGATCTGCATGCAGGCTCGATCATGGTCACGGACACCCAGTCGCGGATCATCGATCCGGAATTTGCCTATTACGGCCCATTCGGTTTCGACATCGGCATGCTGATCGGCAATTACTTGATGGCCTATCACGCCATGCCGGCTCATATCTCTGATGCCGAGGCCTGCCGTGATTTTCAGGACTGGATTCTCTCGGTCATCGCCGAGACCTGGTCGGTCTTCCGGGAAGAGTTCTTGCGGCTGTGGCGCACCGAGCGGACCGGCATCCTCTATCCGAAATCGCTGTACGAGGATCAGGGCCATCATTTCGCCTCTGAAAGCGCGGCCGAGCAGCTGCTGGGAGAGATATTCCGCGATCTCGTCGGCTTCGCCGGTATTGAAATGCACCGCCGCATTCTCGGGCTGGCACATGTCGCCGAACTCGATACCATCGAGGACGAAGACCTCAAGGCGCGCTGCGAAACCAAGTGCCTGAAGCTGGGGCAATTCCTGGTCATCAACAGAAATCGCCTTACGGGCATGGATGCCGTGCTGGCTGCGGCGCAGCGCGCTGAAACGGGAGCATAAGAATGAAGGTTGGCGATACAGATTACCGGTCGATCTGGTTTGACGCGGAGAAAGCCAAGGTCATGATCATTGACCAGCGCTGGCTGCCGCACGAATTCCGGGTGGTCGAACTCGACACACTCGACGAATTCGCGACAGCGATCCGGGACATGTGGGTGCGCGGCGCGCCGTTGATCGGCGCTACTGCCGCCTATGGCGTCGCCATCGAAATGCAACGTGATGCCTCCGATGCGGCTCTCGACAACGTCTGGGAGCGGTTGCACGAGACCCGGCCGACAGCGGTCAATCTGCGCTGGGCGCTTGATGAAATGCGCCAGGTGCTGGGCAATCTTGCCGAAAGCGAGCGCGCAACAGCCGCCTTCCGCAAGGCTCAAGACATCTGCGATGCCGATGTCGAGACCAACCGCATGATCGGCGTTCATGGACTTGAGATCATCAAGAAGATAGCAGCCACCAAGAAGCCCGGTGAAGCCGTCAACATTCTCACCCATTGCAATGCCGGCTGGCTGGCGACGGTGGATTGGGGCACGGCCACCTCGCCGATGTATCACGCGGCAACGGCCGGAATTCCGATCCATGTCTGGGTCGACGAGACCCGGCCGCGCAACCAGGGCGCCCAGCTCACCAGTTGGGAAATGAACAGCCACGGCATCCCGCATCATCTGATCGTCGACAATGCCGGCGGCCATCTGATGCAGCATGGCCAGGTTGACATGGTCATCGTCGGTACCGACCGGACGACTGCTTCAGGTGATGTCTGCAACAAGATCGGCACCTATCTCAAGGCGCTCGCTGCACATGACAACAACGTGCCATTCTACGTAGCGCTGCCTTCGAGCACGATTGACTGGACCGTCGATGATGGTGTCCGCGAGATCCCGATCGAGGAGCGCGATGACCGCGAAGTCACCCACGTCTTCGGTCGTCTTGAGGACGGAAGCGTGACTTCGGTGCAGATATCGCCGGACGGCACGCCCGGCGGCAATCCGGCCTTTGATGTGACCCCGGCTCGGCTGGTCACCGGCCTGATTACCGAGCGCGGTGTGGCGGATGCCACCCGTGAAGGCCTGTTGGGTCTGTTTCCGGAGCGCCGCAACGCGGCTTGAATGTCACTCGCCTGAGCGGTGAACGTCTCAGGCGAGGTCCATCATGGCGGCAGCGCAACTCTGGTTGGTGACCACATGGGTGGCGTATCCACCTTTGATGGCGGCAACGGCAGCAGGCACCCGTTCTTCGCCCACCGAGACCAGGATACCCATGTCGCGGTGGCGCAACTCTTCGAGTTCGATGCCCATCATCCGGTCATCCAGCGGTCCGCTGACCGGATCGCCTTTGGCATCGATGAAGCGCCCGCACATCACCCCGACCGCTCCATGGGCGATATAGTCTTCCAGCTCCTGCTGCGTTGCAACGCCGCTGGAAGCGACATGACTGTCGGGATTGCACGAGCCCACGGCAAACAGCGTCTTGTTGCAGCCGTTGATGGCGTCGAGCTGTTTTGCGATCAGCGATTCCGCGCGCAGCGTGGCAGCGATTTCGGCGGTGCTCAGGATCGCCGGCACATGCAGGTTGATGCATTTGGCTGAGAATTTTCGCGCCACATTGGACGAGCAGACATCGGCTGAGAATCCATAGGGCGTGGCCATCGATCCCACCAGTTGCAGCACGGTGAGATCCGGAATGGTGGTCTGCTCAAGCCGCTCGGCAACATCATAGATGGTCTTGCCCCAGGCAACGCCGAGCCGGTCGCCCGGCTCGAGAAGACTTGGCAGCCAGTCGGCAGCCCCGCGAATGATTCGGCTTGCGTGGTCGTCCTGGCCACCAGTCCCGTCGGGCAGGATATAGGCAGCCTTGAGATCGAAACGGTCGCGCAGATCCAGCGCCGCCCGGTGCGTGTTGAAGGCTTCAGGCGACAGTTTGGTGTGGATGTAGCCTCGTTCCCGCGCTTCCTGCAGGTAATTGACCACGGTCGCCCGTGACACCAGCAGCCTGTTGGCTATCTCGCTCTGATTGAGGCCGTCGTGATAATAAAGCCAAGCGGTTTCGACGACGATATCCTCGCCGCTGATTTGTTTGGTAGAGCGCCTGGTCGAGTTCTGAGGCATTTCAATCCATCACCGATATATACATTTGACAATAGATGATGACTTTTGTCAAATGAAGCAAGTTCACATGGGCAGGAGACGGTAATGCGGCAAAACAGATGGAATGACAAGGAAGCCCAGGCGCGGGTCGATGCGGCAGGTGCGGATCCTGCCGACCAGATACTGGCCTTGAGGGTCTATTCGTCCCGGATAATCGGCTCGGACCCGGACCTTGTCATGCATGGCGGAGGCAATACTTCGGTCAAGACGCAGCGCAAGGATCTGTTTGGCGTCACGCAGCAGGTGCTGCACGTCAAGGGCAGCGGATGGGACCTCGATACACTCGAAGCGCCTGGTCTGCCCGGGGTCAGGCTTCTGCCATTGCTCGAGATGCGGAAGCTTGATGCTCTGTCCGATGAGGACATGGTCAACATGCAGCGCTCCAACCTGCTTGATTCCACGGCACCCAATCCATCGGTCGAGACCTTGCTGCATGCCTTCCTGCCGCATACCTTTGTCGATCACACGCACGCGACGGCGTTTCTGGCGCTGGCAAATCTGCCAGATGCCGAAGCCGCGATCCGGGAGATCTTCGGCGACAGGCTGGCTGTGGTACCCTACATCATGCCGGGCTTTGCATTGGCGAAAAAGGCAGCCGAAGTATTTGACGCAAACCCTGATTGCGAAGGGTTGGTCCTGCTCAAGCATGGTCATTTCACCTTTGGTGCCACTGCGCGGGAAAGCTATGACAAGGTCATCGAGCACACCAACCTGGTCGAGGAATGGCTGGCGGCGCAAGCCAACGGCCGCACATTCGCTGAAACGGTAAACCGCGATCGCTCGCTGTCGGATCCGGTTTTGGCTGACTCGGTCCTCCCGGTTCTGCGCGGCGCGATCGGGCGTCTGCGCGGCGAGCATCACGGCGCCGCACCGCGGCCCGTGGTGATGGACGTCAGGGCTGGCGAGGTGATTGACGCTTTTCTAAGCCGCTCCGACCTGGATGAGCTGTCCCAACGCGGTGTTGCATCGCCTGATCATGTTATCCGCACCAAGGGCCGCATGCTGGTTCTCCGCAAGGCAGACCTCGCCGAAGGACGGGCCGGAATCGAAGCCAGGGTCACCGAATTCGCTCAGGCCTACCGTGCCATGTTTGATGCCCAGAACCGCCGGGTTGGCGGTGGCAAGACCATGCTGGAGCCGCATCCCTGCGTCGCCTGGGTTGAAGGCCTCGGCATCGTCGGCATCGGCAAGGATGCCTCTGCGGCGTCGGCCGCTGCAGACATTGCCGAACAGACCGTCGAGGTGATGACCCTTGGTGAAGCTGCAGGCGGCTTCCACCCGATCGGCCCGGATGATCTGTTCGACCTGGAATACTGGTCGCTTGAACAGGCCAAGCTGGCCAAGGCTGCAGCCAAGCCCTTCACCGGGCAGGTGGTCGCCATCACCGGAGGAGCCGGCGCCATCGGCCTTGCCACAGCGAAAGCATTTGCACGGGAAGGTGCTGCGGTGGCGCTGATCGATTTCAACCAGGAAGCCTGCAAGGCCGCGGCGGCCTCGATTGAGTCGAACTGCCTTGCCGTGGTTGCGGACCTGACCGAAAGCGGCGCCGCGGACAAGGTTGTCGCGGAAATTGTTGAGTGCTTCGGCGGCCTTGATGTTCTGGTCTCAAATGCCGGCGCTGCCATTCAGGGCATGCTTCTCGATCTCGACGAGGAGACGCTGCGCTCAAGTTTTGAGCTCAATTTCTTCTCGCATCTTGCCATGGCCCGGGCCGCGGCCCGGGTATTTGCAGCACAGGATCATGGCGGTCAGATGTTGTTCAATGTGTCCAAGCAGGCGGTCAACCCTGGCAAGGGCTTCGGGGCCTATGGGCTTCCCAAGGCGGCAACCTTCTTTCTGGTCCGGCAATTGGCGCTGGAACTCGGCGCTACCGGTGTCCGCGTCAATGGCGTCAATGCCGATCGCATCCGCTCCGGCCTGCTGACCGATGATTTCATCAGGTCCCGGGCCGAGGCGAGAGGCGTATCCGCGTCCGATTACATGGCAGGCAACCTGCTCAAGGCCGAGGTCGAGGCTCACCATGTCGCAGACGCCTTCATGGCGCTTGCCAGATCCGAGCGGACAACAGCCCATATCATCACCGTGGATGGCGGCAACATCGAGGCAGCCTTACGCTAGGCATTCCTTGCCATCCGGCGGATCAGGAGCGCCCGAAAGGCCGGAATTTCGAATGATTAGCGCCGTGCATTCGCCAACCCGGAGAGGTCATGTCGGCCCTGCGTCGATGTGACCTTCTGCGGTTTCCCACAGCGTAGCATTCGCTGACCTGTGCTTGCCGGTTGTCTCAAAAACCGCTTTTGATGGCGCATATTGCCTTGATATGCCCTGGGACGACCGTTTCCTTGCGAAAGCACTGGTTTCTCAGTCAGGGTGAGAATGAGAATGTCTTGCTCTTCCTGGCTGCGGTTTGGGTCAGATATTGCATAGCAATATCGAATTGAATTGCTTTGCATCCGGAAAAATGATTTCCTCATATAAGGGAGAATATATGTGCTGAATCAACAAGCTCGTTCGATAGACCTGATTGATGAAACCGATCAGTCAAGGGTCAATGTCTACCGGCTTTTGGCGCGGCTTTTGCGTGAGCCGCCCGATGCACCGCTCATGTCCATCCTGACGCAGATGACCGGTGATGAGTCTGAACTTGGACAGGCAACCGTCGATCTGGCGAAAGCGGCAGGCACTATGAGTCTTGCTGACGTCCGGGATGAATACAATGTGCTGTTCATTGGCTTGGGCCGGGGCATTTTTACGCCGTTCGGCTCATATTACCTGACCGGTTTCATGCACGAAAAGCCGTTGGCCCGTCTGCGCAACGACATGCGTCCACTCAACATTGCCCGCAGCGACGACGTCAAGGATCCCGAGGATCATGCTGCCGCGTTGATGGAAATGATGGCCGGGTTGATTGATGGCAGCTTCGGCGTGGCGCAGCCTTTGTCTGTGCAGAAGACGTTCTTCGACAGCCATGTCGGCAGTTGGACCCCGCATTTTTTCAAGGATCTCGAGGCTTGCTCATCGGCCCGGTTTTTCAAACCGGTTGGCCGCATAGGACGGCTGTTCATGGCAATCGAACAGGGCGCCTTCGAGATGTAGGCCGCTTTTGCGGTAAATGGTTATGTAAGCGCGTAATATGCAGTCCGGACAAGACGCCCGGCCAGGCTGCTGCAGAAGGTTCAAGGCGTCATGAAGTGGAGACGAAAATGAAGGCAAAGACCGAAGACGCCACGACCGACCGTCGCGGGTTTCTGAAGTTCGCCGGGCTTGGCACGATTGCCAGCGGGGCGGCTCTGGTTGCAGGCGGCGAAAGCCAGGCAGTCGAGATGGCCGAACCGCAGGGTGACGCCGGGTACCGGGAAACCGACCACATCAAGGCCTACTACGCCAGTACACGGTTTTAAGGCTTGGAATGCCAGCACACGGTTCTGAGGAGAATCGGTGCTGATGTCATTGCGACGGAATTTACCCAACGGAGGATAATATGCTCAGGAAGAAGACAAATGGGGTTGCGCGAGGCCCCCGGCTGTCCTCGACGGTAGCAGAGCTCGGAGTGACGGCGATTGATCGCCGGACATTCCTCAAACGTTCGGGTCTCACCATTGGTGGGGCCGCAGCCATTTCCACGCTTTCGGGCGGAATGGTCAAACGGGCAGAAGCTCAGACAGCCGCAGGCACCGCAAACGTCGAAACCAAAAAGTCGGTCTGCACGCATTGCTCGGTCGGCTGTACGGTAATTGCCGAAGTCGAAAACGGTGTCTGGACGCGTCAGGCTCCTGGCTATGATTCTCCTTTCAATCTCGGCGCCCATTGCGCCAAGGGGGCCTCCGTCCGCGAACATGCGCATGGTGATCGCCGGTTGAAATATCCGATGAAGCTGGTTGGCGGAAAATGGGAGCGTGTCTCCTGGGACGATGCCATCAACGAGATCGGCGACAAGATGCTCAAGGTGCGTGAGACCTCAGGACCGGATTCGGTCTACTGGCTCGGCTCCGCCAAGCATTCCAACGAGCAGGCCTATCTGTTCCGCAAATTCGCGGCCTATTGGGGGACGAACAACGTCGACCACCAGGCCCGCATCTGTCACTCGACCACGGTTTCCGGTGTTGCCAACACCTGGGGCTACGGGGCGATGACCAACTCCTACAACGACATCCACAATGCCCGGTCGATGATCCTGATCGGATCGAACCCGGCCGAGGCGCACCCGGTTTCGCTGTTGCACCTGCTCAAGTGCAAGGAAGAAAACAATGCGCCGCTGATCGTTTGCGATCCGCGCTTTACCCGCACTGCGGCCCATGCCGATGAATTTGTTCGGTTCCGTCCGGGTAGCGATGTGGCGCTGATCTGGGGCATTCTCTACCATATTTTCGAAAATGGCTGGGAAGACAAGGACTACATCCGCACCCGCGTCTGGGGCATGGATCAGATCCGTGACGAAGTGAAGAAATGGAACCCGGCGGAAGTCGAGCGCGTGACCGGCGTCCCGGGCTCGCAGCTCGAGCGGGTTGCCCGCACGCTGGCTGAAAATCGTCCCGGCACCCTGATCTGGTGCATGGGTGGCACGCAGCACTCCAATGGATCTTCCAACACCCGCGCCTATTCGATCCTGCAGCTGGCGCTTGGCAACATTGGCAAGAGCGGCGGCGGTGCGAACATCTTCCGCGGCCACGACAACGTGCAGGGCGCGACCGATCTGGGCGTGCTCGCCGATACGCTGCCAGGGTATTTCGGCCTGACAGCCGGCGCTTATGCCCACTGGGCGCGCGTCTGGGGTGAGGATCTCGATTGGCTCAAGGGCCGCTTTGCCACCATGAAAGGCAAGGACGGCAAGGACAAGGCGATGATGAACGAGACCGGTATTCCGGTTTCGCGATGGATCGACGGAGTTCTCGAAGCCAAGGAAAACCTGGAGCAGCCCGATCAAACCAAGGTCATGGTGTTCTGGGGCCACGCGCCGAACTCGCAGACCCGCCTGCCTGAAATGCAGAAGGCAATGGGGATGCTCGACCTGCTGGTCGTTGTCGACCCTTACCCGACGATGACTGCGGTGCTTCAGGATCGTCAGGACGGCGTCTACCTTCTGCCGGCCTCGACCCAGTTCGAGACCTATGGTTCGGTGACGGCATCCAACCGGTCCATCCAGTGGCGCGAGGCAGTGGTCGATCCACTGTTTGAATCACTGCCCGACCATACGATCATGTACAAGTTCGCCAAGAAATTCGGTTTTGAGGACAGGTTGTTCCGCAACATCGAGGTCAATGGCGAGGAGCCTCTGGTCGAGGACATCACCCGCGAATGGAACCGCGGCATGTGGACCATCGGCATGACCGGCCAATCGCCGGAACGGCTGAAGTCGCACATGGAACACCAGTACACGTTCGACAAGACCAGTCTCCGTGGTGTCGGCGGTCCGCATGACGGCGAATTCTACGGTCTGCCCTGGCCTTGCTGGGGAACGCCGGAGATGAAGCACACGGGATCGGCCAATCTTTACGACGTGACGGTTCCTGTTGCCCAGGGCGGCATGGGCTTCCGTGCCCGCTTCGGTGTCGAACGCAACGGCGACAACCTGCTGGCGGAAGACAGCTGGCCGGTCGGCTCCGAGATCGAGGATGGCTATCCCGAGTTCACCATGGCCATGCTCAAGGGGCTTGGCTGGGACAAGGATCTGACCGTTTACGAGCGGAAGATGATCGAATATGTCGCTGGAATTCTCAAAGACCGGCCCAATGAAGAAGAGGTCGGTGAGACATCGCATCAGGGCGACATTCCCTCCGACTATGACGAGAAGGTTGGCGGCGTGAACTGGAAAGTCGATCTTTCCGGAGGCATTCAGCGCGTCGCAATCATGCATGGTTGCGCTCCTTACGGCAACGCCAAGGCCCGTGCCGTGGTCTGGACTTTCCCGGATCCGGTACCGCTGCATCGCGAACCGCTCTATGCGCCCAACCGGGAGCTTGTGGCCGACTATCCGACGATCGCTGACAAGACCTTCTGGCGCGTCCCGACGGCCTTCAAGTCGATCCAGGATGTCGATCACTCCAAGGACTACCCGATGATCATGACCTCGGGGCGCCTGGTCGAATATGAGGGTGGTGGCGACGAATCCCGCTCCAATCCCTGGTTGGCCGAGTTGCAGCAGGACATGTTTGTCGAGATCAACACCTTCGACGCCAACAATCTGGGCATCAGGGATCGTGAGGCCGTCTGGCTGTACAGTCCGTCCGGTGCCAAGATCAAGATCATGGCAATGCTGACCGAACGGGTCGGCAGAGGCGTGGTCTTCTGCCCGTTCCATTTCGGTGGGCAGTTCCAGGGCGTGGATCAGAGGCACAAATATCCTGAAGGTGCAGATCCGATCGTACTTGGCGAAGCATGCAACACTGCGCAGACCTATGGTTACGACATGGTCACGCAAATGCAGGAAACCAAAACAACGCTTTGCCGCGTCGAGCGGGCATAAGGGGGAAACACAATGGCTAGAATGAAATTCCTCTGCGATGCCGAACGTTGTATCGAATGCAACGCCTGCGTCACTGCCTGCAAAAACGAGAACGAGGTGCCGTGGGGCGTCAACCGCCGCCGTGTTGTCACCATCAATGACGGCAAGCCCGGCGAACGCTCGATCTCGGTAGCCTGCATGCACTGCTCTGATGCGCCGTGCATGGCGGTCTGCCCGGTCGATTGTTTCTACCAGACGGCGGACGGCATCGTTCTGCACGACAAGGATCTGTGCATCGGCTGCGGCTATTGCTTCTATGCGTGCCCGTTCGGTGCGCCGCAATATCCGCAGGCTTCGAACTTCGGTTCCCGCGGCAAGATGGACAAGTGCACATTCTGTGCCGGTGGACCGGAGGAAGACACCTCCGCCGCCGAGTTCCAGAAATACGGACGTAACCGTATTGCCGAAGGCAAGTTGCCGCTTTGCGCCGAGATGTGCTCGACCAAGGCTTTGCTTGCCGGTGACGGCGACACCGTCTCGCAGATCTATCGCGAGCGTGTGGTTGCCCGCGGCTTCGGCGCCGGCGCCTGGGGCTGGGGCACAGCCTATGAGCAGAAGGGCGGTTGATCGGTATCGCCCGATCCCATCCCGACCGGCAGGCGGATATCCGCCTGCCGGTCTTTGCCAGTTCAGTCCGGACACCGGGAGTTCACGCATGACCAGTCTGCCGATGCGCCGCACCTCTGTGCGGTATCTCTTGCCCGTGATCGTCTTCGCCACACTCGTTCTTCTCGCGCAATGGCTGCCGAATCAGGCTCTTGCCCAGAGTTCGGTTCGTCCCCCTGAAGACGCCACGACCAATATCGCACCACCCGGACCGCCCATGCAGGGCGGTGTCCAGAGCACTCAGTCCGATGCCGAGATCTGGCACGACATTCGTCTTGGCGAGACCGGCAACGTGTCAATTCCGGACAAGTCCGCAGGGCAGATGATCCAGTCTCCTGGCGAAGACTGGCGGCTTTACAGAAATGGTCCGATGAATGACTATCTGGGCTATGTCATGCTTGGCACGATCGTGCTGCTGGCACTGTTCTTTGCAATTCGCGGCCGTATCAAGGTCGAGCACGGCATGTCCGGCATCCGGATCAAGCGTTTTTCCACTCTGGAACGGATGAGCCACTGGCTGATGGCGCTGTCGTTCATCACGCTGGGGATCAGCGGGCTGAACTTCACCTTTGGCCGGTCGCTGCTGCTGCCGGTCATCGGAAAGGACCTGTTCGGGCCGATGTCCGGGTTCCTCAAGGCCACGCACAATTATACCGCCTTTGCCTTCATGGTCGGGCTGGTTCTGGCTTTCGTGCTCTGGATCGTTCACAACATTCCAGACAGGACCGACCTCAACTGGCTGGCCAAGGGCGGCGGATTGCTAAGCAAGTCGAGCCACCCGCCGGCGAAGAAATTCAACGCTGGCCAGAAGCTCATTTTCTGGGGCGTCATGTTGCTCGGGCTTTCGCTCTCTGTTTCCGGGTGGGCTTTGCTGTTTCCCTTCGAGCATCATCTGTTCACCGACACGTTCGCACTTCTTGGCAAAATCGGCATCGATGTGCCGGCCATTCTGGGATTGCCGGAGCCGCCTTACAGCGTCATTCAGGAACAGCAGTTCAACAGCGCCTGGCATAGCATCATCGCTGTGGTGATGATTTGCCTGATCCTTGCCCATATCTATATCGGCACGATCGGGATGCAGGGCGCCTATGATGCCATGGGCTCTGGTGAAGTTGACTTGAACTGGGCCCGGGAACACCATTCCCTGTGGGTCGATGAAGTCATGGCCAAGGAAACCGAGCGGACTGCACCCGCACCGGCCGAGTGATGGCGAGAAGGAACCGATCATGAAAGCAATTCTTCTCTCTATCGCAGTGCTGCTGCTGATCGTCGCGGGTGCCCGGTTTGGCCTCAAGCCACTATGGGAGACGCCGTCGGCACAGGCTTACTCGACAGACAATGTGCGCCTGGACTGAACCAGGCCGGAAAATGAAAGTGACGACATGAGCGACGAAACCTTTAATCTTTCGATGCGGAAATTTCTCAAGCAAGTCGGTGTCACCTCGCAGCAGCAGATTGAAGAACTGGTGCGCTCTGGCACTGCGGGCAGCGGGCCTCTGAAGCTGAAGATGGTGCTGACAGCCGAAGGCACCGATATGCAGCATGTCGTCACCGGCGAAGTCGAGCTGCCCTGACCGCCAACATGCTCCCCGATCCAGAATTTCCGCCGCTGTTGAGCGGGCACGCGGTGGCTGCTGCGGAAGACCCGTTTGAGGTTGCAATTCAGGCCGCGGGCAAGGGCGAGCTGGCGGCCGGTGACTTGTGCTGGTCGAGAGCGGAAACGCATGCCCGCGCCGCGATCGTGCTCGAGCCCGAATGCTCCCTCTCAAGGGCAATCCAGATGGCGCCATTGTTGATGGTCGCCATCGGAGATGCCCTGGGCGCTATCGGGCCGCCCAATCTCGCGTTTATGTACCGCTGGCCTGCAACGCTGCTTGCCAATGGCGGCGAGGTTGGCGAGGTCATGCTGCACGTGCCTGAAAGTGTGGGATTGGACGATACACCGGGCTTTATGGTTCTGGGGTTCTCGATTGCGATGAGCCTGCCGGCGGATATCCATGATGCGCCGGGGCTTGCCCGGCATGCCACCGCGCTGTTTGAAGAGGGCTGCGGCGAGCTTGACCGGACCCAGGTGCTCGAGGCGGTGGCACGGCATTTCCTCTCCTGGGTTGATGCCTGGGAGCATGACGGCTTTGGCGCAGCGCACGCGGATTTTCTCGGCCGCATGCAGCCGGTCGACAAACTTGTTGTCGTAATCGGGCCGGACACCCACGAAGGCCGGATGGTTGGCATAGATGAAGATGGCGGTCTGCTGCTGGAGGACGCTGACGGTGTCCGCGGCCTGTCGATTGCTCAGGGATTGGGGATAGCCGGGTGAAACCGACGAATGACAAGGCAAAGGGCGTGATCTGGAAATCCGCAGGGCAACATCTCACGCACCGGCTGGACAATGGCTGGCTTGCCGTCAGCGGTGATTTCCTGCGCGCCTATTACACCCGTCCCGAAATTCATCCTGTTGAGGAGAGCTGCGCCGTCGAACACGCGCTGTTCGAGCGGCTGATGGAAGATCCGTTCGCGGCAGTCAGCGCAGAAGATCTCTCCAGCATCGCCGATCCGGATGCCGCGGAAAACTATGCCGTGGTCTTGCGGTTTCGCGATCATCTGGTTGCTAAGGGATCGATCGAAGCCGCCTATGCATCGCTGTTTGCGCCCGGCGCGCCGCTGATTCCGCCTGTCTTCATAAGCCAGATGGCGCATCTGATCATGGGCAACATCCTGATGGGCGAAACCGATGCGATGGTTGCGCGGGCAGCGGAGCTGTTTTTCCGCGAGCAGACAGCGACAACGTCGAACGAGCGGATGATGCTGGCCGATGCAGAGGTGGTGGAAACCCGCGCCCAGCAAACGGCGCTTGTGGCGCTGAGCGATCCCCGCCGAACCGAAGTTGGCCTCGAAATTCTCAATGCGGAAGGCGCCGAAGACTATTGGGCCCGCGCCGATCGTTTCGATCTGGCTCTGGACTTCCGCTTTACCGAACCCGGGCAGGATGCCTTTGCCCGGCTGATCGAACGCTGGATCAAGCATTTCCTTGATATGCGGGTGCGGGTGCAGCCGCTGCAATCGGTCAAGGATCAGCGCTGGTCATGGCATGTCGGCCTGGATGCCGAAGCAACCCGCATCATGAACGCGCTTTATGAGGGTGAGTATCTTCCGCAAGAAGGGCAGGGCAGCATCGTCGCGTTGTTCCGCATGGAGTTTCTCGACTACGACCGGGTGGTGGATAAAATGCGCCGCAAGCCGGCATTCCTCGGCCTGGCCGTCGATGCCCATGACCGGATCCGCATGAAGCCGCAGAACCTGTTGATCAATCTGCCACTGAACCCGGTGCTTCAGTAGAGATCGTACGTGGTTCCGGTCCCACAAGCCGAAAAACAGCACAGCCAATCCACCGGCCGGGATTATTCGTCCCGGTCGCACCCGTCAGATATCCGTGATTTGTGGCTTACTTCGCGTCGATCGAAATCGCCGTGATCTTTCCAACGCCGCTGTCGCCTGCGGAATCATATTCAATGGTGACGTGATTGCCAGCGCTCAGTCCTTCGGGAACGAGATTACCGGCGGGTGTCAGGTCCCACACTGTCTTGTCGTCCAGAACGAGGACATGAGCAACACGGTCATAGGCGACAACGACGCCTCCGGTTGTATCAGCCAGAGCGGATGTTGCGAGAAGAGAACCGAGAATTGTGATTGCAGAAAACAGACGCATGATATCCTCCATACGACTTGATGGAATCAAGCTATGCGCCTGTCCCGTCATTCCCGCAAGAGGCTTTGAATCTGCATTAAACCGAAGTCTTATGCGCCTCTATTTATCATTGAGAAAATCCTCGACCGTGAGCCCCTGACGGCCGGCCTCCAGATAATCATCGGTGGTCCGGGTTCGGCGCTGATGGGCGATGGCGAAGGGGTCTGCACCGTCACGCGAGAGCGCCTCGAGCCTGCACTCCTCGCACATGTGGATCAGCGCCCGGCGCTCGTCGGTGTCAAACATCCAGTTGCCCTGAAGACGCTTTTCCACCGCGCGCAGCATGCCGCCGGCAGCGAAGGCCTTGCCGCAGGATGTGCAGCACGCCGGTTCATCCTCATGCAGGGTTACCGGCTGCATGATGCTGGGCGACAGGTTGTAGCGTGGCTCAAGGCTAATTGCTGATTCCGGGCATGTGGATTCGCAGATGCCGCATTGAACGCAGGCCGCTTCGACAAAGCGCAATTGCGGCGTGTCGGGTGTGTCGCGCAGCGCATCCGCCGGGCAGGATGAAACGCAGGCCATGCACAGAGTGCAGGCATCGGTGTTCACCAGAACGGTGCCATAGGGGGCGCTGTCGGATAGCGGCACGATATTCGAGCCGGGTTTGCCTGCATCGGCCAGCACACCCAGTGCTGCACGCGTGACTTCCCGCTTCCCGCCCAGTGGCGAGGGGGCGGAGCGTGTGAGTTCCGGAAGATCGGGCAGGGCATAAAGCGCGGCCTCGACCTTATCAGGATCGAATTCGAGCAAGGTCACGATCCGGCCGCCCTTGTGGCCAAAGCCTGAGAGAAGGATTTCCATCAACTGGCTTTCGGCGTCAACGGCGCCAAATTCTTCCGCCTTGTGCGGATCGCCCAGCACGACAACCTGCCGGAAACCGGCGGCCAGTGCTGCCGACATCAGATCATGACCGACACCGCTGGTCGCATGCATTTCCAGCGGAATGACCCTGGCGGGAAGGCCGCGGCCGAACCGCGCCATCGCTCCGATCAACGGGGTTCCGTGGCCCGCGTCATGCAACAGCAGCACCGGCGCCTGGCCACCGGCGGCAAGGAACGTGCGGGCCAGCGTCTGGACCCGGGAGATCTGATCGGTGCGCGTCGGGTAGGTGTAGGCCACAGCGCCCGTGGGACAATGCGCCGCGCAATTGCCGCATCCGCCGCAAATGCCCGCATCAACAACAATGATGTCGCCTTCGCCAGTGATCGCACCGGCCGGGCATTGGTCAATGCATTTGGTGCAGCCGGTCTTCCGCGAACGCTCGTGGGCGCAAATCGAAGCGTCATAACTGACATAGATTGGCTTCTCGAAGCTGCCAACATAGTCCGACGCCTCGATGACCGCTTCCAGCACCGCAACCGGATTGGCAGGGTCTGCCCGGAAATAGCCGTCGCGGCCATGCGAGCGGGTGAACAGCGCAGTGTCGCCGGACATGTCGAAAATGACACTGCATGAGGTTTTGGCCCCGTCACGCGGCATCGCAAAATCCGGCTTTGCCCGGGACGACGGCAACATCGACGCATAGCCATCGACAACCAGCTGAAAATCACCCAGTGAGCCTGTTGCCGAGGTCACACGTCCGGCAAAGACAGGAAACTGCAGTTCCGACGGAAGTATGAGACCATCGGTCGCGGTCAACAACAAGGTTACCGACAGGGTCCGGTTCAGGCGCTGAGCTGCATCGAAGGCCGATTGCCCCGATCCAATCACCAGGCAAAGCCCGTCACTCTCGATCGCGCGCAACCGTGCCGGAACAGCCTGCTGCCGGGCTGCGGTCAGAAGCGCCTCGATTTTCGGCGTCTTCGACGCAGTGTCAGCGCTCCAGCCGGCCATCTCGCGAATATTGACGAATGATATGCCCTGGTGGCCTGCCTCCGCGGCAATTTCCTCAAACAGTGGCCGTTCCTGGGTACAGGCAATGCAGATAGGCGATTCGGTGGCCAAAGCCTTCTCGACAGCACCTATTTCGGCGCGGCAAAGCTGGTGATGACTCGACACGTCACCATAGGCCGCCCCCAGTTTTGCTGGATCGAAAGACATAGTTTTTTCGCAGCTGCATACAAATAACTTTGTTGCGTCTAAAACCATTGGAGCACCCTTGTTGTCGCCTGCAAACACCTTATACTTTCAACGGGAAGAGACAACCGTGATTGCCTCAAGACCGGGGAGGGACTGACAGGCGTGTCGCGGGAATTGACAATTATGCTGGGCGTGATTGCGGAGAAGCGGCAATCGGTTTCGCGCTGGGCAAAAGATTACTGGATGCCCGTCGGCGTGATGCTGGCGCCGGCCGATCTCAATGCGGGCGACGTCCTGGTCAGCGATGACCGCATGACACGCTATTACATGGGCCGGGTCGATCTGACATGCTATGCTGCCGATACCGAGTCCTATGTCGAAAATTTCGACAGTGGCAATCCTGCACTCTATGTGGTGCTGCGCCGCGACAGTGAAAATGAGCACCCTCTCGACTGGTATGTCCAGAGCGTCACGGCATCTCCGCACGCCGCCCAGGATTACGAAGTCGGCAGCGAAGACATCATCGAACGCTTGCCGATGCCACCCGAGATTGCCCAGGCAATTCTCGAGTTCCTCGACGCCTATCATGTCGAGACGCCGTTCCTGAAGCGGCGGCGTGACAAGCTCGATCTGGAAGAACAGAAATTCGGCAAGCAGCCGATTTTTCTCAGTCGCAAGCGCTCGGACCGGGGGGACCTCGATGGTTGAAGACAAGGAAGGGTTTCTCAGCCGCTGGTCAAAGCGAAAGCAGGCGCAATCGGCTAATCCGGATGTGGATCCCGACGAGGAGATTGCGGCGGTCGACGCGGTCGAAATTGACGACGAGCAGCTGGAAGCCGAACGCAGTGAAGCGGAAGTCAATCGTCTCGCGGCGGAAGCTGTCGATCTGGAAAAGGTTGAATACGGATTCGATTTCTCGATTTTCATGAAACGCGGCGTGCCAGACCTGTTGCGCAAGAAAGCCCTGCAGAAATTCTTCAATTCCAACCCGGTTCTGGCCAATCTGGATGGCTTGAATGACTATGATGAGGACTTCAACAATCCGTTGCACATGGTCTATAAATCATCGTGGGATGTGGGGCGCGGATTTCTCACCGAGGCAGAGAAAATCCTGCAGCAGGCAACCGGACGATTGACCCGGGATGAGCCGCCGCCGGAAGTGGCTGCGGCAGACATGCCCGAGGAACTGGACGCGGACGCTGCCGAAACGGCAGTTTCTTCCGACCAGGATGCCGATGCCGGCGTGCCCGCCGACGCTGGTGCCGGCGAAGCGGTGCCCGATGAGGCTGAGCCGACTGACGCACAGTTGGAAACTGAACATCCGGACACTGAACCGCCGCAACAAAAGCGTGTCTCGATCAGGCAACGGTTGAACGGATGATGCAGGTGTCAGACGTTGGGATCAGCCAGATGGTTGCGCAACATTTCGGTATAGGCAGCGGCCATCTCTGTGACGAAGGCCTCGTGGTCGGCGACGTCGATCACGTTCTTGGCGACAAACGCATTGTAGCGCGCCGCACCATACAGGAACGCCATGTGGATTTCGGTGGCGGGAATTTTGGCATTGGCGGTGTTGGCCGTGCGGACGAACCGGTCAGCGAGTCTGACAAATTTCTCTGTTGCGGTGCTGTCCATTACGGGCCTTCTCTTTCGCTTGATATCTGTCGAAGCGCCATGCCCGGACCGGAGACCAGGTCTGAGGCCAGGGCCGGGATGAACACTGCGGCAATTTGGGTGCACTATCGACCATGGGGTGCGCAGTGACAATCGCCATTGATCAGATTCTGGAGCAGCTCAAACGGGTCAAGGGGCCTGAGCTGAGCGGCAATATCGTCGATCTGGGGCTGGTCTCGGATATCGTGGTGACCTCGGACCAGGTCACATTCTCGGTCACTGTACCGGCCCAACGCGCCGCCGAGCTGGAGCCATTGCGGGCTGCGGCAGAGAAAGCCGCCTTGGCCGCGCCCGGCGTTGCCAGGGCGCTTGTCACGCTGACAGCAGCTACCGCAGAGCAGCCTGCGCCGGTGCGGGCGGCGCCGTCGACAGCGCAAGCCTCAGCCGTTCCGCCACCCATGCAGGGACGAGCGCCGCCGCAGCAAGCGCCGGGAACCAAGGCTCCGGTGCCCGGGGTCGGAGCCATCATTGCTGTTGCTTCGGGCAAGGGCGGTGTCGGCAAGTCCACCACTTCGGTCAATATTGCGCTTGGCCTTCAGGCCAGGGGTCTCAAGGTGGGGATACTCGACGCCGACATTTACGGTCCGTCGCTGCCGCGTCTGCTGAATATTACCGGCCGCCCGCAAAGTGGTGGCGACCGCATCCTGATTCCGCTTGAAGGTCACGGTCTCAAGGTGATGTCGATGGGGTTCATGGTCGATGAGGATACAGCCACGGTCTGGCGCGGTCCGATGATCATGCAGGCCCTGACCCAGATGTTGCGTGAAGCGGCATGGGGCGAATTGGACGTGCTGATCGTCGACATGCCGCCGGGCACCGGTGACGCGCAACTCACCATGGCGCAGAATGTGCCGCTGGCCGGCGCGGTGATCGTCTCGACGCCGCAGGACCTGGCGCTGATCGACGCCCGCAAGGGGCTCAACATGTTCCGTAAGGTCGATGTGCCAATTCTCGGCATTATCGAAAACATGAGCTATTTCACCTGTCCGGATTGCGATGGCCAGCATGCGATCTTCGGCCGTGGCGGCGCGCGGGCGGAAGCCGAGCGCATCGGCGCGCCGTTTCTCGGCGAGGTGCCGCTGGTCATGGCGATTCGCGAGAAATCCGACAGCGGCAACCCTATCGTGGTTTCCGATCCCGACAGCGTCCAGGCGCAGATCTACCGTGACATTGCCGGGCGGATCTGGGACCGGCTGAGCGAAGAACGTATGCTGGCTGGAGGCCACGGTTAGGCCATGCAGGATTTCGCAGGTGCATTCGGGTTGGCATTCGGGTTGATCGCTTCAGGCGATCCGGACCTGTTCGAGATTGTCGGGCTGTCGATGCGCGTCAGCCTGACGGCTCTGCTTCTGTCCTGCCTCATCGGGTTTCCGATCGGGGCGCTTCTGGTGGTGCGCAAGTTCTTCGGCCGCGGCATCATCATTGCCCTGGTCAATTCGATGATGGGGTTCCCCCCGGTTGTGATCGGTCTTCTGGTCTATCTTGCTCTGTCGCGCGCCGGCCCGATGGGCTGGCTTGGCCTGCTTTACAGCCCGACGGCGATGATCATTGCCCAGACCCTGCTGATTGCGCCCATTGTCGCGGCACTGTCGAGACAGGTTCTGGAAGCCTTGCAGGCCGAGTATGACGAGCAGTTCCGCTCGCTCGGTGTCTCGCGCGGATCGGCCATGCTGGCGCTGATCGTCGACGGTCGCTATGGCCTCGTCACCGTAGCGCTTGCCGGTTTTGGCCGTGCCGTGGCCGAGGTGGGTGCGGTCATCATTGTTGGCGGTAATATCGAGCATCTGACCCGGGTGATGACAACGGCCATTGCGCTGGAAACTTCGAAGGGCGATCTCGGAATGGCGTTGGCGCTCGGAATTATTCTTATGAGCATTGCGGTGTCGGTCAATCTTGGCGCAAGCGCGCTGAGGGCAATCGCCGAAAGGCAGGCCTATGCCTGAGCCCGCGCCGCTGATGCCACAAAAACCTGGCAATGTCGGGCCGCCAACGCCGCGGGACCGCTTGATGCCGGGTGCGCTCAGGGTCGAGAAGCTGGTGCTGCAGGTGGCCGGAAAAGGCCTGGTCAATATCGAGAAACTCTCGCTCGATCCGCGGTCTGTGACGGTCGTGATGGGTCCCAATGGTGCGGGAAAGAGCCTGTTCCTGCGTCTTGTCCACGGTCTTATTCCTCCGACAAGCGGCTGGATAAGCTGGGGCGAGGTGGCGCGTGGTGACGCGACCCGATCCACCCAGGCAATGGTGTTCCAGAAGCCGGTACTGTTGCGCCGTTCGGTGGCCGCCAATATCGATTTTGTGCTGCACCGCCGTGCGGGAACCAAGCAAGAGCGCCGGGCGCGGTGCGATGAATTGTTGACGCGGGTGGGGTTGGCGAGCCAGTCCGAGCAACCGGCGCGGCTTTTGTCAGGCGGTGAACAGCAGCGCCTCGCCTTGGCCCGCGCCCTTGCGACACGGCCAAAAGTTCTGCTGCTTGATGAGCCGACCGCAAGTCTCGACCCAGCATCCGTGCAGATGATCGAGCAGATCGTGCTCACAGCGAGCGGAGAACAAACAAAGGTGATTTTTGTCACCCATGACGTGGGACAGGCGCGCCGTCTGGCCGATGATGTGGCGTTTCTGCATCACGGACAACTGGTCGAGCATCGCCCGGCAGCCGAGTTTTTTGCGAACCCGTCATCCGAGGCTGCCAACGCCTATCTGGCGGGTCGCATTGTGCTTTAACCTGAAACTGAAACCATATTGCAGAGGAAGATATCATGACCAAAACCACTTTGTTCGGAGCCGCATTGTTCTCGATCCTTGCATCAGGCGCTTCTGCTGCAGATCCCTCGATCCTCGTCCAGTCGACCACCTCGACGCAGAATTCCGGTTTTTATGATTACATACTTCCGATCTACAAATCCGAGACCGGCGTGACGGTCAATGTCGTCGCCGTCGGCACCGGGCAGGCGATCAAGAACGCGCAGAACTGCGATGCGGACGTGTTGCTGGTTCACGCCAAGGCCGCGGAAGAGAAATTCGTGGCTGACGGGTTCGGCGTGGCCCGTTCGGATCTCATGTACAACGACTTCGTCATCGTTGGCCCGGCCGCTGATCCGGCCGCGATTGCCGGTGGCACGGATGTCGTGGCCTCGTTCAAGACCATCGCCGAGAAGAAAGCCCTTTTTGCCTCGCGCGGCGATGATTCCGGCACCAACAAGGCGGAACTGAAGCTCTGGGACAAGGCCGGGATCGACACCAAGGCCGCCTCGGGAGATTGGTACCGTGCGACCGGGTCGGGCATGGGCGCGACACTCAACGCAAGTGTCGGTATGGGCGCTTACACGATCTCCGATCGCGCCACCTGGATCAGCTTCGGCAACAAGGGCGATTACCAGATCACGGTTGAAGGCGATCCGGTGTTGTTCAACCAGTATGGCATCATTCTGGTCAATCCGGAGAAATGCCCGAGCGTCAAGGCGGATCTGGGCCAGCAGTTCATCGACTGGCTCACCTCACCGCACGGGCAGCAGCTGATCAACGACTTCAAGCTGGACGGCAAGCAGCTGTTCTTTGCCAACGCAAACTGATCAGCTGTCGATCCCGAAGCCGGTAAAAGGCAGGAACGAGACCAGCTCGCCCCGTGCCACCGATGTCACGTCTTCGGTGATTTCGATCAGGCCGGTTGCCTGCCGCAAACCGGATATCAGTCCCGATCCGTCGCGCGTGAATTTATGCGCGACGGGCCGCCCGTCCGGCCCCGGCTGCAGCCATCCGCGCCAGAATTCGCGGCGGCCGGGTTTTTTGCTCGGCACGTCAAATCCGGCTGCCACTGGAAAGCGGATCGGCTCCTGATAGTTGCCGCCGCCGAGCACCGTCAGCGCTGGACGCACATAAAGCAGGAAGCAGACGAAGGCTGCGACCGGATTGCCGGGCAGGCCAAGGAAGATGCAATCGCCGATCTGGCCAAAACTCATCGGTCTGCCGGGTTTGACCGCAATCTGCCAGAGATGGCGCGTGCCAAGCCTGTCAATTGCATTGATGATGTGATCCTCGTCGCCACGCGACGCGCCGCCGCTGGTCAGGATGACGTCGTGGGTCTTCGCAACATCGGCGAGAGTGGCCTCAATCACAGATGTATCGTCGGGCAGAATGCCGAGATCGGTGATGTCACAGGGCAGGGTTTCCGCCAGGGCCTGAAGCATTGCGCGGTTGGAATCATAGACCTGACCCTGGGCGATCTCTGCCCCGGGCTCGAGCAGTTCGTCGCCATTCGACAGGATGGCGATCCGCACGGGTTTGCGTACCGTAATGCGCGGCAGGCCGAACGAGGCCAGCGCCGCCATGTCCTGCGGGCGCAGCCGCGAGGCGGCGTGCAGCACCGGTGTATTGGCGGCCACATCTTCGCCTGCGCGGCGGGCATTGGCGCCGCGCTTGAGATCAAGCGGAACAACGACCTGATCGCCATCGACCGTGCAGTCTTCCTGCATGGCAACCGTATCGGCGCCTTCCGGCATCGGTGCGCCTGTGAAGATGCGCGCAGCCTGGCCCGGCACGAGCCGGTAGCTGGACAGATCACCGGCGGCGATGCGGGCGACAATAGGCATTGGTCCGGTGGCCGGCGCTGCAAAGGCATAGCCATCGACAGCCGAATTGTCATGCAGCGGCACGTTGCGCGGCGCGATGATGTCTGCGGCAAGCCAGCGTCCGGATGCCTGGACCAGCGGCAGTTCCTCTTTGCCCGTCACGGCAGACAGCCGGCCGGTCAGGATCTCCAGGCACTCCCCGTGGCTGAGCCTGTCCTTGTCGGTGAGGAAGCAGTCGTTCAAAAGCTTGCGCCGGGTCATGCGGCAGTCTCTCCCAGTCCGGTTTCAAGCGCAATCATATCGGCGATGCCATTGATGTCGTCTAGAGCAAAGACGGGAATTGTCGCGTCGTCCACCGCATGGTCAGCGGCGATGGCGCGGATGCTGGCATCGCTTTCCGACAGCCGGGCCCGGTCCGAAGCAGCAAGCCTGCGTGCCTCGATCTTCGGATGGCTCTCGCGTTTGTAGCCTTCGATCAGCACCAGATCGCAAGGGGAAAGCCTTGCCAGCATGTCGTCAAGCGATGGCTCTTCCGCCTCGCCGAGTTCATGCATGATGGCCCAGCGGCGGCCTGATGCAATGGCGACCTCTGCCGCGCCTGCCTGGCGATGACGATAGCTGTCCGTACCTTCATGGTCGATATCAAATGCATGATGCGCGTGCTTGATGGTGGCAACGCGAAATCCGCGGCGGGTGAATTCCTCGACCAGTTTACAGGTCAATGTGGTCTTGCCGGAGTTCTTCCACCCGGTAACGCCGAAAACACGCTGGCTCATGCATCCGCCCCGGCAAGAAAGGCTTCCGCCTCGGCGAGTTCTTCAGGCGTGTTGGCGTTGAAAAACGGGTCAGGCGAACCGTCTCCGCCGGCTTCGAAATCGCAGAAGGCGAAATCGTGCCGGTGCACCCAGGCAAGCACCTTCATGGTATCGCTGCTGGCCAGCCACTCGGCAAGATCCTGGCGCAAGGCCACCGGCCAGAGCCCGAATACCGGATGCCGGTTGCCGCCCGAGCGGGCAATGACAATGCGCTCCGGCCCGGCCAGCGCCGAGAAGCGGGCCACCAGATCGTGTGGCAGAAACGGCGTGTCGGTCGCTGCGCTGACGACATGCGTGACGCCGGGTAGCGTGGATGCCCATTCGAGCCCGGTCAGCACACCCGCGAGCGGCCCGACATGGCCGCTGACCGTATCGGGCAGAACCGGCAGGCCGAAATGCTCATAGGGGGCCGGGTCGGAATTGGCGTTGATCGCAAGCGCCTCGACCTGCGGGGCGATCCGGCCAATGACGCGGGAGATCATCGACTGTCCGGCAAGCAGCTGCAGCCCCTTCTCACCGCCGCCCATCCGCCGTGACAACCCGCCCGCCAGCACCACTCCTGCGATTGTGCCGCTCATGAATTGTCTCCTGCAGCGCCCTTTCGGCGATGCCGCGGGGCTTCGTTGGTGGCTTCTTCGGGATCGCCGTCAAATTCGATCCGGTCCAGTCCCGCCAGAGCCAGGAATCTTTTGCCGCGCGCCCGCCCGATCAGTGTCAGCCCGGCTTCGCGCGCAAGCTCCACGCCCCAGGCGGTGAAACCCGAACGCGAGACCAGAATGGGTATGCCCATCATGACGGTCTTGATCACCATTTCCGAGGTCAGCCGCCCGGTGGTGTAGAAGATCTTGTCGTCCGGTTTGACCTTGTTCATGAACATCCAGCCGGCAATCTTGTCGACTGCATTGTGCCGGCCGACATCCTCCATATAGACCAGCGGCACATCACCCTGGCAAAGCACACAGCCATGAATGGCTCCGGCTTCCAGATAGAGGCTCGGCGCGGTGTTGATCTTGTGGGTCAGCGTATAGAGCCAGGAGGTCTTCAGCCGTGCATCGGGCGAAAGTTCGATGTCGGCGAAATTCTCCATCACATCGCCAAACACGGTGCCTTGCGCACAGCCAGAGGTGCGGACCTTCTTCTGCAGCTTGGTCTCGTAGTTGGTTTCGCGCTCGGTGCGAACCACGACCACTTCGAGATCGTCGTCGTAGTCGATCGCCGTGATCTCATCATCGGCGTGCAGCATGTTCTGGTTCAGCAAATAGCCGACCGCCATCAGATCCGGGTGATCCCCGATCGTCATCATGGTGACGATCTCCTGCCGGTTGAGATAAAGCGTCAACGGCTTTTCGGTCACCACGCGGGTGGTCACTTCGACGCCGAGATGATCAACACCGGTGACTTCGGCTGAAAGCCGCGGGTCGGAGGGGTCGGATCTGAGCAGAAAGCCGTCGTCAAGTGGTGGTTTGTTTATCGTCAAAAGTGACAACTTTCGCTTCGAGTGCATTGCGGGCAGATGCTACAGCGATTCCAGTCAAAAACAACTCGTTCTGCAGTGGATTGCCGACTCCAACCTGACGGCCAAGGTTACCTTGAATGCCTGCCCGCTGATCCTGGCCGCGAACGGTTCCCGGACCACCCGTGGCCGCGAAGCGTCAGGTATCGGCTCACGGAGATAGCGGGCGGCGGGCTGCTCGGCTATGCTTGTCCCGGTTATTGCCATTGACTGGTTTTCCTGGAGGGGTTTGCCGATGCCGCCGTTTGTTTTCAATACCACCAAGAGCATTCAGTTCGGCGCAGGGTCGCTTTCCAGGATTGGTGAACTGGCTTTGAGCACGATGGGAAGGCGCGTGTTTCTTGTCACTGACGCCGGAATGGTGGCAACAGGCATCGTTGATCAGGCTCTGACTCACCTCAAGGCCGCTGGTGTTGAGGTGACCGTGTTTTCCGATGTCCAGGCTGATCCGCCGGAGGCAGTTATTCTGGCAGCGGCGGAGACTGCGCGTTCTGCAGCTGCAGATGGCGTGATTGGGCTTGGCGGCGGATCCTCGCTCGACGTTGCTAAACTGGTGGCGCTGCTGGCTGTCGGCAAGGAAGACCTGAAATCGGTCTATGGTGTCGGCAATGCCAAGGGCCCGCGGCTGCCGCTGATCCTGGTGCCGACAACATCGGGCACCGGCTCGGAAGTTACCCCCATTTCAATCGTTACCACCGGATCTTCGGAGAAGATGGGGGTTGTCTCACCGGTCTTGCTGCCCGATATCGCGCTTCTCGATCCGGAACTGACCTATGGCCTGCCTGCGCATGTCACGGCTGCAACCGGTATTGACGCGATGGTGCACGCGATCGAAGCCTATGCCTCCGCCAGCGCCAACAACAACCCCCTGTCACGCACCTTGGCGACAAAAGCGCTGGAACTCATGGGGCCGGCTTTGCTGAAAGCGGTGCGGAACGGCAAAGATGCGGATGCGCGGGCCGACATGTTGCTCGGCTCCATGCTGGCTGGACAGGCATTTGCCAATTCGCCGGTGGCGGCCGTTCATGCGCTGGCCTATCCGCTGGGCGGGCATTTTCACATCCCACACGGACTTTCCAACGCGCTTGTGCTGCCACATGTGTTGCGGTTCAATGCGGTGACCGCCCATCATGCCTATGTCGATCTGGTTCCACACCTGTTCCCTGATCTGGCCTCGCTTGAAGGGCAGGAGCGGGTCGCGGCCTTTTGCGACAGGCTTGCAGAACTCTCCTCCGATTGCGGATTGCCGCAGACCCTGCGCGACATGAAGATCACCGAGGATTGGTTGCCGAAACTGGCAAAAGACGCGATGAACCAGACACGGCTGCTGGTCAACAATCCACGTTATGTGAATGAAGCAGATGCTCTGGCAATTTACACGGCAGCATTTTGAGTTTTCCAGAACAGCTCGGACATACGCCCCGGTCTGTTCCCGGAACAGAGGAACTGGACAGTCTGCTGAGCTGCTGTTGGCGATGATGACGCGCGGATTGTCTGCCAGCGACGTGCAGGCCCTGGTGATCAAGTTTGACGTGGAGTGGAATGCATGAAGTTTTCGGCAAATTTGGGATTTCTCTGGAATGACCTCCCGCTCCCGGAGGCAATACGTGCCGCAAAGGCGGCTGGTTTTGACGCCGTAGAGTGCCATTGGCCCTATGATATCCCTGCCGGAGACATCTCGAAGGCACTGACCGAAACCGGCCTCAAGATGCTCGGATTGAACACACGGCGCGGTGATGTGGCGGCTGGTGACAATGGCCTGTCTGCCATCCCGGGGCGTGAGGCTGAAGCCCGTGCCGCGATCGACGAGGCGATAAACTATGCGATAGCCATCGGCGCGGCGAATATCCATGTCATGGCGGGGTTCTGTTCAGGCGAGCAGGCGCAGGTGACCTTTGGCGCAAACTTGCGCTACGCCTGCGAAAAGGCGGCGCCACATGGCATAACCATCCTGATCGAGCCGCTGAATAAATATGATGTACCGGGCTATTTTCTGACGACCACGGATCAGGCCATCGGCCTTATCGATGCGGTCGGCTTGCCGAACCTCAAGCTGATGTTTGATTGCTACCATGTTCAGCTGATGGAAGGTGACTTGACCCGTCGCATTGAGAGATTACTTCCGCATATCGGTCATATTCAGTTTGCATCCGTGCCCGATCGCGGCGCGCCCGATCACGGCGAAATCGACTATGCTCAGCTCTTCGGGGTTATTGATCGGCTTGGCTATGGCGCCCCGGCGGGGGCTGAGTACAAAACCGATGGTCCAACCGAGCAGAGCCTCGGATGGATGACCCAATGGCGTGAGATCACCTAAGAGGCTGTTCTCAAACAGCAGTATCCCTGAGCGGCCCCGTCTCTGTGCCTAATGGGGCTTCAGGCCCTCCGGCGTGCCGCAATTCCTGCTGCGGCACATGTGGCATGCCTATTGCGTTGCTTTCAGGTCACCTTTGATTCTGGCAAGAGGGATTTCTCCGCGATGAACACACTCAGTCTGGATATTCGCATCCTGCGTTCGCTTCAAAGCGTCTCGGAGACCGGCAACATTACTGAGAGCGCCCGTCGGCTGGGGCGGACACAACCCGCCATTACCCTGCAGTTGCAAAGGTTGGAGGACATCTGCGGGTTCAACCTGTTTCGCAGTGAAGGCAGGAAAATGCTGCTGACGCCGGATGGTGCTCTGGTGCTGTCCTACGCCAATTCCATCATCCGGCTGCATGATGAATTGCTGTCCCGGCTGCAAGCGCCGGACGTCGAGGGCCATGTGGTGCTTGGAACGCCCGATCTCTATGCGGCATTCATTCTGCCATCGGTGCTGGCGCTGTTCCGGCAGGCATTCCCGCGGGTTCAGGTGCAGCTGCAGTGCTCGTTGTCGACGCCGCTGGTCAAACTGGTTCATCGAGGTGAAGTCGATCTGGCGCTGGTGACCCGGATGAACGACTTCTCTGGTGGCAAGGTCGTGCGTCAGGAACAGCTGATATGGATGACCGGGGACAATTCGACCGCCCATACGGAAAATCCGGTGCCGCTGGCCCTGCTGCCGCCGGGAAACATCTACCGGGACCACGCCATCGAATGTCTCGAAGCGGTTCAGCATCCGTGGCGCATTGCCTGTGTCAGCGAGAGCGTGAGCGGGCTGCAGGCGGCTGTGTTTGCCGGCATGGCGGTGACCGTCCTGGGGCGAAGCGCCCTGGTATCGGGCATGCGGGAAATCGTCCGCGGCCCTGATTATCCGTCGCTGCCCAAAGTCGACCTGCTGCTCTACAAGGCGCCGGGCACGAAATCAGCGGCCGCCAATGCTCTGCATGATTATCTGGCGCACTACCTTCCCCTTCTCGAAGGGGGCGACTTACTCAAGCCTGTGCAGGCAGACAAGGCACGAGGCCCCTTCAAGGGCGTCGAAGCCGAGGATCAGTGAGATGCGATCAACCTCAGCTTGTTAGCGCGCCGCAATGCACACCGGAACAATCCTTCTCAGCTCAGAAAACAGAAAAAATTCTTTACTATCCTTGGTTGAGGCTTCCGCAGAGATTCAGAAACGCTGCAAATATATCGATCAGTTCCTTCGCATTCCAAAACGATATGGATCATTTTTGTGCGCTGCATGATGAAAATTACGGCACATTTGCTTCCCTTATTGTTGGCATTTTTATTTCTGATTTTGTGATTTCCAGAAATATTCGTCTAGTCGCCCTGGCAGAGCAAACACGAGCCTTTCGTTTTCGAAACAGGGAAATTTGCACAATGACCAAGTCCAAGAGCAGTTCCAACATCTCACGGCGCAACCTGCTGAAGGCAGGCGCTGCGGCAGCCGGCGCGGCCGCGGGCTCGGGGGCCATTACCGGCTTTCCGACCATCTGGGCGCAGGAAATCAAGGATATCGAACTCCGTCATGTCGGCGTGTCCTACTCGGTCGTCAAGGCCATCGGCGACCAGGCCGCCAAGGATCTCGGCTTCAAGGTGACGATGCAGAACCTGGATACCTCCGCCTCGATCAACCGCTTCATTACCCAGCCAAATTCTGTCGACATCGCTGACCTCGAAGGCTGGCAGGCCAAGCTTGCGGCCAAGCGCGGCATCATCCAGGGCATTGAGGCCAAGAGGATCAAGCAGTTCGACAATTTCCTGCCGATCTTCACCAAGGGTGAACTCGAAGGCAGCACCATCGCCAATCAGGGCATTTCGCCCTATGCGGCGCTGTATCTTGAGAAGAAGGATTCGACCGAACTGCATGATGGCGTCGCCGACTGGCTGACCAACGTGCCTCAGGTCTACAACGCCGACTCCATCGGCTACCGGCCCGATCTGGTCGATCACCCGGTCACCGAGTGGAAGGATCTGATCGATCCGAAATATGCAGGAAAGGCTGCCATCCTCGATGTGCCGGCGATCGGCATCATGGACGCCGCCCTGTGCATGGAAAGCGCCGGCCTCGTCCAGTATGGCGACAAGGGCAACATGACCAAGGACGAGATCGACAAGACCATCGACAAGTTGATCGAACTCAAGCGTGCGGGCCATTTCCGCGCCACCTGGACCACCTTTGACCAGTCGGTGCAGCTGATGGCAGCCGGGGAAGTCGTTATCCAGTCGATGTGGTCGCCCGCCGTTGCTGCCGTGCGCACCAAGGACATTCCCTGCGTTTATGCACCGGTCAACAAGAAGGACGGCAAGGAAGGTTATCGCGGCTGGTGCAACGGCATGGGGCTGATGAACCATCTCGAAGGCAAGAAGCTGGACGCCGCCTATGAGTATATCAACTGGTATCTCGAAGGCTGGCAGGGCGCCTTTGTTTCCCGTTACGGCTACTACAGCCCGGTCCCCTCGACGGCCAAGAAGTTCATGTCCGACACGGAATGGGCCTACTGGTACGAGGGCAAGCCGGCACCGGAAGCGATCACCGATCCCTACGGTCTGCCGATGGAAAAAGCCGGCACCGTCCGGGATGGCGGCTCCTTTGTCGAGCGTGTCACCAACATCTCCTGCTGGAACACGCTGATGGACGAAGCTGCTTACATGAACAAGCGCTGGAACGACTTCAAGGTCGCCTGATCCGAAGTGTCCACAATGTCGGAGTCCCGGGCTGTAACATTTCCCGGGGCTCCGATAGCCCGCCACCTTCCCGATCTCGAGACAGGACTCCGGAGCCCGATGTCATGAAACTGAGCAGCAATACAATCGGCTGGCTGAACGTCACACCGCTTCTTGCCGTGCTTATTCCCTTTTTCATCGTGCCCATTCTGGTGGTCAGCGTAGCCTCGATCATGCAGACCGACGGCTATGGCGGCATGTTCATGGATCCGACACTCGCCAATTATGTGGATGTCGCTCGCTCGTCGCTGACCTACAGGCTGTACTTCGAGACGATGAAGTTCTCGCTGCTGACCCTATTCTTCTCGGCGATCATCGGCTTCTGGGTGGCCTATTTCCTGGTCTTTCACGTCCGCAGCAAACTCATCGCCATGGGACTGTTTCTGGTCTGCACGGTGCCGTTCTGGACCTCCAACATCATCCGGATGATTTCCTGGATCCCGCTTCTGGGCAAGGAAGGCCTGATCAACCAGGCATTGCTCGGCATCGGATTGATCGATCAGCCGCTGGAGTTTCTGCTCTATTCGGGCTTCGCGGTTGTTGTCGCTTATGTGCACCAGCTGACAATCTTCATGATCGTACCGATCTTCAACGCGATGGCGCGGATCGACAAGCGAGTGGTGGAGGCGGCTCTTGATGCAGGCGCCAGCCGTTTCGACATCATGCGCCACATTATCATACCCATGTCCAAGAGCGGCATTGCGCTTGGCGCCATCTTTGTCGTCTCGATCGTCATGGGAGATTTCTTCGTGGTCAAGGTGATGTCTGGCGGAGGTACGGCCTCTGTGGTCGGCGCCTTCTATGAGGACATCAGTGTTCTGCAATATCCCACTGCCGCAGCCAGCGCGATCATCCTGACGATCATTGTCATGCTGATGGTCGCACTCATCCTGCGTGTTGTCGACATTCGCAAGGAGATCACCCGATGACCGCCATCGAACTCAGCGGACGTGCATCAGCGGCACGGCCTGCCAGGAGACGCAGCACTTCCGACCGGTCGTGGACCTTCTATGTGCTTGCCAGCTTCTTCACGCTCTACGTTGTGGCGCTCTATGGACCGATGATCTCGATCTATATCCTCTCATTCCAGGATGTGCAGGGCGGACTGGTGTTCCCGATGCGCGGCGTATCGCTCTACTGGTTCAACGAGCTGATCATGCAGACGCGCGCCGGTGATGTCAGTGGAGCCTTTGCCCGCTCGATGTATCTCGCTGTTTCGGTGACGCTGATTACGGTGTTGGTCTCGTTTATGGCGGGTATGGCGTTCCGCAAGCGCTTCAAGGGCGACACCATCGTTTTCTACCTGATGATCGGAAGTCTGGTTGCGCCGGGTCTGGTGCTCGGCATTGGCATCGGTCTCGGCTTCAACATGCTGGGAATTCAGACCAACTGGTATACCTCGGCGCTCGGTGCACAGCTGTCATGGACGCTACCCTTCGGAATCCTGGTGATGTTTGCGGTGATGTCACGGCTCAACAATGACTGGGAGGAAGCCGCGCGCGATCTCGGCGCCTCGCCGGCGCAGACGATCCAGATGGTTGTCATTCCGATCCTTGCCCCGGGGCTGATCGCGGTCGCGCTGTTCGGTTTCACTCTGTCTTACGACGAGTTTGCCCGGACGCTGCAGACAGCCGGTCCCCTGAATACACTTCCGCTCGAAATATGGAGCATGACGCTGAACGTGACGTCCCCGGCGCTCTATGCGCTGGGCACTGTGTCCACTGTCGTGTCCTTCATCATCATCGGCGTCAGTCTCGGCTCGATCGTGCTGCTGCAGCGGCGCAACGCCGCTCGCCTGAACAATGACCAATAGAATGGAGAAGCTCGTGAGCACTGGAAAAGGAGACATCGAGCTGGCCGGTGTGGCCAAGAGCTACGATGGAGCCACCTACGCGGTGGACGGCATCAACCTGAAAATCCCCGATGGCGCCTATTGCTGTCTGCTTGGACCTTCGGGCTGCGGCAAGAGCACGATCCTCAGGATGATTGCAGGCCATGAGGACCCTACCGTGGGCGAGATCCTGATCGGCGGAGAGGATGTGGTCGGTCTCGACCCGGTCGAACGCCGAACGGCAATGATGTTCCAGTCCTATGCGCTGTTCCCGCATCTTAGCGTGCGCGATAATATCGCGTTCGCCCTGAAAGTTCGCGGCGTGCCGAAGGGACAGCGCGACGACAAGGTCGATGCGATGATCGAGAAGGTGCAACTGGGCGAATTCGCCAACCGGCTTCCGGCGCAGCTCTCAGGCGGACAGCAGCAGCGCGTTGCACTGGCACGCGCTGCAATCACCGAACCGCGTGTTCTGTTGCTGGATGAACCGCTGTCGGCGCTCGATGAGCATTTGCGGATTCGCATGCGCGCCGAACTGAGCCGCATGCAACGGGACCTTGGCATCACCTTCATTCACGTGACGCACACCCAGCTGGAGGCGATTGCGCTGGCTGACATGGTGGTTGTCATGGACAAGGGACAGATCCGCCAGGCAGCGCCCGCGCCAGAAGTTTATGCCAGGCCGAAAGATCGCTATGTCGCCGAATTTATCGGCGGGCAGAATGTGCTTTCGGGAACGGTTGGCCAGGTCAACGGTGCGCAGGCGTCTTTTGCCGGTGCCCTGTTCAGCGACATCAGGATACCGCTCAAGACCGGACGGCGACTGGAAAACGGGCAGCCGCTCGATATCGCGGTCCGCCGGGATGACATCGACCTTGTGCGTCCTGGCGGCGCCGGCGTCCCGGACGGCTCGACTGCTATCGAGGGGGCGGTCATCGGCGTCGAATACCAGGGGAATTTCGTCAAGGTGATGCTCAAGGCCGGAGGCGAGGACGAGTTCGTCGCCTATGTGCCCGAACGCCGGTTTTTCGAAGACGCCCTGTCCATCGGCGACAACGTTCTTGCTGTCTGGCAGATCGATCATACCCACCTGCTGGTCTAATTCTGGAGTAGTCCCATGAAAATCTCGTTTGTCCTCAATGACCGCCCCACGACTGTGGATGCGGAGCCATCGACACTCCTGAGCGATCTCATCCGTGAGGATCTGTCGCTGACCGGCACCCATGTCGGGTGCGACACCTCGCAGTGCGGCGCCTGCGTCGTGCATCTCAATGGCGATTCGGTGAAGAGCTGCAGTGTACTCGCGGTTGCCGCCGACGGGGCCGATGTCCGAACCGTCGAGAGCCTGTCGGGCCTTACCGACGAGCTTCATCCGATGCAGCAAGCCTTCCGCGACAATCACGGTCTGCAATGCGGTTTCTGCACGCCGGGGATGCTGATGGCGGCGCTTGATCTGGTCAAGCACAATCCGGATCCGGATGAGGCCGAAATCCGCGAATGGCTGGAGGGCAACATCTGCCGCTGCACCGGTTACCAGAACATCGTGAAGTCTGTCATCGCTGGCGCAGCAGCCATGCGCCAATCATCCTGAGGGAGAGTACCATGTCGGCAGTTATTGGAATCGGCTCGTCGCCCAAACGCAAGGAAGATGCCCGTTTTGTCAGGGGGCGGGGCACTTATGTCGCAGACATCAAGCGGCCAAACATGCTTGCCGGTGTGTTTCTCCGTTCCGAACATGCGCATGCGATCATCAAAAGCATCGATGTTTCCGCAGCAATCGCGCAGCCCGGTGTCCACGGCGTCTATACCGGTGAAGACATGAAGGCCGACAGTGTTGGCGGCTTGCCCGTCGGCTGGGGCATAACCGGCAAGGACGGTGAGCCGATGAAGGAACCGCCGCATCCGCCGATTGCGCAGGGCAAGGTGCGCTATGTCGGTGATGCCGTCGCCTTCATCGTCGCCGAGACAGAAGAACAGGGCCGGGCGGCAGCCGAACTGGTTGTGGTTGAGTACGAGGTTCTGCCGGCTGTCATCGGACTGGTCGATGCGCTGCGTCCCGGCGCGCCGGCAATCTATGACGATGTCGAGAACAATTTGTGCTGTGACTGGCACCTTGGCGATGGATCGGCGGTCGAGGCGGCATTCCACAACGCCGCCCACGTCGCCAGCATCGAACTGGTCAACAACCGGCTGATTGGCAACCCGCTCGAACCGCGTGCGGCGATCGGTGAATTCGAGTTCGCCACCGGTCAGTACACCTTGTGGACGACAAGCCAGTTTCCCCATGTGGTGCGCCTTCTGATGGGGGAAATGGTGCTGCATATACCGCAGCACAAGCTGCGCGTGGTGGCGCCCGATGTCGGTGGCGGTTTCGGCGTCAAGCAGTTCCACTACGCCGAGGAAGCGGTGGTCACCTGGGCCGCTGGCAAACTTGGCCGCCCTGTGAAATGGGTTTGCCAGCGCTCGGAAGGCTTTGTGTCTGACGCACATGGCCGTGATCATGTCACCGAGGCCGAGCTGGCGCTCGACGAGGATGGAAAGTTCCTCGCCATGCGGGTCAAGACGCTGGCGAACATGGGGGCTTATCTCTCGACTTTCGGCCCAAACATTCCGACCAACCTCTATGCGCCGTTGCTCTCAGGCGTCTATGTGATCCCATCGATCTATTGCGAGGTGAAGTGCGTCTTCACCAACACCGTGCCGGTTGACGCCTATCGCGGCGCAGGCCGGCCCGAGGCGACTTTCGTGGTCGAACGGCTGGTCGACATGGCGGCACGCGAGATGGGTATAGATAAGGTCGAGATCAGGCGGCGCAACATGATCGAGCGCGAGGCTTACCCTTATCAGACGCCGGTGCTGGTGGAATATGACAGCGGTGATCCGAAGGGCTGCCTGGAGCGGGCGGAGGTTCTCGCCGATGTGGCTGGCTTCGAGGCCCGGCGCGCGGAGGCTGCCAGCAGGGGGCAATATCTGGGGCTGGGTATTTCGACCTATGTGGAGGCCTGCGGACTGGCGCCCTCGCGGATGGCGGGATCGCTCGGCGCCCGCGGAGGTCTCTACGAAAGTGCGACGGTTCGCGTCCACCCATCGGGTGCGGTGACGGTGTTGATCGGTACCCACAACCACGGTCAGGGACACGAGACGACATTCGCCCAGATCGTCTCGGATCATCTCGGGGTTCCATTCGAGGATATCAGTGTCGTCTTTGGCGACACCGACCGGGTGCAGTTCGGCATGGGCACCTATGGTTCCCGGTCACTGGTGGTCGGCGGCGCCGCCCTTGCCAAGGCCAATGACAAGGTGATCCTCAAGGGCCGCAAGATCGCAGCCCACCAGTTCGAAGCTTCTCTCGACGATGTCATCTTCGAAAAGGGCGAGTTTTCGGTAGCCGGGACGGACAAGAAAAAGAGCTTCGTCGAGATCGCCGGTGCAGCCTATGTACCGTTCGATTATCCGCTGGAAACGCTTGAGCCGGGCCTCGAGGAGCAGGCCTATTATGATCCGGTCAATTTCACCTATCCGGGCGGTGCGCATTTCGCCGAAGTGGAGATCGATCCGGAAACCGGTGTCGTCACCATCAAGCGCTATACGGCCGTTGATGATGTCGGCACCATCATCAATCCGATGATCGTCGAGGGTCAGCTGCATGGCGGCATCACCCAGGGCATCGGCCAGGCCCTGTTCGAACACGGCGTCTATGACCAGACCTCGGGTCAGCTGCTGTCGGGCTCCTTCATGGATTACTGCATGCCGCGTGCCGACAATCTGCCGAACTTTCTGCTTGAGCAGCATTCGACCACCTGCACCCACACGCCGATGGGTGTGAAAGGCTGCGGCGAATGCGGCACCATCGGCTCTCCGGCGGCGATCATCAGCGCGGTGGTCGATGCGCTCAAGCCGTTAGGTGTCAGCCACGTCGATATGCCGGCGACCCCGAACCACATCTGGAACATCATTCGAAATTCGAGCGCCCGGGTCGCGGCAGAATAGGAGACGTCTCATGAAGGCTTTCGATTATCATAAACCTGACAGCATCGATGCGGCTGCAGCCCTATTGGCCACCAGCGAGAATGCTTCGGTGCTGGCCGGCGGCATGACGCTGGTGCCAACCATGAAGCAACGATTGGCGACGCCCGACCATATTGTCGACCTGTCGGGCATCGCGGGGCTTTCCGGCGTTTCGATGGACGGCAAGACGCTGGTGATCGGGGCGATGACACGTCATGCTGACGTTGCCGCCTCGCAGCTGGTTGTTGAGAAACTCCCGGCCCTTGCGGCACTGGCTGCGCGGATTGGAGATCAGCAGGTCCGGCACCGCGGCACAATCGGCGGGTCGATCGCCAACAATGATCCGGCCGCGGACTATCCGGCAGCGGTGCTGGCTCTTGGTGCGGATATTGTGACCGACCGGCGCAGCATTCCTGCCGACGAGTTCTTCGTCGACATGTTCGAGACAGCGCTCGAGCCAGGCGAGATCGTGACTTCGGTAAGGTTTGCCCTGCCTGACATGGCTGCCTACTGCAAGTTCGGCAATCCGGCGTCGCGTTATGCGCTCGCCGGTGTGTTCCTGGCCAAGACAGGCGGCACTGTCCGGGTGGCCGTCACGGGAGCGGCGTCAGCGGTGTTCCGCGCCCAGGATATAGAGGCTGCTCTGACCGAGAACTTCGGGGTGTCCGCACTGGAACGGATCTCGATTGATGCCTCGGAGCTGATGTCGGACATTCACGCTGACGCCGAGTACCGGGCGCAACTGGTTATGGTCATGGCCAGACGGGCTGTGACATTGGCTCTAAGTTCCGGGTAGCGCGACCTTCCGGGGCTCCTGCTCCCGCACTTTTTTGCGCACAGCACGCAAGCGCACCCGTCCTTCGCGGATAGCGGAGGACGGTCAGGCGGCGTCGCGCACAAATTCACCACATATTTCCAGCCGGTCAGAGGCCGCAGCCGCCCGATCGCGTCATCACATTCCCTGCGGAGGATAAGTCAGGTGCAACACGAACAACATGGCGCAGATGGGGACACTGCCTTCGATCAACTCGATCAGGCTGGCAGGGATGCGGCATATAACAATTCCAAAGCGGTTGCCGATAGCAGCCAGCGCTTGAAGGATTGGGAAGAACGCAGCGCGGTCTGTCGTGCTCTGCCGTCGACACGGCGGGACCTTCGCTATGGTGACAAGCCAAACAACTGCTTTGACTATTTTGCCACCGGCAGACCGGGAGCGCCGTTGTTTATCTTCATCCATGGCGGCTATTGGCAGCGCAACAGCAAGGAAGTTTTTGGCTTCGTCTCGACCGGTCCCTGTGCCGCTGGTGTCAATGTCGCCACCATCGGCTACACGCTGGCGCCCGAATCCAACCTGTCGGAAATTGTCAGCGAGGTGTGCCGCGCCGTCGATGTCATCGTGGCCCTGGCAGACGATCTGGGTTTTGATCCTTCCCGGGTCTATGTGGGCGGCTGGTCAGCCGGAGGGCATCTGGCTGCGATGTGCGCCGAGCGGCCATGTATCCGTGGAGTGCTGTCGATAAGCGGCATTTTTGATCTCGACCCGATCGCGCTGACCTACCTCAACCGGGATCTGCAACTGCGTCCGTTCGAGGTCCGGACGCTGGCGCCAATCCACAATCTGGCCAGACGCGACGTGCCAACCAGGCTTTTCGTCGGTGGCAACGAGTTGCCGGAATTGCAGCGCCAGTCACGGAGCTATACCGCCGCCGCCCAGGCTGCTGGCCTCAACGTGTCGATGGCCACACTGCCGGGCCTCAATCACTACACCATCATGGAAGAGTTCGCAGCGCCGGACAGCCTCCTCACTCTCGGGCTCCTGGATCTTGTAGAGGCCTCAAAGGGCCTCTGAAACGCGGGGTGCGATCGGCTCGTCCAGTCAAAATCCAGCAGCCTCGGGCCTCCATCAAGATAGTATCGAAGGACTTCCAGTTGAAACTGAACGACGAGATCCGCATCACCGCACCCGTCGGCGTGGTCTATGCTGCGCTGAATGACCCGATTGTTCTCAAAGCCTGTATTCCGGGATGTCAGGATCTGGTCAGGCACTCGGAAAGTGAACTTGAGGCGACGGTTGTATTGAAGATTGGACCAATGAAGGTTCGCTTTTCCGGCCAGGTCATCCTCGATAATTCTGCAGCGCCACACAGGTTTTCCATTGCCGGGACCGGTAGCGGCGGCATCGCCGGTTTCGCAAAAGGAGGCGCCGGGGTGACGCTTGAAGCTGACGGCCCTGGCAGCATTCTCAGATATCAGGCAACGGCCGAGATCGGAGGCAAAATGGCGCAGCTCGGAAGCAGGCTGGTGCAAAGCACTGCCAGCAAATTGTCAGCCCAATTCTTTGCCCGGTTTGTGCAGATCGTCGAGTCGGGCACCGGGCCCGTCGCCTGACGGACAATTGCTGCGACAGGCAAGAAAACCGGCGGCACTGTCGGAACAGGACCATTGAATGGGGCAGAGCGGTCGCCGGGCGGCGCGGAACGGCGCCGCGATCCCGGCTGTGGATCAACGTCTTTCCTATCGGAAACAGCGATCGCGGACTGTCGATGCTTTACACAGATTCCCGTTCGATGATCGGGCACTCGACCTTCAGCTGATCGTGACTGCTTTTCAATCCGCCGGCGATATCGTGGATCATTTCCACAGCCATGGCTCCCATCTCGAACAGTGGCAGATGCAGAGTGGTCAGGGGAGGCCGGATGAACTGGGCGATGTCGCGATTGTCATAGCCGATCACCGCCACATCTTCGGGAATGGATTTGCCGCGTTCCTTGAGGGCTTCGACGCATCCCAGCGCCATCAGGTCGTTGGCGCAGAAAATGGCGTCTGGTGGATTCGCAAGGTCCATCAGTGCGTGGGTTTCCGAATAGCCTGAAGATGGTTCCCAGTTTCCATATCGGACCAGTTTGGGATCGAAAGAGAAATCGTTGCTCGCCAGCGCCTGCTTGTAGCCACGCAATCTGTCGCGCGGATTGTCCAGGCCTTCCTGACCATTGATAAATCCAATCCGGCGGCGGCCTGCCTGAATGAGGCGCTCGGTGGCCGCACGGCCGCCTGCGACATCGCCCGGCAGAATGGAGGGGAGGCGCCGGTTTCCATCGTAGCAATTGATCAGGATCGACGGTGCGGTAAAAAGCGCTGCCGGAGGGTCGATCTTGCGGGTGAGGATTGTGCCGAAAATATATCCCAGCAAGGGATTCTGCTGACACAGCGAAAACATGTTTTCGTTAGGGTCTTCGCCAGACCGGAAAATGCCCAGGGTAACGATGACACCCAACTCCAGCGCTTTTTCGCGGGCGCCCTCAAATGCCAATGCCATCCAGGGGTCTGTTGTCAACTCGTCGGTAATGAAGGCAATGACCTTGCTGTCCGTCGGATCGCTCGCCGGTGATCTGTTGGGGAGCCGATAACCGAGGTCATTGACCGCATCTGTCACCCGCTTGCGTGTTGCTTCGCTAAAACGTGCCCCCGAGCTTCCATTAAGAATCAGGGACACGGTTGCCTGTGACACACCCGCCCGTGCCGCCACATCCATCATTGTTGGTTTCAAGCCATTCTCCATGTTGAGTGCCATGGTGCCCTCAACCTTCTTCGATTTACGCCCTGACATTCCGCAATCGGTCGAATGCCACGGCCACAATAATGAAGGTACCTATGAACATTCCCTGCCAGAAAGTCGAGATGCCTAGCAGGATCAAAGAATTGCGGATTACCTCTATCAACAGCGCACCGACAACGGCGCCCAGTGCGTTACCCTCTCCACCGGCAAGATTGGCGCCGCCGATCACGGCAGCGGCAATGACCGTGAGTTCCATTGCCTGGCCGAGATTGGTGGTAACACTCCCCAGCCACCCGGCCATCAGAATGCCTGCAAGACCGGCGGTAAAGGCCGAGAACATGTAGATGCTGACTTTCAGCCTCTTTACCGGGATGCCGGTCAGAACGGCGGCGTTTTCATTGCTGCCGATGGCGAAAAGATGCTGCCCCCATCGCGTCCATTTGAAAACGAGCGACATTACAATGGTCAGGATTATCACGGCGTAAAGCGGATGAGGCAGGCCCAATGTCGAGCCGCCGCCAATCCAGAGCAGAAGGTCGTGGTCCGGCCCGAACTCCCAGATCATCTTGTTGTCCGACAGCACCATCGCCAGTGATCTTGCCGCCGACAAGGTGCCGAGCGTCACGACAAAGGCCGGCATCCCCGCATAGGCGATGAGAATGCCGTTGAAGAGCCCGACCAGAAGCGCTGCGCCAAGTGCGAGAACCGCGGAGATCCAGAAGGACAGCCCACTGGCCATGGCGACGCTGATCACCATGGCGCTGAGCACGACTGAAGACCCTACGGAAAGGTCGATCCCGCCAGATGCGATGACGGCCGTCATGCCGATAGCGATGATGGCAACAAATGCAAAATTGCGGGCAACATTGAACAGGTTGCGCTCGCTCGCAAATGTGTCGGTCATGATGGACAGTGCAATACAGGCCAGGATGGCGGCGGAGAATACCCAGAAAACCTGAAGGCCTTTCAGGCGGGAAAACCAGTTTTCGTGCTGCGATTTGCCTATGATGTCGTCAAACGTTGTCATTGCAGTATCCTTCTTAGGCCGCGTCGATGGCGCCGGTAATGAGGCCGGTTACTTCTTCAGGAGATGATTTGGCCGCTGCCTTGCTTGAGACCAACTGACCGCGGCGCAGAACAGCAATCTTGTCCGAGACGCTGAAGACATCGGGCATCCGGTGGCTGATCAGGATGACGCTGATGCCGCGGTCCCGCAGCCGGCGGATCAGATCAAGCACTTCGGCGACCTGTCGTACCGAAATCGCGGCCGTCGGCTCATCCATCATGACGATCTTGGGTTCGGAGAGAAGAGTGCGGGCAATCGCCACTGCCTGGCGCTGGCCGCCCGACATTTTGCGGACCAGATCGCGCGGTCTGGTTTCCGATTTGAGTTGTTTGAACAACTCACCGGAAACGGAATTCATGTGCGCGTAATCGATATATCTGATCGGCCCGAAGCTGCGCATCGGCTCGCGGCCGAGAAACACATTGGAAGCTGCCGAGAGATTGTCGCTGAGCGCAAGGTCTTGATAAACCATCTCGATACCTTCGCGCTGTGCGTCGAGTGGCTTGTGAAAGATCACCGGCTTTCCGTCGATCCTGATCTCGCCGGCTGCCGGACGGAAATTGCCGGCGATGATTTTAACCAAGGTGGACTTGCCCGCCCCGTTATCGCCCATCAGTCCCAGCACTTCGCCAGGCTCGATGGAAAGTGAAACGTCGGTAAGCGCCTGAATCGCCCCGAAGTTCTTTGATATTCCTGAAAAAACTAGTCGCGACATTTTTCCTCCCAAAAGCTGCATTGTCCCAATGCTGCGCCGCAAGCGCGGCCCCCTCTCGAACCGGCTTGCCTCCTCTTTCAACACATTTGATAACTAATTACTTGACTTAATATTATTAGTAAACAATTTTACGAGAAGATTGTGAAGCGGGCAGGAGGAATTTATGAAATTGCTGGTGACGGGCGCCGCGGGAAAAGTGGGGCAGGTGTTTATGCCTGCGTTCCTGGCAGATCCCCGTTTTGCCGATTGGCAGCTTGTTGCACTGTGCAACAACAGACCCGTTGACCAGGCAGAGCGCGTCAGCGTGATTTCAGGTTCAATGGCCGACGCGGCTGTGGTTGCGGATGCAATTGCCGGCGTGACGCATGTGGTTCACCTGGCCGCGGTCAAGGAAACGCCCGAGTTGATCTTTGATGTGGCCTTGAAAGGGCTGTTCACTCTGCTCGAGGAATTCCGCAAATCGGAGTCCGCCCGCCAGTTCATCCTGCTGAGCGGCGACTGTGTGGTGGGCCATATCTTCCAGGAGTATGACGCGCCGATCACCGAAACCTCCGAGCGCAAGGCTTATCCGGGTTGTTATGCGCTGACCAAGGTTCTCGAAGAGTCCATGCTCGAGCAGTTCGGCATTCAGTATGGCGTCAATTGGTCCGTGCTTCGCGCTCCCTGGGTCATGGAGAAGGATGATTTCCGTTTCGCGTTCGATTTGGGGGAGGGGCAGTTCGGCGGGCCGCCCTGGTCCGACGTGATCGAGGAAACCGCCCTGAAACGCTATCGCAACGGGCAGTATGTGCCGGTCCTGCGGGATGCCAAAGGTAATTACCTGAAGCGGAATTTTGTTCATGTGGACGATCTCGTTTCCGCCATATTGGCGACTATCGACAATCCGAAAGCGGCCGGGCAGCTCTTTAATATATCGATGAATGAGCCGGTGGATTACGGCATCGTCGGTGGGATGCTCAAAGCCCGAAACGGTCTCGATCCGGTTGAGATCGACACCCCGTTTCACAGCAATTGGCTCGACAATTCAAAGGCACGAATGGTCCTCGGCTGGACACCCGAAATCGGGTTGGAAGAGCTGGCTGATCGCGCTTGGAGGTACAAACGCAAGGACAATGATCCGCGCGTTGTTTGGTATCCCGGCTGAGGCAGGAGGCTTCAGGTGGTGTATGTGGAGGAGGAATACCCATGAAAACGAAAATGAAAATACTGGCAATGACTGCGCTGTCTCTGGCAACGCTGGCGGCAGGCTCTGCCGCTGCGCAGGAGAAGAAGACCCTGGCGATTGTCGTCAAGGGGCTGGACAATCCGTTCTTTGAGCAGATCAATCTGGGCTGCAAGAAGTGGATGTCCGAGAATGCGGACAGCGAGTATGAGTGTCTCTATACCGGTCCCGCATCGTCAGCCGACGAGGCCGGCGAAGTGCAGATCGTCGATGATCTGCTCACTCGCGGTGTTGCCGCGATTGCGATTTCGCCGTCAAATGCGCCGGCCATGGCAAATCGCGTCCGTTCGATTGCGCCGTCTGTTCCGGTGATGACGGTGGATGCGGATTTCCTTGAAGCCGATCGCGATCTGCGGAAGACCTATCTGGGTACGGATAACTATCTGATGGGCGTGAAAATGGCCGAACAGGCCAGCATGCTTAAACCTGATGGCGGCACTGTCTGCCTGCAGCTTGGCAACGTCGCTGCCGACAACATCAACGCCCGTGCGCAGGGTTTCCGCGACACGATTGCCGGCGAAATGAAAGTCGACCGGCTGACGGGCCAGGGTGGCTGGAGTGAGATCGATGGATGCCCGGTCTTCACCAACGACCAGGCTGACCTTGCCAATCAGCAGATGTCTGATGTGTTCACGGCCAATCCGGATCTCGATGCCTTTATCCTGATCGGCGGCTGGGCTCAGTTCGCGCCGCAGGCCTACGCTCAGGTGACGGATCAGGTAATGGACAAGCTCAAGAGCAAGGAGCTGATCATCATTGCCGGCGACACCCTGCCGCCACAGACCAAGGCATTTCGCGAAGGTCGCAGTCATGCTCAAGTCGGACAGCGTCCCTTTGAGATGGGCTACAAGGCGCCGGACGTCATGATCCAGCTGATCAATGGCGAGATGGTGGATGATCCGTTGTTTACCGGTCTTGACGTCTGCAATCTCGAAGACCCCGGCTTCTGCGCCGACAACTAGGGCTTCCCGAGGGCGATGGGGTTGGCTTGAAAAAGCCGCCCCGTCGTTTCTTTCAAATCGCACCCATTATTAGTAATATTACCAATGGGTGTCGTTCCAAACTGGTTTCAAACGCGGCCTTGGAGGAAAAGAGGCTGCAGGGAGGAAGATAATGTTCAATCTCAAGTCGATACTTATCACTGCAAGTGTCGTAGCGGCGGCAAGCACGGCAGTTGCACAGGAAAAGCCGGCACTGGCATTTGTCGTTAACGCGGCGTCCGATTTCTGGAAGCTGTCCGAGGCCGGCGTGAAGGCGGCCCAGGCTGAGTTGCCGGGTTACGATCTGCAGTTCCGCTACCCGGCTCAGGGTACCGCTGCGCTGCAGAACGCCCTGATGGACGATCTGGTGGCAGCCGGTACGGATGCGATCATGATTTCCTCGGCAGATCCGAAGAACTCGATTGATGCGTTTAACCGGATTGCGGCCCAGGTGCCGCTGTTCACCACCGACAGTGACGCCCCTGACAGTAACCGCATCGCTTATCTTGGCTCATCCAACACTGCAGCCGGTGTGCAGGCCGGCGAGATTGCTGTGGAAGCGATGCCCGATGGCGGCAAGTGCATGGGCTTTGTCGGCTTTCTCGGCGCTGACAATGCTGTCGAGCGCATTGCCGGTTTCCGTCAGGCTGTCGAAGGTTCAGGCATAGAACTGGTTGATGTTCGCGGTGACGATGTGGATTTTGCCCGTGCCCGTTCCAATGTGGACGATGTTCTCGCCGCCAATCCGGACATTACCTGCATGGTCGGGTTCTATTCCTACAACCCGCCGAAGATCTACGAAGCCCTGCAGGCCGCGGGCAAGCTGGGCGAGATCACGGTGATCGCCTTCGACGAGGATCCAATCACACTGGGCGCGGTTCGCGAAGGCAGCTTCGCCGGTACAGTGGTGCAGGATCCCTATCAGTGGGGCTATCAGGGTATGAAGCTGATGGCGGCTTATCTGGAAGGCGACAAGTCGGGCATTCCGGATGATGGGCTGATCATCGTGCCCACCAAGAAGATCAACAAGGACAATGTTGATGCTTTCGAGGCCGAGTTGAAAGCTCGCATCGGAGGCTAGGCAGGGCGCTACTCCCAAGCCCTGTTCAGGCTGCACGAAGCTCAGGTTTTGTGCAGCCTACTCTTGCTGTAATCATGATCCGGGAAACTCGATGTCCAAAAGAAGCGACACACACATATCGCTTGAACTTTCCGGAATTACGAAAGTTTACCCCGGTGCGATTGCGCTCAACAACGTCTCTCTGACCATACAAGGCGGTGAGGTGGTCGGCCTGATCGGCGAGAACGGGGCCGGGAAATCGACACTGATGAAGGTTCTCGGGGGAGCTATCGCACCCGATGAAGGACGGGTCATCATAGATGGCGAAACGGTCAAGTCACTCACCCCGGCGCGTGCCACCAAGCTTGGAATCGCATTTGTTCACCAGGAGCTCAACCCGTTCTCAAACCTCGATGTGACAGCAAATGTGCTGCTCGGGCGAGAGATGCGCAACGGCGTATTCGGGTTTCTTGACCGGCCTTCGATGGAACGGAAGGTGAAGCCAATCCTGGATCTTCTGGGAACACGGTTCGGACCGAAAGATCCTGTCGCGGAGCTCTCGCTGGCTGATCAGCAATTGCTCGAGATCGCACGCGCCCTGTCGATCAATGTTCGCCTGCTGATCCTCGATGAGCCCACATCGAGCCTGACGATATCGGAAACCAACAGACTGCTAGAGGTCATTCGCAAACTGCGTGCGGATGGTGTGGCAGTGCTGTTCATCACCCACCGGCTGGCTGAAATCGTTGACGTGGCTGACCGTGTTGTGGCGCTGCGTGACGGCCGCAATGCAGGTGAATTGTCCCGCGAGGAGATCAACAAGGATACGATGGTCCGGATGATGATCGGGCGGGACGTTAGCCAGTTCTACGAGAAAACAGATCATGTGCCCGGCGAACCGGTGCTTGAGATCAAGGCGCTGCGGACCAAGGCCTATCCGCATCAAAGCGTGGATCTTTGTCTGCGCGCAGGGGAGATATGCTGCCTGGCAGGACTTGTCGGCGCTGGCCGGACCGAACTCGCGAGAGCCATGTTCGGCATTGATCCGGTTGAGGGCGGCAGCATCGAAATGAACGGCAAACTGCTTCGTGGAAATTCCGTTCCAGACGCGATTGCAGCCGGCATATGCCTTGTTCCGGAAGATCGGAAGGCGGAGGGTCTGTTTCTCGATTTCGCAATCATGGAGAACATTGCGATGCCAAGCCATGCGGCGTTATCGGCACATGGTTTTGTCGATGTCGAAGCGGAGACTAGGCTGGCTAACGCGTCAAAGACAAAACTTCAGATCAAGGCGTCGAGCCTTGACCGTGCTGTCGCCGAGCTTTCTGGCGGCAACCAGCAAAAGGTGGTTCTCGCCAAGTGGCTGGCGATGAACCCGAAACTCATCATCCTGGATGAGCCGACGCGTGGCATCGATGTTGGCGCCAAGGCGGAAGTCTATCACCTGATGCAGGAGCTAGCGGCGCAAGGCGTGGCGATCCTGATGATCTCATCGGACATGGAGGAGGTCATCGGCGTTTCGGACCGGGTTGCAGTGATGTGCCGCGGGAAAATCAACGGAATTTTGAACCGCGGTGAATTGACCGAGGAAAACATTCTCCGGCTTGCCGTGGAATAGAAAGAGTAGACGATGCAGAAGAAAGACATCGGCCTGGCCACGCTTGTAGTCACCGTCGGCGCGATTGTCGCAATGGTGAACCCGCGGTTCCTGTCGCCGATCAATCTTGCCAACACCGCAAACCTGATAGGACTGTTCGGGCTGTTTTCGATCGCCGAGGCTTTCGTTATCGTGACCGCCGGCATTGAGCTTTCGATTGGTTCGGTGATCGCACTGATAGGCGTCATTTTCGTGGATCTGATTGCCAGCTTCGGCGTGCCGTGGCCCATTGCATTGGCGATCGTCATGGTGCTATCGGTCTTCATCGGTCTTTTGCATGGCTGGCTGATAACACGCCTCAAGCTGCAGCCATTCGTTGTCACACTTTGCGGCCTTCTGATCTATCGCGGGGTTGCCCGGTTCTACACCAAGGACGGCACTGCCGGGTTCACGTTCGGATCGAATTTCCCAACGCTGGAGTTTCTGGTTTCGGGCCGCACTGCCGGTGTGCCGCATTCCGTGGTGGCGTTTGGCCTGGTGGCGATTTTGGCCTGGTTTCTTCTGCACCGCACGGTTTTCGGCCGGCATCTGTTTGCGGTTGGCAAGAATGTCGAGGCGGCGCGCTATTCAGGGATCAACACAGACCGTGTGATCATTCAGGCCTATGTGCTGTGCGCCTTTCTCACCGGCATTTCGGCGGTGTTCTTCGCCATGTATACCCGTTCGGTCCAGCCATCCTCCCACGGCAATTTTTATGAGCTTTATGGCATCGCGGCCGCGGTGCTCGGCGGGTTCTCCCTGCGCGGCGGCGAAGGCTCGATCGTTGGCGTGGTGCTTGGGGTGATCCTGCTGCAGATACTGCAGAACCTGGTCAATTTGCTGGGAATTCCGTCATCATTGAATTTTGCGGTCATGGGCAGCGTTATCCTCGCAGGTGTAATCGCCGACACGCAATTCTCGCGGTACCGCGAGGTTCGGCGCCAGCAGATCGCCATGTCGGCGCTTGAAGACAGCGCAAAACGATGAGTGTCACGCGTGCGAACCAGATTTTTAACAAACAACGTCGCGGAACAGCCTGACAGGCGAATGTCTGCAGCCTACCGCTGGCCAGGGCGCAATCAGATATGAGGAGAAAATAGATGTTCAGATGGGGCGTTTTATCGACTGCCACAATCGGACGCGAACAGGTCATCCCGCAATTGCAGGATTCGGAAAACGGCGTTGTGACGGCAATCGCCAGCCGTGATCATGACCGCGCCCGCGCGCTGGCGGACCGCTTTGGCGCACCGCTGGCGTTTTCTTCTTATGATGAGCTGCTGGCCTCCGATCAGGTGGATGGCGTTTACATTCCGCTGCCGACGTCGCAGCACGTCGAATGGGCGATCAAGGCGGCACAAGCAGGAAAGCATGTGCTGTGTGAAAAGCCGATCGCACTTCATGCCGATGAGATCGCGTCGATAATCAGGGAACGCGATGCCAACAATGTTCTGGTCTGCGAAGCCTTCATGGTGACCTATCACCCGCAATGGCGAAAAGTCCGTGAGTTGATCGGCAATGGCGCTATCGGCCGGTTGCGCCATGTCCAGGGCGCATTTTCCTATTTCAACACCGATCCTGACAATATGCGCAACCAGCCCGATTTGGGCGGCGGCGGCCTGCCGGACATCGGAGTCTATCCTACAGTCTCGACAAGGTATTCAACCGGCCTCGAACCCCTGCGTGTGCAGGCTGTCGTTGAGCGGGACCCGAAATTCGGCACCGACATATACGCCAGCGTCAAAGCGGATTTCGGCGATTTTGAAATGAGCTTCTATTGCTCTACCCAGATGGCGTTGCGCCAGCTGATGGTGTTTCATGGCGAGAAAGGCTTCATCGAAGTGACAGCACCTTTCAATGCCGGCGATTACGGGCATCCGGCGATCACCCTGCACAACCGCGATCACGAGGAGGCGCAGACCTTCCGCTTCCCCGGAATACGGCAATATCGGCTTCAGGCCGAAGCTTTTGTGCGAAAGGCGCGCGGCAGCAATGACGAGATTTTCACCCTGGAACAGTCGGTGCTCAACCAGAAATTCATTGATGCGGTCTACCGCGCCTCGGCGCATGACGGATGGGAGAATGTCTAGGGCGCTAATTCCAGTGCCATCCCCCATCTTCGGGTAATGGAATTGTGCACCCCGAAAAGACCGGCGGGGTGCTTCTTCGCTTACAGCGACTGTGAAGATGATCGAGGCTCCGCCAGATAAGAGCGGGGGCGCATTGTGCTTTCCAACGGCTGCCAACTCCGCAGCTCCTTCCACCGCGAAGCAGGCATTGCTGCCGTTATGCAGCCGTCAGGTCTCGACGCTCGGATAATCCTTCTCGCGCCAGTGCTGCAGCTTGGCCGCAAACTCGCGCTGGAAAGACAGCGGGCCGGATTTGGCCATGTAGGGCTCGTCATAGATGCCGATATACATGGTCAGGTTGAGGAAGAAATGCGCGCCCATCTCGAACAGGGCGACATAATCGTGATCGACCAGCGCCTGCCGTTCGGCGTCGGTGAGGCTGTTGACGGTGGAACGTTCGGCATCGTTGAGCTTGGGTCCGATCGATTGCTCCCATGTGGCGACAAAGGATTTCGGATCCTCCATGTAGCGCTTGAGATAGTCCGGATCGCGGTCGACGGTGAAAAGGAACTTGTTGACGTAATATTTGCTCATGCTGCCTGCTCCTTCGGATACCAGGTGAAATAGGCTTCCATGGTGTGGAAAAGGTCGAGATTGTCGACGTAATCGGCGCCTTCTGGCCCGGCCACGCCCAGCATCAGGATGAAGTTGAGAAAGCCATGGGTGGCATTGCCGCTCTTGGCCATGGTCTCGTGGTTGACATTGGCGAGGATCGAATCGATGTCGCCGGTGCGCAGCCACTCGATCGCCTGCCGGTCGAACTCCGGATCCGGTCCGGTTTCCATGAACTGACGCGGTCCGCCGAGTTCGAGCGAGAGATGCCCGGTGCCGATGGCAGCGACGCGCTTGTCGGAGGGGAAATCATCGATCGCCTTGCGGATGGCGCGGCCGAGTTCATAAAAGCGCTTCGGCGAATGCAGCGGCGGGGCGAAAATATTGGTGTAGATCGGCACCACCGGCAGATCGTTCTCGGGCCTCACCGTGATGATCGGACAAATGATCGAGTGATCGATCTTCAGCTCATTGGAAAAGGCGAAATCGAAATTCTGGTCCATCAGGTGCTTGTGCATGAAGCGCGACATTTCCTCGTCGCCCTCCAGCACGTATTTCGGGATGCCGAACTCGCGCTCCTCATTGTAGAAGGTGGCGTCGTAGCGGGGCGCCTTGCCGATGAGGAATTGCGGGCAGTTGTCGAGGAAAATCTGGTGGAAATGGTCCGAGCCGATCATCACTAGGATGTCGGGCTTGGTGCGGGCAAGGGTCTCGCGATAGGCTTCGATCTTGCGCTTCCACTCCGGCGCCTGCGGCATCTGCTGCTCGGGCGGCATGGTGGTCGCCTTGAGATAGAAAGGGTGATGTGTTGAGGCCAAAGTGGCAACGAGCTGAGCCAAGGTCCTACTCCTCTTTTTGAACATCCGCGTATGCCCGCGGGCATGGTTTACAGGTGCTGGTCCCGGCGGAACGCCAGGACCGGCGTTGATCAGCGTCAGGCGAACAGATTGCGTTCGATCTTGGCCGCTTCGAACAGATAGTCCCGGCTGGTTTCGAGCTCGCCGCGCAGGCGGTCGATGTCAAAGCCCATCAGCTGGCCTTTCCACTTCTTGACCTGGCCGGCGACCATGACGGTGTCGACATTGCTGCGCTCCATCAGCGTGACCACTGCACCCGGCACGTTGTTGAGCGGAGCGACGTTGATGGCTTCGGCGTCGAGAAGGATGATGTCGGCTTCCTTGCCCGGTGTCAGCGAGCCGATCTTGCGATCAAGCTTCAGGCCCTGGGCCCCACCCATGGTTGCCTGGCGGATCGCCTGCATGGTGGTCATCAGCTCCGGGTATTCCTGCCCGGACAAGGCCTTTTCATTGGCAAACATCCGCTGCAAGGTGACCAGACTGCGCATCTGGGTGAAGAAATCGGCAGTCATGGTGCATTCGACATCGGTCGAAAGCGACATCTCCATGCCCAGATCGATGGCTTTCTGTATCGGTGGCGTGCCGTGACGCATCTGCATCTCGATCGGGACCGATAGCGAAACATGCGCGCCGGCGTCTGAGGCGTATTTCCAGCCGTCATCGGACATGCCGGTCATGTGAATGAAGATATTGTCCTCGCCGAACATTCCGGCCGCGCCGAGCTCGTCGAATGTTGGCTGCATGCCGAAGGTGCCGACGACATGCAGGGCGATCGGCAGGCCGAGTTCGCGCCCGATCTTCCAGGCTTCCTCGTAACCGGGGAGATAGATCTCACCACCCATGACCATCGTGGTCAGCTGGTCGCCGGAGGAGAAATACTGCTGCTTGATGCGGGCGGCATCCTGCGGATATTTGGCGCGGTCGCCCCAGCCTTCAAAATAGCCGAAGACACCGCGGCGTCCCGCATCGCGCAGGCCCTCAATGGCCGCATCGGAATGTTCCGGCGAATGGTGGATCTGGCTGACATCCATCACCGTGGTCACGCCCGCGTCCAGCTGTGCAATGCCGCCGAACAGTTCGTTGATATAGACATCCTCCGGCCGGTAGACCATCGAGAAACCTTGCAGGATCGTGTCATAGTAGTTCGACGCGTTCGCCGGGCGGCCGTCATTGACGAGAATGCCGTTGGCGAGCTGGCTGCGCAAAGCGGTTTCGAACTGGTGGTGGTGTGTGTCGACGAAGCCCGGCATGACGATCTTGCCCGCCGCATCGATCTGGACCGCGTCGGGCGCATCGATGTTAGCGCCGACCTCGACAATCATCTTGCCGTCGATCAGCACGTCGCCGGCGGCGAAATTGCCCACGGCATCGTCGACGGAGAGCACTGCACCGCCCTTGATCAGAACCCGGCGGCCCGGTGTGCCCAGGCCTTCTGGTAGTGTGGAGGCGGCAACCGTCTGGGCTTGGGCGGTTCCGATGGTGCCCAGACCGAACGTTGCGGCGGCGCCGCCGACGGCGGTCGCAGTCAGAAAGTCCCGCCGTGTCGGGCAGGGCAGTTGAGGTTTCTTAGGATCACATAGTCGGCACATTCTGTTTTCTCCTCCCAGATTTGTTCGATGATTCAGGATCCGATGATGGAAACCAGCATCGGATACCGCGTCAGCGCATTGGCAATTCGGGACGCCGTGGCTCTGAGCTCGGGCAGGCGGTTGGCGATCAGGAAGTCCGCATCGACCATGCCGCTGTAGCCTGACGTGTTGAGCGCGGCGATTGTCCGGCCATCAAGCGCGCGTATCGGCACCGCCAGTGCGGTGATGCCGTAATCGAGCTGGTCAACGGTGGTCGAGTAACCGTTCTTGCGCACCTGCTCGATTTCTTCGCGCAATTGCACCGGGTCCACCAATGTCTTGGATGTCAGCGGCTCGATGACAAGCCCGTCGAAATAGATGTCCAGCTCGGCGTCACTCAGGCCCGCCAGCAGCACCCGTCCAAGCGAGGTGGCGCACGCCGGATATCGCGCTCCCACAACCGCAGCAGCGCGGCGGGCGCGCTGAACCGAGTTGTGTGCGATGTAGATGACGTCGCGCTGTTCGAGTGTGCCAACCGAGGATGCATCACCGAATTTTGCCACAAGTTCGCGCAGGTGCGGCTGAAGCACTTCATCGATCTGAGCGGAGTAGTAGAATCCGGAACTCAACGTCATGATTTTCGGACGCAGGTGGAAGCGCTTGTTTGTTTGCCCCACATAGCCGAGTGCCGTCAGGGTGATCAGGCTGCGCCGTGCCGCCGCAGGTGAGTAGCCAACCTTGCGGGCTATCTCGCTGAGCGTCATTTCCGGATTGGCGGCGTCAAAGCTCTCAAGAATGGACAGACCTTTGGCCAGCGCCTCGACGAACTCGTCGGGCCTGGCTGGCTTTGGTGTTCCCGGTTTGGCGGTGGATGCCTGAACAGTCTCTGGTGTGCGATCACTCATGGGTGAATGGAACCTTCTTCATTGTTGCCCTGCTCCCTTCCTACATGCTGACCGGTCATCCTCACAGATCCTGAGTGATGGCTTGACGAAACGATAAATCAGTGCGATCTTTTCGGCAAGAGGAAATATTTTCGGCATGCGAAAAAAGGAGCCGCAATGCGCATTGGAAAACAGGATCAAGCTTTTACCGCGATTGCAACGTCAGATGCCGAATCCATCACGGTGCGAGGCCATGACCTGTGCGGCGACCTGATTGGAAAGATCGATTTCAGCGACTATTTCTGGCTGCTCGTCATTGGAGAAAAGCCGACCGCAGCCCAGCGCAAGATGCTGGATGCCTGCCTGGTTGCGATCGCCGAACACGGTCTCGTGCCGAGTGTGCAGGCCGCGCGGATGACACTTGCTGCTGGTCCCGATGCATGGCAGGGCGCAATGGCGGCCGGCCTTCTGGGTATGGGCAGCGTCGTTGCCGGCAGTTCCGAGGTTGCCGGCCAGTTCATCGCCGAAGTGCTGGCAGATGCTGATGCCAATGGTGCCGATATTGACGCAGCGGCCGTCGCCAGTCTCAAAGCGTTGAAGCAGGCGCGCAAGAAGGTACCCGGCCTTGGCCATCCTCAGCACAATTCAGGCGATCCGCGGGCCAATCGCCTGCTCGATATTGCCGACCAACTGGGTGTCTCCGGTCGGCATGTTTCTGCTTTGCGGACATTGGCCGAGCATGCGCCGGGCATCATCGAGCGGCCGTTGCCGATCAATGTTTCCGGTGCGATTCCGGCGGTAATGCTCGATGCCGGATGGCCGCTCGAAGCGCTCAAGGCTGTGCCGCTGGTTGCGCGGTCGGCTGGTCTCGCTGCCCATCTTTATGAAGAATCCTTGCGCTCGATCGGCTTCATCATGTCCCACGAGGCCGATCAGAAGATTGAATACGATGGCCCTTCCTCCTCGCTTCAAGACACACAGGCATAAGGGCGCGCAGTCATGGTCAAGATACTCAAGAATATCCGCGTTGTTGAACTCGGCACTTACATCACCGGCCCCGCCGCAGCCATGCATCTGGCGGACCTGGGCGCGGATGTGATTAAGGTCGAACGCCCGGGTACCGGCGATCCGTTCCGCGCCTTCAAGGGCGGCCTCTATTCGCCGCATTACCAGACCTACAACCGCAACAAGCGTTCCATTGCGCTCGACACCAAGGACGCAGCGGATCTCGACACGCTCTACCAACTGATCGCGACCGCCGACGTGTTCATCCAGAACTTCCGTCCCGGTGTCGCCGAGAAGCTCGGGGTTGGCGAGGATGACTTGCGCAAGATCAATCCGAAATTGATCTATTGCGCGATATCGGGCTTCGGTCAGAGCGGTCCGTCACGTGATCGTCCCGCCTTCGACACCGTGGCGCAGGCCGCCGCTGGATATCTCAGGCTGCTGACACCACCATCCAATCCGCGCGTCATCGGACCGGCGATCGCCGATGCTGTGACGGGGCAGTACGCAGCGACGGCAATACTGGCCGCGCTTCTCGAGCGCAGCAGCAGCGGCAAGGGCCGCCGCATCGACATTTCGATGCTGGAGGCGATGACGCATTTCAACCTCGACAGTTTCACCCACTACTATTCCGAAGGCGAAATCATGGGCCCGCTGTCGCGTCCGGTGGTGTCGCAGAGCTACACGTTCGAATGCTGTGACGGCAAGTGGGTCGCCATTCACATGTCATCGCCGACGAAGTTCTGGGAAGGCTTTCTGGAAGCTACCGGCAAGCCGGAACTGGCCAAGGATCCGCGTTTTGCCGACCGTCTGGACCGCATCAAGCATCAGGATGACCTGATCGAGATTTTCACGCCGATCTTCAAGACCGATACCCGTGACGGATGGTGCGCCAAGATGTTGGCTCTCGAGGTGCCCCATTCGCCAGCTTACGATTCCAACGAGGCGTTGGAGGATCCGCAGGCGCGGCATCTGCAGCTGGCGGTCAAGACCGTGCACCCTGAGATGGGAGAATCCACGACAGTGCGGCCACCCTACAGCTTTGACGGCGAGGCCGACCTGAATGTGACGCCACCGCCGACGCTGGATCAGCACAGCGCCGAGATACGCGCAGAGCTGATGGCCAAAAAAGCCCAGTGAGCAGGAACAAGGGGAGGAACGCATGAGCAAAGAGGACATGATCACATCGGTGCCGGCCGCAGGGGTGATGGAAGCAAGCCGGGCGATGTTGCAATACCAGCTCTACGCCATCTTCACCACGCCGGTGAACGGCATGGGGCCGGTTTTTGAACAGCTGGATGCGCATCTGGCGTTTCAGATCTGCTTGGAACGCGAAGGTGTGATGTTTGCAGCCGGTCCGATGTGGAGCGACGACGAGCAGAGCTGGGCGGGAGAAGGAATGGTCGTGGTGCGGGCGGCCTCGCGGCAAGAGGCAATCGCCATTGCCGAGCGAGATCCGATGCACAAGAGCGGCGCCCGCAGTTTTAGCGTCCGTCCCTGGCTCATCAATGAGGGAACAACCACGGTCCGGCTCGACTACTCCAGCCAGACTTTCACTTTTGTCTGAACATCACTTGGGAGAGAGAAAATGAAACTGTTTTTGGGAATGATGACAGCCGGAATGATGCTGATGCCGACCGCCGCGTCGGCACAGGAAGTGATCAACCTGACGGTGGCTTCGAGCCACCCCACGGTGGTTCCGTGGGTCGGGATGATCAAGACCCATTTCATGGCGCGCACTGATGAAATTCTTGCTGAAAAAGGCGACTACAAGATCGAGTGGAACGAGGCCTTCGGTGGCACTCTCTACAAGGCGAACGCCACGCTGAGCTCCGTTGAAGAAGGCATCACCGATGTGGGCTGGGTGTTTTCCTTCCTTGAAGCCGCAAAGCTTCCGCTCAGTCAGGTGTCGACCAACACACCGTTCGCGACAGCAAATCCCCCGGTCCTGCTCGAGGTCATGGAGAAGCTGCTGGAGACAAACGAAGCCTTCCGTGAGGAATGGGAGAGCCACAACCTCAAGGTTCTGGGGCTTACCGCAACCGATCTTTATGACATCTATACCAAGGAACCACTGACCGGCATCGCCGATATCGACGGCATGAAGCTGTCTGCGCCCGGCGTTCTGGGCAGCTGGCTGCGCGGAACCGGTGCCAATGCGGTTGATGGCGCGCTCACCACTTTCTACACGGATGTGCAGACCGGCGTGTCGGATGGCGCGCTGACCCTTGCGCTCGGTGCGATGCCGATCAAGCTTTACGAAGTTGCTCCCTACATCAACCGCTTTGACGTTGGCGCTGCGTTCTCCGGCGCTGTGGCGATCAACAATGACACCTGGGAAACCCTGCCCGAAGAAGTACAGGCGGCGATGATCGAGGCCGGCAAGTACTACACCAAGTCCCACGGTCAGGACATGGTTGACCGACACGAACTGATGCTCAACCTCATGGTCAAGAACGGGGCCGAGCAATCAACGCCGGTGACCATTGTGCCGATGCCCGCTGGCGAGCGCCAGAAATGGGTCGACATGCTTCCTGACCTTGCTGGGGAATGGGCTGCCAGCGTTGATGCGCAGGGTGGCGATGGCACCGCGTTTCTCAGTGAATACATGAATGCCCTGCGGGATGCCGGTGAAGTGCCCGCCCGTGACTGGGACAAGTAAGCAAGGCTCTGGACCGGATCATGCCAGCAGATCATGAAAACACGCACACTCCTGTTCGACCGCAGCGCCCCGGCGCTGCGGTTGGCCGAGCCTGGCAATGGCTGGTCGAGGGGTTCGCCGCGCTTGGAACGGTGTTGATCGGTGTGCTGATGGTCATCATCTGCGCCGACATTGTCGCCCGCAACGTCATGGGGGCATCATTGCCCCTGGTTTCGGAACTTGGCGCTTTGCTGCTGGTGATGATTGTCGCCTTGCAACTCGCGACGACGATTCGCGCAGACCGCCTTGCAAGGACCGATCTGTTTCTCGTCGGATTGAAAGACTCGCACCCAAGGATCGCGGCTCTGCTGTCGGCATTCTTCAATCTGGTTGGAGCCACCATGATTGGCCTTATTGCCTACGCATCCATTCGCATTCTTGGCAAAGATTGGTCTTCGGCTGACTATATCGGAATCGTCGGCATTGCGACCTTGCCGACATGGCCGTTTCGGGCGCTGATCCTCGCCGGAATGACGATAGCAGCCCTCGAATTCATGGTTCGCATGATCTCCGACCTTCGCTCAGCCGTCACACAAGAGGCCAGCTCATGAGCCCAATTGAAATCGGCGCGCTGGCTACGCTTGGTTTGCTGGTGCTGATCTATCTCGGCATGCCCATCGGTATCGGCATGCTGACTGTCTCATTTCTCGGTGTTGCCGCGATCCGTGGTGATCTGGTGTCGCTTCGCATGTTGGGGCAGGTCGCCAATGACTCGTTGCGTGAATACCTCTTCGCCGTGGTCCCCCTGTTTGTGCTGATGGGGCTTCTGGTCACCGTGTCGAAGGTGGGCAAGGACACGTTTGATGTGTTTCAGCAATTGCTGGGACGGGTGACGGCGGGTCTGGGGATTGCCACCGTCTTTGCCAATGCGGTTTTTGCCGCCATTACAGGAATTTCCATCGCCTCGGCCACGGTGTTCAGCCGTGTGGCTGTGCCGGAAATGACGCGACACGGCTACACCCGCAAATTCGCCACCGGTGTGGTTGCAGGTTCCTCGGTGCTGGGCATGCTGATCCCGCCCTCATTGCTGATGATCGTCTATGCTGTGCTGGCAGAGGAATCGGTCGGGCGCATGTTCCTGGCCGGTATCGGTCCAGGTATCCTGCTGGCGGTTGCCTTTTCAGTCACCATCGTCTTGCTGGCCCGGTTCAGGAAGGATTTCGTTTTCGCCGCGGCCGATACGGGCCCGGCTGACGAAGCCATGAGCGGGCTCGGTATTGCACGCAAGGCACTGCCCATCCTGTCCTTGATGCTGGTTGTGCTTGGCGGTTTGTATGGCGGCTTTCTCAATCCGACCGAAGCCGGCGCAGCCGGTGCGCTTGGAGCGCTCATCATTGCAATGATGCGGCGTTCGCTGGATCCAAAGTCGTTCTGGCGGTTGTTGCTCGAGGCCGGGCAGATCACCGTTTCGGTTCTGTTTCTGATCCTGGCGGCCACCTTCTTCAGTCGCATGCTGGCGCTTTCGGGTGTACCGCGCGGTCTGGCCGAACTCCTGCTGGGCGGTTCCATCGGTCCCTATGGTTTTCTGCTGATCTACCTTCTGCTGATCATCGCGCTTGGTTGCCTGATCGATTCAATCTCGATCATGCTGATCCTCCTGCCCATCGCCCTGCCGGTCGCCGAAGCTGCCGGCTTCGATCTGGTCTGGTTCGGGGTGCTTACGGTGGTCACTGTGGAGGTGGGATTGCTCACGCCGCCATTCGGCCTGTCGGTCTACATCATCAAATCGGCAATGGACGATCCCGACCTCAAGGTAGGGGAAATCTTCCGCGGCACTCTGCCCTTTGTCGGCGCCATGCTGGTCTCGATCGCGCTCATCGTCGCATTCCCGCAAATCGCCACATGGCTGGCACGTCTTTAATCAGGTGACTTCATGACACAGGTTCTTTTCATCCCGGGCAGCTTACGTCAGGCGTCTTCCTCTCGTGCCACGGTGCGGGCGCTGGTCAAGTGTCTCGAACCCGAGATCACATGCCGAGTTGCGGATCCCGGGCTGCTTCCGCATTACAATGCGGATATCGGCAACGATCCTGCTGTGGAGGAATTCATTGTGGAGGTGGCAGCGGCTGACGGAGTTGTCTTTGTCACCCCCGAATACAATTACAGCATCCCCGGTGTTCTCAAGAACGCCATCGACTGGGCATCGCGCCCCGCTTACAACTCGGTGTTCAAGGACAAGCCCTGTTTCATCGTCAGTGTTTCAGGTGGAGCGCTTGGCGGCGTGCGTGCCCAAGCGCATCTCAAGTACATTCTCAACGGCATGCTTGCCAGACCGTTTGCCTGCCAGGAAATCGTCATCCCGCAGGCCAACGCCAAGATAGCCGACGGTTATCTTGCCGACAAAGCCATCCTTGAATTTGCCGAGCTCAATTTGCGTGCCTTTGTCTCAAGCCTTTGAGGTAAGAGTTCCCTGTTACAACCATCCGGCCGCGTGTGAGGTGCTCAGATCCAGGCGATCTGACGCGAGTTCCGGATAACGGAGAAAAGCTGCGTTCAGCGGAAGGGGCGACTGTAAGTTCTGCTCCGTATTGACTTTTCCGGCCCCAACCGGACCTTTATGGATCACCAGGGAACGTTGTCGGGTCCTCCCTGGCCAAGGTTGCGGGTTGAAAGGACGTCTGCCTCTTCTTAGATGGAGACTCTAGCTTGCGTAATAACGCGCACCGGCCGTCCCAGCCCGGACCTCTCAGCCTAAAGAGGTTGATCGATACTCTCGAACAGGCCAACGATGGGTCAAGCCGTGCCAGCACTCGAACTATCTGGCAAAACATAAAAAGCCTGAAGGCTTTCACCACCGGTTAGATAAACGGCCCAACCGCGAGCTTGACCCGCTGGCACCGGCCATCCGGGCCATCAACAGTTACCTCGCAAAGGAACATCGCCGATGGAAGCCCGACTGATAGCCCTCACAATGCTGGCACCTTTTGCACTGATATTCATCTATCTGGGCGTCCAGGAATTCCAGCGCTACAAGTCCGAGGGACGGGCGAAATACGGGCTTGTCTACGATGAAGAGACAGGGACGACCCATGTGACCGGGATCGCCGAGTACGAGGACGGATACGACCCCAATGAGTTCGACCCCGGAGACCACAACGAACGCGAGATCGACGACGACAAGGCGTAGATGGTCTGGAGGGGAGACCCTGACGGGTCACCATGAAGTGCAGTCATATTTTCAGAACACTTGATCCGGTGGTTCGGCTGTTTTCCAGATCGTCATGGGCCCGCTTGGCATCGATCAAAGGATAAACCGTCTATCTTGACATCCAGCCGCCGTCAGCCGGAAGGATTGCGCCATGAACAAACCGCGCCAAATCGCTGCACAGAAAGCCAATCGGCTCGGCGATTTCTTCAGGTGTTCCCCACCGGCCAACCGGAATGCGCTCCATGAGCAAACGCGTGCGGTCCGGATCGGTTTGAAGCGCAGCAGTATTGTCGGTGGCAATGTAGCCCGGCGCTATGCCGTTTACATTGATACCTTTGTCCGCCCATTCGTTGGAAAAAGCGCGAACCAATTGAGCAATGGCACCTTTGCTGGCTGCATAACCAGGAACGTTGATGCCGCCTTGAAAACTCAGTACCGAAGCAACAAACACAATCTTTCCGGCCCCTCGCTTGAGCATGGAGCGCCCCAGTGCCTGGGTCAGGATGAACGGTGCATCGGTGTTGACCGCCTGAACATGATCCCAGTCCCCAAGTGAGTGTTCTGCCGCCGGCGCGCGCCTGATGGTGCCCGCATTGTTGACCAGAATGGAGACGTCGCCGCGTTTTTCCATATCGTTGGCAAATGTCCTTGTGGCATCCCTGCTGGAGAAATCGCACTGGTGAGCCATGAAGTTCCGCCCTGCGGACCGCACGGTTTTCTCCGCCTCGCTGCCTTGCGCTTCCAGCGATGCGCTAACCCCGATGATGTCAGCGCCTGCTTCAGCCAGCGTCTTGCAGATCGCCAAGCCGATGCCGCGTTTGCAACCGGTCACGAGGGCAGTCTGACCGGAAAGATCTATTGCAAGGCCCATGGGGTCACACCATCATTCTGCGAGGGTCGGCCACAAGCTGCGCGTAGTACGCCATGAATCGGGCGGCCTCCGCGCCATTGATGACCCTATGATCGTAAGACAGATCCAAAGGGGTCATGGGTACCGGTGTCCAGTTTTCATTCTCCCAGACTGGAACGATCTCGGTGCGGGTTATTCCCAGGATAGCCAGTTCGGGTGGATTGACGATCGGAGTGAAGGCGGTGCCGCCGATGCCGCCAAGATTGGAGATCGACATGGACGCTCCGCCCATCTCATCGGGCTTTATCTTGCGCTGCGCCGCGCGCCCGGCCAGATCGGAGATCTCGCTGGCGATCTGCCACAGGCCCTTCCGATCGGCATTGCGGACCACCGGGACCATCAGACCATGCGGCGTGTCCACTGCAATGCCGATGTGGCAGAACTGCTTGAGAACCAGAATTTCAGCGTCAGCTGTCAGCGATGCATTGAAACGCGGGAATTCCGCAAGGCATATGGCCAGGGCCTTCACATGAAAGGCCAGCGCGGTGAGGCGCACTCCACGGTCCGCAGCTTCCGGCTTCAGCTTCGCGCGGAAGGCTTCGACGGCGCGCATGTCGGCGCGATCATGATGGGTGACCTGCGGGATGACGTGGTTCGCCGCGGCCAGATTGGCTGCAGCAATGCTTGCGAAACGCGTCATCGGTTCCTGCATCACCGGTCCGTATGCAGCGTGATCGACGTCCCAGTAGCTATTGTCTCTGGAGGCGGAGGCAGCGGCGGCGCCGGAAGAGCCACGGTTCGATTTGCCGCTGGCATGGCGTTCGACATCCTCACGCGCGATCGTGGTGCGGTCCGCGCTCCGTGCCACATCCGCAAGGTCGACGCCCAGCCGCCCGGCCAGGGCAACCACCGAGGGGCTGGCAATGAAATCGGTCTCGCCCATCTTACCATTCCGCCGAGATATACTGGGTTTCCATGAATTCCAGCATGCCCTCGTGCCCGCCTTCGCGGCCAAGGCCCGATTGCTTGACCCCGCCAAACGGGGCTGCGGGATCGGAAACCAGACCGCGATTGAGGCCGACCATGCCGTATTCCAGGCGCTCGCAAACCTGCATGGCGCGTTTCATGTTCTCCGAAAACACATAGGCGACCAGACCGTATTCCGTATCGTTGGCGCGCCGGACCACGTCGTCCTCATCGGTGAATGACTGTATGGCGGCAACGGGTCCGAAGATCTCGTCCTTCACACAATCGGCCGTTTCCGGCACGTTGGAGAGAACCGTCGGCGGATAGAAATAGCCCTTGCCGTTCGGTAATGTGCCACCGAGTTCCAGCTTGGCGCCCTTGGCCACGGCATCCGCCACAAAGGCTGCCACCTTGTCACGGGTATCGGCATTGACCAGGGGGCCGACATCAATCCCGTCTTCCAGGCCGTCACCCATTCTCAGGGCAGCCATGGCGCTACTGAACTTGCTCGTGAATTCCTGGCTGACCGCTTCGTGAACATAGAAACGGTTTGCCGCAGTGCAGGCTTCGCCGAGATTGCGCATCTTGGCCAGCATCGCGCCGGCCACAGCCTTGTCGATATCGGCATCCTCGAACACGATCAGCGGAGCGTTGCCCCCCAGTTCCATCGCCGGTTTGACCACGTGATCGGCTGCCGAATGGAGCAGTTTGCGGCCGACCTCGGTGGACCCGGTAAACGAAATGACGCGCACCCGCGGATCGTGCAGCATGTGGTCGACAAGCTTGCCCGATTTCTTCGAGGGCAGCACGTTGACCAGCCCCTTCGGCACACCGGCTTCTTCGAGCAGTGGCATCAGGGCCAGCATTGTCAGCGGCGTTTCCGAAGCCGGTTTGATGATCACCGGGCATCCTGCGGCAAGAGCCGGCGCGATCTTGCGGGTGCCCATCGCAGCCGGGTAGTTCCAGGGCGTCACCAGCACGGCAATGCCGGCAGGCTTGTGCTGCACCACGATGCGTGCGCCCGACGATGGCGCGTGGGTGATCATCCCGTCGGCGCGAACGGCTTCCTCGGCAAACCAGCGGAAGAACTCGGCCGCATAGGTTGCTTCACCTATCGCATCGGCGCGGGCCTTGCCGTTTTCAAGCGTGATCAGCCGCGCGAATTCATCCAGCCGTTCGGTCATCAGCTCCCACGCCTTGCGCAGAATCTCCGAGCGCTCGCGCGGTTTCTTTGCGGCCCAGGGTCCGAAGGCTGCTTGTGCTGCGTCGAGTGCGGCATCAGCATCAGCAAGATCGGCGGAAGCGACCGATGCGATCATTTCTTCGGTTGCGGGATTGATGACATCAAAGCGGTCGCCGCTTGCAGCGTCGCGCCATTGGCCATTGATATAGAGATTGGTGTGTTGCATCCGGTTTGCTCCAGTCAAAGAAGGTGTCTCAGAGGTTCGCCGAGGCGTTCGGTAAAGCCGGTGACGAATGCGATCGCCTGATCCTCGTCGAGTTGGCCGGCCTGGTAGTCGAGCGAAACGGCATAGTCGTCCCGTTCGCGGCAAACAGTCAGCACCGGGATATGGTGTGGAGCGCCCGTGGCAACGGTAATCGGAGATCCGGAAAGATCACGCAGTACGATGGACGGAACCTGATCTCCCGCGTCACTTAGCGGCTTGGACAGCCGTGAGCGGTCCGCATCGGCGAAACGACCTTCCGTCTTGCGATGCGTCCGCGATTCCACGACAAGCCTATCGTCTCCGAGGTTCGTCGCTCCGCGAAATGCAGCTGCGGCAAACCTGAGCCAAGCCTTGCGCGGCTCGAGCTGGATATCGCCGTCATCAGCCAGCCAGGCGATGAACTCGTCACAGCCGCCCGCAGCCACTCGCGCAGCAATGTGCACCGGCCACGCGCCCGAAGGGACGGACGAGGGGATTTCACCAGTCGTTTTCGCGGGTGGGGCGAGGGTCTCCAGAAGCCCCAGATCTGAAACATGGTAAGGCTGCGGCACGCCGTTCTCGACAAGCAGATTCAGGTCGAGGCCTTTCTCCATTGCCAGACGGCGTGCCTTGGGCGATGCCAGAATGCGACCGCCCGAAGTGAGTGCGCCTCCCGTTCTCGGCTTTTCGGGAGCCGTTAGTGGCGCGCTGGCCGCGTCCCCGTCAGGTGCCTTATGGTCGTCAACCGCGACGTTCTTGCGGCTGCGGGCCACCGCGTTTTCCGGTTTCTCCGCGCTGATGACTGCAATCACCGATCCGACCGGGACCGCCTGCTGGGCTTCGGCCAGAATGGCTGCCACGAATCCGTCATGCCCGGCTTCGACTTCCATCACGGATTTATCGGTTTCCACTTCGAGCAGGATGTCACTTGCAGCAACCGGGTCGCCCGGCTTCTTGCGCCAGGCAACGATCAGACCTGTATCCTGCGCCATGCCAAGCGCCGGCATGATGATTTCCGCGCCAGGCGGCAGGGTGTCCGGTTCGGAGATCTCTTGAGAGGTCGGCCCTTCGTCCGGTTGCGAAGTGTTCGGTGGCGCGGCAGGAGTTGTATTCTTCGCGGCATCCGCTGTTTCCGCAATCACGGCGACAACCTGGCCGACAGGTACGTGATCGCCGGCTTCGGCGCTGACCGCGGCAAGAAACCCGTTGGCCGGGGCTTCGACTTCCATCACCGCCTTGTCGGTTTCGACTTCCATCAACCCGTCGCCGGTCTTCACCGCATCGCCGGGCTTTTTCAGCCATGACACGATCAGGCCGGTGTCCTGCGCCATGCCCAGTGCCGGCATGATGACATCATGCGGCATGGATCATCTCCCCGGCCACGAGCTTGCGGGCATTGGCTGCCACGCCCTCCGGGGTCGGTACAGTCAGGTCTTCCAGTGCCGGGCTGAAGGGAATGGGCACATCCATGGCGCCCATGCGCAGCACCGGAGCGTCGAGATGATAGAAAGCCTTCTCGTTGAGCCGTGAGGCGATCTCCGAGGTCACACCGTAGCTCTGATGACCTTCGTCGATGACGATGGCACGCGAGGTCTTCTTCACCGATTTGATCAGCGCGGTTTCGTCGAGGGGAACAATCGTGCGGGGGTCGATCACTTCCGCGCTGATGCCTTCCGCGGCAAGAATCTCGGCAGCCTTTTCGGCGACCTGCACCATCGAGGACGTGGCAATCAGCGTGATATCGGTACCTTCGCGCTTCACATTGGCGACGCCGAAAGGGATCAGATATTCCTCTTCAGGTACGCCCGCCTTTTCCTGGTACATCAACTTGTCTTCGAAGATGACGACCGGATTGTTGTCGCGGATTGCCGTCTTCATCAGCCCCTTGGCCTCATAGGCTGAAGACGGCAGAGCAACCTTCAGGCCGGGAATATGCGCGACCAGAGCATGCAACGATTGTGAATGCTGGGCGGCCGAACGGCGGGTGGCGCCGAGATTTGTCCTCAGAACCAGCGGAACGCTCAACTTGCCGCCGGACATGTAATGGGTCTTGGCCGCCTGGTTGCAGAGCTGATCCATGATCAGGAAAATGAAATCGCCGAACATCAGGTCGACCACCGGACGCGAACCGGTCATCGCGGCTCCGACGGCAATACCCATGAAGCCGGGCTCTGCAATCGGCGTGTCGACGACCCGCGCCGTGCCGAATTCCTCGACAAGGCCCGAGAGGACCTTGAAGGGGGTTCCCGCCTCGGCCACGTCCTCGCCGATGATGAACACGGTCTCATCGCGGCGCATTTCCTCGGCAAGGGCCTCGTTGACGGCCTGGGAAAGGGTGATTTCACGCATGGATTTTCTCCTCAGGCCGCATAGACATGCATGTCGACTTCCGACGCATCGGGGTATTTTGCCTTCAGCGCGTATTCGACAGCGGCAGTGGCATCGGCCTTGATCTCGGCCAGCATCGCTTCGAGTTCTTCCTCGGTGGCGATGCCTTCACTGGTAAGATGGCGGGCGAACTGGGTGATCGGGTCCTTGTTCTCCCGCCAGTCCTTCTCCTCGTCCTTGGAGCGGTAGTACTCGCGGTTGATGTCGCCGACGTGATGACCGTGATAGCGGTAGGTCATCAACTCCATAAAGAATGGGCCTTCACCCTTGCGGCAGCGCTCCACCAGCTGTTCGGTGAGCGAATTCACCGCAAGCACATTCTGGCCGTCGACGGTATGCGCCTCGATGCCGAAAGCCTCGGCCCGGCCGGTGATTGAGCCTGCGGCGATCTCTGCGGTCTTGGTGTATTCGGAATAACCGTTGTTCTCGCAGGCGTAGATGATCGGCAGGTTCCACAAAGCGGCCATGTTCATGACCTCGTACATGAGGCCCTGGGCGGTGGCGCCATCGCCAAAGAAGCAGACGGTAACGTCATCCTTGCCCAGCAGTTTGGCGGTAAAGGCCGCGCCGGTCGCAATCCCCATCGAGCCTCCGACAATGGCGTTGGCTCCCAGATTGCCGTTGGACTGGTCGGCAATATGCATGGAGCCGCCCTTGCCCCGGCAATAGCCTTCCTCCTTGCCCAATAACTCGCAGAACATTTCCTTGAAATCGGCGCCCTTGGCGACGCAATGCCCGTGGCCGCGATGTGTCGAGGTGATCTTGTCCGTCACCTTCAGGGCCTCGCAGATGCCCACGGCGACTGCCTCTTCGCCCGAATACATGTGGGTCAGCCCCGGCATCTTTGCCGACAGGTAAAGCTGGTTGGCATTGTCCTCGAAGGTCCGTATCCGAACCATCTGACGGTACATGCGCATAACGTCCTCGGCATTGTGCTTGGCCGAAGCCTGGGCGGTTTTTCTGGTCTTGCTGGTGCTCATTTTTTGGTTCCCGGTCTCCTGCTTGGGCCCGGCCGCACCATGTGCGAACCGGGCCTTCCAGGGAGGAGCTCAATAGCGGTTGGCGATCGGCAGTTCTTCGGCAGGGAACAGCGAGATGACCTCGCAGCCCGTGTCGGTTACCACCACTTCTTCCTCGATCCGCGCCGCCGAGTAACCGTCGCTTGCCGGACAGTAGGTCTCCAGCGCGAACACCATGCCGGTCTGGATCTCCATCGGGTGATCCAGTGAGACCGCACGGCTGATAATCGGGCGCTCGTGAAGCGCTAGGCCCAGGCCGTGACCGAACTGCAGGCCGAAGGCTGCCTCCTCGCTGGGGAAACCGAATTCCTCGGCCTTCGGCCAGACTTCGGCCACCTTGTCGGTGCTGACGCCTGGCTTGATCATCGCTATCGATGCGTCGATCCACTCCCGCGCCTTGACATAGGCATCATTCTGCGAGGGCGTTGCCCGGCCGATATTGAAGGTCCGGTAGTAGCAGGTGCGATAGCCCTGGTAAGACTGCAGAATATCGAAGAATGCCTGATCTCCGGGCCGGAAATAGCGGTCGGTGAAATTGTGCGGATGCGGGTTGCAACGCTCGCCGGAAATGGCGTTGATTGCCTCCACGTCATCCGAACCCATTTCGTAGAGCATCTTGTTTGACAGGGCGACGATGTCGTTTTCGCGGATGCCGGGTTTCAACTGCTCATAGATCATATGATAGACGCCATCGACCATGGCGGCGGCTTGGGTAAGCAGCTGGATTTCGTCCCAGTTCTTGATCTCGCGCGCCGCCAGCATGATCTGCTGGCCATCAATAACGTTGAGCCCCTCTGCCTGCAGCGCATGGAACATCGCCGTTTCGGCGTAATCGACACCAACCGGCATGTCAGCCATGCCAGCGTCCTTGATCAGGCCGGCAATTTCCTTTGCATATTTGCGCATCAGACCAAAGTCCGGCGGGATAGTGCCACGCATGCCGACAACGCCGGCCCGGCAGTGGTCCGGCTCAAGCCAGTCCGAGAACTTCTTGTGGTGCATCGCCGCCGATCCAAAGTCCCAGACGTAAGGGGAATCGTCGCCTGTCAGCAGGCAGAAGCGGCACATCTTGTCGCGCTCCCACTCGCCGATCTTGGTCGCTGAAACGTAGCGAATGTTGTTGACGTCAAACAGCAGAAGCGTTCCGGCAGGGGAGTTCTGCAGTGCCTGCCGGGTCCGGCTCAGACGGTAGCGCCGCAGCCGGTCGTGGTCGATCCTGCGTTCGAAATCGACGGATGTGTGTCCCCATGCGGGCAGCCGGTTTTCCCATTTCCACTGGGGTTCGAGATCCTGGGCTGTCAGGATATTCGGTGTCAGGGCTCGCGACATGACTTTCTCCTCCGGACCCGCCTTCGCGCGCCCGTTTCATTTGTTGAAACCTGGGGTTAGGCCGTTACTGGATGCACCAGCCACCATCGATGTGGATCATCTGACCGGTCATGTAGTCGCTGTCCGGGCTGGCAAGGAACGAGGCCGTGCCGACAATATCGGCGGGATAGGAAACCCGCTTGATCTGAAGCTCATCGCGGGCAATGTCCTCATAGGCCTGGCCGGCTTTGTCCTTGAATCCGATCTCGACAAGATCCTTATCCAGCTGCTCCCAAAGCGGGGTCACCACAACGCCCGGCGCATAGCCGTTAACGGTGATGTTGTGTTCGGCCAGCGACACGGCCCCGCAATGGGTGAGGGCGAGACAGCCATATTTCGAGGTGCAATAGACGGTGACGTCGACCAGCGGCTTTCTCGACGCAATGGAGCCCACATTGATGATCTTGTAGGGCTCGTCCATGGGACCCTGGGCGATCATCTGCCGCGCTGTTTCCTGCATCCCAAGCCACATTGCCTTGGTGTTGACAGTCATGATCATGTCCCAGTTGTCTTCATCGATATCCATGAAGAAGCGGGGCTTGTTCAGGCCGGCATTGAACACGCCGACATTGATCGAGCCGAAGGCCTCCACCGTGGCGGCCACGGCCGCCGCATTGTCCTCCCGCTTGGTGACATCCATCCTCACGGCAATCGCCTTGCCGTTACCGGCTGTATTGATGCGGTCGGCAACCTTTTGGGCTTCGTCGAGATCCAGATCGCCCAGGCAGACATTGGCGCCCTGCTGGGCGAAGCTTTCTGCATTCGCAGCGCCCATGCCGCGCGCCGCTCCGGTGATGAGTATGTTCTTTCCTTTGAGCCGATTGGGATCCATTTCACTCCTCCATTTATTATGTCTTGCCTTGCTCTCGCAGGGCCTGCTCCGCCCGTTTCTGGGCGTTCCGCAATGCGGTTTTCGGCGGAATTATTCCGCGAAGCATGTCGTGTAGTTCCTCGCCGCAGATCTGGAAGATCTCGCCGATTTGGGGAATTGGCGGACGTGGCCAGAACTGGAGCTCATCGCGCCAGGACATCTGATCAACGGCCTCGAAGATTGGTGATGCGTGCCGCACTTCTGGATCGGCGCCCACCGAATAGCGCGGGTTGGTGCGGCTGCCGTTTTCGACGTAGAGTTTCTGGGCTCCAGCCGAGGTGAAGACAATAAGGGCTTCGGCCGCCGCATGGATGCGCTCCGGGGCAATATTGCGCGGTATGCCCATGACATATCCGCCAACCGGCGCCACCGGTGTGGCTTCCGGGCCGGCCGGATGCGGAAGGAAGCCGGTCTGGCCATGGGCTGGTGATGTTGGATCGAGTTCGAAATAGGGCGCAAGCAAGGTGTAGCCATAGGCCATTGCGACTTCGCCTGCCGCATAGGGCCGGATCCGTTCGTACCAGGACATTGAAAGGATATAGGGCGGCGAATATCTGAGCAATTCCATCAGGTATTCGGCAGCTGCCATTCCTCCTTCCGAATCTATCATCGGACGGTAGGCGCCGTCTTTCAGTCCGTCGGTATTGAAGCCTCCGGCCTCCGGCGGAATGTCGATCACCGGCTGGCCGAAATCCGCCATTGTCATCAGGAATGTATGGCCAAGTGCCGTGCCGCGTGCCGCGTTCCAGGCGATGCCGTAAAAGCCTCTGGTGGGATCATGAAGCGATTTTGCCGCCTTGATGACATCGGCGGTGGTTGCGGGAGCCTCCATGCCGGCTTCGGCGAAGATGTCCTTGCGATAGAACAGAAGTTCCGGCGTCGTTTGGGCGGGTACGCCATAAGGCCGTCCTCCCCAATGGGCAGCCTTCCACCCTGCAGTGTGAAAATCGGCCGGATCCAGACGTGCAACATCAAATGCCTCGTCCAGCGGCATCAGCACATTCTTCTCTGCGAATTCGCCGATCCAGGGCAGGTCGACGGCAATAATGTCGTAGCGGCTTGCCTTGCGTTCAGCGTTCTTCAGCGCCTCCTGATGCAGCCGGTCGATTGAAAACACCCGTTGGTGGATGTCTGTGCCGACAACCTGCTCGAATTGCCGCTTGAGGTTGTCCATCACCATGAAGGTCGGGTCGCCATGCACAAGTACCCGCACACCGCCCGCAAGCCGCAACGGTTCCGTCAGCACCTGCAGGGGCGGGATAGATTGGGCCGCCATGTAGGAACCGCCAAAATAGTATTCCTGGCCGGCGGACCCATCGGATGATCTCGTCAGACGGGTTTCGGCGAGACGCCGTAAACGCCCTGACAATTGCATCCAGGATTCAAGCAGCTTTTCGCTCGGGTGCATGGAAAATGTCTTGCCGCTGCGGGTGCGCGGACGTTGGTCTATCAGGCCATTGTCGACCATCTCGCCAATCCGCCGGGTCGCCGTGGCATAGGGCACGCCTGAGGCGCCGATCAACGACGTTGGCGTGACGGTCTTGGCTTCGAGATGGCTGCGGATGAGATGAACTGTCATGCGAACATAAGGATCGGGCGCGAAAACATGCAGAGCATCGGACAACTCGTGCTCAAAGTCCTCGAGGAACGCCACCACGTCGAGCAATTCTGTCTTCTCGAACTGTGGATCAGGCGATCTTCGCGCATCAGGCCCCCCTTTGTTAATCGTGAGCATTGTTCTGGCTCCCGCCTGACCGCTGGCGTCGTCTTTTTCGACCAGACGACGTTCGGCCCTGAACTGCTGTTTGCCGTTTTTCATGGCTACCTCTGGTAAGATGTTCAATTTGGGGATTTCAGGATACGAGCAAAAACTCCATATTGGATATTAAAATGTCCAAAATGGATATAATTTGGGCTCTTTTGCTTCCCGCATGTCGGCATCTTATGGCTGTGTTTTGCATGACGCGGATGGAGGCCGCTTCCTGCCGCTGCGCTCACTGGGCGGAGGAAATGCGAAACCCATATTTGTGTGAGAGAGATTTCGGGAGGAAACCAAATGAAACTTCGTACTATGCTTACTCTGTCGACCGCGATGGCGGGCCTGGTCTTTGCAAGCGCGGCCAGCGGCGCCGAGTACCGCATCGGCATCACGCAGAACAATGTCGGTGTCGACAGCTACCAGACGACCTATGACAAGGCGTTCAAGGAAGCAGTTGAGGCGAACGATGCGGTGGAAGCGGTCGTTCTTGATGCCGGCGGTGACGTTGCCCGCCAGATCGCCCAGATCGAGGATCTGATCCAGCAGCAGGTTCAGGCCATCATCATCTGGCCGACAAATGGTGAGGCGGTCATTCCCGCCGTTCGCAAGGCCCACAATGCGGGCATTCCGGTGATTGTGACCAACTCCAATATTGCGGAAGCCGGGTTTGACTTTGTAAAATCCTTCTCAGGGCCGGACAATATCACGCAGGGCTCCCGCTCGGCTGAGATCATGTGCGACAAGTTCAAGGAGATGGGGATCGAAACCACCGCTCAGGTGGTGCAGATCTCCGGCCAGCCCGGTTACACCACTGCGATCGAACGGCAGAAGGGCTTCGATGACCGGCTCCCCGAAGTATGCCCGGATGTCACGGTTCTCGAGACTCAGCCTGGCGACTGGAACCGTGAGAAGTCCCAGAAAGTTATGGAAGCCTTCCTCGTTAAATACGACAAGATCGACGGCGTCTATGCCGGTGATGACAACATGGGGGTCGGCGCACTCAACGCGGCCAAGGCCGCTGGTCGCGAAGGTATCATCTTTGTCGGTGCGACCAACTTCGCTGTCGGCTACGAGGCGATGGAAAAGGGTGAGTACTGGGGCTCGATCTACCAGTCTCCGGTCGATGACGCCAAGGCGGCGCTGAAAACAGCGATTGATGTGCTGGATGGCAAGGATGTGCCGTTCCTCAACTACTTCGACACTCCGAAGATCACCCAGGACAACATGTCGAATTTCACCAAGCCAGTCTTCTGAGGCTGGTGAAGTTACTCCTTCCGGACGCGGGTATGTGTCGCGTCCGGAACAGTGCTGTTGTTTTACCATGTAAACGGGGAGGTGAGCATGGGCCGGTTGTCTGGACGCTCGTGCGTTGTCACGGGAGCTGCGCGCGGAATTGGCCGGGCCATTGGCGAAGCGCTGCTGAGCGAAGGTGCCGACGTCTGCTTTGCCGACATTGATGGCGACAAGGCAGGAGAGGTCGCCGATCTCTACGAAAAGGTTGCTGAAACTGAAGGCGGCAAGGTGACCCATGCGGCGGTCGATGTGACCGATCGCCTGCAGGTCCGCGCCCTGATCGCGCATGCGGTATCCGTCTTTGGAAAGATCGATGTCAAATTCAACAATGCCGGCGTAAACCGGCCGATGAACTTCCTCGATGTGACGGAAGAAAACTGGAAATTTATTATGGATGTGAATGGTCTTGGCTGCCTGATCGGCATGCAGGAGGCCGCGCGCCAGATGATCGCCCAGGGCACCGGCGGCAAGATCATCAACACCGCCTCGGTTGCCTCGCGTCAGGGGTTCGACAATGTCGCACCTTATTGCGCCAGCAAATTCGCGGTTGTATCCCTGACGCAGTCGGGCGCGCGCGATCTGTCGAAGCACAACATTACCGTGACCGGTTTCGCGCCGGGTGTGGTCGCGACCGAAATGTGGGAGCAGGTCGACCAGGACCTGATGGAGATCGGTGCTGCAGAGCGCCCGGGTCAGGCAATGGAGGATTTTGCCGCCGGGATTCTCAAGGGCCGTGTTGCCACGCCGCGCGACATTACCGGAACCACGACGTTCCTGGCTTCGGCCGACAGCGACTACATGACCGGCCAGATCGTCATGATCGACGGTGGGATGGTTCTGGTCTGAGCAAGGGTTCAGATCGGCAGCAGCGTGGTTTTTGACGCTGGGCATATTGTGAATGGGAGGCAGGAAACGATGGCTGGTGGCATCACCAAATCGGATATTGGCGGGCTTCTTGCCAAACAGGGCATTTTGATTGCCTTCGTCATTTTCATGATCGGCTTCACGATCGCCAACGAACGTTTCCTGGCGCCTGAAAATGTCATGGGCGTGGTGCGCTCCTCTGCAATTCTTGGTGTCATGGCGCTTGGCGTCACTTTCGTGGTGATCAGTGGTAACCTGGATCTGTCAGTCGGATCGATGATGTCGTTCTCGACGATTGTCGTGCTGGATCTGCATGACAAGATTGGCCCCGAGCTCGCTATTCCTGCCATGTTCGCGATGACCCTTTGTCTGGGTGCCTTCATCGGGTTTCTGGTTGGTTACCTCAAACTCAATTCGCTGATTGTTACGCTTGGCATGCTGTCTGCCATTCACGGGCTCACGCTGACCTATTCCGGCGGCAAGAATATGGATATCGCCGACAAGGATGGCACCTGGTTTGCGGTCTTCGGTCAGGGCAGTGTTCTGGGCATCCCCGTGCCGATCCTGATTTTCGCGCTGCTGGCGGCGGTGCTCGGCATGGTGCTTGGAAAGACGCCTTTTGGCCGAAAGGTCTATGCCGTCGGCGGCAACGGTGTCGCCGCAACCTTCTCCGGCATTCCCAGGGCCAGGGTGGTGTTTACCTGTTACCTGCTGTCTTCATTGTGTGTTGCCACTGCCGGCCTGATTCAGGCCAGCCGGAGCATGGGGAGCCAGAACACCGTGGGCCAAGGGCTGGAGCTCGAGGTTCTGGCCGCTGTCATTCTCGGTGGTGCATCGCTGCTGGGCGGCTCCGGCACCATCTTCAAGACCATCATCGGCGTATTGATCCTGGGATTTATCCAGAATGGACTGCTGCTCGTCGGTCTTCAGTTTTATGTCCAGTATGTAGTGACCTGGATCATCATAATCCTGGCGGTCTGGCTCGACATCGCGGCCAAGCGCGGTCGCTTGTTGTCACCCATCGCGTGAGGACGGATTGATGCAAAACCAAACTCGCACCAGACTGATCAAGAAGGGCGCCATATGGGGCTTCATCCTGTTCGAGCTAGCGTTCTTCTCGATCGCGGGGAGTTATCTCTCGCTGTCGGAAAGCGCCTTCATGGATGTCGACAACATGCTGTTGCTGCTCAAGCAGTCGGCGCCGATCGGCATCATCGCTCTCAGCATGACGATAGTCATGATCAACGGCAATATCGACCTGAGCGTCGGGGCGACCTATGCGCTTGCGGCAATCGTGATGCTGGACAGCATGACCTGGCCGGTCTTTGCCGGGTTGGGTGACTGGGTGATCCCGTTATCCTGGCTGCTGGCTCTCTTTACCGGTTTGGTGCTTGGCGCGGTTAACGGGCTGATTGTCTGGAAAACCGGCGTCGATGCTTTCATCGTCACCCTCGGGTCGATGCTCGGCTACCGTGGCCTGGTGTTCATGTATAATGGCGAGGAGCCGACATCCCAGCTAAACTGGACCCTTGTCGATTTTGCCGAGGCGCAGTTTCTCGGGCTGCACACGGCAACCTGGTTTCTGCTGGCCGTCGCGGCAGGTCTGTGGTTCCTGATGAACCGCACCGTTCACGGGCGCAATGCCTATGCCATCGGCGACAATCGGGAGGCGGCAGTCAATGCAGGCATTCGTGTCGGGCCTCACATGATGATCAACTTCATGCTGATTGGCTTCCTGGCAGCGCTCTCGTCGGCGGTATTCTATTCCGAAAGCGGCTCGGTCAATCCCAATGACGGTTCGCTTTTCGAACTCTGGGCCATCACCGCCGTGGTGCTGGGTGGAACCAAGCTGACAGGCGGAGCCGGGTCGATCGTTTCCACGCTTGGCGGCGTCATTGCCATTCAATTGCTGCGCAAGGGGCTGGGCTATATCGGCGCGGGCACCGAGACGGTCAATCTGGTTATCGGCCTGATCCTGATCGCGGTGCTGTTCCTCGATCGCCAACTCAACATCAAAGCCAAGGGGGAGTTGAAGGTATGAGCGAGCAAGCTTCTGAATTGGTGCCCGCGCTTAGGCTTGAAGGTATCGTCAAGACATTCCCTGGCGTGCGCGCGCTCGACGGTGTCTCGTTCGACGTCATGCCTGGTGAAGTGCATGCTCTGATGGGGGAAAACGGCGCTGGAAAGTCGACGCTGATGAAGGTCCTGGGCGGCATCCATCAGCCCGACAGCGGCCGGATCATTGTCAATGAAATTCCTGTCCGGATGGGCTCGCCGCTCGAGGCCAAGCACAAGGGTATTGTCTTCATTCATCAGGAACTCAGCTTGGCCAAGGAGCTGACGGTTGCTGAAAACATTTATCTGGGTGAATTGCCGCGCAAGCGCTTTGGTCTGGTGGATTGGCAAGCGCTGTTCGACAAAACCAACAAAATATTGCAGCGTCTGAAGGTTGGTTTCGATGCCAGCGCCCAGGTAGGGGACCTGTCTATTGCCAACCAGCAGATGGTGGAAATTGCACGCGCGCTTACCCACGAAGCCAAGGCGGTGATATTCGATGAACCAACTGCCTCGCTCACCGATGCAGAAAAATCCGTGCTCTTTGAGGTGATCGAGGATCTCAAGTCCCATGGCGTCGGCATTATCTACATCTCGCACCGGATGGAAGAAATCTTCAAGATCACCGATCGCATTTCGGTCCTGCGCGATGGCCAGTACCGCGGGACGCTGGAAACCGCAAAGACAACGGAGGAAGACGTCACCCAATTGATGATTGGCCGTAAGCTTGATCTGACGCGGCACATCAATGACCACGAATTCGGTGATGTTGCGCTGGAAGTGAAAGGGCTTTCCTGTGGGGCGCTCTACCAGAATATCAGTTTCACTGTGCGCGCCGGAGAAGTGGTCGGCTTCTATGGCCTTGTCGGTGCCGGAAGGACCGAGATTGCCGAAACCCTGTTTGGCCTGCGAACGCCGACTGGCGGCAGCATCCTGCTGCAAGGTCAGGAAGTGGAAATCACCTCTCCAATGGATGCCATCAATCTTGGCATTTCGCTGGTGCCGGAAAACCGGAAAGAGCAGGGACTTGTCCTTGGCATGAATTGCCGTGACAACATGACCCTGCCGCAGGTGAGTGATCTGACCGCTGGTCCATTTGTCTCGGACGGCGCGGAGATAGCGATCTTCGACCTCTACCACGACAAGTTGGAAATCAAGACGCCAAGCTGGAAGCAGCAGGTGGGCAATCTTTCCGGAGGCAATCAGCAGAAGATCGTCATCGGCAAATGGCTGTCCATGCATCCGAAAGTGCTTATCGTGGATGAGCCGACGCGCGGGATTGACGTGGGATCCAAGTCAGAAATCCATAAACTCATCCGTGATCTCGCTTCCCAGGGCTACGCCGTTATCGTGATTTCATCCGAAATGCCGGAAGTGCTGCATGTTTCCGACCGTATCGTCGCGATGTACAGCGGCAGTATCATGCGCGAATTCACTGCCGAGGAAGTCACCGAAGACAGCCTCATCCAGGCAATATCAGGCATCGTCGCAAGCGACGAGAAAGCAGCCTGATTGGACACCGTCATTCGACACTTCGAGCGGGTGACCCGTGAACCGGCGCAGCTGGCGTAACCGGGAGTAACGCTTGCGAAATTGGTGATCGAACGGATGGCGCACACGATAGCGATAATGGCTGTGCCCGGCTTCTGGTCGCAGAACCGCCGCCATCGAGAGCCCCAATCGTCAATAGGTATTGAATTCGCACAGGCCGGTTGAAATGCAGTTTGGATCGCTGGGCTGTGGCCAATAGAACAGGCATTTCGGCTGGTTCTGATTTCTTTTCCTGGTTCGCCATGCGCTCTCTTGGCAGGGTAGGCGGGGTGTTGCTCAGCTTATGCCAGCTGTTGCCAGCAGTGCGGTCATGCGTTGCATCGCCAGCTCCGGCTTGGTCAGTACGTTGGCCTGGTCGGCAAGCTTGAAGATCTCGCTGTAATGAACGATCCCGCGTGCCGACTGCATGCCCGCCGGCATGGTGAAATGGCTCTGGTGGCCGTTGAGCCAGGCGAGAAATACGATTCCCGCCTTGTAGTATTGGGTCGGCGCTTCGAAGATTTTTCGCGACAGCGGCACGGTCGGGGCGAGGATTGCGCGGAAGGCCGCCACATCATCGCGGGCAAGTGCGGCCAGGGCATTGGAGGCATTCGGCGCAATGGCGTCGAAAATGCCGAGCAGTGCATGGCTGTGGCCCTTGGCATCGCCTTCGATCATTTCTGCATAGTTGAAATCATCCCCGGTGAAGCAGACAACCCCATCGGGTAGCCGGTTGCGCAGCGCAATCTCCTTGTCAGCCTCGAGCAGCGAAATCTTTATGCCGGCGACCTTGTTCTGATGGTCGTTTATAATCGACAGCACGGTCTCCAGCGCGTCCTCGAAGCGGTCCGAGCCCCAATAGCCGGCCAGTTGCGGGTCGAACATGTCGCCGAGCCAGTGCAGGATCGCCGGCTGGCGCGCCTGGCTGAGGATACGGCCATAGACAGTGCGATAATCGTCGGCGGAGCGGGCGAGGCGGGCCAGCGCGCGGCTGGCCATCAGAATTGCGCTGCCGCCGCAGGATTCCACGACCTCGAACTGAGTCTCGTAAGCGCCAATCACATCATCAAGCGAGCGGGCTAACGCCGGGTCGAGATGGTCGGTGCCGGCACCGCAGGCAATGCCCGCGCCGGGGACGGTTTTCGCTTCGGCGACCGAGCGGCGGATCAGTTCAGCGGCCTGATCCCAACTCACCCCCATGCCGCGCTGGGCGGTGTCCATGGCCTCGGCGATTGAGAAGCCGAGGCTCCAGAGGTGATGCCGGAAGGCGAGCGTGGCGTCCCAGTCGATGGCAGCGGTTCCCCAGGGCGTGCGCTCGGCAAAGGGATCGGAGACGACATGGGCCGCCGCATAGGCCTGGCGGTTGAACAGTGGCGGACTGGCGGGCAGTGCCGGTGGTATTCCAACGATCACATGGGGACTCAGCGTTCGGTCTGAGCCGGGCAGGGAAATGGATGGGCGCATCGGAATTCTCCTCAGAATTAGCTCCAGATATAATGGAACGTTCCAATTATCAAGATGGCATTGTGTAAATCCTGCGCGGCGAATGACGGCTCGCGTGGCTGAAGAAAGGTTCAGAAAGCGCTGATAATCGTAATTTATAGGAGGTTTATGGTATGCTTCAGGGGGTCCTCTATCGGGTGAGGTGTTTTCTGCCTGTCGTCCTTATGTGCGAAATATCGTAATCCTGCGTTGACATAATTGGAACGTTCCAATTATGCTGATTGGCAACAGGGAGCGAGATATCCGGATCATGGCCGAAGGGCGAGTTACAGTCATAGACATTGCGAAAGCGGCCGGTGTGTCCAAGTCGACGGTTTCGCTTGTCCTGCAGGGCAGTGCGTCGGTGAAGTCCGAGACCCGCGCCAGGGTCAACGCGGCCATCCGCGATCTTGGCTATGTCTACAATCGCGGTGCGGCGACGCTACGCCAGACCGGCTCGCGCTCGAAGATCATCGGCGTCATAGTCAATGATTTGACCAACAGCTTTTTCGCCGAGCTCGCCGTTGGCATCGACATGGTGGTGCAATCGGCGGGCTATGTGCAGTTTCTCTCCAGCTGTGCCGAGAATCCCGATCGGCAGCAGGAGCTGATCAGCTCGATGCGCGAACACGGGGTGTCGGGGTTGATCATCTGCCCGGCGCGCGGCACTCAGGTCTCGGATTTTAAGGCGCTGGAAGGCAGCAGCATTCCCGTCGTCGTGGCGGTGCGCAACTTGCCCGGCACCAAGGCCTCGACGCTGATGTCGGCCAATGCGGAAGGTACCCGGGCCGCAACCGAACACCTGCTGTCGCTCGGGCATCGCCGCATCGCCTTTCTCGGCGGCTTTTCCGACATGGCGGTGCTGGGTGAACGCGTCAGCGGCTATCGCGATGCGTTGCGCGACGCCGGTCTCCTTTTTGATGAGCAATTGGTCGTCAATGCGCCATCCTCGCGCGCCGGCGGCGTCGAGGCCATTGGCCGGGCGCTGTCGCTTGCTGAGCCGCCGTCTGCCGCTGTCTGCCTCAACGACGCGGTGGCTTTCGGTGTATGCGACGGCTTGCGGTCACGCAAACTGGAGCCGGGTACGGATTTCGCGGTGGTTGGCTTCGATGACGTGATCGAGGCCAAGACCGCCGTGCCGGCGCTGACCACGGTTTCCGTGGATCCGCAGGGCATGGGCCGGCGGGCGGCGACGCTGCTGCTCAAGCAGATCAATTCCAATTCCAGCGACGGTGAGGCTGTGATCACCGCGGTGCGGTTGGTGGTCCGGGAAAGTTCGGGCAAGGCAATCAATACAAGACAGGAAAATGCGTCATGACAAATTGGGGTTTGATCGGGGCAAGCACGATCGCCAGGGAATGGGTCATTGGCGCCATCCGCGCCACCGGTGGTGAAGTGGTGTCGGTGATGAGCAGCAATGCCGAGCGCGCCAAGTCCTATGCGGCGGCCAACGGCATTTCCAAGCCGCTGACATCGCTTAAGGCGCTGGTTAGCGATCCGGATATTGACGCGGTCTATATTTCCACCACCAACGAATTGCACCGGGACCAGGCGCTTGCGGCGATTGCGGCAGGCAAGCATGTCTATTGCGAAAAGCCGTTGGCGCTGTCGCTTGCCGATGCGCGGGCCATGGTCGATGCGGCGCGGGCCAATGGCGTGCAGTTCGGCACCAACCATCATTTGCGCAATGCTGGCAGCCATGGCGCCATGCGTGACGCGATTGCCTCAGGGGCCATCGGCAAGCCGCTGGCGGCGCGTGTCTTCCACGCTGTCTATCTGCCGCCGCATCTGCAAGGCTGGCGGCTCGACAAGCCGGATGCGGGCGGCGGCGTCATTCTCGATATCACCGTACATGATGCCGACACGCTGCGCTTCGTGCTTGGCGATGATCCGGTTGAGGCCATCGCCATGAGCCAGTCGGCAGGTATGGGCCAGGCCGGGCTCGAGGACGGGGTGATGGGTGTGATGCGCTTCAGATCCGGTGTCACCGCCCAGTTCCATGATGCCTTCACAACCAAATATGCCGAGACCGGCTTTGAAGTGCATGGCACCGAGGGCTCGCTGATTGCCCGCAATGTCATGACCCAGAAGCCGGTAGGTAGCGTCCTGCTGCGCAATGCTGATGGCGAGCGCGAACTCACCTTTTCGGATCGCAATCTCTACGAGGCTGCGCTGGAAAAATTCCATGCGGCAATCGCCGGCAACGGCAAGCCGGCAGCCAGCGGCGAGGATGGCATCTGGTCGCTTGCCACCGGTGTCGCTGTGGCCGAAGCGGCGCGTAGCGGCAGAACTATTAAGATCGAACCGGGATTGTCGGTATGAGCAAGGTTCTTTCACCCGCTGACGCTGCACTGCTGATCCCCGACAACGCCGTTGTTTCGGTGTCGTCGTCGAGCGGGCTCGGTTGCCCGGACTTGATGCTGAAGGCCATCGGCGAGCGCTTCGAGGCCACCGGCCATCCGCGCGATCTGACAACATTGCACCCGATCGCCGCCGGCGACATGAGCGGCATAAAGGGCATTGACCATATCGCCAGGGCCGGCCTGCTTAAGCGCATCATCGGCGGCTCCTATCCGTCAGGTCCGTCGTCATTGGAGCCGCCGCTGATCTGGCAGATGATCGGCGCCAACGAGGTCGCGGCCTACAATGTGCCGTCGGGAATCCTGTTTGACATGCATCGGGAGGCCGCTGCCAAAAGGCCGGGCGTGCTGACCAAGGTGGGGCTCGAAACCTTTGTAGATCCGGACCGTCAGGGCTGCGCCATGAACGGGCTTGCCTCCGAAGTGCCGCTGGTCAAAAAGGTCGAGTTCGAAGGCGAGACCTGGCTCTATTTCAAGTCGATCATTCCGCAGGTGGCGATCATCCGCGCCACCACCGCCGACGAGGAGGGCAATCTCACCTATGAGCATGAGGGCGCCTATCTCGGCGGTCTCGACCAGGCGCTGGCGGCGCGCAACAATGGCGGCATCGTCATTGCCCAGGTCAAAAGGGTGACCAAATCAGGTTCGCTGAAGCCGCATGATGTGCGGGTGCCCGGCATGCTGGTCGATTACGTCATCGTGGATCCTGAGCAGAAGCAGACCACCCAGACGACTTACGATCCTGCGATATCCGGCGAGATCTTCCGGCCGTTGAGCAGCTTCCGGGTGCCGGAATTCAATGTCCAGAAGGTGATCGCCCGCCGCGTGGCGCAGGAGCTGGAAGCGGGAAGTGCCGTAAATCTCGGCTTCGGCATCTCGGCCAATGTGCCGCGGATCCTGATCGAGGAAGGTCTGCATGGAACCGTCACATGGGTGATCGAGCAGGGCGCGGTCGGCGGTGTTCCGCTGCTGGATTTCGCTTTCGGCTGTGCGTCGAACGCCGACGCTTTCATGCCGTCACCCTACCAGTTCACCTATTTTCAGGGCGGTGGCTTCGACGCCTCGCTTCTGTCGTTTCTCGAGATCGGCGCCGACGGCTCTGTCAATGTCTCGAAACTGTCGTTCCGGCCGCATGTCACGGCGGGAGCTGGCGGCTTTGTCGATATCACCGCGCGGGCGAGAAAGATCGTCTTTTCCGGCATGTTCAATGCCGGCGCCAAGCTGTCCATCGCCGATGGCAAGCTGGTGATCGACAAGGAAGGCAAACTCAAAAAGCTGGTGGCGCAAGTCGAACATGTCACCTTCTCCGGGCCGCGCGCCATGCTGCAGGGGCAGGACATCACCTATGTCACCGAACGCTGCGTCATGCGGCTGACGCCCGAAGGCGTGATGGTTACGGAAATCGCGCCGGGCATGGACCTCGAACGCGACGTGCTCGAGCAGGCGGATTTCCCGTTGCTGGTCTCGGACACTCTCAAGACCATGGATGCGGCGCTGTTCGGCGAAGGTCCGATCGGGCTCAGCCTGCCGGCCAAGCCGCGCCGTACATTGCCGGGAGTGGTGCATGACTGATCCGCGGCTCACCATCAGTATCGAAGGCCCGGTCGCGATCCTCTCGATTGATCGGACCGGCAAGGCCAATGCGCTCGACATCGAGATGCTGAAGCTCCTGGCCTGCGCCTGCGACGAGATCGACGCCGATCCGGCGATCCGCGTAGCCATCCTCACCGGCACGGGCAAGGCGTTCTCGGCCGGCGGCGACATCAAGGCCTGGGCCGGGATGACGTCGCAGGATTTCGGCCATTCCTGGGTGCGCTTCGGCCACCGGGTGTTCGAACGGCTGGCGACGCTCAGAATGCCGCTGATCGCGGCGATCAACGGTCATGCGCTGGGCGGCGGGCTGGAACTGGCGGCCTGCGCTGACATCCGCATCGCCGAAAGCCAGGTCCGTATCGGCATGCCGGAGACGAGCCTCGGCATGGTGCCGGGCTGGTCGGGCACGCAGCGGCTGGCCGGCCGCTTCGGGGCGCAGATCATCCGGCGCATGGTGCTGGGGGGCGAAGTGTTTTCCGCCGACCAGGCGTTGAAGTATGGGTTGGTTGACGCCGTGGTCGAGACCGGCACGGCGCTTGATGCGGCAAGGGCCTACGCGGCGCGGGTGGCTGCGCGCGGGCCTGCCGCAATCGAGATTTCCAAGCTGATGCTGGCCGTCAGCTCGGGTGAGGACAACGGTGCCGCCGTCGAGGCGCTGGGATCGATCCTGGTCGCTGGAACCGGCGATCTCAAAGAGGGCGTTGAGGCATTTAACGCCAAGCGACCCGCGAAATTCAAGGGAGAATGGTCGTGAGTATCCAGATCAGGCCGGCGGCGATTGCCGGTCTTCAGCTGCGTGAATTCGATATGCTGATCGACGGCCAGTGGACCGGCGGCGAGGGCGGTGTCATTGAGCGCGTCGCCCCCGGCCACGGGGTCACGGTCAGCCGCTACCAGGCCGCCACCGAAGTGGACGCCAGTCGGGCCATTGCCGCCGCCCGCAGGGCCTTCGACACCGGGCCATGGCCACGGATGACCGGCGCCGAGCGGTCCAATACGCTGCTGCGGGTGGCCGATCTGATTGCTGCCAATGCCGAGGAACTGGCCTGGTTCGACGCCGTGGAAGCGGGCAAGCCGATTGCTCAGACGCGCGGCGAACTTGGCGGCGCCGTCGATATCTGGCGTTATGCCGCGGCGCTCGCTCGCGACCTGCACGGCGAAAGCTACAATACGCTCGGCGACGGAACGCTTGGAGTGGTGTTGCGCGAGGCCATCGGCGTTGTCTCGATCATCACGCCGTGGAATTTCCCGTTCCTGATCGTCAGCCAGAAGCTGCCTTTCGCGCTTGCCGCCGGTTGCACGGCGGTGGTCAAGCCGTCGGAACTGAGCTCCGGCTCGACCCTGCTGCTGGGCAAATTGCTGATCGAGGCCGGCATTCCCGCCGGCGTCGTCAACATCATTGTGGGCACCGGTGCCGCCGTCGGTTCGCTGATGACCAGCCACCGCGATGTCGACATGGTTTCGTTCACCGGCTCGACTGGGGTCGGCAAGCTGACCATGCGCAATGCGTCCGAAACACTGAAGAAAGTGTCGCTGGAGCTCGGCGGCAAGAACCCGCAGATTGTCTTCCCGGATGCCAATCTCGAGGAATTCGCCGATGCGGCGGTGTTCGGCGCCTTCTTCAATGCCGGCGAGTGCTGCAATGCCGGGTCGCGGCTGATCCTGCACAAATCGATCGCCGAGGAAGCGATAGAGCGGATCTCGGTACTGTCGGCCAAGGTGAAGGTAGGCGATCCGCTCAATGATGAGACCCAGGTGGGCGCTATCATCACACCGATGCATTTTGACAAGGTGACCGGCCATGTGGCGGCGGCTGAAGCGGCCGGAGCAAGCGTGGCTTTGGGCGGCGGTGCGCTCGATCTCGGCGCTGGCCAGTTCATGGCCCCGACCATCGTCTCGGGTGTTACGCCGGAGATGGCGATTGCGCGCGAGGAAGTGTTCGGTCCGGTGCTGTCCGTGCTGACCTTCGACACGCTCGACGAGGCTGTCGCGATTGCCAACGATGTCGACTACGGCCTGTCGGCGGGTGTTTGGAGCGCCGGTATGGACAATTGCCTCAGCGTCGGTCGCCGGGTGCGCGCCGGCACTGTGTGGATGAACACCTTCATGGACGGTGCCTCGGAGCTGCCCTTCGGCGGCTACAAGCAGTCCGGCCTTGGCCGCGAGCTTGGCCGTCATGCAGTCGAGGACTATACCGAGACCAAGACACTCAACATGCATATCGGCGCCCGCAGCAATTGGTGGGTGCAGCGATGAACCTGTTTTCCGACACAAAGTCTGGCGGACTGCGGAACCACGCCGGTTCAGACGTCGGGAATGGAGAATTGCGGCGGCTGCAGATCCTGCAGGCTGTCCGGCGATGCACCGCCAATGCGGGCGAGCAGCAACTTGCCCATCTGTTCTCCAGCGGCACTGAGATCTTCGTAGATGACATCGACCTTGGGCTGGATATGGCCGAGCAGTCTCGAGGTTTGCTTGGCGACCATATCGTATTCGCGCCCCAGCGTCAGGCCGTTGTCGGTCATGCCGGTGATGGTGGCCAGCGCCGAGACCTCGCCGGGGCAGATGAAGCCATCGGGCAGGTCTGGCAGGGTGGCGCGGTGGCGCATGAAGTCGTGGATCTTGTCAACCGGGCTGTCGAGATCGATCTCGTCGGGGATCTCGTATTTGACGCCGGATTCGCGCACCGCGGTCATGAAGCCGTAGAGCATGTGCTGGAAGAAAGTGAGCCGCTTGGGCGGCAGCAGGATCATCAACTTGCGACGGCCCTTGGCGATAAGCCGGTGGCTGGCCTCCATGGCAAAAGCGAAATTGTCATAGTCGACATAGGGATGCGGTGTGGAAAACTCGGTGCGGCCATGGGTGACGAAGGGCAGGCCGCTTTCGAGCAGCAGCCTGACGCGCGGGTCAAACGGCTCAGTGCGCGACAGGATCAATCCGTCGGCCATGCGGTTGCGCAGGATGTAATTGACCGCCTCGACATTGGCGCCGTCGAGAAAATTCGGCGTGACGATGATGTGGTAGGGCGTCGGCTGCAGCGCGCTGGCGAGCCCGTGCATCAGCGAGGTGGCGAAGCCGAGGATTTCCTCATGCGGATCGAGCAGCACACTGATGACATTGGTGCGTCCGGTCTTCAGCCGCTGGGCGGCGCGGTCGGGCAGATAGCCGATCTCGGCGGCGACCTCCTGCACCCGCTTGCGGGTCTTGGCCGAAATCTGTGGTGCATCGCTGAGCGCCCGGGACACCGTGGTCACGGCCAGGCCGGTTATCGCCGCGATGGTGCGCAACGTCGGTTTGGCGGATTTCCGGCCGGCAGGCGCCGGCAGTCGGGGTTCGGTCTTGTCGCTCACGCGGGTGGTTTTCCTTGTCGGTCCACAGAGGCATCGGCGGCGGACGTTACCCGTGAATGGGCAATCAAGCAATGCCTTAATGAAAACGTTGCAAATACGTTGCGGCTGATGATGAAAGCGCCCTCATACACACAAAAATGTACAGAACTGCGCGCATCAAGCGGTTTTGCAGCGAATTCGCGGTGCGGGCGGAGACGGCTTGACTCTGGCAAATTTGTAACGTTTTAAATTGGTTCTGCGGCTGCGGCCGTGTGAAGAGGATATCCGCTGTCATAATGGCGGCGGGATCGAAAGGTGGATGGACTTATCTGCTTGATACAACTTGCTAATGGGAGGAAACGATGCGCAAGTTTTTGACAATGACTGCAGTTGCAACCCTGATGATGGGTTTTGGGGGGATTACCGCTCATGCCGAGGAAAGCGTGGAGGTGCTGCACTGGTGGACATCGGGTGGCGAAGCTGCCGCTCTGGATGTTCTGAAGAAGGATCTTGAAAGCAAGGGCATTTCCTGGGTCGACATGCCGGTAGCCGGCGGTGGCGGCACCGAAGCCATGACCGTGCTGCGTGCCCGGGTCACGGCCGGCAATGCACCGACTGCCGTGCAGATGCTTGGCTTTGACATTCTCGATTGGGCCAAGGAAGGCGCGCTCGGCAATCTCGATGACGTGGCAGCCTCGGAAGGCTGGGACAAGGTCATCCCGACCGCGCTGCAGCAGTTCTCCAAATATGACGGTCACTGGATCGCCGCACCGGTCAATGTGCACTCGACCAACTGGGTGTGGATCAACAAGGCAGCACTCGACAAGGCCGGCGGCAAGCAGCCCGAAACCTGGGACGAACTGGTCGCGTTGCTCGACAATTTCAAGGAGCAGGGCATCACGCCTGTTGCCCATGGCGGTCAGCCTTGGCAGGACGCGACGATCTTTGATGCCGTCGTGCTTTCGCTTGGCAACGACTTCTACAAGCAGGTCTTCATCGACCTCGACCCGGCAGCACTTGGTTCGGACAAGATGAAGGAAGCCTTTGATCGCATGAGCAAGCTGCGCTCCTATGTCGATGACAACTTCTCGGGCCGTGACTGGAACCTGGCCTCGGCCATGGTCATCGAAGGCACTGCCGGAGCGCAGTTCATGGGCGACTGGGCCAAGGGCGAGTTCGTCAAGGCAGGCAAGGTGCCGGGCGAGGATTTCGTCTGCATGCGCTTCCCCGGGACACAGGGCTCGGTGACGTTCAACTCCGACCAGTTTGCCATGTTCAAGGTGTCGGACGAAAAGGCGTCGGCTCAGCTCGCAATGGCTTCGGCCATCGAAAACCCGGTGTTCCAGTCAGCGTTCAACGTGGTCAAGGGGTCGGCGCCGGCGCGCACCGACGTCTCGGATGAAGCCTTTGACGCCTGCGGCAAGAAGGCGATCGCCGACCTGGCCGAAGCCAACACCAACGGCTCGCTGTTTGGTTCCATGGCCCATGGCCACGCCAACCCGGCCTCGGTGAAGAACGCCATCTACGACGTTGTCACCCGCCAGTTCAACGGCGACATGTCGTCCGATGAAGCTGTCACCGAACTGGTGGCTGCGGTCGCCGCTGCGCAGTAATCGCGATGAAAACCGCCGGGGCGTGCGCAGGAACATTCGTGCGCCCCGGCAACCCACCATGCGAGATGCCGGGGAGAGATCATGGACAACCGCAGCAGGCTACAGGAACTCCTGCCGAAGATCGTGTTAGCGCCATCGCTGATCGTGGTGCTGGTCTTCGTCTATGGGTTCATCGCTTACACCGGCTTTCTGTCGATGTCCGATTCCAAAATGTTGCCGTCCTATGGCTTTGTGGGGCTAAGCAACTATTCGAAATTATGGGCCCTGCCGCACTGGTGGAGAGCAATCTCCAATCTGGCCATCTTCGCCTCGCTCTACATCACCATTTCATCGGTGCTGGGTCTCGGGCTTGCGATCCTTCTTGACCAGAAAATCCGCGCCGAAGGTCTGCTCAGGCCGATCTATCTCTATCCCATGGCCTTGTCCTTCATTGTGACCGGAACTGCGTGGAAGTGGTTTCTCGATCCCGGTATAGGACTTGAGAACACCATGCATCTGTGGGGTTGGGAGAGTTTCACCTTCACCTGGATCAAGGACCGAAACTACGCCATCTACTGCGTGGTGATTGCCGCCGTCTGGCAGTCGTCGGGCTTCGTCATGGCGATGTTCCTGGCCGGGCTGCGCGGTGTTGACAACGAGATCATCAAGGCGGCGCAGATCGATGGTGCCTCCACGGTGATGGTTTACCGGCGGATCATCATTCCCATGATGCGGCCGGTGTTCCTTTCGGCTTTTGTGGTGCTCGCTCATCTGGCGATCAAGGCCTACGACCTGGTTGTGGCACTGACCGGCGGCGGGCCGGGGCAGGCCACCGAACTGCCGGCCACCTTCATGTATTCCTACACGTTCACCCGCAACCAGATGGGCATTGGCGCCTCATCGGCGATCATCATGCTGGTGATGATATTCTCGATCATCATCCCCTATCTCTATTCGGAACTGCGCGGGGAGAAACGCCAGTGAGTGCGCCCAACACATCCAACGCCATTAGCCATGACCGGCTGACGCGGGCAGCAATCTATGCGGCGCTGATACTGTTTGCGGTCTACTACATGCTGCCGCTCTATGTGATGCTGACCAATTCGTTCAAGCCGCTGGAAGAGATCCGCCAGGGCGGAATGCTCAACCTCCCCAAGGTCTGGACCATAGAACCATGGCTGACAGCCTGGTCGACGGCGCAGATCGGAGTGCAGCCGACCGGTCTCAAGCCGTTCTTCATCAACTCGATCCTGATGGTTGTGCCCGCTGTTGCGATTTCCACCGTGGTCGGTGCCCTCAACGGCTATGTGCTGACCAAGTGGCGTTTCCGCGGCTCGGGCGTCATCTTCGGGCTGCTGCTTCTGTCCTGTTTCATCCCGTTCCAGATCGTCCTGATCCCGATGGCGAAAATTCTGGGCATGCTCGGCATTGCCGGCAGCGTCGGCGGTCTGATCCTGGTGCATGTGGTCTATGGCATCGGGTTTACGACGCTCTATTTCCGCAACTATTACGAGGCCTTCCCGACCGAACTGGTGCGCGCCGCACAAATCGACGGTGCCAGCTTTTTCCAGATCTTCGGCCGCATCCTGCTGCCGTCGTCGGGACCGATCATCGTGGTGTCGGTGATCTGGCAGTTTACCAATATCTGGAACGACTTCCTCTTTGGCGCATCGTTCTCCGGCGCTGATTCAACCCCGATGACAGTGGCGCTGAACAATCTTGTCAGCTCGTCGACCGGGGTGAAGGAATACAATGTTCACTTCGCCGGCGCGATCCTCGCCGCACTTCCCACGCTCATCGTTTACGTCGTCTCCGGGCGCTATTTCGTGCGCGGCCTTATGGCCGGCGCCGTGAAAGGTTAGATCATGTCATTTCTCAGGATCGAACATCTGCGCAAGTCCTTCGGCTCGCTGGAAATCCTCAAGGACATCAGCCTTGAGATCGAGGAGGGCGGCTTTCTCGTGCTTGTCGGTCCTTCGGGATGCGGCAAGTCAACGCTGCTCAATTCAATCGCCGGGCTGGAGCCGATCACGTCCGGCGACATCCTGATCAAGGACCGATCGGTTGTGGGGCTGCACCCCTCCAAGCGCGACATCGCCATGGTGTTTCAGTCCTACGCGCTCTATCCAAACATGACAGTTGGCGGAAACATTGCCTTCGGCATGGAGATCCGCGGCGTGCCGAAGACTGAGCGCGATGCTTCGATCCAGCGTGTTGCGGACATGTTGCAAATTGGGCACCTGCTTGACCGCAAGCCAAGCCAATTGTCCGGCGGTCAGCGCCAGCGGGTTGCCATGGGCCGGGCATTGGTACGCGATCCGCAGGTGTTCCTGTTCGATGAACCGCTGTCCAATCTCGATGCCAAACTGCGCGTCGACATGCGCACCGAGATCAAGCGTCTGCATGCGCGGATGGGAACAACAATCGTCTATGTGACCCATGACCAGGTCGAGGCGATGACGCTGGCGACCAAGATCGCGGTGCTCAAGGACGGAGTTCTGCAGCAGTTCGGCTCACCGGCGGAAATCTACAACAATCCCTCCAATGTTTTTGTCGCCGATTTTATGGGCTCGCCGGCAATGAACCTGCTCACCGCCGGCATCGAAGCCGATGGTGCCGCCCTTTCCGTGTCGCTCAACCGCGACGAGGGCGAGCCCTTGCGGCTGTCTATTCCCAATGCGCCCGCCGGACTGGCAGCGCATGCAGGCAAGGAGGTGCTGTTTGGCATCCGGCCCGAGGCGCTGACCGACATGGACGGAGCTGACCGCAATGCCGACGCCATCGGCGAGGGTGACTGCCTCATCGAGGTGGTGGAGCCGGCCGGGTCCGACACCTTCGCGGTCACAAAACTCGGCGGCAAGGAAGTCGTTGCCCGGTTGCGCGCCGATGCCGAAATCAAGGCGGGTGAGACCTCGCGGCTGGCTTTCAATCTCGGCAAGGTGGTCTATTTCGACCCCAAGACCGAGCAGCGAATCCGCTGAGGCAACGATGATGCAACCCGACATTGTCATCATAGGCTCCGGCATCGGTGGCGCCAGCGTCGCCGCCGGTCTGGCCGGGTCGGGCGCCAGCATCGTCATCCTCGAGGCGGGGGGCCACATTCCCGACCAGAAGGAGAACCGCGACCAGCGTGCCATTTTCCAACGCGGCCATTTTCGGCCCCGGGAGCTCTGGTACGAGGACGGCGGCGAGGCCTTCAACCCGGGCAACTATTACAATGTCGGCGGCAATTCGAAATTCTACGGCGCAGTGCTCTATCGCTACCGGCGTGAGGACTTTGCCGAGATGCAGCATCTCGAAGGCATCTCGCCGGCCTGGCCGTTTGCCTATGAGGAACTCGAACCCTGGTATTCGAAAGCGGAGCAGCTGTTCAATGTGCGCGGCGCCGTAGGCGAGGACCCGAGCGAGCCGAAGCACTCCAGCCCCTATCCGTTTCCGCCGGTTCCTGAGGAGCCGGCGATTGCCGAGGTGCGCGAACGGCTCAAGGCCAACGGGCTGCATCCGGCGTCACTGCCGCTTGGTGTCGACATCGACCGCTGGATGGCCAAGGCAAAAACCCCCTGGGACGCGCATCCGAATTCCGACGACGGCAAGATGGACGCCGAGACCACCGCTTTGGTTGCTGCGCTGAAGCACCCAAACGTCTCGCTGGTCACCCATGCCAAAGTCAGCGGTCTTGTGGTTGGGGAGGACGGCAAGGCGATCAAATCCGTCCGCTATAGCAAGGACGGCGTCGAGGAGAGCCTGTCGCCGAAGCTGGTGGTGCTTGCCGCCGGCGCTGTTCAATCGGCAGCGCTGCTGTTGCGCTCGGCGGATCAGGCCCATCCCACAGGTCTTGCCAACAGTTCCGACCAGGTCGGCCGCAATTTCATGAACCACAATTCCAGCGCGGTGATTGCCATGTCGCCCTGGTACCGCAATGATTCCATCTACCAGAAGACCTTTGGTATCAATGATTACTATCTCTCCGATGGCGCGGGCGGACCGCCGCTGGGCAATGTTCAATTGCTCGGCCGGGTCTCGGGCACCATTTTGAAGGCCAATATGCCAGCCGTGCCGGAGTTCCTGCTCAGCGCGATCTCGGCGCATGCGATCGATTTCTACACCATCACCGAGGACTTGCCGCATTCTGAAAGCCGGATCAGCGTCGATGGCGAGCGTATTGTCCTGAAATGGACGCGCACGAACTGGACGGCGCATCTGATGCTGGTGGCAAGACTTAAGGCGGATCTCAAGGCCGCAGGTTTCCCGCTGGTGCTGGCGCGTTCCTTCGACAAGCGCACGCCGTCGCATCAATGCGGCACGGTGCGGATCGGGACCGACCCGGCGACATCGCCGCTTGATGTCCATTGCCGCGCCTTCGATCACCCTAACCTGTTTGTCGTCGATGCCTCCTTCCTGCCGACTTCGGCTGCCGTCAACCCGGCGCTGACCATCGCGGCGCAGGCGCTGCGCGTGGCCGACCACATCACCCGTGAGGATCTGCGCGCATGACCGGCACGGCCCGCCCCATAGCCATCGTCACCGGTGGCCGCCGCGGCATCGGGCTCGGAATTGTCCGGGCGCTGGCCGCCGCCGGATTCGATATCGCCATTACCGGGCTGGAGGAGAGCGACGCGGATTCGCGGGCCTTGATCGACGAATTGGCGGAGGTGGGCGCGGCCGCCATCTATGTGCAGTCGGATCTCGCCGATCTCGACAGCCACCAGCGGGTGGTCGACATGGTCACCGGGTTTCTGGGCCCGATTTCATGCCTGGTCAACAATGCCGGCATGGCCTCGGTTGTGCGCGGCGATTTCCTCGAGATGAAGCCCGAAAATTTCGACCGCATCCTGTCGGTCAATCTCCGCGGCACGGTGTTCTTCACCCAGGCGGTGGCGCGAAGCATGCTCGCCGATGAGAGCAAGTTGGCGCGCAGCATCATCACCATCTCCTCGGTGTCGGCGGAAATGGCCTCGCCCGACCGCATCGATTACTGCATTTCGAAGGCAAGTTTGGCGTCTTTCATCAAGGGGCTGGCATTGCGGCTGGCCGAGCCCGGCATTGCCGTGTTCGAGATCCGGCCCGGCATCATCCGTTCGGACATGACGGCCAGGGTGTCGGAAAAATACGACAAGCTGATCGGCGAGGGGCTGGTGCCTGCCGGGCGCTGGGGCGAGGCCGAGGATGTTGGCAAGGCGGTGGCGGCGCTGGCCGGCGGCGCGTTCGGTTTCTCCACCGGTTCGGTGATTCATGTCGACGGCGCGCTGTCGATTTCGCGGCTATAGCAACGGTGCATATCATGACTGCAAACTATGATTACATCATCACCGGAGGCGGTCCGGCTGGCTGCGTGCTGGCCAACCGGCTGAGCGAAGACCCGGATGTGAGCGTCCTGTTGCTTGAAGCAGGTGGCGGTGACTGGAACCCGTTGTTCCATATGCCTGCAGGTTTTGCCAAGATGACCAAGGGCGTCGGCAGCTGGGGTTGGGAAACGGTGCCGCAGAAGCACATGAAGGGCAGGGTGCTGCGTTACACCCAGGCCAAGGTGATCGGCGGCGGCTCGTCCATAAACGCCCAGCTCTACACCCGCGGCAATGCGGCGGATTACAATCTGTGGGCGCAGCAGGAAGGCTGCGAAGGCTGGGACTACCGTTCGGTACTGCCTTATTTCAAGCGCGCCGAGGATAACCAGCGCTTTGCTGATGACTACCATTCCTATGGCGGCCCGCTCGGCGTCTCGATGCCGGTCTCGGCGCTGCCAATCTGCGACGCCTATATCCGTGCCGGACAGGAACTGGGCATTCCCTACAACCATGATTTCAACGGCCGGCAGCAGGCCGGCGTCGGCTTCTATCAGCTGACCCAGCGCAACCGCCGCCGCTCCTCGGCATCGCTGGGTTATCTCACGCCGATCCGCAACCGTAAAAACCTCACCGTCAAGACCGGGGCGCGGGTGACCCGCATCCTGCTCGAAGGCAACCGCGCCACCGGCGTCGAGGCGGTGACGTCGCGCGGCACCGAAAGCTTTCGTGCCGGCCGCGAAGTGCTGGTCGCATCAGGAGCGATTGGCTCGCCGAAGCTGCTGATGCAATCGGGCATCGGTCCGGCCGATCACCTGCGCCATACCGGCGTGCCCGTGAAGCACGACCTTGCCGGTGTCGGCGCCAATCTGCAGGACCATCTCGATCTGTTTGTCATCAGCGAATGCACCGGCGACCACACCTACGACAATGTCGCCAAGCTGCACCGGACTCTGTGGGCCGGGCTCGAATATGTGCTGTTCCGTTCCGGGCCGGTGGCCTCGTCGCTGTTTGAAACCGGCGGTTTCTGGTATGCTGACCCGGACGCGCGCTCGCCCGACATCCAGTTCCATCTCGGTCTTGGTTCGGGCATCGAGGCCGGTGTCGCGAAGCTGAAGAACGCCGGCGTGACGCTCAACTCCGCCTATCTGCATCCGCGCTCGCGCGGCACGGTGAGGCTGGCGTCATCGGATCCGTCGGCAGCACCGCTGATCGATCCGAACTACTGGTCGGATCCGCATGACCGCAAGATGTCGATCGAGGGGCTGAAGCTGGCGCGCGAGATCATGGCCCAGGCTGCTCTGAAGCCTTACGTCATGGCTGAGCGGTTGCCTGGGTCTTCGGTAATGAGCGACGACGAGCTGTTCGAATATGGCTGCGCCAATGCCAAGACCGACCATCATCCGGTCGGTACCTGCAGGATGGGCACCGGGCAGGACGCCGTTGTCGGACTGGATCTCAAGGTCCGCGGGGTCGAGGGGCTGCGTGTCTGCGACAGTTCGGTGATGCCACGGGTGCCATCGTGCAATACCAATGCGCCGACCATCATGGTCGGCGAGAAGGCCGCCGACATGATCCGCGGCCTTCCGCCACTGCCGTCTGCCATCTTCACCGGCGAACGCAACGACACGCGGCCGCGCAGCCGTTCAAACATCAGCTAGAGCATTCCATCTAGCCATGAAACGCTCTAGGAGACTTCGATGATCCGCCACTGTGTCTTCATCCGCTTCCGTCCGGAAATCAGCCGCGCCCGCCGCGACGAGTTGTTCGCCGAAATTGACGCACTTAAACATACGCTCGCCGGCATCGTTGCGGTTTATACAGGCTCGAATGTCAGCCCGGAAACCGGCATGGACAAGGGCTTTGCCGACGGATTCATCGTCGATTTTGACAATGCCGAAGCTCGCGATGCCTATCTCATGGATCCGGGCCACAAGAAAACCGGTGCACGGCTGGTGGCCGCGGCTGTCGGCGGGGTCGAGGGCATTCTGGTCTATGATCTCGATACCGGCCCCTGACCGGGGCAAATTCCCGATTGCTTTTAAGGAAGACACTCTGGTCAAAAAACCATGTGAGACTGGCAATTTTGGCTTCTGGCGGAACCGAAGCGCTGTTTCTCCAAATACCCCTGTTTCCCCGTCATCACTTACGGTGAAGTAAGCTTCCAGCTGCCTTTCGCGAAGCCGAAGTTGGTTACGTGCAGCTCTGCTTCTTGAGCTCCAGAACGGCCTGGCTGCGACAGGCGCAGCCCGGCAGACTGCACTTTTCCCGCATTCTCCGGGCCGTCTCGCGCAAATAGCAACGGCCGCCACGGCGCGCCCAGGTTTTGGTCCTGATTGGCGGCAGTCTGGTGCCGGCTCTTGCCGGGAGACTGCTGGCCTGAGCGCCTGGTTCCGTCGGCGCTAACGCAAATCCCGGCACACGTCAGCTTCACGAAAGCTTGCTTGTCCATGATTCGCTGGCCGATCGCACTGGAAATTCGGCCATTAGGCATCATTGGTGAAATAGGCGAGGGCAGAATGGGCAGGTAGGCTGTGCTCAATCGTCGCTTTGCGAAATCATTGATGCTGCTGCCCGCTCTTGCGTTCCAGTCCACCGATCTCGCAGCGGGCGAATACTGGCTCAGCGGTGCGACGAGTTGCCAGATTGTTACCATTGTACCAACCGCCACCGGCAGCCTGGTCTACTCTAACTCCGTGCTTGGAACTGCTGAGCTTGAAAGCGGCGCCTATGGGAGCCTCGTGACCAGCACCGGTTCGACTGTTGACGCCACCAATCTGACCGCAGGCGCAGCTTTCTCCCTCTCGACAGGCTTTGGCGCTGCAGCAGCCAATGGCGACTGGGGAGCGGCGTTCGCCAGCGGATACGCGCAGTCCGCCGCAGGCTTTGTGACAAGCGGCACCGGCAATGCCACCGTGGTGGACGTGGGTTCTGCGTCGGCCAGCGTCACCAATCCCGGCCCAAATACATCCATCGCCCAGTACAAGGCCGATGGCTCCGCCGCCTATACGGTTAATGCCGCTCCCGCCGTGTCGCTGACCACGGCGCTTGACGGGCAAGGGACGGTTACGGTCGCCGCCAATGTGACGCCCGCAACAAAGGGATTTGTTCTTGTGCCGGGGACTCCCGCTGGAACCTGGCGCCTGGCCCCTTCAACTTCGCCCTTCATCGGCGTAGCGGATGCGACAACACCGGCGATCTACGCGGACATCGCCAGTCCGGCATCCGCAACAATCGATCTTATATCTGGGACCGGTCCGGTCAGCGCGTCGAGCGTTTTCGATGGCCGGGCCGCGCTTGGCGTGGTCGGGATCTCGACAAATGGCCAGCTCGCCACCACCATTGATCTGGCGAGTCCGGCCTTGTCGTTGACCACGACCGGCTCCAATTCGAGCGCGCTGATGAGCCTGGGCTCGTCACTTGGCGCCGGTGTAACCGCAATCGATATTGGCGGCGCGGATGCCATTCTTTCCACCAGCGGAACTTCCGCCCACGCCATTGTTGCTGGGCTGCAGAGCCAGCAGGCGGCTGCTTCGTTGCAGGTCGGGCTTGCCGGCGACCGCATCTCCGTGGATACCAGCGGCGACGCAAGTTGGGGTACGGTGGCATTTGCGTCGAGTGGTCTCGACAAGGGGTTGGCCGAACTCGATCTGTCGGGCGCAGCCACGCGGATAAGCACGTCTGGCCTGAATGCCGGCGGCGCTATGATCAATGCCAGCGGCGGTGCCGGGTCGCTCGCGGCGTTGCGGATGTCAGGCGCGGCCAGCGGCATTTCCACCACCAACAGCGGATCGTCCGGCGCAATCCTGACCGCGACCGGTCCCGGGGAGAGCAAGGCGCAAGCGGTACTCTCGGGAGCCGCTGCGAAGATCGAAACCCAGGGCACCGGGTCGGCGGCACTGTTGCTCTCGGCCACCGGAGCCCGGAGCGGTGTGGATGTGGACCTGTCCGGAGCCACCAGCGCCATAACGACGGCAGGGCAAAGCGCCGGCGGGGTGCTGGCCGCCGCCCATGGCGTTGACCAGGCCGGCATCGCACTGCGTCTTTCGGGGGCGGGAAGCAGCATTGCGACTGTCGGTGGCGATGCAAGCGCGGCGCTTGTCGCGGCAATTGCCGAGCGCGCCCAGGTCAGTCTGAGCTTGTCAGGGCAGGGCACATCGATCTCCACGTCCGGTGACAATTCCGCCGGCTTCACGGGCACTGCGATCGGAGCGAGCGAAGCCGTCGCCGAAGCCGTTTTAAGCGGTGCGGCGGCAAGGATCGGCACTACCGGCGCGAACTCCGTAGGCGTCGCACTAACGGCGATTGCCACCGATCCGGATCCGACCGCCCGCGCAGAACTGGCGCTGAGTGGCGGAGGGGTCGAAACCTCGGGCGCAAACTCGTCAGCAGCGGTGCTGACGGGTGCAGAAGCCCGGATTTCCGTGGGCAAAGGCGCACGGCTAGCCACCTCGGGCACGGCTTCGCATGCGGCCCTTATCGTTGCCGACTCGGCCATTGTGGAAATCGGCACCGGAGGTGTGGTGACGACTGAACAGGCCAATTCTGTAGGCCTGTTCTTTGTCAATGTGGGGGCCCAGAATCTGGTGGTCAACCAAGGCGGTCTGGCGACCGCTGGTTCAGCCATTGTCTCTGCTGGAAGGTTACGGTTCACCAATCATGGCAGTGCGGTCTCCCAATCCGGCGCCGGCGTGGATCTTGCATCCGGCTGGATCTGGAACGGTGGCCTGATGGTTGGCCAAACCGCTATCCGGCGGAGTGGTGGCGGCAGTGGTCCTGTCAGTATCGAGAACCATGGCCGCATCCTCGCCAATGCCGGCCCCGGCGGCCAGGCGATAGATCTGCCGGGCTCATTCGATGACATGCTTTCAGTGGCGCCCGACGGCATCATTGTCGGATCCATCGAACTCGGCGCGGGCACGGACAGCTTTACGGCCTTGGCGGGCGCCAATCTGGACTTTCAGTTCGAAACCGAACCGGAAGAGGTGGTTGCCGTAACCGGAGTGCGGGTGCCGGGGCCGGACCCGAAAAACGTCGTCATCGCCGACCCTGGTTATCTGGCGGGCGCCGGTGCGCAGTCAGGTCTTGTCGCCACTCGCCTTGCCTTCGGCGGCGGCGCTACCGGCCCCAGCCCCGAAGTGGCGCAGGGAGACTGCGGTGAGGCCGTCATCTCCGGCTGGGCACGCGGTGCGCGCGACGATATTGGCGGCTATGGAGCCAGCACGCCGGCCAAGGCGTATTCCCATGGCGTGCTGACCGATTATGTGCCCGATAACTGTTCGAATGGAGCCTTGGCTTTTTTCGTCGGTGCAGGCCATTTGCTGATGGAGGCTGGCGGGTCGCGCTCACGCACGGATTCTGTCTTTGCGGGCGGACGCTATGCCGGGACAACCGATGGCGGGCTCGAATATGCATTGGCAGGGGGGGTAGGGTATTTTGCGGGCGAGAGCCGCCGCCAGGTGCTTAACAACCGTGTCCCCTCCGGTGCGGAGATCGCCGAAGCTGGTTATTCCGGCTGGTCGTCTTTCGCGGGCTTGAGCCTGTCCAGGCCGGTCATGGTTGATGAGATCGAACTCAAACCGTTCCTGCAGGCGCACGCAGCTTATGGCAGCGGTTTTGATGTGCAGGAGAGCGGCGTTCTCAATCCGCTGGCGTTCGCAGTCGGACATAGTACCGGATATGACGCCAGCGCCGGCCTGTCTGTGGCTCTGCCGCCCGACGCTTTCGGCAGCGGCGCCCTGCGGCTGTCGTTCTCCGGTGCTCTGGTGGTTGCCGGAAGCCATATGGAAACAGCTGTCGCAAGGGCGGGAAGTTCAAGTGGGATATACTCAAGCAATACTTTGAGAGCCGGTGCCTCATTCGGTGCAGGGCTTGACGCGGCATTCGATTCGGCCCCGGTGCGCCTCCACATGGACATGCTTGCAACTGCTTGGAATCACAGCGAAATTTCAATAGCAATTAATTCAAATTTTAAAGTATACTTCTAGTTAATTGATAATGTTGAGTTAATTATCTGTTAACCTATTCTTGACAGGGGTTGACAAGTGATTAATAATATTAGTGCAAATAAGTAAGGAGTTGCCTAATGTTTAAGAGGCTTGCAATCGCAGTCAGTCTGCTGACCTTAGTTCCTTTGGCTCAGGCTTATGCATCATCAAAGACTATCTATCATCCAACGATAACGATGAAAGCAGGGAACCGAGCGGGTTTGCAGAATGTATTTGCTTGGGATGAGAATTGTAAAACAGTACCTGTCTCGATAAGGGCGTATAAGCCGAAGAATGGTAATGTTTACCTATACAAATCGAGATTTAAAGTTCCATCAAGCCAAAGCCGAAAGTGCTCTGGGAGGACTGTTGGTGGATACAAGGTGGTCTTCAAGGCAGATAAAAAAGCCAAGGGATCAACACTGGTTAAATACCAGGTCAAGTCGAAGAATGTTGACAAAACGTTCCATTTCCGACGGACGCTCAAAATAAAATAGTAAGAGAGAAGTCTGGTTTTGATGCCGCGTTAGCCATTTGGTTTCCGCGACGGAGAACTTTGACCTGAAAAGCAGAGCTTACAGCACACGGCACTAATTCGATTGCTGTGAAGGCGGTCGCGTGCGCTGCAAGAACGTAAGTCCTAGTTCAATGAAATGTCGAACGAGTGTTCGAGCTTACAGGGAGAATGAGAATGCGTATCAAAACAGTTGTAATCAGTGTCAGTGCTTTGCTTGTCGGAGCTGGTCTTGCAAGTGCTCAGACCATTTCGTTCGGCGGCGGCGTCGGTGGTGGTCTGGCTTTCGTGTCGGCTGGCGCGGGCGTTGCGGTGGCTGACACCACCAATTTGGCAACAGGGACTGGGGCCGCATCGACGGTGGGCGTTCCATCTTCGGCTTCAACCGCGACTTCCAACAACAATTCCGTAGCCGGAACGACCGGAACCGCGACCGCGGCTGCGGTTGGCGGATCGCTGGGACTTGGTTGGGGCAGCGCTGCCGGTAGCGTTCGTTCGGGATCGGCCGCCGGCGGCATCTCCGGCGCGGGCAGCACCTCGACCGGCAACGCTTCTGGCGTGGCTACCGGTACCTCTTCCGGCGTTGCCGGATCGGCGAACTCCGGTGGTGCCGGCACTTCGGTCGCTGGCGGCTCGGGCGGTGGCACTGCATCTGCGGCCGCGGGTCCTGGCGGATCTGCCGTTTCCGCCGGTGGTGGCCTGGGTGTGGGCGTGAGCGCGACCTACTAACTCTTACTGCATGAATTCCGGTCGCTCTTAGGGGCGGCCGGATACAGTCCCAATTGCTAACAATACCGAACCTTTTGGTTGCTTGTGGAGTATGGAGTTTGTCATGGTTATACGTTACTCGTCCGAGGAGCATGAACCACGCGAAGGAGTGCGGCAGGCGCCGTTAATGGTTCTCGCCCTCTCGGCACTGCTGCTTTCCCCGGGTGTCGGCCTGCTGGATGCGCAGGTCGCCTCTGCCCAATCTGCCAAGATCAATGAAAGCGGCGGTATCTTCTTCGCCCCCGTGAATGCCAGAGAGGTTTTCTTCAAGGCGACCACTGCACCTGTCAAGGCTGTGACTTCGGCTCAAGCAGCTGCGCCGGCCACGGCCACCGCATCGGCAAAGGCCACCACATCGGCCAAGCAGACAATTGCCGCACGCCGAGGTCAACGCGACTGCGGGAACAATCTGTTGTTGATTTTTTTCGCAGGTGGATGCGAAGGCAGCGGAGCAACGGCGGGTACACAGACAGCTGGTCGACCAGCAGGTCCGGCAAATCCCGGAACTCCTGGAACTCCTGGAACACCGGCAGCGCAGGGTATTCCAGGCAGTCATGTTGCTCTCTCCGGCTCGGTCGCGATAAGTGGAACGGTAACAGCCGGCGGCCGGACGGTCAGCGTCAATTCCGGTGTAAGCGTCAATCGCTCAGTTGGTGTCGGAGCAACTACCGCACCGGGCGCCTCGTCAGGAATGGGATTTGGCAACGGCATCAGCTCGGCAAGTTCTCTGGGATCCGGGTTCTCTGGAGCTACCGGTCAGGGCTATGGCGACAGCCTATCGGAGACGGCCACCTCGGGTGCTGACGCCACCTCGGGCACTGACGGCGGTGATGGGGCAGGGCTTGGCATGTCTGCCGGAGTGGGGGGCAGCGGCAGCGTCGATTGAGGTGTTCGTTGGCAAATGCCGGCAGCCCTGGTCGCTGCCAAACTTTGAAAGAGATCGCACACGGCGATTGGCCTGCCAGCTTCATCCACTATGGTCTCTTATACTTTCATCTGGAAGTAGAAACGCTGCAAGCCATTGAAGCCTTTTGAAACACTCCAGCTGATATTTCAGTTGGGGTGTTTCAAACTGCGACACGCTTTAGAGCGCTTCATGGTTAGATGGAACCATGAAACGCTCTAGAACCTGACAGATCCACACCGAATGCCACGCCAAATCACTGGCAGACCCCATTTCAATCGCCGGTGCGCCGTGGACTGGGCCACGATACTGAAGGGGTATCGACAGCGGCGGGCCTGCGCATCTCATTTTCCGGCAGTCAGGCTCCTGACCGATTGCACGATCGAGTGCCGGTCAATTCGGAAGTGACGATAGAGATCGTTGATCGTCCCGGTCTGACCGAAGTGCTCCACCCCATGCGGAATCGTCTTGTGCCCGGCAACAGCGCCAAGCCAGGAAAGTGTGGCCGGGTGTCCATCCAGAACCGTTACAAGCGTGCAATTGCCAGGCAAAGCCTGCATCAGTGTTTCAATATGGCTGGTTGCATTCGGGTTTCCACGCGCGCGGTCCCGCTGGGCCGCCGTCCAGCCGGCATTCAGGCGGTCCGCTGAGGTCACGGCCAGCACGCCGACGTCCCGGCGGTTCTCTCCAATCATGCCTGCAGCGGCAATCGCCTCATCCGCCACCGCACCCTGATAAGCAACAACGACCGAACAGTTCGGGCCCGGTTTCCGCATCCAATAGGCCCCGTCGATGGCGCCCTGGCGAAAGTCGTCATTTACACGTTTGCCTGGTTGCTCGAGCGGTTTTGTGGTGAGGCGCAGATAGACTGATCCGCCGGTTTCATCACGCAGCCATGTGCGCTCGTCAGGGTCGTCGTCACCGTCCTTCTGCATATATGCAAAGGCCCATTCCATGATCACGGCGAGTTCGTCGACAAAGGCCGGTTCAAAGGCAGCCAAACCGTCCTGCGACATTCCGATAAGCGGAGAGCCAATGGATTGGTGCGCGCCGCCTTCCGGAGCCAGCGTGATGCCTGACGGCGTTCCCACAATCATGAAGCGTGCGTCCTGATAGCAGGCATAGTTCAGCGCATCGAGGCCACGGGCAACGAACGGATCATAGACCGTGCCGATCGGCAGCAGCCGTTTCCCAAACAGGGAATGCGACAGACCCGCCGCCCCAAGCAGCAGGAACAGGTTCATTTCGGCGATACCGAGCTCGATATGCTGGCCTTCAGGAGTGAACTCCCACTTGGCCGTTGACGGGATGTTCTCGTTTATGAAGGTGTCGGATTGTTCTTTTCTGGCAAAGAGCTTCCGGCGGTTCACCCATGGGCCGAGATTGGTTGTCCCGGTGACATCGGGAGACGTGGTGACAATGCGCGCTGCAAGGGCACTGCTGCCTTTGGACAAATCATCAAGGATCTTTCCAAAGCCCATCTGCGTCGATATCTCGCGATCACTGCTGATCTGGATTTCGGGAACAGGCAGCACGTCGTCGGTGTAACGGCGGCGGCCCTTGGCGAAGAATTTCACCTCTTTCAGAAAGCTCTTGAGGGCGGGCACATCGGCAACGGTTGCCATCGGGTCCCATTCCTTGCCTTCCGGCACCGCCATATGGGCTTGCCAAGCGGCCATCTGCGTCTTGTTCATCAAGCCGCCATGATTGTCCTTGTGGCCTGCAATGGGCGTACCCCATCCCTTGATGGTGTAGGCAAGAAAGCAGACAGGCCGGTCGTGATCGATTGCCGCGAAAGTATCGGCCATCGTCTGCACGCAATTGCCGCCGAGATTTTCCATCAACTCCGCCAGCTGGTCGTCGCTGCGGCTGTCGATCAGAGCCGAAACGTCGCCCTGATCACCCAGATCGTCCATCAGGCGCTTGCGCCAAACCGAGCCGCCCATAAAGGTAAGGGCCGAATAGAGCTGGTTGGGACAGCTATCGATCCAGTCGCGCAATTTTTCTCCGCCCGGCTCATCGAAGGCGGCGCGCTGCAAATACCCGTATTTGACCCGGATAACATCCCACCCAAAGGCATCGAAGATCTGCTCGACGCGGCGGAACAGCCCTTCACGGACAATCCCATCGAGAGACTGGCGGTTGTAGTCTATGATCCACCACGTATTGCGCAGGTCGTTCTTCCAACCTTCCTGCAAACACTCGTATATATTGCCTTCGTCCAGTTCCGCATCGCCGACAAGCGCGACCATGCGCCCCAATTCCAGTTCGCTTCCCCACTGCTTGGCTTGAATGTAATCCTGCACGATCGAGGCAAAGGAGGTGATCGCCACTCCGAGCCCGACAGAGCCGGTCGAGAAATCAACGTCATCGATATCCTTTGTGCGCGACGGGTAGGATTGCACGCCGCCATAACCACGAAAGGCTTCCATTTTTTCGCGTGTCTGGTTTCCCATCAGATATTGAATCGCGTGGAATATGGGGGACGCGTGCGGTTTGACTGCAACCCTGTCCTCCGGCCGCAGGGCCGAAAAATACAAGGCAGTCATGATTGACACCATCGATGCCGAAGACGCCTGATGACCACCCACCTTGATCCCGTCCGCCTTTGGGCGAATGTGATTGGCGTTGTGAATCATCCAATGCGACAGCCACAGCAGACGCTGCTCGATGGTTTTCAAATGAGTTCTGGACGTGGTCAAGGCGGTGTCCTCCTGATCTTTCTCAACGAGCATTATCACGCTGCTTGCGCAGGGGTGCAGGTCATTTCTTCACTTGAACGGCTGCGCGCTGCCGTGAGCCGGCTGCGGCGCGCGCCAATGCCGCCCCTGTTCTACGGCTGATGGTCGGTTGTTGTTAGGCTGCCCGGCGTACGCCGTCCCATAAGCATGTCCTCGTGTCGCATCGCGGCCGGGGCGTCACCGTGGTATTTTTCAACCGAGACAAGGCAGAGCTGTCCCGCGCATCCCTGACTGAAGCAGGATGCCGGGCGGTCGGCTGTCACCGCGTTGGGGTTGCCGTTGACACAGGCGATGCCGCGTCCCTCGATCTCCCGCGGTGCATACCAGGCTCCGGTCGATAACTGGATGACCGACGGCATGACCTTTTCGCTGGGCTGGGCGGCGGCGATCGTTGCCCCGCGGGCGTTGGAAATCAGGATCATGTCCCCTTCGCCAATGCCCAGCGCGCGCGCGTCGTCTTCGTTCATGCGCGCGACCTCGCGTCCTGCGATCTTTCCGGACATGCTGGTTGCGCCGAAATCGAGCTGGCTGTGGAGCTTGCCCTTTGGCTGATTGGCGATGAGCTGAAACGGGTGGGTTTTGGCAAGTTCTGCGCCGAGCCATTCCGCCGGCTCGATCCAGGCCGGGTGGCCTGGAAGGCCGGTCGAGGCGACCAGCTTGGAGAATATCTGAATGCGTCCGGTTTCGGTGGCCAGCGCGTTGGCTTCAGGATCGGCATGAAAGGCTTCCATCATGCTCGGCGCCTCTGACGTCGGGAGTGCGAGCGGCGTGCCCTCCATGAAACTGTCGAAATCCGGGACAGGCTCGCCAAGCTGCTCCATCGCGTCACGGGTCTTTCGGTACATGTGGCTGAGCCAGTCGCGGGCGCTGCGCCCCTCGGAATAGCTGTCGAGGCACCCGAGCCGTTCGGCTAGATTGCAGAAGATCGTGTAGTCGTCGCGCGCCATGCCATGAGGTTCGCACAGTTTCTGCATCGGCATGAGAAAGGGATCGCCGGCGCTTGCGCCGATATCCTCGCGCTCGGCCGTGATCGTGGCGGGGAAGATGATGTCGGCATGACGCGTCGTGGCCGTGCACACGCTGTCGTGGACGATGATCGTGTCGGGACGGGAGAACGCCTGGGCTAATCTGCGCAGGTCCTGATGGTGGTGGAAAGGATTGCCGCCGGCCCAATAAACCAGCTTTATGTCGCTGTAGCTGTGGGTCTTGCCGCGATAGGTGTAGTCAGCGCCAGGATTGAGAAGCAGATCCGAGATCCGCGCCACCGGGATGAAATCGCCCGACCGGTTGTGTCCCTGCGGCAGGGTCGGCAAGGGAACGGCCAATGACGGCTTGCCGTGATTGCCCATTGAACCCAGGGCGTAGACGAAGCCCGATCCTGGTTTGGCGCCGCCGATCATGGCCGACAGCACGAGCGCCATCCAGACCGGCTGTTCGCCGTTTTCGGCCCGTTGCAGGCTGTAGCTGACCGTTACCAGCGTTCGTTTGCGGGCGGCTTCCTCGGCCAGGGCCCTGATGTCGGCTGCGGCGACGCCGGAGATGGTTTCGGCCCATTCGGGCGTCTTGGGCTGTTGATCGGTCCGGCCTTCGAGATAGGCGCTGAAAGCCTCCCAACCGCTTGTATATCTTGCGATATAATCACGATCAACGAGCTGTTCGGCCTGCAGGTGATAGGCCATGCCGAGCATCACCGCGACATCGGTCGCCGGGCGTGGCGCATAGCGGGTGACTGCGCCCTCGACATTAAAATCGTCCTGCAGGGGGCTGATCGAGACGAACCGGCATCCTCGGGCTGAAGCCGCGGTGATCGTGTCACGTGCGATGTGCTGCGATGAGCCGCCGGGACTGACCGAAAGATTGCGGGTCGGCAGCCCGCCAAAGGCGATCACCAGTTCGGTGGTGTCGCGGATATGTTCCCACCAGCGGCCTTCGCGCGAGATTCGAGTCGAATTGCCCACAACCGTATCCATGATCACCGAACCGGCGGCTGTGGAATAGGTGTCGGCGGAGGCGACATAACCGCCGAAAGCCATGTTAAGGAAACGGTGAACCTGGCTCTGGGCGTGATGAAACCGTCCGGCCGATGACCAGCCATAGGAGCCGCCGAAGACATGGCGCCCGGGATGAAGGTCGTCGGCCTTCCAGCTTCCCGCGCCAAGCCGCTTGAGTTCGGACGCTGCAAGATCAAGGGTCTCGTCCCACCCCATTTCGACATAGTCGTCGCTGCCCCGACGCCCGTCGGGCCCCGGGCCGTCCTCGAGCCAGCCGCGGCGCACCAATGGACGCGACAGGCGCGCGGGGTGGTTCAGTGCCGCGGGAATGTTTCTCAGAATGGGCGACGGATCGGGATCTTCCGCAAAGGGGCAGATTACCAAATCGTTGCCCTCGCGCGTGGCGGAGAATGCGCCCCAATGACTGCTGTGGTATCGCGGAGAATTCTGGGTCACTGTGAGGGCCTCCTGGTTGTGATGGCTGGAAGGGGATTGTGCAGGGTCGTGGGCATTCTTGGACGCCGGAGGGCGGCCTGTTACACTGCCCTTTGGGTTACGAAACGTGTCACCTGGTAGTCTCCGATCGCCTCGCTGCCGCCTTCGCTTCCGTATCCGGAATCGCGTACGCCGCCAAACGGTGTCTCGGCAAGACCCAGACCGATATGGTTGATCGAGGTCATGCCGGTGACGATCTCTAATCCGAGCCGCTCGATCGACCTGGCAGAGCGGGCGAAACCGTAGGAGGCCAGACCGTAGGGCAGCCGGTTCGCCTCGGCGATTGCATCGTCCAGCGAAGCGGCCGGGTTGATGATGGCAACCGGCCCGAACGGTTCCTCGTTCATGATGCGCGCGGATGCCGGCACATTGGCAATCACTGTCGGCGCGAAGAAATTGCCCTTGCTTCCGATCCGTGCGCCACCCGCCGTTATGTTTGCACCAAGTGCCACAGCGTCGGCCAGCAGCTCTTCGATTGCCGATACCCTGCGCCTGTTGGCGAGCGGCCCCATCTGGACGCCTTCCTCGAGCCCGGAACCGACCTTGATCGATTTGGCAGCTTTTGTCATGTGGTCGAGGAATTCGTCGAAGACCGGCGCTTCCACCAGAAACCGTGTCGGCGAAATGCAGACCTGACCGGCATTGCGGAATTTGGCGCGTGCAAGCAGATCAGCGGCAGCTTTCACATCCGTGTCGGCGCAGATGATGCAAGGCCCATGGCCGCCAAGCTCCATGGTGGTTTTCTTCATATGCCTGCCCGCCAGCGCGGCAAGATGCTTGCCCACCGCGGTGGACCCGGTGAACGAGATCTTGCGAATGATCGGGCTTGCGATGAGATGTTCAGAGATCATCGCCGGATCGCCATAGACAAGACCTACGACGCCGGCGGGAATGCCGGCTTTTTCGAAAGCGCGAACGAGAGCGGCCGGTGCCGCAGGGGTTTCTTCCGGGCCCTTGATGATGATCGAGCAGCCGGCTGCCAGCGCGGCTGAGAGCTTGCGGACAGTCTGATTGATCGGGAAATTCCAGGGCGTGAAGGCAGCGACCGGCCCGACGGGCTCCTTCATAGCCATCTGTGTAACGCCGGCGGCACGGGCGGGAATGAGCCTGCCGTAGCTGCGGCGGGCCTCCTCAGCGAACCATTCGATGATTTCCGCCGCTGCCATGACTTCCATTCGTGACTCAGCCAGGGGCTTGCCCTGTTCGGAGGTCATGTGAAGCGCTGTTGTATCCGCGCTATCCCGCAGGTGAGCGGCCGCCCGCCGCATAATACCGCTGCGATCGATCGCCGGTGTGGCCTTCCACATATCAAATCCGGCCGAACTCGCCGCGAGCGCCTCGTCGAGATCCGGGATTGCCGCAGAACTCACGTAGCCAACGATTTCATCGGTGGCCGGATCAAGGATTTCGAGCCGGCTTCCGTTACTGGAATTACGCCACGCACCGTTGATGAAGAGCTGTGTTTCGGGGTGGGAAGATTCCATTTCCTGTCCTTTCGATGCAGCGTCCCCGTTCTGACGCAGCCCGTGTCTTCGCTTCGGGGGTTGAAAATCAGTTTGACAGCCTGATGTTATATTTATACAAGTTGAATAATGATAGTTGTAAAAATTGGCAAGGTGATTCTTGCCTTAAAGGCCGCAAAGTGAGGCTGGCGGCGGTGATTTTTGGCATCTACCCAATCAGTGCCGCCGGGTCGGAGCCGGGGCTGGCGCGATCAGATACAAGGCAGGGACTAAATGACGGAAAATGCTCCATTGAGAGTTGGGATCATCGGCGACGGGTTCATGAATCCCGGCTTCTTTCGCAAGGCGCTTGAGGAGAAGCTTGGTGATCGCGGCGCGACCTACAAGGAGATGGAGCTCGGCTGGCCACTTTCCGTGAAGTCGACAAAGAAGGACCCGAACCTCACCATTGGCGAATTTGTCGGGCGCCCCGAGGACTATTTCGAGTTCCTGTCCGATATTGATGTCCTGGTCACCCATCTTGCACCGATCACAGCCGACAGTTTCGGTCACGCGCCCAGACTGAAGATCATTGGTGTCTCGCGCGGCGGGCCGATCAACATCGATTGCGTTGCGGCGGCCAAGCACGGGGTAACGGTGGTCAATGCGCCGGGCCGAAATGCATCGGCCGTCGCCGAATTCACCATCGCTTCATTGCTGGCCGAGACCCGCAACCTTGTTCGTGGTCATCTCAATGTGATCGGGGGCGAATTCAAGCGTGAGTTCTACCACATCGACCATGTCGGGCCGGAACTGTGCGAACTGACCATCGGCATCGTCGGCTACGGCGATATCGGGATGCGCGTGGCGCGGCTGGCTGCCGCGTTCGGCGCGCGGATCATCGTGTCCGATCCGTTCAAGCAGCTCACGGACGAGGACCGGGCGCTGGGCATCGAAAAGGTCGAGCTCGACGACCTGATCAGCACGGCTGACGTCATCACGCTCCACCCTCGCGTCACGCCGCAGACCCGCGGCATGATCGGTCGCGCGCAGATAGAGCGAATGAAGAGGGGCGCCTATATCGTCAACACGACCCGGGGCGAGGTGCTCGATTATGAGGCGTTGTATGACGCCCTGAAGAGCGGCCATCTGTCCGGGGCGGCGCTCGACACGTTCAATCCCGAGCCGCCGCCTGCCGACTGGCCGCTTCTCAAGCTTCCGAATGTAACCTTGTCGCCGCATATCGCCGGCGCTTCGCGCTACAGCGTCACCAAGGCCGCTGCCATGATCGCCGAAGACGTAAGGCGTCTGCTTCAAGGTCACGAACCTCTTTTTCCAGCGAGATGATACACATGCAAAACCAGGAATTGACCCTTCGCACTGAACTGATCGAAGCCTGCCGCGCCATGAACGGGCTTGGCATCAACAAGGGAACCGCCGGCAACATATCCGTGCGCTTTGGCGACGGCTTCCTGATCTCGCCCACCGGCATTGCCTACGACAAGCTGCAGCCGGAGCATGTGGTGCATATGAAATGGAACGCCGAATACGAGGGTGATGTGCGCCCGTCGAGCGAATGGCGGTTCCACCGGGATATCCTGCGCTCGCGCGATGATCTCAACGCGGTGGTGCACACGCATTCGACCAACGCCACGTCAGTGTCGATCCTGAACAAGGACATCCCGGCGGTCCATTACGCAATCGCTGCCGCCGGTGGCCCGAGCATTCGCTGCGCGCCCTATGAAACCTTCGGCTCGCAGGCGCTGGCCGACCGGATTCTGGTGGCGCTTGAGGACCGGCGCGCCTGTTTGCTGGCGCATCACGGCGTCATTGCGGCCCATGTCTCGATAGCGCGCGCATTGTCGCTGGCCGTGACGGTCGAGGAACTCGCCATCCACTATCTTAATTGCCTTCCGATGGGCGAGCCGCCGGTCCTCTCCGATGCCGAAATAGCCCGGGTCGTAGAGAAGTTCAAAACCTATGGCCAGCAATCCGATGCGACCCAGAAGTCGCTGCAAGCCTCGTAGCGGGACAGGCCATGGCGTCCGATCTCGTTCTTTGCGTCGATTCAGGCACAACCAGCGTCAAGGCTGCGATCTATGATCGCGATGGCAAGGCGTTGTCGCGTGCCGAAATCCCGAACTCGGCGCTGGTGCGATCCGGGAACCGGGTCGAGCAGGACATGGATCAGACGCTGGCCGATGTCGAAAAGGCGATTGCCGCATGTCTTGGTCTTGACCAGTCTGGAGCCGGGATAACGGCTCTTGCCCTGACCGCGCAGGGCGATGGCCTGTGGCCTTTGACAAACGATCTTGCTCCTGCGGGCAGGGCGATAACCTGGCTCGACGGCCGCTCGGCCGATCTGGTGGAGACCATGTCCGGCGCGCTGGATGAGATCGAGGCCATCACCTCGGCGCGTCCGACATCTGCATCCCAGACGCTGCAGCTTCTCTGGCTGCAACGCAACGAACCGGAAAGATTTCAGGCAATCGGCCATGCGTTGCGGCTCAAGGAGTGGCTGTTCTTCCGCCTGACCGGCGAGTTGCGGGCGGAATTTGGCAGCGTCCTGCCTGCCTGGGGTGACTGGCGAAGCGGCAAGCCTGTCGGCGATATCTCCAGGTTGTTGGGTCTTGAGAAGAGCATCGAACTGCTGCCGGAAATCGGAACGGTGACGTCGTGTATCGCCGGGCTGTCGGCGCAGGCCGCTGACCGGTTGCGGTTGTCTGCGGGCCTGCCGGTGGTTCTCGGTCCCGGCGATGTGCAATCAAGCTTTGTTGGTCTCGGTGTGGGGCCAGGCTTGGCGTTGACGCGCGCATCGGTGTTCGGAACCAGCGCTATACACGGCGGCTACTACGCCGAAGCCAACCAGGTTCCCGTGAAATTGCCGGGGGCGATGATCCAGCGTTTCGCTACAGGGGAGGGCTTCGTCTGTTTTCACCCGTGTTTCAACGGCGGCAATGTGATGCGCCACGTCTCGGCGCTTACCGGCGCCGGCAATATTGAAATCAGCCGTCCTGCCTTTTCAGGCGTGGTGCTTCACCCGTTCTTTGAACCTGGCGGCGAACGCGCGCCGTTCACCAATCCGCTGGCGTCTGCCGCAGCCTTTGGCCTGAGCGCCGATACCACGCCTGAACAGCTCGGCTGGGCGGCGCGGGAAGCACTCGTCTTCCTGGCGCGGATAAGCCATTCAGATCTGGGCGCGGACGAAAGCAATACGGTGGTGGCAGGCGGCGGTGTGGCCCGCGATCCGGTGGTGATGCAATTGCTTGCAAGCGTGCTTGACCGGCGCGTGCTTCCCCATACTGGCGGCGACTCGGCGCTGCGCGGTCTTGCTGCGATCGCCATGGGCGCGCTGGAGAACAGCGCTGGCCAGGGAATACCTAAGGACACCTACCTGTCGTCTCCGGGCAAAGAAGTCCGGCCGGAAACGGGTGCCATTCAGATCTATTACCAGCGCAAGTTCCGCCTTTTCGCAGAACTCATTGAGGACATCTCCCGGCACTGGAAAGAGCTGGACGCATTAGAGGCAGAGGCCAAGGGCCTGAGTAATGGCGGGCACGCGCCCGAACGGTCAGCGCCATGATGCCGCGCGCCGACAGGTGTCCGCGGGCGGATCACAACGGGACCTATGACCGGACGCTGCTCCGGTCGAGCAGGAAAACCATCATATCCGGCGGCCGTGCGATGGCGGGTACGGTTTGGAAAAGGGAAGAGGAAGCAGCGAGATGACCAAAGACAACCTGTTTGGCGGGACCGGACCTGCAACGCGCGCCATCCATCTGGGTTATGATCCGTCGACCGAGAACGGCGCGCTTACGCCGCCGATCTACCTCACCTCGACCTATGCCTTCGAAAGCGTCGAAGACGGGGTGGCGACATTCGCAGGGGAACGGTCCGGATATGTCTACGGCCGCTCCAGGAACCCGACCCAGGCACTGCTCGAAGCGCGCGTCGCCGATCTCGAAGGCGGAGAAGCCGGGCTCGCACTTGCATCGGGAATCGCCGCGATCACGGCAACCGTCCTGTCGCTCGTCAAGGCCGGCGACACCGTGCTGGTGGACCAGGTGATATATGGCTGCTCCTACTCCTTTTTCGCCAATCACATCACCCGCTTCGGCGTCGAGGTGATCATTGCCGATTTCACCGACCTGGAAGCGCTCGAGGCGGAATTAGCGAAAAAGCCGTCCCTGGTGTTTTTCGAGACTCCGTCTAATCCGAATATGCGGATCATCGACATTCGCTGCGTGGCGGCGATGGCGAAGGCTGCGGGCGCGGTGTGCGTTGTCGACAACACCTTCTCCTCGCCGATCATCCAGCAGCCGCTGGCGCTGGGCGCAGATATCGTCGTCCATTCCGCGACCAAGTTCCTGGGCGGCCACGGCGACCTGCTTGGCGGCATTGTCGTCGGCTCCACCGACTTGATTGCCGGAATCAGGAATGCCGGGCTTCGGATGATCACCGGGGCCACATTGTCACCCTTCAATGCGTTTCTGATCCTTCGGGGATTGAAGACGCTGAGCCTGCGCATGAAGGCCCATTGCGCCTCGGCCCTGGCCATCGCCACCCATATGCAGGCTCATCCGTCGGTGGCCGCGGTGCATTACCCGATGCTGCCCGGTTTCGCGCAGCGGGAACTGGCTCTGAGCCAGATGTCGGGCGGCGGGGCCATCGTCTCGTTCCAACTCGTTGGCGGACGCGAGATGGGGATGCGTTTCATAAATGCGCTCGATCTCATCAAATGTGCAGTCAGCCTGGGAGATGCGGAGACCCTGATCCAGATTCCGGCAGGCATGACCCATGCGACCTACACATGCGAAGAACGGCTTCGCTTCGGCATTCCCGAGGATCTGGTGCGGCTGGCGGTTGGGCTTGAGGATGTCGAAGACCTGATCCTCGACATCGACCGGGCCTTTGAGACGATCTGCAGCCCCTTGGCCAAGGCCGGGTCTTCCAAATGAATCCGGCATCCGGTCATGCCGGCGGACAGTCCGCAAACAACCCGGACGGGGACGGCTTGCTCGCCCTGCTCGGGAAGGTTTGCGGCTCCGACAACGTCTTGACCGGAGATGATGCGGCCCGCTACGGGCGCGACTGGCGCGGCCAGTATATATCCCAGCCTCTGGCTGTGGTGCGCCCTGCCACGACCGGCCAGGTGTCAGCCGTCCTCCAGGCAGCGTCCGCCGCCAATCTTGCCGTGATCCCGATGGGCGGCAACACGGGCCTAGTCGGCGGGACCCTGGCGGAAGGAGGGCTTGTGGTTTCGCTGGAGCGGATGAACAAAATACGGGCGATCGACGTCCGCGGCCGCAGCGCCACCGTGGATGCAGGATTGATTGTCGCCGACCTCGACACCGCGCTGGCCGAGCATGGCCTGAGGTTCCCGCTTTCCTTCGGCGCTCAGGGATCGGCGATGATCGGAGGCGCGCTGTCGACCAATGCGGGAGGCGCCAATGTCCTCGCGCACGGAATGAGCCGCGCTCTTTGCCTCGGTCTCGAGGTGGTGATGCCAGACGGTCAGATCCTCAACGATATGTCTGATCTGCGAAAGAACAACACTGGCCTTGATCTCAAGCAGCTTTTCATCGGGGCCGAGGGGACACTGGGGATCATAACCGGTGCAGTGCTGGCGTTGATGGACCGGCCTGTTGTCCACGCCACGGCGATGATCGCGCTTGCGGGATATGAGGAAGGCTTGACGGTTCTCAACCGGCTGCGGCGCGCCAATGGAGTTTGTGTCGAGGCGTTCGAAGTGATGCCGCGCAGTTACTTCCAGCAGATGAGCAGATGTGCCGCGGCGCATGCCTCGCCACTTTCCGGCGATCCGGCGCTAACGGTTCTTGCCGAACTGGCCTCTTCGTCTCCCACCGATTGCGCGCAAGGACCGGACGGCACTGTCCCGCTCACCGAGCGGCTCACCACAACGCTGGGCGACTGCCTGGAAGAGGGTTTGATTTCCGATGCAGTCATCGCCCAGACCGGCCAGCAGCGCAGCGACATGTGGCGGCTGCGTGACATCGCCCCCGAACTGTCGCTTGGCGTAAGGCCGGTCGTGGCGGCGGATGTTTCGGTTCCGGTCAGGTTGATCGGGAGCTTTTCCTCTTCGCTGGAGGAGGCGCTCGCTGCGGCCGATGCCGACGCCCTGGTCTGGATGGTTGGGCATCTGGGAGACGGCAATCTGCACGTGGTCGTCAGTCCGACGGTCAAGACGCCCTCAAACCTCGCCCGCATCCGCACGATCATCGACACCGAAACTGTCAGGCACAACGGATCGTTCTCGGCCGAACACGGAATCGGGGTTCAGAAGCTGACCTCGATGATGGCGCACAAGGATCCGGTTGCGCTGGATCTGATGCGCAGGATCAAGACCGCCTTCGATCCCGCGGGGATCATGAATCCGGGAAAGGTAATCCCGACCCGATCAACAAGCGGGGATGCCGCGGCTGAGCGGCACCCCGAACAACAGGCAACACCACACCCAGAAAAGGAGATCCGCAAGGCATGACGCAGCCGCATCTCAAAGCCGGTGCGCGATGCGGGCCGGCTCATCGGGAAAGGCACTGACATCAAGAAGGACCATTCAGGCCGGGGAGGCCGGAGGAACAGATGGAAACCATCTTCTCCGTGCCTGCGGGAGGAGAACCGGGGTCTTAGAGACCACGAGAGAGCCCAGGCCCCGTCCACATACTAGAGGAGAAGAATCGTGACACATAAAACTATCAAATCACTCAGAGGACTGGTCATCGGCACTATCGCCGCGCTGGCTGCCTCGTCCGCTCTTGCTGCCGATTACACGATGAAGTTCTCGATCAGCGACACGGAGATCGAAGGCGAGCACTTCACCCACACGCCGTTGCGCGCCTTCAAGAAGGAAATCGAGGAAAAGAGCGACGGACGCATTGAGGTCAAAATCTTCTGGTCCGGGCAGCTGGGCAAGACAGACAGCGTCGTCAACATGGTCGCCACCGGTCTGGTCGAAGCCATCATGGGCGCCGACGGATTCGCATCGCCGTATGACCAGAACATTCAGGTGCTGGGCATCCCCTATTTGTTCAACGACCGGGCCGCGGCTTACGAAGTCCTCGACGGGCCGTGCGGTCAGAAACTGTCGGACGGGCTGGTTGAGAAAAGCGGCATGCGGGCGATGGTCTGGCACGAAAACGGCGGCTACCGGAACTATTCCGCAAACAAGCCGCTGACTTCCGTCGAAGACCTTCAGGGTCTGAAGATCCGCACTATGAACAACCCGGTCCACATGGAGATCGTCAAGTCACTCGGCGCTTCACCGACGCCGATCCCGTGGCAGGATCTCTACACGGCGCTTCAGACCGGTGTGGTTGACGGTCAGGAGAATTCGCTCGCCATCTTCCGGATTCCAAAGCTCGAAGAAGTTCAGAAGAACATCATCATGGATGGTCACGTTTACTCGCCGGGTGCACTGTATTTCAGCCAGAAATGGCTTGATACCTTGCCTGAGGACCTGCTTGAGATCGTCAAGACGGCGTCAGAGAACTTCCGTGATCTCAATCGCGAGATTTCGACCAAGGCAGAGGCGGACGATCGCGCCTACCTCGAGAGCAAGGGCGTGTCGATCTACGATCCGACGCCGGAGCAGAAGCAGCAGTTCCGTGAACTGACCCAGGCGCCGGCGCTTGAATACATCAAGGGCAGCGTCGATGCCGACATCCTCGCCTGCTTCCTGTCGGCGGCCGAGGAGGCCAACGCCAAATCCGGCGGTTAGGAATTTCGATAGGACAGGCGGGCCGCTGGTCGCCGGCGGCCCGCCATTTGAAACGGAGGGAGGAGTTATCATGCCAAAAGTGTTGCTGGCGCTTTGTCGCGCGATTTCATGGGTGCAGCTTGCGTTGTTGCTGACAATGCTGGGCGTCATGGCCAGTCTGGTCTTTACGCGATATCTGTTTTCCTACTCTCCGCCCTGGTCGGAGGAACTCACGCGCTTTGCGATGATCTGGCTGGTGATGCTGGGCGGAGGCGTGCTGTCGCTGTTCCAGGACCACATCACGCTGACCGTTTTCTCCGACAATTTCAGCCCGCGTATGAAGATCCTGAGAAGCTTCGTTGTTCGGATTATCCTTATCGCGACAAGCGCCATCATTGTTGTCACGGGCATCAAGTTCGCCAATGGGATGGCGGCGGTTTATGCCTGGGGACTTCAGATTCATATGGGGCTGCCGGCCTATTCCGTCGTCGCGGGTTTCGCGTTGACGCTGGTTTTCAATCTCATTCTGCTGGCCGAGGACATCGGCAATCTGTTTGGAATCAAGACCAACCTGATTCCCCGCCAGGACCAGGTTATGGACGGGTCCTTCCGAACCCAAGACGACCTCTGATTTGTAGGGAATTGCCAGATGACTATCGGTATCGTTCTGGTCGTCCTGTTCGGGATGATCTTCATCGGGGTGCCAATTTCGTTTGCCATGCTGGCGACGACAGGCCTCTACTTTCTGACCGGCCCAACGCCAGTTCTCATCGAACTTCTTCCCGCCAAGATCTTTGAAGGGCTGGACAACATCATTCTGATCGCCATCCCGTTCTTCCTGCTTGCCGGCGAGTTGATGAACCGCTCGGGCATGGCTGACCGGTTGCTGCATTTTTCCAACCTGGTCATCGGCCGGGTCCGCGGCGGCTTTGCTTATGTCAATGTCATGGCCAGCCTGTTGTTTTCTGGTCTGACCGGTGTTGCGGTCGGCGACATAGCGGCACTCGGCAAGATCGAGGTTCTGGCGATGGAAAAGGCCGGGTATCCTCGCCACTTTGCCGCCGCGGTGACTGTCGCTTCGTCGCTGGTCGGGCCCATCATTCCACCCAGTGGAATCATCATTCTCTATTGCGCGATCATGAATGTCTCGGTCGGTGGCATGTTTTTGGCAGCCCTCATTCCAGGCGTGCTCATGGCCGTGGCCGACATGCTGGTAATCGGCGTCCAGGCCAAGAAACGCAATTTTCCGCTGTCGGATGTTGATCGTTCATTCCCGGCTTTCGTCGAGGGAACCCGTGACGCGGCTCTGGCTCTGCTGATGCCGGTCTTCCTGATTGGAGGGATCGTCGGCGGGATTACGACGCCGACGGAAGCCGCGGCGGCCTCTGTCGTCTACGCCCTCATCGTTTCAATCCTGATCTATCGTGCGCTCAGCTTCAAGCAGGTGGGCAAGATCTTCATGAATACGACGTTCGAATCCGCGCGGCTTCTGTTCATGATCGCCGGTGCATTGTCGATGACCTGGATCTTCGCGCTTGAGGATCTGGCCGGGAAGGTGGCATTCATCTTCGACTTTGCCGCCGGATCGCCGCTCATCCTCATTCTGATCATCAACACGCTGTTCCTGATCCTCGGCATGTTCATGGATTCCGCGCTGGCATTGATCCTGTTCGGCCCGATCGTGGCCCCGCTGGCTTACAGTGCTGGGGTGGATCCGCTCCAGCTCGGCATCATGCTGATCGTCAACGTGACCGTGGGGCTGGCGACTCCGCCGATCGGCTATGTCCTCTTCGCCATGTGCAGCGTCGTGCGGCTGGATTTCCGAACGCTCGTCTCCGAGATGATCCCGTTCCTGTTGGTCAAGGCAGTGCTTCTGGTCATCATTGGAATGGTGCCCGCCCTGACGATGTGGGTCCCGCGGTATTTCGGGTTCTGATGATGGACAGGAAAACTTCATCCGCAAGGCGAGCGCCTTTGGTATTCTCGGACACCGCGATGCGCACCAGGCCATCGGGCATCCGCGCTGCACAGACCGAGCGTCCCGACATGATCTCCTTCTCCAAGGGGCATCCCGATCCGGCGCTGTTCGAGACCCGGAGGCTTCAGGCCGTGATCGACGGCCTCCTGTCGGAGCCCGGGAGTGCCGAGGACAGCCTGCAGTATTCGGCGGGCGCCGGGATTGACGGATTGTGCCGCGAACTCTGCAAGCTCATGCAGCTGCGGGGCGTGGACTGTGATGCAGGGAATGTGCTGATCACCAATGGTTCGCAGCAAGGGCTGTTTCTGTCAGCGTTGGCCTTTGCCGACGCTGGACGGCAGGTGGTCGTGCGGCAACCGGTCTACACCGGCGCGCTGCAGGTATTCGAGACGCTAGGGCTGGAGACGGTCGAGCCGAAGGCTGCGGGCGGCACCCCGGCGCTTATCTATGAAATCCCCAATTTTCACAATCCGACCGGCGCCAGCCTGGATCTTGACGCGCGTAACCGGCTTGTCGACTACGCCCACCGGACCGGCGCAATCCTGCTTGAAGACGATCCGTACGGCCTGTTGCGGTTCGACGGCGAAGATCTGCCAGGGTTGCTGGCGCTTGATGCCGGCCGCGGATCTATCGAAACCGCCCGGACGCTGTTCCTGGGGTCGCTGTCAAAAACCGTGGCGCCGGGGCTGCGCATCGGCTGGATCATCGGCCCGCGCGACATCATTTCGAAACTGACCTTGTTGAAATATGTCCAGGACATTCAAAGCGGCACATTCGTCCAGCAGGTTGCGGTCGGAGTCCTGCAGGATGATTTCGCACAGTCGGTGGAAAGGGCGAAATCGGTCTATCGCAGCCGGCGTGACCGGCTGCTTGCCGCGCTTGAAACGCATTTCACCGGACGCGGACGCTGGAGCAGGCCAGAAGGCGGTTTCTTTGTCTGGGTTGAGCTGGCGGACGGCGTCAATGCATCCGCGTTGTTGACGAAGGCAATCGAAAAAGGCGTGAACTTTGTGCCCGGGGGCGCATTCGGCCCGCCCGAGCGCTTTGGCAGCTATCTCAGGCTGAGCTTCTCGCATACGGGCGTTGATGACTTCGATCGCGGCGTTCGGCGCCTGGCCGAGGCCTATGACGAACTGGCGGCGGAATAGCTGCGGTTGCCTGATCGGCAGCTGCTGAGCGAGGGCCCGCTGGAACCGTTCCGGATTTCCGCTTCAGCGGCAGGCCGCGAAGCGCCGGCAATGCTGTGCCGTCCCCGCTCAGGCCGTGTCCATCTGCGTGTCCGTCCGGGCGAAGCCGAGCGTCAGCAGCGCTTGCCTGATTTCATCAAGAACCTGAGGGTCCTCGATTGTCGCAGGCGTCTTGGGGGCCTGACCATCGGCAATGTTGACCATCGTTGCCCGTAGGATCTTGCCGGAGCGGGTCTTTGGCAGACGATCGATCACGGTTGCATGGCGAAACGAGGCGACGGGGCCGATCTTCTCACGCACCAGGCGAACCAGCTCGTTGTTTATCTCGGCATGATCGCGCACCACGCCTGCATTCAGGCAGACCAGGGCTACGGGAACCTGGCCCTTGAGCGTGTCCGCTGCGCCGATCACCGCGCATTCGGCGACATCGGGGTGGCTGGCCACGACTTCCTCTATGCTGCCGGTCGACAGCCGGTGGCCGGCGACATTGATTACGTCATCAGTCCTGGCCATGATGTAGACATAGCCATCCTCGTCGATCATGCCGGCGTCGCCGGTCTCGTAGTAGCCGGGGAAACGCGCCATATAGGATTTCTCGAATCGATCATGGGCGTTCCAGATGGTGGTGAAACAGCTGGGCGGCAGCGGCAGCTTGACGGCAATCGCGCCAAGCGTACCGGCGGGCACCGGCTGGCCGGCTTCATCTAGAACCTGGATATCATAGCCCGGCATCGGTACTGTCGGCGAGCCGCGCTTGACCGGCAGAAGTTCAATGCCGGCCGGATTGGCGGCGATGCTCCAGCTGGTCTCTGTCTGCCACCAATGGTCGATAACCGGCTTACCGGTTTTTTCCTCGGCCCATTGAATGGTGTCCGGGTCGGCGCGCTCTCCAGCGAGAAAGATGTATTTCAGCCCGCTCAGATCGTAGTTCTTGAGCAATTCGCCCTTGGGGTCTTCGCGCTTGACCGCCCTGAAGGCCGTCGGCGCGGTGAAGAAGCTGCGCACCTTGTGCTCGGAGATGATCCGCCAGAAAGTGCCGGCATCCGGCGTGCCAACCGGCTTGCCTTCGAACAGAATGGTCGTGTTGCCGTTGATCAAAGGTCCATAGCAGATGTAGCTGTGTCCCACGACCCAGCCCACATCCGAGGCCGCCCAGAACACATCGCCGGGATGAACGTCGTAGATGTTGCGCATCGACCAGGAGAGCGCCACCAGTTGCCCGGCAGTGGGCCTGACCACGCCCTTGGGTTGGCCGGTCGTACCCGAGGTATAGAGAATATAGGCCGGATGGTTTCCTTCAACCGGCACGCATGTGGCGGGTGTCGCGGTGGCTTGCGCTTCGTGCCAGTCGAAATCCCGGCCGTGCTCGAGCGTGGCGCGTTCCTGCTCGCGCTGCAGAATCAGGCAGAAGTCAGGCTTGTGCCGCGCCATGGCCATGGCGCCGTCAAGCAGCGGCTTGTAATGGACGATCCGTCCCGGCTCGATCCCGCAGGACGCGGCAAGGATCGCCTTCGGCGTGGCGTCGTCGATCCGGGTTGCGAGCTCCGTCGCAGCGAATCCGCCGAATACCACCGAATGGATCGCGCCGATGCGGGCGCAGGCCAGCATCGCGAACAGCGCTTCGGGAACCATCGGCATGTAGATGATCACCCGGTCGCCCTTGGTCACACCCTTCGCCTGAAGCGTTCCGGCGAGCAGCGCCACCCGCTGCTGCAATTCGGCAAAGCTGACCCTTGTGATGGTATTGGTGACGGGGCTGTCATGGATGATAGCGACCTGCTCGCCGCGCCCGGCCTCGACGTGACGGTCAACCGCGTTCCAGCAGGTGTTGACCAGCGCATCGGCGAACCATTCGTGACCGCCATCAGCGGTTTCGGTAATGCCGGTTTTCGGAGGCACGATCCAGTCGATTGCCTTTGCCGCATCCAGCCAGAAGCCCTCGGGATCGGCCTGCCAGGATTGATAGACCGCCTGATAAGTTGTCATGTCGCATTTCCCATTCAATCTGCCCGCGCCGCTCTAGCCGCCCGGCAATCGCCGTGTTGGTATTCGCGGGTCAGTTGCTTTTGTCTTGTGTGCTGTCGGTAAGCCGGCGGCGCGACCGCGCCAGATGCATGCGCATGGCGGCCGAAGCCAACACCGGGTCGCCGGCTGCGATTGCTTCGTAGATTTCCGTGTGCTCGTCGTTGACACGCTTGATTCTGTCGGTGTTGCTGCTCGTCGTCATGCCGAGCGACACCCTGAGCAGCCTGACGGTCTGCTCCTGCAGCATGCGCATTGTGTCGATGAAGAAGAGATTACCGGTCGCCGCGGCAATCGCCTGATGGAAGGCGAGGTCGCTTTCGGGCGTAATGAACCCGGAGGAGGCTTCCGTCCTCAGCCGGTCATGCGCAGCGTCGATAGCGGCAAGGTCCTGATCGCTGCGGCGCTTGGCTGCAAAAGCCGCGGCAGTCCCCTCGATCTCGATCCGGTACTCAAGACATTGCAGCAATACATTGAGATCACCCGGCTTTGCGAAATCTGCCAATCGCTTGGAGGGGCGGCGCTTGAGGAAGGTGCCGCTGCCGCGCTTGCGTTCGACGATGCCGCCGGCGGCGAGACGTGCCAGCGCCACCTGTACGATGGGACGTGAAACCGAAAATATGCGGCAGTAATCATTCTCCGACGGCAATTTCGCTCCGACCTCAAGCGATCCGCTGAGAATCTGCGAAAGGATCTCCCCATAGACGTGATCGGCAAGGGGGCTGTTGGTTGCTTCGTCGCTCTGACTGCCGTCGGCGGTCTGATCCGGGTTCTGTTTCATGTCACGCCCTTTGCCGTTTCTTCATATAAGAAAGCCCCAATTTGATATTACAAATTTTGACAATTGTAAATTCCATACTTGTATTTATCAGGCTATTATGTATCTCTCCAAACCCGATTTGTTCTTTCTTGGAGAGAGAAGCCGCGCCTGATCAGGCGCAGAATGTACCGGAGCAAGGGGATGCGCCAGAGATGAAGATCGTTTCCGTCGAAATCATTGATGTGGAGATGCAAGAGGAAATCATCATTCCCTGGCATCCGGTTCTCGTTCGGGTAACGACCGACGAGGGCATAACCGGTGTCGGGGAGGTGGCCCTTGCCTATGGTGTTGGCCACAGCGCCGGGGCGGCAGCGACCAGGGAAGTTGCGGAACGCTTCGTCATCGGCGCCAACGCCTGGAACCGGGAAGCGTTGTGGGAAAAGATCTATCGGGCCAGCTTCTGGGCGCAATGCGGAGGGCCGCTGATTCTTCCCGCGATGTCGGCGATCGACATGGCCCTGTGGGACATTCAGGGTAAGGCGCTGGGCGTGCCCTGCTATCAGTTGCTTGGCGGCAAGACCAATGAAAAGCTTCGCTGCTACGCCAGCCAGATCCAGTTCGGCTGGAGCGAAAAATATGAGCATCTCTACAAGTCTCAGGAATATTTCGATGTCACACGGCAGGTGATGGAGCTGGGCTACACATGCGTCAAGGTCGACCCGCTGCTGATGGACCGTGAAGGAAAACGGCATCCTTCGCACACCAAATATTTCAGCTATGAGCAGATCGAGATGTTCCGCGAGCGGATGGCTGCGATCCGGGAGGCGATGGGGCCGTCTGGGGAAATCATTCTGGAGGTTCACTCCGCCACCACCATCCCGTCGGCCCTGCAGTTGGCCGAGGCTTTGGAGGAATATGGCATCTATTATTACGAAGAGCCCGTTGCCTATCACGACAGCAAGTTGCAGGACATTGTCTCGCAGCGGAGCACGCTGCGCATGGCTGCCGGCGAAAGGATCTTCGGCCGGAGCGGCATGCGCGCCTATATGGAGGATCGATCGATCGAGGTTCTGCAGCCGGATATTGGTCTGGTCGGAGGCCTGACCGAGGCCAAGAAAATGTGCGACTACGCCTATGCCTATGATGTGCTGGTGCAGGCCCATGTCTGCGGTTCGCCGGTGGCGACGGCCGCTGCGCTTCACCTTGAAACCGCGATACCGAACTTCTTGATCCATGAGCATCACAGCCATGCGCTCAAGCAGTACAATGTCGAGCTTTGCGATATCGATCTGCAGCCGGTGGACGGCTACTTCACGGTGCCCGAAACGCCTGGCCTCGGAATCCACCTGAATGATGATGTCATCAAACGCTCGCCCAGGGTCGTTGTATCGTAAGAACCTGTCGATCATCACCGCCCGGAAATGGGGCGGGATTTTCCGGCGCCGCTCAGGAACTGAAAAGGAAGCCAAGCATGAAACGTGGATACCGGCAGCTGATAGACGAGGCGGAAGCCAGCATCGAGACACTCTCGGTGGAGGAGGCCTCCACCCTTTTCGGCAACAGCGATGTCACCTTTGTGGACTTGCGCGATCGGCGGGAACTGGAGCGTGACGGCCGCATTCCAGGCGCGTTCAACTGTCCGCGCGGTATGCTCGAATTCTGGATCGACCCGGAAAGCCCCTACCACAAGCCTGTGTTCGCGGAACCGAGGAAGTTCGTCTTCTATTGCGCAAGTGGATGGCGTTCGGCGCTTGCAACCCTTGCTGCCCAGGATATGGGGCTTGATACCGTCTGCCACGTATCGGGTGGCTTTTCGGCGTGGAAGAAGGCCGGCAAACCGACTGAACTGGTGGAACGCAAGGGATAGCTATGAAGCCTTCTTAAGGAAGGCTGATCATACACGCTTTCTGGCTGGAGCTAGATGCTTTGCAGGCCGGATATCTCGTGATGTGGCGCCATTTTTCTTGGAGTATGGCTGTATTCAAATCGACCTTATCCCGCTGTACTTCCCTGGCAATGGGCGCATAGTTCTGGCAGGTCGAGCTGCCGATGGCGCTCATGAAAGGCTCATCGGCGGCATCAGCCGGCTGAGCCTGAAACCCCGGAAATTCCGGCCCAGGGCGATCCAAAGACGGGGAGCACGTCATAGGCGCCCAACATCGTTCTTACAGGGCACTGAACATAGGGCGGCGAATTCGCACCAACCCGTGCGGCAGCAGAGGATGGTGCAGCATTTCAAGTCACCGCAGCGGCTTCATCGTTCCACGCCGTGATATTCCTTCTGCCCATTATCGCGATCCATGAGCGGCAGCCTCGGACCTCTGGCCATACGTCGATCGCCCTCAAGCTGCCTGATCGTGGCAAACATCGCGCTTCCTTGGCCTTGGCACGTGAGGCTTGCGATACCGGTTCGATACATCGTCGGTCATCCTTGCCAGGCACCGGTGACACAATTCGATCGCCCGGCAGGTGGTCAGTTCCAACCTTTCAATCGAATGATTCTTTTGGTTTCGCCGTGTTGAGGGGATTGACCTCCTTATAATCCAGTGATTGGATAAGTGGATACAAAAATACTTTTGGTGATTCATGTCCGCAGCCTTCTCCGTCGAGCCACGTGCCTCCGCCACCGCAGAAGAGGAGGCCTACCGCCATATTCAGCGGGCGCTTCGCGTTGGCCGTTACAAATCAGGGGAGCGGCTCATTCCTGAGGACATCGCCGCCGAGATCGGCATGAGCCGGATGCCGGTACGGGAAGCCTTTCGGCGTCTGGCGTCGGAGGGGCTGGTGGTTCTGCGGCCCAATCGCGGCTGTGTGGTCGCTGGCCTGACACTCGATGAGCTGTATGAAACTTTCGAGATGCGATCCGTTCTGGAAGGCTTGGCGGTCAGGTTGGCGATGCCGAACATCGGCGAGGATGAGATCGACGATCTTGAGCGGCTGCTCGATCGTATGGAGCGTGCCGGCCAGAGCAGCAGCAGCGACTGGGTCGTACGCCATCAGGAATTTCACGGAAGCATATGCGCGCTGAGCCATAGACCCAAACTCATCCACCAGATTTCCGCTCTGCATGCCGTCATCGAACCCTATATGCGCATCTGGTTTGATGACGTCGAGAAGCCGCTTTCAGCGCGAGAGGAGCATGCGTCCGTGATCTCGGCATTGCGGTCTGGTGATGCGCGTCATGCGGAGCGGGTGATGCAGGATCATATTCTTGGCACGGCACCATTGCTGGCCGAGTTCGTGACGCCGAACCGGACGATGAAACCCGGTCGGTAGAAATGGCCCCAGCCGGCGACGAGACCGGCGCGGGCCGCAGGAACAGCTAATCAGCAAAAAGAGGGAAACACATGAAAACCTATCATCTGGCCGCAATTGCGTGTGCCGTGAGCATGTTCAGCTTTGTTCAGGCGCCTGCCGCTCAGGACGCTCCGAAGGCCATCACAATCGCCACGGAAGGAGCCTATGCCCCGTGGAACTTCACCACCGCCGACGGCACTCTTGACGGGCTGGAAGTCGAACTGGCCAACGATCTCTGTGCCCGGATGAAGATCGAGTGCACGATCATCGCACAGGATTGGGACGGTCTCATTCCGTCGCTGACCGTCGGCAAGTTCGACGTGATCATGGCCAGCATGTTCATCACGACGAAACGGCTTGAGACGATCGACTTTACGCAACCCTACGCGGTCGATCCGTCGGGCTTCGCGGTCGCCAAGGACAGCGAACTTGGCAAACAGGGCATTTCGTCCGAAAAGTTCAAACTGGATGACGAAGCCGCATCCGCTGAGGCGATCGAGAAGTTGAAGCCCTTGCTGAAAGGCAAGATTATCGGCGTCCAAGCCGCCACCACAAACCTCGACTTCGTCAAGAAATACTTCTCCGATGTCGTCGAAATCCGCGAGTACAAGACGACTGAGCAGCACGATCTGGATCTGGCGGCCGGCCGCATCGATGCCCTTTTTGCGCAACAGACAGCGCTTGCCGCGACCCTCGCAAGGCCGGAATTTGCCGATTACACACTCGCAGGTCCCGGGTTCGTGGGCGGCGTGTTTGGTTTTGGAACCGGCGCGGGCCTGCGCAAGGGAGATGCAAAACTCAAGGAGATGCTGAACGAGGCGATCGATGGAGCCATTGCCGACGGCACCATCAAGCGCATCTCCGAGAAATGGGTGAAGACGGACGTCACCCCGGTCAAGTAAGCGCGCGGCGGACCCGGCCGGCGGGACAGGCAATCGGCCATCCCGCCGGCTGGCGCGCTGAAAGGCATTGGTTCATATGACGGATATCCTGCATCTTCTCGCTTTCGGAAACGGCGGGTGGGGCGCTGCGCTGCTGTTTGCAGCCGGCGTTACGCTTTCACTTTCCATCCTGGGATTTCTTCTCGGCGCTGTTTTCGGGACTTTGGCGGTAGGCGGACGCCTCTCTGCGCGTCGTGTCCCCGTTTGGGCCGCCAGCACCTACAGCACCGTTTTCCGGGGCGTTCCGGATCTCTTGACGATCTATCTGCTCTATTATGGCGGCAGCATAGCGCTGACGCATATTGGCAAGTCCATGGGCGGCACGGGCTTTGTCGGACTGCCGTCTTTTGCGACTGGCGTACTTGCGCTGGGCATAATATCCGGCGCTTACCAGTCTGAAGTCTACCGCGGTGCCTGGTTTGCCGTTGACCGGGGCCAGTTCGATGCCTGCAATTCGCTTGGTCTTTCCTCCTTTCAATCGCTGCGCCTGGTCATCGTGCCGCAATTGATGCGTCATGCCCTTCCAGGGCTTGGCAATGTCTGGCAGCTGGTGCTCAAGGATTCCGCATTGATTTCGGTTATCGGCCTTGTTGAACTGATGCGCCAGGCGCAGATCGGGGCCGGGTCAACGCGAGAGCCCTTTGTCTTTTATATAGCTGCAGCTACGCTCTATTTCGCGATCGCGGGCGTGACCGGCGCGGTCTTCCGGCACGGCGAGGCCCGGGCGTGGCGAGGCATGGTCCGGACATGATCGACCTTGCCTTCTTCTTCGAAATCATTCCGGTGCTGCTCGCCGGCCTGCCGCTGACCTTGCAGCTTGCGGCTTCATCAATCTGTATCGGTTTCGTGCTGGCCTTGCTGCTGGCGCTTGCCCAACAGGGAAATCACCGGATACTGGTCTGGCCGATCCGCAGCTTTGTGGCGGTCTTTCGCGGCACGCCTCTGCTGGTGCAGATTTTCCTGATCTACTACGGCCTTGGTCAGTTTCGTCCGTCGCTTCAGGCGGTCGGGCTCTGGGGAGTGTTCCGCGAGCCCTACTGGTGCGCAATCATCGCACTGAGCCTCAATACCGCAGCCTATGGCAGCGAAATCCTGCGCGGTGCGATACAGGGCGTACCGCGCGGCCTCGTCGAGACAGCGACCGCCTTTGGCATGTCCCGGCTCCTGACGCTGCGTCTGGTCATCCTCCCGCTGGCCTTTCGCCAGGCGATCCCGAGCTACGGCAACGAGATCATTCTCATGGTCAAAGGCACGTCCCTTGCATCGATCATCACGCTGATGGAGGTCACTGGCATTGCCCAGGGACTGATTTCACAAACCTACCGTGCCATCGAGGTCTTTATGGCCGCGGGCGCTATCTACCTCACGCTCAATTTCACCATGATCTCGGCGCTGAACGCGCTCGAGGCATGGCTCACGCCCTACCGGGTGCGCGCCTGAGGCGCGTATACATGCCGCCGACGGCAAGGAGATATTCAGAATGCGCAATTTCGAGAAGCCGACACGATCCGTAGCGGTGTCGCGCCATACCATGGCCGCCACGTCACATCCTTCAGCCACGCTGACAGCGCTTGAGATCATGGCAGCGGGTGGCAACGCGATGGATGCGGCCATTGCCGCCTGCGCGGTGCAGTGCGTCGTCGAGCCGGGTTCGACCGGCATCGGCGGCGATTGCTTCGCGCTCTACGCCCCCCGCGGCTCCGACGAGGTTGTTGCCTACAACGGCTCCGGCCGCACGCCGGCTGCAATGACTCCCGGGTGGTTCGGGGAACGAGGATTCACCGAGGTACCCCGCCAGTCGCCCGCGGCCGTCACAGTTCCCGGGGCAATCGATGCCTGGACCCGTCTTCATGTCGACCATGGCAAACTTCCTTTCGCTGACCTGCTGGCGCCCGCGATCCGGTTTGCCGAGGAGGGTTATGCCATCACGCCGCGCGTTCATCGCGACTGGTTGTTGGAGCAAGAGCTGCTTGCAGCGGATCCAGCGGCCGCGCGGATTTTCCTTCCCGCAGGACGGGCGCCAACAATCGGCGAGGTCCACAGGCAACCGGAACTGGCAGAGACCCTCAAGCGCATCGCCGCCAAAGGGCGAAGCGGATTCTACGAGGGTCCGGTTGCCGAAGACATGGTTTCCTATCTGCGCTCGCTTGGCGGACTGCACACGATGGAGGACTTCGCCAACGCCAGCGGAGAGTACGTCACGCCGGTGGTCACCGATTTCCGCGGCTACCGGATTCATGAGTGCCCGCCGAACGGTCAGGGCATCATCGCCCTGCTGATCCTAAACATCCTCAGCCGGTTCGAAGCAAAAGGCGACCCCCAGTCGCCCGACAGGCTGCATATCGAGATCGAGGCCACCCGCCTTGCCTATGCCGCGCGCGATGCCTGGATCGCCGATCCGGATACATCGGATGTACCGGTCGACGAACTGCTGTCGGACGCAATGGCCGACCGCCTGGCTGGGATGATCGATCTGCGCCAGGCATTGACCGACCTGCCGCCATTCGAAATGCCGCTTCATCGCGACACAGTCTACATTTCCGTGGTCGACCGCGATCGCAACGCCGTGAGTTTCATCAACTCGATCTTTGACTGTTTCGGCGCGGGGCTCGTCGCACCACTGTCCGGGATAGTCCTGCACAATCGTGGCCAGAGCTTCTCGCTCAAACCTGGCCACCCCAACGAGATCGGACCTTCGAAGCGCCCGCTGCACACCATTATTCCGGGGATGGTGACGCGCGATGGCCGGACAGAGATGCCGTTTGGCGTCATGGGTGGCTATTATCAGGCGCTGGGACACGCCAATCTGATTTCCAAGATCGTTGATTACGGCATGGATCTGCAGGAGGCGATCGACCTGCCCCGCATGATGCCGACATCCGAGGGAACACGAGTGGAAGTCGAGCATACGCTTGCGGATTCGACCCGTGCCGAACTTGAGCGGCGGGGTTTCACCTTCACTCCCTCACCGGATCCGATCGGCGGCGCGCAGGCAATTCGCATCGACTGGGAGAACGGGACTTTGACCGGCGCATCGGAATCGCGAAAAGATGGCATTGCGCTCGGGATGTGATCCGGTTGGTCACAACCCCACTCGTTGCAAACACCAGGCTTGGCAGTTCCTCGATTTGCTCCGTCGCAGTACCGATCCGCCGGAAAGCAGGAAGAGTATGCGAAGCTGACCGGCCTTCCGCCAGAGCGGCGATCATGTGGACAGTTGGAAGCCGGGCGCCCAATACTCTTCGCCTTGATCGAGAGCCATTGCCCCGATTTCTGGTCACGGTTCCACGGAGACCGGCACGCCGGCTCGACACCGGCAAAATGCCTTACGAATCCCTCAGAGAAAAGCGATAATCAACAAACTGGATACCCCAAGAGTAGCCGCATCTTACAAACAGGGTCAATTGGAACAGCACGAAGGGCGCTTGAATTCCGTACTTCGATTTGTCTCAGAACCTGAGCTGAGATCACTGCCCGAGCGTGCGTAAGATGGAGCTCGCTGCCTTCGAAGCCCCATTTGCGGCCGTCATGTGCGCTGAAATGCGGCCCATCCGCTCGTGCAAGGCCCTGTCGCCGAGCAGCTTCGTCATCGCGTCGCAGAGCTCCTGCGGGCTCCATGTGTTGCGCTGCATGTGGATCCCGGTGCCGGTTTGCGTTGCCCGCAGGCCATTGTCGTGCCCATCCCAGCAATAAGGCATGACCAATGACGGTACGCCGTAGTAGAGCGCCTCGCAAAAACTGTTGTTTCCTCCGTGATGAATGAAGAGGTCGGCCTGGGTGACGATGGAGGGCTGCGGAAACCAACTGCCGAGATACACGTTGTCGGGGACTTTCTGATAGCTTTCGAGAAAGCCTCCGACATTAACGAAGAACCGGGCGGGAAATGCGGCGAAGACATCGATCATGCGGCCGATAAGGTCGGTGTCGATGGCTCCAAGGCTACCGAAACTGAGATAGATGATTGGCCCGTCATTGACCGGCAGGGGCGGCGGATCGAACTGCGCTTCCTCGCGCACGCAACCTTCGAGAAACACAAACAGATCCTCGGGCAACGGGTGGTGGCGTTGATGCCGGACCACTTCCGGTGCGAGTAGCAGATTGAGATGAGGCGAGGTTTCCAAGAACTGGCCCGGGGGCAGGGCTGAAAGACCGCGACGCCTGCGAAAGGTATTGTAGCGCCGGTGCGCCGGGGCTGTAGCCTCGAGATAGGCCGCCTCGAAGCGTCCGCGCTCCGGGTCATCCGCCGCCATCCCTGAAAGATAAGGCGGCACACCGGGATCCGGGATCTCTGTTTCGGCGCAGGAAACCACCCTGACCCAGGGCACGCCGGCATTGGCTATGGCCGGGAACATGATCACGTTGTCCAGCACGATGGCATCGGGTCTGATCCGCTTGATGAGGGATTCGAGGCCCTTCTCGGCGTGGATCGCCGTGTCGACAATGGTATCCCAGGTCGGGCGAACATAGGTTTCGAGCTGGGTCAGCGGATCCTGGTTGAAATGCTCAAGGTGGGCTGTGATGAAGGCCTGCCAGGTTTCCTCGCTACCCTGGCCTGCAGCTTTCGATGCCGCAGGCAGCTGGTATTCCTTGAAACCGTACTCGTCAAAGACGCCGGTGAAGCCCTGATGACACAGGAAGACGGGAACTGCGCCTTGACGCTGCAGCTGCTGGGCAATGCCGACGCAATTCAGCGCCGATCCGAAACTCGCCTCCGGAAAGAAGGCGATCACTGGCTTGGTCACGCCATCCCCTTTCGTGCGAGTGGCAACAATCCGCGGTTGGCCGCTTGCGGTTTGCGGATCTGCGAACGCCGCAAGTGCAGCACCATCTGGTCTGCCGCCAGCTGGTGCTGCATCCGCTCGAGACTGTCAAGGATATCGAGGTGTTCTTCCAGGGATTGCCGGAGCCTGAAGTCGGGAATGCTGTTGTTCTTGTGCGTGGTCAGCCGCAAGCGCTGATGCGCCAGCAGCGCTCCGCAGATAAAGCGGTTACCGGAGCTTTCGGCAATCAGGCTGTGAAAGGCGCAATCGAGGTGCAGGAAAGCGACCGCGCTCATGCTGCCGTCCCGGCGCTTGAGAAAATCCTCCATCTGCTGACGCAGCAGACCGGCTTTCAGGCTGTCCATCTCGAAACCGGGGGCGGTGATCGCCTGCGGCTCGAGCGCGAGACGGAACGACAGGCTCTCGGAGACTGCGTCAGGCGTGTCCAGCAGGGGCTGGAAAGCCCAGGCGCGACCCGGCAATTGCGCCACGACACCGTCAGTACTCAGTATTTTTAACGCATTAAGTACAGCAGATCGTGGGACGTTGTAGCGGCGAACAAGTGAGCTCACGGATTGCACATCGGTTATCCGGCGCTCGGCCCGGTCCGATAAAATGCGTGTCGCCAACGACCCCTCGACATCATCGAGTTGTGCTGCGCCATTGAGACCGATGTCTTCAGGGGCGTGATTGAGGAAATAGCCTCCCTCTTCGCGTCTCTGCACAATATCGTTTGATTCCAGTAGCTTGAGAGCCGATCGTATCGGCGTTCGCGAGACGCCGCAGGCCTGCGAAAGGGTGGTTTCCGGCAGGTGGTCACCGTTCCTCATTCCGCGCTCAAGGGCAACTTCAATAATCTTGCGGGCCAGCTTCAGATGGTTCTGCCGGGTATTGCTTCTTGTCCTGATCATGGCTCATCCCTCTGACGGAGATCGCAATTCCTTCTTCGTGGCGGCATCTGGCCGGGCCTGGAAAAAACTGCAAAAACAAATTGACGTATCTTTTGAGACATTAATACTGAACTAGAGGCGATCAGCAAGAATCGCAAGTCCAAAGCTGCCGGACGTCTGTACCGGCGTCTCAACAACGACCCTGGAGGTGAACTTGATGACCAGACAATCCCCGCGCAGCCGCGTTATCCTGCGCAACAGCATGCTTACGGCTGCAATGGTTGCTGCGCTTGCCGCGCCGGCCATGGCAGATCCGCTGACCATTTCGAACTGGGACGGCTACATGGCCGCCGATGCGATCGAGAAATTCAATTCGCAATCCGGCAATGAAGCGGAACTCGTTCTGCATGCCACAAATGAAGAGATCATGGGCAAGCTCATTGCGTCCAAGGGTGTGGGCTATGACGTGGTCTTCGTGTCATCGCCATTTGCCGAGGTGTTGCACAATCTCGGACTCACCGAAGAGCTCGATCATTCCAAAATCCCCAATATCGCCAATCTGTACAAAGAGGCGACTGAACTGCCGCACGATCCCGGCAACACATTCTCGCTGCCCTATGCCTGGGGCACGACAGGGCTTTGCTATCGCTCGGACCTGGTGGACGATCCGTCATCCTGGAACGACCTGCTCAAGCCATCCGAGGCGGTTTCGGGAAAAACTACGATGCTGGCAACCGACCGCTGGCTGCTGGCCGCCGGACAGTTGGCGCTGGGATACTCGGTCAACGAAACCGACGCAGCCAAAATGGGTGAAGTCCGCGACCTGCTGATCGAGGCCAAGAAGACATTGCTCGCCTATGACGATACGACCTTCTACGCCAAGCTCGTGTCCGGCGAAGCCGAACTGGTGCAGGCCTGGGACGGCTGGTGCAACTACGGAATTGGCGAGAACAGCGACATCAAATATGTCATTCCGAGCGAAGGATCCGACCTCTGGGTCGACACCATGGTGATCCTCAAGGCCTCCGAAAACAAGGATGCGGCCTACGCCTTCGTCAACTACATCCTCGACGCGGACAATCATCGCTGGGCGGCTGAGAACATTCTCTACAAGGTTCCCAACGAGGCGGCCATGACCGGCGTCGACGCGTCCCTGATCGAAACCTATCCGAACATGGGGATGAAGCCCGCCGACATGCTCAAATTCGAGCAGTTGCGTGATGTCGGTGCAGCACAGCGCGATTACTCGCGTCTCGTCTCGGAGATCAAGGCTGCAAACTGAATTGCAGTGAGAAACCCCCGGAGGCTGTCGGCAGCCGGGGGCCTTCCTACCCATTGAACGCCGGCCGAGCCGGTGCAGGCCCTTGTGATGACAACCGATCGCAGACCCCTTTTATTGATGTCGCCGGCGCTGTTGTGGCTGACCGGGCTGATGGTCATCCCATGCGGCCTGATCCTGGTTCTCGCCTTCTTCAGGCGCGGGATCTATGGCGGCATCGAATACACCTGGACGCTGGAAAACATCGCGCTGGTCTTCGATCCGCTGTATTTCCAGATCTTTCTCAAATCGGCAGGAATTGCCGGGTTGTCTGCAGCGATCGCCTGCGTGCTTGGCTATGCCGCGGCCTATGCCATTGCCGCCATGCCGCGCAGCAAGCAGCCGATGCTGCTGTTTTTCGCAGTCCTGCCGTTCTGGTCCAATTATCTGGTGCGGACCTATGCCTGGATCGTGCTGCTCAACCGGGAGGGGCTGATCGTCAATCTGGCCCGCTGGCTGGGATACAATGGCGAACTGCCAAGCATGCTGTATACCGAACAGGCCGTGGTGATCGGGCTGGTCTACAACTATCTGCCCTTCGTCATCCTCGCCTGCTACGCGCCATTGTCGCGCCTCAATCCTGAAATCACAGAAGCATCGCGGGACCTCGGCGCGTCGGCCTGGACTACGTTTCGCCGGGTCACGCTGCCGATGACGGTGCCGGGCATTGCCACCGGGTTCGTCTTCGTCTTCGTGCTTTCAATCGGCAATTTCGTGACGCCGGCGCTCTTGGGCGGCGGTCAGTTCCAGATGATCGGAAATCTGGTCTATGCCCAGTTCCTCACCGCCAATGACTGGCCGTTCGGTGCGGCTCTTTCCATGGTGCTGATCGCGGTGATGCTGGGGCTGCTGATGGGCCAGGCGGTTGTGGCCGAGCGCGCGAGCGGCGGAAAGGCGCGGGCCGATGACTGACCGCAACACCTTCCGCCTGATGCTCCTGATCCTCGGTGTCGTGTTTGCGTTCCTGTACATACCGATTTCGGTTCTCGTCGGTCTGTCGTTCAACGAGGGCGGCCTGCCGACGGCCTGGACCGGCTTTTCGGTCAAGTGGTACGGGGCGCTGCTCGACAACAGTGATATCCTGAAGGCCGCCGGCAACACCTTGATCGTCGCACTGTTTTCGACGGTGCTCTCCACCACGCTTGGCACATTGCTGGCCGTCGGCGTCGAGATCCGCCGCCGCAATGGAAAGTGGCTGGAGACAATTATCTTTGCCCCGATGATCATACCTGACATCGTTCTGGCAATTGCGCTTTTGAGCATGTTCTCTCTGCTCGGGGTCAAGATGGGGCTGCACACCATCATCGTCAGCCATGTGGTGTTCAATCTGGCATTTGTCTGCGCGGTGGTGCGGGCGCGGCTCAAGAGCTTTGACTGGTCGATCGTCGAGGCGTCGGCAGATCTGGGCGCATCGACCGCAATCACGCTCTACCGCGTTGTCATACCGGTGCTGATGCCGGCGATCATCGCGGGCGGGTTGCTGGCCTTCACCCTGTCGGTTGACGAATTCATCATCGCCTTTTTCACCGCGGGGGCTGGCCGGTCGTCAATCACCCTGCCCATGCAGATTTTCGCGATGATCCGGTTCGGCGTCACGCCGGAAATCAACGCGCTCGCCACCATCGTCATGTCTGTCTCGGTCGTTGCGCTGGCCCTGTCGCAGCGGCTGAACAAGGGAGGGCTTCCCGGCCAATGACCCAACCATTCTTGAGTATCCAGAACGTCGAGAAATACTTTGCCACGGTGCGGGCCGTTGCCGGGGTCTCCCTCGACATCAGGGAAAACGAGTTCTTTGCGCTCCTGGGCGCGTCGGGCAGCGGCAAGACCACGCTGTTGCGGATGCTGGCCGGGTTCGAAGAGATCAGCGGCGGAGAAATTCAAATCGAGGGGGCTTCGATTGCCAAGCTGCCGCCGAACCAGCGGCCGGTCAATCTGATGTTCCAGTCCTATGCGCTGTTTCCGCACATGAGCGTGGCGCAGAACATCGGCTACGGGCTGGAAATGGAAAAACTGCCAAAGGCGGAGGTGACGGCGCGGGTCGACGAGATCCTCGCGGTGATTCAACTCAGCCATCTTGCCGGGCGCAAACCGGACCAGCTTTCCGGCGGCCAACGCCAGAGGGTCGCCCTGGCGCGTGCGCTGGTCAAGCGGCCCAAGGTGCTGCTGCTTGATGAGCCGCTGGGAGCGCTCGACAAGAAACTGCGCAGCGAGATGCAACTGGAACTCAAGCGGCTGCAGCATCAGTTCGGGATCACCTTCATCATGGTGACGCACGACCAGGAAGAGGCGCTGGTGATGGCCGACCGCATCGCCATCATGAAAGACGGCGCCTTGCTGCAGGTCGGGCCGCCCAAAGATATCTACGAGTTGCCGCAGTCGCGCTTTGCAGCCGATTTTATCGGCGTGATGAACTTTCTGCCGGTCACAGCCGATCAAGACGGGTTCAGCGCCCGCGACGGCAGCCGGATTGCCGCCACTCATGTCAACGAGGGCGCGGGTTCGGGCGCTGCTGTCGCGGCAGTGCGGCCGGAACGGCTGTCGATCGGACAGGAGGGCGAGAACCGTCTCGACGGCACGGTATCGGCCATCGCCTATCACGGTCTCGATCTGCTTCTGCACATCAGGACCGGGCTGTCCGACACGCCGGTGATTGCCCGCATGACGGCCGACGTGGCTGACAGCCACCATCCGCAGGAAGGCCAGCAGATCGCGCTGAGCTGGTCGGCTCGCGACACACATGTTTTCCCGGCCTGAAGGGCCCAACCAGAATGACCAGAGGAGACAACATGGAACAGAAAACCTTCGCTTTCTTCCCCGAGGCCGCGTTTGGCCCCGCCTTGAATTCTGTCGGAATTGCCCAGGCGATCACCGCTATGGGGCACAAGGCGGTCTTTCTGTCGGATCCCGGTTTCGTTGAAATCTACCAGGGCTACGGTTTCGAAGCCCATCCTGTCGCACTGTCCGAGCCGATGCCGCCCGAACAGATGGCAAAATTCTGGGAAGACTTCATCAACGGCCACATCCCGAATTTCCGCAAGGCGCCGATCGACCAGATCGACAACTACGTCAAGGAGTGCTGGGAAGCCATCGTCGACAGCGCCAAGTGGGCGCAGAAGGATCTGCCGGGCGTTCTGGCCAAAATCAAACCGGATGTGATCGCTGTCGACAACGTCATCCTGTTTCCTGCGATCAAGCAATATGGCGTGCCGTGGGTGCGGATCATTTCCTGCTCGGAGAACGAAATCGAGGACCCGGCGATCCCGCCGCATCTGTCGGGCATGTCGGAAAACGACAAAGAGGGCCATGCGGCCTTCCGCGCGAAGTTCGAGGAAGTCATCAAGCCGATCCACGATGATTTCAATGCCTTCCTTACCGAATGCGGCGAGGAGCCCTACAAGCTTGGCGAGTTCTTCGAGGCATCGCCTTACATGAACATGATGCTGTATCCGCAGCCACTGACCTACAAGCGCGATGTGCCGCTCGATCCGGCCCGGTTCCAGTATCTCGAGGGCTGCGTGCGCGAGGACAAGCCCTACACCGTGCCCGAATTCGAGGCCAACAATGACGGCCCGCTGCTCTACATCTCCTTCGGCTCGCTGGGGGCCGGAGACACCGACCTGCTCAAGCGGCTTATCGAGCTGGTCGGCAAGTCACGTTACCGGGCGCTGGTCAATGTCGGCGACTACAAGGATGCCTATTCGGACATTCCGCCCAACGTCATCATCGACAGCTGGTATCCGCAGCCGTCGGTCATTCCGCAGGTGGATGCGGTCATCCATCATGGCGGCAACAACTCGTTCACCGAGTGCCTCTATTTCGGCAAGCCTGCCATCATCATGCCCTATGTCTGGGATGGGCATGACAATGCGATGCGCGTGCAGGAAACCGGCTACGGTTTCCGCTCGGACCGCTACGAGTGGACCGACGATGAGCTGGTGGCCAAGATCGAAGCCTGTCTGACCGACGCCGCCATGCAGGAGCGTCTGGCCAGGATCTCCACCCACATGCAGTCGTGCGAGGGCCCGCTGAAGGCGGCCAAGCTTCTGGCGGGGCTCGCGAAATGAGCAATCTCGCTTCAAGTGCGCCACATATTCACGGTGCGAGTGACTTTGACGATCTGGTGGATTGGGGGGCGCAGCCGGATGCACTGGCAGGCGCGTCGCATTCCACCGGACGGCTTTTGCACAAGGGGCCGGGCAACATCCCGGAAACCGGGATCTGGGACTGCACGCCGGGACGTTGGCGGCTGTCGGTCCCGCGCGACGAATTCTGTCATTTCGTCAAGGGCCGGGCGACTTACCGCTCCGATGCCGGCGAGGTGATCGAAGTGGTGGCCGGCACCTGCGTGCTGTTTCCCGCCGGATGGTCCGGCGAGGCCGAAATCCACGAGACGATCCGCAATATCTACATGCTCAGCTAAGGCCAGACTTATGAAAACACCTGTCATGCACAAACCTCTCGAGGTGACCGAAACCGTCGATTGGGGCGTCATCCCGACCATGATCGAGGGCGAATCGCGCGTCAGCGGCGTGGTGCTGCACAAGGGCCCCGGCGGCCAGTCGGAATGCGGCTTGTGGATCTGCACGCCCGGCAAATGGGACTGTCACGTCACCAGCGACGAATTCTGCCATTTCCTCGAAGGCCGCTGCACCTATGTGCACGAAAGCGGTGACGTGATCGAGGTCACGCCTGATACGGCAGCCTTTTTCCCCAAGGACTGGAAGGGCGTCTGCACCGTTCATGAGACCATCAAGAAGGTCTACATGATCCGATGAGCATGGCGGGACCCCTTCCACGTCTGGAGCCGCCGGCTGCGGTGTTTCTGGCACGGCACGGCCTGTCCGAGGCCGGGCTGGAGCCGTTGCCGAGCGATGCCTCGCCGCGCAGCTACTGCAGAGTGGTCGGGGAGGGCAAACTGCTGATGGAGGACCGGACCGATCCTGCCGGTTATGGCGCTTTCATCCGCCTTGCCCGCCATCTCAATGCCCTAGGGCTGAGCGCGCCGCGTATCCATGGCTCGGACCCGGCGGTGGGGCTTGCGCTGATCGAGGATTTTGGTGCCGGCACCTATGGTAGGCTGCTTGCGGACGGCTATGACGAGACCGCGCTCTACGAGCTGGCAATCGATGCGCTTGTGCGGCTGCACGGTCATCCCGAAGCCTGCAACGTGATGGTTCCCACCTATGATCAGGATATGCTGATCGAGGAGGTTTCCCGGTTTTCCCACTGGCTTGTGCCCGAGCTCGACGCAAGGATCGATATCGGGGAATTCGACGCTGGTTTTTCTGCGCTGTGGCGAGAGGCGCTTGCGCCACTGGCAAATGCGCCGGGGGCTCTGGTGCTGCGCGATTTCCATATCGACAACCTGATGCTGCTTGAGGGCCGCACGGGCGTGGGCGCCTGCGGTCTGCTCGACTTCCAGGACGGTGTTGTGGGCGCTGCAGAGTATGATCTGGCGTCTTTGTTGCAGGACGCGCGGCGCGATCTTGCGCCGGGTCTTGAGCACACAATGCTTGAGCGGTATCTGGCCGCGGTGCCCGCGTCGTGCGGAACGCGCGATGACATTCTGCAGCGCTATCACCTGCTTGCCGCGCAACGCCATACAAGGCTGATGGGGCAGTTTGTCCGCCTGATGCGGCGCGACGGCAAGGCCGGCTATCTGGCGTTCATGCCGCGTGTGGCAAGCCAGATGCAGACAGCACTGACGGCGGCCGGCCTTGCCGGGATCGCGGATTATCTTGATGCCAAGCTTCCCGGATGGCGCGACGCCGGCCGGATGCTGGCCACTCTTTCCTGAAGGAACTGCCATGCCGGACATTCATACACCCTGTTATTTCCTGACACCTGAGTTCCATGTCTCGGCGGGCCAGGGAGAGCGTGTCGTCGATCCCGCAACACTTGAGGATATCGGAACCCGCGCCACTGTTACGCCGGAGGAGATCGAGACTGTTCTCGACAAGGTCAATCAGGCGCAATCGGCCTGGAAGGCTGTGGACGCGAAAACGCGCGCAAAGATACTCCATACGCTGGCCAATCGCATCGACGCGGCCGATTTCACCGAATGCGCCATCCTGATGAGCCGCGAGATGGGAAAACCCTATCCCGAGGCCATTGGAGAGATCGCCAATTGTGCCCCGATCTTCCGCTACTATGCAGAAATGGCGCGTGACGATGCCGGCAAGGTGGCCGGGACGACCCAGGCAGGGTCGCTGCAATTTGCCAAATACGAGCCGCTCGGCGTGTCGGTTCACATCATGCCGTTCAACTTCCCGATCCTGCTGATGTGCTGGACCGTGGCCGCGTCGCTGGCGGCCGGCAATGGCTGCGTGATCAAGCCCGCCGAAGCAACGACACTGTCTACGCTTGCCTTCATGGAGATGTTTGCCGACCTGCCCGCAGGGCTTGTCGCCTGCCTGCCAGGTGGCGCCGATGTGGGCAAGGCGCTGGTCGCGAGCCGCAAGACCCATGCGGTGGCTTTCACCGGTTCGGTCGCGGCCGGGCAGGCGGTTGCCGCCGCCGCCGCATCTATGATGAAGCCCTCGGTGATCGAGGCCGGCGGCTCGGATCCGATGATCATCACCGCCCATGCGCCGATCGAGGTGGCGGCGGCGGGAGCAGTTACCGGCGCCTTCCACATGTCGGGCCAGGTCTGCACCTCGACCGAGCGGCTCTATGTGGTCGACGATGTTCATGACGCCTTTGTCGAGGCCTTCAAGGCAGAGACACTGCGGCTGCGCATCGGCAACGGGCTGGACAAGTCCGAGATCGGCCCGCTGGTCAGCAAGGCTGCCCGCGACAAGGTGGAGCGGCTGGTCGCCGATGCCGTGGCAAAGGGCGCCAGGGTTGTCTGCGGCGGCCGGGTTCCGCCGGAACGCACTGTCGGCTGGTTTTACGAGCCGACAATCCTGACCGGCTGCACAGCGGACATGGACATCCTGCATGAGGAGTGCTTCGGCCCGGTCGCGGCGATCGTCCGGGTGCCTGATTTCGATGCGGCGGTCGCAGGCGCCAATGCATCGGAGTTCGGCCTGGGCGCCAGCGTCTTCACCACGTCGCTGGAAGAGGCGCACGAAGCCCATGAACGGCTCGAGGCGGGCATGGTGTGGATCAACAATCCGATGATCGACAACGACGCGCTGCCCTTTGGCGGCTGGAAGAACTCGGGCCAGGGGCGCGAACTTGGACGCATGGGGCTCGATACCTTCCGCCGCTCCAAGATGGTGATCCTCGATCACAAGCCGGTTCGTCAGGACTGGTGGTATCCCTATCCCGACGACTGGTTCCTTGATGCGGGCGGGCGCAAGATTTCCTGAGATTGGAGACCACAGATGCACACGACGAAGCTTTACATCGATGGCGCGTTCGTCGCGCCGCGCACCGGCGGAAGCCTTGAGGCAATCAACCCGGCCACCGAAACACCTTTCGCCCGGATTGCCGCAGGCACGTCCGAGGATGTGGATCTGGCGGTGCGTGCCGCCCGCCGGGCCTTTGATCATGGGCCCTGGCCACAGATGCCGGCGGCTGACCGCGCTGCGGCGCTGAGGCGCATTGCGCAGGGTATCACCGCCCGGCTCAGTGAAATCGCGGCAGTGGAAACCCGTGACAACGGCAAGCCGATCCCGGAATCCGAGTGGGATGTCGGCGACGCCGCCTTCGTGTTCAGCTATTACGCCGATCTGGCCGAGAGCCATGAAGCGGACGGCGCGCAGTCCGTCGATCTTGGCGATGAGGCCTTTTCCAGCACGGTTGTTACCGAACCCTTAGGCGTTGTCGGGGCGATCACGCCGTGGAATTTCCCCTTGCTGATGGCGGTGTGGAAGGTGGCTCCGGCACTGGCGGCGGGCTGCACCATCGTGCTCAAGCCTTCGGAATTCTGTTCCGTCAGCTGTGCCCTGCTGGCGGAAATCATTGATGCTGCGGGCCTGCCTGCGGGCGTGTTCAATCTGGTTACCGGCACCGGGCCTGCAGCCGGTGCGCCGCTGGCCGATCATCCGCTGGTCGACAAGCTTGCCTTCACCGGTTCGGTGCCGACCGGGCGCAAGGTGATGACCGCGGCTGCGGCCGGCATCCGCTCGGTTTCGCTCGAACTGGGCGGAAAATCTCCCTTCATCATTTTTGATGATTGCGACATTGAAAAAGCCGTCGAATGGATCCTTTTCGGAATATTCTGGAACAAGGGTGAAGTCTGCTCGGCGACGTCGCGGGTGCTGGTTCAGAGCGGGCTCTACCCAAGGCTGATGGACCGGCTGGTGGAAGCCACGGAAGCCATCACCATCGGGCCGGGCGATGCCGAAGGCATCAAGCTCGGGCCGCTGGTGTCGAAACAGCAATATGACAAGGTTCTCGCGGCCATCGAGGCAGGCAAGAAGACGAATGCACGTCTGGTGACCGGAGGCGGACGGCCGTCCGGACTTAAGACGGGTTATTACATTGCGCCGACGATCTTTGCCGACGTGCCCACCGACGCTGCGATCTGGCGTGAGGAAATCTTTGGCCCGGTTGTCTGCGTCAACCCTTTCGACACGGAAGAGGAAGCTTTGAAGCTGGCCAATGACAGTCCCTATGGTCTGGCCGGGGCGGTGATGTCGGATGATCTCGAGCGCTGCGAACGGGTGGCTTCGAAACTGCGCGCCGGCATTGTCTGGATCAACTGCTCGCAGCCGACCTTCACCCAGGTGCCGTGGGGCGGCTACAAATCCTCCGGCATCGGACGGGAGCTTGGAACATCAGGCTTTATGGGGTTCAGGGAGATCAAGCAGATCACCCGCTATGACAATACGCGCAGCTGGGGCTGGTACCTCCCGTCATGATCGCGGCACTGTCGAATACCAGCCCCGAACCTTACTGGAGCAGTGACGTCGAAGCCGCACCGGCCTGTGCTGCGCTGGCGTCCGACTTGTCGTGCGATCTGGTGATCGTCGGCGGTGGTTTTACCGGTCTGTGGTCGGCCCTCAAGGCGAAAGAGCAGCAGCCCGATGCGCATATTGTGCTGCTGGAGGCTGGCCGCTGCGGCCAGGATGCCAGCGGCCGCACCGGCGGATTTTGCGCGCCATCGATCTCGCATGGCGTCTCCAACGCTCTTGCCCGGCATCCAGGGGAAGCGGAAACCCTGATCCGTCTCGGCCGGCAAAATCTTGCGGAGTATGAGCGGGATCTTGACAATCACGGCATAGACGCCGGATTCCAACTGTCAGGCAAGCTCAATGTCGCTGCCACCCCGTGGCAGGTCCAGGGGCTTGAGACGATGGCCCGAAACTATGAACGGTTCGGGATCGATTGCGAGCTCCTGTCGGGCAGCGCGTTGTCGAACAAGCTCGACAGTCCGGCCTATGTGGCGGGCCTGTTCGAGTCAAATTACGCGCTGATCCACCCGGCGAAAACTGTCAGGGAATTGCGGCGTGTCTGTCTTGCCAAAGGCGTTGAGTTATTTGAAGCCACGCCTGTTTCGGGTCTGTCCCGCGACGGAAGCGCGATCGCGTTGCAAACGCCACAGGCCCGGGTCAAGGCGAGCAAGGTGATCCTGGCAACCAATGCCGCCGTGCCTTTGCTCAACAAGCTGAAGTTGGCCTTCATACCGATCTACGATTATTCGATCGTCACCGAACCTCTCAGTGAAAGCCAATGGACGGGCATTGGCTGGAGCGGGGATTACGGCATCGCCGACAGTGGCAACCAGTTTCATTATTTCCGCAAGACCCCTGATGGACGCATGCTGTGGGCCGGTTACGACGCGATCTATCACTATGGCAGCAATCGCGATGCCGCCAATCTGCAACGCGAGGAAAGCTTCGAGCGGCTGGCAAATCAGTTTTCAGCGACGTTCCCCAGCCTTGCCGGTGTTGCGTTTTCCCACGCCTGGGGCGGTATCATCGATACCTCCGCACGGACGACATTCTTCGCCGGCACCGCCTATGGCGGACGGCTTGCCTATGCCATGGGGTTCACCGGGCAGGGGGTGTCGGCAAGCCGCTTTGCCGCACTGACCATGCTCGACCTGCTTGCGGACAGGGATACCGAGCGCACACGGCTGAAAATGCCGCGGCGCTGGCCCGTGCCTTTCCCGCCCGAGCCGGTGCGCAGCCTTGCGGTTCGGATGGCGCAGAAGGGTCTTGCGGAAGAAGACATGACCGGCCGCCGCCCGGTCCTTTTACGACTTCTCGATGCACTGGGCATCGGCTTTGCCTCCTGAGGGATTTCCATGACCAAATCCAAGCTTGATCAGCCCGAGCATGTCATTGCCTTCGACACCAGTGGCGCACCACGCGAGAGCCGCGTCGACGATCCCTCACTCGTGGATGTGCCCTATAGCTCCAGGAGCTGGCGCTGTTTCGGGTCCGCAGATGGCCGAGCCTTGAGCGGCATCTGGGAGGCGGGGCCGCATCTGGAGCGGTGCAGCTGCGACTTCGATGAGATGTGTCATATTCTCGAAGGGCAGGTGCGCCTGACCGACACTGCAGGCACCGCACAAGTCTTTGGACCGGGCGACAGCTTTGTTGTCGCCGCCGGATTTCAGGGAACCTGGGAGAACTTGGGATTTGTGCGCAAGGTCTTTTTCATTCTTGGCCCTCAACAGGAGGGATGAATTGACCATTGAAAGGCCTTGGTGATGGTTCCCCGAATTCCGGATTCATCTTTGGTTGTGTGTGCAAGCCTTTGTGTGTTCAGGATCATGTCCCAAGGCGTGGTGTAGCCGGGTTTCATAGCCACTGGTGTTTTCCGGCAGGGTCGGGTTGCTTGCAACCAATCTGAAGGACACCATCGATGACCGACGATATGATGAACCTGCTTCGGAAGAGTGGAGAGGTTTTCTTGAATTAATAGGAAACCTGCATGACGAAGCGACCAGAATTTTCGAAAGAATTTGAGCGGGAGGCCGTTCGGTTTGCTGAGACGAGTGGGTGGACGGGCATGGAAGTTGCGGAGGATCTTGGTATCGGTCCAAGATCACGGCCAGATACAGCCAGCCTTCGCGGGGCCAGACATAACTGATGTCATCCTTCTGGTTTGGTGCATCCGCTACAAAGTCTCGATCCAGCAGGTTTGGGGCGATGTTGAACTTGTGATTGCTGTCTTTTGTCACCTTGTGTTTGCGCGTTCTCACCACAGAAATCCCGTTCTGGCGCATCAGACGCCCAACGCGCGGTGTCCGACATCCAGCCCAATCTCCTTCAGCTCTTCGGTCATTCATGGGTGGCCTTAGCTGCCCCGGCTAACACGAGACTGTTCTTTGATATGCGCCAAGGTGATCAGAACAGATCGCTGTCTGTGGCTGGCAGGACGGCGGCGGAATGCACGTAGCCCACGCAAGCTGACACTCATCACCTGACACAGGCGTGCTGCCGGAAACGCATCCCGGTGTTCTTCGACAAACCTAAACCTCACAGCTTATGTCTCGCGAGTAACGGCATATCTACAGACCACGTCGACGGCGTTTCGGAGAGTACCTGGGACAAATCAGTCCGGCACCCGAGAACCTGATTAATCGCAATTTTCATGCGCAAGCACCGAACGAGAAATGGCTGCCAGACATCACCGAGCAAGCCCAATTCAATGGATGATGGTATTGACAATTCCTGAAAACGAGAACTATGATTACCAAAACTGGGAATTGATATGAGCGACAATCTGAGCAGAACCCTGATCTTGCTTGAACACCTTTCGGCTGCAAAAGCCGAAGGGGTCACGGTAGCGCAACTGATTGAACGCACGAACCTCGCCAGCTCTACCGTTTATCGCCTGGTTCAGGAGCTGGAGGCGCTGGGCTATTTGCGTAAAGCCGACGACCGCCGGCTGTTTCCGAAGTTTCTTTTCGAGCAAGGAATGAATGTCGGGGGCATGGATATCGGGCGTCTGACCGAGGCATGCCAGTCGATATCCTCGCGGTTGATCGTTGCCTCGGAATTCATCGCCTTGCGGCGCGAGAACCTGTTCTGGCACATCGCTGAAGAACATCCCCAGCAATCCATCCGCCTGCGCGCCGGTGTCGGATTTGTCCGCGGCGCTTACGAGCTTGACTGCATCACCCGCATGGCGCTGGCGCATCTGCCACTCAAAACGATCGAGGCGAAATGGGATATCGCAGCGTTCTTCGATGTCGGCGTTTCAGGGGGCAAGGTGCATTGGGAGGAAGCACGCGACCGTGTTGCAGCCGTCGATACCAGCGACATGCAATATGACTTGATGGGAAATGCCAAGGGCGTGCGCCGGTTCTGCGTTGCGATCCACGGCACGAATGGAGAATTCGTCGGGTTGCTGTCCGCTGCAGAAGCGGCAACGCCCCTGCGAGACGTCGAGGGGCATGTGGCGCAGGTTCGCGCCGTGCTTCTGGAAACGAAGGGTGCCGTGGAGAGCGGCGCCGGAATGACAAGATCTGCGCTGACGCATAACGGCTAGGCGCGGTTCATCACCAGGGAGGATACTATGAAATTCGCACTTTACGGTGCAGTTGCCATGGCGGCTGCAATGACTGTCTGCGGCCCGGTAGTGGCCGCTGCGCAGGATCTCGTTCTGTCGATCGGCTCACGCGGCTACGGCGGAATGGTCGAACGCAACATTGATGCCTTCGAGGCTGCCAACCCCGGAACGTCGGTGGAATGGCTGAAAGTATCGGACGTGCCCGGCGACAGCCGCAAGCTTTATGTGACCGGCTTGACCGCAAAAAGCCCGACACCGGACGTCTTCGCCATCGATGTGATCTGGGCCGGTGAATTCGCCCAGCGCGGCTGGCTTGAGCCGCTGAATGACTATCTCGGCGAAGAAGCGATTGCAGCCTACAATCCCTCCTTCCTGTCTGCCGCAACGGTGGAAGGCAAGGTGTTCGCGGCTCCGCTTTATGTTGACGGCACCCATCTTTTTTACCGTTCGGACCTCTTGGAAAAATACGGCATTGCCGTTCCGAAGACCTGGGAAGAGGTGATCTCCGCCTCGAAAACAGTGATGGAGGGGGAGGGCAATCCCCAGCTCTATGGCTTTGTTTCGATGTGGGCCAAGATCGAGGGCCTGTTCATGAACTGGCTTTCCTTGATCAACGGCAATGGCGCCAGCTTCTTTGATGCTGATGGCAATGTTGCGGTCAATTCGCCCGAGGCGATCGCCGCCACCCAGACGATGGTCGACATGCTCTATGAAGACAGGATCGTGCCGGATTCAATCCTGACCATGAAGCCGGATGATGCCCGAACCCTGTTTCAGCAGGGCCGTGCAGTCTTCCTGATGGTGCAGGACTTCGTCTACGCCCCGCTCAGTGCGGCCGACAGCCCTGTGGCAGGCAAGTTCGACTTCACCCGCAATCCCTATTTCGAAGGCCATGAAGATGCGCATTCGACCGCGATGGGTGGCTGGCTTCTGGCGGTCAACGCCAATTCGGAACACAAGGAAGAAGCTGCAAAGCTGGTGGAGTATTTCACCTCCTACGAGGCGCAGCTGGCTGCCGCCATTGACGAGAACCGGGCACCGGGCCGCACCGACGTCTATGCGGCACCGGAAATGGCGGAAGCTGCGCTGATCCAGAAGTTTGGTGAAAACTATGCAGTCGGCGTGGTGCGCCCATCGGCGACAACGGGCAACCTCTATCCGCGCGTGTCCGAAGTCATGCAGACCGAAGTCACCAATGCGCTGCACCGTCAGAAGACGGTTGAGGAAGCCCTCAATGATGCTGCTACCCAAGTCAATTCGATCCTCGGCAAATAGGACCTGATACCCCGTGCGGTCCCTTCGGTCCGCACGGGTTTTCCCCAAAACGCAGGAGGTGGGCATGTCCCGCACCATGAGCTTGGAACGGCGCACGGCGCTGACCGGCATCGGCTTTGTTACGCCCACCGTCTTGATCATAGCGCTGATCCTGATTTACCCGATCATTCAGTCGGTCGTGCTCAGCTTCGGCCAATCGAGCATTGACGGGTCGCAGCCTTATCAGTTTGTCGGTCTGAAGCATTATGCCACCCTGATGGGAGATGGCAGGTTCTGGAACGCACTCGGCGTGACCTTCACTTTCACCGCGCTGTCCATTCCGCTGGAACTGGGGCTTGGCATCGGCCTCGCCTTGCTGATGAACGAGAGTTTCAAGGGCAAGGGGCTGGCACGGCTGGCGGTGCTGTTTCCCTGGGCGTTGCCGACAGCGCTCAACACGCTGATCTGGCGCTGGATGTACAATTCCGACTACGGTCTCTTCAACGGGGTGGCCCTGCAGAGCGGGCTTGTCGACCGTCCGATCAACTTTCTCGGCGACGATGTGCTGGCAATGGGGTCGATGGTCGTGGTGGCAGTCTGGAAGACCAGTTCCTTCATGGCGCTGATCATTCTCGCCGGTCTGCAGTCCATCCCCCGTGACCTGTTCGAGGCCGGCCGCATGGACGGCATGAGCAAATGGCAGGAGTTCACCCAGATCACCCTGCCATTGCTGAAAGGCCCGATCCTCGTGGCGCTGATCATCCGCTCGATGGATGCGCTGCGCACGTTCGAGCTGCCATTCAACCTGACCGATGGCGGGCCGGTGAATGCCACCGAGAGCCTGTCGCTCTACGCCTACAAGGTGATCTTCGATTTCCTCGATTTCAACTTCGGCGCAGCAGTCGTCGTGGTTCAGTTCCTGGTGATTTTCGCCATGAGCCTGATCTACGTGTTCGCGCTCCGGAACAAGGATTGAGACCATGCAGAAACGACCGCGCTACGGCCTTTATGCAATTGTCTCGCTCTCGGTGCTGATCTCGTTCTTTCCGATCGTCTGGCTGATCCTGACCTCGTTCAAGAACACCGCCGGGATCTACGCCTGGCCGCCGCAATACTGGCCCGATCCCTTCACGCTGGACAACTATATCTCGATCTTCAGCAATTCGCCCGAACTGCTGCGCTACATTCTCAACAGCTTCATTGTCGGGGCAGGCTGCACGGCGATCACGCTGTTGCTGGGTGGGCTGGCGGCCTATGCACTGTCGCGGCTGCGGTTGCGCTTTGCAGGCATTCTGATGGTCGGCATTCTGGCGGTTTCGATGTTCCCTCCCGTCTCGTTGCTGCCGTCGCTGTTCCAGAATTTCCTCAATCTTGGACTGCTCAACACCTATACCGGGCTGATTCTCGCCCATGCCGGCCTGTTCCTGCCGTTCTCGGTGTGGATGCTGGCAAGCTATTTTGCCACTTTGCCGGTTGAGATCGAGGAAGCCGCGCGCATGGACGGCATGGGCTTTGTGCGGATCTTCCTGACCATCGTGCTGCCCCTGTCGTGGCCGGGTTTCGTGGCCACCGGACTGATCGTCTTCATCTTCTCGTGGAACGAGTTTCCGCTCTCGCTCGTGCTGATGACCCAGAATGCCATGCGCACGGCTCCGGTCGGCATCTCGCTCTACCCCGGCGAATATGCCTTCCCGTGGGAGACGATCTCGACGGCAACGGTCCTGGCGATCATCCCGGTTCTGATCATCACCGCAATTTTCCAGAAACAGATTGTTGGCGGCCTGACCGCTGGCGCCGGCAAGTGAGGTCCTGACATGGCAAGCGTAACACTCAAGCAGATTGGCAAGTCCTATGGCGTGGTCACCGCGGTGGAACAGTTCGACCTTGATATCGCCGATGGTGAGTTCCTGGTGCTGCTCGGCCCTTCGGGCTGCGGAAAATCCACCACCTTGCGTATGATCGCAGGTCTCGAAAGTATCTCGGCTGGCGATCTGATGATCGGCGGCACACGGGTCAATGACACCGACCCCAAGGACCGCGGCGTGGCAATGGTGTTTCAGAACTACGCGCTCTATCCGCACAAGACCGTGTTCGACAACATGGCGATGGCGCTCAAGCTGCAAAAGATGCCGAAAGCCGAAATTGCCAGGCGGGTCAATGATGTGGCCGACATGCTCGGCCTGACAGCCTATCTCGAGCGAAAGCCCGCCGCCCTGTCAGGCGGCCAGCGGCAGCGCGTCGCCATCGGGCGCGCCATCGTGCGCACGCCGGAAGTGTTCCTGTTCGATGAGCCGCTGTCCAATCTCGATGCGCAGTTGCGCGTCAAGATGCGGATGGAGCTGCAGGAACTGCACGAACGGCTGGGGGTAACCTCGATCTATGTTACCCATGACCAGGTCGAGGCGATGACGCTTGCCGACAGGATCGTCATTCTCGATCGCGGCAGGGTGGCGCAGATCGGCACCCCGCGTGAGGTTTACGAGCAACCGGCCACCCGGTTTGTCGCCAGCTTCATCGGCAGCCCGGCGATGAATTTCATGCCGGCGGAACGGGCGGGGGATGGCTGGCAGGTCACCGGGACGGACCTGGTCCTGCCCGGATTTGGTCCGCTTGCCACCGAGGCAGACGCACTGACGCTTGGCCTGCGTCCCGAACATATTGAGGTCCTGCCTGCGGATGCCGCAGTAAACGATCCCTGGGCCTTTGATGCCACGGTGAAGCTGGCCGAACTTCTGGGTGCCGACGCCCTTCTCAATCTGAGCGTAAAGGGCCAGCCGCTTCTGGCACGGGTTGGTGGAACGGATTTCCCACAGGCCGGAGAGACCGTGCGCATTCGTGTCGACCCGGCACGGCTTCATGCCTTTGATCCGGAAACGGAACTGACCGTTGCCCGCGCGGCACAGCATTAGGACTGCCAACATGACCAAACGACCCAATATCCTCTTCATCATGGCCGATGACCACGCATCCAAGGCAATCAGCTGCTACGGGGCGGGCATCAACTCGACGCCCAATCTCGACCGGATTGCCATCGAAGGCATGCGGCTGAACCATTGCTATGTCACCAACTCGATCTGCACGCCGAGCCGTGCGGCAATCCTCACCGGCACCTATAATCACGTCAACAATGTCACCACACTGGCGACGCCGATCAACAACCGCGGACCCAATGTCGCCAAGCATCTGCGCGCCAGCGGCTACCAGACAGCGCTGATCGGCAAATGGCACCTGGGCGAGGGCAAGGCGCATGAGCCGACCGGGTTCGATTTCTGGTCGGTGCTGCCGGGGCAGGGCGAGTATTTCGATCCCTACATGATCGAGATGGGCGAAGAGATCGAGGTTCCGGGCTACGCCACCGACATCATTACGGATAAGAGCCTCGACTGGCTCAAGTCCTGCGATCCGGACAAGCCGTTCTTTCTGATGTGTCACCACAAGGCACCGCACCGGGAATGGGAGCCGCATCCCAAGAACCGCTCACTCTACACCGACGACATCAAGGTGCCGGAGACCTTCGATGACGATTACCGCAACCGCGCCCGCGCCGCCGCCGAAGCCAAAATGCGGATCAAGGACGACATGAAATATATCGATCTCGGGCTGGTGCAGCCCGAGGGCGGCGCCGAGGTGGGTGAGCGGGTCAAACCCGGCGACATCAACCGCAAGATCCCCAATCCCGAGGACGTCTCCAACCTGCGCCTGATCGACCGCGACACGGGGGAGGTGTTCACCTTCACCAGCAGCCGCGAGCTCAACCATTTCAAGTATCAGCGCTACCTGAAGCGCTATCTGCGGACGATCCACTCCGTCGACGAGAGCGTCGGGCGCCTGCTTGACTGGCTGGACGAGACCGGACAGGCCGACAATACCATCGTTGTCTATACCTCCGATCAGGGCTTCTTCCTGGGAGAGCACGGCTGGTTCGACAAGCGCTTCATGTATGAGGAATCCTTCCAGATGCCGTTGCTGGTGCGCTATCCGGCGGCGATCCCGGCGGGCAGCGTCTGCGACGACATTTTATGCAATGTCGACTTCGCCCCGACCTTTCTGGATTTCGCCGGTCAGGTCGTGCCCAACTACATGCAGGGCAGGTCGGCCCGGCCGCTGCTTGAGGGCAAGACCCCGGCGGACTGGCCGCAACTGGCCTATCACCGCTACTGGATGCACCGCGATCCCGACCACAACGCCTATTCGCATTACGGCGTGCGCAATCAGCGCTACAAGCTGATCTACTGGTACAATGAAGGCTACGATCTGCCGGGAACCAACCATGGTGGCGAGGACCGGGAGTGGGAACTGTTCGACTGCCAGAAGGATCCGCTGGAGCTTTTCAACGTTATCGATGATCCTCACTATGCTGAAATCCGGGTTACCCTGCAGCGTGAACTTGATAGGAAGATGGCCGAGATCGGAGACGATCCCGCGCATTAGATGTGGAACCTCAACAGGTTGTCTGCGGCCAGTCCGGGGCGGCTGATGGGTGGCCAGGAACCTATTCCGCCGTGCGGACGCTGCCGAGGAGCCTGTGAGGGGGACTCGAACCAGAACGCCGAGCCGTCGTGCGCGGAACCAGGACGCGGTTCCCCGTCATCGCGCAGGTGCTGTGGCAAGCCGCTGCCAGGCGCCGCCGGCGGGAAGCGGCCGACGCCGCTTGAGGCGCAAAGCTGCGCCAGATTGATATCGCTGTAGCGCATAAGAATGATCACCATGGTTCGGCTTGAAGCAGGCGCCCGGATGAGCCGGACTGCTCTCTGATCGCGTGGACCGGCGGGTGTCAAACGACACATGCGGCCTCACGGTTGGATTGGGTGGGGCTCACTCCCTGCATTCGTCTCCAAATATTCGCCTGGCGAGCACGGCTTCTGCGCTATCGGCTGATACGGCCTGATCGCCGTTCTGGAACGAAAACAAGATTTACATATTGTATTATTGTATTTTTGTGATAGTGAGGTTCCTGGTTGACTGGAGCCGCGCGATGACTCGGTGAGAAGGTGCGGCTGGGGAGGGTGCATTGAGGAAAGAAGTCAGGACAGCGAGCCGTTTTGGCTATCTCGGCAAGGCGGCATCAACCGGTCCGGGGTGGGTTTCCCGATGAGGCGCGCAGTGTCCGGCCTCAATCAGGAGAGGGTCGTCTTCCTCCTCTTCGTGCTGATCTTGCTTACCTTCTCGCTCGCGTTGCCGGGCTTCCTGAATGCGCAAAATCTGGTTCTGCTGATGCGCGGGGTTTCCGTTCTCGGCATACTCAGCGTCGGCATGTGCATCGTCGTCATCGGCCGCGGCATAGACCTTTCCATGGTCGCGACAATGGCGCTGTCGGTGGCCTGGGCCTTGCAACTGAATGCTGACGGGATGAGCCTGCCGATGGCGCTGACGATCGGGATTGCAAGCGCGGTTCTGGTCGGGCTGATCAACGGCGTGTTGATCGCCTATGCCGAAATTCCCCCGATTTTCACCACGCTCGCCACCGGCGCCTGTGTCTACGGCTTCGGGCGTTTCGCCCTGATTCACAGCGACCTTGTTTATGTCACGCCGTCCGTCGGCAGTCTCGTCGAGCTTGGCCAGGGCCGCGTTCTCGGCGTGCCGATGCCGGTGATCGTGTTTGCCGCTATCGCCGCCCTCGTGGGCGCTATTCTGCATTTCACCAAGTTCGGCCGCTTCAGTTACGCGATCGGCGACAATTACGGCACGGCCCGGGTCAGCGGCGTGCCGATCCGGCATGTGCTCATCGGCCAGTATGTTCTGAGCAGCCTTGTCGCCTTCGTCGCCGGGCTGACTCAGGCGATGACGGTCAGCAGCATGAACACCCGGATTTCCGATACGCTGCTGATTTACGACGTCATTCTGGTGGTCGTTTTGGGAGGCGTCGGCCTGAGTGGCGGGCGTGGAGGTATCCGCAATGTCATCGTCGGAACGCTGCTGATCGGCACCTTCCTCAATGGCATGACGATCATGGATGTCCAGTACACCATGCAGAACGCCATCAAGGCGGCGATCCTGCTTGTGGCGATCACGATCGACACGCTCATCAATCCGCGGGACGAGCAGACCTCGCAGCACGGGGACATCTGATCCGGCGAGGCGCCGGCAGCAAACCGAAAATTCAACAGGAGGAGAAGGCATGATTTCATTTGATCAGTTGAAGCCGGGGGCCGTTTGCAAACGGGCTCTGACGCTCGGAGCGGTAATCGGTCTCGTCGGCGGGCTCGCCGGATTGTCGGTTATTCCCCAAACTACGATGGCGCATGCGGAAGGGTTGGAGGATCCCACGCTTGCACCCTATCTCGAAGCCTTCAAAGGCAAGAAGATCGGTTATGTACCGTTCTCGATGAGCTTCGATCTGGCGCAGGGCTGGCTTGCCGGCATGCAGAAGCAGGCTGACGAACTCGGCTACGAGATCATCGTGCGCGATCCCAACTGGAACACCGATGTCGGCTCGCAGGCGATGAACCAGCTCATCAACGAAAAGCCCGACATCATCGTCTACATGAACCCCGACCTGCAGTCCTACGCCAAGATTCTCAAGAAGGCGAAGGCTGCCGGGATCCAGCTCGTCGCCGTGAACCTCAAGTCGGTCGTGCCGACACACTATATCGGTGAGGACTGGCAGCTGAATGGTGCAGCCGAAGCTGAATACATCGTTTCGAAATGCGGTGAGGGCAGCGGCCGCTCCGGCAAGGTGTCGATCCTTCAGGGCATCCTGACCTCGGCCGCCAGCGCTTACCAGCTCAAAGGTGTGACGGACGTATTCGCCAAGCATCCTGAAATCGAGGTTGTTTCCAACCAGTCCGCCAACTGGGATGCCGGCAAGGCGCATGAGATCACTCAGACGGTGCTTCAGCAGCATCCAGATCTATGCGGTGTCGTCGGCTTTTGGGACGGGATGGATATCGGTGCGGGTGCTGCCGTAAAGGAAGCGAACCTTGCCGAGCCGGTCTATGTGGTGACGTCTGGCGGCGGCGCCAAGGAAGCGGCCTGCGACAAGCTCAAGGACGGCACTTATTCCGCCTATATGAACTACGATGTCCGCACGATGGCGCATGATATCAACACCGTCATCAAGATTCTCCTTCAGTCCAAGCCGCCTGTCGACATGCCGGCCTTCAGCCTGCCGACCGAGATGGTCATGCTCACCAAGGACAATCTGAAACCCGATTCCTGCTGGGTGATGGACGACTTCAAGTAAGCCGCACCTCGCGACACGATCACCGGGCCGGCAAGGCCGGCCCGGCACAATTTCCCATTGCTTCGAGATCAGGCCGTCATGGAAACCATCAGTCAGTCGTCGAAACCCTCGCCAGGCGATCCCGCCGCGCAGACAGCCTCGGATATGTTCCTGCGTTGGCGCTACAAGTGGATACCGACCCATATTTTCGGCGAGTTGCTGTCGAAAAGCTGGATCGACAACATCGTGCCGGCTGCGATCCTCGTTCTCATCCTTGTGGTCTTCGGCAACATCGTACCAAATTTCTTCCTGCCGGCGAATGTCTCCGATGGAACCCGCCAGATAGGCGAGCTCGGCTTTGTCGTTCTGGGCATGATGCTGGTGGTGCTTGGCGGCGGCATTGATCTCAGCGTCGGTTCTAATTTCGCGCTCGGCAATCTGTTCGCCCTGGCGCTGACTAATATCTTCGGACTTCCGGTCGGCGTTGTCTTCGTCGCCGTGGTGGCGCTCTGCTCGTTCGTGGGGCTGATCAACGGCCTTCTGGTTGGCGTTCTGAAACTGCGGGCCTTTCTGACGACGCTGGTCATGCTGATCGGTATCCGGGCGCTGGTCGACACGCTCTTGCTCACCTATGCCCTGCAGATTTCCGCCGGATATTACGATTCCGCCCTTTGGGATTTTTTCGGCGCGGGAAATATCCTCGGGATACCTGTCAGTTTCATATTGTTCCTTGTCGCGGCCGCCCTGATGCATATTGTCATCAGCCGTACACGGCTTGGATGGCACGTGATGGCGGTCGGCGGGTCGCGGCGGTCGGCGCACAATGCTGGCATCAACGTGCCCTATACCGTGTGCATCACCTATGTGCTTTCCGGCGCCTTTTGCGGCATCTCATCCTTTTTCTATGCCGCCCGGCTCGGCAATGGCGGTTCCTATCCCGGCGTCGGCCTGGAGGTTCTGGCGTTGACGGCGGTGATCGTTGGCGGCATCAGCCTTGGCGGTGGCCGAGGCTCGGTCGCCAAGGCCGTCATCGGGGCGATGATCGTGCAGATCGTCAGCCTGGCAGTGGTTCAGCTTGGCCTGCAGAGCGGAGCCGGACAGTTCGTGCTGGGGCTGATCCTGCTTGCGGCGATCGGCTTCGACGTGCGCTGGGTGAAGAATCGCGACAAGATCCTCTCCCGCGTTTACATGTCGCCGACATACTACGCGCTTCCTGCACCCCCTTCGACCGATGCGAATTCAGCCTCCCCCTATGCGGCCAATAATAGGCTTGGCGCCGTAGACGTTCATGGCGCGGGGCAACTCGACGGGCCGGAGGATGTGATATTCGACAGCGCCGGCAATCTCTATTGCGGCGATCGCCACGGCAACATCATGCGGCTCGACGGGCCGGACCACCAGAGCGCCTATGTCTTCGCGCATATCGGCGGTCACCCGCTTGGCATGGCAATCGATGCTCAGGACAATATCGTCGTCTGCGTCGGCGGCATGGGTCTCTACCGTGTCCACCAGGACAAGACCGTCGAAAAGTTGACCGACGAAACCAACCGCTCGCTGTTCTCGATCATCGACGATTCCCGTCTTCGGCTGACCGATGACTGCGATATAGCGCCGGATGGCCGGATTTTCTTCAGTGAGGCAACGACCCGCTTCGACATGGCAAGCTGGCCCTCCGATGCGCTCGAAAGCAGGCCAAGCGGGCGGATTGTCTGCTATGATCCGGCGAAGAAAACCACCCAGACTGTTGCCCGCAAGCTGACCTTTCCCAACGGTATTACCCTCAGCCACAACAACCAGTCTATCCTGTTTGCCGAAAGCTGGGCCTGCCGCATCAGCCGTTACTGGTTCGAGGGTCCAAAGGCCGGCACGGTCGAACCGGTTATCGAGAATCTGCCGGGCTATCCTGACAACATCAACAGGGCGAGCGACGGGACCTACTGGATGGCGGTGATGGGCATGCGCTCGCCCGCGCTCGACCTCGCTCTGCGTATGCCGGGGTTCCGTAAACGGATGGCGCAGGAGGTCTCGGCCGATGAGTGGCTCTATCCGAACATCAACAACGGCTGCATCCTGCGCTTCAACGAAAGCGGCGAGGTGCTCGAGAGCCTTTGGGACAAGGCTGGCACCAACCATCCGATGATCACATCCATGCGGGAACACAAGGGCCGGCTTTATATCGGCGGCATCTTCAACAACCGGATCGGCAGCCTGAAGCTTGACGGCGTTGACGAGACCTGGACCGGCTATTCCAGCTATTGGGGGCGGGGGTGATGAATTTTTTCAGCAGGCTCGTGCGCAGGGACGGTGCAACGGTACCCTCGATGGATGGCGTGCTGCGCCCCAATTCCAGGCTCGATCAGGCCGAGGTGCTCGCTTCGGTATCAGACCCCGACAACCTGGTATCGGTGGGTGATGATCTCATCTTTTCCAGCGAGAATGCCCTCCACCGGCTGGCGCCCGCGGCCGGTCAGATGCCCGAGCGAATCCATAGGTTTGACGCCGCCGTTACGGCGCTTGCCTCGAGCTCCGGCGGTGCTCTTGCCGTGGGCCTTTCCGCCACCGGAATAAGGATCGTCGGCGGCCCTCATGACGGTCTCCTGCTTGATCGGATAGGGCCGTCGCCCTCCAGGGGGCCGACCGCGCTTTGTTTTGGCGAGCCGGATACGTTGTTTGTAGCGATTGGCTCGGCCCATAACGAGCCGCAGGAGTGGCAACGCGACCTGATGGAAAGGCGATCCAGCGGATCTGTGTGGAAAGTCGACCTGAAGAGCATGGCCGCAACCTGCATGGGGGAGGGGCTGGCCTTTCCCAACGGACTGCTTGTCCACGATGGCGCACTGGTGGTGTCGGAAAGCTGGAGCCACCGCTTGCTGCGCTTCGATATCACTAAATCAAAGGCCCGGCCGCAGATTGTGGTGGATGATTTGCCGGGCTATCCCGGTCGGTTGACCCCGGGCGGCGACGGGCGCGCGTGGCTGGCTGTGTTTGCGCCGCGAAGCCAGCTTATCGAATTTGTCCTTCGGGAAAGGGGCTATTGTGGCCGTATGCTCGAGGAGCTTCCCAGGGAATTATGGATAGCGCCTTCACTGCGCTCGGGTCTCTCGTTTCGTGAACCGATGCAGGGGGGAGCGGTGCGGGTCCACGGCATTTTCAAGCCCTGGGCGCCGACGCGCTCCTACGGCCTCGCGGTGCGGCTCGGACGTGACTTGCAGCCTGTGCAATCATTTCACAGTCGCGCGGACGGAAACCGGCACGGCGTCGTCAGCATATGCGAATGGCAGGGCGTAATGGCATTCGCCAGCCGGGGTGACAATCTGGTTGGAGCATTGACGCTCGACGATAACGCGGAGGGAGCACGATGACGCCTTTACTCCAGCTGAAAAACCTTACTAAGGAATACAGAGGGATCCCGGCAATTTCCGATGTCTCGATTGAACTTGAGGCGGGCCGTGTGCACGCTATTCTCGGTGAGAACGGCGCAGGTAAATCCACTCTTACGAAAATGATCGCCGGAGCGGTCGCACCGACGCGTGGAGAGATTTTGCTCGATGGCAAGCTGCTCACCCTGTCATCGCCCGGAGATGCGTTGCGGCATGGCATCGCCATGGTGTTTCAAGAGACCAGCCTTGTGCCATCGCTGACCGTGGCTCAGAACCTGTTTCTTGGCGACGAGCAGGTTTTCAACCGCCTGCGCGGGCTCTACATCGCTGCGCAACAGTTCCTGCGGTCGCTCAATTTTCCGGTCGATCCAACCGCCAATGTCTCGACGCTTGGCGCGGCCCAGCGGCAGATGGTCGAAATTGCCCGCGCGGTACGCAAAAACGCCAGGGTGATCATTTTCGACGAGCCCACGGCAACGCTGACACCCGAGGAAAAGCACTATTTCTTCGAATTGATCGAGCGGCTGAAAGAACGCAAGGTCTCTATCGTCTTCATTTCGCACGCTCTGGAAGAAGCGCTTGCGATTTCGGACAGGATCACCGTGCTGCGCGACGGTCTTCATGTGGTCACCGACGATACGTCGAAATTTGACCGTGACCTGATCATACGCTCGATGGTCGGGCGGACATTGTCGAGCCAGCTCTACGAGCGGGAGGCCGGCCGGCCGGCGCGGCCCTACGGCAAAAAGGTACTGAGCGTCCAGAACCTGTCGATGGGCCGGATGGTGCGCAATACCTCGTTTTCAGTCTATTCCGGCCAGATTACTGGCGTCTTCGGCTTGATTGGATCGGGGCGAACGGAATCCTTCAAGGTGGTTTCGGGCGTTGCGAAACGGAACTTTTTTCATGGCGGTATCGTGCGCCTGATGGGCAGGGCGGTCCGCTACCGGATACCCCGTCCGGCTGTAAAGGCAGGCATTTCCTATGTCACCGAGGACCGGAAGGTCGAAGGCATTTTTGAAACCATGTCCATTGCCGAGAGCATTCACATAGGGGCTCTTGCAGCGGACAAAGGCGGTTCGTGGTTTGTGAGCAGGCGCAAGATGCGGCAACTGGCGGACCACTGGACGAAGATGCTTTCCGTCAAATCGATAGATCCCAATGCACGGGTGCTGGAATTGTCAGGCGGCAACCAGCAGAAGGTGGTGATCGCCAAGGCGCTTGCGCAGGACCCGAATATCGTGATCTTCGATGAACCGACGCGCGGGGTTGACGTCGGCGCGATTGCCGAAATCCACGAGATCATCAAGAAGCTGGCCGATGATGGCTTGGCCGTCGTCGTGATTTCCTCATACCTGCCGGAGGTTCTCAATCTGTCGGATCGCATCCTCGTGGCACGGCAAGGCCGCATTGTCGAAGAGTTCTCAATGGATGAGGCGACCGAGGAAAAAATCATGTATGCGGCCGTTCATTAACCGGCAGGAAGGGCTGAGAAGGCACAGCCGAACGCTATGCGGCATTCGATATCGTTTGATACCAGCCGCAAATGACTCGAAAATCAGATTTTAATATTGTATTATTGTACTTATATGTTACAAAATTATCTGAGCGCGGCGGGAGACTGCGTGAAACGGGAGGTGCTTTGCATGATGAAGGGATTGCGCGCAATCGTGACAGGCGGTGCGAACGGTATCGGACGTGCGATCGCATCTGACCTGATCGCCCGCGGCATGACCGTCGGTGCGCTGGACATCGACCGGGATGCGTTGTCAGGGATGGCGGACGAAATGGTGGACGGCAGGCTGGTACCCCTTTGCTGCGATATTTCCGATCGCGCTGCGACGATGGCCGCGATTGAGGGCTTCGCCGAAGATGGCGGTCTCGATCTCCTCGTCAACAATGCCGTTGCCTTTCACTATGCCGAACTGGAGGTCTTTCCTCCCGAGAAGATCGGGCGGATGCTGGATGTCGGGTTGAAGGGAACGTTCTGGGCCTCGCAGGCGGCCATTCCATTTCTGAAAAACAGCGAAAACGCCAGCATCGTCAATCTTTCCTCGATCGCCGTGTCGATCGCCATCGGCACGGCATCGGTCTACACCTCGATCAAGGGCGCGCTCGATGCGCTGACCCGCCAACAGGCAGCCGAACTCGGTCCCAAGGGTATTCGGGTCAATGCCGTGGCGCCCGGTTCCGTGCGCACCCCCGGCGCATCCGCCGTCATCACTGACGCCGGATGGAAGGAGCGGACAGCGAAATCACTGCTGGGCCGGCTTGCCGAGCCGGAGGATGTCGCTCGCGCCGTGGCATTTCTGGCATCAGCCGATGCGCGCTGTATTACCGGTGTCACGCTGAAAGTGGATTGCGGCATGACGATCAAGGGTGCCTGAAATCCGCTCGGGCTGAACTGGAAAAGTCGGCCGAAAAAGAAAAGGTTGATACCCATTGGGAGGGAGTATTTCATGACCGCAGGGACCGTATTAACGGCACTGGTCGATCAGGCCTTCGAGAAGGACAGATTTCCCGAAGCCGCGCGGGAAAAGGCTGTAACCTGCCTCGCCGATTTCCTGTCATGCGGCCTGGAGGCGGCGGATCTGCCCTGGAGCCGGCAATCCTTTGCGCTGGCAGCGGGCAGGGCGGGCGATTGCGCGATTGTCGGCGAGGCCGGCGGCTTCACTCCGGAGGATGCGGCTTTCGCCAATGCCGTGCGCGGACATGGACTTGTCCGCGAGGATATGCATGCCGGAAGCCTTTCGCATATGGGCGTGGTGATTTGGCCGGTCCTGCTGTCGCTTGCCAGCGAAGCAGCCGGCCTGAAGGCGAGGCCGCTCGATGCGGCGATTGCGGGATACGAGATCGGCGGCCGGGTCGGCCGGGCGCTGATGACACCCGAAATGGCCCGGCTCTTCCGTCCGACGGGGCTGATCGGCCCGCTTTCCGGCACACTCGCTGGCGCGCTCCTTCTCGGTCTCGATAGACAGACTACCGTCAATGCGCTGGCGCTTGCAATCAACACGGCTGGCGGTCTCAACGAATGGCCGCACAGCGGCGCCGACGACATGTATTTTCATCCGGGATTCGCCTCCCGCAACGTGCTGACGGCCATCCGGCTGGCCCGGTTCGGTGCACATGGTTCGGCGAGCGCCATTGATGGTGTGGCGGGGCTGTTTGCTGCTTTCGGGCGACAGAAGGCGCCGCGCGAAATCACGCTCTTTCCCGAGGGCGAATGCGAAATCATGGCGGTGTTCAACAAGGAAGTGCCGGCCTGCAATTTCGCCCAGTCGCCATGCCAGGTGGCGCTTGCCGCCGCGCAGCGCATCGCCGCTGGCGACAGCATCAAGGCCATCCATCTGTCCACTTATGACGCCGCGCTCAACTATCCCGGCTGCGCCTATAGCGGGCCGTTCGAGACTCCGCTGCAGGCAAAGATGAGCATCTATTTCGGTATGGCGGCGGCAATTGCGCGCGGAGAGATTGCAGAGACCAACTATTCGATGCTTGACGATCCACGCATCGCCGAATTGATCGCGATGACCAGCGTCACGATTTCCGACGAGCTCAACCGCGCGTTTCCCGCGCGCCAGGGTGCCAAGGTGAGGATTGAGACGACCGGGGGCAAGGTGATCGAAGAGTCGCTCGACGATATCCGCTCGGCCTCGCCCGATCTTGTGCGCGAGCGGCTTTTAAAAGTTGCCGCCGAGCGGCTGGGTGCACGTCAGACAGCCGATCTCGACGCGGCAATCGATCACATGGCGCAAGGCGGCAATGACACGGCGAGCCTTGCGGCGCTGGCAGTTCTCACCCGTTGTCAGATTGAGGAACGCGTATCGTGACCGATTTCCAGTTCTTTGTCGAAAATATCCTGCAGCTTCTGATCACGGGCGTGTCGTTAGGCGCGATATACGGGCTGATGTGCGTCGGACTTGCGATGATCTTCGGGATCATGCGGGTTATCAACTTCGCTCAGGGCGATTTCATGATGGTCGGCATGTATGCGGCCTATTTCGTGTTCACCGCGCTTGGCTTTCAGGCGTTTTTCGGAAGCGGGCTCGGCCCGTATGTTTCCGTGCTGGCCGCAGCCCCGGTGATGTATGCCTTCGGCTGGCTGATCCACCGGCTCCTGATCCGCCGGGTCACCGGCCACCAAACGACAGGAATGGAAGGCGAGGGCCATTATGCCCAGCTAATCCTGACGCTTGGGATAGCGCTTATCCTTCAAAACGGCGCAATGATCCTCGTTGGCGCTGATCTGGTCTCGATCCGTACGCCGCTTTCGAGCGAAGCCTGGGTTCTCGAGCCGTTCGGCGAGAGCATGCCCATCATGCTTTTCTTCAACAAGTCGCGGATCTTCGCCATGCTGGTTTCGACCGCCGTCATTATTGCCCTGTGGCTGCTTATCCAGCGAAGCTTCCTCGGAAAATCACTGAGGGCTGCCGCCGATAACCCGGAAGCGGCGACCTATATGGGGATTGATGTCGATCGGTCGCACCGGGTTGCTTTCGCGATCGGCACTGCTGTGACGGCTATTGCCGGCGGCCTTCTCGCCACGAGCTATCCCTTCAGCCCCTTCGTCGGCCTGGAATATGTGATCATCATGTATGCCGGCGTCGTTCTGGGCGGTATCGGCAGCATTATCGGGGCGTTCTGGGGCGGAATGATCATCGGCCTCGTGCAGCAGTTTTCGACCCTGGTCCTGCCCACCCAGCTTCAAAACGCGACCATCTTCGTGTGCTTCCTGCTCGTGGTGTTGCTCCGGCCGCAAGGCCTGTTCGGGCGTAATGTGGAGCGCACCTGATGAAAAACTCGCGCACGAAATCTCTCATCTATTTCATCGTTCCAGCACTCGCCTATCTGGCGCTGGCGGCGGTTGTCACCAATTCCTATTACCAGCTCATGCTGACGCTCATTCTGATCTGGGCAACCTTCGGGCTGAGCTGGAACATTCTGAGCGGCTACACCGGCCTGATATCCTTCGGCCATGCCGCGTTCTTCGGGACCGGAGCTTTCGCCACGGTGTTGGCGCAGATCTACTGGTCGATATCGCCCTGGGTCATGTTTTTCGGTTCCGGCGTTATCGGCGCGATGCTGGGGCTTGCCATTGGCTTTCCGACGTTTCGCCTGCGCGGCCACTACTTCGCGCTCAGCATGCTCGCCTATCCGCTGGCCTTCATGTACGTCTTCCTGTGGCTCGGCTTTCCCGAAGTCAGTGTTCCCAGAGTCCACGGCAATCCGGCCGCCTACATGCAGTTCTCCGACGGCCGGATCTACACGCTGATCGCGATGGTCTTCCTTATTGTCGTGGTGTTCTTGTCGCGGTTGATCGAGTCGTCCCGCTTCGGCATGGCGCTGATTGCAATAAAGCAGAACGAGGCTGCCGCCGAGGCAGCCGGGATCGACTCGTTGCGCTGGAAACTCAGAGCCATTGCCGTCAGTGGTGCAATCGCCGCGATGGCGGGGTCGCTCTATGCCGTGGTCATTCTCGTGATCACGCCGCAATCGGTATTTGGCATGCTGGTTTCAGCGCAGGCTTTGACGGTGGCCATGTTCGGCGGTATCGGCACGTTCTGGGGACCCATTATCGGCGCCGGCCTCCTCATTCCGATCGCGGAAATACTGCACGCAGAACTTGGTAACCTGCTGCCAGGCATCCAGGGCGTCGTCTATGGAGTCGCGATCGTGGTGCTGATCACGCTCGCGCCGGAGGGTATTTTCTGGAAGGTGCGCGATTGGATCGGGTCAGCCCGCAAGAAGGACGAAATCCCGGCACATTCCGTTACGCACACGGCGGAAGCACCCGATTTTGTACCGAGGAAAAGCAACCCCGCAGGCGAGACATCCGAAATTGTGCTCGACGTGCGCAACATGTCCAAGAATTTTGGAGGACTGCAGGCGGTTCAGGATGTCAGTTTCCAGCTGAGGCGCGGCATGATCCTGGGTATCATCGGTCCGAATGGCGCTGGCAAGACCACGCTTTTCAACCTTCTCAACGGGTTCCAGGATCCCACAGCCGGCGAAGTCTTCGTCAACGGCAAGGACATGGCGCGCTGCAAACCGCATGTGCTCTGCCGGGCAGGAGTCGGCCGCACGTTCCAGATCATGCGTCCGTTCACGCGGATGAGCGTACGCGACAATGTCCGCATCGGGGCCTATGTCACGGCCGGCAGCGAGGCTGAAGCCGCTGAGATTGCCGATGAAGCGTTGCGTCAGGTCGGGTTGTCGGCGATCTCCGAGCGCCTTGCCGGCGAGCTTTCCACCAAGGAATTACGCTTGATGGAACTTGCAAGAGCCCTTGCCGGCAAGCCTCATACATTGCTTCTCGACGAGACGCTTGCCGGCCTTGGCCGCGATGAATCCGCGGAGGTCGTAGCGGTGATCCGGCGACTTTCAGCCGACGGCATGACGGTGGCGATCATCGAACACACGATGCAGGCCATGGTTCAACTGGTCGACCGCTTCCTGGTTCTCGATCACGGCCAGGTCATCATGGAGGGTCTTCCTTCGGAAGTTACCAAAAACCCTCACGTCATTGAGGCCTATCTTGGCAAGAAGTGGAACGCCAATGCTCAGGATTGATAATCTTACGGTCGGATATTCCGCGAGCGTCCCCATACTGCACGATGTTTCGCTCAGCATTGGAGCAGGCCAGTTCATCTCCGTGGTCGGGCCGAACGGTGCGGGCAAGACGACGCTTTTCAAGGCGATATCCGGAACGCTGATCCCGAAGAGCGGCCGGTTGAGCTTCGAGGGAGAGGACATCTCCGATCTCGAGCCATCGCGGCGACCACATCTTGGCATTGCGCATGTGCCCGAAGGCCGGCAGGTGTTTCCCTCCATGACGGTTCTGGAAAACCTCGAGATGGGCGCTGTTCCCAAGGCCGGACGGGACCAATGGGCGATAAATCTTGAGCGGATCTACACTTGGTTTCCCGTGCTGGCGGAGCGATCCTCGCAATATGCCGGCACACTCTCCGGTGGCCAGCAGCAGATGCTCGCCATCGGACGCGGCCTCGCATCCTCGCCAAAGCTCATCATGCTCGACGAGCCCTCCATGGGGCTCGCTCCTTCGACTGCCGATTTCGTGTTCGAGAAGCTGATGGAGATCAGGCGGGATCTGGGCCTTGCCATTCTGCTGGTCGAGCAGCGCGTGGCGGAAGCGCTGCAGTTTGCCGATCGCGGATATGTGCTCGAAACCGGCCGCATCGTTCTGGAAGGAGATGGCGAGACGCTGATGGCGGACGATCGCGTTCGCCAGGCATATCTTGGAATGTAAATTGAGTTGAACAAAGCAGGAGGAAAACATGCGTAATGTATTGAAGACAAGACTTGCTTCGGCCCTGGCGGCAACTGCCGTTGTGGTGGCTGGAGGTGGCGTTTCGGCGCTGGCGCAGGAAAAACCGATCCAGATCGGCCTTATCGCTCCGACCTCGGGTATCTACGCCCGTCCGGGCACAGTCATGAAAATGGGCGCGGAGCTTGCGGTGCAGGACGTCAACGATGCCGGCGGCATCTCCTGCATGAATGGTGCGCCGCTTGAGCTGGTCGTCATCGATTCCGGCGACACGGTCGAGAAGGCCACAAACGCCGCCCAGCGTATGGTGGCTGAATATCCGGAACTGGTGGGCGGCACGGGCTCTTATCTAAGTTCGTTCACACTCGCCGTCACAGAGGTGACCGAGCGCGCCAACCTGCCGATGTTGACGCTGTCGTATTCTGACCAGATTACGGATCGGGGTTTCAAGAACGTATTCCAGACCTCCGCCACCGCCGGCGTGCAGGCTCAGCTCGCCCTGCCGATCATTCTCGACCTCGCCGAAGAACAGACCGGCAAACGCCCGAAAACGGTTGCCGTCATCACCGACAATACCGCCGCGTCGCTGTCGTCGGTCGAGCGCATGAAGAATGGTCTTCTGGACGATGTCGGCCTCGATCTCGTGCTGGAGGAGGTGTTTACCCCGCCGCTCGCCGACGCGACATCGCTTGTCCAGCAGGTGCGCCAGAAGCGCCCGGATCTGCTATTCTTCCTGCCGACGGTGATTTCGGACAGCAAGCTTATCCTGGAAAAGATGAAGGAATTCCGCGTCCAGGTTCCGGTGATTTCGTTCGGTATCGCTATTGCCGAACCTGAGGTCCTGAACACAATGCCGGCGGAAATGCTGGAAGGCGTCATGTCGGCGGTCGCCAATTGGGGAACCAAGGGGCAGGAGGACCTGATCCAGCGGCTGAACGACGTCTACGGCGAACCGTGGATGACCCAGAACGCCGTTTCGACCTATGGCGATATCTGGCTGTTCAAGGAAGCTCTCGAAAAGAGCTGCAGCCGCGATCGCGTAGCCCTTGGCGATGCCTTGCGCGAACTCGATGCTGGCCCGGCCAAATATTATCCCGGCGGTACGCTGAGCTTCGATGACAAGGGCCGTCGCGAAGGCGCGAGCCTGACAGTCATCCAGTGGCAGGATGGCGTTCCGGTCACCGTGTTCCCGGAAGACCTGGCGCTGTCGACGCCGGTCTGGCCGAAGAAGTAACATCGGGCGTCCGGCGGTCGGGTGATCGCCGGACGCACCTTCCCGTTTTCGGGACGGGCAATTTGAATCGTTGAGGCGAGAGCAGCATGACCGACAGATACGAAATCCTGGCATTGAAATACGCGCGCAATGATCGTCCCGCGTCGCAGAACTTCATGGGCGGTGATGCCCACGATCATTCGATGCCGATCGACTATTATGTCTGGGTGATCCGCAACGAGGCGCGCACGATTGTGGTCGACACCGGGTTCAATTCGGGCTCCGGCGCGCGTCGCGGGCGCGAACTCATAACCCCGGTTCATACCGCCCTGTCGGCCGTCGGCGTCGAATTCGACGCGGTCGAACACGTGATCACCACGCACATGCATTATGACCACGCCGGCAACAACGATCTGTTTCCGAATGCCTGTTTCTACATGCAGGAAAGCGAGATGCGCTACGCCACAGGCCCTTGCATGTGTCACCATTTTCTCAACCATCCGTATGAGGTAGACGATGTCGCCGGAATGGTTCGGCGCATCTATGCCGGCAAGGTATCGTTCTGCATGGGCGATCGAGAGCTTTTTCCAGGCATTACCGTTCATCATGTCGGTGGCCACTCGCGTGGCTTGCAGTGTGTGAGAGTTGAGACGAAGCGCGGTCCCGTGGTGCTCGCATCAGACGCCAGCCATCTTTACGAGCACTTTCAGTCGGGCCGGGTGTTTCCGACCTGCGACAGCGTTTCCGATACCGTCATGGGATATTCCCGGCTTAAGCAACTGGCCGGAAAGGACAGTCACATTGTCCCCGGACACGATCCCGATGTGATGAACCGCTATCCGGCGTTCAGCGCCCACACCGCCAGTTTCGCGGTCAAGCTTGACGAGGATGAGCAAGCGCCAAGCAGCTAGATTCATCGTTGGAAGAGCGAAAACAGAAATTGTATTATTGACAGAATGTCGTATTAAAATTAGGCTTACGACCATGACAAAAGAAGGATTCGTCGAATGATTGTGGAGCTCCGGATTTACTATTGTGCGCCGACGCGCCTTCCGGCTCTTCTGGAGCGTTTCAGGTCAACGACGCTCGGCTTCTTCGATAAGTACGGCATCCAGCAGATCGGTTTCTGGACCACCGCTGTCGGTCCCGACAACCATGCCCTGACCTATCTGCTGAAATGGGGGAGCATGGCGGAGCGCGAACAGCGCTGGAATGCATTCCAGTCGGACCCGGACTGGGCTGCCGCGCGTGCTGAGACTGAACGAAATGCACCAATCGTCGCCCGGGTCGAGAACAGCTTTCTCACACCCACCGATTTTTCGGCCTTGCGGTAAAATTCAGCCAGGGAGGGCGTATCGGAAATGCAGTTTTGGTCCGCGGTTCGTCAGGAAAACGTGTCATGAGTGCTCACAAAATCGGCTTCATCGGGCTTGGCATGATGGGGGCGCCGATGTGCGCATGCCTCAAGGGAGCCGGCCACACACTGTATGTGGCCGACGCAGACCCGGAGCGTGTCAGCGAAATGTGCACGAAGCTTTCGGCGGAACCTTTGACGCAGGCGTCGGCACGTGAACTGGATGTGCTGATCACCATGCTTCCGAATTCATCCATCGTGGAATCGGTTCTGCTGGAAGCCGGATGGGCCGGTTTGCTTAAGCCTGGTGCACTGGTAATTGACATGAGCTCTTCGGAGCCGGTGCGCTCGCGCGAGCTTGGAGATACGCTCGCCGCGCGCGGTCTTCACTATCTCGATGCTCCTGTTTCAGGTGGCGTCAAACGGGCCGAAAACGGTACGCTGGCGATACTGGTGGGAGGGACGGAGGCGCATATGGATGCTGCGCGTCCGATCCTGGAAGCCATGGGGCAGTCCATCCTGTTCATCGGGCCTGCGGGATCCGGTCACGCCGCCAAGGCTCTCAACAACCTCGTCTCGGCCTGCGGGTTGATGGTTACTGTCGAGGCGCTGCATGTCGCGAAACGGTTCGGCATCGCGGAAGATGTCATGACTGACGTGCTGAACGCCTCGAGCGGTCGAAGCAATACCTCTGAAAACAAGGTCAAGCAGTTCATGCTTTCGGGCACCTTCGGATCCGGCTTTTCGCTCAAGCTGATGGACAAGGACCTTTCGATTGCCGGGAAGCTTGCCGAATCGGTCGGTTACCCCCTGAGCTTCGGGACGTCCGGTATTGATACCTGGCATCGGATTGCCGAAGGAGTTTCGCCCGCAACCGATCACACCGAAATGTATCGCTTCCTTTCGGAAGACCCGTGATGAGGGATTACGCCAAGTTCTATATTGACGGCATGTGGGTCGATCCGGTGAATCCGGCATGGATGGACCTTGTGGATCCGGGAACCGAGGAGATCCACGGCCGGCTGGCGCTCGGGGGCAGGGAAGATGTGAACCGCGCCGTCATTGCGGCGCGGCGTGCTTTCACTGCTTATGCCGGGACCTCGGTAGATGAGCGGAAGCAGCTTCTGCGAAGGATACTTGACGTCTTCACGCGGCGCTTCGACGAATTTGCAGAGGCGATGCGGCTGGAGATGGGATCGCCTATCGCGTTTGCGAAAAAAGGGCAGGCGCCCCGGGTTCCCCTCCACGTCAATGTGCTGCTGGACGTGCTCGAACATTTCAGCTTTGAGGAAGACCGGGGCAGTACGCGGCTGCGCTATGAGCCGGTGGGCGTCTGCGGCCTGATCACGCCCTGGAACTGGCCTGTGAACCAGGTGATCGTCAAGGTCGCGCCGGCGCTTGCCGCGGGCTGTACGATGGTCTTGAAGCCCAGCGAATATTCGGCGGTGAGCGCGCTGCTGATCGCGGAGGTGATGGATGAAGCCGGTGTGCCGCCGGGCGTATTCAACCTTGTGAATGGCGGCGGCCCGGAGGTCGGCGCAGCGATCGCAAGCCACGAGGATATCGATATGGTGTCCTTTACCGGCTCGACCCGTGCCGGAATCGAGGTTGCGCGTGCGGCAGCGGCCACTGTCAAGCGCGTGGCCCAGGAACTCGGCGGCAAGTCGGCCAATATTCTGCTCGACGATGTCAAGCTTGACGATGCCGTGCGCCGGGGGGTGTCCGGCTGCTTCACAAATTCCGGTCAGTCCTGTTCGATCCCGACACGCATGCTGGTGCCGCGCAAAATGATGGCGGAAGCCGCGTCGATAGCCGCTGAGGCTGCACAGACCTATCGGGTGGGGCCGACAGACCGCGAAGATACGCAACTCGGCCCCTTGGTGAATGAAAGCCAGTTCATGCGCGTCCAGGATTTCATCCGCCGGGGCATAGAGGAAGGCGCCGCTCTGGTGACCGGCGGCCCCGGTCGTCCCGAGGGCCTGGAAAAAGGCTATTTCGTGCGGCCCACCGTCTTTAGCGATGTCACGCCCGATATGACTGTCGCGAAGGAAGAGATCTTCGGTCCGGTACTCGCCATCATTCCGTATGACAGCGACGACGAGGCTGTGGCTATCGCCAACGGCACCTCATATGGGCTGGCCGCTTATGTTCAGTCTTCCAATCCGGATCGCGCGCGTGGGCTCGCAAGGCGTCTTAACGGCGGCCAGGTTCATATAAATTATCCACCTCCGGACTTTGCAGCCCCCTTCGGTGGCTTCGGCCGGTCCGGCAACGGGCGCGAATGGGGCGAGGCGGGCTTGCGCGAATACCTGGAGACGAAAGCGATGATCGGATACGGCGCCGGGCAATAGGTTTTGCCCTTTGTAATGTGGGATTTGGACGACCGCGCAGAGCGGAGGAGAATGGATGTCATGCCCAGTGAAAGCGAAATGTTTGAAAAGGGATTCCTGAACCGCAAGGCGGTGCTGGGTGCTTCTCATGTGGAAAAGTCATGGGAAAAGGCGGATCAGTTCAACCGCCCGGCCCAGAGGCTTGTGACCGAATACTGCTGGGGAGAGGTGTGGGGAGATGAAACTCTCCCGTTCCGCACCCGCAGTATGCTGAACCTTGCGATGCTGACCGCGATGAACCAGCAGCATGAACTTGCCGTTCACGTCAGGGGCGCTCTCAACAATGGTGTAACGCCCGATGAGATTCAGGCCATTTTGTTGCAAGCCATGGTCTATTGCGGCGCACCGGCCGCGCTTTCAGCCTTCAGAACGGCCAGCACGGTTTTGCGCGACTGGGAGTCGGAGCAGAACGGTAAGGCGACGCCAACCGGGTAGATCCAAGCGCTCAGCCGTCAATCATTTGAGGTCGTTGCGGGCCGCAGGGGAAAATCCGTTGCCCCAGGGAAAAGCGGATACGCTCAGCAAGGTGCAGTACACAATGTCAATGGATAAGATAGGGTTCATCGGGCTTGGAAACATGGGCGGTCGGATGACCCGCTGTATTGTGGCGGGTGGCATCAAGGTGCTTGGGTTTGACAAGGATGAGACCGCTGCGGAGCGTTTCGGCGCCGTGCCTGTATCCTCCACCAGTCAGATCATGGAGCAAGCCGATGTCATTTTTCTCTCCCTGCCTGATAGCACGGTGATTGAGAAGGTGGTGGAAGGTGAGGGCGGGTTGCTGAGCCATGTCCGCGCCGGGCAGGTCGTTGCCGATATGAGCACGGCATCGGCGGCCTCGACGCGGCGGATTGCGGCGAAATTTGCGGATAATGGCGCTTTTTATGTCGATGCCGGCATATCCGGCGGCGCGGCGGCGGCGGAAAAGGGGGCACTCACCCTGATGGTCGGCGGTGATCCGAGCGCGATTGACCGGCTTGACCCCGTCTTCGCGTTGATCGCCAAGAAGGTCATCTTGATGGGTGAAAGCGGTTCGGGACACACAGCCAAGCTGCTGAACAACTTTCTCAATGCGGTCAGCCTAGCGGCAACGGCCGAAGTCATGATTGCTGGAAGGAAAGCGGGGCTCGACCTCCATCGCCTTCTTGAAGTTCTCAATGCCAGCAGCGGTGTGAATTTCGCGACTTTGAACCGGTTCCCGAAAATCGTCGACGGTGATTATCTGGAAGGCGGGCTTACATCCAAGCTGATGACCAAGGACGTGCTGCTCTATTGTGATCTGCTCCACGAACTGGGCGTTGTTTCGCTGAACGCGTCCGGGCCGATGGCAAGCTTCGGTCTTGCGACGGCGCTCGGCTATGGTGATGTGATCAGCAATCGCGTCGTCGATGCCATTGGCGACGTCTCCGGCAAAATCAGGCTCCACGAAAAGGACTGACGATATGATGATTTTTCACGGCCGCCAGGCCGGCACTCCATCTCAACTCAAATCCGCAACTTTCACGGGAACGGTACATGCCGATCCGGTGATGCCGTCAACGGATGGCGTTGTGATCAACAACGTCTTCTTCTCGCCCGGTGCGCGTACCTATTGGCACACGCATGAAACTGGGCAGATACTGACCGTCACGGCCGGCAAGGGGTGGGTTTGCATGGAAGGTGAGGCGGCGCAGGAACTCAAGGCCGGCGACACTGTTTGGATCGCCAAAGATGAAAAGCACTGGCACGGAGCGGCTGAAGACAGCTTTCTGCTGCACACTGCCATTTCGCTCGGCAAGACAGAGTGGTTGGAGGAGGTCGCGGAAACCGATTATCCAACCGCCGCCGAATAGGTGGCTTGCTCGATAACAGCCTGCAGCAATCTGCGGATGGTTGGCCAAGCCGTTTGCGGAACAGTATTGCGGATTGATCATCAACCGTAAGGGGCATGAGCGTCGAGAAGGTGCGCCGGCAAGCTTGATGCTGGCTTGTTGGATGCGGGTGTTTAGTGCTAATGACAGATAGTCATAATGTAATACGGGATGGCTTGATGAGTTCACGTGGTACAGCACTGCAACCTGACACATTGCGCCGGCAGATCGAGAATGCCGTTCGCCAGGCGATCACTTCCGGCAGGTATAAGCCGGGGGCCAGGCTTATCGAACGAGAACTGTGCGAGGAACTTGGCGTAAGCCGCACATCGCTCAGGGAGGCGCTGCGCAAGCTGGAAGCCGAAAAGCTGCTCGAGATCGTGCCGCACAAGGGGCCCGTGGTTGCCGTTATCTCGCTGGAGGAGGCGAAGGAACTCTACGCGCTGCGTGGAGTGCTTGAAGGATTTGCCGCGCGGGAATTTGCCCTGAACGGTTCCGATGACGCCATCAGCCAATTCTCCAAGGGTGCCAAGGCGCTGCGCAGCCATGCCCTGTCCGGCGACAAATCGGAGGTGCTGGAAGCCAAGAGCCGCCTTTACAACATCATGCTTGGAAACTGCGGCAACAATCTTGCCCAGGAAGTGCTTCAGAGTCTGTTTTCGCGAATCAACATCCTGCGCGCGACCTCGCTGATGCATCCTGAGCGCATCGACCAGAGTCTCGCCGAAATCGATGCCCTGGCAAAAGCACTTGAAAAACGCGATGCGGACGAAGCCGCCAGAATTGCGTCCCAGCATGTAGAGAATGCCTGCATCGTTGCCCTTCAACTGCTTAAGGAACAACGGGCGTCAATGGCTGCCGAGGCTTAGCATCGAGACTCGATCAAGCCCACCGGCACCGTAGAGTTAACCGGCACCGTTCAAAAGTGTTGTGCACGGCTTAAGCTTATGCGGCCTGCAGGCGTGCGATTTGGTTCCACAGCTGCATGGCTTCTCTTCTCAGTTCGCGATGCTGGTCATCAGCTCGTCGAGCGCGGGTAACCATTGATCGCGTCGGATTGGGTGCGTTTGGTCATACCATTTGCCAAATGGTCACAGCACACTGTGAAAAAAACCATCTGGGGATCTCGGTTAAGAGAATGGATATTATTATCTGAAAAGGCTTGCGTGTTTAACTCGATCAGGCTGGATGGGTCCTTTTGTGGTTCAATTCGGTAGTGAATATGCAGGTGTTCTGATGGTTGCCAAGATTTCGAAAGCTCCGCAAATATCCACTGAGCATGAGTCTCCTTTTGGATTTGACGAGTTGTTTTTTTCCCGCACCGACAGCCGTGGAAAAATCACATCGGGCAACACTGTCTTCCAGCGCGTCAGTCGATTTGAGTGGGATGAGCTCCTCGAAAAGCCGCACAACATCATTCGTCATCCGGATATGCCGAGAGCCGTCTTCTGGCTGCTTTGGGACCGGATCCGCAAGGGATTGCCGGTAGGCGCTTATGTCAAGAATCGGGCCAAGGATGGCTGCTATTACTGGGTCTTCGCCATTGTGACGCCGATCGAAGATGGCTACCTCTCGGTGCGGCTCAAGCCCAGCAGCGCGCTGTTTGCCAGGGTTCAGCAGGAATACCGCACCCTGCTCCAAGCCGAAAAAGACGAGGAACTGACTCCCGCAAGAAGCGCCGAAGTGCTGCTGAAGCGGTTGAACGAACTCGGATTTAGAGACTATGAGATCTTTATGACAAAGGCCCTCATTTCCGAGATGCTTGCCCGTGACAAAGTGCTTGAGATTGAGCCTCAGCGCACAATCAGCCTGTTTCAGGATCTCGTGCTTGCGTCCGAAAAACTGCTGGAGACTGCCACTGCTGTCGCCGGAACATATCACGACTTCCGCTTTGTTCCTCTCAATCTCATCATCCAGGCCGGGCAACTCGGGAAAGATGGAGCGGCGATTGGCAGGATCTCGAACAATTACAGCCTGCTGGCGGAGGAAATTCGGTTGGCGCTTGGCGGTTTCTTGGACGCCGCAAAGCAGGTCTCAGATACGATTCGCGAAGGTGCTTTCCTGCTTGCGACATCCAATATGCAGGAAGAAATTGCCAACGCCTTCGCCAAGGAAGGTGAAGCCTCGGAGATCGATCATGTCAACGAAATGGAGCACCTGAACCGACAGCGCGCGCTCTACTCTGCCAAAGCTCTGACAAACTTGGAGAACCTGGTGAGTGTTCAACAGGAACTTGGAGCCTTTGCCGAGGGAATGGATGAGATAAAGCGTTTGACCTCCGGTCTTGCCGCCGTTCGCATCATGGGCAAGGTCGAAGCCGGGCGATTGAGCAGCAGCGTTTTGAACGACCTGATCACCGACCTTGATTCGTTCCAGCAGAGTCTGAGTGAAGGCCTGACCGAAATCCAGGCCCTCAACTCCGAACTGTCGAAACGCTCCGGCGATCTGCTGGAAGCCCATGCGGCCGAGACAAGAGGGACAAGAGCCTTGGCCGCCTGATCTCTTCGCAGCCAATGCTGTGATGAGCGGCCGGCTGTACCTTGACACGTCTGGACCTGGGATTGCTCGCCGATATATATGGCAACGTCGGGCGGGGGAGGGACTCCGTCAAGAATGGAGTGACCTGCTCCCCGTTATGCTGGCATTCATCCAGCACTAATGCTGCGTGACTGCCGAATGTCAGGAATGCGGCAGGTGCGGGGTGCAGCATTTGGTCGGGTAAAGGAGCTCTGCAAAAGGGGCTGAAGGCGGACTGGCGGGTTTTCTGATGCCCGAGTGACAAAGCGGACATTAGCACACACCGCATGCGCCGACGCTTTTGGCCCGAAACAGGCCTTCGTGCCCTCCTCAGCGAACGGCAGGAAGGAACCCAGTTTGGTCATGATTCAGCCTTGCGAGGTTTTGGGACCGCCAGCTCAGGCGGAGCTTCAGGTGGTGTCCGTCGTCAGATAAAATGGGACATCAGAGCGGCTTGAGTATTGGAGGCTCTGGTTCGATTGTTTTGCTGTGAAAAGCCCCTAGATTTGTAGACGCCTTCTTCCCTATTTTCGTGCAATGAGCCCCGATTAGGTTCCGTAGAGCACGTTATGCGATCACCTCCGGCGGCCTGTTTCCCTGTCTTCGATCAACGACAGCAATGGGGCCGTAACCTGTCAGGAAACTTTTGGGACCGAAGTTGGTGAAGCAGACATGACCATAAGGGGGCAGGCTATGCAGCGGCCTCAACCGCCCCATCGTCCGGTCATATCCCATTTTCGTCGAGGAATTGAGTTATGGCGTCGACGCAGACCTTCCAGGCGGGTTCGCCTTCCACCAAGATGTGATTGCGGCTTTCGAGTGGCACGAACTGGGCATTCGGGATTCCCGATGCCACGGCCCGGCCGATGTCGATCGGGATCCGTTGGTCGTGTCTTGAATGCAGCACGATCGTGGGCGCCTTGACCTGCGCGAGCCGGTGGCGCACGTCAATACGACCGAACGCGTCTTGAAACCGGGCCGCGTTGCGGGGCGAAGTGGTCTGGCGCTGGAATGCATCGAACCAGTCCAGCTGTTCTCGCGTCGCCTCGGGCATGAAGGTTTGGCTGAAGATATGCCGGTAGGCCGCATTGTCGGTGCCCCAGCCTAGTTCGGTCAGGGTCAGAACAGCCTCGCGCCGCGCCTGCTCCTCGGGATCGGCCAAATGCCGCCATCCGGCAGCATAGCCACCGATCAGGATCAGCCCCGACACCCGTTCGGGATGGCGCACGGCATATTCGATCGAGACCGACGCGCCTTGCGAGATCCCTAGCAGAGGAAAACGATCAAGCCCCAGCTTGTCGGCGACAACTTCGAGATCCTCGACGAAAGCCGCGAAGCTCAGGTCGGCGACGTCCCAATCCGACAGGCCGCATCCGCGCTCGTCGTAGCGGATGAAAGTGCGGCTTTGAGCGATCTCGGCGAAGCTGCGGCCCCAGATTGGGCTGTCCCAGTCGAACTCGAGATGGGTAAGCCAGTTCGCTGCCTTAAGCAGCGGTGGACCGTCCCCGAGCGTTGCATAGGCGATCTTCGCACCGTCCCGAACCTCACAGAAGCCGATCCGCTGGGCGCGCAGTGATGCGGTCTTGCGCCGCGCGATCCCTTGTTCCGCCTGGGCCGCGGTTCGAACCGGTACGACCTCCTCTTGCCCCCGATCCTGAGGCGAGGCTTCCTGGTCGCCTGCACCCGCTGCGGCGCGGCTGTCTTGGGTAATGATCGCCGGAGGATCCGCTTCCTGCCAAAGGCGTCGCCATTTCCGGGCAGCCATCGGCGCTATGTCGGGATGCAGGGCCAGTCGCTCAAGGACAGCGACATACGCAAGACGAATATCCTCGCGCTCGGACGTGAGCCACGCATCGAACGCCTTGCTGCCGGCCCCGTCCAGACCATCGAGAAAGACCCGGTCGAGCCGCTCCGCCATCGCTGTCAGCTGATCAATGCTCGGCGTGCCGTCGACGTCGCGCAGCTGCACGTAGATCGTCCTTATGTCCACCTCCACGCTTTCGGTGTCGAAATGGACGCGCTCCCGATCCGCGACGATGCGCGAGTCTTCCGCCGCGCCGCCCGCGCCGCGCAGCTTACTCAGCGCCCACCGCAAGGCTGCCTTCGGATCGTCGGGCAGATCCCAGAACAGCTCGCAGAGGCGCTCGCGTCGGTGCGGACGATCGGTGGCCACAAGGAAAGCCAGCAGGGCCCGAGACTTTTTCGATGCAGGCAGTGCGACTTCGCTTCCATCCAACGTAACGCGCATTTCGCCCAATAGTGAGATCTGAAGATCTTTTTGCATGCGTGGCTCCGAAAAAAATCAAAAACAACGGTCGGGGCGCGCCGTAACCATGGGCTGCACAACGATGGCAACAACGGTCAGGGCGCAATTCAGCGCCAACAGCAGCAACCCGAAGGAAGCTGCATCCCGCGATCATGGAGCAGAAAGATGAACCAGACCAGACCTGTTGCCACCCGAGCCCTGCTGGTCGCCGCCAGATCACACGCATGCGGGCCTGCATCCCTGAATTCCAATGAAATCAGAGCCCATGGCGGAGGCCCTCGCCTGCCACTTTGCGTCTCGCAACAAACAGGTACTATTCCAATGCAAATCTCAAGCAGCACGCATGGCGATATTCGGATCCTCGCCGTCTCCGGCCGGATTGATCTCTATTCCGCCGGTTCATTCTACGATGCACTCGTCGAGGCAGTCGGAGATGCCCACGCGGATCTCGTCATTGACCTGTCCGGGGTCGTCCGACTGACCAGCGCAGGGATGGGCGGTCTCGTCGTCGCCGCCAAGCTTCAGCAAGCCGCCGGGCACGCGATACGGCTCTGCGGAATGTCCAGCACGATCAAGAAGTTTCTGAGCGGTCGCGGGCATGACCACCTGCTGAGGTTCGAACCAACCCTGGAGAACGCCATACAGGTGCTCTCGCCAGCACACGGCGAGGGCGAGGCCGCCGAGGTACAGGGCATGGACGGCGCCCGCACGTCGTCGGCACCTAAGTCGGACAACGTCGATGCGGAGGTGGCGATCGATCAGACCATGCAGGCGCTGCCTCGCGAGGATGCGCAGGTCTTCATCCATTTCGGACGCCTTGCGCCGGAAGGAGACGGGACGGACCCGCGTCAGACCGATTATCCGGCGGCAGCTCGAAATCTGACCGGAGCCTGACCGGAGCACCGCAGCGGACGCGAACACCCCGAACAACAATACCTACGGTCTCACACCGCATCTGGGACTTGCGTGCGCGGATGGGGCCATAGGCTGCCGATCTGGGCTGAGAGCCCGAAGCCTTCCTCCAGTACCCAACACAAAGGAAACAAGAACATGACATACTCTCCCTACGATGTGCCCGAGAGCGGCACGGATGCGAGCATTCGCATGACGGCCCTGGCCGTCGGTACGATTCAGCGCATCGCACGATCGGTCTGTCAGCATCTTCGCAACCGCCGCGACTACCGGCACTTGCAGGAGCTCCCGGATTACATGCTCGACGACATCGGACTTACCCGTGCCGACGTCCGAAGTGCGGCCCGCCGCCTGCCGTTCTAGAGGGCGACCGGCACGGCTGCCCTCCTGCCACCACAAAAATGAGAAAAGACCACGGTCATGAATATCACCGGCTTCGACGGCCCCTGTGGCTGCACGGCCTACTCCCGTAGGGAGCGCCGCCCCTGATGTCGGGCATCGCGGCGGCGGCCTGTCTGACGGTTGCACCCGTAAGGGGCACCTGCGGCGGATAGTGGGCGTCAGCCCCTTAAGGACCTTGGTGCGAAGTGCGGCGAATTGCTGCTTTCGGTAGTTGTGTCGAAAGTCGTAAACGGTCGAAATTGGAAGCGCGAAGCCATCACCCCCTTGAACGGTGCTCAAGATCGGCTTTGGAGCCGGAAACTGTCAGTCAGGTTTTCTAATGCCAAGGCGACAAAGCGGACATTAGCTGACACCGCATGCACCGGAGCTTTCGGCCCGGAGCGGACGTTCGTGACCGCCGAAGCGAACGACCGCTTGGGGCCCAGAGTCACCAATGCTGGAATCTATTCCAATAGCGGCCTTGCTGTCATTGTATTTCAATTCACATCTGTCCGCAGGAACTTGTCTATAGATCGGCAGGCAGGTAGTCTCACTTTCGTACTAGGGCAACACGATATACATTTATGAAAATTCAATTGGTACGTTCACCTTACACGAAGATCGGATAGCCTGTGCAATCCGTTGTTCTTGCTCTGCTCGATATTCTCCTTCCTTTGCTGGCCATTTTCACTGGCGGAGCATTGTTCTCGAAACAAAAGGACCGACCAGTTGTAGCAGCCTGTATTGCTGTGATCACAGTTCTGGGCACTGTTTATCTATTCCGAGATATTTACCGAGATTGGCAAAACGGAGAATTTCAAGAATTAGTTGCCGTTCTTAATGTCGAGACTGAATCACAAGATCGACCTTCCGACCTTGCTAAAATCCCAAAAGAAAACTCTATTCCAGAGCCAGAGCCAGAGCCAGAGCCAGAGCCAGAGCCAGAGCCAGAGCCAGAGCCAGAGCCAGAGCCAGAGCCAGA